>NZ_CM142928.1:632500-1818009 GCF_054941095.1 Dellaglioa sp. L3N
TGCATAAAGAAATAGTAAAAACGCCTGGAACTAAGGATAGTATGATGGATATCTTGATTAATCCGCAGACTGCTAATCAATTACCACAACATTTGATACCAAAATTGCGTGAGGTATTATATCAAGGACTTCATGGAATATATGTAGCAGGAATTTGTGTTGTTATTCTTGCAATCATTGTTAATTTGTTCGATAAAAAAACGAAAGATTATTTGCAATAATAGCGTTCATTTGCTACACTAAAATTAATATAAAACGATTAAGAGAAACTAGTAGTTTAACTGATTATTTCAGCGAGTATATGGTAGTGGAAATATACATAATTGGTTATTTGAACTCATTCTCGAGTTTTCTCACTGAACGATAGTAGGTGCGAACGTTATTTCACGTTATGAAAAAGAGTCAGTATTTATACTGGAATAATAGGTGGTACCGCGGAAAATTCGTCCTATAGAAGTTTATCTTCTATAGGACTTTTTTGTATATATAATCAGAAAGGGAGTTATTAAGAATGGCATATAACCATAAAGAGATTGAACAAAAATGGCAAGCGTTTTGGGATGCTAATCAGACGTTTAAAACAACTGAAGATGCTGAAAAGAAAAACTACTATGCGTTAGATATGTTCCCATATCCATCCGGTCAGGGACTTCACGTCGGGCATCCAGAAGGATTTACAGCCACTGATATTTTGGCTCGAATGAAGAGAATGCAGGGATTTAACGTCTTGCATCCAATGGGATGGGATGCTTTTGGGCTTCCAGCTGAGCAGTACGCACTTGATACTGGACACAGTCCTAAGGCATTCACAAAAACGAATACTGATAATTTTAGACGCCAAATTAAATCTTTGGGACTTTCATATGATTGGAATCGTGAATTAAATACGACTGATCCAGATTATTATAAATGGACTCAATGGATTTTTGAGAAATTGTATGAAAAAGGGTTAGCTTACGAAGATGAGGTTGCCGTTAACTGGAGTCCTGATTTAGGAACGGTTGTTGCTAATGAAGAAGTTATTGATGGGAAGACAGAACGTGGTGGTTATCCAATTGTTAGAAAACCGATGCGTCAATGGGTCTTGAAAATTACAGCTTATGCAGACCGTTTACTTTCAGATTTAGATGATTTAGATTGGCCAGACAGTATTAAAGAACAACAAAGAAATTGGATTGGTAAATCAACAGGAGCAAGTGTTGACTTTAAAGTTGATCAATTTGATGGTTTAAAAATTGAAGTTTTCACGACGCGCCCTGAAACTATCTATGGTGTTTCCTATATTGTCGTCGCACCTGAATTGGCTATAATTGATGACATTACGATTGATTCTCAAAAAGAGGCTGTTAAAGCTTATCAAAAGAAAATTGAAGTTAAATCTGATTTAGAGAGAACTGATTTAGCTAAAGAGAAGACTGGTGTATTTACTGGTTCTTATGCAATTAATCCTGTAAATGGTGAAAAATTACCAATCTGGATTGCCGATTATGTTTTAGCCTCATATGGAACAGGTGCAATTATGGCTGTTCCTGCACATGATGAAAGAGATTTTGAATTTGCTACAAAATACGAATTGCCTATTTTACCGGTTATTGAAGGACCTGAGATTACTGATGAACCTAATACAGTACCAGGTAAATATATCAATTCTGGATTTTTAAATGGATTAGAGAAAGCTGAAGCTATCGAAAAAGCGATTGCGTGGATGGAAGAAAATAAGGTTGGTCAAAAGAAAATCAATTATAAATTACGTGACTGGTTATTCTCAAGACAACGTTACTGGGGTGAACCAATTCCTATTATTCATTGGGAAGATGGCGAAACAACTACAGTTCCCGTTGATCAATTGCCACTTGAATTACCTGAGGCAACAGATATTAAACCATCTGGGACTGGTGAAAGCCCATTAGCTAATCTAACGGACTGGATTAATGTTGTTGATGAAAATGGTCGTAAAGGTAAACGTGAAACGAATACAATGCCACAATGGGCTGGTAGTTCATGGTACTTTATTCGATTTATTGACCCACACAATCCTAATGGAATTGCTGATTACAAAAAGTTAGAAAAATGGTTACCAGTTGATGTTTATGTTGGTGGTGCTGAACATGCTGTTCTTCATTTGTTGTACGCAAGGTTCTGGCATAAATTTTTATACGATATTGGTGTTGTGCCTACTAAAGAACCATTCCAAAAATTAGTTAATCAAGGAATGATTTTGGGTGATAATCATGAAAAAATGTCTAAATCTAAAGGAAATGTCGTTAATCCAGATGATATTGTTGAACGCTTTGGTGCAGATACTTTACGTCTTTATGAAATGTTCATGGGCCCCTTAGATGCTTCAATTGCTTGGAGCGAAGATGGGTTAAATGGTTCTCATAAATTTATCGAACGTATCTGGCGCTTAATTATGGATGAAGATAATCATATTAGTTCAGCTATTGTTGATGAAAACGATGGTGAACTGGATAAGATTTATAATTTAACGGTTAAAAAAGTAACTGAGGATTATGAAGCACTTCACTTTAATACTGCTATTTCAAAATTAATGATTTTTATTAATGAAGCTTATAAAGCTAAATCATTGGCTAAAGAACAAATTGAAGGATTTATTCAATTAATTGCACCAATTACACCACATATGGCTGAAGAAGTTTGGTCATTATTAGGACACGAAGGGTCAATTAGTTATGTTGCATGGCCTAAAGTTGATGAAAGTAAACTTGTTGAAGATACAGTTGAAATTGTTTTACAAGTTAATGGTAAAGTTCGTCAGCATAGTGTCGTTTCAAAAGAGGCAACTAGAGATGAATTAGAAAAATTAGCTTTAAATGATGACAAAATTAAAGAAGAACTTGAAGGTAAAACAATCCGTAAAGTGATTGCTGTTCCTGGTAAATTAGTTAATATTGTTGCAAACTAAATTTTACATTTGAATAAACGAATACTATAGAATGAGTCTATTTTATAGTATTCGTTTATTTTTTGATTAAAATTTAAAAAATAAATTGCAACTGAAATTTAAAAGCTATAAAATAGTAAGATTAAGTGTGACGAGAAAGTAGGGTACAAAAGTAATGGATGAAGATATTAAGGTTGAAGGCCAGACCGCACCTGAACAAAATAATGCTAAACAAAAAATGCTGCAGGGATCAGCTTGGATGACTGCTGGTAGTATTTTTTCAAGAGTTTTAGGGGCTATTTATATAATTCCCTGGAATATGTGGTTGGGTCCAGATCGATTGCAGGCTAATGCCTTATACAGTATGGGATATAATGTTTATAGTTTCTTCCTGATGATTGCTGTGGCTGGGGTACCTTCAGCGGTTGCTAAACAAGTTGCGCATTACAATGCACAGAATGAATATGGTATTGGAAGACGTCTATTTAAATATGGGATGGCGCTAATGGCTATTATGGGTGTCGTTTGTGCAGTAATTTTATGGATTATTGCACCATATATCACAAGTGGTGATAAAAATGTTATTCCTGTTTTTAGATCTTTATCTTGGGCGCTATTGATTATTCCTATGATGAGCTTGATTCGTGGTTTTTTCCAAGGTTATCAAGAAATGGCTCCATCGGCTATTTCACAATTTTTTGAACAGATTGCTAGAGTTATCTATATGCTTGCAGCAACATTTTTCATTATGAAAATTAGCCATGGTAGCTATATTACGGGCGTGACGCAATCAACTTTTGCAGCTTTTATTGGTGCATTAGGCGGGATGCTGGTTTTAGTTTGGTATTTTTATCGTCGTAAACCTGAATTAGATCGATTAGTTGCTAACAGTGATAACAAACTGACGATTTCTACCAAACAAATTGTTAAAGAAGTTATTCGGGAATCAATTCCTTTTATCATTATTGGGGCTGCGATTACAATTTTTGGTTTGATTGATCAGTATACTTTCTTTGGTATTATGACGCATGTTACTAATTATTCGCGAACAGTGCAAAATGAATTATGGGCATTATTTAGCTTTAACGCCAACAAATTAGTAATGATTATTATTTCTATTGCCTCTGCTATGTCAATTACGGCCATTCCACTATTGTCTGAGGCATATACGCGAAATGATAAAAAAGCTTTGAGCGAACAAACCGCAGATACATTACAATTATTCTTTTTTGTGATGTTGCCATGTGCGTTAGGGATGGCTGCTGTTGCTCACCCCTTATACGTTATCTTTTATGGTTATGATCCAGTCGGCATTTACGTCTTACAATTTTCAGCCTATGAATCCATTTTTCTAGGGTTGTTCACAGTTGTTTCTGCTATTTTACAAGGTGTTTATCAAAATAAAAAAGCGATTATTTATTTTGTCGTTGGTATGGTCATTAAATTAATTGTCCAATACCCATTAGTTGCCTGGTTAGGTGCATTTGGTCCATTAGCTGCTACGGCAATCGGTATGGGTGTCAGTTCATGGTTAATGGTTCGATCATTACACAAAATGTTCCATTTAAATGTGAAATTGTTACAGGCAAGATTAAACAAAATGATGCTTTATGCGTTAATGACATTTTTTGTTGCACTTATAGTGGTAAAAGTAATCTATTTAGTGTTACCAATAGATAGTCGAATGAGTGCCATTATTACCCTTATTATTGCTGCTGGTATGGGTGGTTATGTTTATATTTACTTCAGTTTAAAAACAAGATTGGCCGATAAAATATTAGGTGATCGTGTCGCTGGATTACGTCGTAAATTGAGAATTAAGTGAGGTTTAATCTGAAATGAGAATTGATAAATTTTTAACAGAAATGCAATTTGGTACAAGAAGTAATGTTCGAAAAATTATCAAACAAAAGCAAGTGATGATTGATGGCGAATTAACTACTAGTGCTAAAATTCAAGTTAACCCAACTAAATCAGTTATTCAGGTGAATGGTGATGTGATTCCTTATCAAAAGTACTATTATTATCTTCTGAATAAACCTGCTGGGGTGTTGACAGCAACTAAAGATAGAAAGCAAAAAACAGTGATGGATTTGTTTAATCGGGTTGATTATCGGGATGATTTATTTCCAGTTGGCCGATTAGATAAAGATACAACTGGATTATTGCTTATTACAAATGATGGTCAATTGGGTCATCGAATGTTATCACCAACGCATCATATTGAAAAGGTGTACTTTGCTAAAGTTGAGGGACATGTAACTGATGATGATGTTGCTAAATTTAAAACAGGTCTGTTGCTAAAAGATGATACGCAAACTAAACCTGCAAAATTGTATATTGAATCTTATAATCAGGATACCAATATATCTGAAGTTTTAATTACGATTACTGAGGGAAAATATCACCAGATTAAACGGATGTTTGGCGCTATTGGCATGAAAGTTATCAGACTTGAACGCAAGCAAATGGGTTCTTTAGAGTTAGAACCAACGTTATCTTTAGGTCGTTATCGTGTTTTAACAGATGAAGAAATAAAATCAATTCAATAAAAAAATTGCTGACTAATTAAAGTCGGCAATTTTTTTATGCTTTAAATTCGTGTATAAATTCAGGTATTTTTTCAATTAAACGAGAAGGAAGTACTGGAAATTCTGAGTGAGCAATTTGTGATTCGATGTAGCTGTGTAAGTAAATTGCTGCCGCAATAGTTTCTGGCAGGGCAGCGATTAAGGCAATTAATCCAGCAATGAGGCCAGTTAATGAATTTGTGCTTGTTTGAGTCGTTTGTAATGAATCTACTTGGATTGTTCCGTCTTTTGAATATAACTCGATATACGTCTTTTTTAGAACGATTGTGGCATTAAGGTTTTCTTGAATGGCTTTTATCGTTTCTGGTGTTTGTTGTATTACTGGTATATCGGCAAAATCAGCCCATTCAGTTTCATCAGCGACCAGAATTAAATCTGTTTCTGGTAATGATTTATGCGATTCTTTGATAATTTTGAGTGCGGCACCACTAAGAATTAACGTTTGATTAATTGAAACGTTTGCCAGAACAACATCTAAAATATCAGAACTTCGTAAATCTGAACCTAGGCCGGGACCTGCAACAATGACTGCTGCTTTTGATAGTGTATTTGCAAGTTGAACTTTATCGAAGTAATTGACAAAGTCTGTTTCAGGCAAATTGGCATATAAAGCGCCAAGATTTAATTTGTCGGTTGCAGTAGTGATTGGCATGCCACTACTATAAAAGGCCGCTTTCGCAGTCATAAAAACAGAACCGCCACCATTTTCGTTACCACCAACAATGACTATTTTTTGAATGTTATTTTGACTTAATTTTGGTTGGAAAATAGTTGTTATTACAGATTTGGTTATTTTTTCCATCTCAATCACTCCTTTATTGAATGATTAAAGTATACCAATATATTTGATAGAATGCGCTTTTGAATACCGATTATTAAAATTTTGTGATAAAATGGTTTTACTAATATTTAGGAGGAAGTCAAATGAGTATAGATTGGAAAGCAGAAGTTGAAAAGCGTCAAGATGCCTTATTGGAAGATTTATTTTCAATGTTAAAAATTGAAAGTGTTCGTGATGAATCAATTGCAACAACTGAAGCGCCTTTAGGTCCAGGGCCTAAAGCTGGATTGGATAAATTTTTGGAAATTGGAGCGCGTGATGGTTTTGAAACGTTGAATCTTGATGGGTTAGCCGGACATATCGAGTTTGGTGAAGGGGACGAGACGCTGGGAATTTTAGCTCACGTTGATGTTATGCCTGCTGGAAATGGCTGGGATACGGATCCGTTTTCACCAGTTGTAAAAGATGGCCGAATCTATGCTCGTGGTGCTTCAGATGATAAAGGACCAAGCATGGCTGCATACTATGGCTTAAAAATTATTCAGGAATTAGGCTTGCCAGTTTCTAAAAAAGTTCGTTTTATTATTGGAACGGATGAAGAAAGTGGTTGGAGAGGGATGACACATTATCTTGAAAATATGCCTGAACCTGATTTTGGGTTTTCACCAGATGCTTTTTTCCCAATTATCAATGGTGAAAAAGGGAATATTACTTATTTCTTAAACTTTAAAGGATCAAATGGAGATAAGGACCAATTGCTTGAATTTGATGCGGGACTTCGTGAAAATATGGTTCCTCGTGATGCCAAAGCCGTTATTAAAACAGAAAATGGCTCTGAAATGGAAAAAGCGTTTAATAAATTTATTGATGCTAACATTGTCACTGGTGGAATGGAACGCAACAATGATATCGTAACCGTTTCGATGGTCGGTAAAGCAGCTCATGCGCAAGAACCTAAAAATGGCGAGAATGCTGGGACTTTCTTAGCTTTATTCTTAAATCAATTTAATTTTGGTGGAGATGCTGCGAACTATCTTCGTTTGGCTGTTGATTATTTGCACAAAGATTCACGTATGAATACCTTTAATATTGCTTTTACTGACGATATTATGGGTGATTTAACGATGAACTCTGGGATCTTTACATTTAAAGCCGATAAAGGCGGTAAAATTGCTTTGAACTTCCGATTCCCTAAGGGTATGACAGAAGTTGATATCAAGCGTGGTCTTGAAAATGTGACAAATGAAATGGATGTTGCGATTGAAGCTGGTCGCTTACAAGGCCCTCATTATGTCTCACCAGAGGATCCTTTGGTTAAGACGTTATTAGGTGTTTACACGAAACAAACTGGTGAAAAAGCTGAAGGTTTAGTTGTTGGTGGTGGGACTTATGGTCGTCTCTTAAAACGAGGTGTTGCCTTTGGGGCAATGTTCCCAGGTGTGCCTGATACGATGCATCAAGCAAATGAATTTATTCCATTGGATGATGTGTTAAAAGCTGCTGCGATATATGCAGAAGGAATATACGAATTGATCAAGTAAATTATGATTTATATGTTAAAATGGCGCGCTATGCAAGAGAGGCTGTGACATAAGTGGCCTTTGCAAAAAGAAAAGCTACCTGAAAAACCGAGTTTGAAGTGAACCCCAAATATTGGACGAAACTTTATGCGACTTTCTGAGTTGTAGAAAGTCGGTATTCAACCGGACTTTTATAACCCAGTTTTGTTTTAATTCTTAAAAAATTATAATCTTTCACCCAAATCGATATTTGTGAAACTAACGTTTCATAGGTATCGGTTTCTTTTTGATAGAATGCTTCAGCTTTCATAATATGGAAAAAACTTGGTTCTTCGTCAACTGTTGTTGGTGAATGATATTATGAAGGTTCTAATCACTTAGTGATTAGGCCTTTTTTTGTATGAATCTTAAGGGTATAAAATATTCTGATGCGAAATCTATAAAAGTTTCTAAAACCAAAACTAACGCGTTTAATGACCTTTATTTTATTATTTGTGCCTTCTAAAGGACCGTTAGAATAATGATGATTAAAGGTATTTTTAATTTCAAAATGGTGAAGAAACAACGTTTCAATACTTTTAGTCATTTCTTCGGAACAACCTTCGGTGTTTTTAATTGCTGAATCATAGGACTTCCAATCTTTTAGGTGAAGGGCTGATCTAATTTGGTTCATGAGTTCATATGCCTTTTTCAATTCTGGATTTAAACTTAGTAAATGGTCAATGATATCAATTTCTGTTGTTAAGTATGGAAAGTAGGTCCATTTTTTAAAATTCTTGTAATCCAGATTTTCAGCCGGTTTTAATAGGAGCTTCCAGTAACGTTTTAGGGCCTTATAGTCTTGTGATGATGTTGGCAGTTCTTTCATAAGTTTGATTCTAGTTTTGGTGAATCCACGATTCACTGAATTGATAATATGAAATTTATCGATAATAACAATCGCATTAGGAAAGATTTCTTTGGCTAGTTTAGGATAGGTATAATTCATATCAGTCACAATAATCTTCACGTTTTTTCTAGCTGTAGCTGAATAACGATAAAAATAGCGTTGTATTTGGTAGAGTCGTCGACAAGATAAAAAATCGATTAATTCATGATTACTAGCATCCATAAATTCAAAACTCATGGCATCTGTAGCAGATTTAGTACTCTTGACTTCGTCAAGGAGTAGAACATTGGGTAAAAATTTATAATTAGGTTTAAAATCCCGTTCAGAGGCCATGAGAATACGACCTACAAAGGAATCAGAAGTCGAAATTTCATCAGCAATGTGAGTTAAAGAAACGGGTTCTGTCAATTTAGTTAAACAGAGTTTTCTAGAAGTATTGGAAATCGTACAGTTCTTAGGGACTGCACTAGTTTGAGCTAAAAAGTATGATTGACACTCGTTACATTTAAAATATCTGCGTTTGAGAGACAAAATAATATTTTTTCCTAATACCTTAGGATAACGAATGGTTGTTTGACGCCAACCATACTTAATTATCTGACCTTCGTGCTTAATACCGCAGTTGGGACAAGCCTTCGGCTGGTAATCGAGAATACCGTTAAACCTGGTGACACCATCATTAGATGTCTCATAATCAATAATCATTAGATTATTGTCTTCTATTCCAAGCCAAAATTTAGTATGATTAGACATGCGGAGATTCCTTCTTTCTTATTAATTCATCTGTGGTGGTTGAACGATAATGGATTTGGATAAACCGTACCCAAAAGTCTTATGGCTTTTGGGTCTTTTTTTGTCATTATACAAAAAAACTGTTATTAGTAATAGAATTAATTTCTATTACCAACAACAGATATTGTAGACCCAAAAACTTTCCATCGCAGCGTTATCTAAACAATTGGCTTTGCGAGACATACTTTGAAATATCTTGTTTTCTTTTAAAATACGAACCCATTTTTTATTTTGGTATTGAAATCCTTGGTCAGAGTGAATAGTCGTTCGGTAAGATAATTTGTTTGGAATTTGTTTAATCGCTTCTTTTAAAACATTAGTTGTAAACTTTATACTTGGACTCTTACTAATATTAGAACTTAATATTTCACCTGAATATAAATCATAAATACATGTAAAGTATGCACGTTCTTCAATTGTTTTATTTCCCCAACGAACTTCTGTAACATCTGTTGTTAGTTTTTGATAAGGGCGATCTGTATAGAATCGGCGCCTTACTAAATTTTTAGCAACTGTTCCAACAGTTCCTTTGTATGAATTATATTTGCGTGATTTCTTATTAAAGGCTCTTGATAATAAATTAAGGTCGCACATCAATCGATAAACTTTTTTATGATTAATTGTAAATCCAAGATTTTTTAACTCTCCAGTAACTCGTCGATATCCATATGCTGGATGACTCTTTTTGATAGATTTAATTATTTCTTCAATATTCTTGTTGTCGATGGAGCCGTAAGGCTCCTTATGTTTAAGCGTATATAAATACGAACTTTTTGCTATGCCAATTAATTTTAATAGATTAACAAGCTTGTATTTACGCCTTAATTCAGTGACTATTTGTGCTTTTTGTCTGTTCGTGATTGAACTAAGGCTTTTAGTTTTTTTAGATAGTCATTCTCGATTTTAAGGAGTTCATTCTCTTCTTCAAGGCGTTCAAGTCTAGTCTTTTTATCTGTATTTTTAGATTGTTTATCAGCTGTCATTATCTTTGACCGTCCTTTGGATCGATACAGAGCGTTGATACCTTCAACTTCAAAAATATGTTGCCATTGCCAGATAGTCCCTACATTTGAGATGTTGAAATGTAGAGCAGTTTCTGGATATGAAGCTCTGTTCGTTTTCATCCATTTTAAAGCATCTACTTTAAAAGAGCCACCAAAAACTTTCTTAGATGTCGAGGCATCTAATCCTGATGAGCCAAAGGCTCGATATCGTTGAACCCATGAAATCACTAATGAACGACTTTTAACATTGTATTTACGAGCAATTAGTTTATATCCTAATGATGATGAAAGATAATCCTTAACGACTTGAACTTTAAATTGTTTAGAATATTTAACCATAAAAATAACCCCCAGTATTGGATTTTGGTCCAATACTGGGGGTTCACTTCAGTTTGGTTTTTCAGGCAGCTTTCTTTTTTTATTTTTAGCTGAATTAGTCCTAATATATCTAATTTAAAAATATTTAAGGTATAATTACAAATCCACGCATCAAAAATTGGTTTCACATCAAATTTAGAGACTGATGTTACAACCTCTTATTATTTTAATATGGCCAGTGGGTTAGCTTATCTGATGGTTGAATGATAATTAATAAGAATATGCTGAGTTAGATAGTCCAGCGGTTATTGCAGCAATAAAAGCAGCTGCGAAAAAGAAATATAAAAGAATGCCAGCAATAAATAAGATGAATTTTACAAGTCCAGCAATATTCCATGTTTTTTGAACGGCCTTGAATGTTTCAACATCTTTATAATTACCTTTTTGCCAAGCCCATTCGTTTCCCTTGAAACCAACGATAAATATCCAAACAATATTAAAAATTGGGATAAGTGATAATAAAGGTAAGTACGTTTTATTTCCAATGCCCCAAACCCAGTTGAACATAAATGCTCCCCAGTTCCAACCTTTAATTTCCTGTGGTACAACGTTCCCATTTTCATCTAACATGATAAAAATCCCCTTAGGCAGCTTTTAACGTGGATCAGTCTATTACACGTTAGGTTATTTAATGTAAATTGTATAGTGAAAGAAATACCAGTATATATAGTTGTACTTGATTTTACTTTTGGAGTCCAATCATTTGTATTATTTTTAAATGCTTTGTTTTGTGATATATTAAAAAATTTTGAAACTAATAGGGTACTTTTTAAATATGATTATGAGTCATCATGTGCTAGGTTTTATACGTATTTAAAATAAAAAAATTCAACTCGCAGATAAGTGTGAGTTGAATCATTGTGTGGCTAGACCATTCGGCAACCACACAAAAGTGCTTCAAACGTTGATATGGCAATGATGCGGATGCGCCTGACAGGAATCGAACCTGCACTTGGAAACCCAAACAGCGATCTGAACGCTGCGCGTCTGCCAGTTCCGCCACAAGCGCATATAAGTTATTTGGAAAACTCGATGACAGTACCATAACCATGTAAAACTAAGAATCTAGGGGCGATTGTTACACGAACGGTTTGTGGTTCGAAATGAACGTTAATAATACCATCGCCACCTTTGTTAATGGCCCGTTCTGCTAATTCTGCACGAACTTTGTCGTACAATGAATCAAAATCATCTACACGGTCAATTTCGTCAGCTTCTAAAATGATTTTGGCTGTGGCATTGACAATTCCTTTAATTGCATACGAACGATTAACATCTCCGGTTGTTAAAAACATACAAATCACCCCTTGATTACTAGTTTAAAATAAAAGTGTCAGATTGACAAGAATTAAAAAAACTAGATCAAAGTTAGTCTCAACTAGGCTAGTTTTGTGGGTTACATGAAAATGCGGTAGTTACGTTTGTTAATTGAAATTAGTTCTTTGGCCTTGCTTTTTGAACTAAACTTAAGCAAGTTTTTAATTAATCGTTCAAGTTTTACGTCATCTTTAGAAACTTTTTCAAAAATATCATTGTCAACTTTTATTGTTAGATCTTCCTTTTTACTTGGAACCTTAAATGTTTTAGAAGTTTCATCACTTGTGATGAGGTTTTTCTCAAGATCTGCTAATAAATTTTTGCTCATATGTTTTATTCCTCCAGTTTCTTACTATTAATCATAACACCTAGATGGTTAAAATCATAGGTGTTATGAACGAAGATAAACAAATGTTAGCAAACAGTAATATTTTAAAATTTATAATCATGTTAATTTAAAGCGTTAATTTTGAAAGAATGGCTGGAATATCGAGATTATTATTATTTTTTAAAATGAGTGGTTGTTGGTCGATAAAATTAAATTTTTCCAACAATTTTTGATTAACGATTTCTTGTTCATATTTTAATGTTTGGACATTTGTAAATTGCTCAGACTTGAAGGATTTGAACAATGCCTTTAGCAAATGTGTTGCAATTCCTTGGCCTTCAGCACTTTTTGAAACGAGGAATAGGCCAATCCAAATCGTTTGAACTTGTGGATAATCAGTTAAAAAATCAATCATGGCAATTAACTTATCCTCTTTAAAAAAGCCGAGAGACCATTTTTGATCACTTTTAACAGATAGAGGTAGCGCTGTTAAATCAGATTTTATTTCAGTGGTCGTTAAGGCGTTCTTTCCTTGCAGTTGTAAATAAGTGGCTTGACTTTCCTCAAGTGCTAACAGTTGAGGGGTATCTTTTTCGGTTAATTCGCGAACAGAGTAAGGGGCACTAAAAATAGTAACTCTTTTTAATAACATGATGAAAACCTTCTTTATTTCAAATTTTGTAGGTAAAACGTTAACATCTAATACAATTTTAATGATATACTAGACGTATAAATAAAAGATATGGGGTGGCAAATATGGAACAAAAATATAAAAATATTTTAGTCCCAGTTGATGGATCAGATTCAGCTGAAAAAGCGTTAGCTCGTGCTGTAGAAAGTGCCAAAGCAAACCGCGCGCATTTAGATATTTTAAACGTTATTGATACACGTCAATTTTCTGTAAGTTTTTCAGGGATGATGGATGGTGGCGGTTCAATCGTCTACCAAACTTTTGAAGATACAGAAAAATATATGAATGAATTAAAAGAGAATATTGTAAAAGCTGGGTTCAGCGATGTTGATATCCATGTTCGTTTCGGTAGCCCTAAAACAGTTATTGCTAAAGACTTCATTGAAGATCATCATTCAGATTTGATTATTATGGGTCAATCTGGTTTGAAGGCAGTGGAGAGAATGTTGATGGGTGCTGTTACAGATTATGTTACCCGTTTAGCACCTTGTGATGTCTTAGTTGTTAAATAATGAATGGGGTTGCGTAATTTAGCAACCCTTTTATTATTTTATGAGTTAATTCAGTATAAAGCAAAGAACCATTAAAAAGTAGTTATATCAATTAAAAGAGAGAAGGGTTGCTCGTGGAAGCAGTTTTATATTTAATTATGGCAATATTGATTATTTATAATATCAGATTATCGTTGCAATTAACTAAAGTACGTCAGGCTAATATTAGAACTGTGGATTCATTGGGTCCCGAAGAAACTAAAATATTGGCGGATTATGCAATTGAGAAACGAAGATGGCAAATTTTAGGTAATGTGTTATTTTTTATGGCACTTGTGTGCGCATTCGTTGGAACGACTATTGAGACGAGTTTCTTCGTTACATTGTATGTTGTGACGATGATTGCGGTGAACCGGTCGAGAATTAGGGTCAATAAATTGTTGTTATTGGACAATTAATAATTAACAAATGGTAAAGGTTTCCGCCAATCATCGGTGCTTTTAAGTGATTTATGCTATTCTAGAATGAATAAGAAAATTTTCCGGAGGGTTATTGTGAAACGATTTAAAGATTATTCAATATCCTTGCTGAAAGGGTTAGCTTCTTTAATAATTCTTTTAGCGATAGGAAAGTTACTCATTCCGTCTGATTGGCAGTCACTAAGTAATTATTATCTAATATTAAATTTTTTAACGTTTTATCCATATAACCTTGAGTTAGACGGATTAAATAAAAAGGTTATTCAGAAATTTAAAAAAGATGAAGCGGCAGAGCCAAAATCTAGACAAGAAATGAATACACGCAAGATATCAACTGAAAACGTGACTCGATTATTGATTCATGTTGTTCAATTTGCAGGATTGATTTTAATTGCACCTGGTCAATTCATGTATTATTATTTGATCAAAAATTAAAAGTTTAAAAATATTCCAATCGTTAATTAACTAACGATTGGAATATTTTTTTATGAAATGATTTGACAAAAGAATAAAAAACCCATATAGTCATATATTGTTAACGAGGTTAACTGTTTCTAAATTAGTTAATGCCATTAACGAATAAAGAGAGGGTGGATAATTTTGTTCAAAGAATTGATATCAAATAACAAGAAGGTCATTGTATATATTGCAATTGCATGTTTAATTCCAAGCTTAATTGCATATGGAATGTACAAATTAGTTTCAAATAAGCAACAAATGGATACAGGTAATTTAAAAGTAGCTATTATAAATAACGATAAAGAAGCGTCGTTCAATGGGGAAGAAATAAATGTTGGTAAGGAAGTTACTAAAATCCTTAAGACAAATAAGCAGGCTAATTGGAAATTTGTCAGCGCAAAAACGGCAAAGAAACATTTAGATTCAGGTGATTATACAATGTCAGTAACGTTGCCAAGTAATTTTTCAAAAAATGCAACGACTGCACTAGATAAGACGCCGAAAGTAAGTTTGTTAAAGACAAAACAATCGGATACAAATAATTATGTTTCTCAATTAATTACAAAACAAGTTGCAGAACAATTGAAATCACAAGTTTTAACGAATATTCAAAAAGCATATGATTCTGCCTTACTGAGCTCTGTTAAACAATTAGGGTCAGGGGTTAAAGAGGCCTCAACGGGTGTAAAAACCTTGAATAAAGGGACCATTAAATTAAAAAATGGTAGTAAAGAAGTGACTAGAAACTTAGATACACTAGCAACAAGTATGGTAACTTTCGATAAAGGGAATCAAACGTTAAAAATGGGATTGAACACTTATACTAATGGTGTAGATACGTTAGCAAGTGGCGTCAAGACGTATACTAACGGTGTCAATACTTTAGTTGATGGTGACAAGCAATTATCAACAGGAATCAATACGCTTGTTGCTAGTGCACCAACATTAGCGAATGGGGTAACGCAGTATGTTGCGGGGAATAAAGCATTAGATGCGGGCCTTTCTACCTTACAAAGTGGTGGTTCGACATTGGCAGGTGGTGTTGGAAAATTGGCTACTGGGGCAAACACGTTGAATTCTAATTCAGCTGATTTAAATGCTGGTGTTCAAACATTGGCTGCAGGCATGTCAGGTAGTCAGTCACTACCAATGGCAGTTGCAGGGTTAACAGCTTACTCAACTGGTATTAAAACGGGTGTCACGCAAATTCAAACGAAACTAAAATCTCGTAGTGATATTATTGAACACATACCAGAAATCATTAAACAAATAAAAGAAACGAAAAATGGGTCACAAGAATTAAAAAATGAACTTGCTGAAATTCAAGAATCAGTCACAACATTGCAAGCATTACCTGCATTAGTGACACAATTGTTGGCAGCGGGCGACAAACTAACGACTGTCCAAGCTCAAATGGATAAAATTAATGCAAGTACAACAGGTAAAATGGGTGCTATGTTAATTTATAATAGTATGTCAGCAGGTTCTAATAAGAAAGTTCAGACGCTGATTACTAATTCAAAAACAATGAGTCAAGAAGAAAAAGATATCGTATTAAAACAAGTAACAACAACAGATACCGATATTGCAAAAGTGGGTACAAATGCAAACGGAATAAAAGATAATTTATTAACAACGAAAGCGATGCTAGAAGAAACAATGGGTGATATGAATTCACTCATGACCCAATTTAAATCAACAATGGGTGATGTAGATCTTGCTGCTATGTTAAAGAAATTTGATACAATTACAACACAAGCAAATGCATTGTTGAGTGGTACGGATGCATTAACAGGTGATTCAATGATTGGTCTCTTAAGTGATACAAAAGATTTAAGTGATCAAATTGATACATTAGTGACAGCATCAAATTCTAATGAACAAGTTGCTAAAAAATTGAATGCCAGTGTTAATGGCTCAAGTGTTGATGTAACAAATGAAAAAACGATTAGTGATACGATTAATCAATCAACTATGACAAATAGTGTTGGGAAGTTGTCTGCGGGTATTTTAAGTTATACAGCAGGAACATCACAAGTAACGGATGGGATTAATCAATTAAATAGTAATGTTCCAACTTTAACAACTGGTGTATCTGACCTAAAAGCGGGATCACAAAAACTTGTGACAGCTGGTGGTCAACTTGAATCAGGGACACAAACATTAGTAGCAGGAGGAACTCAATTAAAAGCGGGGTCTGATAAACTTGTTAGTGGTGGGTCACAATTAACGGCGGCTAGTCCACAATTAGCAACAGGTGGGTCACAATTAACGGCAGCTAGTCCACAATTAACAGATGGAGAGACGCAATTGGCATCTGCTAGTCCACAATTAGCTGATGGCTCAAGACAATTAGCTGATGGTTCAAAACAAGTGACAACTGGATTGGGTACAGCAAATGATGGTGTAACGTTATTAAATACTAAGCTAGTTGATGGTGCATCACAAGTTGGAGATATTAATTCATCACCTAAAAATGTTGCACAATTTGTTGAACCTGTTAAAACTGAATCTGAGAGTAATAATCTTGCAAAAACATTGAAAAATACGCTTGCCCCATTAGTGATTGTTTTATCATTATTTGTTGGTGCAATCGTGACACAATTGATTTTATTCAGATACCGTAAGAAAAATGAATTATCACAAAATTGGTTACAAAATCTTTTCTTAATGTTATTTATTTCAGCCATTCAAACGGCAGGTGTTCTCTTATTAACGGTGTTCTTTAATGTGACAATAGAACATTCAATTAGTTTCGTGATCTTTACGTTCCTTTCAGGGGTCATCTTTACACTCTTATGTGTAGTGATTGATGAATTGCTTGGAACAATGGGAATTCTCTTGTCATTAGCACTATTATTAGTTCAATTAGTGATTACAGGACAAGTTATTCCAAATACAATGTTATCAAATACTTATCAAGTTTTTGCAACATTTTTACCAGTTACTCATGTGTTAAATGGCTTTACTTACGCAATTAATAGTCAAGGTTCAGGGATGATTGGACCGGTACTTGCTTTACTTGCTACAGTAGCGGTATTAGGTGCAATTTGGGCCTTCTTAAATCGTAAGCAATTAACACTACAATCTGAAAATACGGCTGATTAAATATAGTAATTAACTGTGTTGTATGCTAACTTTAACTATACGCATAATGATGCAAGGGAGAAATAGCATGACAACAAGTAATTTAATGGAAGACTATATTAGCATGTATTTAGGAACATTTAAGTATGTAGAAGGCTTTATTTCACAACCCACTGGTGAGTATAATTTATCTTTTGAACAATTTTTAATTTTAAAAGATATTCATAATGCTGAAAATATTAGCATGGTGGATATTGCTAAAAAGAGAAATGTTTCAAGAAGTGCAATTGCACGTCAATTAAACGTTTTAAAACAATTGAAATATATTTACCAAGAACAAGATACAATTGATCGAAGACGAATTAATCTGCGATTATCTGATCAAGGTGCAAAAGTGGAGCACGTTGTGACCGAATCAATTAAACAGCGTTTTGATACTTGGGTGGATGTTTTAGGTGAAACTAAAGTCGTTGAATTGCTTAGTTTAATGAAAGAATTTGGTAATAAAATAATGGTAAACGGAAAATAATTTTCTGTTTACCATTTTTTTGTTTAAAAGTATTGTATGCGTTTTCTAAAAGAGGTATGCTAACACAATATATTACTAGAAAATAAAATCATTTTTGATTGCGTTTTTTGGGGATTAAAGTAATATGAAGAGTATAGAGTTAATTATTAAAATTGAAATCATAACTGGAGGAAGAATATGTCAAAAATTATTGCAATTAACGCAGGTAGTTCAAGTTTAAAGTTTCAATTATTTAGTATGCCGGAAGAAATCGTCATCGCTAAGGGATTGATTGAAAGAATTGGTCTTAAAGATTCAATTTTGACGATTAAATATGATAATGGTAAAAAGTATGAAGATGTCTTGGATATTGACAATCATTCAGTAGGGGTACAATTATTACTTAAACTTCTCCTTAAATTAGATATTATTGCTGATTTCAGTGAAATTTCAGGTGTGGGACATCGTGTTGTTGCTGGTGGTGAGTACTTTAAGAAATCAACATTAGTGAACGCTGATACAATTGCCAAAATTGATGAATTATCTGAATTAGCCCCATTACATAATCCAGCTAACCTTTTGGGTATTCAAGCTTTTGAAGAAATTTTACCAGAAGCCACAAGTGTTGCTGTATTTGATACAGCTTTCCATCAAACAATGCCAGAAGAAAGTTACTTGTACAGTGTGCCTTATGAATGGTATGAAAAATATGGCGCAAGACGCTACGGTGCTCATGGGACAAGTGTTCGTTATGTCGTCTCAGAAGCTGAAAAATTATTTGATAAAGATCCTAAAGAATTAAAATTAATTACACTTCACTTAGGTGCTGGGGCATCAATTACAGCTACTGTTGGTGGTAAATCAATTGACACATCAATGGGCTTCACACCACTTGCTGGAATTACAATGGCCACGCGATCAGGTGACGTGGATGTGTCGTTGATTGCTTACATGATGAAACAATTAAAAATCACAGATATTGATGAAATGATTAATATCTTGAATCGTGAATCTGGATTAGTTGGTATTTCAGGCATTTCTCCTGATATGAGAGATGTTAAAGCGCAATTAGGTAAAAATCCTCGTGCTGATTTAGCAGTTAAAATTTATGCGCATAATATTGTTAAATATATTGGTCAATACATTGCAGAAATGCAAGGTGTTGATGGTATTATTTTCACAGCTGGACTTGGTGAAAATGATCGTGTTATTCGTCGCCGTGTTGTTGAACATTTAGCTTATCTAGGTATTGGATTTGATGCTGAAAATAATGAAAAAATGGGCGAACAAGTCATGCTTAGCACACCAGAATCTGCTGTTAAGGTCATTGTTGTCCCAACAGATGAAGAATTGGTTATCGCACGTGATGTGCAATCATTAATGTAAGAATAAGCCTTTAGAATAGTGCTCTGAGATGAAGAAGATGTCGTGTTACGATGTCTTTTTTATTTTGTAACAAAACGGTAATATTTAAAGGGTTAACAAGTTATTAAAAAAGTGTTAAATTAAACATTATAAATTATTAATATTGACAACAAATTGTTGTCATCATTCGGAGGCGTAACATAATGAGTAGTTGTAAACTTGATATTATGAGTGAGTATCAAGCAGCGATGCAAAAGCTTGCTGATCTTAGAAGTAACATTGGAAATAGACAACAATCATCAATTCGAGATAGTTTTTTTAAAGAAGAAAAATCGCTTGAAATGGAATGTTCTGAACTAAACATTTTATTAGAAGCAATTGATGTTGCGGAAGATTAATTTTACTTTTTGGAAAATAAAAGTAGTGAAAAACGATTAAATTCAGAAATGAATTTAATCGTTTTTTTTGTTCTTATTTAAAGTAATTAATTTATAGATACCTAAGAATGACAATATGAGTAAAATAATACCCACAACTGTGGCGAAAATATCGACTGTGGCAGCCACCTGTGCCCAAGCGTTCCCAGCAAATGCACCAAGATAAATTAAAACAGTATTCCAAATGAGTGTACCTAAAAAAGTTAGAGGAATAAAGTAGCGTAATTTACATTTTGTAATGCCAGCGGGGATTGAGATTAGACTTCGAACAATTGGGACAAAGCGGCCTAAGAAAATGGCACGATTTTCATATTTTATAAAAAATTCAGTAGCTTTTGCGATATGGGTGGGTTTTAAACCAAGCCATGATCCGTATTTACTGGCAAAAAATTGATTTAAGCGGTCAGTACTTAAAAAGCGGCCAATTGAATATAAAATTAAAGCGCCAATAGTGGCACCAATGGTAGCAGATAAAATTAATCCAATCGGTTCGAGATTACTGGATAGTGTCATAAATCCAGCGAACGTTAAAATGATTTCAGAAGGAATCGGTGGGAAAATGTTTTCGATTGCGATAAGTAACGCAACACCTAGATAGCCATGTTGGCTGATTAAGTCAATAATGGTTTCTTGCATTTGGGCACCCCTTTTATTTGATAGATTAAGCATATCATGTTGTTAGGAAACAAAGTAAATAAAAAGATTAACTTAATAAAAAGTAAATAGTTTTCGTATTCAGAGTTTAATTTGGTACAATTGAAATAAGAAATAAGACGGCTTAGGGTGATAAAATGAAAATTGAGGAATTACACAAAGTAGAGTTAGATTTAATTCAGGAAATTATTACAATTTGTCAAAAAAACGACATCAAGTATTTTATGATTGGTGGTAGTTTATTAGGAGCGGTCAGACATCAGGGATTTATTCCATGGGATGATGATGTTGATATCGGTATGGTAAGAGAGGACTATGATCGATTCTTACAAGTGGCACCCGAGGCACTTAGCCAGCCTTATTATTTTCTTCAAACGGATCAAAGTGATCAAAAATATGCGTTTGGTTATGCCAAGTTACTGGATGAATCTATTTATATTGAAGAGAAAAGAAATATTAACGATGCTAGAAAAGGTGTTTTTGTGGATATATTTCCTTTTGATAAGGTTCCAACGGGGAATGTTGAACGTTCAATCCAACAGTCACGATACAAATATCTGAATGCTCGAATTATTTTATTGAGTAATTATCGGTTATTGGATACTGAAATTAACGCAAAAATCAGAAAATTACAACCAGACCAAAGTCTCAAAATAAAAGAATATAAAGAAAAAAGAGAAGAACTTGTTAGAACCTATAATCAAGATAGAACACTTATGGAATATAAGAATTTGGCTTCACAATATTCATATGAAAAAGAATTATTATCAGAAAAGGAATTGGCGTCTGTTATTTCAGTTCCTTTTGAAAACCTTACGGTAACTATTTTGAGTGCATACGATGCAATTTTGAGCCGCTTGTACGGCGATTATTTACAACTACCGCCTGAAAGTAAGCAAATTGAAAAGCATATTGAGAAAGTGACTATTTTAGATCGAAATCAGTTTGTTTTTGATAACGGAATTGATTGATTTTATAGTGCAAATGAGATACGTTTAAAGATAACGAATGGAGGGGCTTTCAAATGGATGAAAAATCAATTATTGATGAGCGGTTAATTGACCGGAAATTTACAATTGATAGCCAAAATAATCAAGGTACGGTTGTATTCTTTGGCATCTATTATCACTATTTCAGTGATGAAACTTTGAAAATTGGTGATACTGTTCAGATTATTAAAACGCACGTTGAGGGATTGGATGTAAAAAAATATAAAGGTGGTTAAATTATTATGTTAGGACTTTTAGTTGTTATTATTATCGTTGCTGTACTATTGGTGGTTATTTTACCGGCTACAATCAGAATTATCAGGCAACCGCATCAAGGCGTGGTTATTACTTTAGGAAAATATGAAACAACATTGGCTCCAGGATTACATTTCATTAAACCATTTATTTCTTCAGTAATTCGAGTAAGTACAGCACAACAGCCTTTAGATCTTGATAAACAAGTTGTGATAACAAAAGATAATGCTGAAATTGAAGTGAAGATTTCATTAAAGTATCACGTAACTGATATCCAAGATTTCGTGTTTAAAAATGAAGATTCAGTGCGTAGTATGATTCAAGATACGCGTGCATCATTACGTGGCATTATTGGTAATAAAATGTTGGATGAGGTTTTGAATGGGACACAAGAAATTAATCGTGGTTTATTTGGCGAAATTTCTAATGTAACTGCTGGATATGGATTGAATGTTGATCGAATTAATATTGATACAGTTAAGCCATCAGTTGAAATTCAAGATTCAATGAATAAACTTTTGAAAGCTGCTAGAAATCGTGATGCAACTGTTGCAGAAGCTGAAGGTTATAGTAAGTCAGTTGCATTGAAAAATAAAGCGGATAATGATGCATGGGTTAATTCAGCTCAAGCTAAAGCTGAGGCGGTTAAAAAGACAGCTGATGCCGAAGCTTACCGAATCGATGCAGTGAACCTTTCATTAACTAAAGTTGACGATGGTTATTTTGTCAGTCAAAATATTGAGGCTTTCAAAGAACTTGCAAAGAGTGAGGCAAATACAGTTGTTATGCCTAGTAATGCAATTGACGGGTTGGGACAAATTCCAGCAATCAGTACTTTATTAAAACAAAAAGCTAAATAAAACTTTCAAGAGGTTATTCCTTGAAAGTTTTTTTACTAGGAATGAGCGTGTTTAAGTTGAAAATTATGATTGATGGGGATGCCTCTCCGGTTAAAAATGAGGTTATCTCTGAAGCTGAGCATAGAAAGTTAAGTGTTCTATTAATTACAAGTACACCACATTTTTCAACTAAAGAATATCCTGAAAATGTGTCAGTCAGTTATGTTGATCAAGGACCAGATGCGGCAGATTATCGAATTGTAAAATTGGCTGAAAAATCCGATATTGTTATTACACAGGACTATGGGCTAGCCTCACTTTTATTTCCAAAAGGTGTGATTGTGATGCATCATAGAGGCTTTGAATACACAAATTATAATATTGATGGTTTATTAGAATCGAGATACATGAGTGCCATGGCAAGAAAATCAGGCCAACGGACGAAGGGGCCAAGTGCCTTTTCAAATCAAGATAGAGCTAATTTTAAGGAAAAATTTAACCTATTATTGAATGAAAAAGGCTATTAAATAAAATATAAAGAAAAGAAGGGGCTCATTTGCGATCGTTAACGTCAGGTAATCCAGCAAAATTAATTTTTATGTTCACCATTCCGTTATTGGTTGGTAATTTATTTCAACAATTATATAGTATTTCTGATACATTAATTGTTGGACAAACGTTAGGCGTAGATGCACTAGCCGCAGTTGGTTCAACCGGAAGTATCCAATTTTTAATTATTGGATTTGCACAAGGATTGACTGCGGGGTTATCCATCATTACGGCACAACGTTTTGGTGCAAAAGATTATCGTGGTGTGAGAAAGAGTTTCGCAGTGGGGCTTATGATCAGCTTAGTTGCGACGATAATTTTAACAGCCGTTAGTTTATTTTTTGTAAAAGATATTTTAACGCTCATGAAGACGCCAACAGAAATATTTGGGGATGCACAAACTTTTATTAGTATCATCTTTGGCGGTATCTTTGCTTCAATGGCGTTTAATATTTTATCTAATATTATTCGGGCCTTGGGTGACAGTCGCACGCCGTTGTACTTTTTAATTTTTGCCAGCATTATTAATGTTGGGTTAGAATTATTGTTCATTTTAGTCTTTCATTGGGGAGTTGCGGGGGCTGGTTTTGCAACCATTATTGCACAATCATGTTCTGTCGTATTCTGTCTCGTTTATATTTATCGAAAGATTCCCGTTTTACATATTGGGCGACATCATTTTAAAGGCATTACAAAGAAGGATATTAACCAACATCTTTATGTAGCATTGCCAATGGCCTTTCAAGCCTCAATTATTGCGATTGGTGCCATTATGCTACAATCTGCTTTAAATGGGCTAGGAACGACTGCAGTTGCCAGTACGACTGCAGCATCGAAGATTGATCAGTTATCGACGCAACCAATGATGTCATTTGGAATTGGAATGGCAACTTTTACTGCTCAAAATTATGGCGCAAAAAAATATAGTCGCGTTTTAGACGGGGTTAAAAAATGTTTGTTGATGTCAGGGTCATTTAGTATCGTGGCAAGTTTGTTAGTCATTCTGTTTGGACAGCAGTTGGTAACGTTGTTTGTTGGAAATAATGCGCCAAAAGTGGTGGCATTATCACAAGTCTATTTCAATATTAATGGGTCATTTTACCTCTTATTATCAGTATTATTTGTTATTAGATATACGTTACAGGGGTTGGGACAAAGTATTGTGCCAACAGTTGCCGGAGTTGTTGAATTGTTAATGAGGTCATTTGCGGCTATCTTTTTAGCTGGTGCATTTGGTTATGCAGGAGCTTGTTTTGCAAATCCATTAGCTTGGGGTGGCTCATGTGTTGTTTTAATTTATTCATATGTGAAAGCAGTTAAAAATTTAAAACGATTAGATTCTGAACAAAAGGCAGAAAATAAATTTGTCTAACTAGTTATGACAACAGTGAGGAAATATGCTATACTAATTAACGTTCTGCGGGCGTAGTTTAGTGGTAAAATTCCAGCTTCCCAAGCTGATGTCGCGAGTTCGATTCTCGTCGCCCGCTTAAAAAGTAGTTATAATAAATTATTTTAAATCCAAGATTGTGTATCTTGGATTTTTTTTGTGCAAAATTTTAACTTTTAAATCGTTTTTAATGAATTAAAATGATTGCAATTGTGTGTTATTTTTGCTAACTTTAGTAACTGATATTAGTTCTTTTTTTTCAGTGAAAAGAACTTTAAAGTGCACAGAATTAAGGGGGAAGAAATTGGATATTTTACTAAAACATGCAAAAAAATATCGTATGGATATTTTTTGGGCAGTTGTTATGGTCGTAATTATGGCTATTTCAACATTATGGCAGCCTAAGTTGTTACAAAAAGTAATCGACGCTATCTTGAAAGATCAAGGTGATAAGATTACAACACTTGGGTTATATTTAATCGGTGTTGCTGTTGTTGGACTATTGGCTGGGGTCGTGAACACGATTTTGTCAGCTAAAGTCGCGCAATCAATGAGTGCAGATATTCGTGAAACAGCTTTTAGAAAGATTCAAACCTTTTCTTTTAGCAATATCGAACGATTCCAAGCAGGGAATATTGTTGTCCGTTTAACGAATGATATTACACAAATTCAAACGTTAATTATGACCATTCTTCAGTCATTAATTCGAGTACCTATCTTATTTATTGGTGCTTTTATTTTAGCGATGAATACCATTGCTGATTTATGGTGGGTTATTGTTATTTTAATTGTATGTGTCTTAGGTATCTCAATGTTGACTTTTGGTCGTATGGGACGCCATTTTGGGATGATGCAAGGGTTAATTGATCGTGTGAATGAACTGGCTAAAGAAAATTTAATGGGCGTACGTGTTGTTAAATCCTTTAACCAGGAAAAAAATGAAGAAAAACGGTTTGATAAAGTTTCTGATGATTTAAATGCACAAAACATTTACGTAGGAACGTTATTTTCTGTTTTGATTCCTGCATTTACATTAATTGGGAATATGGCCGTTGTAGCTGCCATTTATTTTGTTGGTGATCTGGCTAAAACGGATCCAAGTACGGTTACAGCAATTACGTCGTTTGTTAATTACTTAATGCAAATCATGTTCGCTATTATTATTGGTGGAATGATGATGACATTTAGCGCTCGTGCAATGGTGTCAATCAAGCGATTACGTGAAATTTTGGATGAAGAACCAGATATTTATTATCCAGATGTTCCAGAAGAAGCGTTAACAGGTTCTGTTAGTTTTGAAGATGTCTCATTTTCATATGAGGGTGATGATAAACCAACACTTAAACACGTTAGTTTTAATGTTAAACCTGGAGAAATGATTGGGATTGTTGGGGCAACTGGGTCAGGTAAATCAACATTAGCTCAAATGATTCCACGTTTATTTGATCCACAAGAAGGAACGGTTAAAGTTGGTGGCGAAAACCTGAAAGAAATCAACGAAAAATCACTTCGTAAAACAGTTGCATTTGTGCTACAAAAGGCTATTTTATTCTCAGGGACGATTGCAGATAATTTACGTCAAGGTAAAGAAAATGCAGACGAAAAGGATATGGATATTGCCAGTCAAATTGCACAAGCATCTGAATTTATTAATCGGTTGCCAGCACGCTATGATGCAGAAGTTGAAGAACGTTCAGCAAACTTCTCAGGTGGTCAAAAACAACGCTTGTCAATCACACGTGGGGTTATTGGTAAACCTAAAATATTAATTTTGGATGATTCCACGTCAGCACTTGATGCACAATCTGAAAAATTAGTTCAAAAAGCGTTAAATAATGAATTAAAAGAGACAACAACATTTGTGATTGCCGAAAAAATTTCATCTGTGATTAATGCTGATCGCATTTTTGTGATGGATGATGGTAAATTAGTTGGCGAAGGCTCACATAAAGAACTTGTTAAAAACAGTCAGATTTATCAAGAAATTTATAATACTCAAAAAGGAAAGGAGACTGTCTAATGAAAGATATGAATAGATCTATGGCATTCTTCTTCCACTACTTGAAACGTTATAAATTAGGCTTTACAGTCATGACTATAGCGATTATTGCATCAACCTATTTCCAAGTTAAAGCACCTGTATATATGGGAAAAGCAATTACGGCTTTGGCTAATTATGTGATTGGTTTAACAAAAGGAGTGAGTGATAAAGGAAACTTTGTTAACTCACTGTGGATGTTATTTTTATTCTACATTTTCTCAATTGTTGCAATGTTCTTTTCAAATATTATTGTGACATTTATTACGGGTAATTCAACAAACAGAATGAGAAAAGGATTATTTGGAAAATTACAAAAAATGACTATTCGTTTCTTTGATTCACATAAAGATGGTGATATTTTAAGTCGTTTTACAAGTGATTTAGATAATATTTCAAATGCAATGAACCAAGCTTTGGGACAAATTATGAGTAATATTGCCTTGATGATTGGGATTATTATTATGATGTTCCAACAAAATGTTGAGCTTGCTTGGGTAACCATTGCATCAACTCCTGTTGCATTAATTCTTGCTGTTATCTTAATTTCTAAAACGCGTAAGTATGTTGATATTCAACAAAAAGAAGTTGGTAAGTTAAATGGCTACATTAATGAAAAAATTAGTGGTCAGAAAATTGTGATTACTAATGGTCTTCAAAAAGACGCCATTGATGGTTTCTTGCCATATAATGAAAGTGTTCGTAAAGCAACTTTCAAAGGGCAAGTTTACTCAGGAATGCTTTTCCCAGTAATGAATGGTCTTTCATTGGTTAATACAGCTATCGTTATTTTCTTTGGTAGTTGGTTAGCCTTGAATGGTGATATGGGTCGTACAACAGCTTTAGGACTTGTGGTGGTGTTTATTCAATATTCACAACAATTCTATCAACCAATTTCACAAATTTCTTCATTGTACAGTATGTTCCAGCTTGCTATAACAGGTGCTAGTCGTTTGAACGAAATGTTTGACGAACCCAATGAAGTTAATTCAATGGACAAAAAAGAATTAACAGGTTTAACGAGTGGTGTTAAATTGAAAAATGTTGATTTTGGCTATAATCCTGGTAAAGAGATTTTACATGATGTTTCAATTAATGTTGATAAGGGTGAGATGGTTGCATTAGTTGGGCCAACTGGTTCGGGTAAGACGACAATCATGAACTTGTTGAATCGATTCTATGATGTTACAGGTGGTTCAGTTGAATTTGATGGTGTGAATGTAAAAGACCTTGAACTTCAGAGTCTACGTAATCATGTGGGGATTGTTCTTCAAGAAAGTGTTCTATTCTCAGGAACAATTCGAGATAACATTGTTTTTGGTAAACCTGAGGCATCAGATGAAGATATGATTTCTGCCGCTAAACAAGCTAATATTCATGATTTTATTATGAGTCAAGAAAAGGGTTATGATACGACAGTGTCGGATGAAAATTCAGTTTTCTCAACGGGTCAAAAACAATTGATTAGTATTGCAAGAACAATCTTAACGAATCCAACACTTTTAATTTTAGATGAAGCAACGTCTAACGTTGATACGGTAACCGAAGCTAAAATTCAAAAAGCGATGGATACAGTTATTCAAGGACGTACTAGTTTTGTTATTGCTCATCGCTTAAAAACAATTTTAGATGCTGATAAAATTGTTGTCTTAAAAGATGGAAAAGTGATTGAACAAGGTAATCATCAAGAGTTATTAGATCAAAAAGGGTTTTATTCTGAATTGTATAATAACCAATTTGTGTTTGAATAAGCAGTAATAAAGGAATTTAAAAAATTAAACATCCAACCTGAATTCATTTTTTGAATTTAGGTTGGATGTTTTTTATTTGTAAATATGATATAAAATTACATAATTAAATACTTAATAGTAATTTTTGTTGTAATTTTATATCGTTTAAGTTATGATGTATTTATCGATGGTAGCGTTTTCTTTTTCGTTAGGATGGAGGATTAATACAGATGCTAGGTTTTTCAATTTATTTGGGTGATGGGATTAATAATGAGACTAAACATTATATTAAGGTGATGCACGATGCAGGATTTGAGGGGGTTTTTACGTCGTTACATATTCCTGAAGAAGATAGTGGGACAATAATTAAAGCGTTAAAAATTTTAGGACAGTTATGTCTTAAAAGCAATTTTACGTTAATGGTTGATATTTCAGAGAAAAGTTTGAACTTATTAGATTTTGATTTAAAAGAGACAGGGGTTACTGGATTAAGAATTGACGATGGCGTCAGTATGGAAAAAGTGGCTGCGTTGTCAACTGATATTGAAATTGGATTAAACGCTAGTACAATTTCAGATTTGGATATTCAGCAATTAACGGATAATCACGCAAATTTTAAAAATATTGAAGCGTGGCATAATTATTATCCTCGACCAAATACAGGATTGGATGAAAACTGGTTAAAAAATAAGAACAGTTGGTTAAAGCAATCAGGATTTAGGACGATGGCTTTTGTACCAGGTAACGAATCGTTTAGAGGTCCAATTGGCAAGGGATTGCCAACGTTGGAAAAACATCGCCATTATCATGTTTTGGCAGCGATGATAGATTTAATTCAAAATAATCATACAGATAGTGTTTATATTGGTGATCCACGTATCTCTGGAGGCACAATAAGTAAAATAGTTAATTATTTTAGATATCAAACGATGGAAATAAACATTGAAAGTACTTATAGTGAGCTGAGTAAGAAAACATGGCATAATCGAGCTGATGTGGCAAGAGACGTCGTTCGATTAGAAGAGGGCAGGATCAGAAATAAGGCTATTATAGCCCCATTTAACAATAAAAAGGTCCGACTACGAGGGTCTATAACGCAAGATAATAAATTATATGGTAGATATGTTGGCGAATTACAGATTGTGAAAACTAATTTACCCATTGATGATAAGGTAAATCTGATTGGGCGGGTTAAGCCTGAGGATTTGGATTTAATTGACTATATAGGCGCAAGACAGAAAATAAAATTTAATCATACAAACATAAAAGAGGAATAGACTATGGATATTACAAAATTAACAACAGAAACTAGAAATAAGCAAACAATGAATTTAGATGAATTAACACATTCTGAAATTGCAAAACTAATGAATGAAGCTGATATGACGGTACCTAAAAGTGTAGAAAAAGAGTTACCTCAAATTAATACTGCTATTAGCAAAATTATTGAATCGTTTAATAATGGTGGACGATTAATTTATATGGGAGCAGGTACTAGTGGCAGATTAGGCGTCTTGGATGCCGCTGAGTGTGTTCCCACATTTGGGACAGATCCAAGTTTAGTTCAGGGATTAATCGCTGGTGGTATGCAGGCGATGACAATAGCCGTTGAAGGTGCCGAAGATTCGGTAGCATTAGGTGAAGCAGATTTGGTAAAGATTCAATTAACAGCGTTAGATACGGTTGTAGGAATTGCGGCAAGTGGCAGAACGCCCTATGTCATTGGTGGGCTTGATTATGCGAAGTCTGTAGGCGCAAATACAGTAAGTTTAGCATGTAATAAAAATTCACTAATCGGTCAGCATGCAGATACGGTTATTGAGGTTGAGGTTGGTCCAGAAGTCTTGACAGGTTCTACCCGCCTAAAGTCAGGGACAGCTCAGAAATTAGTTTTAAATATGCTTTCAACAATTTCGATGATTGGAATTGGGAAAATATACAAAAATTTAATGGTAGATGTAAAGCCAACAAATGAAAAGTTAGTCGAACGATCAAAACGTATTATTATGGATGCAACGGGAGTTAGTTATGAACAATCGGAGCGGGCATTTGAAAGTTCTGAGCACGATGTTAAGCTCGCAATTGTTATGATTTTAACGGATGAAGATGTTGTACAAGCTAAAGAAAAATTAGAAAAAGCACATGGGTTTGTTAGAGAAGCAATCAAATAAATTATTTGGAGGAACTTTATCATGGCAGACAAAAAAATTAAAAAAATTGCAAATGAAATTTACGATAATGTTGGTGGACCAGAAAATGTTGAAAAATTAATTCATTGTATGACTCGGGTGAGGATGACAATTAGGGATGAAGATAAAGTAGATATTGAAAAATTAAAAAATATTGATGGAGTTATGGGTGTTGTTGAAGATGACACGCTACAAGTAGTCGTTGGCCCAGGAACAGTTAATAAAGTTGCGGATGAAATGGTTGATCAAGTAGGCGTTAAATTGGGTGAACCATTTCCTGCAAAGTCTTTAGTAGAATCGACAGAAATGACTGATAAAGAGTTGGTTGAGAGTAAGGCAGCTGAAGTTAAAGCGGCACATAAAGCTAAACAAAAACAGACACCAATAAAAAAAGTACTTAAATCAATTTCAAATATCTTTGTGCCATTAATTCCAGTATTTGTTGGAGCCGGGTTAATTGGTGGATTAGCGGCTGTTCTTGGAAATATGATGGTTGCTGGAGATTTGAGTTCAAGTTGGACAGATTTTATTGCTGTGTTGAATGTTATTAAAAACGGTGTTTTCAGTTACTTAGTTATTTATGTAGGGATAAATAGTGCTAGCGAATTCGGTGCTACTCCTGGACTTGGTGGTGTTATTGGAGCTGTTACTTTACTGAGTGGGGTAACCCCAGAAGCACCACTACACAATATTTTTAATGGTCAGGCATTGAGTGCTGGTCAGGGTGGTATTATTGGTGTTATTTTTGCAGTATGGGTATTAGCCTTTTTAGAAAAAAGATTACATAAATGGATTCCAGATTCATTAGATATCATTATTACACCCACAATTTCATTATTTGTCATTGGGATGATGACCATTTTCTTAGTCATGCCAATTGCAGGGGTTATTTCAAACTCTTTAGTTACATCAATTAATTGGGTTTTAGAAGTTGGTGGCGCATTTTCTGGGTTTGTTTTAGGAACTTTCTTCTTACCAATGGTAATGTTAGGATTACATCAAATTTTAACGCCTATTCATCTTGAAATGATTGCTAAGACAGGGTCTACTTTATTATTACCAATTTTAGCAATGGCAGGAGCGGGACAAGTTGGGGCAGCAATTGCATTATGGATTCGTTGTCGTAAAAATAAAAAATTAACGAATTTAATTAAAGGTGCTTTACCAGTTGGATTTCTAGGGATTGGGGAACCGTTAATTTACGGGGTAATTTTACCTCTAGGACGACCAATGATTACAGCTTGTTTAGGTGGTGGAATTGGTGGTGCGGTAATCGGTGGTATGGGTCATATTGGTGCAATCGCAATTGGACCTTCTGGTGTAGCTCTGATTCCTTTAATCAGTAACGGTCATTGGCTGGGCTATATTTTTGGATTACTTGCGGCATACGCAGGAGGTTTTGTATTAACGTTCTTCTTTGGTGTTCCAAAAGATGCTATGATTGAAACAGAGGCATAGCATCATTATGAAAAAGAGGTAAAGGCATGGAAAATTGTTTGTACACAATTAAAGTTAATATGGATAAATATACAAAAGTAGAGCGGAAAGTAGCACAATTTATTTTAGAGCAACCACAGAAAGTAATAAGAATGAGTACACAGAGCATGGCAGATGAAGTGGGAGTTAGTACTGCAGCAATCACTAGATTTGGTAAAAATATGAGTGATAGTGGTTTTCCAGGCTTAAAATTGGAATTAGCAGCGGAGATTCAAGTCGATCAATCGATGCTTGAGGAAATTGATCCTAATGATAATTTAAAAATAACGAAACAAAAATTAACGATGAGAATACAACACACAATTGAAGAGTCTAATAAAACGTTAGACGAGAGAGTTACAAGTGCAGCAATAGCGATTGAAGAGTCAAAAATGATTTACGTTTATGGACTTGGTGCATCAGAAATTGTCGCTAAAGACTTTCAACAAAAATTTATTCGAGTTGGGAAATCTGTGATGGAAACACTTGACACACATTTGATTGCTGTTGGGATGTCTCAATTAAAAGAAAGAACAATCTTATTTTTAATATCAAATTCAGGTGAAAACCAAGATGCAATTAAGTTAGCGAATCTCGCAAAGCAACAAGCAATTAAAGTTATCGTTTTAACACACAACAAGAAAAGTGCGCTGGCAAAGTTAGCTGATATTGTATTAGAACATGATAATAGCGGGGAAAATAAAAAATTTAGAAGTGCTGCAACAACTTCTCTAATAGCGCAGTTGTATGCGGTAGATCTTATTTATTATTCTTTCGTATCAATTCATTTTAATGATAGTATAAACAGATTGACTGATTCAAGGGATATCGTAAAGAAGTACTTTACTAAAAATCAATCTAAATGATAAAATCACTATCTTTTACAATATTAATTTGTTACAATCAAGTTATAAATTCGATGATAAAAGCTAGTAAACTAATTAATTTCAAAGCGAGTCTAGGTTGGTGGAAGCTAGATAAAGGCGTTAGTTGAATCGTACTTTTTAGAAATAACTGAATACTTTGAGTGGATATTAATCAATTAGAGTGGTACCGCGGGAATTCTCGTCTCTTACATAATTATTTGTAAGGGGCTTTTTTTATACAATTTTAGGAGGAATGGATAATGAATTATAAACAACAAGTTGCACAAGTATTGGTTGCTGTCGTTGATGGAAACCTAACTGAAGAAGAAATTATTGCCAAAATTGAAACACCAAAAAGTTCTGATATGGGAGATTATGCATTTCCAGCTTTTGCATTAGCTAAAGCGTTCAGAAAAGCACCTCAAATGATTGCTAAAGATTTAGTAGAACAAATTGATCAAAGTCAATTTGAATCAGTTGCAGCAGTCGGACCTTATGTGAACTTTTTCTTGAATAAAGCGGCATTTAGCCAAGATATCATTGAACAAGTGCTCTCAAATGGTAGTGAATATGGGGCATCTGATATTGGTCATGATGGGAATGTACCGATTGATATGTCATCACCTAATATAGCTAAACCCATTTCAATGGGACATTTACGCTCAACCGTGATTGGTAATTCAATCGCTAATATCTTATCTAAAATTAATTACAACCCAATTAAAATTAATCATTTAGGTGATTGGGGGACGCAATTCGGTAAGTTAATTACTGCTTACAAATTATGGGGTAGTGAAGCAGAAGTTAAAGCAGACCCTATCAATAAATTACTTGAATACTATGTTCGTTTCCATAAAGAAGCAGAAGAAAAACCTGAATTAAATGACGAAGCCCGTGCTTGGTTTAAAAAACTTGAAGATGGCGATAAAGAATCTATCGAATTGTGGACATGGTTCCGTTCAGAATCTTTAGCTGCCTTTAACAAAATTTATGACATGCTTGGTGTTCAATTTGATTCATTTAAAGGGGAAGCCTTTTACAATGACAAGATGGACGAAGTTGTCACAATGTTAAAAGATAAAAACTTGTTAAAAGAAAGTCAAGGCGCAGAAATTGTTGATCTTGAGAAATATGATTTAAATCCTGCTTTGATTCAAAAAACGGATGGTGCCACACTTTATATTACGCGTGATTTGGCTGCAGCTATCTACCGTAAACGGACGTATGATTTTGTACAATCATTGTATGTGGTTGGTAATGAACAAGCTAACCATTTCAAACAATTAAAAGCTGTTTTAAAAGAAATGGGTAATGATTGGTCAGATGATATGCACCATATTCCATTTGGTTTGATTACACAAGGTGGTAAGAAATTATCAACGCGTCAAGGTCGTGTTATTTTACTTGAAGAAGTCTTAAATGATGCAACTGACCTTGCTAAAAAACAAATTCAAGATAAAAATCCTGATTTACCAAATGCTGAACAAGTTGCTAAGGATGTTGGTGTTGGAGCCGTTATCTTCCATGATTTGAAAAATGAACGGATGAATAACTTTGATTTTGTTTTAGAAGAAGTTGTTCGTTTTGAAGGTGAAACAGGTCCTTATGTTCAGTACTCAAATGCTAGAGCACAAAGTATTATCCGCAAAGCGGGTGACGTTGTGATTAGTGAAAGCAATAACGAACTTTCTGATCCTGCTGCATGGGATACAATTAAGTTACTTGGTGATTTCCCTAAAATAATCAAGCGTGCTGCTAAAGAGTATGAACCATCAGTGATTGCTAAATATGCTATTCATTTATCAAGAGCTTTTAATAAATATTATGCAAATTCAAAAATTTTAGTTGAGGATGATCAAAAATTAGCACGTTTAGCACTTGTTCAAAGTGTAAGTGTTGTTTTAACAGAATCATTAAGATTATTAGGCGTCAATGCACCGAAAGAAATGTAATTCTTAAAAAAGTTAACTTAATTGTTAACTTTTTTATTTTGTTTAATGCTTAGTTTGTATCCTTTTTGATGATGGTTGTGCGTTTAGACACAAAGTGAGTGTGCGAATGTACCAGAGTGAATTTTTTGTATTTGCTACTGTTGGATTAACGATTTAGAGCTATCAGTGAATCGAAAAAATAAACCAGGGTCTCCAAAATCCGAAAAATAAATCGACATTCTATATTTAATCTGATAGTGTTGATAGTTATATATCATAAATATGGGCATTAAGGGAGTAAAGGGATGATTACAGAAAAAGAAATGAAAAGGTATCGATCAGAGTTTGTTGGTCATGAGTTATTTAGGTGTTTGAATGATGTTGAACAAACCGTTTGTTTTGAACAAATTACTTTTAAACGATTTTTAAAGGGAAATGCTATTTTTGATATGAATGATAAACGTGACTTTATTTATGCTGTATTGGATGGGTTAGTCAAAATTGAACGGGGTGACCGTGCTGGTATTTTTCAAAATCACATGTACGTTACACCAAAACAATTGTTTCCAATTGGTGGGATGCTGCAGAGTGAATACTATACGGTTTCAAGTCGTGCTGCTACAAGGGTAACCGTTGCTAAAATTCCGGTTGTACTTATTGAAAATTTAATTAAGACACATTACGAAGTTTCCGCTTATTTATTTGGTCAATTTGAAAACATTTTAAATTGTTCAGAGGTGTTAAGGTTAAGAACGGTATGCAGTAGTACGACAACGCGAATTACACAAGCATTACAATATTTAAGTGAAAATTTAGCAGATAAGCATGGTGAAAATAGTCGGCGAATTCCGTATGTAATTACGCATGAAGATATTGCGACAATCAGTGGGACGCGGCGTGAAACGGTTGGCCGTGTTATCCAAAAGTTAGTATTAGATGGTTATATTATTAAAGATTCAGGGATGTTAATATTTGAATCAAAATTCAATAAAATGAATAAAATTGTCTTAAATTAAGCGTATTATTTCGATATTTTGCTGTCTTTTGCTATACTAAGAATAAATACTCATTCAAAGAGGGATTCTTATGAAGAAAGAGATACGGCAAACTAAAATTGACCAGTTAATTAATAAAAAAATAATTGCAACGCAGGATGACTTGATTGCAGAATTAGAACGTGTTGGAGTTAAGGCGACGCAAGCGACTATTTCAAGAGATATTCGTGAAATGAAAATTGTTAAAGCACAAGATGAACAAGGAAACTTGCGGTATGTCATTTTTAAATCAGGTAATCTTAGCGAAGAAGTACATCTATTTGAAATTATTTTTGAAGTAGTGACTAATATTACTAAAATTCAATTTATGAACGTTGTTAAAACAATTCCCAGTAATGGTAATTTGTTGGCAGCAATTATTGACGATTTTGGTTTAACTGATATTGTTGGAACCGTTGCGGGACATGATACAATTATGATTATCAGTCCAGATGAACAGGCTGCTGAACGAGTTTATGCTATTTTTACTGAACACGCTAATGTAGATAATTTAATTTAATGATTGAGGGACTAGAAAATGGACGTAAGTCATTTTTTAGTCCTTTTTAAGTTCTTAAAAATCTCATAATAAAATGGCCAGTTTACTTTTTATAATAACGCTATGGTAAAATGATAAAAAGATATTAAGATTGGTATGAGGATGACTAATGGAAACTGAAAATAGAAGAAGTGAACCTGAAAATAAAAATTGGTTTGTCGTATTAGTAATTAAATTTAAAAATTGGTTCCACAAAGTATGGCATTTTTTACATGGTTGGCAATGGTTAACTATTTTTATTCTTGCAATTATTTTAGGCTCAAGTGCGTATTTAACTTATGTGGCGAAGGCAACAAATGTTAGTGGATTAAAATCTGCCTTGCAGCAATCAACAGAAATTTTTGACAAAGATGGTGATCGTGCTGGGTCGCTTTATTCTCAAAAAGGGACTTATGTATCACTGGACAAAATTTCGCCAAATATTCAGAATGCAGTTCTCTCATCTGAGGATCGAAATTTTTACCATGAGTATGGATTTTCAATCAAAGGGATGGCCCGTGCTGCTGTTTTATTGGTTAAAAATCGATTAACGGGTAGCAGTGCAATTAGTGGTGGTGGGAGTACCATTACACAACAACTTGTTAAAAATGCTTTTTTATCACAGAAACAAACTTTTAGTCGTAAGGCAAAAGAAATATTTATTTCAGTTCAAACAGAAAATGTATATTCGAAAAAGGATATATTAACCATGTATCTCAATAATGCGTATTTTGGTAATGGTGTTTGGGGTGTTCAAGATGCTTCGAAGAAGTACTTTGGTAAAAATGCTTCAGAGTTGACGATTAGTGAATCTGCAGTTATTGCGGGGATGTTGAGCTCACCAGGAGCTTACAATCCGATAGATCATCCTGTAGCAGCCAAGCAAAGACGAAATGTTGTCTTAGATGTTATGAATGAGAACAAAAAAATATCTAATTCCGAATTATCGAGTGCTAAACAGACAGCTATCACGCTGAAGGATACGTATGACTATCAATCAGGATATAAATATCCATATTATTTTGATGCTGTGATTAGCGAAGCAATCAAAAACTATGGCTTAACTGAATCTGAAATCATGAATCGTGGGTATAAAATTTATACAGCGATGGATCAAACGCATCAAAAAACAATGCAAACATCGTTCAGTAATTCAGCTTTATTCCCAGAAAATGCTGATGATGGTACAAAGGCACAAGGTGGTTCAATCGCAATTAATTCAAGAACGGGTGGTGTTACGGCAATTGTTGGTGGTCGTGGCACCCATGTCTTCCGAGGGTACAATCGTGCAACACAGATTCATCGTCAACCCGGTTCTACGATGAAACCTATTGCAGTTTATATGCCTGCATTAGAGAATGGTTACTTTTATGATTCTGAATTGAAAGATAAAAAGCAGTCATATGGATCAAATAATTATTCGCCAAATAACTATGATAACCAATACTCGGGTAAAATACCGATGTATGAAGCACTAGCACTTAGTAAAAATGCGCCAGCAGTTTGGTTATTAAATAAAATTGGTGTTGATAAAGGGTATGCAGCTGTTAAAAAATTTGGGATACCCGTTAAAAGTTCTGATAAAAATCTAGATTTAGCTTTGGGTGGGTTGACTACCGGAGTGTCACCATATGAAATGGCTAGTGCCTACACCGCGTTTGCTAATGGTGGTGTGCAAAAAAAGGCTCATTTTATTACTAAAATTGTAGATGCTTCTGGTAATACGATTGCTAATCATTCAGATGATAGTGAAAATAAAGTGATGAGTAGCAAGGTTGCTAAGTCAATGACAAGTATGATGATGGGTGTTTTTGAGACTGGAGGTACCGGAGAACTTGCTGCGCCAGTTGGCTATACAATTGCTGGAAAGACGGGAAGTACTGAGGCAAAAAAAGGCTCTACAAATGGTACGAAAGATCAGTGGGTGATTGGATACACACCAGATGTTACCGTTGCAACATGGGTTGGATTTGATACAACTGATGATACTCATTACTTGAAAAATTTAAGTGGCAACGTTGTTGATTCTTTATTTAAAGATGAAATGACAGGTATTTTACCAAATACACCAAAAACAAGTTTTTCAACGAAATCTGCTGCCGTTTTGGCGAATAATACTAATTCAGATGATAATGGAACTGGGATTTTGAGTTCAGTTGAAAAGCAAACGGATAAAATAAAAAATAAATTATCTGATTCCGCTAAAAAAGCTCAAAAATGGCTTAGTGATGGCGTTAAAGGAATGTTTGGAAATTAGAACGAATCAATGCAAATTATGAATAAAAATGATACACTTATTAGGTTAATATAAACTATTATTGGAGGAAGCAGAAATGGTTGTTAATATTTATGATACAGCAAATCAAATGAGTCAAGATCTTGGTCAAACGGAAGAATATAAGGCTTTAAAATTAGCTTATACAAAAATGCAAGAGGATGAAGTTGCTTATAACTTATTTAAGGAATTTCAAACAATTCAAATGGCATTGCAACAAAAACAAATGAACGGCGAAGAAATGACAGACGAAGAACTTGAAAAAGCACATAAACTTTCAGAAAAAATTGGTGAGTTTGATGCAATTAAAGATTTAATGGACAAAGAACGTGTGTTAAGTGAAGTTATGAATGAAGTTAATTCAATTATCACAAAACCAATACAAGATTTATATCGTAATTAATTTGAATAAAAATCCTGGAGGCAAAGCAGTTTATGTTTTGTGCCAGGCTTTTTTTATAAAGGAGTGGAAAGATGAAATTTATTCATGCAGCTGATTTGCATTTGGATAGTCCTTTTGGCGGATTAAAAAATGTGCCTAATCAATTAATGGATTCAATTTATCAGTCAACGTTTAAAGCTCTGAGCAATCTTGTAGATACAGCTATCAAGGAATCAGTTGATTTCGTTTGTTTAGTTGGTGATTTATATGATTCAGACGAGATGAGTATTATGGCACAGACGACATTGATTGATCAGTGTGAACGACTTCAAAAAGCGGGGATAGCCGTTTATTTAAGTTTTGGTAATCATGACTTTTCTGATAATAGTCAAAATCATTTAGCTTTTCCGCCAAATGTAACGTTATTTACAAGTGAAGTTGAAACCGTGACCCATCTTTTAAAAAATGGCGATGAGGTGCAATTAACTGGATTTAGCTATGCGCACAGATGGGAGCCTTCAAAGATTGCTGATTACCCAATACGTGGTAATGAAAAATGGCATATTGGATTAATACATGGTGCAAATGAAGGTGTGAGTTCAACTTCAGTTGAAAGTTATGCGCCATTTACGGTTAAAGAATTACTACAGAAAAATTATGATTATTGGGGATTAGGCCATATTCACGTACGACAAGTTTTAAATGAAATGCCCCCAGTTATCTATCCTGGGAATACGCAGGGCCGTCATCGTAAAGAATCAGGCGATAAGGGCTTTTATTTGGTAAGTAGTGAGGGAAGTAAATTGGTGCCTGAATTTGTTACTTCCTCTACGATTGATTGGGAGACAGTTGATGTCTCTATGGCAACCATTAATTCCTTGTCAGATGCAATTGATGAGATTGATGCCGAATGTCAAAAATTCTCTGAAGATAAAGCGTACTTAATGGTAATACAATTAACTGATTTAGATGATTTTAGTGACTTATTATTAAATCGAATTCAAAATGGTGATTTATTGACGGCTTGGATTCAAAAACATACGCCGGATAATTATTATTGGCTTGTTAAAATAAAAATGTTAGTTAATGAAAAAGTGACTTTTGAGTCAATTGACCAAGAGTACTGGGAAGAAAGCGCAAAGCGTGTGTTTACGAACGATAAAATGACTGAGTTAGCTGATAAATTATTACAAATTCCAGAACTAAATACATACTTATTAGGGAATGGACACTTATCAGAATTACAAGAAAGTGCGAAAGTATTGCTTCGTGAAAATCAAGCAATTGAGGGCCGTAAAAATGAAAATAACTAAAGTTACGATTTATGGATTTGGAAAATGGCATGATCAAGTATTTGATTTTAGTCAAACGAATCAAGTTATTTTTGGGTTAAATGAAGCCGGTAAATCAACATTAACAACTTTTATGTTAAGTATGTTGTTTGGATTTGCTACTGCGAAAAAGAAATATCAACAGTATTTACCTAAAGATGCCTCTACATATGGCGGAGAACTAGAATTATTGGTTGAAGATGTTGCTTATCGATTAACACGGACACAAGGGAAAGCCGGTGGCAAGGTAGCTATTGTCAACAGCCAGACTGGTGCAAAGGTCGCAAGTAATCAATTGCAGGAATGGTTAAAACCAGTAGATGAAAATCTGTATAATCAAGTATTTTCATTTAATCAGCAAGCATTGAATCAAGTATTTGATTTAACAAATGAAGATTTGAATGAATACTTAACGACTATGGGTGCAGTTGGTAGTCAAGAATGGCTAGAATTGACTAAACAAATTCAAAAAAATGCAGATCATGTCTATAAACCAGCTGGTCGCGTAACTGAGTTAAATAAGGAAATTGCAGCATACAACAATTTAGTTGATAAGATAAATCATGCTAAACAGAAGTTTCCAGAATATGTTGCAACGCAGAAAAAGTTGGATCAAAATAAAGAAGCAGTTAAAGAATTACAAGTAACCCAACAAAAACTAACAAAAGACCAACAACGTTATGAACAGTTAAAACAAAATTGGTTAATTTATGCACAATCAAGAGCATTAGTGAATGAGTTAAAACAAGTTGATGGAAATGAAATGATTTCCAATGACAATTATCAAACGATGCAAAACTTGTTAGGTAAGCAAAAAGTGAATGACGAAAGACTAAAATCAATTGATCATAGTGTGGCTAGTGAGCAAGAAAATTTAGCGGCTTTAAATTTAATCAATTTTTATGAAGCGAATCAAAGTGACTTTGACACTTTGTTTACTCAGTTGTCTGAGAACCAGCAACGATTAGATAAAATGTTATTGGAGCAGACAAACTTGAATCAGTTGTTGGCTGAACAAGAACGATTAACGATTCAATATCAAAATTCTCAAGGCATAATGCCAACAGTGTTTAGTACAAGTGATCTTAAGCAAGTTGTCGACTTAGTTAAGCTTGAAGAAAGTAATAAAGCAACTTTACAAAAAATTGAGCAAAGTCAATTTGCAAAAAAACAAGATGTTTTGGCGCTAAATCAAAAAATTAATCAAGAAAATATCCCCCAAAAAAGTAAATGGTCTATGCAACAAATGATTGTAATGGGTGCAATAGATATTGCAATTGTCTTAAGTATATTGATTTTTAACCCATCAAAATTAATAGGATGGTTAGGAACAGTTATAGCAATTGTATATACCATATATGCATTTAAACAGCATAATTCAAAAAACAAATCGAATCCAACACAGTTAACGCAATCTCAAATTGAGTTGCAGACGCTTACGGCGGAGATTGATACAACTCAATTGAAAATAAATGAATTAACAGGGCAGTTGAATCAAACAGAGGTTGAACTGACTAATTACCAAATGCAATATGGGTTAACAGATTTTCCAAGAAATCAGTGGCTTCCAATGCAAAATGATTTAAATCGCTTAGGGTCTTTAACGAGTCAAGTTAATCAAAAATCTGCAGAGATTGATGGTCTGTCAGAGGCAATACTGACTTATTTAAATCAAGCGGATTTTGCTGATAGTTTTTTAGCTATCAATAAAAATGAGTTATCAGATGGCTTAAGTAGAATTAGGATTTTTAATAATAAATTAAAACCATTAATTGCTGAATCACAATCGATTAAAAATAAAATGAGTTATTTAGATGAGCAAAAAAAGCATGAAGATAAGATACATAATGATATTTCAAATCAAATCAATGACTTATTGACACAGTATCAGCTAACTGAAGTTGATCAGTTTGAAAAAAATTATGATTCACAAAAACAATTTATTCAAGATAAATCTAAATTGGATACTATTAATGCGCAACTACCTATGGAGGTCAGAAAAGAACTTGATACGTTTGAATCCGAGGCAAGCCTGAATGAACAATTAGCTAAATTCACAGAGCAAGCAACTCAAATTCAAAATGATATAGTGCATATAAATCAGACCATTATTGACCAAAAAACGGCGTTACAGACTTTAAAAGTAGAAGGAAATTATACAGAGTTACGCCAAAATCTGGCTGAAAAAGTAACTGTTCTGAGCGAGTTAGCAGATAAATGGTTAACTCAAAAACTCACTATTAATTGGATTAATGAGGCGTTGCAGGATTCATCAGGTGTTAGAATGCCACAAATGATTAAATTAGCCAATCATTACTTTGAATTATTAACCTTAGGGCGTTTCACACAAATAAATAATTCAATGGGATTATTAACGGTTGTTTCTTCTGATATGGTATCATTTGAAATAGGCGAATTATCGCAAGGAACAGCAGAACAGCTCTATATTGCACTTAGATTTGCCTTAGTTATGACAATTAATGAATCAGTAGAATTACCATTGATTATTGATGATGGGTTTGTTAATTTCGATAAAAACAGAAGAAATGCTGTGTTACGACTTATACGAGAAATAAGTGAGACAGTTCAAGTTATATATTTAACAGCCGATGATTCAGGATTAACTGAATTTGATAGTGATAAGATAATCGAGTTATAGGAGGATGGACATGGCACAAGAAAAGAAAATATTTGAATACAAAGTTGATGAAAATGTTGCGTTGTTTGTTTTAATTAAGAGCGCAGAAGTTAGAAATACAAAAAATAATAAGCAATTTATTGCCTTTAATTTTGAAGATAGTTCCGGTCAAATTAGTGCTAAACTTTGGGACGCGACACCTGAAGCAATTGAACAATTTCAAACAGGAAAAGTTGCCTTCATTAAAGGAAAACGAGAAGTTTACCAAAATAATCCACAGATGAAGATTTATCATATGAGATTGACTGAAGAGGGCGAACCTAATGATCCAAGTCAATTTGTTGTTAGTGCACCAATGAAAAAAGATGAGATGGAAGAAGAATTTAATAAAACCATTTTTGAAATTACAACTCCAAATTGGAATCGAATTGTGCGGTATTTGATAACTGAAAAACATGATGACTTTTTTAGCTATCCTGCTGCAAAGAAAAATCACCATGCATTTTCTGGTGGACTAGCATACCATACACTTTCGATGTTAAGACTTGCCAAATCAATCGTTGCTGAGTACGGTGATGTGATTAATGCACCTTTACTCTATTCAGGGGTTATTTTGCATGATTTAGGTAAAACAATCGAATTATCAGGACCTGTTGCGACAACCTATACTTTGGCGGGTAATTTGATTGGGCATATTGTGTTGATTGATGAAGAAATTGTTAAAGCGGCTGGTGAGTTGAAAATTAATCTTGAATCAGAAGACATGATTTTATTACGTCACGTTGTTCTTGCTCACCACGGTTTGCTCGAATATGGATCACCAGTGCAACCACATTTGATTGAAGCGGATATTTTACATCAAATTGATAATATAGATGCATCAATCCAAATGTTGAAGGGATCATTAGCTCATACAGAAGAGGGCGAATTTTCCGAACGCATTTTTGGGATGGATGGTCGTAATTTCTATAAGCCGCATCTTAATAACGATGTGCCAAATAATTAATTTTACTAAATAACACAATGGAATTTTTCCATTGTGTTATTTTTTTGCAAAAAAAAACATCAGATAAAATCTGATGTTTTAACTGAACTATTTTGAAGAAGATGATGATAAGTAGCTTGAAAGAACATCTTTCAAATCTTTATCTTTGATTGATACGTTACCTTTTTTAAGTACTTTACCAACAATCTTTTGTAACTTAGTTGAGTTGGCCATATTTTCAGTAACAATTTGTTCCTTTAAGTCAGAAACATGATCGGCTTTTTTACCTTTACCAGCGTTTTTAACACTTAAGATTACATCGTAACCTGAAGTTGTTTTAACGGGGGTAGTTGTGTATTTACCTTGTTTCAAGTCGAATGCAGCTTTCTTGAATTCTGATGTTAATGTTGTATCTGTATTGTTAAATGCAGCCAAAGTACCACCAGTACTTGCAGAAGTTGTATCAGTTGATTTTGATTTAGCTAATGCAGTGAATTTAGCAGTTAAATCTTTAGCATTTTTTTGCTTATCAAGTTGTTTAATGATGTTTTCTGCAGTTGCTTTATCAGCAACTTGAATACGTTGAACGGTAACATTTGGTTGGTATTCTTTCCATTGTTTGTTTACAGCAGTTGTACTTAAATCACTGTAATGTTTAACGGCAGCTTTCAAAAGTAAGTTAGAACGTAATTCTTCTTTGAAACTTGCTTTTGTCATGCTGTTTTGTGATAAAACAGATGAGAAACTTGATCCGTATTGTGCTTTATAAGTATTGTATTGTTTTGTGACAGCTTTAGTAGAAACAGAATCACCATATTGTTTTTCCAATACTTTGTTCAAAATCATTTGTTGTAAAATTGATGTACCACTTGATGTTTTCTTCAAACTATCGTAGTAAGCACTTTCTGTAACTTTACCACCTGAAGTAGTTGCGACTGTTGAGTTCCCACAACCCGCTAATGTAAATGTTAATAGTACGCCGGCTAAAGCTACAAGCCATTTTTTCATAACCTAACACATCCTATTTCTTAAAATTTTTGTCTTTTCAATGAAAGATCAATAGTCTTAATATACCATAATTACGTTGTAATGAAAGTAATTGCATGAAAATTCACAAAAAAGTCAAACTTTACAAACCATTTTTTATTGGTACTGTTCTAACTTTTTAGTGATCTTATTTATGTTTGGTTGGATTTCATAGCCAAATTTATCAATACGATCATTGATAGAAGTAATAATGGGTAATGTTTGTTCAACCGTTTTATTCAGCATGTCTGTTGCATCTTGCATTTTTTTTGATGCGTTAGTTAAACGGTTAATATCTTTTTGATAATCGGAAAAATCTTCTTTTGTTTGGGCAATTTTTTCTGTCAGTCGTGTCATAAGTTCATCTTTATGCATGTAGACATAGTAGGCTGAGCCACCAAGAACTGATAAAAGGGCGACGCGTTTAAACGTTTTTGACATTAATTTTCTCCAATCTTATTTTTGATTGATGTTTTGATTGTTTCAAGTTGATCTGGTGTATATTTTTTTGAATTGTCTTTGAATGACATTTTAAAAGTATCTTTTGATGTGTATCTGGGAATTAAATGAAAATGTGAATGGAAAACAGATTGGTAAGCAATCTCACCATTATTGTTAACAATGTTCATCCCTTGAATATCTGGATTACTTGCTTTAATCGCAGCGGCAATCATTGGAATTTTGGCAAATACTTTACTAGCAAGTGCTTGGTCATAGTCAAAGATGTCTGCCACATGTTTTTTTGGAATGATAAGTGTGTGTCCGGGAGTTGTTTGTGAAATATCAAGGAAAGCTTTAATGTTATCATCCTCGTACACAGTGAAACTAGGAATTTCGTTAGCAACAATTTTACAAAAAATACAGTCAGTCATAAGTTTGCCTTCTTTCAAAGTTAGTTAATGCTTACATTATACATCATGAATGATAATTCATCATAATATGATATAATCAAAGGCGTAAATAAATTGTAAATGGGGAATTATTAAATGACATTAGAAGTTAAAAACTTAGTGGGCGGTTACTCTCAAATACCAGTCTTAAAAGATATTTCTTTTGAAGTTAAACCTGGAAACGTTGTTGGCTTAATCGGGTTAAATGGTGCCGGTAAATCAACGACAATTAATCATATTATTGGGTTATTAACCCCACAAAAAGGGACTATTAAATTAAATGGTGTGACATTAAGGGAAGATAGCCAAGCTTATAAATCACATTTAGCTTATATTCCTGAAACGCCGATTCTTTACGAAGAATTAACGTTAAAAGAACACATAGAGCTTTCAATGATGGCTTATGGATTGGATGAGGAAAAGGCATGGAAAAAAGCTAATAAATTACTGAAAATATTTAGACTTGATAATAAATTAGAATGGTTTCCAGCTAATTTTTCAAAAGGGATGAAGCAAAAAGTGATGATTGTCTGTGCTTTTTTAACAGAATCAGACTTTTACGTTATTGATGAGCCATTTCTTGGATTAGATCCATTAGCAATTAATGATTTACTAGAGTTAATTGTCGCTGAAAAGGAACGTGGCGCAAGTGTTTTAATGTCAACTCACGTTTTGGCTACTGCTGAAAAATATTGTGATTGGTTTATTTTATTGAATAAAGGTGAAATAAAAACGCAAGGTACAATGATTGAATTGAGAAAAGCTTATAACAAGCCTGATGCTTCTTTAGATGAAATTTATCTCGGTCTAACTAAGGATGAGGTAAGAAAATGAAAGATTTATGGATAACTCGTTTAAAAAATCACCAGTTATTACTATTGAAATATTTACGATATGTCTTAAATGATCATTTTGTTGTAGCAATTATGTTTTTTATTGGTGGACTTGGATTGGCTTATTCTAATGGCTTAAAAGTAATGCCGGTTAATTTGATTTGGTATCGACCAGCTCTAATTGTTGGTTTATTGGTGATTTTACAAATTGGTCGATTAAGTACGTTGCTAAAAGAAGCGGATGTTGTTTTCCTTTTGCCACAAGAGTATGCGTTAATTACTTATTTAAAAAAGGCAAAACGGTATTCAACAATTATGGCTAGTTTGATGCAATTAGGGTTTATTGTGTTACTTATTCCGGTTATGATCATTGGTATGCGAATTTCATTAATAAATAGTCTATTTTTAATTCTGACGCAATTATGTTTGAAAAATAATTGGCTAACAATTTCATTATTGGAAAAGTATCAAAATAACAGATTTGGTCGGCTGAATAAAGGGTTAGTTAATCTTTTGTTTCCAATTGTACTTTATAGTCTTGGTCTATATGGCAGTTTTGTTGGGAGTTTTATGATTGCTATTTTAAGCAGTTTTGTATTGCATTATTTGGCAAAAAAAGATTTCAAAGAAATTTTTGATTGGAAAAAAGCAATTAGTTTTGAAGAAAATAGAATGTTAGGAATTTATCGCTTTTTTAATTTGTTCACTGATGTCCCAATGGTCAAGGGCCAAGTTAAAAGAAGGGCCTATCTTGATTTTATTTTAAATTGGATTAAGAAGGATGATAAAAATGTTTATGCCTTCTTGTATGCAAGAGGATTTATTCGTGGGACTGAATTTAGTGGCTTGTTCATTCGGTTAACGTTAATGGGGTCATTGATTCTTGCGTTTATTTCAAATGATTGGTTAGCAATTGCATTTTTGGCTTTGTTTATTTATCTGATTGGTTTTCAATTACTTCCTTTTGCAAAGCATTATGATAACATCATTTTTACGAGATTGTATCCAAGAGGAAAAGACCATCAAATTAAGAATTTTAAAAAATTCACGCTAATTATTTTAGTGATAAGTGCTGTATTTTTAAATAGTGCACTTTATATTGGAACGGGCCAATTTTTGATGCTAGGTTATGGTATTTTGGTAAGTTTAATCGAAATAATACTGTTTACTCATTTCTACTTAGTTGTCAGAGTTAAAAAAATCCTTGACGTAGAATAAGGATGTTTGTAATATAAAACTATAAGGTCAGAGTTTAGTTGAGAAAAAGAGGTAGCAATAGGATGGATTTTAATTTGGATCCCGGTTGGCAATTGCTGCCAATTGGTGGAGATACAGGTACCGCATACATGGGTACTCGTGCGCAAGAAAAGGTGTTTTTGAAACAAAATATGTCACCTTTTTTAGCTGCATTGTCAGTTGCTGGTATTACGCCAAAATTAATTTGGACTAAACGTATTTCGAGTGGTGATACAATAACTGCGCAGGAATGGTTGAATGGTCGAAATCTTAATTCTGATGAAATGGATCAAAAAATGGTTCCTGAGTTACTGTCTAAAATTCATCGTTCAAAACAATTGAAAAATATGTTGAGTCAAGTTGGTGGGGAAGTCATAACACCTAGTGGATTGTTGGCAAATTATTTTGATGATTTGAGTGATGATTTAAAAAAACATCCTTTGTTGGCGGACATGTTTCAACAGTTAAATGAACATCAACCTAAGTTATCAATGGACGAATATACAGTCTGTCACGGTGATTTGAACCATCGAAATTGGTTGCGGTCTGATACCAATCAATTGTATTTAGTTGATTGGGAGTCAGCAAAGATTGCTGATCCAGCCATGGATTTGAGCTTGATTATGTCGGAGTATATTCCAAATGCCCAATGGAGTGATTGGTTGAGTGAGTACCATGAGTCATTAGAGGATAACGATTTATTGAACAGAATTAATTGGTATATTATAATGGCCAACTTACAACGAATAAAAAAAGCACATGGGTTAGGCCGATTTCATGAAATGAATCAGGCACTTATCGAATTGCAAAAATACAACATGAAAATGAATTAAAAGAGAGTGGGGCTAAAACGATTAATACGTTCTAGCCCCACTTACTTTATAAAATGAAATGAGGATATCCAAATTGAGATTAAGAAATAAGGTATGGGCCGAACCATTAATTGCAGAACATCCCGAATTACTTGTGACGTCACCTAATCAATTTAAAGGTAATTGGCAATCAAGATTTGAAAAAGATCAACCCCTATTTATCGAAATTGGTATGGGCAAGGGTGGTTTTATTATGGGGATGGCTAGAAAATTTCCAGAATATAACTTTATTGGTATTGAATTACAAACGACAATTGCGGCAATTACTTTAAAAAAACAAGTTGAAGCACAAATTCCAAATTTACAATTAATTTTGGGTAATGGTGATTCAGTAACTGAATTTTTTGATGATAATGAAGTTGATGGTATTTATTTGAATTTTTCAGATCCTTGGCCAAAAACAAGACAAGCTAAACGTCGTTTGACACATAGTAGTTTTCTAAAAGGCTATGAAAAAGTTATGAAAAATGAAGGCCATCTTGAATTTAAGACGGATAATCGAGGCTTGTTTGAATATTCTTTAGTTAGTTTGAATGAGTATGGGATGTCTTATGATCAAGTTTGGCTTGATTTACATGCCAGCATAGAAGCTGAAGATAACGTTATGACTGAATATGAAGAAAAATTTAGTAAAAAAGGACAACCTATTTACAAATTAGAAGCACATTTTAAAGCACTTAAAAATCTGGAATAAGAATTCCAGATTTTTTTTGCAAAAAAACCGTTTAAAATTAAAAAGACTATGATTACTGCTTTAAATGGTAACTGAGCTACATTCTTAGCTTCTTTTATGGTAATATTATATAATATAAATTAAGAAATATTAAACGAGTTAATGGTAAAATTTGTAACCAAATTGTGAGATAAAATGAAATGGGGTTTCCTAATTATGAATGATAAAACGTTTAATTTAGTTAAAACAATGACAGAACTTCAAGCAACAAGTGGCTTTGAAAATAATGTACGTGAGGTCATGCGTGAAAAAATGACACCAAATGTGGATGAAATTGTCCAAGATGGTTTGGGTGGTATTTTTGGTATTCGTAAAAATGCGGCTGAAAATGCACCTAAAATTATGACTGCTGCGCACATGGATGAAGTTGGATTTATGCTTGCTGCAATTAATGATAATGGTTTATTTTCAGTTCGTCCACTTGGCGGATGGAACCCATTCGTTGTTTCTTCACAACGGTTTACATTAACAACACGCTCAGGTCAAACCTATCCAATTATTTCTTCTTCGGTATCACCTCATTTATTGCGTGGTGATAACCATCAAAACGCAACACCACAAATCAATGATATTCTATTTGATGGTGGTTTTGAATCTGCAGATGAAGCAAGAGAATTTGGGATTGCACCAGGTGATTACATTGTCCCAGATTTTGAAACAATTAAGACAGCTAATGGTAAAAATATCATTAGTAAGGCGTGGGATAACCGTTATGGATGTTCTGCAGTGCTTGAAACACTTGAAAAATTAAAGGATACGCCATTACCAAATACTTGGTTTGCGGGTGCTAATGTTCAAGAAGAAGTTGGTTTGCGAGGAACACCAGGTGCAGTGAATATGCTGAAACCAGATTTATTTTTTGCCGTTGACTGTTCAGCAGCAAATGATATTGAAACAACCAAAGGCACATTTGGACACCTTGGTGAAGGCACATTAATCAGAATTTACGATCCAAGATTAGTAACACTTCCTAGATTGAAAGAATTCTTGTTAGATACTGCTTCTGATAATAATATTCCTTATCAATATTTTGTTTCTCAAGGTGGGACTGATGCGGGTGCTGCTCAAATGGAAAATAATGGTATTCCAAGTTCTGTTATTGGCGTTTGCGCACGTTATATTCACACACATCAAACGATGTTTTCAATTAGAGATTACGAAGCAGCAAAAGAATTACTTGAAAAGACAATTTTAGGATTAGACCGCTCGACTGTTGATACAATCATTAGGGGGTAGTTAAATTGGAAAAATTAGAAGTTTTAGAAAAAAACAAATTTGACGAATTATTAGCAAATGGGAAGTCATTATTCTACTTTACGGCAGGTTGGTGTCCAGATTGTAATTTTATTGAACCAATGATGCCTGAGATTGAAGCAGAATACCCTGATTTTAAATTTTATAAAGTTGATCGAGACGAACAAATTGACCTTTGCCAAGAATGGGGTATTTTTGGAATTCCAAGTTTTGTTGCCTATGAAAATGGTACTGAACTTGATCGTTATGTTAATAAAGATCGTAAAACAAAAGAACAAATCGAAGCATTTATGAACAAACTAAACTAATTGGGGTGATGGTCATGTTTGAGCAAGTTTATAAAAAAGTAATGGTTGGCATTGATGGTAGTGTTCAGTCTGAACGTGCATTTAATCAAGCAGTTGACAGTACTTTAAAAAATGAAGCAAGTTTGTTAATTGTGCACGTCGTTGAACACAGTATTGATAATACCTTTTCGGAAGATGAAGATGATGTTACGACGGAAGTTGAACGTTTGAATGAGACATTAGCTGACTACAAGCAAGTTGCATTAGACAAGGGCGTTAAAAACGTTGAAACTGTTTTGGCTTATGGGTCTCCTAAGGTATTATTGAGCCGTGAAATACCAGAAGAAAAACACGTTGATTTAATCATGGTTGGTCAAACTGGGGCCAATGTTGTTGAACGATTTGTAAATGGGTCAACAACAGCTGCAATTCTTAGAAATGCACCATGTGATGTTTTAGTCATCAGCGATGATAAGAAGGGAACTAAAAAATAAACATGTTGATAGCAAGTTATAACTTAAAAAATGTTGGCGATACATTAATGGTCGTCTTACGTGAAGATGCAGAAAAACAAAATTCAGAATTAAAAAACAATGTTGTTCGTATTTTTAATGAAAAATCGAATGAAACGTTAGGCTTTAATTTTTTAGAAATTTCTAAAGAATTACCTGATTTGTTAGGTAATGGACAAGTCTTTTTAAATGAAAATCAAGTAGATAAGTTGAACGAGCTTATCAGTGCTGCTGGGTTTGATGATGTTCTTATCGTTGATGATGATCCTAAATTTGTTGTTGGATATGTAGCGGAATCTACTGAACATCCTGATTCAGATCATTTACATGTGACAAAAATTCAGGTTAATAATAATCAAATGTTGGATATCGTTTGTGGGGCACCTAATATTGAACAGGGACAATTAGTAGTAGTCGCAAAAGTTGGTGCAATGATGCCAACTGGGGCCATTATTTGGCCAGGCAAATTACGTGGTATTGACAGTTATGGGATGGTTAGTTCAGCACAAGAATTAGGGATCCCTAATGCTCCAACTGCACATGGTATTTTGGTTTTAGATGAAAAAACGAATCATGTTGGTGATGCTTTTGATTTTGAAAAAGCAGCTAAATTATTCGCATAATATAGATTTAAAAAAACTAATTGCGGTTATTAGCAATTAGTTTTTTACATAGTTAGGATGAATTTAATGGAGCGTTACGATGGACCCGCGTTTTATAAAAAAACGATAAAAAAAGAAGAAAATGTGCCTCGTCGTAATGATCATTTTGCACGAAAAGGAATTGAGACTAGTAGTCAAAATGAAAGTTCGCAAATGAATCATTATTCTCGAGGATTCAAGCCAAAACAAATACCCGCATTTTTAACGAGTAAAAAACATAATAAGAGTGTTGAGTATCGTCAGCTTTTAGTGCAATTAACTAAGGCAAAGGATACTTATTTGTTATTTGACAAACAGGATACTAGTTACTTTGTTGAAGCAGAGATTGAAGAGCCAAAAACAGAGTCGACTAAATTAATCCATATTGCAGATCCAGTAGTTGAGGATAAAGTAATACCAGAAATGCCATCCGTTTTAGCTGAAACAGTGGCAGAAAAGCCAGTACAACATGATAGCATTGAAAAAATTAATCAAGAGCCAAGAAAGATGGTTGTTAATAACAAACATGCATTAGCTCGTGGTTTGTTTGAAATTTCAAATTCTGAAAATGAAGCTCAAAAAGAGTTATCTGTTTTTAAAGATAAACCTGAAGTTTCGTCACGAGAAGAGCTTGCATCTGTTGATAAGAATCATCAAACTAATGAAGAAGTACAAGAAGTACAAGAAGTACAAGAAGTACAAGAAGTACAAGAAGTACAAGAAGTACAAGAAGTACAAGAAGTACAAGAAGTACAAGAAGTACAAGAAGTACAAGAAGTACAAGAAGTACAAGAAGTACAAGAAGTACAAGAAGTACAAGAAGTACAAGAAGTACAAGAAGTACAAGAAGTACAAGAAGTACAAGAAGTACAAGAAGTACAAGAAGTACAAGAAGTACAAGAAGTACAAGAAGTACAAGAAGTACAAGAAGTACAAGAAGTACAAGAAGTACAAGAAGTACAAGAAGTACAAGAAGTACAAGAAGTACAAGAAGTACAAGAAGTACAAGACAGTTATTACGATGACCAATCTGATGAAGAAATTGTCATTGCGGATGCAACCTACCAATTTCCATCACTTGATTTATTGCCAGATCCTATTCTAGAGAATGCTGGTGAATTGGATGATTGGGTTCTTTCTCAAATTGACGTGTTGAATAATACGTTAGAAGCTTTTCATGTTAATGCAGAAGTTGATGGTTGGACAGTTGGACCAACGGTGACACAATTCGAAGTATCATTGGCTGCTGGTGTTAAGGTAAGCAAGATTACTAATCTTGTCGATGATTTAAAATTAGCCTTAGCGGCAAAAGATATTCGTGTGGAAGCACCAATTCCTGGTCGTAGTAGTGTCGGAATTGAAATTCCTAATTTAAAATCAAGACCTGTCCTACTTTCAGAGGTATTAAGGTCGCCTGTATTTATGGAAAATAAATCACCATTAACAGTTGCATTAGGGGTTGATTTATTTGGTGAAGCGCAAGTAACTAATTTACAAAAAATGCCACATGGCTTGATTGCTGGGGCTACAGGTTCTGGTAAATCAGTCTTTATCAATAGTTTACTAGTCTCTATTTTATATAAAGCGACGCCAAATGAAGTTAAGTTGCTATTGATTGATCCTAAAGCTGTTGAATTGGCACCATACCATGATATTCCACATTTATTGGCGCCAGTTATTTCAGATGCTAAAGCGGCTTCTGCGGCTTTAAAATGGGCTGTTGATGAAATGGAAGAACGTTATCAGAAATTAGCTGCAGCTGGAGCTAAGAATATTGGTAACTTTAATCAAAAAGCAGAAGCAAATGGTGATTTTAGCTTAAAAATGCCATATATTTTAATTATTATTGATGAATTGGCAGACTTAATGATGGTTGCTTCAAATGAAGTTCAAGATTATATTGCTAGAATTACGCAAAAGGCTAGAGCTGCAGGGATTCATTTAATTCTAGCAACGCAACGTCCAAGTGTCGATGTTGTGACAGGAACCATTAAAAATAACATTCCGACTCGAATTGCGTTCATGGTATCAAGTCAAATTGATTCGAGAACAATTTTGGATACGGCGGGTGCTGAAAAGTTACTTGGCCGAGGCGACATGTTGTACCTCGGTAATGGGTCAAGCCAGGCTGTTAGGTTACAAGGAACCTATATCGAAGATGAGGTTGATTTGATTACTGACTTTGTTAGAACACAAGGAAAGCCAAGATATGCGTTTAATCCAGATGGATTGAAGAAAATGGCAGATCAGAATGAGCAACAAGACGATTTATTACCAGGTGTTTTAGATTTTATTGCACATGAACAGACTATTTCCACTTCTAAATTACAACGCGTCTTTTCGATTGGTTATAATAGAGCTGCAAATATTATTGATGAACTTGAAAATCATCATCATGTTTCACATGCTAAAGGGTCTAAACCCCGAGATGTGTATTTGACTGAAGATGAATTAAGACGAATGAGAGCAGAATTTTAATGACATTCTGAATATATTACCTTATTTTGAGTTTAGTTTATGGTAAAATTATAGAGAATGCTGTCAGAAAAGAGGATAATTATGAATAATCAAAAGGTATATTACTTTGTAGGAATAAAAGGCTCAGGGATGAGTTCTTTAGCATTAATTTTACATGACAAAGGATTCAACGTTGAAGGATCTGATATCGATCAGTACACGTTTACACAACGTGGATTGGAATTAGCTGGTATTAAGGTTTATTCATTTGATGAAAAAAATATTCATGAAGGGTTAACTGTAATTGCGGGAAATGCATTTACTGCTGACCATCCTGAAATAAAAAAAGCTCGTGAAATGGGCTTAGATGTTGTTAGTTATCCTGAGATGGTCAGTCGTTTGATGGAAGGCTACACAAGTATCGGAGTAGCTGGTTCTCATGGTAAAACAAGTACAACTGGACTTCTTGCTCATGTCTTGAGTGGAATCGCACCAACGAGCTACTTAATTGGTGATGGTACTGGTAAAGGGAAACCTGATGCAAGATTTTTTGTCTATGAAGCTGATGAATACCGTCGCCATTTTGTTGCGTATCACCCAGACTATTCAATTATGACGAATATTGATTTTGATCATCCAGATTATTTTACTGGCATTGATGATGTTTTTGATGCTTTCGAAACGGTTGCCAAACAAACTAAAAAAGGTATTTTTGCTTGGGGAGATGATCCTTTACTCCGTAAAATCAAAGCTGATGTTCCAATTTATTATTATGGAACAAAGGAAGCTGATGATTTCCAAGCTCGTGATATTAAACGAACGACTAAAGGGTCTGAATTTGATGTCTTTTATCATGATGAAGCATTAGGTCACTACAATATTCCTATATTTGGTGAACATAATATTTTAAATAGTTTAGCTGTTATTGCTGTCGCTCATTTTGAAAAAGTTGATTTAGAAGAAATTGCTAATGAATTGTTAAGCTTCAAAGGGGTTAAACGCCGATTCAGTGAAAAATATATTGGTGATATGACGATTATTGATGATTATGCGCATCATCCATCAGAAATTAAAGCAACAATTGATGCTGCTCGTCAAAAATATCCAGATAAAGAATTAATTGCTGTTTTCCAACCACATACGTTCAGTAGAACAATTGCATTGATGGATGACTTTGCGGTTAGTTTAAATCTTGCCGATAAAGTATATTTAACGGATATTTTTAGTTCTGCTCGTGAAACGTCAGGTAATGTTTCAAGTGAAGATCTTGGCGCAAAAATTGTTAAGGGTGGCGAGATTATTAAACTTGATAATCTTTCACCATTGCTTGATTATAGTAATGCAGTTGTTATTTTCATGGGTGCCGGAGACGTTCAAAAATATGAATATGCGTATGAAGATTTATTAAGTAATTTAAGTTTTAAAAATAATTAATTGTTAGGAAAGAAATGACGTAAAAGTCATTTCTTTTTTATTAGTTAATTCTTTTTAAAGAAAAGTAAAATGGCTTGATAATCTTAAATAATTTGATACACTGGTGCTTATACGAAATGGTAAATAAAGGAGCTAACAGTATGGCAAATGTCGGTAAATTAATTAATGAAATTGTTGAGGGCGATAAACTAACCGTGACTGAACGGATTATTAACCGCGATATTATGATTTATTTAGGATTAACCAATGATACGAATCCTTTATATACGCAAAAAGATTATGTTGAGCGTGCTGATTTTGAAACAATTCTTGCGCCTCCGGTATTAGTAATTGGTATTATAACAAGTTCAATTTCTAAGTTATTTCCGGGCCCAGGTAGTCAAATTGTGAACATTTCAACGAATTTTATATTACCAATTTATCAAAATCAAAATATTACATTTAAGTTTGAAATTATTCGTGTAGATGAAATGAAGGAAGTTATAACTATTTCTGTTGAAGCAGCGAATAAAGAAAATGAAAGAGTTTTGGATGCGTTAATTATGGTTAAACCACCCAAAATTTCTTAATTAATAGGAGGAAAATGAGATGGATAATCAGAATAGAGTTATTATTAATGAAAAAGATGGATTAAACAATTTCTTATCAAAATTATATGGTTATATGGCATTAGCCGTTGGCGTTTCAGCTATTACCGCATTTTTAGTTTTGACGGTCTTCCAACAATCAGTTTTCGGATTTATGTCAGCACATTCATGGTCAATTTGGGTACTCTTTATCGTTCAATTGGTTGTTGTTTTAAATATTAACGTCAAAGCGTCACGGGCGCCATTTGTTACATTTGCGTTATTGATGGGTTATTCAGTACTTGAGGGAGTAACGCTGTCGCTGATTATATCAATGTATTCAGCTGGCAATATTATTGCTGCGTTTGCCGCAAGTTCAGCTGTTTTTATAACAATGACAATTTTGGGTAATGTTACTAAACGAGATTTAACTAAAATAGGGACACAAGCTTTAGCTGCTTTAGTTGGATTAATTGTTGCTTCATTTGTAAACTTGTTCTTACAAAGTGAACTTATTAATTACGTATTTTCATATATTGCTGTTATTATTTTCACCATTTTAACAGCTTGGGATACACAAAAATTAAGACAAGTCTTTTTACAACGTGATAGCAATATTTCGGTTTCTAATCTAGCTATGACGGGTGCTTTGATGTTATATCTTGATTTCATTAATTTATTCATTTCGTTCTTACAAATTTTTGGTTATGGTGGTAGAGATTAAATATTAAATTAACAAAATAAGTTGGTAAAACCCCTAAGTTAGGCATTTGATAACTTAGGGGTTTTTATTACTTATTGAGTTATTGTGTGATTCATTATTAATCACGGCTGATGTTTGGTAAAATAGAGATAGAGATTTTTAAAGGAGACGGATATCAGATGACTAATACTAATGGAAAATTACTACTAATTGATGGAAATAGCATTGCCTATCGTGCATTTTTTGCACTTTATCAATCGGTAGACCGATTTACGAACCAAGCAGGTCTGCATACAAATGCATTATATGGCTTCAATAATATGTTGAATGTCATATTAGAAACTGAAAAACCAACACATGTATTAGTTGCGTTTGATGCAGGGAAAACAACTTTTAGAACTAAAAAATATGATAATTATAAAGCGGGTAGATCAAAAACACCCCCAGAATTAAAAGAGCAAATGCCTTATTTTAGAGAGTTATTGGCAGGATATGGGATTAAAACTTACGAATTAGCTGATTTTGAAGCGGATGATATTATTGGCACAATGGCTAAAAAGGGTGAAGAAGCTGGGTATGATGTGACTATTGTAACCGGAGACCGGGACCTTACTCAGTTAACAACTGATAAAGTGACTGTTTCTGTTACTAAAAAAGGAGTTAGTGAAATAGAAAAATTTACACCAGCACATGTGATGGATAAATTTGGATTAACACCGTTGCAGATCATCGATATGAAAGGATTAGTTGGTGATACTTCTGATAATTATCCTGGTGTTGCTAAAGTCGGTGAAAAAACAGCGATTAAGTTATTGACAGAATATGAGTCAATGGAAAATCTTTACGAAAATATTGATCAATTAAAGAAAAGTAAAATGAAAGAACATTTAATTGAAGATAAAGATCAAGCCTTTATGAGTAAAGACTTGGCAAGAATTCGCCAAGATGCACCTATTACGATTGATTTTCCAGAGACAAAATGGAATGGACAAGATTTAGACAAATTAGTTGCATTCTATGAAGAAATGGATTTTAAAAAGTTTTTGAGTCAACTGAATTTAAATCCAACGTCAGACAATGCTGAAATAGATTTATTTTCAGAGCCTAAAAAAACGGATTATACAGTTTTAACTCAGGATAATTTAACTGAAATCGCTCAATTAAAAAAGCCAATATCATTTTATTTAGAGATGTTAGATGATAATTATCATACTGCAGATTTTGATGGATTTACGATTGGTGATGGCAATCAATTTTTTGTTACACGCGATGTTGAGTTATTAAAATCACAAATCTTAGTTGATATTCTTTCAAGTGATTCAGTGCAAAAGAATGTATTTAATTTCAAACGTAATTATGTTGCGTTAAATCGACTGGGGATTCAGCTTGATGGAACAGGATTTGATCTTTTATTAGCCTCATATTTGTTAGATACAAGTGATAATAGTGATGATCTTAGTAAGGTAGCTCAAAAACATGATTATTACGATGTTAAGACTGATGAGGAAGTCTATGGTAAGGGTGTTAAACGCGGAATTCCGGAAGATGATGCTGTCTTTTTCAATCATATGGCATCGAAAGCTGAGGCATTACACCTTTTAAAAGAGCCTTTGATGGCGGGATTAGTTAAACATGAACAATTAGATTTGTATACAAATATGGAATTACCATTGTCACTTGTATTAGCCAAGATGGAAATTCGCGGAATTACGGTAGATGCAGATCGATTAAATGTTATGCAAGGTGAGTTTTCAATTATTTTAAAAGATATGGAAACTAAAATTTATGCAGAAGCAGGTGAAGAATTTAATATTAATTCGCCTAAACAATTGGGTGTGATTTTATTTGAGAAATTAAAATTACCAGTTGTTAAGAAAACGAAAACGGGTTATTCAACTGCTGTTGATGTTTTAGAACAACTTAGTACTGTGGCTCCAATTGCCGATTTAATTTTAAAATATCGACAGATTGCTAAAATTCAATCGACTTATGTTGAAGGATTATTGAAAGTGAGACATGCAGATAAGAAAGTTCATACGAGATACCTGCAAACATTAACGGCAACTGGTCGTTTGTCATCTGTAGATCCTAATCTGCAAAATATTCCAGTTCGAGTTCCTGCAGGTAAAAAAATTAGACAAGCATTTGTTCCTGAACATGAAGGCTGGAAAATTTTCTCATCTGATTATTCTCAAATTGAATTACGCGTTTTGGCGCATATTGCGCATGATACAAATATGCAAGAAGCTTTTAAAGAAGGCATTGATATACATGCCAATACTGCAATGAGAATCTTTAATTTAGAGTCACCTGATGATGTGACATCGAATATGCGTCGTACGGCTAAAGCAGTTAACTTTGGAATTGTGTATGGCATTAGTGATTATGGGCTATCACAAAATATTGGGATTACTAGAAAACAAGCACAAACGTTTATTGATACGTATTTAAATGAATTTACAGGTGTTAAGAACTATATGGAAAATGTTGTACGTGAAGCTAAAGATAAAGGTTATGTCGAAACGTTATTTCATCGTCGTCGTTACTTACCAGAAATTAATAGTCGAAACTTTAATTTACGTTCATTTGCTGAAAGAACAGCAATGAATACGCCTATTCAAGGAAGTGCGGCTGATATTATTAAAGTTGCTATGATTAATATGGATAAAATGTTAGAAAAAGAACATTTACAAGCCAAAATGCTATTGCAAGTGCATGATGAATTAATTTTTGAGGCACCAGAAGAAGAGATTGCTATTTTGCAAAAGAAAGTCCCTGAAGTTATGGATGCGGCTGTTTCTTTAGAAGTTCCTTTAAAGGTTGAAAGTGCATTTGGAGAGACATGGTTTGATACTAAATAAAATTATTTAGGGGTGATTAAATGCCAGAGTTACCAGAAGTTGAAACGGTTCGAAGAGGTCTGAGTCAATTAGTTATTGGTAAGACGATTAAATCAATTGATGTCTTATGGCCTAAGATTGTAAATGGGGATTTACTAGATTTTAAACGTGAATTAGAAGGTAGTAAAATTGAATCGATTGATCGATTAGGTAAATACTTACTTTTTCGTTTTAATAATCAAATGACAATGGTATCTCATTTGAGAATGGAAGGTAAATATTTTGTTCGGACTTCAGATGAACCCATTGAAAAACATTCTCATGTTATTTTTCATCTCACTGATGGGCAAGATTTAAGATACAATGATGTTCGTAAATTTGGTCGAATGCAGTTAATTCCGACTGGTCAGGAACGAACATTACCAGGTCTTAAGAAATTGGGTCCTGAACCGACGGATGAAGAATTTAAGCTTGGTTATTTTAAAAAGTACTTGTCGCGTAAGCATATGGCGATTAAACCTGTTTTATTAAACCAAGAGGCAGTTGCTGGGTTGGGAAATATTTATGTTGATGAAGTATTGTGGATGAGTAAAATTAATCCGGAACAACCAGCAAATTCGATTTCTGATGGTAAATTAGCTAAATTACGTAAAAATATTATTCTTGAATTAGCGACTGCAGTTCAGGCAGGTGGAACGACAATTAGGTCGTATACGGGTGCGTTTGGTGAGACAGGTCTGTTTCAATTTGATTTAAATGTCTATGGTCAGACGGGTAAGCCCTGTCCTAGATGTGGCACACCTATTGTTAAAATAAAAGTGGCACAACGTGGGACGCATTATTGTCCGCATTGCCAACCGTTAAAGGAAGTTTAAAAATGACTTATATACTTGGGTTAACTGGCGGAATTGCAACAGGTAAATCGACGGTTAGTCACATTTTTAAAGAAGAAAATGTGCCAGTTATTGATGCAGACGTAATTGCAAGGCAAGTTGTTGAGCCAGGATCAAAAACGATAAAAAGGATAAGTCAGACATTTGGTGAAGAATACGTCACAGTAGATGGAAGGCTAAATCGTAAAAAGTTAGGTAAGTTAGTTTTCAGTAATAAAAAGGCGTTAGAAAAATTAAATAATATTATGCATCCGATTATTAGAAAAGAAATTTTAGCACAAATCCAAATACAAAAGAAATCGGACAGTAAGTTAGTCGTCTTAGATATGCCCTTGCTGTTTGAACAAAATTATCAATTACTATGTGATGCAGTCATGGTTGCCTTCGTACCTGAAAATGTACAAATCAAGCGATTAATCAACCGAGATAGTCTGACTTTTGATGAGGCGCAGTCTCGTATTAAGGCACAGTGGTCAATTCAGAAGAAAAAAGAGTTAGCTGATTTTGTAATAGATAATTCAACAACGGTTGCCGTTACAAGGGGTCAAGTGCTAAACTGGCTTAGTACTCAAAATAATGTCTAACTAATAGGTAAATAAAAATGATGGGGTGTCACTATGAAATGTCCACATTGCCAACATAATGGCTCTCGAGTCGTTGACAGTCGACCAACAGATGAAGGTCGCGTTATCAGACGACGTCGTGAATGTGAAAATTGTGAATTTAGATTCACAACATTTGAGCGAGTTGAAGCCACGCCGTTACTTGTTATTAAGAAAAATGGCACGCGGGAAGAATTCAATCGTGAAAAAATTCTTAAGGGGATTATTAGGTCAGCAGAAAAGCGACCTGTTTCAATGAAAGATATTACACATCTTGTGGATCAAGTAGAAAATAGTGTTAGAGCATTAGGTGAAAATGAAATTTCAAGTCAATTGATTGGTGAATATGTCATGGGATTACTTGCTGATGTAGATGAAATTGCGTACATTAGATTTGCTAGTGTTTACCGTCAATTTAAAGATATGAGTGTTTTCTTGAAGGAATTGAACGAAATGATGGATCGGGATAAAGCACCCACGGATAAACAAGATTTGAAGGAATGATGATCAAATGATTAATACATGGGAAAATATGAGTCCGAAAGATGGCTACATTGTCTTAATGGATGAAAAGGTTACAAATGATGATATTGAACGACTAGACTACTTGTATCAACCTGTTATGGGCGTGATTGCGAGTGGCCTATTTTCACTATTAAAAGGTGAAGCAAGTCAGAATCCACAATTGTCTAACCGAAAAATGCACAGTGAGTTACTGGCATTATTGAATATTGATTTGCCAATGTTTTATGAGGCAAGAAGTGCCCTTGAAGCACTGGGCCTTCTAAAGAGCTTCGAAAAAGAAGATGCTTTGGGTAAAGTTGTTGTTTACCAATTGCGTCGGCCTTTACAGGCAGCAGATTTTTTCACGGATGATTTGCTCAGTATTTTACTTTGGGAATCAATTGGTGATAGTAGGTATCAAGCAATTACCGCCCGTTTTGCATTACCCGTTTTAAAATTAGATGGGTTTAAAGAAACGTCAAAAAGTTTTTTAGATGTTTTTCAAGTTAACCAGGCACATTTATCAGATAAACCTGATATTATTGCTGAAAGTAAAAAGGCTTTTTCAACGAATAAAAAAGCACCACAGAAATTGGTTGAAACAAGTGCTATTGAATCATTTGATTTTAAATTTTTTATTGAACTGTTGGAAAAAAGTTTTGTGTCATTGGATAAAATTAATGAACAACGCGATTTAATTATTTCAGAACATCTTTTATATGGGATTGATGAGATTGAAATGGCCCAGTTTATTGGCGATTCAGCTGACCTATCAACAAATGAAGTCGATTATAATATATTTAAACAGCATATTGCGCATAAATATAATCAACAGATTAAATTGAAAAAGCAAGCTGAATCAAAAAATGAGGACAGTAAAAAAATTAAGACAAAGTCCGTTGAGACACTAAAAAAAGCGGGTTTTTCTAAAGAAGATTCACAATTAATTCTCGCTAGTGAAGCTTATAATCCTTTCGATTTCTTGAAATCGTTAAAGGAGAGTAAGGGTGGCTATGTGACTGATAGTGAATCCTATTTGCTGCAACAACTTGTTCAACGACAAATATTTTCGAATGCAGTTATTAATATTTTGAGTCACTATATTTTAATTGATCGAGATTTAGCGACATTGAATAAATCTTTTGTTGATACAATGGCCAATGATTGGTCACAACAAAAAGTGAAGACGCCTGAAGATGCCATTAATCAGGTTCGTCAATTCAATACTAAAAAAACAGAAACTAAAGTATCTAATCAGCGCCAAAGAAAAATAATTAAAAAAGAAACTCTACCTGACTGGGCTAAAGATGATTATCAAGCACCAGAAGTAGATGTCAAAATTGATAAAGCCGAACTACAAAGACAGCTAGCAGAATTTAATAAAACGGCTCCCAAAGGAGGATAATAATGGAAGATTTAGGAACAGAACTTAAAAAATTTCTTGCAAAGGATAATCTGAGCGACAGATATCCTAATGTGAATTATCGTGATCTGATGAGTAAGGTCTATGAAGATTCTGATGTCATTGGATTTTTAGAAGCAAATAAAGCTGAATTAACCGAAGAAAACATTCAACGTGCTGATGCAAAGCTATATGAATTTTTATCTGAAAAGAATAAAGTTATTCTTGGTAAGGGGATGATAGCACCTGGATATAAGCCTCAATTAGTCATGAATAATCATATGATTGATGTTTCCTATGTTCCAACGGATTCTTTTATTGAAGCACAAAAGAGTAGAGCAGTATCCAAGCGGGTTAAATCAATGAGCATGTCTAAGGATATCAAAAATGCGACTATGAACAGTTTTGATATGGATGAACGTGGGGATGCACTTAGTAAAAGCTTGAAGTTTATTACAGAATTTGTTGCGGATCCTAAGTCTTATCATCAAGCAATGTATTTTTATGGCAGTTTTGGCGTTGGTAAAACTTACCTATTAGGTGCAATGGCTAATGAGCTAGCAAATCGCGGATACCAAACAACGTTAATGCATTTTCCTAGTTTTGCAGTTGAAATTAAGAATGCCATTAGCGATAATCGAGTTTATGATATGTTGAATGCTGTTAAAAAATCTGAAATTTTAATGATTGATGATATTGGTGCTGACGCAATGTCTAGTTGGGTTCGTGATGATATTTTAGGGGTTATTTTACAATATCGTATGCAAGAAGAGTTACCAACATTTTTTAGTTCTAATTTTTCGATGAAACAATTGGAAGAGGAACATCTACGCATTAGCCAAAGAGGCGAAGATGAGCCTCTTAAAGCTAAGCGAATTATGGAACGAATCCATTTTTTAGCAAAAGAAGTTAAAATTGTTGGTAAAAATCGTCGCCCTAAATAAGATTAATGGTTGCTAAAATGTGATAAAAATGGTTAAATAGTTATTAAATTGATACGGAAGATTACATTCTTTTTTTATGTCTACAGGGAGAGAGAGCATAGCTGGAAGCTTTCTTGGCAGAGAATAAGTGATGACCACTTCCATAATGTTGCCTAACTTTTGTTAGGTCGGATTGAATCCGTTAAAATCTATGGAGAAAGTTTTGCTTTGGTAAAACTTTGAATTTGGGTGGAACCACGTTAATCAACGTCCCTAATACACAAGCTTATTGTGTATTAGGGGCTTTTTTTGTATCAAAAAATTAAAAATGATGGAGGAAGTTAACATGTCAAAAATAAATATTACATTTCCAGATGGTGTCATCAAAGAATTTGATGCGGGCATTACAACAGAAGATGTTGCCAAATCAATTAGTCCTAGTTTAGCTAAAAAATCGATTGCCGGTAAATTTAACGGTGTCTTGGTTGATTATCTTCGTCCATTAGAAGCTGATGGGGCCATTGAAATCGTGACTAAAGAATCTGCAGATGGCTTAGTTGTTTTATGGCATACGGCTGCTCAAATTTTGGCCAATGCTTTGCAACAATTATACCCAGGTATGAAATTTGGTATGAGTTCTGATATTGAAAATGGGTTCTATTTCGATACAGATAATGGTGAAGCACAAGTTAGTGTTGATGATTTGAAAAAAATTCAAGACAAGATGAAAGCCATTGTTAAAGAAAATTTAAAAATTGAACGTCAATTAATTTCAAAGGCTGAAGCGCTTGAATTAGTTGCGGGGGATCCATACCGTGCTGAATTAGTTAAAGAAGCTACTGATGAAAATGGTCAAGTTGAAGTTTACAAACAAGGTGAATTTGTTAATTTGAGTGATGGTGTTCAATTACGTTCAACTGCTGATGTTAAAATTTTCCAATTATTATCAGTTGCTGGTGCATATTGGCAAGGTAAATCAAGTAACTCAATGTTACAACGTGTTTACGGAACAGCGTTCTTTAAACAAAAAGACTTGGATGCTGAATTAGTTCGTCGTCAAGAAGCGCGTGAACGTGATCACCGTGTAATTGGTAACGATTTAGACTTATTCTTTGTTGATCCTAAAGTTGGTGCTGGATTACCTTACTGGTTGCCAAATGGTGCGACAATCCGTCGTACAATTGAACGTTATATTGTGGATAAAGAAGTTGCAAATGGTTATGATCATGTTTACACACCAATCTTGGCTAACTTAGATTTATACAAGACTTCTGGTCATTGGGATCATTATCGTGAAGATATGTTCCCACCAATGGATATGGGTGATGGTGAAGAATTGGAATTACGTCCAATGAATTGTCCTTCACATATTCAAGTTTACAAACATCATATCCGTTCATACCGTGATCTTCCTATCAGAATTGCTGAATTAGGGATGATGCATCGTTATGAAAAATCAGGTGCACTTTCTGGTCTACAACGTGTTCGTGAAATGACACTAAATGATGGTCATACATTCGTTGCTCCTGATCAAATTCAAGAAGAATTCAAAAGTGTTCTTCGTTTAATGATGGAAGTATATGCTGATTTCGGTATCGCTGATTATACATTCCGTTTAAGTTACCGTGATCCAGCTAACACAGCAAAATATTTTGATGATAACGAAATGTGGACTAAATCACAAAATATGTTAAAAGGTGCTATGGATGACTTAGGCTTGGATTATTACGAAGCCGAAGGTGAAGCAGCCTTTTATGGTCCTAAATTAGATGTTCAAACAAAAACAGCATTAGGAAATGATGAAACTTTATCAACAATCCAATTAGATTTCATGATGCCTGAAAAATTTGAATTGTCATATATTGGTGATGATGGTGAAGAACATCGTCCAGTTATGATTCATCGTGGACTTGTGTCAACAATGGAACGTTTCACAGCTTACTTAACAGAAATGTATAAAGGTGCCTTTCCAACATGGTTAGCTCCTAAACAAGTGACAATCATTCCAGTTAAAAATGACCTTCATGCTGATTATGCACATGATTTACGTGCTAATTTAGTTGCGCGTGGTGTTCGCGTTACAGTTGATGAACGTAATGAAAAAATGGGTTACAAGATGCGTCAAGCCCAAGTGAATAAAGTGCCTTATATTCTTGTGGTTGGTGATAATGAAGTGGCTGAAAATACAGTTTCTGTTCGTCGTCATGGTGAAGATGATTCTAATGTCTTTACAAAAGAAGACTTTATTAACAATATTACAAAAGAAATTGCTAACTATAGTCGTAAAGCATAAAAAATAATTCAATCGTCTTGACAAAAGGGGAATGAGTTGGTATGATTTAAAAGTTAAGAAAAAAGCAGAGGCTCCCGCTTCTCGCCTGAAGAGACAAAAGAGTCTCTGGGCAGAATAATATTGAAATTAAATTCCAATTAAAATGGATTTCAAGCGGGCTGCGATAATTTATTATTGTTGCCCGTTTTTCTGTGTTTTTTCTCAAAAAAATTTGGAGGTGCATTGCCATAGCAGTTGATAAAGTAGACAAAATGGTCAATGAAGGTATCCGTGCGTCGGAACTTCGTTTGATTGGTGATGATGGCGAACAACTTGGTGTTAAAACCAAACAAGAAGCATTAGATATGGCAGAAGTTGCCAATTTAGATGTTGTCGTAGTTGCTGCTAATTCAAAACCACCAGTTGCTAAGATCATGGATTACGGGAAATATCGTTTTGAATTACAAAAGAAACAAAGAGAAGCCCGTAAAAACCAAAAAATTGTTAATGTTAAAGAAGTTAGACTTAGTCCAACAATTGATATTAATGATTTCAACACAAAATTGAAAAATGCCTCAAAATTCCTTGCAAAAGGGGATAAGGTTAAAGTATCAATTAGATTTAAAGGCCGTGCAATTACGCATAAAGAAATCGGACGTGATGTCTTGAATCGCTTCGCTGACGCAGCTAAAGAAGTTGCATCAGTTGAATCAAGAGCGAAGATGGATGGACGTAGTATGTTCATGATGCTTGCACCTAAGGCTGAAAAGTAAAGCTATATTAGGAGGATATTAGATTATGCCAAAACAAAAGACTCATCGTGCATCAGCAAAACGTTTTAAACGTACAGGGAATGGTGGCTTGAAACGCTCTAAAGCTTATACAAGTCATCGTATGCATGGTAAAACTAAGAAACAACGTCGTCAATTAAGCAAATCAACTACAGTGTCAGCATCAGATAACAAGCGTATCAAACAAATGCTTTCACAAATGAAATAATAAATATAAATTAGACAATTGATGCCGTTTTTAAATGGCTCAATAAGGAGGAATTTTCATGCCACGAGTTAAAGGTGGAACTGTTACACGTCAACGTCGTAAAAGAATGCTTAAATTAGCAAAAGGTTACCGCGGATCAAAACATATCCAATTTAAGGTAGCTAAACAACAAGTAATGAAATCTTACCAATATTCATTCCGTGATCGTCATCAAACAAAACGTAACTTCCGTCGTCTATGGATTGCACGTATTAACGCTGCAGCACGTATGAACGGTTTAAGTTACAGTAAGATGATGCATGGCTTGAAATTAGCAGAAATTGAAGTTAACCGTAAAATGTTAGCTGAATTAGCTGTTAAAGATTCAGCAGCATTTGCTGCTGTTGCAGAAGAAGCTAAAAAAGCATTAAGCAAATAATAAATTTAAGAGGGTACTTGACCAAGCGTCAAGTGCTCTTTTTTTAATAAAATTTCTGTAAAGGAGTTAAGCATGTCATTTTCGGAAAAAGTTCAACAAGCTTCGAATAATTGGTGGGAACTCAGTTTTGAACATCCATTTATCAAACAATTGACTACTGGATTATTACCAATAGAAGCTTTTAGGTATTATTTAATTCAAGATCATTATTACTTAATGCACTTTAGCAGGATCCATCAATTAGTTGGTGAACAGACGAATAATGTGGCGATTAAGCAATTAATGTTTGCTTCTGCTGAAGGTTTAGCACAAAGTGAGTTGGCGATTAGAAAAGAATTTTTCGAAGAATTAAATATAACAGATGAAGAAATCAGTCAAACTGAAATTGCCCCAACTGCTTACCATTACGTCTCACATATGTATCGACAATTAGTGGAATTTAATCCAGAAACAGCTTTTGCTGGACTCCTACCGTGTGCTTGGCTCTATTTAGAAATTGGCTATAAATTAATCGATAAAGGTTCTCCTAACCCTATGTATCAACGATGGATTGAAACATATGCAACTGAGGAACTTAAAAAATCTGTTGTTGATCAACGGCATATATTAGATAGAGTTGCGAATGAATCAGATGGAGAAACAGTTGCAGCAATGGAAAATGCATTTAAAATAAGTAGTATAGAAGAATATAATTTTTGGGGAATGGCACTTGAGCATCAAACATGGGATAATTTTATTTTTAAAAATAAGTAAAATTTTCTTAATTTAAGAGGATATCTTTTTTAAAATGAAATTAAATTTGATTGTTTTCATGTAAAACATGCAATTTAGTTGAAAGTACATTATACTTAGATTATTATTCTAAAATTGAGGTAGCTAAAATGCTTGAGAGATATAAACCAACCTGGATGATTGAATCTATTTATGATTTAACACCAGAAGATTTACAAAATCATGGAATTAAAGTGGTTATGACTGATTTAGACAACACGTTAATTGCATGGGATAATCCAAATGGAACACCTGAATTGAAGAACTGGTTGGAACTTATTGCGGCAGCTTCAATTCCTGTGGTTGTTGTGTCTAATAATAGCCATGAACGTGTTGAAAAGGCGTTGGAACACATTGGATTACCTTTTGTTTCGAGAGCCTTAAAACCGTTCACAAAGGGCATTAACCAAGTTAAGAATGAATTTAAGATGAGTAATCAAGAATTAGTTTTAATAGGTGATCAATTAATGACGGATATTGCTGCGGCAAATAACGCGGGCATTAAAAGTATCTTGGTTAAACCACTTGTTAAATCAGATGCTTGGAACACAAAACCTAATCGTTTCGTTGAAAAAAGAATTAAGAATCATTTAATTAAAAAACATGACTTTAAAACTAAATGGGGGAATTCATTGGATGACTGACATAATTGAAGTACCAGAAGTTGACGAAGATCTTTTTTGTATTGGCTGTGGCTCAAAAATTCAAAGTGAAAATGTAGACGAGTTAGGTTATACACCTAAGTCTGCGGTAAAAAAAGGCCTTGAAACAAATGAATTATATTGTCAAAGATGCTTTAGATTAAGACATTACAATGAAATTGCTGACGTTAAGTTAACTGATGATGATTTCTTGAAATTATTAAACCAAATTGGTAATGCTGATGCATTAATTGTTAATGTTATTGATATTTTCGATTTCAATGGTAGTTTAATCCCTGGATTACACCGATTTGTTGGTGACAATCCCGTTTTAATGGTTGGGAATAAAGCTGATTTATTACCTAAATCACTAAGACGTACGAAGTTAAAGGATTGGATGAGACAACAAGCTAACGCACAAGGGTTACGACCAATTGATGTTGCATTGACAAGTGCAACGAAGAATTTTGCGATTGATGAATTGTTGGAATTAATCGAAAAATATCGTGAAGGTCGTGATGTGTACGTTGTTGGGGTAACTAATGTTGGTAAATCAACATTAATTAATCAAATTATCAAACAAAGAACAGGTGTCCAAGACTTGATTACAACGTCAAGATTCCCAGGAACAACGCTTGATAAGATTGAAATTCCATTGGATGATGATCGCGCCTTGATTGACACACCAGGAATTATTCATCAGGATCAGATGGCTCATTATTTATCAGGTAAGGCACTCAAATTAGTTTCTCCTCAAAAAGAAATTAAACAACGTGTTTACCAATTAAATGAAGACCAAACATTATTCTTCGGGGCTGTTGCTAGATTTGATTACATTTCTGGTGGGACTCCTGGGGTTGTTGTTTATCTTGATAATGATTTAATGATTCATCGCACAAAAACTGAGACAGCAAGTGAATTTTATGAAAAACATGCGGGTGGTTTATTAAATCCACCAACAGATGATGAAATGACTGATTTCCCAGAATTAGTTCGTTTTGAATTTAAAGCGACACAAAAAAGTGATTTAGTATTCGCCGGTCTTGGATGGGTTACCATCAACGAGGGTGCTAAAGTCGCTGGCTGGGCACCAAAAGGTGTTTCAGTTCTTTTACGTAAAGCAATGATATAAGAGGAGTTAATTACAATATGACATTAAGAGGCAAACAAAAAAGATATTTACGCAGTCAGGCACATCATTTACGTCCACTTTTCCAAGTTGGAAAAGAAGGCGTTTCGACTAATTGGTTGAATCAAATTCGTGAAGCAATCGAAAAACGTGAATTAATTAAAATTAACATGTTACAAAATGCAACAGTTGATGCAAATGAAGTTCGCATTTTTATTGAATCTAATAGTTCAATTCAAGTTGTTCAAGTGATTGGTCATACTTTGGTCGTTTACCAAGCTGCAACAGATGTTGAAAATCGTGATATTTCTGATAAAGTTAATTTACTCGCTTAATTTAAAATTATGAGGAGGTTTTTGACTTGACTATTCAAGTACAAAAATTAAAAGAAATTAATTTAGTCACAGAATTTAAAACAGAACCCATTCCTGATAATGGTAAAAAACGTGTGGGCATTCTTGGAGGTACGTTTAATCCACCTCACATGGGGCATTTAATAATTGCTGATCAAGTTTGTCAGCAATTAGGGTTAGACGAAGTTCGGTTTATGCCGGATGCAACGCCACCACATGTGGATAAAAAAGAAGCGATTGATGAGACGTATCGGCTTAATATGGTTAATCAGAGTATCGCTGATAATGCCAAGTTTAAGCTGGAAGATGCTGAAATCAAACGTGGCGGGATTAGTTATACCTATGACACCATTGTTGCTTTAAAGGCAGTTCATCCAGAAAATGATTATTATTTTATTATCGGTGGTGATATGGTTGATTACTTACCTAAGTGGTCTCGTATTGATGAGTTGGTAAAATTAGTTCATTTCGTTGGTGTTAAACGAACGGGATTTGAACAAAAAAGTCGGTACCCGATTCTCTGGGTTGACGTGCCTACAATTGATATTAGTTCAACTCAAATTCGAAATAAGGTTAAACAAGGGTGTTCAATTAATTATTTAGTACCTAAGTTAGTTTCTGATTACATTGAGAAAGAGGGTTTGTATCGTGAGTAATTTAATTTATTCTAAAAATCTTTTCAATGGAACTAGGGAAGAACTAGTGCAAATATTGAAAGATACCTTGAGCGAAAAAAGATTTCAACATGTATTAAATGTTGAAAAAGCGGCAATTGGACTTGCTCAGCACAATCATGGTGATATCGAAAAAGCTAGTATTGCGGGATTAATCCATGACTATGCTAAGGAACGGTCAGACGAAACATTCATCACAACAATTAAGCAAAAACACTTGGATCCTGATTTATTAAATTGGGGGAATGCTATCTGGCATGGTATTGTTGGTGCAGAATTAATTCATGATGAATTAGGTATTTCAGATTCTGAAATCTTGACGTCGATTGTGAAGCATACAACAGGGGCTGTCGAGATGACTTTATTGGATAAAATTGTCTATGTGGCTGATTTTATTGAAGAAACTCGAACTTTTCCTGGTGCTATTGAAGCGAGAAAAATTGCCGCTGTCAACTTAGATAAGGCAGTTGGTTTTGAAACAAAACATACCTTAAGTTATTTAATTGATACCAATAAAAAAGTGTATCCTAAAACAATTTTGACCTTTAATAAATGGGTCGCAGAATAGAGGAGTAATAATGAATAGTATAGAAAAATTAGAAATTGCAGTTAAGGCTGCTGATGGTAAACGTGGCGAAAATACAGTCGCTATTGATGTTCATGAAATTAGCTTATTAGCAGATTATTTCATGGTGACACAAGCTGATTCAGCTCGTCAGGTCAAAGCTATTGTTAAAGAAATTCAAGATCAAGAAGAACTTGCAGGCGTTGAAGTGCGCCGTATTGAAGGCCGTAACTCAACTAGCTGGGTCTTATTAGATTTTGGTGATTTAATTGTGCATGTCTTCAAAACTGAATCACGTGAATTTTATGATTTAGAAAAATTCTGGTCTGAAGGCGCATCTGTAGATTTATCAGCATGGATTGAAGAATAATGATTTATACCACTTTTTCAAAATTATATGATCAATTAATGGATCCTGATCTATATGATTCTTGGCAAACCTTTGTCGAAGCACAAGTTCCTGATAAAAAAACTGAGATACTTGAATTGGCTTGTGGTGCAGGTCAATTGGCTATTGCATTAACGCAATCTGGGTATTCAGTTATTGGTTTGGATTTATCTGAAGAAATGTTATCAATTGCTGATCAACATGCGCAAGATGCGAACGTGTCTTTACCATTGTTACAGGGCGATATGATGGACTTGGAAGATTTAGAATTACCTCAATTTGATGCGGTTACTTGTTTTGCTGACTCATTTTGTTATTTACCAGATTCTGAATCTGTAGGTAATGTTTTTAAATCAATTCATGGATTATTACAAGAAAATGGGCGGTTTATTTTTGATGTGATATCGACTTATCAAACGGACGATGTTTATCCTGGATATATGTATAACTATCAAGATGATAATCAAGCTTTCTTATGGTCAACTTTTAAAGATGACCAACCACACAGTGTGGTTCATGAATTAACATTTTTTACTAAAAATGAGAGTAATGACCAATTTGAAAGATTAACTGAAGATCATCATGAACGAACATACTCAGTTGAAACATATACTGACTTATTAAAAAATGCTGGGTTTAAGACTATTAAAATATCTGCTGACTTTGGGACTAGTGAAGTTGATGAAAAAACGACAAGATTATTTTTTGTCTGCGATAAATAGGAGTGAGGCACTTGGACACGACTGGGATTATTGTTGAGTATAATCCATTTCATAATGGACATTTATATCAAATTAATCAGATAAGAGCGCAATATCCTGATACGACGATTATTGCCATTATGAGCGGTCAATTCTTACAGCGGGGTGTTCCAGCAGCAATTGATAAAGAGAACCGTACAAGGGAAGCATTGCGGTCTGGTGTCGATTTAATAATTGAGTTACCCGTTGCATTTTCTGTTCAACCAGCTGATTTGTTTGCTAAAGGGGCAATTAAGTTGTTGGCAGGGATGCAGGTAACGAGGCTTGTCTTTGGTGCTGAACATCCTAAACTGGATTTTAAGTTTATTGCGACTGAAATTAAAACATTGGATAATGGATTTGATCAATTTAATGAAACTTATGCGATGCAATACCAACGAGCTGTTTTTGAAAAAACAGGTATCACTATTAATCAGCCAAATGACTTATTAGGTTTGGCTTATGCTGAGGCTTGTTTAGCAGAAAAAACAGCTATCCAGTTGTGTCCGATTCAACGAGTTAAGGCTGATTACCATGAAGTTAATTTTGATGCAACTCAAGAGATTACAAGTGCTACTGCAATTAGGCTAGCTATTAAAAAGAACATATCGATTGCCAAAGTTGTCCCAGAGCAAACGAATCTTGATTCAGAAAATGAAAAGTGGGTTGATTGGTCAGATTTTTGGCCTTATCTTAAATATCAGTTGAGGTTGTCAACGCCAGAACAATTAGCGATGATTTATGGCATGTCTGAGGGTATTGAGTACCGATTGCTACAGCAATATGAACAACTGCCTGATGACGCTAATTTTGATGATTGGGTCCAAGCAGTGAAATCAAAACGAGTGACTTATACAAAAATTTCAAGACTTGCAACTTATATTTTGTTGCAAATAAAGCAAAATGAAATTGACAAACAATACAAGCAGCCTTATTATCATGTCTTAGGGTTCTCAAAAAAAGGTCAATTTTTGCTTAATTATCTAAAAAAAGAGGTACCATATCCCTTACTAACTAAAATTGGTAAGAAGGAAAAAGAAGGCCTTTATCATTTGGATTATCGAGCAGGCATTATTTATGGATTAGTTAGTCATAAAAAATCCGATCTTTTTAGAAAGCCCGTACAAATTAAATAACATCCTGTCAAGGGAATACCATTGACAATGTTTTTAATCACAGGTATAATCATAAGCGTTGCATTAGGAGGCATATTTGCATGAAATGGTCCTTAGTTGAGTTAAAAAAACAAAGTGATGAACCACTTCAAGTTGACGAAATGTTAAACCTTTCAGAAGGCTTAATGTCGCGCAACAAAACGATTACGTCGGTTTCAGAAGTCCACGTTACGGGCATTCTATCAGCAGACCAGCAAGATGTTATTGGACATTTTAATGTTAGTTTAACAGTTGAAATGCCATCAACGCGTTCATTAGAGAGTGTCGATGTTCCATTGAATTTTTCAGTAGATGAATTTTATGTGGGTTATCGCGATAAAGCACTTGAACGATTTGATAAAAATGATGTCGTAATTGTTTTGGAAGAAGATATGCTCAATTTGAATTCTGTGATAGAGGATAATGTTTTATTACAGATTCCGATGCAGATACTGACTGACGATGAGAGAAAAGCAGAAGAATTACCAACTGGAGACGATTGGGAAGTTCTTACTGAAGATAAACTCGTACAGGTTAGAAAAGAAAAAGTTGATCCTCGATTTGCCTCGTTACAAAATTTCTTTGATAACGATGGTTCTGAAGAGGAATAAACATAACAATACTTTTATTAAAAGTTTTGGATAATTTTAAAGGAGGTGTTTGATAATGGCAGTACCAGCACGTAAAACATCAAAAACACGTAAGAGAATGCGTCGTACGCATTACAAGTTGACAGTCCCAGGTATGAGCGCTTGCCCTAACTGTGGCGAATTAAGAAAATCACATTATGTATGTCCTAGCTGTGGTTTTTATGACGGAAAAGAAGTCGTAAAAGTAAACAACTAAAGCTACATTAAGTAAAAAGCCTTAACAACCATGGTGTTAAGGCTTTTTCTGTACATAAAAAAAGATAAAATCCAAATGGATTTTATCTTTTTTCGTTAATTGTTAAACTCATAATTTCAAAATCTGTCTCTGGGTCAAAAAATTGGAAAGGGAGTTTAGCTTGGCTTTCAATGTAAGTCACATTTTTAGCTGGTGTTTTAACTGCCTTAAAAGTTGATGAACTAATAGATTTAATTAGTTCAATTAAATCTATTAGTAATAGTTCAGGCTTGTTACTAAGATTAGACCAACCAGAAAATTCAGAACGATAATTTTTAAAGATTGCTTTTCTAATGGGACTAATGAATGCATTACTACTGTCATCTTCGTAAGGAATAGATTGAGATGCAATAGTGTGTTGGCTAGTTGTACTGTAGATTTGAATACGGCTGTCTTTTAAATCTAAAAAATCGGCCGTCAATAATTTCCCGTTAACCTGAACAATTAAGTCAAAAGTAGGGATGTTATTAGAAAATTCTGCTTTTGCGCGACTGTATAAAAAAGTATCAATAGCATAGTATAATTCTTGAACTTCAACTAATTTCATATTTGAATGACCTCCTGAAATCAGTATAACAAAAAAAGGCAAAATAGATAGGAATTTTTGGTGTCTGGTGTATAATTGATGTTGAAAGTTAAAATGGGTTTATTGACAAAGTCGGTAGCTGATACTTTCTTAGATTACATGGATTTTGATTCACAAAAAATGAAAGAAATGTAGGAGGTATTATGATGGATAAAGCACAAATTGGTGTTATTGGAATGGCTGTCATGGGTAAGAATCTTGCCTTGAATGCTGAGAGTCGTGGCCGTACGGTAGCAATTTATAATAGAACGGGATCTAAAACTGAGCAGGTTATGAAAGATCACTCAGAGAAAAAATTAGTACCTAGCTATTCAATTAAAGATTTTGCGGATTCATTAGAAAAACCTAGAAGAATTATCATCATGGTAAAAGCTGGGAAACCAACTGATGCAGTTATTGCAGAATTATTACCATTCTTAGATAAGGGTGATGTTTTAATCGATGGTGGAAATACTTACTTCGAAGATACAGTGCGTCGTAACGCAGAATTAGATAATTCTGGGATTAACTTTATTGGAATGGGTGTTTCTGGTGGTGAAATTGGTGCCCTTGAAGGCCCATCAATGATGCCAGGTGGCCAAAAAGAGGCCTATGACCTCGTTGCGCCAATTCTTGAAGAGATGTCAGCTAAAGCTAAAGATGGGGCTCCATGTGTGACTTACATCGGTCCTAATGGTGCTGGACATTACGTTAAGATGGTTCATAACGGAATCGAATATGGTGATATGGAATTAATTTCAGAATCATATCATTTATTAAGAGAATTATTAGGACTTTCAGTGGAAGAAGTTGCTGATATTTTCTCTGACTGGAACAAAGGCGAATTAGACAGTTACTTAATCGAAATTACAGCAGATATCTTAACACGTAAAGATGATTTAGGGACTGATAAACCAATTGTTGATGTTATCTTAGACCGTGCTGGCAATAAAGGTACTGGTAAATGGTCATCACAAAGTGCCCTTGAATTAGGTGTTCCTCAATCTGTTATTTCTGAATCAGTTTACGCACGTTATATTTCAGCAATGAAAGAAGAACGTGTTGAAGCAAGCAAAGTCTTACCTAAACCTGAAGTTAAATTAGGCGAATTAGACAAAAAAGAATTAGTTGAAAAAATTCGTGAAGCCTTATACTTTAGTAAAATCATGAGTTATGCTCAAGGATTTGAACAATTACGTGTGGCTTCAGAACATTACGAATGGGACTTGAACTTTGGTGATATGGCTAAGATTTGGCGTGCTGGATGTATTATCCGTGCTCGTTTCTTACAAAATATTACTGATGCATTTGATGAAAAAGCTGATTTAAATAATATCTTATTAGATGATTATTTCAAAGATATTGTTAAAAAATATCAAGAATCAGTTCGTGATATCGTTGGTATCGCCGTTAAAGCTGGTATTCCAGTTCCTGGATTTAGCGCAGCAATTACTTACTATGATCAATATCGTTCAGAAGTCTTACCTGCTAACTTAATCCAAGCACAACGTGATTACTTTGGTGCTCATACGTATGAACGTACTGACAAACCAGGTTCATTCCATTACACATGGTATAAAGAACAATAAATCATTAAATTGAAAAAGGCTATCTAACAGCATTGTTAATGTTGTTAGATAGCCTTTTTTTTATTTTTCAGCTAATAATTTTTATTAATGAGCCCAAAAGGCAAGAAATTCTATGGCAATACCGACAATTAGTGATAACAGTGTGAAATACTTGTAGTACACTAAAATGGCAATATATTCACGAATAAGGGCACTTGGTAGAAAATAGAATGAAGTTGGTGCGCCAATGCCATCAGCGTTCAAACCAGCTTTTTTTGCATAAAGACTCGCTCTAAAGACGTGGTAGTTACTAGTTGAGAATAGAATTTTAGGAGCAGTGGTTGAAGTCCAATCTTCATTTATTTTTTGTTTTGAAAATTTCATATTTTCTAACGTAGTCGTAGATTTATCTTCTACAATAATATCTTTTTCGGGAATGTTGATACTTAATAAGTAATTTTTCATAGCTGCACCCTCTGAGATGAGTTCGTCAGAGCCTTTACCACCACTAACGATAAATTTTAAGTGACCTTGTTGTTTGTTATAATAACCGACGGCTTTGTCAACGCGACTTTTTAGTAATGGGGTTACTTTACCGTCTTTAACCCAAGCGCCTAAGACAACAATATAATCAACTTTAAAACTCTTAGGAATCATTTGGTAAATGAGCGAGTAAATTAGATAGCCAATGAATAAAGTACTGAAAAAAATATCAATTAATAGGAAAGTTGATAGGAGCGCGCGGGCAAATATTGGTAGGTTAGATGTAATTAAGATTAAAGTCACAAAAATAATTAGAAAATTATTCACGCCTAAGATTGATGATAATTTCCCAGTGAATCCTTTACCTTCCTTATGCGCTATAAAAAAGGTGTTAAAGACCATCCCGGGAATAACGACGAGGATGACTAGGAAAATGGCAATGAAGATACCAGATAAAATAATCTGCCAGTATAATAACGGAATATCATCCATATGATTAATGAGAACCTTTAAGCCAATTGCGAGCAAAGTCATGATTAAAGTGACAATGCTAATTGCAAATAAGGCGCCAATAAAAAAGTTGCGCCGATCTATCAGTAGTAATAATCCTAAAATAGCAATTACAATAAAAAGAATATACATAGTATTTACCTCACTTGTTTACAATTATCGTACCTGAAATAGCTAATTCAAGCAAATATAGTGTGACAAAAATGGATGAAGTGAATTCGGATAGTGACATAAAAAAACCTTACTAAAATTAATTAGTAAGGCTCTATTGTCTAAAACTTTCAATCATTAAGGTAACTTGCTTCTGACGAGTTTCATATTACCGGTATTTTCTCCCTCAGATGCCTTTCCTCTAATTGTGCTACTTTCTAAATTGTCTGCGTTAATTTTAATATTTTTAGAATTAACGGTATAGGTGCCTTCTGCTTGTTCAGAACCATAAGAATCGTACAGATAAAATTCACCTTTTTTATCGAATTCAAAATAGCTAGATGAATCGGTATCTGGACTAACTTTCCAAGTTCCAACAATATTATTTTTAACATTTCCAGAAGCTATTACTAAATAAATAATGGTGATTAAAACAACAAGACTGATGGTACCAATAATTAGTTGCGTTTTAGTTACTTTAGCTAAGAGAGAATTATTGTTTTTATTCATATTTTCACTGTCCTTTGTTTACTAATTGGTTATACCCCTTCATTTAGTAGGGGATAGAGATAAACTTATTTTTCTACGGTTACTTTTGTATAGCCACTATTAGCTGCTTTTAGAGCGGAGGTAGCCTCATCCAAGGATGTATAAGCTTGATTTGATAAGGATAATGTATCATTAGAAGATACATTTTTTAAATCTAATTTATTATTTGAAATATCTATGGAATCATAACCATAAATTTTATATGATGTTGTTTTTTGATTGTCATCAGTGAAAGTATTATTTTCATTAATCTTATAAATGACAGCTAATCTGTAACTTGAATGAGTCACGGAAGTAACAAAACTAGTAGAACGAATATTTGTAATATAACTAGTTAAACGTTTAATGATAAAAGTATCCGTACCTATATCTGGACTATCCTTGTCATCTTTGTTATCTGTTCTCGCAAGGGCATCTACTTGCGTAAGTGCAGCGGCAAGATTTTCGATATTTGAAAGTGATTTAAGCCCTGTAACAGTCACTTTTTTTGAATGAGATCCAGTAAATATTTTACCTTTTTCTCCTAAAGAATCAATATAATCAGGATTTATTTTGACTTTAACGGTATCTCCGTTAGAAAGATTGTACTTATTAACTGGTATTGACAATATGTCTGAACCATATTTAGCTGATTTTTCATGAATAGATCCGGAACCATTGTATCCAGAAAAATTAAATGAAACGTTTTTTAGGATATCAGATATTGTTATTTTAGATGATTTTTTAAGTCCTTTGACAGTAAATGTTTTTTTAGTTGATTTTATGGGAATATCCGTTGAATCAACGGTTACTGTCATTGTGACTTTATCCCCGTTAGAAAGATTTGATTCTTTGTTAAAGTCAACATCTACTGCTGAATCGTAAGAGTCTGCAAGATCTTCCTTTTGTTCAAAGGCAGGATCTGTTTCTAAAATATCTATTGCACTTGTATTATCTGAGAGAAGGATCTTTGTGTCCTTTTCTGATATTTTTGCTGCTTTGTAGGAAATTTCTTTGATTTTTTTATCTAATGCGTCACTTTTATAATTTAACGTGCCGTCACCGTCGTATCCTGAAAAAGTAACATCAGCAGTAGAAACTAAATTAGTAGGTCGTGTTGCGATAAAACTAAAAATAATAATTAATATGATAAGAATTGACGCACCAATAGATAGTGATTTTTTATGACCTTTTACAAATTTTTTCCCGTTAGTTATTTTGGATTCATTCTTTTTAAGCAAATCGTTCATATTTCTCCCTTTTATGGCATGAAGCTTAATAAGCTATACCACTCCCAATTTTTTTAATAATGATTTAATTTAAAACATTGCCCCTGCAGCAGCAATCCCACTTGCAATTGCTAAAATAACAAAAACATCAATAAAAGAAATGATAGTCCCGGCTATAGCAAATCCTTTTGGCGTTTTAAATAGACCAATAACAGAGAACAATGCCCCTAAAATCCACATAATCCAGCCGATTACAGGAATCCAGCCAAGAAAAAGTGTGATTAAAGCAATAACAAAACCTGCTGTTCCTAGTGGGTTCGTTTGGTTTGTTGATTGATTATTGATAACGATAGCTTCTCTGTGTTGTGGTACGTTGTTTTCTGTAGGTTGTTTATTCTTATTTTCTGACATTATTTTTCCGCCTTTTTTTAAGTTATTTTAGAGTTATTAATTTTTGAATAGTACTGTGAGTAACAGAATGGTTTAAGAACGATCACTTTCTTCCTCATTTTAAAATAGGTACAATAGTATAAATATAAAAGTACTGTATTAATTTTATTTCATAAAATCACTCCTAATTTTCTGTTGAAAAGGCTTATAAAACCTTTTTACATACTTAATAAGTATTATTATAGCAAAAATATCTATTATAATCTTCTTTTATCGTTATTTTAGTTAATATAAAATCTTTAAGCTGATTGACTTTTCACTTATTGTAAAATATAAGGTTACGATTGGAGAAAAATCGATGTTTAAAAAAATAAGTCAATTGATTCATAACAAACGAAAGTATTTAAATTTAACAATAGAGCAGCTCGCTGAAAAGTCGAATGTGTCAATTAGTTTGATATCTAGAATTGAACGGGGTGATGTTGCTAATATTAGTATTAATAAATTAGCTGATATTGCACAGGCATTAGATTTAGAATTGATTGATTTTTTTAGTTATCCTCAGTTTTCAGATATTCCTACTGTAGAATTAATGCAGTATATGGGTTCGTTAACGGAAGAGAATCGTAAAGAATTTTCTAAGTCAATTTTAAAAATTATTAAATTATAAATCATAGTTATCAATAATAGCTTGTGCAATTTCTGCTAGGGTGGCATTGTATTTTCTGATTTTATATTCTTGTACGAGATCAATTTCAAGAACATCTGTTTTTAAAGTTAAGATGTTAAAGTATTTGAAATCAAGTCTATTATCAGTTAGGGTGTAAATGTAAAATTTTAAATCTTGTAGTACCTTTAGGTTGTTCATTAATAAATTAGATTCATGCATAAAATAAGGTTCCTCCTCAAAAAAAATAAGCTTTAACCAGTCGATCTAACTGGTTAAAGCTTATTTTAATCTAATATTAAATTATTTATAGACTTGTAATTAAGATGAATTAATTCTGCGTTAACACAAACTAAAGAATCATTTGAATTAATTTTAACATAGGTGTCAAGAGAAAGAATAAACTCAATTTTGAGTTTATTCTGGGTCAAATAGCAGTTGGCTAATTAACTGAATGGTTTTTTGATCATGTGCAAATAATGACACACTTCGGGTAAAAGTACTGTCTAATTGTTTCATTGATAGATTGGTCATCCCTTGAGCAACCTTATTAATAGCCAATGATTTTGGCAATATAGTGACATAATCTGAGTGAGATACTAGTGTAGTTGTTGACTCACTGTAATCAATTTCAGCAATAGCTGGTGGAACGATACCTAATTTTTGATAAATTTGTCTAATTCTTTGATGAATTGGACAATATTTTGGATACATAAGAAGGTTTAAGTGACTTAAATTAGTAGCATTTAAAGTGGTTATATCTAATTTTTCAACTTCTTTATTGTTTTTTGAATAGATTAAGTAATAGGGTTCTTTAAATAATGCTATTTCTTCGAAAGTACCAATTAAATCATGTCTAAAAGCTGAGTCAATTAGTATGACATCAAGGTTTCCGTCATTAAATGGAGCGATTAGTTCGAAAATTTTATTGGTAATTAGGGTTTCTTTAAAACTAGTAAATGACTTAATAAAGAATTTTTGATACATCGTTGACGAGATACTATCAAGTGAGCCTAGTTTTATCTCATCTAAATGAACTGCTTCTGTGGAAATGGAATAATGAATATCTTCAAATTCTTTAATAATTTTTTTAGATCTTACATATAATCTTTGACCTACTGACGTGAGTTCCATACCCTTAGAACTTCTTATGAATAATTGTTCATCATAATAATCCTCTAGTTGTTTAATTTTTTTACTTATTGCTGGTTGGGTCATCATTAAGGCAGTGCTACTTTTATTAATACTCTTAAGTTCACTAACTTTTATCAGAATATAGAGAAGTTCAATATTAAACGAATTTTCATGTGGCATGGGTCTTCACTCCAGTCTGTTCTAGTTGGGGGTTATGCAAATAAGTTATAACTAAGTATTATAAATTGTTTATTCAAAAATACAAGATTGGATGTTAGATTTTAGATAAGCTGAAGGGGGATATTTATGTTAGAAATTAAGTCTAGTAAATTTTCAAACTAAAAATAGGGGGTATTAAATAATGTCAAAAAAATATATTTATGGGTTAATATTATGTTTAATTTCTGTTTTGTCTTGGGGTGGGATGTTTCCAATCATGGCACCAGCACTCCAGATTATGGATCCATTTTACTTTACTCTGTTACGTTACGGTAGTGTTGCACTTATTTTTGCAATCATTTTAGTTATTGTAGAAGGTCCTAAAGCTTTTAAGACAGAGGGGCATACCATTAAACTTTGGTTATTTGGGACATCTGCATTTGCTGGATTCAGTTTTCTGGTTTTTTTGGGTCAACAAATCGCAGGCCCCTCAGGTTCTATTATTGCATCTGTTATGATGGCAGTTCAACCGTTATTAGGCGTTTTAGTTGGGTGGATATATCGTGGTGTAAAGCCTACAAAAATTTCTCTAATAGCAATGATTATTGCTGCAATAGGCGTTTTTATGGTCGTTACTAAGGGGCATATTAGCATTCTAGTATCAGGACATAATACACTTTTATCAGTCATTTTAATTTTATTAGGCGCTCTATGCTGGGTTATATATACTGCGGGTGGCGCCGATTTTCCCGAATGGTCCATTTTGAGATATTCAACTTTAACGGCTATTTTAGGTGTAATATCAGTCATTATTGTATTAGTAATAGCGACTTTAATTGGGTGGTTAAAAATACCAACCTTTTCTCAAATTAATGACGTTCAAAATGCACTATTGTATATGGTAACGTTGGCAGGCGTTGTTGCTGTATTTGCTTGGAATATGGGAAATCGAATTGTTACACCTATTAATGGTATTTTGTTTATGAATTTAGTCCCAATTATATCATTTATGATAACTATTATTAATGGATACCAAGTTTCATTGTTTGAAATTGTTGGTTGTTTAATAACGATTAGTGCATTGATTGGTAATAATATCTATAATCGCTATTCTGCAAAAAAAGGTCATGTGATTAAATAATTAAATTTAGTCTATTTTTAAAAGATTAAAGTTCTTGCGGAGCAAGGGCTTTTTATTTTGGTTTAATTTTAAAATAACTATTTATTGACAGAAGAAGATGCGTATACTATGATATTGATTGAACAATACTATATGACGTATAATATAGTGGGAGGAATAAATATGGCAATTCAAATTAGTTCAGAATTACTTGATGGTTGTGTTTTATCAGCGTTAAGTGACCAAGATTACTATGGATATGCGCTTACGCAACTACTACAAGAAACTATTTCTGTGTCTGAATCGACATTGTACCCAGTATTACGTCGGTTGAAAAAAAATGATTGGGTGACAACGTACGATCAAGCTTACCAAGGACGTAATCGACGGTATTATCAATTAACGACTACAGGGAAGCAACAACTAATCGTAGTTCAAAACGATTGGAAACGGTATTCTCAATCGATTAATACATTATTAAAGGGGGAAACACCATCATGAACGATTACTTAGATGAATTTTCATCACTGCTTGTACAACTTGATGAAGAAGAGCGTCATTCAGTTATAGAATTTTACCGTGAATACCTACTAGATGCAGGCATAAATGAATATAAGGACTGTGTTACTGAACTGGGTATGCCGAAACAATTAGCGCGTAAAACGTTAGCGGATTATTCGATTCATTTTAATGAAAATTTAAACGCTGAATCGACTCACCGTCAAAAATCACGAGCGAACATTCAGACTATTTGGTTAGTCTTGTTAGCGTTATTGGCTGCTCCGACAACGATTCCAGTAATATTCGCCATTTTTGCGATTTTAGCGGTATTCGGGGTTATGATTTTTGCGTTTGTGATTACTGCTTTATGTCTGTTAGTTGTTATAGTTGGAACAACTGTCGTGATGATTATTGCTGGAATTTGGGTTATCAGTCATTCACTTTGGACTGGATTATTTTATATAGGATTCGGCATGACATTGTTAGGACTAGGGTTAATTGTTATACCATTAATTATTTGGGTTATAACTTTAATGATTCAAGTAACTACTAATGCTGTTCAACGTTTATATTACCGATTTATTAAACGTAATCGTGCTGAAAAAGGGGGAGATTATCATGAAACGCAGCATTAAAATTGGTCTTATTTTATTAATCTTTGGGTTGATTCTAGTTGCTTTTGGGAGTGTTAATGATGGCATTAAACCAATTTACTGGCAGCATGGGTTTCATTCAACTAAAAAATTAACAAAGACGTATTATCCTAAGCAAATAAAATCATTAACTTTAAGTTCAGATTTACCAGTTGAAGTACGAAATGGTGAAAAGAGCCGTATTAAAGTTAATGCAACTCGCGAACAACCTAAGGTAACGATACATCAAGGTCATGTAACCATTAGCTCGCGTCATGCTGGTAGTAAATACACGATGGGAATTTCACCAGATAGGAGTAATAAAATTATTATTACGGTGCCTGAAAATAGAACTTTAGATCAAGTTCAAGCTATGTCACAACAGGGTGATTTACAATTAACCCATTTAAAGATAAAAAAAGTACAAATTAAAAGCCGAGGTGACGTTTACTTAGACCATTTAAAAACGTCAAAATTAATTGAAATAAATGCAATTGGAGATAGTCAATTAACTAATGTGACAGCACCACAAGTGACATTAGTTTCATCAGAGGGAGATTTAACGTTGCGGGAAAATCATTTCAAAAGTGGGTCTATTATTACTAGTGATGGCGATATCTCTTTATTGAATAACCAGCTTGAAGACCATTTTTTCGTTAAAACTAATGATGGTGACATTGACGTTAGGGCTAATAAAAATAGCGGTGTCCATGCTACTTCTCGTGATGGTGATCTATCTATATTTGGTCGAAATATAGATGATTCTAATTATACGTATCAAGCGACAGCTAAAAGTACGTATCGGTTAATGACAAGTGATGGGGATATAGCAGTAACTGATTATTAAAAGAGGGAGTCTTGATAGTGAAGTGCCTTAAGGTAGTTAAACAAAAATAGTGATATATTAATTCATAGTATGCCGATTTTAGGTTTATTTATAGGTTCTTTGTCAACGGTTGTTGGTGATAGAGCCTTTTTAATTTGGTTAAAAAGTGCTAGTTTAAAATTCTTAAAAGGCTATAAATACCTATATGAGTTACAGTGTATGCAAGGATATCATTTAATGGTAAAATAAGAAAAGTAAGATATTGGTTAAAAATCGTGTGTATACGAATGAGAAAATAAAAATAAACTAACAGGAGATCGTGAAAATATGAGTCGTATTCTAATAATTGAAGATGAAAAAAATTTAGCGCGCTTTGTTGAATTAGAATTACAGCATGAAGGATTCGAAACTGAAGTCCATTTTGATGGACGTACAGGATTGGAAGCAGCTCTAAATGAAGATTGGGATTCAATTTTACTTGATTTAATGTTGCCTGAATTAAATGGACTTGAAGTTTGTCGTCGTGTGCGACAAGTTAAAAATACACCAATCATTATGATGACAGCTCGTGATTCTGTTATTGATCGTGTATCTGGGTTAGATCATGGTGCAGATGATTATATTGTTAAACCATTTGCGATTGAAGAATTATTGGCGCGTTTACGTGCATTGTTACGCCGTATTGATATTGAAGGTGAACAAAATATTGCGAAACAAACGACCGTTACTTACCGTGATTTAACAATTGAAAAAGAAAATCGTGTCGTTCGTCGTGATGAAGAAGTGATTGAATTAACTAAACGTGAATATGAATTACTTTTAGCTTTAATGGAAAGTGTCAACGTTGTTTTAGCTAGGGATGTTTTATTAGCTAAAGTCTGGGGCTATGAATCAGAAGTTGAAACGAACGTTGTAGATGTCTATATTCGATACTTACGAAACAAAATTGATCGTAGTGGTGAAGAAAGTTACATTCAAACCGTTAGAGGAACAGGATACGTAATGAGATCATGAGAAGAAAAATAACCCAGCATCCAAAAGAAGCAAGACGTATGTCGCTTAAATGGAAATGGGCATTAGGAACGGCAATGGGTGTTTTACTTATATTTGCCGTTTTTTCTTCGCTTATTTTTCAGAGTTTTAGCGGTGTTTTATTAGATAAAGAAAAAAAAGATGTGCAAGATACGTTAAGAACGGTGACACAACAATTAAGTCGTGAAAACCAAGAGTTAACAATTTCGAGTACTGCGCAACATTTGAAGCCAATAAATTCTAATGCCAGTTCTTCTAAAGATGAAAATAATTTATATTCGAATGCGGTAATTGTTAACTTATCACGAGAAAATGTTGCAGTTGGTGTCTATAATTTGAAACAAGAAGAGGTTTTTGCTTCAAGAAATTTAAATGTGCCATTCGTTAAAATAAATAAAATGACATTCACTAGCCAAACCATTAATGGTGCAAGTGGTTATGTTGCCAGAAAGGCCATTTATTCATCTAAAACGGGTAAAAAAATTGGCTATGCACAAGTGACAAATGCGTTAGAGAACTATCATAAGATTAGTAATAAATTAATTTTAATTTTTATTGTTTTAATTATTACGGCAACTTTTGGTAGTGCCATTTTAGGCTATGTCTTAGCGTCTTGGTTACTTAGTCCCATTGATTTAGTGAATGAAACTATTGATCGCATTAATGCGGGTGATACACCGATTGGACATGTTCGTGTCCCAGACATGCATCGAAATGATGAGTTATCTGATTTAACGGACTTGTTTAATAGTATGCTGGATCGAATGGAACGCTATATTGATCAACAACAACAATTCGTTGAAGATGTTTCGCATGAATTAAGGACACCAGTTGCGATTATTCAAGGGCATATGGAATTATTAAACAGATGGGGGAAAGACGATCCGGCTGTTTTAGCCGAATCGATTGAAGCATCCCTCCAAGAAATTAATCGGATGAAGAGTTTAGTTCAAGAAATGTTAGACTTGTCACGAGCTGAACAAGTTGAAATGACATTTAAGAATGAACTTACCGATGTTCGTTTAGTTGTTTTACAGGTATTTAATGATTTCAAAATGATTCATCCAGATTTTACATTTATTTTGGATGAAGATTTCAGAGGAGAAAGCTTAGTAAAAATTTCACGAAATCATTTAGAACAAGTTTTAATTATCTTAATGGATAATGCGGTTAAATACTCAGAAACAAGAAAAGAAATTCATATCTCAGCTTCAAAAGATATGAAAATGGTTCGAATTGCTATTCAAGATTTCGGTGAGGGCATTTCTAAAAATAATTTGAAGAATGTCTTTAATCGTTTTTATCGTGTTGATAAAGCAAGAAGCCGTGATAAAGGTGGAAATGGGCTTGGATTATCAATTGCACAAAAATTAATTATGGGTTATAAAGGGACATTAGTCGTTGAGAGTGTTGCAAAACGTGGATCAATTTTCAGAATTTCATTACCCTTAATTGCAGAACAAATAAATGAAGAGACAAAAAAAGATTAAAACGTCATGTTTTAATCTTTTTTATTTATTTACGATTTTGTTTACCGGCATTACGATTACGATTATTTTTTGTAGCGTTTGACAAGTCATCTTCAACATTGTCAATTGTACGTTCAACGGTTTCTTCAACAGCATCAATTGTTTTATGTTCTCTAACGACGGGTGGGTTTTTAGCAAGTTCTGCTTGAATCTCACGACGAATTCTTGGACGCATTAACATAATAATAAACGTTTGGACACATGCAAAGATTCCACCGATAAAGAAGTAGAGACCAATACCTGCTGGAGCGCTCAATGTAACAAATACCATCATTACTGGACTAGCAATTAACATTGTTTGCATGGTCTTTTTTTGTGCAGGCGGTAGGCCAATTGTTGAGATGAACCCTTGTCCTAAGTACACAATGAAACACAAGATAGTAAAGACGATTGAAGGCGTACCTAATTTAATACCAAAGAATACAGCACCTTTTAATTCTGCAGAATAGCGAATAGCAGCATATAAAGCAGCAAAGATTGGCATTTGGATTAATAAGGGTAAACAACCAATCCCACCAGTCATGCTGACGTTGTTATCTTTGTAAAGTGCCATCATTGCTTGACTACTTGCTGCTTTTTCTTCTGGTGATTTAGCAGCCTTTTGACGGTCTTGAATCACTTTTAGTTGGGGTTGAATGGAACCCATTTTTTCTTGTTGAACGGTCGCTTTTTTCGATTGGTTAATCATCATTGGCATTAAGGCCATTCGAATGACGAATGAGATGACAATGATCGCAAGACCATAATTATTGCCTAAATGAGATGATAACCATTCAAGTAACCCTTGAGTTGGTTTTGCTAGGTAGTCGTAAACCATGCCGTAAGGGTTACCGCTTTTGTCCTGACGCACACATCCTGATAAAAATAGGACGATGGTCATAAATATTGGGAGCAGTGTTAAACGCTTAAGCTTTTTCATTAATTATTTCTCCTCTTATATGTGACTATATCGATTACTATACTTTAAATATAAGGGGATTTCAATCAGATATGGATAAATGGCGTTTAGTAAAGAACACTAAATTCTGTCGGCGCATAATTAGTTAAGGGGGTTTCTTTGTAATCAGTGACTTTACCGGCTGGTGTAGGTGATTTTTTAACTTTTTGAATAAATTTTTCTAATTGATTATTATCTGGACTACTTGCTTTAATTGTGACACTATCATCAAAATTATTTTGAACGGAGCCATAGATACCTAAATCATCAGCTAATCGTTTTGTTGTATATCTGAAGCCAACGCCTTGTACGCGGCCAAAAACTGTTATTTGAATGGCACTCATAAGATAATCCCTCCATATTTATAGAAATAAGTCATTGTTATTACTTCTAGTATAACTTGAAAATATAAGGACGACCAACTAATGGCATTTTAAATATGATATAATTATTTTTAATAGTAAGAGGGGTATCGTTATGGAAAAAATTAATTCAACACAGAACGCTAAAATTAAATACTGGAAAAAATTACAAACAAAAAAAGGTCGTAAAAAAGAAAATAAATATCTTTTGGAAGGCTGGCATCTTGTTAAGGAAGCTTTGATGGCACACGCAAAAATTGAGTATCTGCTTGTTACAGATGATTTCAGGTATTTTGATGAGATTACTGATATGTCAATTGAACAAGTAGAAATTTCATCTGAAGTCAGTTTGTATCTTGCTGATACAAGTACCCCACAAGGTATTTACGCAGTAACTGAAATGGAAGAAAATATAAAATTATCAGCTGATAATTTAGCTGGTGGTTGGTTAATGTTAGACGGTATCCAAGATCCTGGGAATATTGGGACAATGGTGAGAACTGCAGATGCTGCTGGATTAACGGGTGTTATTTTTGGTGAAGGTAGTGCAGATAGTCATCATCCTAAAGTTTTGCGTTCGATGCAAGGAAGTCAATTTCATGTTCAATTAGTGACTGCTGACTTAATGGAAGTTACGACATTATTTAAAGAAAATAATGTGCCAATTTATGGCTCTGAATTAAATGAAGAAGCACGTAGTTATCGCGAGATTACTGCTGTGGATAGTTTTGGGTTAATTATGGGTAATGAGGGTAACGGGATGCGCAATGATTTATTGAATGCAACGGATGCTAATCTTTATATTCCAATTAAGGGTCGTGCCGAATCACTTAATGTAGCTATTGCCGCTGGTGTATTGATGTTCCAACTCAAAGCTTAATTAATGTTGTATTAGGAAAGAGTATTACGATTTCCTAAAGATAACTGATTACGCTTGCATTGATTGTTTAATCAGTTATGATGAAGGTAGTTAAAAATGATTCTGGAGGCGCAAGGGTATATGAAAAAAGATTCGTATCTTGATGATGAATTATATATGAGTTATGTTGGCGATCTTTTGGCAAAACCAGAAGTTCAAAGGTTAAGTGAATATACACAACATCACTTTTCTACGCGATTAGAACACTCAATCTCAGTTTCTTACGATAGTTATCGTATCGCTAAAAAATTACATTTAAATGCAAAAGCAACAGCAAGAGCCGGATTACTACATGATTTATTTTATTATGATTGGCGGACAACAAAATTTGACCGCGGAACGCATGCTTGGATTCATCCTCGTATCGCTGTCAGAAATGCAGAGAAATTAACATCATTATCTGATTTAGAAAAAGATATTATTATTAAACATATGTGGGGTGCAACGGTTGCACCACCTAAATATCCAGAAGGTTACATTGTGACAATGGTTGATAAGTATGAAGCAACAAGTGAAGTTTCATCACCACTGAAAAGTATGTCAAAGCTTGGCTTTCGAAAGTTGATTGCGGTTTTAAAATAATTTCTAAAAAGAATGGACCTTTGGGCCTATTTTTTTTGGTTAATCAAAAAAGTAAACCAAGTTTGTTTACTTTTTGTTAGTTAATGATAAAATAATAACAGTGATATATTGGAGGAGGGATAACATGCAAGTGATACAAGAGAAAACAAATTACGAAACGTGTCCAAGATTTGAAAAAACTTTTTCGATCTTAGGCAAAAAATGGAACGGTTTAATTATTGATGTTTTATTAGATGAAGGACCACAACGTTTTAAGGAATTAGCTCAAAAAGTTGATAAATGTAGTGACCGTGTATTGGTTGAACGTTTAAAAGAACTTGAAGATGCTAACGTTGTCGGGAGAGTTGCTATTGGTGAAACAAGCCGTAGTTTTTATGAACTAACTGAACAAGGTGAGGACATGAAGAATATGATGACTAGTGTTCACGAATGGTCAGAAAAATGGTATACATTGAAAGATTGTGAGTAAGACTTGACGGTAAGCCTCGTTACCTTTAAACTATGAATATAGAGTAAAGGCTTAGATAGAAACTAGTAGATATTTTTTTAAGATCCAAAGGGATGGTTAGCTAGACTGAAACTAATCAATAAATAAAAATATTGAATTCACTTCTGGAGCTGTTAATTTAACTTACAACGACATAATTAACCGGTTAATGGCCGTTATCATTTTGAGTGTTTGGGGTTATTTTAGCCTCAAAAACAAGGGTGGTACCGCGAGACCTCGTCCCTTTTAGGGATGGGGTCTTTTTGTGTCCAAAAATCTATCAAAAACAATTAAACGAAGGAGTCGATATTAATGGATTTAAAAGAGAAGTTACTTGAACTGCAAGAAAAAGGTTTAAAACAAATTCGTGAATCAGAAGATTTAAAACAAATTAATGACATTCGCGTTAATTTACTTGGTAAAAAAGGACCTATTACGGAAGTTTTAAGAGGGATGAAAGATTTATCTGCCGAAGAACGTCCAAAGATTGGTAGCTTTTCTAATGCCATCAAAAATGAATTGGCTGAAGCAATTCGTGCAAAAAATGAAGAATTAGAAATCAAAAAAACGGCTAAAAAGTTAGAAAAAGAAAAATTAGATGTCACCTTACCGGGTGCGCAAATCCAATTGGGTCAACCACATGTTATTATGCAAGTTATTGAAGAATTGGAAGACCTCTTTTTAGGTATGGGTTATCAAGTTGTTTCTGGTCCAGAAGTTGAAGAAGACCATTACAATTTTGAAATGTTGAATCTACCTGCTGATCATCCTGCTCGAGATATGCAAGATACATTTTACATTACAAAAGAATTGTTAATGAGAACGCAGACGTCACCTGTTCAAGCAAGAACAATGGAAACACATGATTTTTCAAAGGGGCCTTTAAAAATGGTTTCACCGGGTAAAGTTTATCGACGTGATACAGATGATGCAACGCATTCGCATCAATTCCATCAATTTGAAGGTTTAGTAATTGATAAACATGTCACAATGGCTGATTTAAAAGGAACAATTGAATTAATCGCTAAAACAATTTTCGGAGAAGAACAAGAAATCCGTTTACGACCAAGTTACTTCCCATTTACTGAACCATCAGTTGAAGTTGATGTGACTTGTTTCAAATGTCAGGGTAAGGGTTGTTCAATCTGCAAATACACAGGCTGGTTAGAAGTTTTAGGTGCCGGAATGGTACATCCAAATGTTCTAAGAATGGCCGGTGTTGATCCAGAAGTTTATGGTGGATTTGCCTTCGGTTTAGGGCCTGATCGTTTTGCAATGCTTAAATATAGTATCGACGATATCCGTAATTTCTACTTGAATGATAATCGTTTCTTGTCACAATTCGCGAAGAGAGGTTAGAGAAAAATGAAAGTATCTAAAAATTGGTTAAACGAATATTTAACATTAGACATTGCGCCTGATGTTATTGCTGAAAAAATTGCCCGTACGGCTGTTGAAATTGACAGTGTTAAACGTCCTTCTGAGGGACTTAAAAAAATTGTTGTTGGCTATGTTGATAGCTTAGTTCCTCATCCAGATTCTGATCACTTGAGTGTTTGTCAAGTCGATGTTGGCGAAGATGACCTCAGTCAAATTGTCTGTGGTGCACCCAATATTGCTGCAGGTCAAAAAGTTATTGTTGCACTACCAAATTCTAGAATTGCTGATAATGTCAAAATTAAGCGTGGTAAGATGCGTGGACAAGCTTCAGAAGGAATGATTTGTGCCTTACAAGAAATCGGATTTTCTGAAAGTGTTGTTCCTAAAGAATTTGTTGAAGGTATTTATGTGATGCCAGAAGATGCTATTCCTGGCGAACCTGTTTTTGATTATTTAGGGATGAATGACGATATTATTGATATTGATGTAACACCAAATCGTGCTGATATGTTAAGTATGCGTGGTGTCGCTCACGAATTATCAGCTGATTATGATGTTCCAGCAATATTTAAGCATCCAGATTTGAAAGAAACGTCTGATGAAAAAGCAGAAGACTACATTTCTTTGGCTTTGCCTGATAAGACCTTAGCGCCAACTTATTCTATGCGTATAATTAAAGATTTAACTGTTAAACCAAGCCCAATGTGGTTACAAATTCGCCTTTGGAATGCTGGTGTTAGACCAATTAATAACGTTGTTGATGTTACTAATTATATGTTGATGGATTACGGTCAGCCTTTGCATGCCTTTGATTATAATAAATTAGGTAGTAAAGATATTTTAGTAAGAACAGCTAATGCCGGTGAAAAAATAACGACACTTGATAGTGAAGAACGTGAATTGAAAGATTCAGATATCGTTATCACAAATGGTAAAGCACCCATCGCTATCGCTGGAACAATGGGTGGCGAATCAACACAAATCACCAATGAAACGGTAACCGTTGCGCTTGAATCTGCAGTATTCAATAACTCAATGGTTAGAAAAACAGCACGCTCACAAGGTATTCATAGTGAAGCTTCAATGCGATTTGAACGTGGTATTAACGTAGGGACCGTTCAAGAGTCTCTAGATGCTGCGGCTGATTTAATTGCTGAGTTAGGTGATGGAACGGTTCTTACTGGGACAGTTAGTGCAAGTAAATTAGAAGCAGAATCAACTTTTGTGGATACGACAGTTGCACATATTAATAATGTACTTGGAACTGAATTATCAGAAGAAAAAATTGTTAAATTATTTGAACAATTAGGATTTACTGTGATAAATCGAGATAACACTTTAACTGTTGAAATTCCTGCAAGACGTTGGGATATTAGTATTGAAGCAGATTTAGTTGAAGAGATTGCACGTATTTATGGATACGACAATATTCCGTCAACATTGCCCACAGGTGAAATGACACCTGGTAAATATACGTATAAACAAAAAATGATTCGACAAGCGCGTCATATTTTGGAATCAGCTGGGTTATCTGAGGCAATTAGTTATGGGTTAACAACAGAAGATAAAGCGGCTAAATTTGTTTTTGAAGAAAAAGATGTTTTTACAACTAATTTGATGTTCCCAATGAGTTCAGAACGCACAACTACAAGAATGAATTTAATTAGTGGACTATTAGACGATTTAAGCTACAATGAAGCACGTAAATCTGATAATATTGCCTTTTATGAACAAGGCAGAGTCTTTTTCCGTAGTGAGGGTGAGGACAGACCTGTTGAAATTGAACATATTGCTGGTGCAATGACAGGCTTATTCAAACTTGCTAATTGGCAAAGTGAGAAACAACCCGTTGATTTTTTCATGATTAAAGGGGTTGTTGAGCAGTTATTAACACAATTACAATTGGCAGATGATGTTAGCTATGTCGCTTCTGAAGGTCATGAAGATATGCATCCAGGACGTACAGCTGATGTTTATTTGAAAGATGAATTAATTGGATTTGTTGGACAAGTTCATCCTAATACAGCTAAAGAATTTAATTTAAAGGAAACTTATGTTTTCGAATTGGATCTTCAAAAATTAGTTGATGCAGTCAAAGAAGAACGTTTATTTGCAGCTATTTCTAAATTCCCATCAGTGACTCGTGATGTAGCGCTAGTCGTTGCTAATGACGTCGCTAACAGTGATATCGAGACACTTATCAAAGAAAAGGGCGGTAAGTCTTTAAGTGATATTCATCTATTTGACCTTTACCAAGGCTCTCATATTGAAAAAGGAATGAAATCTTTGGCTTATACGTTAACTTATCAAGATGTGACAAAAACTTTAATTGAAGAAGATGTGACAAAAGATTTTGACCGTGTTATCGAAGCTTTAAAAGAAACATTCAGAGCTGATATTCGATAAGCGAGGACGCACAATAACGTAGTCGTTATTTAGCGTAAGGAGGTCAAATAATGAAAAATGAAGAAACATCTCCAGAATTACCGCCAGAGAATAATAAAAATCAGGCTCATAGGATTATCGCTGGCGTTATTACATTATTGTGTGTATTGTTACTGACGATAATGTTTGTGACGTATCGTTATATTAAAGCATCCTTAGATCCATTGGATAAAAATAATAACACAATTGAGCAAGTTTATATTCCCATTGGTTCAAATACAAAACAAATTGGGACTATTTTAGAAAAAAATAAAATCATTAAGAGTGGCACCGTTTATACGTATTATGTAAAACAAAAAAAAGTTTCAAAATTTAAGGGTGGCTATTATCAACTTAAAGCATCCATGAGTTTAGATAAAATTGCTTGGACGCTTCAGCAAGGTGGAAGTAGTGAGCCAATTCAAAATACGTTAGCAAAAGTTTTAGTTAGTGAGGGAACAACGGTTAATGAAATCGGTAAGGCTATCGCTAAAAAGACTAACTTTTCATATGATGATTTTATGAAATTAATGAAAAATAAAACATTTTTAACTTATTTAGATAAAAAATATCCGGGGCTGCTAGATTCTTCTATGGCATCCAATAATGCAAAATATCATTTGGAAGGGTATCTGTTCCCGGCAACCTATACAGTTTATAAAAAAACAACGTTGAAGGATCTTGTTGAGCAAATGGTTGTGAAGTCAAATAATGAATTGTCGCCTTATTATGCAACGATTAAAAAGCAAAAACTGACAGTTCAAAAGGTGATAACACTTTCGTCATTGGTTGAGAAAGAGACCGCAAATCATACGGATCGTCAAAAAATTGCAGGTGTTTATTTTAACCGAATTGCAGCGGAAATACCGTTACAATCTGATATTTCGGTTAGTTACGCTTTAAATACACCTCAAAAAGACTTGACATCAGCTGATTATTACGTTGATAAACCATATAACTTGTATGTTTATAAGGGATTTGGACCTGGGCCATTTAATAATGCTAGCTTGGATTCCATTCAGGCTGTTTTGAAGCCACTGGATATGAAAAAGCATAATATCTATTTCATTTTAAATTCAAATTCTAAAAAAATAGAGTATTCTAAGACGTATGAGTATTATCAAGCATTTTCACCTACAACTCAAACAGATAACAGTTATGCGCAATAATCTGCGTAACCGGTTTACAATCACAATATTAAATGTTAATCTGGTAGGCATATTGAACTTATCAATTTTAAAAGGAGCAAGTAATGGCAGAAGATAAAGTATATCCAATGACCCTAGATGGTAAAAGTAAACTTGAAGAAGAACTTGAAACATTAAAAACAAAAACGCGTGCAGAAATTATTAAACGAATTAAAATTGCGCGTAGTTATGGTGATTTATCAGAAAATTCAGAATATGAATCAGCTAAAGATGAACAAAGCTTTGTTGAAGGCCGTGTTAAAACGATTGAGCATATGCTTCATTATGCTGAAATCATTGATAATGCTGGCGTTGATGACGATGAAGTTTCTGTTGGTAAGACAGTTTCATTCATGGAACCTGGTGAAGAAGCAGAAACGTATACAATTGTTGGGGCAGCAGAAGCTGATCCAATGTCTGGTAAAATTTCTAATGAAGCACCAATTGCAAAAGGATTAATTGGTCATAAACTAAATGAAACAGTTACAATCCAAACACCAAATGGTAGTTTTGAGGTTAAAATTACAGCTGTTACAGATAATTTATAAGCGTTAAAGATAAATAAAAGGGAAAGATTGCATATTGCAATCTTTCCCTTTTGTATTACACAAAAACTATTTAATTAATCTTTTTATGTGTTTGATGATCGGGTTAAGCAATGTTAAAAGCAAGGCTAAGATTGAGACTAGTAGGCCAATTCTCATGTAAGGTGGCCAATAAACGAACTGAATGGTATGGGTTCCTTTGGCAACTTTGAAACTAAGAAAGGTATCCATTGCTTTTTTAGTTGAAACAGATTTTCCGTCTACTTTGACGTGCCAACCTTGGCTATAAGGAATCGTTGTGAAGACAGCTTGATTATTTTTCTTGACGATTACTGAGCCAGTAATAGCATGTTGATTGTACTTCGTAATTTTTAATTCGCCAGATTTTAATTGTTTCATTTGAGATTTGAACGATTTAACGTCCATGTGGTAAAGTGTAAAGTTTTCTAAGAAAAGGGTTCTTTTCTTTAATTTAGCTGTTAAAATGATTTTTTTACCTTTATTATTGGCAGCAATATTGACAACAACGGTATTTCGATAAGTTTTATATTGTTTTAATTCATGCCCATTTAATTTGAATAAGACGTTATCTGTACTTAATCCTGCACCTAAGGTTAAATAATAAGCATCATTTGTTGCTGGAGTATAGGTAAAGGTAACTGTTCCAGGTTTATTTAATTTTGTTTTGGTTAGAATTGAATCCGTCAAGTTCGTTTGTGTACCGACGTTATCAAAATTAACAGTATCAAAATTAATAGGTGTAAATAAGGCGTCATTATTAATACCTGTTAGAGAAGATAACCAATTTGATTGGTATCTTAGTGGGTTAGTTGCTTTGTTCTGTTTTGTTAAAATTGTTTTATTGGCCGCGTAACCAATTGATAGTGCGTAGGGATTTTTGACTGTTTCAGTTAGTGCTTCACTTGAAACGGGTTTATAGTAAGCAGTATCAGGTTTTTCAGTTAACGGTGTCAATGTTTCTAACTGTGTTGTGAGTGCTTTAGATGTCTTTATTTGTTTTGGCATGAAGACATATTTCATATCTAATAGAGAATCTGTCACCAATGTACCGTTTGAATAAGTGACGTAATTATCGCCATCAGGTTGGCCCATTTTACCGTAAAAGGTTGGGATTGATTTGGAAAAGGCGGAACTGAAGTGAGATCCACTGAAGAAATCAGCTGACATTGCATCATTTTTAGTTCGACTGTATGTTTGTGCCACACGATAAAAAGAATGATCAATTTTCTTTAATGCTTTATTTTCAGTTGCTAAGGCTGTTGTTGATACGTCGTATTCGCTCGTAGATAAATAACTGATATTATCTAGTGAGTAGACAGCGTTACAAGCCATTTCAGCGATGACACTTAGAAATAATAACCATTTGAATGAAGGTGACGCATGATCTTGAAACTGAATTAAAATTAAAGTTAATAAAATAAATAGGAGCGATAAAATTAAAGTTTCATTAGACAAATAATTATAGGCTGTTTTTGCTAAAAATAGGTACGTGAACATCCCAATGAATAAAAGCCCCACAACACTTAGTTTCCAGAGCTTAACAGGGTTAAAATACTCGAATTGTTGTGCAGCTAAAAGGATAATCCAGAAGCAAAAGACAAATGAAAAACGATAAGGATACCAAACAGGAAATTGCATGCCATGCCATAGTAAGTCTAAGGGTTCAAAGCACATTGATAAAATTAAGAAACTTGTGATTAAGAAGGCGACAATGCGTTCTCTAATTGAAAAACGTTTATTCATGAAATATAAGATGAAGCCAATTAAAGCAAGGCTACCAATGAAAATATTAGGAAATCCGGAAGGCATCTGATCAAAGTTGAATGAACCAATAATTAATTTTGAGAGCATAGCCAATGGATTATATTCAAATTTTGCTTTAATCGAATCTTCAGTATATTGCCCTTTGCTTGAAAGTAATGAAAATAGGGTTGGAAATAAAATAATTGCTGAAATTGCGACAGAAATTAATGATTTATAAGCAAAGGTCCAGGTGCTTTTTAAAAATTGTCTAAAGGTAAGTTTAACACGACTTGTTGTATACAAGAAGTATAAAATCATGAAAAGACAGACCATGTAACCCATGTAATAATTAACGATTAAAAGGAGTGCAAGCCACCAGGTATAAGCCCAACTTTTAGGCTTATTTTGTAATTTTTCAAAGCCTAAAATGACTAATGGCAATAGAATTACTGCATCTAGCCATAGTAAATTGAGTTGATTTGCGATTGTCCATCCCATTAAAGCATAGGCTGTGGCAAATAATGGTATATAAAATGATTTCATTCTCGTTGTTTTTTTCAATAATAGACCAAATGTGAGACCTGATAGAGCATATTTTAAAAGGGTAACTAGCATAACCCCTGCTAAAATTGATTTGCCTGGGAATAGTAAAAAAATCAGATTAAAAGGACTCATAAGGTAATAAGCCCATTCACCCAACATGTCACCGCCAATTGCTTGTGAGAACGAATAAAAGAAACTAGTAGGGTGATGAAGGAGCGTTGCTCTAAAATAAGAGAAAAAATCGATATATTGTTGACCTAAATCAACGGTTAATAAGGAACTGTTTCCGAATGGATACATTTTTCGACCAACAAAGTAGCAAAGCATGATGACCAATGGAATAAAGAAACTTAGAAGGAGTACCTGATGTTTTTTGATGTTGTTTTTTATCGGGATCATTTTAAAACCTCTCAGACTATTTATATATGGTAATAAGAATAGCATATTTGAGCCCTTGTCGCATGATTCAATGATAGATAGCATTTATGTTTTAATGATAATTAAAGTTTTTATTACAATCTAAATTGTTAACTCACTTATGTCCACAATGGGCTTAAAAATGTGGTAATATGATAAATGATATATTTAAACGAATTGAAAGACTAATAATGATACAGTGAGAGGTAATTAAACGTGAAACTTCCAAAAGCAAAACAAGGTCGAAGCAAACAAAATAAATCACATATTCCATTCAGATTGAATTTTTTATTCTTTATTGTTTTCCTACTATTTGCGGCATTATTGGTGCAATTAGCCTATTTACAAATTTTAAATGGGGCATCATTTGAAGCAACCGTTAATAGCACGGATACAACAACAGAAACTAAGAATGTGCAACGGGGAATGGTCTATGATTCAACAGGTAAAGTGTTGGTTGGCAATAACTCTTCACGAGCAATTACTTATACCAAAGGATCAGGTGTTCTTTCAACGGATTTGTATAAAATTGCTAATCATTTAGTAACATATGTCAGTATTGATACAAGTAAATTGACGGATCGCAATGCTGCTGACTATTATTTAGCAAATACAAAACATTTAGCAACGGTTACAGCTGCTGTTAAGAAAGAAAAAAAACTAACGTCTGCTCAAATGACTAAGTTAACGAGTGTTGATTTTAATACATTCGCAGTGGCGTATGTCGTTGAACATAATATTAATGCATTGACTGATCAAGAAAAAGAAGCTGCAGTTATTTTTTCAAAAATGTCAGGAGCTTACTCGCTATCAACTGTTTACTTGAAGACGTCTAATGTGACTGATAAGGAAATGGCTGAAGTGGGTGAACATTTATCAGGAATGCCTGGCATTAAAATAGGGACTAATTGGTCAAGAAGTTACCCTAATGGTAAGAGCATGAACACGATTATTGGGAACGTAACCAGTGAATCAACTGGCTTACCTAGTGATAGTATTGAGACGTTGATGAGTGAAGGCTATTCACGAAATGATAGTGTTGGTCAAAGTTACTTGGAGAAACAGTACGAAAATGTTTTAAAGGGAACGAAGTCACAAACTAAGATGGAAGTGGCTAATAGTAAAATTGTGAAACAAGCGCAAGAATATAGTGGTAAAAAAGGGGATAACCTTGTTTTAAATATTAATGCTAAATTTCAAGCTCAAGTTCAAAAAATTATGAAAGATAGTGTAACATCAATTGCTGGGAGTAATCCTTATAACCCAGGGGCCTATGCAGTTGTTATGAATCCGCATACTGGTGCGGTTTATGCAATGTCCGGCGTTAGTCGTAATATTAAGACTGGTAAGATTACGGATGATGCATTAGGCTCAATTAACCAAGTATTTACAATGGGATCTGTTGTAAAAGGTGCTACGGTAATGGGCGCTATGATGGACGGTGTGATTACGCCAACGAGCAACACACTGACTGATGAACCAATCAAGCTTGCTGGAACAGCTACTAAATCATCATGGTTTAATGCGTCTGGAGCAGCTAACGTTGCATTGACAGCATCTGATGCATTAATGGTTTCTTCTAACTCGTACATGATGCAATTAGCAATGAAAGAAGGAGGATTCAATTATTCAAGTGGGTCTTCACTAGATATGTCTAATTCAATCTTCTCAAAAATGCGTGGTTACTTTAATCAATTTGGACTGGGCGTTAAAACGGGTGTCGATTTACCCGGTGAGTCGACTGGTTTTGAAGGGGTCGCTAACCAAACTAATATTGGTAAAGCACTTGATTTATCTTTCGGAAATTATGATTCGTATACTACTATTCAATTAGCACAATATATGTCAACAATGGCTAATGGTGGGACAAGATTACAACCACAAATTGTAAAAGCAATTCGTTCAACGAATGCTGATGGCTCTTTGGGTTCTGTCCAAACTGAAATGACACCTAATGTCTTAAGTACAGTTAATGCAACAAAACCAGAATTTGATGTTGTTAAATCAGGTCTTTATAAAGTTGTTCATGGAACCAATCCGTTGAGAACGGGTGGCACAATGAGTACGGCAACACCATCTATTTCAGCTAAAACGGGTACTGCCCAAACATTCTATGGTACAACTGAAACTGAAGCACTTAGTTTGGCTTCATATGCGCCTTCAAATGATCCTAAAGTCGTTGTTGCATTGGTTTTCCCTGGTATGGTCAATAATACAGGTAGTGCAATTAACTCACAGGCAGCACTTAAAATTTACTCAGCATTTTGGAAAACTGTGGAATCAAGTAAATAATCTGAACAAAATAAGTACTTAATACCTGATTTTATTGCTGTAAAGTAAATTTCCTTAACAAATAAAAAAAAACACTAGCGTTTACTTATTAATAATGATATTATATAAGACGTTAAAGACTAATTGTCTTATGAAATTATGAAGAAATATATGGAGGGTTGCAACCATGCGTGTACACATTACATTAGAATGTACGGAATGTCATGAACGGACATACCTATCAAGCAAAAACAAACGTAATAATCCAGATCGTGTTGAGCTTAATAAATTTTGCCCACGTGATCGTAAAGTTACTTTACATCGCGAAACAAAATAACAACGGGAGTTTTCCTGTTGTTTTTTTGTTTTAAATAACTTTTATACTAGTTGAAATAAAATCTTGTAAACGTTATTTTAAAGAAATTTGAAACAAATGAGGAGCTATTTCATGAATTTGGCAAAATATAAACACACACCATTTATGACATACTTCTTTATTAGCATATCGGCGATTGTTTTTATTGCAATGACAATTGCTGGGGGTAGCCAAGATACAAATGTATTAATCGAATTTGGTGCTAAATATAACCCACTCATTATGAACGGTGAGTGGTGGCGATTATTTAATCCTATCTTTTTGCATATTGGATTTGAACATATTGTTCTTAACATGTTCACCTTGTATTTTATTGGCATCCAAATTGAAGAATTATTTGGTCACTGGCGTTTTACAGGTATTTATCTATTAGCGGGAATCGCTGGGAATATTGCAAGTTTTGTCTTTAGTCCGGGGACTATTTCTGCTGGTGCCAGTGGGGCCATCTTTGGTTTGTTTGGGGCTTTCTTAATGCTAGGTGATAACTTTAGAGAAAGTGCTTATTTCAGACAAATGTCACAGCAATTTTTACTATTTATTATGTTAAATCTTGTTTTTGGCTTTATGTCGACGAGTACAGATAATGCTGCCCATATTGGGGGGATTCTATCTGGATTCCTAATTGCGACAACCTTGGGTACTGCAGGATTAGCCAAAATTAGTCGTGTTAAACGGATAGCTGCGTTCATTATCTTTATTGTCATCAATTTTATTCTGATTAAAATTGGTATTTCCAATAGTATCTAGTTTAAGGCGGTGACTATTGATTGAAAAATTTATACGATGTCCAACAACTATTGAAACAATTCGGCGTGTACGTCTATGTTGGTAAACGAATGTGGGATATTGAATTAATGGCGTTAGAGTTAGATAATTTACATCGATCAGGTGTGATTGATGATAAAATCTATGCCAGAGCTAAAATCGTCCTGGCCCATGAGCACAGAATTGAAGAACAAAATAATTGAGAACAAGTGGAGGAATTAATTATGACAATTGAAAAAAAATTAATCGGTGTTGATTTAGGTGGCACAACGGTTAAATTCGCAATTTTAACAGAAAATGGCGAGATTCAACAAAAATGGAGTATTGAGACAAATGTCCTTGATGAGGGCGCACATATTGTGCCAGATATTATTGATTCAATTAATCATCATATTCAATTGTTTGATATGACTGCTGATCAATTCAGTGGTATTGGAATGGGTTCACCTGGTACAGTTGACCGTGCAAACGGAACTGTTATTGGTGCTTACAATTTAAATTGGAAAACATTACAAAATGTTCAAGCAGAAATTGAAGAAGGTACAAAGATTCAATTTGCCATTGATAATGATGCCAATGTTGCCGCTTTAGGTGAACGTTGGAAGGGTGCTGGTGAAAATGATGATGAAGTTGCTTTCATTACACTTGGAACGGGTGTTGGTGGTGGTATCATCGCTAACGGTGAATTATTACATGGTGTTGCAGGTGCCGGTGGTGAAGTGGGTCATATTACGGTTGAACCAAATGGCTACATGTGTACTTGTGGTAAACGCGGATGTTTAGAACAATACGCTTCAGCTACAGGTGTTGTGCGTGTTGCACGTGATATGGCTGAAGAATTTGCTGGTCAATCAAAATTAAAAGAAATGTTAGATGATGGTCAAGAAATCACATCAAAATTGGTTTTTGATTTAGCTAAAGAGAACGATGTTTTAGGTAAAATGGTTGTTGATAAAGTATCATACTACCTTGGTTTAGCTTGTGGTAACTTAGGCAATATATTGAACCCTGCTTACATTGTTATTGGTGGTGGTGTTTCTGCTGCTGGTACTTTCTTATTAGATCAAGTTGCAAAATACTTTAAACAATTCTCATTCCCAACAGTTCGATCATCAACATCATTAAAATTAGCACAATTAGGAAATGAAGCTGGCGTTATTGGTGCTGCTTCACTTGCTCGTCAGTTTATTAAATAATAATTGAGGGGAGAAATATCATGATCTTAGGAGCAATAAATGTTAGTGTAGTCATTAATATTATTTTGATTATTATTTTAGTTGGACTTGCAGGTAATCAATTTTACCTTTGGTACATGGGCCGTCGCTCAGCTAAATTAGTTACAAATGAAGTGTTTAATGAAGGTATGCGTAAGGCGCAAGTTATTGATTTACGTGAAAAAAGTGAATTTGATGCTTCTCATATTATGGGCGCTAGAAATATTCCATATTCTCAATTTAAAACAGCAGTTGGTGGGTTAAGAAAAGATCTACCTCTTTATTTATATGATCAAGGCAAATCGATTAGTACGCGAGCTGCTTATAAATTGCATAAAAAAGGATATACAGATATTACTATTTTGAAAGCAGGTTTTTCAAAATGGGATGGCAGAACTAAAAAACGTTAAATAAAAGCACTGAAGAATTTTTATTCTTCAGTGCTTTTATTTAACTTATTTATGAATGATGTGATGAACGACTCTTACGTGTTGCGCGTTTACGGTTTTCTTCAATCATTTGTTCTTTTTCTTCAAGTGGTGCAATGACGGTTTTTTTAAAGGCAAAGACGCTACCAATTAATGCGCCTACAGTTGCAGCAGTTCCAACAAAGAATCCTTTTGAAAAGTTTTTCATTATGTAGACCTCCTTATTCATTTGACCTCTTTATTATGACTTATTCGCCTCAAAATTGCTACTAAAAGCACTGTCAATTTATAATTAATGATATAATAATTCTTGAAAGTTAGGGGTGAGTTGCGAATGAAGACAAAAGTTTTTGCACATCGTGGTAGTAAGGGAAATAGGCCAGAAAATACATTAATTAGTTTTCAGGCTGCAATAGACGCTGGGGCTGATGGCATTGAAACCGATGTTCAGTTATCTAAAGATAATGAGTTAGTTATTATGCATGATGAAAAGGTTGATAGAACAACCAATTTAACGGGTAAAGTGAAGGATTTAACACTAGCTGAATTGAAAAAGGCAGATGCCGGTATTAAATTTAGTTCAGACTATCAGGGTGAACAAATTCCAACTTTAAAAGAAGTGATTGATTTGTTGAAGATGAACAATTTTAAAGGCACTTTTAATTTGGAGTTAAAAACGAATCATATTGAATATCAAGGCATTGAAGAACTTGTGAATAGACAAATGCAAGAATTACCGTCAGATATTCATCTTCTGTATTCGAGCTTTAATCCAAATTCTATTCGTAGAATGGAAAAAATTAATCCCGATGCAGAATTTGCGAGTCTTTTTCAATTTAAAATTAAAGAGTCACGACGTTTGGCTAAGCATCATTTAATCACTAGTTTACATCCTGATGTGACTTGGTTGCGCGAACGACATGGATTGTTTTGGCCTAAGCTGCTTATTCGGCCATGGACGGTTAACTCAACTAAAGATATGACCTATTGTTTTAAAAAGAAATATGATGCTATCTTTACGGATTATCCGGCAAAAGCAATAGCAGTGCGAGAGAACATCCAAGGAGATTAAAAATGACACAAAAAGTAGTCTTAATTGTTGGTCCAACTGCGGTTGGTAAAACAGATTTGTCAATTAAACTAGCTAAAAAAATGAACGGTGAAATTATTTCAGGTGATTCCATGCAAGTTTATCGTCATTTAGATATTGGAACGGCCAAAGTGACGAAAGCTGAAATGGCTGATGTTCCACATCATTTATTAAATCATAAAAATGTTGATGAACGTTATTCCGTTGCAGATTTCATAAAAGAAAGTCGCTTAGCAATTGGTGATATTGCATCTAGAGGAAAGTTGCCAATAATTGTTGGTGGGACTGGATTTTATTTACAGGCGCTACTTGATAATTTTCAATTAGGTACGAATAATGATGATGATTTGAGTCTCAGAAAAGAGTTACAAGAACATGCTGAAAAAGTTGGTTCTGAGGCAATTTGGCAAGAATTAAATATTTTAGATTCAGAAGCTGCGTTGAAGATTCCGGCTAATAATACGCTCAGAGTGATTCGAGCACTGGAAGTCATTCAGAAATCAAATCATTTATTTTCTGCACAAGCTGATCAGAAAACCAGTGAATTTGATCCTTTTATTATTGGCTTATCAACAGATAGAGCTGTATTGTATGAGCGCATTAATCGTCGAGTTGATTTAATGATTGAATCAGGATTAATTGATGAAGCAAAGTGGCTTTTTGATCAAAAAATTGCTGACTTACCAGCTGGTAAGGGGATTGGTTATAAGGAACTGTACCCTTATTTTGAACAGGTACAATCACTTGATGAAGCAACGGAATTAATTAAACGAAATTCAAGACGTTATGCGAAACGTCAATTGACTTGGTTCAGAAATAAAATGACGGTTAATTGGTTTGATTTAATTGAACATCCAGAACAAATAAAGATTATAGAAGAGCAAGTAACAGAGTGGTTACTTGTATAAAAAATGAGGAGATAGATATATGCAAAAATGGACAGATCATTTACCAGAAAAATTAGTGGAAATTGTGGCGGAAACGGATGCCCAAATTGAACCTAAATTAAAAGAAATTGATGAACAAGTTTTATTTAATCAGCAAAAAGTTTTAGAAGCATTTAAGAAGAACAATGTTTCTGAAACCTATTTTGCTGGATCAACAGGCTATGGTTATGATGATATTGGTCGCGATGGACTTGATCGTATTTATGCAGATGTTTTTAAAACAGAAGCAGCCATGGTGAGACCTCAAATTGTCTCTGGTACACATTCGATTTCAACGGCTCTCTTTGGTATGTTACGACCAGGGGACGATTTATTGTATATCACAGGAATGCCATATGATACGATTCAAGAAGTTATTGGTGTTTCCGGTACAGGTATCGGTTCGATGAAGGAATATGGTATTGGGTTTGATTATGTGCCATTGACGGACGATGATCACCTAGATGTTAATGGGTTACAAGAAAAATTAACGGATAAAGTCAAAGTTGTCGCTATTCAACGTTCTCGTGGATACGCAACTAGAGATAGTTTTGTTGTGTCTGAAATTGCTGAAATGATCAAAGAAGTTCGTAAAATATCAAAAGATGTCATTATTTTTATTGATAACTGTTATGGTGAATTTTCTGAAACCATTGAACCGACAGAAGTTGGCGCTGATATTATGTCTGGTTCTTTAATTAAGAATGCAGGTGGTGGCTTAGCTAAAACGGGTGGTTATATTGTTGGACGTGCTGATTTAATTGAAAAAGCAGGGTATCGTTTAACAACACCTGGGACTGGTAATGAAGAAGGGGCTACTTTAGATGTTATGAGAGATTTCATTCAAGGCTTCTTTTTATCGCCCCATGTGACTGGTGAAGCGATTAAAGGCGCTATTTACACAAGTGCTTTGCTTGAAAAAATGGGCTTAGATGTTTCGCCAAAATGGGATGCACCTAGAACAGATTTAATTCAGACTGTTAATTTTGGTAAACCGGAACCAATGGTTAAATTTGCACAAGCTATCCAACATGAATCACCGGTAGATGCTTATGTTGATCCTAAACCAAGTGCGATGTCTGGGTATGAAGACAAAGTGATTATGGCTGCGGGAACTTTTGTTGAAGGGGCGAGTGTCGAGTTGTCAGCTGATGGTCCATTGAGAGAACCTTATACCTTATACGTTCAAGGTGGATTAACATACGCTCATGTTAAATTGGCTGTTACATCGGCTGTTAATAAAACATTTTATTAAACCGTTAGTTATAAGTTATGTTATAAAATCTAACATTGTTCGTTGACAGTAATTTATTTCCTTGTTACTATAAGGTTGTAATTAAAAAGGAGGCTTGTTTATGAAAGAGAAGGAACTCAGAAGATCATTGTCAGTTCTACCAATTGGAACGGTAATGAAATTAACGGACTTAACGGCTCGTCAAATTCGTTACTACGAGGAGCAGGAATTAATTATGCCCCAAAGAAATGATGGTAACCGTCGAATGTACTCACTGAATGATATTGATAAGTTATTTGAAATTAAAGATTATTTAGATGAAGGCGTGAATATGGTTGGCATTAAAGAAATCTATTTTGAAAAGGAAGTACAAGCTAAAAAGCAACGTGATCTGTTAAAGCAACCTTTAACAGACAACGACGTTAGACGTATTTTTCAGAATGAATTTCTTTCAGTTAGTGGACTCAAAAATCCAGATGACCCTTCTTTTAACACAAACAAGCCTCTATAAATTATAAATACTGAGGAGAGATAAAATGGCAAAAGCTGCATACACTAAAGATGACATTGTTTCAATGGCAAAAAAAGAGAACGTTAAATTTTTAAGACTTATGTTTACAGATTTATTCGGGATTATTAAGAACGTGGAAGTTCCGATTAGCCAACTAGACAAATTATTAGAAAACAAATTAATGTTCGATGGTTCTTCAATCGATGGATTCGTTCGAATCGAAGAAAGTGATATGTACTTATACCCAGATTTATCAACTTGGATGATTTTCCCATGGGAACATGAACATGGCAAGATTGCGCGTGTCATTTGTGAAGTTTATAACGCTGACCGCACACCCTTCCAAGGTGATCCAAGAAATAACCTTATCCGTGTGTTAAAAGAAATGAATGATTTAGGATTTACTGAATTTAACATTGGACCTGAACCAGAATTTTTCTTATTTAAATTGGATCCTGTAACAGGTAAACCAACCACACAATTAAATGATAAAGGGAGCTATTTTGATTTAGCACCAGTTGATTTAGGTGAAAACTGTCGTCGAGATATCGTGTTAGAACTTGAAAACATGGGCTTTGATGTTGAAGCTTCTCATCATGAAGTAGCACCTGGTCAACATGAAATTGATTTTAAATACGCAGATGCTTTACAGGCCTGCGATAACATCCAAACATTCAAATTAGTCGTTAAGACAGTTGCTAGAAAGCATGGCCTTCACGCAACATTTATGCCAAAACCATTGAATGGTATTAATGGTTCAGGGATGCATATCAATATGTCATTATTCCATAAAGACGGGAATGCTTTCTTTGATGAAAAAGACAAGATGCAATTGTCTGAATCAGCTTATCAATTCCTTGGTGGTTTATTACAACATGCACGTGGTTATACAGCAGTTACTAATCCAACAGTTAACTCATATAAACGTTTGGTTCCTGGATTTGAAGCACCCGTTTATGTTGCTTGGTCTGGACGTAACCGTTCACCATTAGTTCGTGTTCCAATTGCTCGTGGGTTATCAACACGATTAGAATTAAGAAGTGTCGATGCAACGGCTAACCCTTATCTTGTAATTGCTGCTATTTTAGAAGCAGGACTTGATGGTCTTAGAAATAAAGTTGTACCACCTGCATCTGTTGATAGAAATATTTACGTGATGAATCGTCAAGAACGTCAAGACAATCAAATTGGTGATTTACCATCAACATTGCACAATGCGATTAAAGCATTGGAAAAAGATGATGTTATGGAAAAGGCAATGGGACCTCATCTATACCCAAGTTTTATTGAAGCCAAACAATTAGAATGGTCTGCTTATCGTCAGGAAGTTTCTGAATGGGAAAGAGATCAATATTTAGAACTTTATTAAAAAAATGTAATAAAGGTTTGAAATGATTAAGTAAATGATTGATAATAAAACTAGAGCAATTAAAATTGTTTTAGTTTTTTTTGATTATGCAAAGTTTAATGATAATACATATAAGAAAGTAACAATTAAATATGAAATAAAGGGGTAAGACATGATAAAAGACAACCAATTTAGCTTATCAGATCATGGTGAAGCAACGAATAATATTGAACGCGCACTTTCTAAAAAAGTTGAATACTTGAATCAACTAAGAGAGGCAATCAAACAGCAAGATGATCGCTTGGTTTATCAATTGATTAATCAGTCACGTTACGCACGACTTTTATTAAAGAAAAGAAGTGTTTCAGAAATGGCTGTTCAAGAAGAATTGGTCATTAAAGATTATCCACAAATTCAACAATATTTAAGTTTGAAACTTATTTCATATTTACGTGATACGTATCCATTTTTCTATTTTGAAGAAATGGAAGTTGGTAAATTTAAAATTCATTTTGGTAATTGGTGGGACAGAAAAGAATTTGGTTATTTAGATGTTTTAAATGTTGAATTTAAATTTGATGAAGAGGAACTAGCAAAATTAGCCAAATCGTTTGAATTAGAGACAACCAATAAGCGAGTTAATACAGATAAAATTAACCAAATTTCGGTTCAAAATAAAGAACGCCAAAAATTAGTTGATACCCAAGATGAACGCGATGCTGAGAAAGATAAAATTCGTGAAGAAATGAAACGTAATTCTCAAGAAAAAGGGCGTCCTTGGGATGCTGGACGTATTCGAGAGGAACGTCGCGTTTTAAAAGAGCGATTAACAGAATTAACTGAGATGGATGAAAAGGCTAGCAGTGCTTATCAAGATATTAAATTAAGTGAAACTGATGTTTTAAGTTTAGCCAAGGAAGATACATTAATTGGTTATGAAAAACAAAGTGTGATTAGTGTGTTCGGTGACTTTGAAAAATTCACTCAATATAATGATGCTTTATATTACAATTATTTATCTCACTTGATTACTCAAAAAGGACAGGTGACTGAATAATGGTTGAAGCAGAAAAAAAATTAGTTTCTACAAAATCTCGTTTAGTAGATTTTAATGAACAAATTAAATTAAGTTTAAATAATGGTATTAAATTTACTGAAACTTTAGATATTTTAATGAACACACAAGATAAGGTTGAATTAATCAATGCCGCCATGAGTTTAATGGGGTATCAACTTGATACTGATTATTTAACATTCCCACAAAAATATAGTGCTGCCGATTATTGTTTACTTTTCTTTAATCGCTTGATGGACTTACATGATAACGAAATCGCTATTCTACATTTTTCAGAACCTAGAAAAGCATTAATTCATGAAATTCCAGGGATTAATTCAGTTGATAGTTTTTCATTTAAAATTGATGATAATGATGGTGCTTATTATGTTGCGCAAGAATCTGGCGAATCGTTATTCTATTTAAATTTACGAAAAAGAATGATTCGTATCAATAGTACAGCTATTACAAATGTTTTAATTGTTAGTTATTTGGAAAAATTAGATACCAAATCAATTAAACATCTTGAAATGATGCTAATTGATTTCGCAACTTATTTAAAAGAAGATTATGGATTCAGTGTGGATCTTAATCTTTTGGATTCTGGAAATCCAGCAAGATATGAGTTAACTGAAGATGTACTCAAACGAGATGTTATTGATGAATTATTTGTGCTTGCGTCAGAAAATGAGTTAATGGTTGAAGCAGGTGCAAATAATAGTGCTGTTCTAAAATTAGCTAATTCTGAAATGACTATTTATGATCAACAACAAATGGGTGAAAATGATAACGAAAAATGGGTTATTTCAGTTATGGATACAGCTCAAGAAATTTCATGGTTTGATATTTTATTAAATGAAACCTTTATCAGAAATTGGTACTTAAACAATATTAATGAACTAGGTATCAAATCAGACCCTTTAATTTTTAAATAATAAAATGAAATCTGTCCGTTAGTTATTAGTGGGCAGATTTTTTGGAGGATAATTTAGTGAATTTAACAGATATGATTCAGATGGAACGCAAATTTGATCGAGATGTTATTCAGGATAAAAAAATCAGATGGAGTCCTGAAGAAAGACTATTTAACGCTTATGTAAGTTTAGATGTTGAATTATCAGAGCTAGCTAATACAGTTGAATGGTTCAAGGTTTGGAAAGATAATCGAGGGCAGAAAACTGAAGCAGGTAAAACACATGAAGAGACAGTACTTTCGGAATACGTTGATGCAATGAGTTTTTTCTTTAATATTGCTAATCAAAATAAGTGGACTTATTTATTATTGGTCAGTGATGAAGAAATGACTGGATTTTCTAAAAAGCCCATGACAATGTCTTTGAATAAGGTCTTTTTATCACTAAAATTAATGATTTCAAAAAGTTTATTTAGTCATAAATTAGATGATTTCAAGCATGCTTGGCATCTTTTTATTAAATTTGGATTGGTTGATTTAAAGTTATCTTGGGACGATATTGAAGAAGAATTTATTAAAAAGAATCAAGAAAATATTGAAAGACAAGAAAACAATTATTAATGATTTTAATTTTTATTATAAAAGATATAAAAAGAAGCTTAAATACCCAATTTGAAGACTTCCAGAAAAGTTAGATAATAATTTAACTATTTGGAATCTATCAGTTGTTAGGTAGTAAGCTTCTTTTTTTTGCGATCTATTATTATGGTGCTATAATGAAAATTTTTTGGGATAATGTGATTGAAATGAGTGAACAGATAATAGCTACTAATAGTAGAGACCAGAGTGCTGAAAAATCAGAAATCAACGTTATACCAAGTACAACATCTAAAATAATGGTTAAACTACTAATGATTAACTGAACTTTAATATGATTTGTGAAGAAAAATAGTAATATTAGTTGTATTAAACAAAGAATACATAATACAACTAATAATAAGACTAGGGGAATTGACCCTACTGCGCCCCAAATGTTAAAACCAAATAAAAATGCAATATCAAGCAAGGCTAAAGCTGTAATCCATTTGAAGGGTAAATATAAATATTTAGGTAGTATCATGAAATGTTCTCCTTAATTAGTTGGTGTCTCTTATTTGTATGAGTTGTGTCGTAAGACATAAAATAATAATCTTGATTTAATTATACCTTATTTTAATATAAATGAAGTAACGATATTTATTAAAATTAACCATATGAATTAAATAATGGTTATTATAATCATATAATTTGATTATATTTGTGGATATGATATGGTTAGAGTGTACTAAATAATAGATAGGAGGGAAAAATGATGAAAATACTTAATAATATTCTGCTTGGATTATTGATTGTTGGTGGCTTGAACTGGTTATTAGTAGGCATCTTTGGATTTGATCTTGTTGCTTTTCTATTCGGAGGTGCCGCGTCTGTTATTTCTAGAGTTGTCTATACTCTTGTAGGTATCAGTGCTTTGTATTCAGTTAGTTTTTTTAACAAGATTAATAATTAAAATTAGATATAACACATATAAGGAGGAAACATTATGACAAAAGAAGATAGATTAGATGCGAAAAAAGATCAAATTAAAGGTAAAGTAACAGAAACTAAAGGTAAAGTAACACATGATAAGCAAGAAGAAGTTAAAGGTAAAACGGAAGATTTATTTGGGAAAGCTAAAGAAAAATTAGAAGATGTTAAAGATGATGTTGCTGAAAAAATAGATAAGGTTATGGATAAAAGTAAAAAGAAATAACAATTAGTTGTTACGAAAAGTGTATTGCTTATTGAAAGCAGTACACTTTTTTTGTAAATTAGTTAGAGAAATTAGATAGATAATCACTTTTAAATTCAAGAAAGTACAAAAACTATTTTTGTTCAAGAACTTATAGAATGAAAAGTATGGATGATGAGCTTATAATTATGGTGGATTAAATGTAATTATTTACATAGGAAATTGTAATTTGTGTTAAATACTATAACAAATGGTTGTATATCGTATGTATAAGATTTTAAGGAACGATGATATAATTATTTGTAAGCGTTACCAAACACTGGCTAAGCAAATCTAAAATAAAGATTGGAGTAAAAAATGTTAGAAAGTAAAGATATATATTTAGATTTTGATGATAATGGTTCAATAAAAAAATTGATGTTTAAAAATGATCCATTCAAGATGAACTGGGTTATTGACGAAGATTATTTAAAAGATGCCAAGTATGAGGAGTCAAATAAATTATTTGGTCAATTTAGTATTATGGTAGATAAAATACAATTTGAGAGTAGTCAATATAAACCTAAAATTGTACAAACAGGGCAAAAAATAGCCATTATTTATAGTTTTAAGGATGTAATTGAGGTTAAAATCACGTATGACTTATCTCTCAAGGATAAATTGAAATGGACAATAAAATTAATAAATCTTACAAATGAAAAATTAGAAGTAAATGATTTTGGTATATGGCTATCATTAGCATATGTAATGTTTAGAGATAAAAATGTGCTAAAAAACATTCATAATTCAGCTGCTGTTTACCCATCTATCGCAACTAATTTCACTAAAATTAATGCTGTTCGTAGAGATAATGTAGGTGGTAATTTAGGGATTTTTCAAATTAAAGGCAAGACGTTATCTGTTGGAACATATTGCGCTTACAAAAATTTGTTTTTTGAAAACGTTTCTCCATCATTAGATGGAATGTTATTTCATAAGTTAATTTTAGCTGGTGGATATAATCAAGATTATGAGAATAATGATTGGATTTATGATAAAAGTTCATTAAAATTACAACCATACGAAAACCAAGACTGGGAGTATTTATTGCAAGGTAACCAATCTCAATCAGACTTTTATAAAATAGCGCAAGACAATGGTCATCCAAGAATTAATTATCAGCCACTTAATATTATTGGGAAACAAAGTCATCTATCAGTTCAATCGGGTAGGCGAGAACTTACTAAGGTTCTTGTTGAATCTGGGATAAAAGGATCACTAAAATATTATCTACATGATATAAAAGAAAAAAATAATGATGAGATTCAATTAGAATTCATTCCTAAGGTATTGGGTGAACATAAAATTTCATTTTTATTTAAGGATGGTACAGTTGACTTTATTGTTTTAAACGTCATGAATTCTTTAGATAAAGTAATAGATGAAAGAGTATCTTATATTTCAGAAAAATTATATTTAGGATCAGATGGAGCTGTACCGTATGCTTTCAGTCCCATATCAAATCAAGGAGAATCGTTAGGAAAATTAAATTTAATTCTTAAAAAAAATCTTATGGGGACGTTGGACGTTGAACAAGTTCGAAAAGTTGAAGCAAGTGCTGTTTATTACGTTCGCAATAAATGGTTTAAAGATGGCAATTTGTTGATGCCTAATAATTTATATGGTGATTTTTATCGTTGTATGGACTTTGAATATATTGGTCATCTATTCTTTTTACTTTCCGAATTTAATAATGGAGTATTGGCTTTGAATAACGCTAATGACTATTTAGAATGGGCCACAAAGGTATTTACGTTACGTGTTGATCCTGATTTACACTCAACAGAACGAGGAAAGGAAGAAGCTCAAATGTTGGGAGTTTACTTTCTGTATATCCAAGAGTTATTAAAAAAATTAAAAAATAAAGGAATGGTCGATAGTTATAATAAAATTAATAATCTTTGGGGAAAAGTGACTAATCGAGTGAATAACGAAAGTCCGAACTATAAGGCCGCAATAACGGAGCACTTTTATGATAATGCTGGGTTCGGACCTACTGCTGGGGCGTTGAGTGAAGCAAGACTTGATGATGGGGCTAATCGATATGGTGAATTATTATTAGCGAATATAGGATACTCGAATGATTTTAGAGCACAAAATCCTGATCGTTGGTGGGAAGCACTGACCTATATGATTCATTCGTTATGGGGAGGTGTCACAGCGGCATCAACATTTAAAGTATTTCAAGAGTTGCATGAAATAAATTATCTTAACGCTAGTTATCGGGCAACAGCAGCTGTTATGTATTGTTATGATACGCATTCAACAACAACGGCTAAATTAGAAAAAGGAATGGCAGCGTCAACGTATGCAGTTGCTGGTCCACATATTAATCGACCCGATTTATCAAGAGCACGTTTTGGACAGTCGACATTTTATACAGATGGTGGCATTTTTGCACGATTATTTGATAATGCAGAACAAACACCTGATTGGGATATGGGGGAAGAACTTGTTGCATATTTAGATGGAATTGGTCAAAAAACGTATTTAATACAAGATGGCGATGATTTGAAAGTAATTAATGGAACATATGAAATTGATGAAAAAAAGTTAAAATTAGTTAGTTTTGCACCATATAAAAAAGAATTTTGGCTAATAAATTCTAATGGGGAAACATTATTAGAAGAATTAACAGAAGAAGAGAGTATTACACTTTTATTAAAAGATTTATAGATAATATAAATGTGTCAGGAGAAGAATTATGGAAAATCAAATAATTTCTATCTCAATACCACCGTTTCCAAGTTTTATTGAAGGTAATTTTACACTATTTAAACCTGGGCAAGAGCATCCTCATCGTAAAAATATTCGCTTTTTTGATTTAATTTTTGTTAAAAAAGGAACGCTCTATTTACAAGAAAATAATGAAAATTATACTATTAATGAAAATGAAATGTTTATTTTATTACCAGATAAAGAGCATTCTTCATGGAAACCATGTGAAGAAAAAACAGAATTTTTCTGGATTCATATTTATACCACAGCTAGATGGTCACAAAGTAATTATCCAGTTAGATTCATTTCAGAACTACCTATACCTGAGTTACATTTCCATCAAAAATCATATACTTTACAATTACCAAAGCTTGGTAAAATTAGGGAACCAGATTTAATATTTGAATTACTTGAAGAAATTCAAAAAAGTACAAAAAATGAACGTATTGATAGTATTTGGTATACTGAGGAATTATTTTTACGATTTTTAAAATATGTGGAGGATAAAGGAATTTATAAAGATCATGCAACAATATTAGCTGAAAGAATTCATTTATATTTGGAAGAAAATTTTCAAAAGCATGTTGATAACGCAGAACTTGCTAAATCATTTCATTTACATCCAAATTATATTTCTAGAACTATGTCTAATATTTATGGTAAGACGGCAATGGAAATATTAGAAGAAATACGTATAGATACAGCTAAACAATATATGATCCATACTAATTTTCAGTTAAAAAAAATATCACAGTTGGTTGGATTTAAAACATATATTTCATTTACTAGTCGCTTTAAAAAAATAACGGGTATTGCACCAAAGTCGTATAGGGATAAGCATGTATAGTTGTTGTTTATTAAATAAAAATTGGGAGAGTAATAATGAAAAATAATGAAAAATTAAGTTTAACAAATATATTAGCATATGCAAGTACTGATACTGCTGGCAATTTATTATATTGTACATTAACAAGTTTTATATTGTACTTTTATACTGACGTATTTGGTATTTCAGTGGGAGTGGCAGGATCCATTTTACTAATTGCCAGAATTATTGATTCATTTGATGCGCCAATTTGGGGATTAATTATTGACCACACACATTCTAAGTATGGTCAAAGTAGGCCTTGGTTTTTATGGTTAGCAGTTCCATTTGGATTATTTTTAACATTGTCATTTATAACGCCTGATTTATCAACGTCGTTAAAGGCAATATATGCTTTAGTAACTTATTTAATTACAGGTATTATTTATACGGGGATATCGACACCTATTACGTCAATTTTACCTAATTTAAGTAATGATTCAGATGAACGTGTTAAGTTGAATTCATATCGGATGATAGGAGGGAATGTCGGTTATTTTGTAACAGCATCATTTACACTTCCCTTAGTGGCATTTTTTGGTAGTGGAAACGATAAAAAAGGATTTGCGGTTACTACTCTAATATATTCAATAATCGGAATAGTAATGTTCTTATTTGCTTTTGCTAAAACAAAAGAAGTAACACCTAATAATAAAGAAATTAAAAGCATTCCCATTCGGGACAGTATCCGCTCAATTAAAGGTAACTGGCCATGGGTAATTATTGTTCTAGCTAATATTATGTATTGGCTTGGAAATACAGTTCGAACTTCTACCGTTATATATTATGCGCAATACAACTTAGGACATATTGGGTACGCATCTATTTTAAATGGTCTTGTTTTAGTTCAAATAGTCGGAATTATTTTTATCCCATTCTTAGTTAAGAAAATTTCGAAAGCTCAAACACTTATTTTAGGATTTATAATTGCAGCTATTGGTCAGATATTAATGGGAGTTGTTGGTAATAATTTTACATTAATTATTGCATCATGGATTCTTACATCATTGGGAACTGGTATTGCTGTGTCTATGCCATTTGCTATGCTATCTGATACTGTTGATTATGGGGAATGGAAAACGGGTATACGTTCGGCCGGATTTTTGACTGCCATTGGAAGTGCATTTTGTATTAAAATGGGATCTGGATTAGGAGGATTTATCCCATCTATGATTATGGAAAAGGCTGGTTATGTGGCTAAACATCAACAAACATCAGCCGCATTAGCTTCTATTAAAATATCATTTGTGTGGGTACCAGCAGTTTGTTTTATTATTGGTGCATTAATAATGTTGGCTTATATTAAATATGAAAAAAATGAAGATCAAGTAAAATTAGATTTAGCAACTAGAGGTGATAATTAAGTTTAATAAATAGGTTGAACTTCAAAATCTCTTAATATTGGACTAGTAAATACTCTTCAAAGAAAACAAGTTTTTATTTTTTAACTTGTTTTCTTTGAAGGGTATTTTTAATTAATGCGAAATTTTGAAGACGTATGAGTTGATATTTAATGGATAGTTGGATCTGGAATTTCAGGATCAACTAATTGGTTGTTCAAGTAGGTTCGACTATTAGCATTCCTAAATTCTGAGGGAGTAACACCAATTATTTGTTTAAAAACTTTAAAAAAATATTTTTCATTATAAAAGCCTAAATTAAATGCAATACCCTTGATAGTTATGTCCGTAGTTAATAACATTTCGATAGATTGTTCAATTTTAATTTTATTGATAAAGTGAATGGTTGTACAATTTAAATGTTTGTGAAACATTCTGTTTAATGTTGGTGTTGTTATGCTAAATTCGTCAGAGACTTGCTTAACTGAAAGACTTGTATGGCTATGGGTTCTTATCCAATTTTTAATAGTTTCAAAACGTGAGTTGTCTTTTATTTGATTATTATATACAGCAGAATGTATAAATTGACTTGAAAGTTCTAATGCCAAACTGGATATAAAAAAATCATTTGATAGTAATGATGCATCTGGATCATTGGCAGAATCTAACATTTGACGAAATAATAATATAATTTTACTAAATTTAAAAAGTGGAAATTTTTGACCGATTATTGGCTCTTTTCCAACGATAATGTCATTTGATTCAGTAAATAGCCCATTTGGATAAAAATGAGCCCAAAAAAATTCTGTATTTTCAGGTGATGATTTGTAGCCAAAATGGCGAATTTTAGGAGGTATGATTAAGCATTCTTGCTCATGTAATTCAAATTTTTCATTTGCAATTTGAATGTACACTGAACCGCTAATAACAACAAAAAACTCAAAATCGTTGATATTGGTAATATCTTTGTGTTGCCAATTTTTATCTGTTTGATACTGACCAGCTTTATAAAATGAAAAAGGAATATCTAAGTTGAATTTGTATACTTTTTTAATCATATGGTTACCTCCATGTTTATTATGTGTACTCATTACATTAATATAGTCGTTTTAACAACATTTGTAAACGGTTACAATGAACTTGTACAAATATAAAAGTATTATGTCGTTGAAACTATTTAGTCAATAAACGTAAGGAGATTATTATGATATATGAAAAAGATAGATGCTTATATTTAAGAAACGGGAAAGAAATTTTAGAAATACGACCATGGGGAGTTAATAGTTTTAGAGTTCGAGCAACAAAGTACCCTAATTTTAGTGGAAATAAAAATGCATTGACTGAAAAATTGGAAGAATCATCAGTAGATGTTTTAACAGCGAATGGTCATGGGCAGATAACAAATGGACAACTGATAGCTAAAATTGATGAATTTAATAATTTATGTTTTTATAATCAAAAAGGAGAGGTATTGCTAAAAGGGTATCAGCGTAATCGTGTTGATACGATGAAACCTGGAGTTGATACAAGTAAGACGAGTCACTTTAACAGTGCATTGAATATTGATTCTCGTGAATTTAAATCTAATGTCGGTGGTGATTATGAGATTCGTATGCGATTTGAAACTAGAAATGATGAAAAAATATTTGGTATGGGCCAGTATCAACAAGATTTTCTTGATTTAAAAAATGCAAAACTTGAATTAGCACATCGAAATTCGCAAGCTAGTGTACCCTTCATGCTATCAAATATTGGATATGGATTTTTATGGAATAATCCATCAATTGGGGATGTAAGCTTTGCAAAAAATATAACAGAGTGGCATGCAATATCATCAAAAGAGGTTGATTTTTGGATTACAGCAGGGGATAATCCTGCTCAAATTGAGGAACAATATGCAGATGTTACAGGCAAGGTGCCTATGATGCCAGATTATGGGCTAGGTTATTGGCAATGCAAATTACGATATCGCACTCAGGAAGAAGTTTTGAATGCTGCACATGAATTTAAAAAAAGAAATTTACCCATTGATGTTATTGTAATTGATTACTTTCATTGGACTAAATCCGGTGAATATAAATTTGATGAAACATACTGGCCTGATGTTAAGCAAATGACTAAAGAATTACATGAAATGGGTATCAAAGTAATGGTATCTGTTTGGCCAACGGTTGATGAAACTAGCAGTCATTATAAAGAAATGGATGAACATGGATATTTAGTTCAAGTAGAACGTGGAGTGCCAATAACTATGAATTTTCTTGGAAACAACGGATTTGTAGATTTTACAAACCCAGAAGCTCGTGAATACGTATGGGATTTACTAAAAAAGAATTATCTTGATAAAGGGATTGATCTTTTTTGGCTGGATGAAGCTGAACCTGAATATAGTGTATATGATTTTGATAATTATCGTTATTATGAGGGAAGTAATTTACAAGTAGGAAATATATATCCTGTTAAATATAGCCAAATGGTTTATGAGGGTATGAAAAAAGTTGGTAAATCTAATGAGATAGTTAATCTTGTCAGAAGTGCTTGGGCAGGAAGTCAAAAATACGGTGCTTTAGTTTGGTCTGGAGATATTGATTCAAGTTTTCAATCTTTACGCAATCAAGTGGCTATTGGATTAAATATGGGTATTGCTGGGATTCCTTGGTGGACTACGGATATTGGAGGATTTCACGGTGGTGTTAATGATGATTCAAAATTTCAAGAATTGGTTACAAGATGGTTTCAATTTGCAACTTTCTGTCCAGTCATGAGAATGCATGGTGATCGAGAACCACATACTTTACCGTTAAGTAGTGTGGGTGGTGGGAAAATGCCTTCTGGTGGAGCAACAGAGCCATGGTCGTACGGGAATGATGCACTAGTTGTAATGACAAAATATATGAAATTACGTGAAAATTTAAAGGGTTACATTAAAGAAACAATGAGTTTGGCTCATGAAAAAGGAACACCAGTAATTCGACCAATTTTTTATGATTTTAATAAAGATGAGCGGGCGTGGAATATTGAGGATGAATATATGTTCGGAAATGACATTTTAGTTATCCCAATTTTATTTTCTTCAAATGATAGACAAAACCGCCAAATATATTTTCCAGAGGGAGCCAACTGGGTTGATAGTAAGACAGGGTTACTTTCAAAAGGTGGTACAGAACTGGAAATTTATACTGAGATGGAAACGATTCCTGTCTATATCCGTGAAAATAAATATGATGCATTAAAAGAAGCTTTTGAAGTTATTAAATAAAGGAGACTATAACTGATGAACACTAAAAAAAAAGAAGTTACTGCTAACTCTCTTCCGTTTCATAGAAAAGTGACATATGGATTTACTGATATGGCAGGGAACATTTTATTTTCTATTATTGGTTCATACATGCTGTATTTTTTTACTAATGTATATGGATTATCTATTACAGTAGCTGGAATGATATTACTTTTAGGAAGATTTGTAGATGCATTTGGAGCGCCTTTTATAGGTATTCTAGTTGATCATACGCATAGCAAGTTTGGCAAAAGTCGTCCATGGTTTTTATGGATGGCGCTTCCTTATTCAGTAGTAGTATGGTTATTATTTACAACGCCAGATTTAAGTGGTACTAGTAAAATTGTTTATGCAGGAGTGATGTATCTTTTAGCTGATTTTGTTTATATAACGTTATCAACGCCTATTACAGCAGTTTTACCTAATATCACTTCGGATTCTAATGAACGAATGTCAGCGAATTCAATAAGACTTGTATTAGGCAATGTTGGAAATTGGTTAGCAGTAACATTCGTTATCCCTTTGGCAGTATTATTTGGGAATGGTAATGATAAAAAAGGGTGGTCATTGGCAGTTGGAATGTATGCAGTAATTGCCTTTATTCTTTTAATAATTGCATTTTTTGACATGCGTGAAAAAAATATTTATCAAGAAAAAGTTATTTCAATTAAAGACAGTTTTAAATCGGCAAAAGGAAATTGGCCATGGGTTATCATTGTTTTAGCAAATGTTATTTTCTGGACATCTTACGCAACTAGGAATGCAGCATTACCATATTATTTTCAATATAATATGGGAGACCAGCATTTGACTTCAATATTTAATGGATTTTCTATCATTCAGGTTATTGGTATGGCATCGGTTCCATTTATTGCTCGATATTTGCATAAGTGGGGAACTACCGTACTTATGTTAGGAACCACTATCGTAGGACATTTGATGATAGGAATGGCAGGTGCAAATGTTAATTTTGCCTTGGTTGGTTGGTGCGTTGTATGTATTGGATCAGGTAGTGCATTAACAATGTTTTTTGCAATGATTGGGGACACTGTTGACTTTGGTGAATGGAAAACTGGTATTCGAGCTAATGGATTTTTAACAGCAATTGGGGCATCTTTCTGTATTCAAATGGGGCAAGGAATTGGACCTTTTATTACCTCTATGATAATGAATATATTTGGATTTGACGCTGCAAATAAAATCCAAACTAAAGATAGTATACAAGGTATTGCTTTTTCATTTATTTGGGCTCCAATCATTATTTGTTCTATTAGCTTAATCATTATGTTATTTTATCGTAAATGGGAAAATAACGAGCATGTTATTAAAGCTGATTTAGAAAAGCGACACCAGATATAGTTAATTATTCATGAAGTAAATAGCATAATTTATGGTTAATACAGTACTTGGATAGTTTTAAGAATATATAGACGGAACTATATAAGCTTTAATGAGTTTCTTCTTTTGAATTGAGGATATATATTTTGTTAGTTAAAATCTTGTTGTATAAAGGATAGAATAGTGGACTAGAAATTTTTAAATAGCAGTGCTCAAAGTAATAATTTTATCATGGATAGAATTATTACTTTGAGTTTTTTTGTATTTATTGATTTTTTAATGCATATATAGTCAAAAATGTTAAATAAAAAATAAACATTATTTAACGAAGACAATGGGAATAAAATTAATGGGTGATAACAATGAAGACTGGTTTTTAGATTTATTAGAAGAAAGTAAAAAGTTTTGTTATAAACTCAGGATTATTAAAAAAATAGTAGTTGAATATGGAGTGTCATATCCAACAGTGAGAAATAGATTAGATTATTACATCTATTCATACCACTCAAAAAGATTATGGACTATTATTTTTTAGAATAGGTGTGATATTTGTACTGATACAATGCTATATATTATTAAATACATCTAATTAATAGACTTATTGCAGGTATCTTATTGGAGATTTATGGTTAGCAATGATTGTAGTAATGATGTGAATGATTCAGGCGGGGAATGTGGGAAGTAAGTATTTATTAAAAAGAAAAAATAAGAAATAAGAAATGTTAAAAATTAAATCTATGGATAAGCATGAACAAAATTTTTGGAAAAGTAATTCTGAAGTCTTTAAAATAAGTCCGAGTTATTGACAGTTAAGTAGGAAAACTAGTATTCTTAAATTTAAACATAACTATAAATAATGTGGTTAATCCATAAATAGAAAGATTCAAAAATTAGGGAACATTAAATAACAATTTTGAGGGTAAAAATAAAATGGTAACAATTCGTGACGTGGCCACTGCAGCCGATGTAGCAGTATCAACAGCTTCAAGAGCGTTAAATAATAATCCACGTATCAGTCAAAAAAGTCGTGATCGAATTCAAGCACTGGCACACGATATGGGATATCGTGTTAATTCTAATGCAAAAAATCTCAGTCTTGGTGAATCCAATGTCGTTGGAGTTATTTTCCCTGTGACTAAAGTGGGTAATCAAGAAAATGCGTTTCATATTGACATGATGCGAGGGGTGAATAAAGAATTAGCCCCTAGAAAATATGTGATGTCTGTTGCAATGGGACAAACAGATGAAGACTTGTTAACGAATGTTCAGGCGATGGTTCTTGAGGCGCAGGTACGTCGGTTTATTTTACTGTATTCAAAAACAGATGACGTAGTTACACAATTTTTGGCAACTCAAAAAGGTGTGAAGTATGTAGTTATTGGCGAGTCAGCAGATTCTGAGACTAAATTTTACGTCAATAATGACAATATTTTAGCAGGTTTTGATGCGACTAAATTTTTAGTAGAAAAATATAGCACTAAAAATATATTATATGTTAAATCAGCTAAAAATTGGAATTTTGAAATTCAACGAGAGCAAGGATTTACGCAGGCAACTAACCATTTAAAAATAAAACATAATAGTATTAACTTAGGGTTACGACACGGGAATGACGATAGTGGCGCGTTAATTGCGTATATTAAAGCCCATTCTGATTTAGATGGTGTTGTAGCTGCTGATGATATGATAGGATTTACTTTTTTAAATTTTTGGAAACAAACGTTTAAAAAAGAAATACCAGTAATTGTTTTTAATAATAATCAATTATTTAGTCGAATGGGCAACAATGATTTTCATTGTGTAGATTTATATCCGAATAAATTAGGACAGGAAGCTGCGAAACTGGTATTTTCAAAGGATATGCAAGGTTCTGTTATTGTTTCACACAAGGTTATTTGATAAGTATGATTAAGATGATAAAAAGATTGAAAAGCGAAAGAAATTTCGCTTTTTTTATTTAATTCGTGCAACCGTTTGCATTTTAGTGCAAACGGTTGCATAATAGAAATTGTTGAAGACGTTCAACGTTATTATCAAATATAGATAAGGAGAAATTATAATGGATAATACAAAGAAAACAGCAGTAAAAGCTGCTAAATTGCCAACCTTACCGATCAGTACAATTTGGATGATGAGTTTTGGATTTTTAGGTGTTCAAATGGCATTTGCACTTCAAAGTTCAAATATGGGACGAATTTTTCAAACATTAGGTGCGGATCCAACTAAATTAGGATTTTTCTTCATATTACCACCTTTGGCCGGAATTGTTGTACAACCCATTGTTGGTTATTACTCAGATCGAACATGGATGCCTAAGCTTGGACGTCGGATACCTTATCTTTTGGTAGGTGCAATTGTTGCCGTTATTGTTATGTGTTTATTACCCAATTCAGGTAGTTTCGGTTTCGGGGCTGGCTCAATGACAGCCTTGATGTTTGGAGCCATTACAATTATGTTTATGGATGTGTCTTCAAACGTGGCAATGCAACCTTTTAAAATGATGGTTGGGGATATGGTTAACGAAGATCAAAAAGGTTTTGCTTATTCAATTCAAAGTTTTTTATCTAATACTGGTGCAGTATTAGCAAGTATTTTTCCATTTATTTTAACAGCTATTGGTGTTTCAAATGTGGCTCCAAATGGGGTTATTCCACAATCAGTTGTTGTTTCATTTTATGTTGGAGCAATTATTTTAATTATCTGTTCATTGTTCACCGTGTTTAAGGTTAAAGAATACACGCCAGAACAATACGCGATATATCATGGTATTACTGAAGAAGCCAATACTGAAAAAGTAGGCATGTTTACACTTCTAAAAAAAGCACCAAAAGTATTCTGGACAATTACATTAGTACAATTCTTCTGTTGGATTGGATTCCAATACCTTTGGACATATGGAACTGGTGCCGTTGCAGTCAACGTTTGGCATACAACTAATGCTGCATCATCTGGATTTCAATCTGCTGGTAACTGGTTTGGTATTTTATCAGCTGTTCAATCAATCGCAGCCGTTGTCTGGTCACTTGTTTTATCTAAAATTCATAATGACAAGCACAAATTAGCTTATAGTTTAAGCTTATTCCTTGGAGCTATTGGATTTGGCTCAATCTTCTTTATTCATAGTCAAATGGCATTACTTGTTTCATTTACATTAATCGGTATTGCATGGGCTGGAATGATGGCCTTTCCATTCATTATGTTAACAAATGCACTTTCAGGTAGTCATATGGGCACTTATCTTGGATTGTTTAATGGGTCAATTTGTTTACCACAAATCGTAGCATCTATTGCTAGTTTTGCTTTATTCCCATTGCTTGGTTCAAGTATGCCTAAAATGCTAATGATTTCAGCAATTATGCTGTTACTTGGTGCTGTATCAGTAATGGTTATTAAAGAAACTTCTGCGGAAACTGAAGAAGCAGAAAAAGAAGCAGCAGAAGAAAATAAATAGGTATAAAATTAAAAATAAAGAGGCGTTTAATATGGCTGAACTAAAATGGTGGCAAAATAGTATTGCATATCAAGTTTATCCGCGTTCATTTCAAGATACGAATAATGACGGGATTGGTGATATTGGTGGTATTATTCAAAAGCTTGATTATTTAAAATCCCTAGGAATTAGTATTTTATGGATATCACCCATTTATAAATCACCAATGGTTGATATGGGTTATGATATTGCTGATTATCAAGCCATCGATCCACAATTTGGTACGATGGCTGATTTTGATAAATTATTAGCAGAATGTGATAAACGTGGTATTAAAATTGTGATGGATTTAGTTATCAATCATACATCGGATCAACATGATTGGTTTAAAAAAGCATTAGCAGATAAAAATAGCAAATATCGTAATTATTATATATTTAAAACGACAACTGATGGAAAAGTCCCTAATAATTGGCGATCAATTTTTGGTGGTTCAACTTGGACGGAAGTCCCTGATGAGCCTGGGACGTATTATTTTCATACATTTGCTAAGCAACAACCCGATTTAAATTGGGAGAATCCAGTATTACGTCGTGAGATTTACGATATGATTAACTGGTGGTTAGATAAAGGTGTGGCAGGGTATCGTTGTGATGCAATTACTCACTTGAAAAAAGATCTTGATTGGGCAAGTTTAGAGCCAGATGGTAAAGATGGCCTAGTCGCTGTTATTAAAAAAGGTCAAAATCGTCCAGGAATTGATGTATTTTTGGATGAACTTAAGCGTGAAACGTTTGATAAATATGATGCGGTTACGATTGGCGAGGCGTATGGTGTTCCTGCTAAAGATTTACCTAAATATATTGGTGAAAACGGGTACTTCTCAATGATATTTGATTTTTCATATTTAAATATTGAAGTTAAAAATGTTGATGAGTGGTATCAAGGACGCTCAAATTGGACTATTTCTGATTTGAAAAAAATTATTTTTGATAGTCAAAAATCAATTACAAATGCACATGGGATTAGTGCTAATGTGTTGGAAAATCATGATCAACCTAGAACAATTTCTAAATTAATTGTTAACAAAGAAGATCAAACACCAACAGCTGCAAAAGCTTTAGCAACGATGTACTATTTCTTACCTGGGGTTCCGTTTATCTATCAAGGTCAAGAAATTGGTATGAAGAATATGCACCGTGATTCTATTGATGAATTTAAAGATGTGTCAACTGTTAATAATTATCAGATGGCATTAAAAGAGGGGTATTCTGAAACCGAAGCTATGGAACTGGTTAACGAGAAATCTCGTGATAACGCACGGACACCCATGCAATGGAATTCTGATGAATATGCAGGCTTTTCAAATACAGAACCATGGGTGGAAATGGGTAATGATCGTAAGGGTATCAATGTCGCTGACGAAGAAAATGATGAAGAATCAGTATTATCATACTATCGTAAGCTTGCAACTTTACGTAATGATCCTAAATTTCATGAAACGATTATCTCTGGTGAATTACAGCAAATAATGGGAATACCTGATGATGTTATTGGGTATAAACGTGTGATGGCTGGTCAGGAACTTATTATTTTAGTTAATTTATCAAATGATAAGCAAAAAATTGAGTTATTGAATCCAGCATTAATACTATGTTCAAATATTGCTGTTGATGTTAAAATTAGTCAAGGAATGTACAACTTGCAACCTTATCAAGCAATCATTATCAATAACAAATAGGCGATAATTTAAAGTGTACCATAAGTGTTAGACATAAAATCTAATGAATATGGCGCACTTTTTGTGTTCAAATGGGTACTTAAAAACGGTCTAATTCCTAAGAGAATAAGGGATTAGACCGTTTCATTTATTTTAGTTTACTAGTGCCGTCGTTGTAATTAAGGGTGACACCAGCTTCTACATTAAAAATATAAGTATTAAATTTAATAGTAGAGCTGCCGATGGATTGTGCTTCCATTTGCACACCTCGAGCAAGAAGCTCATTTCCTTTAAAGATAGGCGTCACACGATATCTAATATAGTTATTAGGATGTTCTTTAAGATAAGTCGCTATATCCATTTCATGAGCGAGCATTTCTGGTGCATTAAGTTCCCGAGTACCAGTAATTAAATTCTTGGGATTGTTATTTTGGCCACTTAGCTGATAACCAATTAAATGACTACGATTATATAACCAACCACTACTAATTCGTTTATTGTTCCAACCAGTAGGGTCCCAAGTCAAGCCCGTACGTTTTGCAGTCGGCATTAATGACTTATTTAACATTACGTTGGCGACACCAGCACGATTTAGGTGATCTAAATGACTATATGATTCCCATGTTCCTTTACTAGTAGATAAGGTATTTTTACTGAAATTAGGCTTGTTGTTATTAACTTGGATTTCATTTGTGCCATTATATTTTAAAGATGAAAGGGTTGGGGTTTTAGATTTCTTATGTATTATTTTGGTGGCGGGTATTTTCTTTTTTGATTTTTCATCATACTTAGCTAACTTAGCTTTTAAATCTTTAATTTCTTGGTTAAGGTTATCTAATTTTTCTTGTTCTTTATCAGTTTTTTTATTAATTTTTTGAGCTTGTTTTTTATCAGTATAATCGTATGTAATATGATCTCCTGTTTTTGCTAAAGCAACGGGAGTATGACTGATGCCTAGAAAAATGACTGATAAAATTAGGGTACTTGTTAATAAGTGTTTATTAATTTTCATTATCTTTTTGCCTTTCTGTATCCAGCATTTTGTGCGTCTTGCTCACTATGGAATGTTATCGCATTGGCTGAATTCATATGATAGCCAGCTTGGCCTGGAACATGGTAAATTTTAGAATTAATGTTACCAATAATAGTTTCTCCACCAGTAGTAACCTTGTTGGCATCAGTGTGAGTAGGAGTGGCTGATTTTTGTTGTGGTCTCGTTTGTTGTTTATGGGATACTGAATTTGTAGTACGGGTTCTAGGGACTGCAGCTTTTACTTTTTGAGAACTTTCAGTTTTAGACGCAGCTACAACTTTTTGCTTATTAATTTTTTGAATACTTTCAGATTGGGCTTTTTCATTTGCTAATTTTTTCTTGCTTTCAGATTCAGATTTAACTTTAGCTTCACTTTCTTTTTTCTTACTTTCAGTTTTGGCTTCAGATTCTTTTTTATCTAATTTAACAGTTAGTAATTTAGCTTCAGATTTTTTTGAAGAAACTTCTGTCTTAATCGATTCATATTTAGATTCTGCTTTTTTCTTATCGGCAGTCCCAACTTTTTTAACGATTGTACGAGCAGTGGCCTTAGATTGAGTAGAATCAGAGCCACTGGTTATGCCTATTGCCACAAATGAAATTATAAATATAATGACAGCGTACCAAACACGGTTCTTGATTTTAGTATATGTATCAATATCTTTCTTTTTTGTTAGAAATCTTTTAATAACGTAATAGATGATAAAACCAAATGAAATTAAAAATAATAGTGTTAGAAATGTGGTCATGTTAACCCCTCCAGAGTTTTTTTAGTTCAAAGTGAACGGCAAGAATTATATCATAAATGTGAAAAAAATGCTTTTCAAAAAATTATAAATAATCTAATTGTAGGCTTAATTACCAGAATATTGGCTGATTTGATGCTGACTGTAAAAGATGTGATAGAAAAGAAAAAATAATAAATTATGCCATAATAGTTAAGCACAAAAAAAGCGCAAAATGTTTTTACCATCTTATGTTTTTTAGTCCTTTTTCAGACAAATAAAAAAACAGGAATGCCCGTTTAAAGGCATTCCTGTTTTTTAAAATCGTTCTTATATGACTATCCATGACTCGGGTGAGATTCGAACTCACGACCGTCCGCTTAGAAGGCGGATGCTCTATCCAGCTGAGCTACCGAGTCATAACAACAAATATTATATGATAAAATGTTAGTACTTGTCAATCAAATTTGGGAAAACTCTTTAAATTATATTAAATATGAATGAATATTTTGTTAAAATGTACTATACTGTTAAAATGTACTATACTAATGAAATAATATACATAAATAAAGATAAAGTCTATTAAATATAATAAAGAGGTTAGAAATGGTTGATTCTAGTGACCCAAGGGTAAAGAGAACGAGGCAAAATTTAAAAAAATCATTAGTTGTGCTCATGCAACATTATAAAGTTGAAAATATTAGTGTTCAAAAAATTACCCAAGAAGCAAATGTGACTCGAGGAACATTTTATTTACATTATCATGATAAACAAGATTTTATTGATCGGGCAATGGATGAAATTTTAGATGATTTTTTTGACAATATTATGATTTTAGCAAAACAAACGCCAGATAAAAAATATGTTTATTCAAATCCAGTAGAAGTTTGTTGTTTAGATAGAGTATTTAATTATTTACAAGATGAATCAATGATGTTTGGTGTTCTTTTTAATAGTCAAGAAGATGTTGCATTCTCTGATAAAGTTTACGATCGACTGGTTGTTTACTTGAATAATTTTAGAGAACGTTTAGCAGGCGATTTTGAAGCGTCTAAGATACCTAATGAACTACAAGTATCGTATGTTGTATCGGCACATTTAGGTTTTATTAAACGGTGGTTACAGGATGGCATGATTTATACACCACATTATGTTGCTAGGGTTTTAAAAGAAATTACTGGTGTCGATACAACGCATGGTATTAATTTGACACATTTTTTTGTTGAAAATGATGGATAACGTTGACTTAAGAAGTTACATTTGATATTATAATAACGTTGTATTTGTGAACACCACAACTGCAACCGCACGTTTTAAGTTTTTAAGCGTCGGATTAGCTTAATCTGACCACTAAATTACGGCGAGTCTAAGTAATCTATAAGGAGGTGTAATACACATGTACGCAATTATTAAAACAGGTGGCAAACAACTTAAAGTTGAAGCCGGAGAAGCTATTTACATTGAAAAATTATCAGCAGAAGCTGGTGAAAAAGTTACATTTGATGAAATTGTTTTAGTTGGTGGCGAAAAAACCGTTATTGGTGCTCCTTTTGTTAAAGGTGCTACTGTAACTGGGACTGTTGAAAAACAAGGCCGCGAAAAGAAAGTTGTTACTTTCAAATACAAAGCTAAAAAACATTCTCATACAAAACAAGGTCATCGTCAACCATATACTAAGGTTGTTATCGATGCTATCAACGCATAAATTTGAAAGTAGGTTACTAGTATGATACGTGCAGTTATTTCTCGGAGAGATGCCAAAATCATCGATGCGTTTGAAATAACAGGGCATGCTGATTCTGGTGAATATGGTCAAGATATTGTGTGTGCTGCGGTTTCGGTGTTAACTATTAATACGATTAACAGCTTAACTGAGCTCGCTAAAATGAATCCTGAGGTTTTAATGGATGAAGAAAATGGTGGTTTAATGAAAGTTAAATTATTAGAATCTGAAATAGTTAATTCTACAGGACAATTATTTTTAGAAAGTTTAGTCTTAGGACTACAGTCAATTGAGCAAAACTATCAAGATTACATTAAATTAACACTTAAATAATAAACTATAACAAGGAGGTGCATTGATTATGTTAATGAATATGGATTTACAATTTTTCTCACATAAAAAAGGTGGGGGTTCTACTTCTAATGGTCGTGACTCTGTCGGTAGACGTTTAGGTTCTAAAAGAGCTGACGGACAAGAAGTAACAGGTGGTTCAATTCTTTATCGTCAACGTGGAACACGTATTTATCCTGGTGTTAACGTTGGTAAAGGTGGAGATGATACTTTGTTTGCTAAAGTCGATGGTATCGTTCGTTTTGAACGTAAAGGCCGCGATAAGAAACAAGTCTCTGTATACCCTGTAGCTGAATAGCAACATTTTAAAGGAAATCTCGTCATTTATGATAGAGACTTCCTTTTTTTGTACCTAAAAAGGAGAGTTCAAATGAATATGGATAGAATTGAACGATTACGGTCAAATTTTGAAAATATTTCAATTGATGCATTTTTAGTGACCGACGCAACAAATATGGGCTATCTAAGCAATTTTGAAGGTGATGGCGTCTTATTAATTACGGACTCACAACAATTTTTAATAACTGACTTAAGGTATGAATTGGCACTAGAAAATCATGACAGAAAACTAGAAATTATATTTACATGAAATTATCTTGGTGCGGTAGCTGATGTAATTAAAGAAAATGGACTTACCGTTATGGGATTTGAATCGTCGCTATCATTTTTAGAATACGATCAATTAGATGAAGAACTTACTAGTGATTTAGTGCCATTTACGAACATAATTGAAGAATTACGACGTAGTAAAGATAGTGGCGAACAGGCTAAATTAATTAAAGCAGGCAAATTAGCTGACGCGGCTTTTAATTATATTGTGAAAACAATTGAAGTTGGCCAAACAGAAATTGAAATCGCTGACTGTTTAGATGCGTATATAAAGGACTTGGGTGCTACAAATGAATCATTTGAAACAATTGTGGCCAGTGGTGTTCATTCAACCTGGCCTCATGCAACAGTTTCGAATCGAAAGATTCAAAATCAAGACTTAATCACGATAGATTTCGGCTATTATTATGAAGAGTATACTTTTGATGTAACGCGGACTATTGTTGTTGGGTCAATAAGCGATGAACTGAAAAAAATTTACGATGTCGTTTTAAGGACACAAGAACATGTTATTTCACTGATTAAGCCAGGATTAAAATTGAGTGAATTAGCTAGAGTTGCAAATCAAATGATCGATGAAGCGGGATATGGCGCCTATTTCAATCATGGAATTGGACTATCCATTCACGAATTACCAAATTTTAGACTTGATGATTTAAATGGTGTTTTAGAGGTGGGGGATGTTATTACAATTGAGCCTGGAATCTATGTACCAAAAATGGGTGGCGTTCGAATTGAAGACGATATTTTAGTTGTTGAAACTGGTTTTCAAATGTTAACGGATTCTTCTAAAAAATTAATGATAATATAGACTTTAACTTGCTTTTGTAGGTTCATTATTGCTATTATTAGAACTATGAGATACACGAGATAGTAGGAGGAATTTGTATTATGATGTCCGTTAATGAATTTAAAAATGGTGTTACAATTGAGGTCGATGGAGATTTATGGCGTGTTGTTGAATTTCAACATGTTAAACCAGGTAAAGGGTCAGCTTTTGTTCGTTCAAAACTAAAGAACCTTCGTACAGGTGCTGCTCAAGAAAAAACATTCCGTGCTGGTGAAAAAGTTCAAAAAGCACAAATTGATAATAAAAAAATGCAATATCTTTATGCTGATGGTAATAACTATGTGTTCATGGATATGGATACATATGAACAATTGGAATTACCTGAAGAACGCGTGCATGAACAATTAAACTATTTGAAAGAAAATTTAATTGTTAATGTTATTATGTTTGGAACAGAAACAATTGGTGTTGACGTTCCTAACACAGTGGAATTAAAAGTAGCATCTACTGAAGCGGGTATTAAAGGGAATACACAATCAGGTGGGACAAAGCCTGCTGTTTTGGAAACGGGATTGGTTGTTCAAGTACCATTTTTTGTTAATGAAGATGAGATGTTAATTATTAATACGCAAGATGGCACATATATTTCCAGAGCACAATAAATCAACGGAGGTAAAAGCTTATGGCTGAAGAAACAAATATTGTATTAAAAAGTACAGAACCTTCTTTAGGTGATATTAAGATTGCACCTGAAGTTATTGAAATTATTGTCGGAATTGCTGCTAATCAAATTGATGGCGTTTATTCAATGCGTGGGACAATTGCCAAAAATTTAACTGAATTATTTGGTCGTAAAAAAGCCCTCGGTAAAGGTGTTAAGTTGGATTTAACTGATGACCAAGTAAATATTGACGTTTATGTTTACCTTGATTATGGTGTATCTGTACCTAAAGTGGCATTGATGATGCAAGAAAAAATTAAACAACAATTGTTATTTATGACAGGTTTAGAAATTATTGAAGTAAATGTCCATGTTGAAGGGGTCATTCCTGAAAAGGAAGCCAATAAAATGGATACGGATGATTTATTTTCAGAAAAAGATGGTGAAAATTAGTGAGTGTAATATTAACTAGACATGCTATTCGTGAGAAGGCATTTCAAGCATTATTTGCGTTGAAGTCTAATCCAGATGCAGATAGAGAAGCAATTTACCGTGAATTATTAGAGGTTCCTGATGAAGAGTCAGCTGTCATTCCACCTTATTTAGAAGCATTGGTTTCAGGTGTTAGTGATAAACAATCAGAATTAGATACTATTATCGAAGAAAATTTAACATCGCGTTGGAAATTATCACGTTTAAACAACACAGATTTAATTATTTTAAGATTAGCTATTTATGAAATGAATGATGTTGATGATGTTCCTGCTAAGGTTGCATTGAATGAAGCATTAGAAATTGCTAAAGAATTTAGTGATGATGAATCAAGAAAATTCATTAATGGCGTGTTAGATCCAGTTGTTGAAAAAATGCCAATTGAAACTGAAAAAACAAATGAATAATCGGTATTAGAAAGTGTTGCAGTTTTTTGCGACACTTTTTTTTTAGAAATTAATACTGGAAATATGATAAAATGTAAGAAGTAAACGCGGAATAGAGGTGCCAATATGGTTGAAATGATTGATGGTAAAAAATTAGCACAAATAACGACTGATCATTTAAAATTAGAAATTGAAGACTTGGCAAAGAAAAATATTTTTCCTGCATTAGTTGTTATTGTTGTTGGAGAAAATCAAGCAAGTCAAATTTATGTTAAAAATAAGCATCGAATTGCGGAGAAAATTGGGATTAAGTCAATTGTCACAAGATTGCCTGAATCAGTTTCTGAAAATGAGTTATTGGCTCTTATTACTAAGTATAATGAGAATTCAGATATTCATGGTATATTGGTTCAATTACCGTTACCAAAACAAATTAATGAGAAAAAAATAACAGAATCGATTAAACCAGAAAAAGATGTTGATGGATTTCATCCGGTTAATATTGGACGATTAGTGATGAATGATCCGTTGGCGATTCCATGTACGCCAATGGGGATTATGCGAATGTTTGCAGCATACAATATTGATTTAGATGGTAAAAATGCGGTCATTGTTGGTCGCAGTAATATTGTGGGTAAACCGATGGCAGCATTACTTTTAAATGCGAATGCGACAGTAACGGTGACCCATAGCCATACGAAAAATTTATCAGAGATAACGAAACAGGCTGATATATTGGTTGTTGCAATTGGTCAGGCGAACTTTATCAAAAAGGCAGATGTGAAACAAGCTGCAGTTGTCATTGATGTTGGTATGAACCGCTTAGACAGTGGCAAGCTAACAGGAGATGTTGATAAGAATGTTGCAGAAGTTGCGGGCTATTTAACGCCAGTACCCAAAGGTGTTGGTCCCATGACAATCGCAATGTTGATGGAACAAACAATTGAATTAACAAAACGGAGTGTTGGAATTGAATAAAGATAATTATTTATCGGTCACGTCACTAACTACATATCTGAAGAAAAAATTTGATGCCGATCCTTATCTTGGGACCGTTTATTTAACTGGTGAAATTTCTAACTTAAGACCACGACCTAATGCTCACCAATATTTTAGTTTAAAAGATGACCACGCTAAGATTAGTGCGATTATGTTTCGGTCATCTTTTGACAAGATAAAATTTCAACCAGAAGATGGGATGAAAGTGTTAGTTATGGGTCGTGTCTCTTTATATGAAGCAACTGGCAATTATCAAATTTATATTGAGCGCATGGAACCTGATGGTGTGGGTGCATTGTACCAAGCTTATGAACAACTAAAAAATAAGTTACAAGCTGAGGGATTATTTTCAGCACCGAAAAAGGCGTTAGTTAAATATCCTAAGCGAATAGCCGTGATTACTAGTCCTTCGGGGGCTGTCATTAAAGATATTATGACAACTGTTAAAAGACGGTATCCAATTGCTCAACTCGTTTTATTTCCTGCTATTGTTCAGGGAGACAAAGCGGCCAGTGATTTAATTAGACGCTTAAAACAAATTAATGAATTAGGTCATTTTGATACCATTATTATGGGTCGAGGCGGTGGCTCAATTGAAGATTTGTGGCCATTTAATGAAGAATCTGTTGCAAGAGAAATTGCTGCTAGTCAGATTCCAATTATTTCATCAGTTGGACATGAAACGGATACAACGATTGCCGATTTAGTTGCTGATGTTCGAGCAGCAACACCGACAGCGGCAGCAGAATTAGCCGTGCCTGTCTATGCTGAAGAATTGATTAAAATTAATCAATTAAAAGTTAGATTACTACAAGTAACACAAAATCTATTGAATTTAAGACGGCAACAACTAAATAAAATTCGACAATCATATGTTTTTCAACAACCTAATCGGCTGTATGAGGGTTATCTGCAAAATTTAGATAACCTAACACAACGTTTAATGCAAATTATGAAACAAACGATTATGACTAAGAAACAACAATTTGAACAAGCTCGTAATCAGTTAGGTTATCAAAACCCACAACAATTGATGGGTCGGTTACAGGATCAGGTGCAACAACAAGATAAGCAGTTACGTCAAATAATGACCTATTTACTTGAAACAAAGAAACAACAGGTTGGCGAAAAAATTAATGCGCTTGATTTATTAAGTCCCTTGAAAATTATGGGTCGAGGGTACAGTTATGTATCAATGGAAAATAAAATTATTAAGAGTGTTGATTCAGTGAGTGTGGATGATAATGTTGTGTTACATCTTACGGATGGTCAAGTGCATGCGCAAATTAAAAAAATAGAAAAAGAGGAACAATAAAATGGCTGAAAAAAAGGCAACATTTGAAGATAACCTAGTAGAACTTGAAAAAATTGTGACAGAACTTGAGCAAGGGGATGTGCCTTTAGAAAAAGCATTAACACAATTTCAGAATGGGGTTAAACTAAGTTCAAAATTACAAAAGACATTAGAAGATGCTGAAAAAACATTAACTAGTGTGATGAACGATTCCGGTGAAGAAGTTCCTTTTGAGCAAGGCGTCGAAAATGATTAGTTTAGCTACTTTTTCAGATAGTATTTTGCCAGAATTTAATTATAAATTACTGGATAGATTACAAGAATTAGATACTGAAAAAAATTTAAAAAAAGCAATGATTTACTCAGTTGAAGCTGGCGGTAAACGAATGCGTCCGTTACTTATTTTTGTGATTTGTCAGATGTTAGATCGTGACATTGATGACTCAGTTTATTCTGTTGCAGGCGCTTTAGAATTAATTCATACGTATTCCTTAATTCATGATGATTTACCAGCAATGGATAATGATAATTTAAGGCGCGGTAAAGCCACTAATCATATTATTTTTGGTGAGAGTATAGCAATTTTGGCAGGAGATGCCTTAAATACGCTAGCTTTTGAGTGGCTTAGTCAGGTTAATTTAACCGACTCACAAAAAATGTTATTTGTGAGTCAATTGGCTAGATTGGCTGGTCCTGAAGGTATGGTTGGTGGGCAAGTTGCTGACATTGAAGGGGAACAAAAAGCATTATCGCTTGCTCAGTTAAAACAAGTTCATAAACGTAAAACGGGTGATTTGATTGAATTTGCGGTTTATGCGGGTGGTATACTTGGAAAAGCGACGACTGATCAACAAACATTACTCATTCAATATGGGCGTCATTTTGGATTAGCTTTTCAAATTTATGATGATATTATGGATGTGGTCGGGACTTCTAAAGAAATGGGTAAGGCTGTTCATAAAGACAGTCAAGAAAATAAAAATACATATCCTGGATTGATGGGGTTAAACGGGGCCTATGACACACTTGAAAAAGTGATTAACCAAGCCAAAGCGACTGTTCAATCGCTTAAACAAACGGGTTTAGAAACTGGATATTTAGAAGAATTGTTGCATTACTTTAAATTTAAAAATTAGGAGTTACTATGAAAAAAGAGCGCATTGATGTTTTATTGGTTAAACAAGGATTATTTGAAACTCGGGAACAAGCTAAACGGGCAGTTATGGCCGGTGAAATATTAGGTGAAAATGAAGAACGCTTGGATAAACCAGGTGTTAAAATTTCTGAAGAAACTGAACTTCATTTTAAAGGTAAAAAATTGCCTTATGTCAGTCGTGGTGGCTTGAAATTAGAAAAAGCCCTTAAAGTGTTTGATGCAACTGTGACAGATAAAACGGTTTTAGACATTGGATCATCAACAGGTGGATTTACGGATGTCGCTTTACAAAATGGTGCCAAATTAAGTTATGCGTTAGATGTCGGTACCAACCAGTTAGTATGGAAATTACGACAAGATCCAAGAGTTATCGTCATGGAAAATACTAACTTCAGATATAGTAAAAAAGAAGACTTTGAATCAGGACAACCTAATTTTGCAACGATTGATGTCTCGTTTATTTCGTTACATTTAATTTTGCCTGCTTTGAAAAAGATAATTACTGAAAATGGGGATGTTGTGGCGTTAATTAAGCCTCAATTTGAAGCTGGTAAAGAAAATGTTGGGAAACATGGTATTGTGCGAGATGAGAAAATTCATCGTCAAGTTCTTGAAGATATTGTCCAATTTTCTATTGCCAATGGATTTGATGTTGCAGATTTAAGTTACTCACCAATTAAAGGTGGCGAAGGTAATATTGAATTTTTAATCCATTTAAAGTCAGCAACAGATGAACTTGGTAAAATTGCAGATAAAGTTAGCGTCGATAAGACGTTGGCCGTTGCATATAGTGATTTGAACGCTGTTAAATAGTCTTTAAAGTGAATTTCTTTAACCATCGCTAGTATTACGTTATACTAACTGTATTAAGTAATGGGTTTGAGGTTAGGGGGAACTTTAATGAAAAAGCAAGAACGTCAACGTTATGTCCGCGAATTATTGAAAAATAATAATATTGATAAGCAAGAAGACTTTGTGACTCTATTGGGAAAACAAGGGATTACGGTCACACAGGCAACGATTTCTAGAGATATTAAAGAAATGCAATTAGTTAAGGTTCCGTCGGCTGATGGGAGTTATAGTTATAATCTACCCGTTCAAAAACAGTTAAATACAGAAAAAAAATTAACGAAGACATTGAAAGATGCTTTTATTTCAACGAGTGTTCAAAATGAAATGTGTCTTGTTAAAGTAACGCCGGGAAGTGGCCCGGCAATTGTCTCATTGATTGAACAAATGAATTATTCATTTGTTTTTGGTACTTTAGGTGGAGATGGCTCAGCCTTAATTATTTGTCATTCAAATAAAGACGCGTTAAAGTTAAGTAAGATTTTAAATGAAATTGTAACTGAATAAATAAAGACGAATCTGTGACATTTTGTTTCAGATTCTTTTCTTTTAAAGGAGTGAAAACATGTTACAAGAATTGACAATTAAAGATTTTGCCATTATCGATTCTTTGAATATCGATTTCATGGCTAATATGACAGTTTTAACTGGTGAAACTGGTGCTGGTAAATCAATTATCATTGATGCTTTGGGTCTTTTGTCAGGTGGTAGAGGGTCCCAAGAATTTATTAGAAAAGACGCTAAAAAAATGGTGTTACAGGGTTTATTTGTTCCAGTAGAACCTTCAAATACGTTAACAAAATTAGATCAATTAGGCATTGGACATGAGGATAATTCTGTTATTTTACAACGTGAAATACATAGATCTGGTAAAAATATTTGCCGGATAAATGGCATGTTAGTTAATACCAGTACGTTAAAATTAATTGGTGAAACGTTAGTGGATATTCATGGACAGAATGAACATCAAGAGTTGATGCAACAGGATAAACATTTAGGCATGTTAGATGAATATATTCAAAATGATATTCAATCGCTGAAGGCAGATTATCAAGAAGCGTTTGAACAATATCAAAACTTAAATAAACTGCAAACTAAACGACGAACGAATCAGAACGAATGGGCACAGCGTTTAGATATGTTACATTTTCAAAAAGATGAAATTGAAAGTGCTGATTTAATTGCAAATGAAGAAGACATATTAAATGCTGAAAAAGAACGTTTGGAAAATTTTCAAACGATTAATCAATCTTTAGATGCTAGTTATCAAGCATTAGCAGGTGATGACGAAAATACAGTCGATCGAGTTGGCATAGCAATGTCTAATATGCAAAAAATTGATAATTTAGATGTTGAATACAAAGAGTTAACAGAACGTTTATCGTCTGCATACTATATGTTGCAGGATGCTTCTAGTGATTTATTGCGTCAGTTGGATGCTTTGGAATGGGACGAGCAAAGGTTGAACGAAATTGGAAGTAGACTTGAACTAATTGGTCAGTTGAAGCATAAGTATGGTGATTCAGTTGAAAAAATATTATCCTATTTAAATAAGATCTCAGATGAATTAGCCGAGATGGAAGCAACTGAAGGAAATGCGGATGATTTGGATACCCAAGTTAATCTAGCAAAAAAAGCAACACAAAAATTGGCTGATCAGCTGACTGAAGCACGAAAAAAAGCGGCGCTTATTTTACAAACAGAAGTGCATAAACAATTAAGTGAGTTATATATGGATAAGGCTATTTTTGAAGTTAGATTTGGATTACTCAGTCAATTAAATGGTACTGGACAAGATAAAGTTGAATTTTATATACAAACTAATGTCGGGGAAGCAATGGGTCCTTTGGTTAAGATTGCTTCTGGTGGTGAGTTATCTCGAATGATGTTGGCGCTAAAGACGATTTTTTCTAAAATGCAGGGTGTCACAAGTATTATATTTGATGAAGTTGATACGGGTGTTAGTGGCCGTGTCGCGCAAGCAATTGCAGAAAAAATCAATCAAATCGCCCAAAATTCACAGGTATTATGTATTACTCATTTACCACAAGTTGCGGCAATTAGTGAACATCAGTATTTTATATCTAAAAAGGTCATTGGCAAGCGCACAGAAACAGCAATTAAATTGTTATCAAAGAAAGAACGTATTCAAGAAATTGCAAGAATGCTAGCTGGGTCTGAAATTACCCCGTTGACTGTTAAACATGCTGAAGAGTTATTGGATATGGCTCAAAAAAATAATTAGAACCAAGATAACTTTATAAATAACTGATTGGTTATTTATAAAAAAGGAGAGTGCTAATATGCTTAAGTTTGACAATATATCAAAAATCTATAAAGGCAATAAAGCCGTAGATAACTTTAATTTAGAGGTTCAAGATGGTGAATTTATTTGTTTTATTGGAACGTCTGGTTCTGGTAAAACAACGACCATGAGAATGATTAATCGAATGCTGACACAAACAGAAGGAACAATTACGATTGATGGTAAAGACATCGCAAAAATGGACCCCGTTAAACTACGTCGTCAAATTGGATATGTGATTCAAAATATTGGATTAATGCCACATATGACAATTCGGGAAAATATTGTTTTAGTACCAAAATTATTAAAATGGCCTGAAGAAAAAAGAAATGAACGTGCTAAAGAGATGATCGCGTTAGTTGAATTACCAGAATCCTATTTAGATCGTTATCCATCTGAACTTTCTGGGGGGCAACAACAAAGAATTGGTGTTGTTCGAGCTTTGGCAGCAGATCAAGATATCATTTTAATGGATGAACCTTTTGGTGCATTAGATCCTATTACTAGGGAAGCTTTGCAAGATTTAGTTAAGGATTTACAGGAACGTTTAGGTAAGACATTTATTTTTGTAACGCATGATATGGATGAAGCTTTGAAATTAGCAACACGTATCGTCGTTATGTCTGAAGGCAAAATTGTCCAAGTAGATACACCGGACAATATTTTGAAAAAACCAGCTAATAAATTTGTGGAAAATTTGATTGGTCAAGATCGATTAATTCAGGCACGTCCAAGTATTACAACTGTTGGGCAAGTGATGCTAGCTAGTCCAGTTTCTATCACACCAGGTAAATCATTAGTAACGGCTATTCGTTTAATGCATGATCGTCGAGTTGATACGTTATTAGTGACTGATGATGCAGGTATTTTGAAAGGTTATATTGATATTGAAAGTTTAGATTATAACTTTAATACGTCAAGTAGTGTCAGCGATATTATGAACAAGGATATTTTCTATGTTAAAGAAGATTCATTAGTTCGTGATACCGTTGAACGTATTTTAAAACGTGGCTTTAAAAATGTGCCAGTTATTAATAAAGAAGGTATTTTAGTTGGGATTGTTACCCGTGCAACCTTAGTTGATATCGTTTACGATGCACTTTGGGGTGATGAAAATAGTTTATCTCATGAAGAAACAGTTGAAACAAAACCAGAAGTGACAGATACAAATATAGACGGAACTAACCCAAGCTCAACGAAGGAGGGTTAAGGATGACTTCATTTTTACAAGAATATGGGGCGATGATTGTCTCGAAACTATGGGAACATATTGAAATATCTGGAATGGCGCTATTTCTCGGAGTTATCATAGCCGTTCCTTTAGGAGTCTTACTAACGAGATTACCTAAGACGGCAACGATTGTCATTGCAATTGCCAGTATGCTACAAACAATTCCAGCCTTGGCTTTATTAGCTATGATGATTCCATTATTTGGTATTGGAAAATTTCCAGCTATTATTGCGTTATTTGTTTATTCATTGTTGCCAATTTTAAGAAATACATATATTGGTATTAACGATGTTGACCCAGTGTTAAAAGATGCTGCTAAAGGTATGGGGATGACAAACTTACAATCAATTATGCAAGTTGAACTAGTTATGGCTTCTCAAGTTATTATGTCTGGGATTCGACTAGCTGCAACGTACGTAATTGCTTGGGCAACGTTGGCTTCATATATAGGTGCTGGTGGTTTAGGGGATATGATTTTTAATGGCTTAAACTTATACCAACCAAAATTAATTCTGGGTGGGACAATTCCAGTTATATTATTAGCATTGCTAGTTGATTTTATACTTGGACAAGTTGAAAAAAAGGTAGCACCAAAAACAACAAGAAATTAAGGAGGGCTTTAACATGAAAATAACGATGAAAAAAATGCTTGTTAGTTTAGGCCTCCTGTTTGTTGGTGTGAGCTTATCAAGTTGTGGCTTTCCTGGGTTAACAGGTGGATCTAAGTCAACGATTAAAATTGTTGCGCAATCAACGACAGAATCTCAAATTATTGGGTCAATGTTACAACAATTAATTGAACATGAATCAGATAATAAAGTTGAATTGATTAATAACTTAGGTTCGGGTACGTTAAGTTTTAATGCACTTAAAAATGGTGATGCAGATATTTCATCTGCTAGATATACGGGAACTGATTTGAGCGCTGTATTAAATAAACCGGTAGAAAAAGATACCGTCAAAGCTAATAAAATAGTTAAAGATGGGTTTCAAAATAGGTTCCAAATGAAATGGTTTGATACTTTAGGATTTGCAGATACTTATGCATTCATGGTTACGCAAGAAACAGCTAAAAAGTACCACTTAAAAACTGTATCTGATTTGAAAAAAATTGAATCCAAATTAACAGTTGGTGTTGATGCTAACTGGATTAGTCGTGTTGGTGATGGCTATGATGGTTTCCAAAAAGAGTATAATATAAAGTTTGGTAATATCTATCCAATGCAAATTGGGTTAGTGTATAGTGCACTTGCAAAAGGAAAAATGGATGTTGTACTTGGTTATTCAACGGATGGTCGAATTAAAAGTTATAATTTGAAAATTTTGAAGGATGATCGTCAATTCTTCCCACCATATACGGCAAGTCTTGTCGCAAATGATTCTATTTTGAAGGAACATCCTGAGTTAACACCTCTTATTAGTCGACTCACCAATAAAATTAATTTATCAACGATGCAATCGTTGAACTATAAGGTGGATAATGATTTTTATGAACCATCAGTGGTTGCAAAACAATTTTTAGAGAAGCATCATTATTTTGAAAAGGCGGGTGATTAATGATGAATACTTTTAATCAGTTAATGTCTTATTTTGGAAATAATGGGTTATATGTTTTACAAGAATTTACACGACATTTCTTAATTTCAATTTATGGTGTTTTAATCGCCGCAATTATTGGTATTCCAGTCGGTATTTTTATCTCAAAACGCCATGGATTGAGTGATGTGGTTATTGGTGCCGCTAATGTTATTCAAACGGTTCCTTCTTTAGCGATGTTGTCTATCATTATGTTAGGACTAGGTTTGGGTGTTAATACGGTTATTGTAACTGTGGCACTTTATTCTCTTTTACCTATTTTGAAAAATACTTATTCAGGGATGATTAATGTTGATCCTGGGGTTCTTGATTCTGGTAAGGGAATGGGAATGACAAGATTTCAAATTCTCTATATGATTGAATTGCCATTATCCTTGTCGGTAATTATGGCTGGGGTCAGGAATGCTCTAGTGGTTGCAATTGGTATCACTGCAATTGGCTCATTTATTGGTGCAGGTGGACTTGGAGATATTATTATCCGAGGAACAAATGCAACTGATGGTGCTGCTATTATTTTAGCTGGGGCATTGCCAACGGCTTTAATGGCTGTTATTGCTGATGCGATTTTAGCGTTTATTCAACGGAAAATTGATCCAACAACAATTAAGCGTAAATAAAAAAATGGCCATTTTCTAGTTGATAGAAAGTGACCATTTTTATATGGAGTCAAGCAAAGCAATATAACGAAGTTGGTTATTATTAAGTAGGTAAGTGACGTTAGTATATTGTGTTTTAAATAGTAATTGTTTGGAAGTAGAGTGCCTATGCAAAGTACCACGAAGTTCTTGAAACTCTTTTTGAAATCCAGTTGGATTTAGTTGTAGAATAATTGTTTTTTTGGATTTTAAACTCTGTTCAGTAAAGAGCTTTAATTGAAATTGGGGCATTTGTGGTTTTAGAATAAAGTCATCTAAATCAAAAATTTTGTGATATGAGTATTGTAATGTTGAACCAATTGTTTGAATTGTCGTTTGTTGTTTGTTTTGCATAATAAAATTCCTCCCGAACATCTGTTTGTATTTTTATTATACGAACAAACGTTCGGTAAAGCAAGCATTAATTTAAAATAAATTTTAAAAGGAGAGCGAATGGATAAAAGGCTTGAATAATTGGTATAAAAAGTGCATACTATTTATTAATACTTATCTTAGAGGAGTTTACAAAATTAATGGCTAATCGTGGAATGTTGATCGTACTATCTGGTCCATCAGGGGTCGGTAAAGGAACCGTAAGAAAAGCGATTTTTGATCAAGATGACAATAAGTTTCTTTATTCAATTTCGATGACCACTCGTAAAATGCGAGAGGGTGAAGTTGATGGTGTTGATTATCATTTTGTATCAAAAGAAGAATTTGAAAATGAAATTGCGACGGGCGGTATGTTAGAATATGCCAAGTATGTTGACAATTACTATGGAACACCGTTAAAATATGTAAATAAGATGCTTGACGCTGGTCAAGATGTTTTTCTTGAAATTGAAGTACAAGGTGCTATGCAAGTTCGAGAAAAAATTTCTGACGGTTTATTTATTTTCTTAACGCCACCTGATTTAATGGAATTAAGACAAAGAATCACGGGACGTGGAACAGATGACTCTGCAACTATTGATAAGCGAATGTTAAAAGCTATTGGCGAGATTGATATGATGCAAAATTATGATTACGCGGTTGTTAATGATGAAATAAATGATGCCGTTGAAAAAATCCAAACGATTATTAAAGCTGAACGTTGGCGTGTTAAACGTTTTTTACCTGACTATAGAAAACAATTAGGAGATGTATTTAAATGATTTTATATCCTTCAGTCGATGACTTATTAAAACAAGTAGATTCAAGATACTCATTAATTATGTTAGCAAGTAAACGTGCCCATGAATTGGATGCGGGTGCCTTACCAATGCTTTCTAATTACAAATCAATTAAAAATGTCGGACGTGCTTTGGAAGAAGTCGTTACCGGTGATTTAATTATTGATCCAGTTGAAAAAGAAGATATTCGTTAATTTAATTAAATGAAAAGGAGTTAAGACAAGCTAATTGTCCTAACTCCTATTTTATTTCATAGAAAATTGATACAATAGAGAATAAACTAAATTCGTCATGGGAGCGATATAGAATGACACTTGAAAATAAAAAAATTGGGATTGTTGTAACGGGTGGCATCGCGGCATATAAAAGCTTGGAATTAGTCCGAGCGTTGATTAAACAAGGTGCAGCTGTTCGAGTTGCAATGACAGATGCAGCAACTGAATTTGTGACGCCATTGAGTTTTAAAACGTTGAGCAAGAATAAAGTATTGACTGATTTATTTTCAACACAAGAGTCTGAACATGTTGCTCATATTGAATTTGCAGACTGGGTAGATGTGATGGTTATTGCACCAGCCACGGCGAATATGATTGCTAAAATGGCTAATGGAATTGCGGATGATTTCGTATCAACTGCAATATTAGCAACTGAAGCGACTAAAGTAGTTGTGCCTGCAATGAATGAGCATATGCTAATGAATCCTGCAACGCAACGCAATCTTAAATTATTAGAACAAGATAATGTGCAAATAATTGAACCAGAAACGGGATTTCTAGCAGAAGGCTATTCAGGTAAAGGACGTTTTCCAGAATTAGCGACAATTATGTCCGTTATTAATGCTAATTTTGAGGATTCAATTCAACCACTAAAAGGTCAAAATGTGTTAGTCACGGCTGGTGGTACACAAGAAAGAATTGATCCAGTTCGTTTTATTGGTAATGATTCTTCTGGTAAAATGGGTTTTGCAATTGCAATCGAAGCACGAAAGTTAGGGGCTAATGTTACTTTAATTAGTGGTGTCAGCCAATTACCTGATCCTGTTGGGGTTGAAACAATTCGAGTTAAAACGGCAGTAGCGTTATCGGAAGCTATTAATAGTCGATTCGACAAACAAAATATTTTAATTATGGCAGCGGCTGTTTCAGATTATCGAGTTCAAACGGTTGCGGATCAAAAAATTAAAAAGTCTGCAGATACACTCACTTTAACCTTAGAAAAAAATCCAGATATTTTAAAACACTTGGGTGAAATTAAGCAAAAGCAATACCTAGTTGGATTTGCTGCTGAAACGCAAAATGGGTTGGTAAATGCACAAGAAAAATTAGAAAAGAAAAATTTGGATTTATTAGTTTTGAATGATGTCTCAAATTCTGCCATTGGTTTTAACAGTAATGAAAATGAAGTAACGTTGCTTAGACCACAGATGGAAAATGAATTTATCAAACAAACTAGTAAAAGCCAGATTGCTAAGGACCTATTAGAGGTTATTATAAGTGATTTAAGGAAATAAATAGGTTAATGAAAGGAGGCTTCGGTATGATGCAATATGCAAAAATTATCGTTGATGTTCCTACGATGCAAACGGATCAACCTTATACGTATTCAATCCCTGAATTGTTAACGGATGAGATTGAGATTGGAATGCGTGTTATTGTGCCGTTTGGAAATGGTAAACGGCTAGTTCAAGGATTTGTGATTAGTCTTGATGATGACGAGTTTGATGGTAATGTAAAAGATATTCAATCAATCGTTGATCTTAAACCTGTTGTGAATACCGAATTATTAGATCTATCTAAGTGGATAGCTAATGAAACCTTCTCATTTCGAATTACTGCTTTACAACTAGTATTACCAAGCGTCATGCGGGCTACGTATAAAAAAAGGATTCGCCTGATTGATGAAATTGATAAAACACTGCAGGCTGAATTATTTCAAGGTCAGGATTCGATTGAATTTGATCCAGAACATATGGATGCTGAAATCATAAAAAAATTGTCACAATTAACTAAAAATGAAAAAGCTGAAATAGTCTATGAAGTTGGTAATAAGGCTAAAGTAAAAAAACAATTATCAATTCAACCCAAAATGAATTTTGAAGCCTACGAAGATATTAAAAGTGGCTTACGTAAAAATGCGAAGCAACAACATTTATTAATTAATTATCTTCAATCATTAACTGAAATGGCAGATAAGCTGATTCCACAGAAACAGGTCGTTGAACAAATAGGTGTAACAAGTTCGACAATTACGGTTGGTGCTAAAAATGGGTGGTTGCAAAAAGTTGAAACAGAAGTATATCGAGATCCATATAAAGATACTGTTATTAAATCAACTGACATGCAAAAATTAACACCAGATCAAGAAGTTGCAGTTAAAGCGGTTGATGAGGCTATTAAAAGTGATACTGATAAGACCTTCTTACTTCAGGGTGTTACCGGAAGTGGTAAAACAGAGGTCTATTTACAGACAATTGCAAAAGCACTTGAACTTGGTAAAACGGCATTAATGCTTGTTCCAGAAATTGCATTAACCCCTCAAATGGTAAAGCGAGTTAAGTCGCGTTTTGGAAATTTAGTTGCAGTTCTTCATAGTGGTTTATCTGATGGTGAACGTTATGATGAGTGGCGTAGAATTGAACGTAAAGAAGCGCAGGTCGTTGTTGGTGCGCGCTCAGCTGTTTTTGCGCCTTTAGATAATATTGGTGTCATTATTGTAGATGAAGAACATGAATCAAGTTACAAACAAGATGAAACACCAAGATATCATGCAAGAGATGTTGTTCTTTGGAGAAGTCAGAGGCATCATTGCCCAGTGATATTAGGGAGTGCAACGCCATCCCTCGAATCACGTGCTAGAGCTCAAAAAGGGGTCTATGAGTGGTTACAATTGCCACAGCGTATAAATGGTCAACCAATGCCTGAAGTGACGTTAATTGACATGAGAGAAGAAATGAAAAATACAGGGGAAAGTAATTTTTCAGAACCTCTTAGAAATGAAATTACTAAACGACTTGATAAAAAAGAACAGACTGTCTTGATGTTAAATAGACGTGGGTTTTCATCTTTTGTGATGTGTCGTGATTGTGGATTTGTCTTACCTTGTCCTAACTGTGATACATCCTTAACGTTGCATATGGATACGCATACGATGAAATGTCATTACTGTGGCCATGAAGAAGGCATTCCTAAGGTTTGTCCTAACTGTCATAGTCGAAAAATTAGGTATTATGGGACAGGGACACAAAAAGTTGAAGAAGAGCTTAAAACGTTATACCCTGAGGCTAGAATTTTACGGATGGATGTTGATACGACACGTAAAAAAGGAGCACATGAAAAAATTCTAGCTAAATTTGGTGCAAAAGAAGCGGATATTTTGTTGGGCACACAAATGATTGCAAAAGGGCTAGATTTTCCTGATGTGACATTAGTGGGGGTGCTCAATGCAGATACGGCACTGAGTTTACCTGACTTTAGATCAAGTGAACGAACCTTTCAATTGTTAACACAAGTGAGTGGTCGAGCTGGTCGAGCTGAAAAAAAAGGGCAAGTTATTGTTCAAACGTTTAATCCGGATCATTATGCTATTCAATATGCGAAACATCATGATTATGAGTCATTTTATAGAAAAGAAATGTCCGTTCGTCATATGGAAAATTATCCGCCATATTATTATACAATCCAACTTACCGCAAGTTACACGGATGAAGCAGGTGCGGCTAAAAAAATGATAGAAGCTGTTCAATTTTTGAAGCCGGTGTTATCGGATCAAGCGATTATTCTTGGACCAACACCAAAATCAATTATGCGAGTTAACAACCGATTTTATTATCAAGTTGTCATTAAATATAAATCAGAAAATCACTTAAAAGATCGATTACGAGAATTAATGACAAAATCTCAAGCTGAGGTTCGAAAAGGCTTGAGATTAACGATTGATTCTGAACCAGTGAACTTTATTTAAATTAAGGAGAATATTATGACATCAATCGTATTTATGGGAACACCAGAATTTTCAGCACCAATTTTAGAAAGTTTAATTGAAAATGGCTATGACGTGAAAGCAGTCATGACCCAACCAGATCGCCTGGTTGGACGCAAACGATTATTAACACAATCACCAGTGAAAAAGGTTGCAGTTAAACATGGTATTGATGTTTTACAACCAGAAAAATTAAGCGGTAGTGATGAGATGGCTAAAGTGATTGCGATGGAACCAGACTTTTTGGTAACTGCAGCATTTGGTCAATTTTTGCCAACAAAATTGTTAGAAGCTGCCAAAATTGGGGCCATTAATGTGCATGGGTCATTGTTGCCTAAGTATCGTGGTGGTGCACCAATTCAATATGCTATTATGAATGGTGAGCAAGAAACAGGTATCACGATTATTTATATGGTTAAAAAAATGGATGCTGGGAATATCATTAGTCGCCGTGCAATCAAAATTGAAAATAATGATGATTCAGGTTCGATGTTTGAAAAGTTGAGTCTATTAGGTAAGGAACTTCTTCTTGAAACATTACCAAAATTAATTGATGGGACAAGTGAATCAACACCACAAAACGAAGATGAAGTTTCTTTTTCTCCTACTATTAAATCAGAAGAAGAAGCACTCGATTTTTCGAAAACAGCTAATGAAGTTGACTGGAAAATTCGTAGTTTAAGACCAGTTCCGGGCGCATATACGAGTTTTAAAGGTAAAAGAACTAAAATTTGGGATGTGACTGTATTAGATGAGAAAACTGATTTATCAGTTGGACAAGTTGTTGAAGTCACTAAGAAGTCATTAAAAATAGCTTGTGGCAAAGGGACTGTTGTCGCAATTAATACGCTCCAACCAAATGGTAAATCAAAACAAACCATTGTTGATTATCTAAACGGTAGTGGACAAGGAATAAAAGAAGGACAACAGGTGATTGATGTATGAAAACTGATTTAAAAACAACCCCCCGATTCTTAGCAGTTGATCTTTTAACAAGGGTAGCTAAACAAGGAACTTATTCAAATATTGCATTGAACCAAGTGATTAAGAATAATCATATGGAAGTTCGTGATGCCCATTTATTAACGCAATTAGTCTATGGTGTTATTCAAAGACGACTTACCTTAGAATACTGGTTAGCCCCCTTTGTTAAAAATCCTAGTAAAATGGATAATTGGGTTCAAGAATTATTATTGAGTGCTATTTATCAGATGCATTATCTGGATAAAATTCCAACTCGTGCTATTTTTAATGAATCAATTGAAATTGCGAAGCGAAAAGGTCATGCTGGAACGCGTAAATTTGTGACAGGCGTTTTGCATGCAATTGAACGTGAAGGTATTCGTCCTGTTTCTGAAATTAAAGATGATATTGAACGATTGAGTATTGAGAGTAGTACGCCAGTTTGGTTAGTTAACGAATTAATTAAACAAGTTGGATTAGAAAAAACAACGCATATACTAGCTTCAATTAATGAAGCACCTGATCAATCTGTCAGAGTCAACACGGCAAAAGCAACGGTCGATGAAGTCGTTGAACAAATGGAAACTGAGGGATTTGATGTAAAACGTAGTCAAGTTTCACCAGTTGGTTTATTAGTGACTAACGGATTTGCGCCTGATAGTGGGGCTTATCATGATGGCTTAATAACGATTCAAGACGAAAGTGCAATGCTAGTTGCTGACGCAATGAATATCCAACCAAGTGATAAAGTTCTAGATGCGTGTGCAGCACCAGGTGGTAAAACCACACATATTGCTTCATTTTTAGATGAGTCACAATTTGGAGAAGTTATTGGGCTAGATATTCATGCACATAAAGTTAAATTAATCGGTGAAAATGCTAAACGATTAGGGCTGTCAAGTGTCGTTGAAGAGATGGTGTTGGACGCTCGTTTAATTTCAGAAGAATTTGATAATGAGTATTTTGATTCAATTCTTGTTGATGCGCCTTGTTCTGGAATTGGATTAATGCGTCGTAAACCAGAAATTAAATATGAAAAAACGTTGGCTGATTCAAATAACTTACAAAAAATCCAATTAGCTATTTTAGATAAGGTTGCACCAACTTTGAAAAAAGGTGGTCGATTAACTTATAGTACATGTACGATTTTAGATATTGAAAATAAGGACGTTGTTAACCAATTTGTTGCCACACATCCTGAATTCAAAGTAATCGAAACACCAACTGCTCTAGCGTTAAAAGAAAATCGCGATGATAAAGAATTAACTATTTATCCAGATGATTATCATTCAGATGGATTCTTCATTACGTGCTTAGAAAAACAACTTTAGATTCGGGGTGTAAGTATGAAGGTTGCCTATCAAACAGATGTAGGTAGTGTTAGAAAGAACAATGAAGATTATGTTGGTGTTTTTCATAATAGAAGTGGCATTTCTTTTGTGATGGTCGCAGATGGTATTGGTGGTAATTTAGGTGGGGATGTTGCTTCAGAGATGGCTGTTTCACACATGGGATTCCGGTTTGAAGAAACAAATTTCAGTGAACCTAGTCATGCAATAAAATGGATTGCCAAAGAAGTAGAGATGGAAAATAAAAAAATCATCGAAAAATCTAATCAATATAAAGATCTTTCAGGTATGGGGACAACAATTGTATGTGCAGTTTTCTTTGAAGATAAATTTATCGTTGCTAATATTGGTGATAGTCGGGGGTATTTGTTGCGAAAACAGCAACTTTATCAATTGACGGAAGATCATTCATTAGTAAATGAATTAATCAAGCGTGGGGAACTATCAGTAGAAGACGCTAAAAATTATCCTCAAAAAAATATGATTACCAGAAGTTTGGGTATTTCTTCGGAAGCTGACGCAGATATTGCGGTTAATGATTCTGAACCAGGTGATTTATTATTATTATGTACGGATGGTTTAACTAAAATGATTTCTGATGAAGTTATCAAAGAAGTTTTAGAAAATTCTAGAACAGTTGAAGAAAAATGTGCAGAATTAATTCGATTGGCTAATAAAGCGGGCGGATTAGATAATGTTACCGCACTCCTAGTTAACGATGATCGACAGGAGATAGTAAAATGAAACCTGATACAATTTTTAATGAACGTTATAAAATAATTAATTCATTAGGTGAAGGTGGCATGGCCAATGTTTATCTTGCAACTGATTTAATTTTAGACCGACTAGTGGCTGTTAAAGTACTACGAGTTGATTTGAGAGACGATCAGGACACCGTTAGACGTTTTAAACGTGAAGCGTTGGCGACAACGGAATTAGTCCATCCTAATATTGTGAACGTGTATGACGTTGGTGAAGTTGACGGTCTGCAATATATGGTCATGGAGTATGTTCCTGGACATGATTTAAAAACGTACATCACGAAACAATTTCCAATTCCATTCCAAGTAGTTGTTGATATCATGATTCAAATTTTATCAGCTGTACAAGTTGCTCATGATCATAATATTATTCATCGTGATTTAAAGCCTCAAAATATTTTAATTGATGAGGCAGGCAATGCTAAAATTACTGATTTTGGTATTGCAGTGGCATTGGCTGATCATTCATTAACGCAGACGAACACCTTGTTAGGTTCTGTTCATTACCTTTCGCCTGAACAAGCTAGAGGTAGTATGGCAACGAAGCAATCTGATATCTATTCATTGGGGATTATTTTGTATGAAATGTTAACGGGTAAGGTTCCCTTTGAAGGCGAAACGGCTGTTTCAATTGCACTTAAACATTTTCAAAATGAGGTACCATCTGTTCGTAAGTTTGATTCAACTATTCCACAATCACTTGAAAATGTTGTTTTACAAGCAACCAGCAAAGTACCACGAGATAGATTTCAATCGGCTGAAGAGATGTCAAGTGCTTTAGAAAAATGTTTAGCACAGAAGAATGCAACAAAATGGCAACCTGAAGAATTAGTTAGTGATGAGACAAAAGTATTGCCAGTATTTGATAAGCAAACAGGGAAGATAATTAGTCCAGATAAGAAATCAGAAACGATGATAGCTAACAATAAAAAAATGAGTCATCGCAAAAAGTGGACTATTGGGACAATTTTCTTTGCGCTTATTGTCATTATTTTAGGTGGTACGGTCATTGCGATGAGTTCGCCAAAAGAGGTTAAAGTTCCTGATTTGAGTGGTATGACGGTCAGTGAAGCCAAATCAAGTTTATCAGATAAAAATTTAGAAATTGGTAAAATTATTCGAACGAATAACGAAACGGTTGATAGTGGGAATATCATTAAATCGACACCCAAGAAAAATGAAACGATTCGAGAGAAAAATAAAGTCAATGTTATTGTGTCAAAAGGAAAAGCTAAAATTAAAATCGCTAAATATGTTGGCGATGACTATGATGATGTTAAGGCAACATTAGAAAACGATGGATTTACTGTTGAAAAAGAGACAAGTCATTCGTCTTCTGTACCTGAAAATGAAATTATGGCGCAGGATATTTTAGCAGGCAAAAAAGTAGTACCTAGTGATACCGTTATTACTTTGACGGTTAGTTCAGGTGCTAAAGTATATACACTTAGAGACTTATCAGGATACACGAAAAAAAGTGTTCAGGATTACGTAGATGAAATTGGAGCTAACTTATCAATTAGTGACGCTTATTCAAATACGATTGAAAAGGGTCAAGTAATCAAACAATCTCCAGCAGCTGGAACTTCATTTTCTAAAGGTGGTAGTTTGGCAGTTACTATTTCAAAAGGTAAAGAAGATACAACGGATGAGTTTGTAAAAACGGTGGCTGTTCCATTTAAGTCGATTGTTTCAGAAAGTGCTAGTTCAGTTGCTAAAGATAAAGATTCTTCGTCAGATGGCAGTTCTAGTTCAAGCACTAGTTCCAGTTCTTCAGAATCAAAAACGAATGAGAATGTCATTGAAGTGTATATTAAAGATAAGACACACAGCATAGATACTTTGTATGAACGTAAAATAATTACAAAAAATACTGATTTTAAATTGTCATTTGTTTTAGATTCTGGCAAATCAGGAAGTTATAGGATTTTACGTGATGATAAAGTTATTGCGGAAAATGATAATGTGACTAAGAATTAAATTCAAGATGTGGTAAAATTAAAGGTGAGGTAATGACTCACCTATTTTTAAACTTTTGATATAAAACGGTTACATCAATTCGGTTAAAGGAGGATTATTTATTGGTAACAGGTCAAATTAGACAATCATTAAGTGGCTTTTACGACATTGATGTCGAAGGAGAAACTTATCGAACAAGAGCTCGAGGTAATTTTAGAAATTCAAATCAGGCACCCTTAGTTGGTGATTGGGTTGATTTTAAAGCTGAAAATAAAAAAGAAGGTTATATTCTTAATATTCATGATCGTGAGAATAGTTTAATTCGACCACCAGTGGCGAATATCGACGAAGCCATTGTTGTGACATCATGTGTCGAACCCGCATTTTCAAGTAATTTATTGGATAGACAGTTGATTATGTTAGAATCACATCATATTAAACCTGTATTGTATTTTTCAAAGGGTGATTTAATTCCTGAAGAAAAAATAGCTGAATTAAGTACTATTATTCAGGCTTATAGCCAAATTTATCCAACGTTTTTTCCATTGGGTGAAAATGAAGATGCTGTTGTTAAAGAATTACAAGATACTTTTCCAGGTAAAATTGCTGTTGTGATGGGTCAAACGGGAGCAGGAAAATCAACTTTATTAAACAAAATTATGCCAGAATTGGCGTTACAAACGGCTGAAATATCAAAAGCGCTACATCGTGGAAAACATACAACACGTAAAGTCACGTTGATGCCAATTGCCGGTGGATTAATTGCTGATACGCCTGGCTTTTCATCTTTTGATTTGTTTGATATGTCAAAAGAAGAGTTGCCAAAATTATTCCCAGAATTTAATGAATTATCTGTCGGATGTAAATTTAGAGTTTGTTTACATATTAAGGAACCTAAATGTGCAGTCAAGGCGGCACTTGAACAAGGCGACTTATTGCAAAGTCGCTATGATAATTATGTACAATTTAATCAATTAATTGTTGCTCAAAAACCAAACTATAAGAAATGAGATGTCAAAATGAAATTATCACCTTCGATTTTAAGCGCTAATTTTGCAAATTTGGAAAAGGATATTAAAGTAGTCGATCAAGCAGGTGCTGAATACTTGCATATCGATATTATGGATGGTCATTTTGTACCTAATTTAACTTTTGGCGCAAATGTTGTTGAAGCTATTCGCCCATTAACAAAAATGGTTTTAGACTGTCATTTGATGGTTGAAAATCCAGAAAATTATATTGAAGAATTTGCTAAAGCTGGTGCTGATATTATTGGCGTGCACGTTGAAGCAACGGCACATATTTTTGGTGTAATCCAACAAATTAAAAAATTGGGTGTTAAAGCTGAAGTTGTTATTAATCCAGGAACATCATTGGAAACTATTAAACAAGTTTTACCATTTGTTGATCAGGTATTAGTAATGACTGTTAACCCTGGATTTGGGGGGCAATCATTTATTCCAGAAATGAAGCGTAAAATTGATCAATTAGACCGTATTAAACAAGTTCAAGATTATAATTTTGATATTGAAGTTGATGGTGGTATTAATGAACAAACAATCAAAGAATGTCTTGAAAGCGGCGCAACAGTCGCAGTTGCAGGCTCATACATTTACAATAGTGATGATCCAACTGAACAAATTAACAAATTAAGAGAAGCAACAAAATGAAACTCAATATCTTAGTTGGTGGACCTAAAGAACAGTGGCCAGAAGAATTGATTGCTGGCAATGTACAGGGCTCGTGGATTGGGGTCGATAGAGGGGCGTTACGGCTCATTCATTTGGGGATTACACCGGAGTTGTCGATTGGTGATTTTGATTCAATGACTGAAAATGAGTTTGAATTAGTTTCTAATCATAGTAAACAAGTTAAAACGGCTAACCCTGAAAAAGATGATACGGATACTGAATTAGCTTTGAAAGAAGCGATTAAGGTATTTGATTTTGATTCAGTTGCGATTTATGGTGCAACGGGTGGTCGAATTGATCATTTATTGGCAAATCTATTCTTTATTTTTAGAGAGCCATTTAAGACGATGTTTGAAAAAATTTGTTTAGTTGATAAACAAAATTCAATTCGTTTTTTTAAACCGGGAAGTTATCATTTAACTAAAGAAAATAACAAAAAGTATCTTGCCTTTATTCCATTGACGCCAGTTACAAGTTTAAGCTTGGTAGATGAAAAGTATACCTTGAATCAAGTTGATTTTGTGAATCCGGTATCATTAGCTAGTAATGAATTTATGGGAGATACAGGGGAATTTAGCTTTGAATCGGGTGTTGTTGTCGTGATTCAAAGCCGTGATGATGAGAAATAGGGTAAAAAAAAAGACTTAGCATAATGCTGAGTCTTTTTAATTTGAATTAAACACGAGTAACTTTACCTGACTTCAAAGCGCGAGCAGATACATAAACTTTTTTAGGTTTACCATCAACTAAGATGCGAACTTTTTGTAAATTAGGTTTCCAGCTACGGTTTGTTTGGTTCAATGCATGAGAACGTTTCTTACCGAAAGTAGTCTTACGTCCTGTAATAAAATCTTTTGCCATATTCATATCCTCCTCTGCAATTCACTTAAAAAGCAAAGCTATGCTTACTTACCTAAACCAAAATATCATATTTGGCCATATAATGCAATACTTTTCTTTCAAGTAAATTTGCTTGACAGCTTGAAATTCCCAAACGTCGGGGAATTGAATTTTCTTGGTTGCTATTTTTCTTTTATTCTATCATATCCTATGATAAAATACTCTTATTGATTGTGTGAAAATATAAGGAGGCTATTCTTATGGCTGTTAAGATCAAAACGCAATTTGGTACGATTGATATTGATAATGAAGTTATTGCAACAGTTGTTGGCGGTGCTGCAACTGAGATTTTTGGTATTGTCGGAATGGCAAGTAAAAATCAAATTCGTGATAATGTGAATGGAATTTTAAGAAGAGATAATTATTCTAGAGGTGTTGTTGTGCGTCAAGAAGATAATGGTGTGGCTATTGATGTCTATATTATTGTTGGTTATGGCACAAAAATATCTGAAGTTTGTCGAAATGTCCAAGAAAAAGTGAAGTACAATTTAGAAACAATGCTAGGTGTATCTGCTAATTCAGTTAACGTATTAGTGCAAGGTGTTCGCGTACTAGGCGATTAGTAACCAGCTATTTTAGTAGGGACCAAGGAGGAAAACGAAGTGACTGTTACAAAAATTACGGATCAAGAATTTAGACAAATGATCCAAGTTAGCTCGCAACGATTGGCTAAAAATGCCGAATTTATTAATTCATTAAATGTTTTTCCAGTTCCAGATGGTGATACAGGTACAAATATGAACCTTTCGTTCGCAAGTGGGGCAAAGTATGTTCAAGATTCACCTTCTGAGCATGTTGGGGAGTTAGCATCAATTTTAGCTAAAGGTTTATTAATGGGTGCTCGAGGCAACTCAGGTGTTATTTTATCGCAAATTTTTAGAGGTTTCTATAAACGAATTGAAGCTAAAGACGTTTTAACAGCTGCTGATCTAGCAGATGCTTTAACAGGTGGCGTAGAAGTCGCTTATAAGGCTGTCATGAAACCAACTGAAGGAACTATTTTAACAGTTGCAAGAGAAGCCGCTAAGGCAGCAAATAAAGCTGTTTCTGAGAGCGACGATGTTATCGTTGTTATGGAAGCTACTTATGAAGCTGCTAAAAAAGCATTGGCAACAACGCCAGACTTATTACCTGTTTTAAAAGAAGTCGGGGTTGTTGATTCAGGTGGCCAAGGGTTAACATTCGTTTATGAAGGCTTTTACGATGCATTAACGGGGAAAGAAACGGTTAGTGAAGAATACAAACCAAACGAAAAAGAAATGGATGAAATGGTTAATGCTAGCCATCATCAAAGCGTGCAAAGTCAACTAAGTACAGAAGATATTAAATTTGGTTACTGTACGGAAATTATGCTTAAATTGGGTGCTGGTCGCTTAGTTGATCAAAAGTTTGATTACGATGAATTTAGAAATCATTTGAGTGAAATCGGTGATTCTCTTCTTGTGGTTGCTGATGATGAAGTCGTTAAAGTTCACGTTCATACAGAACATCCCGGTGAAGTGATGACTTACGGTCAACATTATGGGTCATTGATGAAAGTTAAAGTTGATAACATGCGTCAACAACATGAAACAATTTTAGAAAATGATGAAGAAGCTGAAGTGAAGTCTGAGGCTGTTGAACCTAGTGAAATTGCGGTTATTTCAATTTCATCTGGTGCGGGTGTTGCGACATTGTTCAAGAGCTTAGGTGTGTCTTACATTTTAAGTGGTGGACAAACGATGAATCCAAGTACGGAGGATATTGTTAAAGCAATTGAAGCAACTAGAGCTAAGAATGTGATTATTTTACCTAATAATAAAAATATTTTCCTAGCTGCTGAACAAGCTGTTGATGTTTCTGCTGTTCCTGCAGTTGTTGTGCCAAGTCGCACAATTGCGCAAGGGATGACAGCAATGCTTGGATTTAATATTGATAGCACATTGGAAGAAAATAAAGACGCAATGATTGAAAACTTGGATACCGTAACTTCTGGTCAAGTAACGATTGCCGTTCGTGATACAACCATCGAAGGTGTAGCGATTAAAAAAGATAATTATATGGGTATTATTGATGGGAACATCAAAGTAACTGATAATGATCGTAAAAAAGTTGCCATTGAAATGACTAAAAAAATGTTAAATGAAGATAGTGAAATCATCACCATTATTGTGGGTGAAGATGGCTCTGAAGATGAAGCTAAAGCAATTGAAGAAGCTATTTACACGATTGATGAAGATTTAGAAGTTGAAATTCATGAGGGAAATCAACCGGTCTATCCTTACTTAATTTCAGTTGAATAAAAATAGAACAAAATAAAGGCGGGATGAGACTGTGTTCTCTCCTGTTTTTTATATTCTGTAGAAAGTGAGGAATCATAATGTCTTCATTGAATGATTCGGTGAGTGTTTTAACTGGCGTTGGGCCTAAAAAATTAACGGCGCTTAATCAATTAGGTATCAATACAATTGCTGATTTACTAACCTTTTATCCTTATCGATATGACGATTTAAAAGCAAAAAAATTATCTGAAATTACGGATCAAGAAAAAGTGACTTTAAAAGGAACTGTTTCTTCTGAACCCGTTTTAATTCGATTTGGTCAAAAAAGAAATTTGTTAAATGTGCGATTATTAGTAGACGACGGTAATATAACCGTTAGTTTTTTCAATCAACCTTTTCTACAAAAACAGTTTGAGATAGGTAAAGAAGTGGCTGTATATGGTAAATGGGATGACAAGCGAAAAAGTTTATCAGGCATGAAGTTATTGACTAAACAAACTGATGATGGACTAGCTGCGATTTATCGATCTTCTAAAGATATTCATCAAACAGCTATACGCCAATTAATAACGCAAGCATTTAAACAATATGCTGATCAGATAGATTCGTTATTACCCAATGAATTAATTCAGAAGTATCGGCTAATTGATCGTCAGACAATGCTACATGATATCCACTTTCCGCAGGATGAAAAAAATTTTCATGATGCCAAACGAACAGCTATTTTTGAAGAATTCTTTTTATTTCAGTTGAAATTACAATATGTCAAAAAGAGTGATACTAAAAATTATGGCATTAAAATTAATTATCGAAATGCTGAATTAAAAAAATTTATTCAGACGCTACCTTTTGAATTAACGGCGGCTCAAAAAAGAGTGGTTAACGAAATTTGTGCTGATATGAAGCAACCCATTCATATGAATCGGTTGCTTCAGGGTGATGTTGGATCAGGTAAAACGATTGTTGCGGCTATTGTTATGTATGCCGCTATTACAGCTGGATATCAGGCTGTTTTAATGGCACCAACAGAAATCTTAGCTGAACAACACGCTAACAATTTGGCAGCGTTATTCGCAGATTTTCCAGTTAATGTTGCTCTTTTAACTGGTTCAATGAAGGTTAAAGCCAGACGTGAATTGTTGACGCATCTTGAATCTGGTGAAGTCAATTTAATTGTTGGGACGCATGCAATCATTCAACCCGACGTTTCATTTAAGCGTGTTGGGCTGGTTATTACCGATGAGCAACATCGATTTGGTGTGAATCAGCGCCGGATTTTAAGAGAAAAAGGTGCTGAACCTGATGTCTTAGCGATGACGGCTACGCCAATCCCAAGAACGTTAGCTATTACGTCTTATGGTGAAATGGATGTGTCGACGATTAATGAATTACCTGCAGGACGCCAACCGATTACGACTTCGTGGTTGAAAAGTTCACAAGTGGGTAAAGGAATTGATTTAATTAAAGAACAGTTAGCTCAAGGGTCACAAGCTTATGTAATTACACCTTTAATTGATGAATCTGAAACGTTAGATTTAAAAAATGCGTTGGCACTATATGAGAATATGAAAGAAGTATTTGAACCAAAATATCAAGTGGGTCTTTTGCATGGTAAAATGAAAAACGATGAAAAAGATCAAATGATGACTGATTTTAAAGCCAATAAATATCAGCTGCTAGTATCGACGACAGTTATTGAAGTTGGTGTCGATGTGCCGAATGCCACAGTGATGATGATTTATAATGCTGAGCGATTTGGTTTGGCACAATTACATCAATTACGAGGTCGAGTGGGACGTGGAAAAAAGGCCTCATATTGTGTGTTAATTGCTGACCCTAAAAATGAATTTGGGAGACAACGGATGCAAATTATGACAGAGACAACAGATGGTTTTGTGATTTCGCAAAAGGATTTAGAATTGCGAGGTGCTGGAGACGTTCTAGGACGGAAACAATCGGGGATACCTGATTTTAAAATTGGCGATCCAATTGGTGATATTAATGCATTACAAGTCGCGCAACAAGAAGCACATGAACTTGTTTTTAGGGATGATTTTGCAAGTAATCCTGAATTTAAACCACTGAACGATTATTTAAAAGGACATCAAAATACGGATTTAAAATTCGATTAAACGAGTTAGGAGAATTCAATTATGAAATTAGCAGTCGATGCAATGGGCGGCGATTTTGCGCCTCAATCAATCGTTGAAGGTGTAGAGCGCGCTAGAAATGAAGATAATACCATTCAATTTACATTGTATGGGGATGAAAAAAGAATTCGTGAATTTTTGAAAGATGATAAAAATATTGTCATTGTACACACGGATGAAGAAATAGATGGCAACGATGAACCTGTCAAAGCGATTCGTTCAAAGAAAAAGGCATCAATGGTTTTGGCAGCTCAATCTGTTAAAGATGGTGAAAATGACGCTATCTTTTCATGTGGGAATACAGGCGCATTACTTGCTGCGGGTCTCTTTGTGATTGGCCGAATTAAAGGCATTTCACGTCCAGGATTGCTAGCAACGTTGCCTGTTATCTCAAGTGATAGTACTGTGAATTTATTGGATGCTGGTGCAAATGCAGAAAGTAAACCTGAACATTTGCATCAATATGCGGTGTTAGGTAATTATTATGCTAAAAATGTCCGTCACATTGCTAATCCTAAAATTGGGTTATTGAATAATGGGACAGAACCACATAAAGGTAATAAAGTGACACAAGAGGCACATCAATTATTGCAAAATGATCCTGAATTGAATTTTGTGGGTAATATTGAATCAAATGATTTACTTTCTGGTAAGGCTGATATTATTGTTTCTGATGGGTTTACTGGTAATGCGGTTTTGAAATCAGTTGAAGGAACGGCTTTGGGGATGTTCTCATTACTAAAAAGTGCCATCATGAGTGGTGGGTTACGTGCTAAAATCGGCGCACTTTTACTGAAACCTAGCTTGAAACAATTGAAGCATAAAATGGATTCACCCAAGTATGGTGGTGCAGTTTTATTAGGAATTAAAGCGCCTGTTGTGAAGGCTCATGGATCAAGTAAGGCTGAAGTCATTTATTATACAATCAAACAAATTAATGACATGGTAAACGCAAATATGGTACCCAATATTGTTGACTACTTTGAAAAAGAGACTAGTAAAAAAGAAAATTAACTAGACATTTCTTTGAAAAATGGTTAAAATTACGTCATGATTCAAAAGGAGGCTATTGGGATGACAGAAGAAGAAATTTTTGGAAAAATTGCTAAAATAATCGAAGAACATTTTGATTTACCAGTAGAAAAAATTACGACTAGCTTAGATTTTAAAAAGGATTTAGATGCAGATTCAATTGATGTTGTTGAGTTCGTTTTAGAACTTGAAGATACATTTGGTGCAGAAATTTCTGATGAAGATGCAGAAAGTTTAACAACCGTCGGAGACGTTGTTACGTATATTAAAACGAATACAAAATAATAATTAAAAGTAGTTAATTGAATAGGTTTATAAAAGCGTCTAGGCAGTTTAGCTTGCCAGCGCTTTTTTGCGTATTGAGTACCTTTTAACCAGTAAAACGGGTATAATTATGAGAACGTTAATGATAGTAATGGAGGATAATAAATGATTAAAGGGTTAAATGAAATGTTAGCAGAAGATTTTGGTATTAAGTTTACGAACGGTGCGCTTTTAGATGAAGCGTTCACGCAAGCATCATATGTGAATGAACATCCAAAAGAAAATTTAAAATTTTATGAACGAATTGAGTTTTTAGGGGATGCTGTTTTGCAGTTAACCGTTTCAGAATATTTATATCAACGTTACACAATGCTACCACAAGGCAAATTAACGCGTCTAAGAGCCGCAATGGTCTGTGAAGAGAGTTTCAGTGCATTTGCCAAAGAATGCCGATTTGACGAATTTATTCGCTTAGGTAAGGGTGAAGAAAAAGCTAATGCACGTCAAAGACCTGCATTATTATGTGATATTTTTGAGTCTTTTGTAGGAGCGCTTTATCAAGATCAAGGTAAATTGGCCGTTGAAACATTTATTAAAAAAGTCATTTTTCCTAAATTAGATTTGGGTTGGTTTGACCATGTCATGGATTATAAAACGTCGCTACAAGAGTTTTTACAAAAAAATGGCGATATCGTGATAACGTACGATGTTGTTGATGATCTTGGACCGGAACATGATAGACAGTACGTGATGACTGTTAGTGCTGATGGCAAGATTATTGGGCAAGGTGCCGGCCATTCTAAAAAAATTGCGGAACAACAAGCAGCAAGTAATGCATTGGAGTCGTTAAGATCATAAAGATGTTCAGGAGGTTAGTGACGAATGAAATTAGAGTCTTTAGTCATTAATGGGTTTAAATCATTTGCAGATAAAACAACAATTGAATTTAAAGACGGGATGACTGGTATTGTTGGCCCTAATGGTAGTGGGAAAAGTAATATTGTTGAAGCTATTCGTTGGGTTCTTGGTGAACAATCTGCTAAAAATTTACGTGGTGGCAAAATGCCTGATGTTATTTTTGCGGGGTCAAAAGATCGGTTACCAGTTAATCGTGCTGAAGTTAGCATTACTTTTGATAATTCTGATTTTTATATTCAAGAGAATTCTGAAAAAATAACGGTCACTAGACGCTTATTTAGAGAAGGCGATAGTGAGTTTCTGATTAATCAAAAGCAATGTCGTCTTAAAGATATTACGAATTTATTTATGGATACTGGGCTTGGAAAAGAATCATTTTCGATTATTTCTCAAGGCCGTGTTGCTGAAATTTTTCGTAGTAAACCAGAAGATAGACGGTCAATTATTGAAGAAGTTGCTGGTGTTCTTAAATATAAGCAAGAGAAACATATTGCTGTTCGTCAATTAGAAGAAACAAAGGATCATCTTAATCGTGTTTCTGATATTATCTTTGAACTTAAAGGGCAGGTTGATCCTTTACGAGAGCAAAGTAGTTTAGCAAAAGATTACTTAGCTCAAAAGAAACAATATGATGAATTAGAACGCAGTCGCTTAGTAAAAGAAATTAAAAGCCAATCATTGCAGAAAAATGATGTGACGCGTTCATTGGAACAGTTAATTAAAATGAATCTCAGCTATAAAACAAAAGTAACGGTAAAAGAGCAAGAAGTCGCTGATTATCGTTTACAGTTAGGCAATATTGAAAAAAGTATTGATCAAACTCAAAATGAATTACTAGATTTAACAATTAATAAAGAACGTTTACTGGGTCAAAACAACGTATCAACGCAAAAAAAAGCGTTTGAAAAACAGCAGATAACAGAATTAAAAAATGAACAAGCGGCATTGAATAATCAAATTAAATTTAAGCAAGACGCATTAGTGAACTTAAACAAACGTTTATTAGAATTACAACAAAATATTATCGATGAAAATAACGTTATTGAAGCTATTGATAAAAAAATAGTGACTAATGATTTGTCTGGTCAAGAACGTTTGAAGGAATTAGGACGATTTGTTAATGATGCGATTCAACAACAGACACGATTGCAGAGTGAAAATGAGTTTTTAAAAAAATTGTTAAATCCTGATGTGATATTAAGTGAAAATGATAATCGGATAGTTACCGAGGAAAAAAGGTTAAATCAAGTACGAAGTGATTTTGAAATTAAAAATGAGTCGTTCAATGTGATTAATACCAAATTAAGGGATGAGGAGCAAAAATTGGCTGCATTGAAAGTTACTTTAAAGGTTGATACAGAGTCTTATGAAGCACAACAACGAAGCTGGTTTGAAGCAGCCAATATCTTACAACAGGCAAAAAATAAAAAAGATAATCTACACTTAGCGCAAAATAGTTATAATGGATACTATCAGGGTGCCAAAGCTATTTTAAAAGAAAAAAGGAATTTTCCTGGTTTATATGGTGCAGTGGCTGAATTAATGACGGTACCAAAGGAAATTAATCAAGCAATTGAAACAGCATTAGGTGCGCAGTTACAACAAATAATTGTTCAAGATGAATCTGTTGCAAAGCGTGCAATTAAATTCTTAACACAGAAAAATTATGGGCGAGCAACATTTTTACCCATTTCAATCATTAAAGGGCGCTTTATGAGTGAGGGGCAACGTTCAGTGTTAAGTCATGAGGGTGTCATTGGGATTGCTTCCGAGCTTATTCAGGTGGAACCAAAATTTGCTGAAATTAGTCAATCCTTGTTGGGGACGACGATAATCGTTCGAGACTTGGATGTAGCGATTGAAGTTAGTCGTCATCTGAATCATCGCGTTAAAGTTGTGACACTTACCGGAGAAGTTATGAATGCTGGTGGTTCAATGACTGGTGGTAAACAACAACGAGCTGGCGGTTTATTGGACCAAAAACAAGCTATCACACAATTGGATGAAAGTATTCAAAAAATGCAACAAGAACTAGAAGTTCGTGAGGTTCGAGGTAATCAAGCTGGCGTTTCTGTTGGAAATCAGAAACAAGTGATTGAATCAGTTGAACTAATGATTGTTGATTTTAAAAATCAGTATCAAGAGACACAATCTCAGTTAACAACTAGTCGTTTGATTTTAGAACAACAGGAACTTAAGTTAACTGAAATACGCAGTGAATTTAAAAAAAGTCAATTGACTAAAATAAGTAATGAAGCAAAACGTAAAGATAATACACAAGAAATCACGACATTGGGCAATCAAATCCAAGCGGCGAATGACGATAGTGCTGCTATTGAGTTACAGTTAAAAAATGCTGATCAATTTGAAAAGCAACAACAAGTTAAGAAACAAAATCATCGTGAGAGTTTATTAGTTTTTCAAGAACAATTAAAACAACAAAATCATAACGGTGTTCTGTTGAGTAAGGAAATTCAAGCATTGACTGAAGAAGTTACAATAGTTAAGGAGCGCTATCAAGCATTACTTAATTATACAGAAAGTAGCCAAATGCAAGAGAGCAAGAGTCAAAAAAAACTTCAAGAATTTCAAACGCAAACAGATAATGCTGATTTACGATTAGCTAATTTCAAGCAAAATCGAACTGAGATTAATCAGTCATTAACTGAAGAAACTGAAAATCTGTCCCGTTTATCCGACTTACAGCGCAATGTTATTGCTGATAAAAGTCAAACTGAAAATCAAAAACAACAAATTGATCAGTCACTGGACGAGAAGTTGAATCAGTTAGCGACTGACTTTCAGCAAACTTTTGAAGAAGCTGAAAAATCAGAAAATCATCAAACACTGGAGACTATTTTAGCGCAACAAAAGTTATTAAAAAAAGGGTTGAAAGAAATTGGTGACGTGAATGTCGCAGCTATTGATGAATTTGAAAGAATCAATGAACGCTATTCATTCTTATTGAAACAGCAGGCTGATTTATTAGAAGCCGATGAACAATTGAAAAAGACTATGACAAATATGGATGCTGAAGTTGAAAAACGCTTTAAAGTTAGTTTTGATGATATTTCTAAAGCATTTGAAAAAGTCTTTCCAGTTATGTTTGGTGGTGGAAAGGCCAAACTTCAGTTAACGAATCCAGAGGATCTTTTAACCACAGGAATTGATATTTTGGCACAGCCGCCGGGTAAAAAAGTGCAAAGTTTGAGTTTACTTTCTGGTGGAGAGCAAGCATTAACAGCGATTGCGTTATTATTTGCTATTTTAAGAGTTAAACCAGTGCCTTTCTGTATTTTAGATGAGGCTGAAGCCGCTCTTGATGAAGCTAATGTGGCTCGTTTTGCGAGTTATTTAAAATTATTTCATCAAGAAACACAATTTATTGTGATTACGCATCGAAACGGAACGATGGTTGAAGCCAATACTTTATATGGGGTCACAATGCAAGAATCGGGTATATCTAAAATGGTCTCGGTATCATTAGATAGAGCGGTTTGATATACTATATAAAAGATTAGGAGGCGTTATGAATGGGAATATTTAGTAGAATTAAACAAGCCTTTACGGGTGAAGAGACAGAATCATCCAACCAAGAAAAATATGATAAAGGTCTTGAAAAATCAAGAAAAACCTTTGGTCAACGTTTAAATTCACTATTCGCCAATTTTAGAACAGTTGATGAAGCTTTTTTTGAAGAATTAGAAGAAACGTTAATTGAAGCTGATGTCGGTTTTGAAACGGCGATGACAATTAGTCGTGAACTGCAAGAAGAAGTTAAATTGCGTAATGTTAGTAATCCTGATGCCGTTTCCGCCGCAATCATTGAAAAATTAGTTGATTTATATGAATCAGAAGGTCAAAGCGAAGATAATTCGATTGCCCAAGCTGAATCAGGTCCAACGGTTATTTTATTTGTTGGTGTTAATGGTGTTGGTAAAACAACTACGATTGGTAAATTGGCACATCGCTACCATGAAGAAGGTAAAAAAGTGCTTTTGGCTGCTGGAGATACATTTAGAGCCGGAGCAATTGAACAACTTGCTGAATGGGGCCGTCGCGTCGATGTTCCTGTTGTTCGGGGACCAGAAAAAAGTGATCCTGCCTCTGTTATTTTTGATGCTGTCAAACGTGCTAAAGAAGAAGACTACGATGTTTTGTTAGTTGATACAGCCGGTCGTTTGCAAAATAAAGTGAACTTAATGAGCGAATTAGATAAAATTAAGCGCATTATCTCTAGAGAAATTCCAGATGCACCGCATGAAGTTCTACTTGTTTTGGACGCAACAACTGGGCAAAATGCTTTAATCCAAGCTAAACAATTCAAAGAAACAACGGATGTCAGTGGGATTGTTTTAACAAAACTTGATGGCACTGCTCGTGGTGGGATTGTTTTAGCCATTCGTAATGAAATGCACTTACCAGTTAAACTTGCTGGTTTAGGTGAACAAATGGATGATTTGCGTGATTTTAATGCAGAAGATTTTGTTTATGGATTGTTCAAAGGCCTCGTTCGTGAACAACCAGAAAAAGAAGAATAAGCTTAGAAGTCGGATTTAATCTAATCTGACTTCTTTTTACTATTGACGTTTAGGTTTAAAGTCGGTACTCTTCTAGTAGGACTAAACGAAACAAAATGAGGGAGTTTTTTTAGTGGCGATTGATAAAACCAATCGAGTCAATGCATTATTTGAATTTTACGAATCATTATTAACTAAGAAGCAGGCTGAATATATGGCCATGTATTATGGCGATGATTTTTCTCTTGGTGAAATTGCGGATAATTTTGATGTGAGTCGGCAAGCCGTTTACGATAATATTAAGCGGACTGAGAAGATTTTAGAGGATTATGAAGCCAAGTTAAATTTGTATCATAATTTTATTAAACGTAATGAAAAATTAGACCAAATTAAGCACTATACGGATAGTGCCTATAAAGAAGACAAAAAATTAACCGATCTAATTAATCAATTAGAAGAATTAGACGAAGAGTAAGGGTAGGTAGGTAAAATGGCATTTGAAGGATTAACAGAAAGATTACAAAATGCGATGACGAAGCTTCGTCGTAAAGGTAAAATATCTGAAACTGATTTAAAGGAGGTTATGCGTGAAATTCGCTTGGCTTTACTTGAAGCTGATGTTAACTTTACAGTTGTTAAAGATTTCGTCAAAGTTGTTCGAGAACGTGCAATCGGTGCGGAAGTACTTGAAAGTTTAACACCGTCGCAACAAATCGTTAAGATTGTTAATGAAGAATTAACTAAAGTAATGGGTGAAACAGCTGTTCCACTAAATAAATCACCTAAGATTCCAACAATTATTATGATGGTTGGGTTACAAGGGGCTGGTAAAACAACAACAGCTGGTAAGTTAGCTTTAAAATTAAAAAAAGAAGAAAACGCAAGACCTTTAATGATTGCAGCTGATGTTTATCGTCCAGCGGCTATTGATCAATTACAAGTTTTAGGCCGTGATTTAGAAATTCCAGTTTTTGAATTAGGGACAAAAGTTAACCCTGTTGAAATTGTCCGACAAGGGTTAGCACAAGCGGCAGAAAATAAAAATGATTATATTATTATTGATACAGCTGGTCGTTTACAAATCGATGAAGCCTTAATGGATGAATTAGCTCAAATTAAAGCGTTAGCTACGCCTAATGAAATTCTTTTAACTGTTGATTCAATGACTGGACAAAGCGCTGTAGACGTTGCTAAGGGCTTTAATGAGCAATTAGATGTTACTGGTGTTGTCTTAACTAAATTAGATGGTGATACTCGTGGTGGTGCTGCATTATCAATCCGTTCAGTAACGGGTAAACCTATCAAATTTATTGGTCAAGGTGAAAAGATGACTGATTTGGATGTCTTCTATCCGGATCGTATGGCATCAAGGATCTTGGGCATGGGTGATATGCTTACGCTGATTGAAAAAGCGCAACAAGATTTTGATGAAAAAGCATCAGCTAAAATGGCTGAAAAATTCCAAGAAAATACATTTGATTTTAATGATTTCTTAAGCCAGATGGATCAACTACAAAATATGGGTCCTATGGAAGATATTATGAAGATGATTCCAGGGATGGCTAATAATCCAGCTATGAAGAATGTTAAAATGGATCCAAAGGATATTGATCATATGCGTGCAACCGTGTATTCAATGACGCCACAAGAGCGAGAACATCCAGACGTCTTGAACCCAAGTCGTCGTCGCCGTATCGCTGCAGGTGCTGGTCGTCCGATCGTTGAAGTTAATCGAATGATTAAACAATTTGGCGAGATGAAGAAAATGATGAAGAAAATGAACAGTGGTAATTTTGAAGGCATGGAAGGTATGCTTGGTAAAGGCGTAACAGGTCGCTTAGCTAAGATGTCGATGAATTCAATGGTCCGTAAGAACAAGAAAAACAAGAAAAAACGCATGAAAAAAAATAAAAATTCTAGAAAATAAGCATAAAATAACTAATACTGGTATGGCTTTAAAGGTATTTTTGAAATTTATTTTAACTGTCAAGAAAAAAACCTTTACAAGCTGATAAATAACTGGTATATTAATTACTGTTGAAGTAGATATCAGGAGGTGTATATTAATGTCAGTAAAAATTCGTTTAAAACGTATGGGTTCTAAAAAGAGACCGTTCTACCGTGTCGTTGTAGCTGATTCACGTTCACCACGTGATGGCCGTTTCATCGAAAACGTGGGTACTTACAATCCATTAACAGAACCACAAACAGTAACACTTGAAGAAGAAAGTATTTTAAACTGGTTGAACAATGGTGCACAACCATCAGATACTGTACGTAACATTCTTTCAAATGCAGGCATCATGAAGAAATTCCATGAAGCTAAATTCTCTAAAAAATAAGGACAATTAAATGACTGAAGCAGAAGTGACAAACTTAATTTTAACAATTGTCAAACCGCTTGTTGAAAATCCTGATGATGTCCAAGTAGGGCAGAAACAAGATGATCATTATGTCTATTTTGAATTATCTGTGAGTGCAGATGATATTGGCCGTATTATTGGGAAGCACGGACAGGTTGCGCAGGCTATTAGAACAATAATCTATGGTGTGCGTTTAACGAGTTCGAAACGAGTGCGTCTAAACATATTAGATTAAAATAGTAACTCTTGAATGAAGCAGCAATGTTTTGTTTAGGAGTTTTTATTTTACAATGAAAAGGAGCAAATATGGCTTATTATCAAGTAGGAACAATCGTCAATACTCATGGAATCAAAGGAGAAGTCAGAGTTATGGCTACAACTGACTTCGTTTCTGAGCGTTTTAAAAAGGGAACCGTGTTGTATCTGTTCGATAAGAATGGGAAACAAATTATTTCGTTAACGGTTATGACTTATAGACATCATAAAAATTTTGAACTCGTGACGTTTGAAGGTTTACAAGATATTAACCTGGTTGAAAAATATAAAGGGCTTGATTTAAAAGTCGCTGATGAAGGTCTTCGAGAATTAGAAGAAGATAATTACTATTATCACCAAATTATCGGGTTAGATGTCCAAACCGAAAACAAAGAAAAAATAGGGACAATTTATGAAATTTTAAGTCCAGGTGCCAATGACGTCTGGGTTGTAAAACGTCAAGGTAAAGGTGATTTATTATTGCCAGTTATTAAAGATGTTATTAAAAATGTCGACGTTGAGCATAATATTGTAACGGTTGAACTTTTAGAAGGATTGGACGACTAAATATGAAAATTGACGTTTTAAGTTTATTTCCAGAAATGTTTGATGGTCCAATGAAACAATCAATTGTTGGTAAAGCAATCGAAAAAAAGGTGCTTGATTTGAAAGTCACTAATTTTAGAGACTTCACAACTGACAAACAAAATCATGTTGATGATTACCCATATGGCGGTGGTGCGGGAATGCTACTTCAAGCACAACCCGTTTTTGATGCGTTAGAAGCTGTCCAAAAGGAATCTAACGCAAAAGGTAAGGTTATTCTTTTAGATCCAGCAGGTCGTAAATTTGACCAGACAGTGGCTGAAGAATTTGCAAATGAGGAACATTTAACGTTTATCTGTGGTCATTACGAAGGTTACGATGAACGTATTCGAGAAGTTGTGACTGATGAGGTTTCACTTGGAGATTACATCCTAACAGGTGGTGAATTAGGCGCAATGGTCATGATTGATGCAACTGTACGTTTATTACCTGAAGTTTTGGGTAATAAAGAATCAGCCCCAGGAGATTCTTTCTCAAATGGCTTGTTAGAATATCCACAATACACACGTCCAGCCGATTTTAGAGGGATGAAAGTACCTGAAGTTTTAACAAATGGCAATCATAAATTGATTGATGAATGGCGTCAAAAGGAATCATTGAGACGTACATTTGAGAGAAGACCAGATTTATTGGAAGAGATGCAATTATCTAAACAACAAATTGAATGGTTAGCTGATATAAAGTTAGAGAAGTAAAGGAAAAGCACTTTACGCCTTTATATTAATATGATACACTTTCAAAAGTGGTTAAAAGCCACATAAAAATTACGATATTCCGCTGGCATAATAAATGTGCATGAATTTCTGTTGAAAAGGAGATCCAAATTATGAGTCCAATGATCGCAAAACTTACAGAATCACAATTACGTACAGATATTCCTGAGTTCCGCCCAGGTGATACTGTTCGAGTTCACGCCCGTGTTGTTGAAGGCACACGTGAACGTATCCAACTTTTCGAAGGTGTTGTTTTAAAACGCCGTGGTAAAGGTATTAGCTCAAGCTACACTGTTCGTAAAATCAGTAACGGTGTTGGTGTTGAACGTACTTTCCCATTACATTCACCTCGTGTTGCTAAAATTGAAGTTATCCGTCATGGTCGCGTACGTCGTGCTAAATTGTACTACTTACGTGCTCTTAATGGTAAAGCTGCTCGTATTAAAGAAGCTCGCCGTTAGAATGATGTTGAAAAGTCTTGATTATATCAAGGCTTTTTTTATTTGAGGAAAAATATGTTAAAATGTGACAGTGTAATAGTAACCTTTTCTATAAATTAAAAGGAGTGAGAAGATGAGTAAACAGTATAATATTGGGTTAGATATTGGAACAAATTCTATAGGTTGGTCGGTAGTTGATGACCAAAGCAAATTAATTCGAGTTAAGGGAAAAATGGGATACGGAGTCCGATTATATGATGAAGGGAAAACGGCTGAAGAACGTCGAGGTTTTAGAACAACGCGTCGACGTTTGAAACGAAGAAAATGGCGATTAGGGTTATTGCGTGAAATATTCGAACCTTACATAACGCCGATAGATGCTTCTTTTTTTCTACGTCAAAAGCAATCTAATCTGAGTCCAAAGGACAGTCAAAAAAAATATCCCAAAATGAGTTTATTTAATGATCAATCAGATATTGATTTTTATAAAAAGTATCCAACGATTTATCATTTGAGAGCTGCATTAATGACAGAGCAAAAACAATTTGATTTACGTGAAATATATTTGGCAATGCATCATATTGTTAAATATCGTGGTCACTTTTTAAATGTGGCACCAGCAAGTTCATTTAAGAGTGGTGAATTTGATTTGGCAGGACATTTTGACAACTTAATGAACATATTTAGTGTTACTTTCAAGGACTCACAATTTGAACTATCAACGGAGCATTTAGATGCTGTGAAAGATATTCTGTTAGATCATAATAAAAGTGCAAGTACACGACAACGTGATGCTTTACCGCAGATTTATCATAGTGTTACAGATAAAAAGAAGGAAAAACAAAATAAAGCAATCGCAACAGAAATCTTAAAAGCAATTTTAGGATTAAAGGCTAAATTTAATATTCTTTCTGGAGTTGAAGTTGATGATGTTAAGGCTTGGACGTTAAGTTTTAATGCAGAAGATTTTGATGACAAGTTGAATGGTTTAAATATAAGTGATAATGAGCAAGCAAATCGAGTTATTGAATTATTGAGAGAATTATATTCTAGTGTTTTATTAGCTGGGATTGTGCCAGAAGGTCAATCATTATCCCAATCAATGATTGAAAAGTATAAAGATCATCGTGAACATTTAACATTATTAAGAGAAGTTCGAAATCAATTATCAGAGAAAGAACAACAGGAATTACGAAGTGCTTATGACGCATATATTGATAATAATACTACTAGAGAAGACTTCTACAGTAGTATTGGTAAAGTTCTAAAAAAACAAGAAGCCAATGAAAAAATTACTGAAATTTTAAATTTAATTGAATTAGAACAATTTATGCCTAAACAACGGACAAAAGATAATGGGGCTATTCCACATCAGTTACACCAAAAAGAATTAGATCAAATTATTGAAAATCAAAAACAATACTATCCTTGGTTAGCAGAAATTAATCCTAATGGGCAAAGAAAAAATACGGCTTATTATAAGTTGGATGAATTAGTTAACTTTAGAGTGCCTTATTATGTAGGACCTATGATTACAGCTGACGACCAGCAAAAATCTTCAAATGCCAAATTTGCATGGATGATACGTAAAGAACAAGGCGCAATTACGCCTTGGAATTTCGATGACAAGGTTGATCGTCAGGCTTCAGCAAATGAATTTATTAAGAGAATGACCACAACTGATACTTACTTATTAGCTGAGGATGTTTTACCTAAAAGAAGCATGATTTATCAACGATTCGAAGTGTTAAATGAATTGAATGTTATCAAAATTGATGATGAACATATTACTTTGGACCAAAAACAAGCTATCTATAATAACTTATTTTTAAAACAAGCACATGTTTCAGTTAAAAATATACAAAAATATTTAGTTGTAGACGGTCAGTATGCTAGTGCTCCCATAATTACCGGATTAGCAGATGGTGAAAAATTTAATAGCAGTTTAAGCACTTATCATGAATTGAAACTTATCTTTGGAGATTTGGTGGATGACAGCGATAGGCAAACTGATTTTGAAAAAATGATTGAATGGTCAACAATATTTGAAGATGGGCGCATATTTGCTGATAAATTGAATGAGATTGAATGGTTATCAGACGGTCAACGCAAAAATATGTCTGCAAAACGTTACCGTGGTTGGGGTAGATTATCAAATAAATTATTGATGAAACTAGTTGATCAAAATGGTCAGCGAGTTATGGATAAATTATGGGATACAAATGATAATTTTATGCAAATTGTTCATTCAGAAGACTTCGATCGAGTTGTTACTGAGTCTAATCAAGTTATGTTAACTGATAATGATTCACAAGAAGTTATTGATAATTTATATACATCACCACAAAATAAAAAAGCACTTCGTCAAATTTTATTAGTTGTTGACGATATTCAAAAAGCAATGAAAAATCAGGTACCTAATCGAATTCTAATCGAATTTGCTAAAGGAAAAGAAGATAATCCAAGATTATCAGTTCAACGTAAACGACAAGTTGAGAACGTTTATCAGACAATTAGTTCAGATCTTTTAAACGATTCAAAAATTAAACAAGATCTTAAAGACCTTTCTAACTCAGCTTTGGCTAAGACAAGATTATTTTTATACTTTATGCAGGGCGGTCGTGATATGTACACAAATCAACCGTTAAATATCGATGATTTATCAAAATACGATATTGATCATATTTTGCCACAAGCATTTATAAAAGATAATTCATTAGATAACCGCGTCTTAGTTTCAGCTAAAATCAATAGAAGTAAGTCTGATCAATTACCTTTAAATGATTTTGCTGAAGTTAAATTTGGTAAAGAGATGCGCGAACATTGGGAACAAATGCTACGTGTAGGATTAATCACTCGTAAAAAATATAATAACTTAACATTGAATCCTGAACACATGAATAAGTACACGATGAATGGGTTCATTAATCGTCAATTAGTTGAAACAAGACAGATTATTAAACTTGCTACTAACTTATTGATTAGTAAGTATTCTGAAGATGATGTTAAATTAATTTCAGTTAAAAGTAATTTAACTCACCAATTACGTCAAGATTTTGATTTTCCAAAAAATCGAAATGTAAATAATTATCATCATGCATTTGATGCATACCTAACAGCTTTTGTTGGATTATATTTATTAAAAAAATATCCTAAATTAGAATCTTACTTTGTTTACGGTGAGTATCAAAAAGGGATGCCTGAAAATGCTGAGTGGCGTAATTTCAACTTTTTATCTGGATTAAAAAAAGAACAAGTTGTTGTTGAGAATACTGGTGAGCTTATTTGGCAAAAGAATAATGATTTAGCTTATATGAATAAAATTTATAATTTCAAAAAAATTGTGATGGCTCGTGAAGTCCATACAAATAATAGTGAATTGTATAATCAAACAATTTATAAAGCAAAAGATGATAAATTAAGCGGGCAAGGCGCAAGACAATTAATTCCTGTTAAAAATAATCGACCTACAGCCCTTTATGGTGGTTACTCAAGTAAAAAGATTGGTTATATGTGTTTAGTTCGGGTTGAAGATAAAAAGGGTGAAAGATACCAAATATGTGGTGTTAATCGAATGTGGGTTAATGAACTTGGAAAAATTTCAGATAAAATAGAAAGAAAAGCAAGATTAAAAACATTGCTGAAACCACAATTTAAGCAGAATGTAGTTTTTGATATTATATTGGATAAAGTAATGATTAATCAGCGCTTTGCTGATAACGGGCAGGAATTAACGATTGCGACGGATCGCTATCGACATAATGCACAAGAACTGTTCTTAGCGAAAAGTTCAATTCAATTATTGAATAATAATTTGTCAAAAAAAGAATCACAGGAAAAATCTGTAGAAGTGTATGAAGAGATATTAAAACAGGTCAACAATTATTTTTCAGTGTATGATATTAACGGGTTTAGAGAAAAATTAAATAAAGGAAAAATTATTTTTAGTGAGTTACCATGGGATGATCAATGGGAAAATCATAAAATAATTCAGGTAGGTCAAAAAACACTATTAGATAGAATTTTAATTGGGTTACATGCCAATGCATCTATTAGTAAACTTAATGAACTGGGATTTAAAACAGATTTTGGAAAGTTGCAAACTTTGAAAATAAGCTTTATATCTGATACTAAGATTATCTATCAATCACCAACAGGATTATTTGAACGTCGAGTTGCTTTAAAAGATTTATAAAATAAAAGCTAGTGTATCATTATTGAAATGATATACTAGCTTTTTAAATTTTAGACACAAAAAAAGGCCTCATACGAGGCTCATAAGTAAAAACTCAACCCGAAGGTTTCGTTTGATTTTAACACAGAGTATCAAATCAATAAGTTCATTAGTTAAGTGTATCAAACTTAACAACAAAATTATAACATGCTTGATTACGAAAGACAAGTATCGTTATTGAAATGGGAGTGGAGAATATGGGATGGCGGACGGTAGTTATTACACAGCACGCGAAGATATCTTATTCTGGGAGGAAGATCATTGTTCAAATGAACGCTGAGACACATCAGATTCCAATTGATGATATCCAAATTTTATTAGTTGAAACAACACAGGCGGTTTTAACAGTTCCAGCAATTACGGAGTTAAGTAGTTCCGGTGCTAAAATCATATTTTCTGGACGTGATGGCAATCCAGCATGTGAGGTTGTTGAACAATATCCAGGTAATCGGAGTAGCGTTTCCATTCAAAATCAATGTGCCTGGTTGTCTGAATTAAAGGATGGCGCATGGACAGAAGTGGTGAGTGCAAAAATAGCAATGCAAATCCAAGTTGTACAGTTATTAAACAAAGAAAGCTCAGAATTAGAGTTAGAGTCTCAAAAAATTGAATTCGGGGATCAAAGTAATCGAGAAGCAGTTGTCGCTCGAAGGTATTTTAAATTAGTATTTGGAAAAGAATTTTCACGTAATGATTCCAGTGCAATTAATGCAGCGCTTAACTATGGTTATAGTGTCCTATTATCTGCGGTAAATAGAGAAATTGTTTGCAATGGTTCTTTAACACAGTTGGGTATTCATCATTATAATACAATGAATGATTTTAATTTAGGATCTGACTTAATGGAACCATTTCGCCCGGTCATTGATTATTGGGTTGCGCATCAAAAAATGATTAGTTTAACGCCTGATATTAAGTTTGGGCTAATCGAATTATTGAATTTAGAATTAAGTTATAATGATCAAACTATGATTTTAAGAAATGCATTAACGAGACATGTGCAAAATTGTTTGAACTTTATGAATGGTTCGAAAGATAATCTGATAGTGAAGGTGGAGATGATTCATGAGGTACCGAATAATGCGATTATTAGTAATGTTTGATTTGCCGACTCAAACTAGTGTTGAACGTAAAGCTTATCGTCATTTTAGAAAGGCTTTATTAAACGAAGGATTTTTAATGATTCAATATTCAGTCTATGTTAGGGTATGTGTTAGTAAACAATCAGCACAATTTATAGAAAATAGAATTGCTAGCTATGTTCCTGATCAGGGATTAATTCAGACTTTAATGGTGACAGAACAGCAATATAATAAAATGCATTTTTTAGCTGGTGAATTCAAAAAAGACGTTCGGAATTCATCTGAAAGGACATTAATCCTATGAAAATAACCTTGTACCCGTATAAGCCATTTGAAATTGAAAATCGTAAAATAACAGTGTTCAGTACGAGCTCAGCGGAAGTATATACAAAAATGATTACGGGAATAAAAGAAGAACAAGATACTATTAAAGTGAGCGATGATCAGTATGAATTATTGGAAATAACTAAAGCAATTATATTTGCTGGAGAAATATCTACTATTGATTTAAATAAATTGTTTCAAAGTCGGCTCATTAAAAAAATAATTAGTGATTTAAGTGATGATCAAAGGCAAAAATTGGCCGAATTAGATACAGAGATTCGAACAGCTATTTTAGATCTTACTTTTATGTATGATATCGCTTTAGAAGTGAATCAAGAGTGGGACGTAACAAGAACAATTAAATTCTTTAATTTAACATTTTCAAATGTTGTTCAAGGTAATTCCTATGGTATAATAGAAAGTATAATATTAACTGCTTCAGAATTAAATGAATCAAAAATTATTGTGTTAATGAACGTTTCGCACTATCTTAGTATCAGCCAATTTAATGAATTGGTAAGCTTAGTGGCGACATTAGATGTAAAACTCTTTATCATTGAATTTTCAGAAATAATTGATGCAAAAAAATACCAGGAATGTCGGTATTATCATATTGATAGTGATTATGTAGAATGGCGATATGAGTAGCGTTATATTTTGATGAGAAAAAAACGGTTTTAGAAGAGTATCAAATCAATGAGTTTATTAGCACACGATTAATGAAATCTACAACAGCTTTTGTTTTAGAAGAGTATCAAATCAATGAGTTTATTAGCCAAGTTCTACTTGCTCTTCAAATTCAGATAGTTTTAGAAGAGTATCAAATCAATGAGTTTATTAGCCAAATCAAAGGGACATCGACCGTTCACGTAGTTTTAGAAGAGTATCAAATCAATGAGTTTATTAGCATCAGAATCATTTATTTTAGACGCATCTTGGTTTTAGAAGAGTATCAAACAAAATAGTAATAGGTTCTAAAGAGGCATAACTAGCCTTCTTAGAACCTATTACTATTTATTTTAAATAAACGGTGCCATAATTCCAGCATTCTCAGGTCTACGATCTGTTTCTAATGTTGCTATTTGGTGAATAATTTTGTCTAATGTAATTTTAGTCATTTCTTGTTCAACTTTATCTTGAAGTAAGGCATATTGTTCGGACAAGACATCTTGAATATTACCACCAACGAAGCAAGCGGGATTTGTTTTAGGATCTACCTGAATCAATCGGGTATTACCCTCGATACTTCTATAAATATCTAATAAGCTAATTTCTTTGGGTGATTTAGCAAGAGTTGCTTTTGCTTGTCCATTGGTTGTCATAATTAATTCTGATTTTTTTAAGTGACTCATAATTTTTCTAACATTTGACGGGTTTGTTTCAACGCTATTCGCAATATTTTGACTAGATAGAAAATTTGTATCTTTAGAAATTTCGATGTAAGCCAAAATATGAATTGCGTCACTGAATTGAACTGAATATTTCATTTGTTAAGGTTCCTTTCTAAAAGTAAGTCTTGACTATTTCTCTGATAGGTATACTATATACCTGTACCAAATAAATGTACAGGTACTTAAAAATAAAATTTTAGGAGTGGTTGATATGACATACTTAGTAACTGGCGCAACGGGTGGCTTTGGTGGCTACGCATTAAAGGTTTTAAAAGATTTAGTTCCAATTTCTGAAACTTATGTACTTGCTCGTAGTGAAGAAAAAGGACAAGCATTAAAAGATGCTGGTTATAACGTTCGAATCGGGTCATATTCTGATGAAGCATCAATGAAAAAAGCATTAACTGGTATCGATCGCTTGCTCTTCATCTCAATGGGTACTGATGATCGTCAAGCTAACCAAAAAAATGTGATTGATGCAGCAAAAGAAGCGGGTGTTTCTTATATTGCATACACAAGTTTTCCAGATGCAGATAACTCTAAGAGTGGCCTTTCGGCAGATCATCGGTTTACTGAAAAATTAATTAAAGAATCTGGTATTGCACATACATTTTTACGTAATAATTGGTACTTAGAAAATGAAATGCCAATTATTGGCGGCGCAATGGCTAGTGGTAAATTTGTCTACGCTGCTGGAGAAGGTAAAACAGGATGGGCACTAAAACGTGAATATGCGGAGGTTGCCGCAAAGGCACTTGCAGGCGCTGATTTCTCAGAAGTATTGGAATTATCACGTAAGCCTGTTACTTATGCTGTTTTGGCTGATGCTTTGGAACAAGCAACAGGTAAGAAATTTGACATTATTGCAGGTAATGATAAAGAATTCATTGATAGTTTAATAAATGCTGGATTACCTGAACAAGTTGCAAAAATCTTCTTAGTATTCCAATATGATATTAAAGATGGTCAGTTAGATGTTGATTCAACTGATTTTGAAATGGCTTTGGGTCATGAATTAATGTCATTCCCAGAAGCAATAAAAGAATTATTAAAATAAAAATTAATGTACTTAAAAACCGCAATTTTAAAATTGCGGTTTTTTTATTATTCAAATTCTCTAAATACCTTTAAAATTCTTAACCGAGCATTACAATCAGTAAACGAATAAAGATTTTCATGAATGAGTTGCTGATAGGTAACGTCTAATGAATGATTGAATATTTTTACTTTTATTTGGTTAATCAAATCAGTTTCTTTAGAGACAATTGGTCCAGGTAAGAAAAATTCTGAGTTGGTCTGATTCGGTTCTTTAGTCAATTCTTCTGGAAATCGATAATAGAGAATGGGTCTATTTTGTAGGGCAAAATCTAAACCAACACTGGAATAGTCTGTTATTAAAAGCTCATGATTTTTTAATAAGAATTGGACACTTTTTTGTCCTTCTGGAAGGATTGACACAAATTCAGAATTAAAAAGGTGACGATATTTTTGAAAATTAGTATGAAGATAAAAATTAACGTCTATTTTATGAGATTTAACAAATAGTTTTAAATCTGAATTAGTGATTAAACTCTGGTAGGTTTTGTAAAAAGTAGTTTCCAGAAAGTCACTATCAGATAGAAATTCTTGATTATTACGCCAAGTAGGCATAATTAGGATCCGTTTTCTATGGGGTAAAAAAGATTGTCGCCAATTTTTATTAAGTAAGTTATCAAATCGCGCTAAACCAGTTATTTTGATGTCATTTTCTGAATAGTTGAATTTATTTTGAATTATAGTGGCTTCTCTTTGAGAACTGACAATAAATTTATCTGTAAAAGTAGGGTGATATTGGTTACCGTAAAGTTTTGAGACATCTTTAGAACCAGTAATGCCATGTTGAAGGAATACTTTATTAATTTTTTTTAGTTTTGTAATAGTTGAATCACTGTAAAAGGGTAATACATAATTAGAATTATGGGTGTGGGCGAGATACTTAGCTTTGAAAAATAATTCAATATGGGCAATACTTTTGTAAAAAATAACGTTGTCCCTATATTTTTTTAAATTTTTTAAGTCTTTGGAATCATTTGTTACAACATAATAGGGCTTAAATTCAGTTTTATTTTTCATCAGATAATCAAAAAAGGCAAGTCCGTTATCTTGTGCTTTTTGTGGATATTCGGTAATCAAAAGAATTTTTTCCGTTGTAACTGGATGGAAGAAAGTGTCATCTTTTGTTTTAAGTTCAGAATAGACCTCTTTTTTAAGCAGACTAAGCTTATTCGATAAATTGCCATTTTTAGTTGAATAAAAACTTAAAAGAACCATCGTTGATTGATCGTAAGGATACCAAAAATCTAATGCAGCTTTTTTTGATTGCATGGGTAGTCTAAAAATTAGTTCTTTAATGGTCATATTTGCAATGGTCGTTTTAAATGAGTAATCAAAAATGGAAAGATCATAGGCATTTAAGGTTAAATCTTCTGTTAAGAGAGGGAAGATTTCAGAAGGACTCAATTTTACGATAAAAGTAGATTCATAGTTATTTGTTGATAAATTTTCAACTGAAATTAGATTACTGGGTAATTCTGTCGTCAGATTATATACTCGATTTTTTATGATTAATGTAAGTGATGACAGTGCTAAGTATTGTGATTTTATTTTGATTGTAAATTCGAGCGAGTCATGGCTGACATCAGAAACTTCTGTGAGATATCCTGATTTATAATATGACTTCAGTGAAGGTTGTTTATTCCACATAAATCGTAAATAATGACCTAATGTATGATAAAGAACTAAGTCTTGATTGTCTATACGCAATTGTAATGCTGTGGTTGTGATGATTTCAAAATTTTCTCCAGAAATTTGTTTATCATCTAAACCATAATAAATAACCCCCTTATTTGGTGAGTTATTTTCAAAAAGGTCGCTAAGGGTTGTTGTGCTAATCTTCCAAGTTAATTTATTTATTTGCTCAAAATTAAGCGTTTTACCAGATTTTTCATTTTTAACGTGAATATGATCAAAAATATAGGTAGCACTTTCGAGATAGTAAGCATTTTCTTTTGTATAAATCGTTATTTTATCCATAAAAACACCAGCCTAATCGTACAAATTTAATTTTATCTGCTGAATAAGTATTCAGACTTTGTACTGATAGTGTAGCATAAAATCAATTATTTAAATGTTAAGAAAGTTTAATGCTATTTAATTTTACTATAATAATAATCTAAATGGAAACTATGCAAAATGCAGACGTTTTTAACTGGCCAATTTATTATACTTAGGTAAATTCTATAATTAATTTGAATATAAATTACAAAATCTTAAATTAATAATCCTTTAAAATAAATTCAATGAGGAGTCTCAGTAGTACTTTTAAACTATTTTTTAGTTAAAATTGGTAAGATTACATGAATGATTTTAATCTTATGATGACATTAATTTATAAATATCAGTGAAAAGATATGTACCTAACTAATCTCAGACGCTGGTAAAAAGTGGGTTATGCCATTTTAGTTATTAACAGAATGGATACTTTTTACCAGTTTTTGAAATAGCAGGTATTTTTTTAGTTGTTTTTACTATTATATTTGGAATTAATTGGTTTTATAGAGACACTTTATTACAGACAAATTGACGATAAGTGCATGGTTCATTAAGTTTGTTAAATTAGCATTAACAGAATATTTTACATCACTGTTTGTAGTAAGTTAAAAAATCTATCTTACGTGCAGAGAGGACTCACGTTAAAAGCTGAAAAGGAGAGTATTTACAATGTCAGAAAAAAAAGTTTTAGGTTTATTGTCAATTATTTGGGGAGGCCTGGCTTTAGTATTTTCATGGGTTCCAATTATTAATAATTTTGCATTCTTTTTAGGAATTATTGGAGTTATTTTAGGCTTTATTGCGCTTATCATAAATAGAAAAAGTAAAAAAACACTTGCACTTATCGGTACAGTTCTAAGTATAGTAGCAATTGCTATTGTTTTAATGACACAATCTTCGTATAGTGATTCAGCAGAGAACACGGATACTAATAATGATACTGCAAGTAAGTCTGTCGCAGGACATACAACAACTGATAGTGAAAAAGACCAGTCTAAAACTAATTCTAAAGAAAAATCAATAACCGTTGCTTATACGGACTATAAATTTAATGATAGTAAAAATTATGCTGTTAATTTTACTGACAATAGTTGGGCTGGAACTAAAGTAAAAATTGATAAAGTTACTGTGTATAAACTCGTTAAATCTTACTCATATGAATCAGCAAACGATGGTACTTTTAACGCAGCAGGATTTGTTCAGTTGCATTTTTCTGTAACACCTTCAAAAGATATTTCATTTTATCCAACTCAAGGTACCGCTATTTTTAGTAATGGCGAACAACATGAAGCTGATTCTGACGAAAATTGGGATGGGGATATTGCTAACAAGGTAACAAAGGATGGGACCGTTACTATTCCTGTTAAATCATTAAAAAAAGTGACTTCATTAACAAGTATTAGATTTAAATTTGATGCAGACTATGACACTGATAATTATGATGATGAGAACGCATATCATACGTATGACCTTACTTTAAATCTATAAACAAGTAAAATTAAAAATTCAATATCTAGATCTGGTAACTCGCTAATAAGCTGCAGTTGTTTAATTATTTGGATTGTACTTATTCTAGCAATATTATAACAACAAAAAAAATCCCTTAACCTGTTAATAGCAAGTTAGAGGACAGAAATATAAATCGTAAATAAAATTTATCATATTTCTAGGGGTAGGAATATAGATTATGGAGGAATTACCATATGAAAAAAGTACTATTAGTTACATCATTATTATTATCTATGTTAATTTTTACGGCATGTGGTTCAACTACCTCCAATTCATCAACAAAAAACACCAAAGTTGATAATCGGAAAGTATACACAACTAAAATTACAAGCATAACAGAAAATGAGTACCATGATTGGGAAGTTGAAGGAACAACTAATGCCCCAGATGGTTCTAAAATTTTATCATCAGTCGCTGATGATAAAAATATGAATTACGGGTTTAATGCTTCTGCATCTCTCAGTGATATGACTTCTTTCCCTAAAGTTGAAAATGGAAAATTCTCTGCTAGCATTGATCCTATTTCATTAATAGATTCAGATAATGAAAAAACTGGGCAAAAAATAAATGCACTTATTTTTGTCGTTACTAATTATACAACTAAATGGACATCAGTTACTATTCCTTCAAAAATTATGAGCATGGCATCATCAAAAATAGACCCAACTATTTTAACAGTGACATCTAGCCAAGTAAAATATTATAATAGTCTAGATTCCGATGATTCCGACTCAAATGAAGACAGTTCTAATTCATCAACAAACAAATCAAAAGGCGAATCATCAAAAGTAGGCTCCGAATCTAAAAAAGAAGCCCATAGTGCTAAAGCCTCAGTACCTGCCGAATATAAAAGTGCTTTAAACAGTGCTGATTACTTTGCTAATACCGATAATATGTCTAAAGCTGGCTTATATGAACAACTCACCTCTGATGCTGGAGAAAAATTCTCAGCAGAGGCGGCACAATATGCAGTTGATAATGTAGATGCTGACTGGGATGCTAATGCTTTGGTTTCAGCTAAATATTTTCAAGATGATATGTCAATGTCACCTGAAGCTATACGAGAACAACTTACTGCTGATGCTGGAGAAAAATTCTCAGCAGAACAAGCAAATTATGCAATTGATCATTTAACCAAGTAATCTCTCAGTTCAAGAAACATACTTACCTACGTGCAGATATGATCCACGTTAAAAGCCAATAAGGAGGGGTATTAACATGGCAATAGGCGATACTAGCATCTCAAGCGTTGTTGAATATAAAATAAAATTAGGTTTTTCATCAATCAAAAACAACTTCATTATTGCCGAAACGACTGGCAAAAGCGAATGGATTCTCGGATCAGCCATTAAATCACTTATAGATAAATTTTATATAATTTCTTTTGAATCAGATGGATTATTATTTATTGGACTAACTAAACTATATAAATTTTCTGGAAATGATATGTTTATTTCATTAAATGATTTCACTAATATAGACCTTAAAAAATCGAGACTCATTAATGGCAGATTAGTGTTTAATGCACAAAAAATGACAATCTCTATGAAAAATGAAAAAAATCGTGAATTTCTTGTGTATACTTATATAATATCGATTCCTTGGTTAAAAGAAAATATTAAACAATCAAAAATTTTACTCTCAACATATATAGGAAAATCAACTACAAAAAAATCAGAATTAAATTTAGTATTGCATTCTATCATGACTAATCAACCCACTTCTAATATCCAAGATGATATTAGGAGTTACAAATCACTACTGGATGACGGAATCATTTCAGAAGAAGAATTCAACGCTAAAAAGAAAGAACCCTTAAACTTGTAAAAATTAGTATTGTTTTAAAAAGAAACTAAACACTCTTTTAGGGGGCCTCATAATTGTTAGACATAAGTCTAACGATTATGAGGAAATTTTTTATGTCCAAATATCTAAACATAAATATTGTTGAAATTTAACTAATTTTTGAAAATATTTGCTGATAACTTAATCGCTTATTATTGAACATGTTATTATATGGTGATACCAAGTAAAGAGGCAACCGTAGTTAATAAGAAACCATTAATTGTAAACCAGATAACGATGAATAACAGGATACCGATTATTTTTAATAAAAATGGCCCTTTGATAAAATAATTGAGTTGTTTTATGCGCTTAAAATAAGTTAGGTATCTGAAAAAAAGATAGGGAAGAAGTGCTAGTGTCATTATTATGATCCAGTTGAATGCTGTTTCGACTGGGTTAGCAATGTTAAATTGAACGAGAAATAATATGATAAAAAATATATAAGCAATCCAGTCAAAAAAAGTAACAGTAGTATGTGATATCCTTTTGAAAGGGAGCTCTTTTTGCATCTCATCAATTGTTTGAAAACGCTGTGCTGGATCAATTTTAGTTGCTTTTATGATGATACTTTGTAAATAGCGTACTTTTTGATTCGTTAAGTCTAAATTTGATTGTGTCAGAACTAGATTTAAAACAACGCCTAATGAATAAATGTCACTTCTGACATCTGTTTCAGCAAATCCAAAATGTTCAGGAGAAGCAAAACCAATAGTTCCTAAATGGACGGTATCACTTTGTAAGGTTCCTTTATAAATTCTAGCTGCATCAATATCAATTAACTGATAGTTGTTGTCAGTAGTCTGAATAATATTATTTAGGCTGATGTCGCGGTGTAAGATTCCAACTTCGTGCAAATCGGCAAGACTATCTAATAATTGAGTTGCTAGTTTAGTTATTTGTTGAAAATCTAATTGAGTTGTTTTTAGTACATCAGTTAGGGATGCACCAGATATGTATTCTGTAATCGTCATCTTAAAGTCAGGTTCATTAATAAATTCAACAATTTTAGGCATGTGACGTGGTGTTTTTTTATTATAAACGGTAATTAATTGTAAATCATTGTCAGAAATTAACTTAGCCACAAAGATTTGTGAACGTTTTTTTATTAGAAGCGGAGATTGTGAGTCTGATTTAAGATGGCTAATAACTTGATAATCATGAGAAAGTAAAAGAGTTTCTATCGTAACGTCTGAAGGAAATAGCAAAATGTCGCAACCTTTCAAAAATATATAGTTGTAGGGAGTACTAAAATGAGTGAAACTACAGATGAATTTATTAATCAAATTAAAAGTGCAAATTCGAGTGATAATTTAAATGACTATCAATTTATCCCAAGCGATGTAGCAGGACATTTAAAAAAATTATTAAAATTGAAAAAGTTTAAAAAAATTGATGTTATTAGACGAGCTGACTTAAATGCAAGCTCCGCTTACCAATGGTTTGATGGCCGACGTAATCCTAATAGAGATGCTTTAATTTTATTGGGATTTGGGTTTAAGTTATCTTTAGAAGAAATGAATATTTTGCTGAAGCAAAGTAACTATTCTCAATTATACGCAAAAAATAAGCGAGATGCGTATATTATTTATTCGCTATTACATTCGGAAAATAAATCTGACTTAGAAACACATTTAACGATGAATAGTCTTGAACCCTTATATGAAGAAAAATAAAACAGTTACAGCTATCTATTAAAGATAGTTATAGCTGTTTTATTTTATATTTAGAACTTAAATCATAACTTTTTTTGTAGAAATATTAAGATAAACAAGTAAAGCACAAATTTCGCAAATTAAAATTAAAATGGCCATTGGAATATAAGAGTGATCACCCATAATACCTACAAATGGAGATAAAAGACTTCCAACTAAGTTCATACCGACACCAAGAATAGCAGAAGCACTTCCGGCATGTTGACCTTGCTGTTGCATGGCCAATGAAAATGCGGTTGTGTTAACAATTCCGACCATTGAAACAATGAGAAATAAACTAATGAGTACAAGCCACAATGAATGACTAATAAATAATGAAGTTGTTAATAACAAGCTACCTAATAAGGCTAGATAAACGCCTAATTTTAGGCCAGTTTGTTCAGAAAAGGTATCTGAAATACGGGAACTAAGTTGTGACGTTAAGACAATGCCTAGCCCGTTGATTGCATATACCAAACTAAATAGATTAGACGATAATCCGAATAAATTTTGTAAAACGAAAGATGATCCTGAAATATAACAGAACATCGCTCCAGAGATAAAGCCTTGGATTAGCGCATAGCTCAAAAAGAATTTATCAGAAATTAAATTCTTTAGAATATTTTTGGTTGAGCCAGAATCACTTGATGTTGATTTAGAAAGTGTAATTTGATTCGTTTCAGGTAAGGTGACTAATACGAGAATAAATAGTAGTAAACCGATTATTGTTAAAATAACAAAGATGCCACGCCAAGACATAAATTTTAAAATAAAGCTACCAAGTATCGGCGAAATAATGGGGAAAATACCATTAACTGCCATTAAAAGAGAGAAAAATTTAGTTAATTTTTTTCCAGTGTATAAGTCTCGGGCAACTGCTCGTGAGATAACAAGCCCAGCTGATCCAGCTAATCCTTGTAGTAATCGAATGATAATTAGAATGGTTATATTCTGACTTGCTGCTGCGATAATAGAAGTCATGGCAAATATCACGAGTCCATAAAGCAATGGCTTTCTACGACCAATTTTATCACTATACGGCCCAACGATTAATTGTCCCAAGGCTAACCCTAGTAAACAAGTTGTAATCGTTAATTGGGTAAGAGATGCGGTTGTATGTAAGTGCTGCTGAATAGTAGGTAATGCTGGCAAGTACATATCCATTGAAAGTGGGCCAAATGCACTTAATGTTCCTAGAAGAACGGTCAAAAATAATTCATGTTTTTTGGGATTTTTGAAATACGGTAAAACCAATCGATTCACGTCCTTTTTAATGATTAAAATAAATATTAGTAAGTTACACTATTATCTTTGAAAAATGGATCTATGACTATGAGTTGTTTAGGGTTATTGGCTAGTCTATTTAATAACTCATGGATGTCTGACGGCGATAAATGAGAATTAATAGGTAGTTCATTTATATTTTTGGAATGTTCCAAAAAATCAAGAAGTGAATATTGATTTTTAGCAGTTATATTAAATGGTACTGCCATATTTTTAGTTGTGACTAAAATATACTTATCTGGTTCATTTTTAACGGCTAAAGTAGTTTCAGCATTTAATGATAGAACCTCAGTATCAGGATAAAAATACGTTAATAAACGATTTAAGTCAGGATTAAGCACGACTGTTTTTTCTAATTTTTTTGCCAGAGTGGTTAGTCCATGGATTAAATGGAGATTCTCGACAGAGACGTTGAGGCAAGTTAACGCTGGTACAGATAAAAGCTTATTAAGATGATCTAAAATTGTAGTTTCAGTGTAGTCATTAACATCAATTTCATAAGGAACATCTAAAATGATGATATCTAAGGGTAGTTGATTTACGCTGTGAATCCATTTTTTTGTTCTTTTTTTATGAGGCCCATTTAATCGTGTGTCGCCAGTGAAAAAAGCTCGCTTATGCTTATTATCTTCTATTAAAAAAGCTAATGAACCAGTATAGATTGAGTCTGATAGAAAAGCTGTAATTGTAAAATCATCAATAGTTAGTGGGACGCTAACTGGGATAATTTTGTAATTTAAGTCTGTTTTACTAATTTTGCCTAGTAAGACAAGCTGTTGTTTTAGCTCGAAGGCTTCTTTAGACAAATAGATTGGTAAAGTTGGATTTGGGTTAGATTTAAGCAGTCTTTCATGAATGGCAACTGAAAAATGGGTTAATAAAAGCGCATCTACTTCATTGTTTGGTAATGATGCACTATCAAATTGGATGATTGAATGTGAACTTTTGAATTGTATGCTATTACCAAATGAATTTTTGGACAGATTAATTGTAGTCATTGTGTACCTCGCTTTCTAATTAAAACTATCATACCACGATGGTCTCAAGTCGTCATAGTTGTCTTAAATAATAGATGGTGTACAATTTAATTATTGAAGAAGAAAGTGGTGAGCTCATGTATTTAAAAATTAGTGAAGATGCAAAGAAGAAAATTGAGACATCAGTTGGTAATGATTCACAAATCTTACTTGATTTTGACGATGGTGTTGGTGCATTATCGAAAGAAGGTAGTTGTTCATTAGATTCGAGCTTTAGAATTTTAATTGTTAATAACCAAAATGATAGTAGTGCTTACGATGAAGTTATTGATTCTGACCTGGGTCCAATTAGAGTAAAGGGATATAGCAAGACGTATATGGATGATAATATGCAGCTTTTAGTTAATGATCGTTTTAATAGTTTGTCGTTACATGGCGACAAGTCAGGTTTATTGACGGGGACTGTTAGTTTAGAAAATTTTATTAAAATTTAAAAAAATAGCGTAAACAATTTTTATTGTTTACGCTGTTTTTTGATTATTTTTTAATTTTACGTTCATAACGTGAGTAATAGAGGAAGGCAATTAATCCTGAAATAACAGGACCAGCTATCATCCAGAGTGCATTACTTAATGTATCACTGATAACAGTGAATAGAATTCCGAAGGCTAAAACTAACCAAACGAAAATTGTAATGATAATTGTAGCTGTTTTATTTTTATACACTTCAAAAGGTCGGTTTAAATCTTGACGATTTTTGAAGAATGGGAAGGCACCAATTAAGAATAAATAAGGAACAGAAGTTGAGATATTTCCCATTAATGTTAATTTTGAATAGAATAATGCTGAATTTGAACCGCCAAATGAAACAGCCATAATGATGACAATAACGACGGCAGCTTGAATCCACATTGCAAATTCTGGCATGCTATGTTTATTTAATTTCGTCATTCTAGCTGGCCAAATGTCTTTAGGCGTTCCAAGAATAAATGATTTAAGTGGTGAATAGATTAAAACGAAGAATGCGCCTGTATAAGCCATAAACATGCTTAAACCAGTAATTCTAGCAAGTGTGTGCCCAAATACTGTTGACGCACCTGCACTCATTCCGAAGCTATGACCTGCGAAGTTACCTAAGTTTTCCATTAAGACGTAAGAGATGTTACCTAAATTAGCATTTTGACCACCAAGTTTGCTCCAATTGGTGCTGACACCCCAGAAAAAGATTGAGATTGAATAAGCAAAAAGAATCAATAAAGTTGAGATGATTAAACCTTTTGGAAAGTTTTTCTTGGGATTTTTAATACTATCCGTCACACCACTAACAGATTCCATACCACCATATGCAAAGATTGCAAAAACAATAAATGAAATCAAAGCAATGGGTGATTGGTAGTTAGGATTTCTAGAAGTCATGATACTTGTCATCCCGTGCCATGGTTCTTGAAGTGCACCATGATTAACAATTAAAATAATAATACTTAAAATTAAGAAAATAGCATTTAAACCTAAAATTGCGATACCACCAATTGAAGAAATCTTGGCAATGCTACTAATACCACGACTAGCAATAAAGGTAACCAACATAATCCAGATAATGGCTAAAACACCAATAGATTGTGTTGAAGATAGACCTAAAATAGCCCAAGATTGGGTTTGATCACTTCCGGCAAAAATTGTTGAAAGCGGGATCCAAACTTTAGAGGAAATAGATACCATCCAAACCACCCATGAGAAAAGCCAGATAAAGGTTCCTGTGAAGGCGAGTTTTGGGCCGATTGATTCAGCTAACCAAGAATAAATACCACCTTTTGATTCATTTAAAGCTGAACCATATTCCGCAAACATTAATGCAGTTGGTAAGAAAAAGAAAAATGCGGCTAAAACGTACCAAATAATACTGGCATATCCCATCTGAATAAAAGCAACAGGGGTGTTAGCAAATCCAAAAATGGTAGTGAAAATCATTAAAATGAAACTTGTTAGGGAAATCTTCTTTTGTTTGTCCATAAGACTGTTATAATTCCTTTCGGTTTCTGATTAATTATAGGTTTTGGTCTGTTTTAAAATTCAATGGTGAGAAGTCAGTTGATAATGTAATTAGCTGACCAATTAAGGCTTTAACTTTAATTTCGGTGGTATTAGCCAATTTTAGATTTTCTTTAGTTAAAAAATCTGTGAGTGCTGGACCACTTTTTGAAATGGCATCTGTTTGAATTAATTTTACAGAGGCATTAAATTGACTCGTTAATTCTTTTTGGAGATTTTTTAATAAAGGACCAAATTCTAAATAATGAGAGTCAACTAAAATGCCCAATTGTTTGTATAACCAGTAAGCAGATTTATCGTCATACACATCGCTACCAATCTTGTAATTCTCTGGTGTATCCGAAATACCCGCAAAGAAAGGAACGTAAACGCTTTGAGCAGTGACACCCATTGATAACCAGTGAATACCACCAATTTCAAAGGGTAAGGCAGGTTTAATTTGTAAAATGTGTGATTCCTGCGTTTTTGCTAAGCTAATAGGTCTGAATTTATGTTTGTCGCTAATTGACCCAGAGCCAATTGGATCATATTGGGTTCCTTGAAAATGCGATCCAAGAATTTGTTCCAGGTCTTCGAGCTGAATTAAATGGTCTGCTTGACGAATGAAGGGTAAAGTCATGCTCATAGGATCCTGTGCTTCTACTGAAGGTGTCAAAAGTAATTGGCCATACCAAACTCTTGGTGTACTGTAGATTGCATCAGATTGATCTTGCGTCCCAAATATATTTCTAAAGTTAAATGAATTATTTTGACCATTTAAGTGATTATCAGAAACGAACTTTTGAATACCGGTGCTAAACGTGAAATTATCAGAATCAGTAAAATCAATTTCTTGAATAGCCAGTTGGTTTGCAACAACGGCGTAAGAATTATCAGGTATACGTTGTGCAACCCAGTGATGGCCTGTCGCAATTTCCATATACCAAACGTTTTCTTGATCAGAGAACAAGACGCCATTTGTTTCACTTGAACCATATTGTTCAATTAGTGAGCCAAGATAGCGCACACCTTCTCTTGCAGAATGGATATAAGGAAGTGTGATTGTGACGATTGCTTCTTCTCCAATCCCGGTTTCAGTTAACAAAGGATCATAGCTGAGAACACGACTGTTTGCGTAGGCACTTTCAGTCGCGCTCATCGCAACACCATATTCGTTAAAGCCATCTTCTTCAAAAATCCCAAATTCAGGGGTCCATTCAGGAGTTGCTGAATATTTGCCACGAATTTTTGGTAAAGGCATTTTAAAGTGGTTATCAGGTGATTCAAATACGGGTGATTGCTTAAATTCAGTATGGGAGTGAACAATAAAATGTTTTGGCCATGCTGTCTTTGCATCTTCATTACGACCAATAAATGTTGAACCATCTGCAGTTGCTTTGGAACCAGCTAAAATACTTGTACATGCTGAAAAACTAAAAGGGTCTATTGTCATGAGTATATCTCCTCTCTGTGAGTAAATTTATATCTTCCTATTTTATCATTTAATTTATATTTGGAGCAATAAATATTCATATTTAAAGGGTTATGCTGTATAAGGTTAGTTTAATGGAAATTTAAAATGAGAGATTTCTCATTTTATTAATAATTTTACTTAATAAAAGGTAAAATATATAGAATAATAAACAAAGGAGGGCGATTTATGAAACTATCTATTTCTGATACTGGCAAGAGACTTGGTGTTATTGTTTTTGCTGGTTTATCAAGTGCGCTAGCACTGAACTTTTTTTTAATTCCTGGTAACATTTTTGGAGCCGGAATTAATGGTATTGCGCAATTATTTTCATCAATTACAAATGATTTATTTCATTTTAAAATTGATACTGGATATTTAATTTTACTTTTTAATATTCCAATTGGATTATTAGGATGGTATAAAATAGGTCGTACCTTCACGTATTATAGTATTTTAACTGTTGCAGTGACGACGATTTTTACTATTATTTTACCGGTACATCAGTTATCAGATAATCCATTAATGGCAGCATTATTTGGTGGTGTGATTACGGGTGCCGGCGTTGGATTTGCATTGAAATATGGGTTTTCAACGGGTGGTATGGATATTATTGCATTAGTTCTAACTAAAACAACGGGGCGAACGGTTGGGTCATTAATGTTGTTAACGAATATGATTATTATTTTAACGGCAGGTTTTTACTTTAGCTGGGAAAGTGCCCTTTATACCATTATTTCAAATTATGCTATGTCACGAGTTGTTGATAGCATTCATACTTCTCATCAAAAATTAACAGCATTTATTGTCACTAAAAAAGCAGAAACGGTCGTCAGTGCCCTGCAAAAATCGTTAATCCGAGGTATTACGGTTATTGATTCAAAAGGGGCTTTCTCAAATGAAGACAGTAATGTTTTAATGTTGGTAATTACGCGCTATGAATTATATAATTTAAAAATGACAATTGGTGAAGTTGATCCGCATGCCTTTATTAACTTGGTGAATACTGCCGATATTGAGGGGAATTTTTTGGATGCAGATCAACAGGAACTATTGCGAAGAGAACAGTCAGCAAAATAAAAAGGAGATTCATTATGCCTATTGTAAATATTGATTTAATCGAAGGGCGTTCACAAGAACAACTTAAGAATTTAGTTAAAGATGTCACTAGTGCAGTTTCAAAGAATACGGGTGCACCAGCAGAACATATTCATGTCATTTTGAATGAAATGCGTAAAGACCGTTATAGTGTTGGTGGCGTTCTAAAAAGTGACGAAAAATAAGAGCGTTAAAATGACTTTCGGGCTATCCTGAAAGTCATTTTTTTGTAAAAAAAAGCCCAGACTGCATACTTGTCTGGGTTTTAACGATAATTATTTTGCTAAATTTAGATAGTTTTCTAAATAATGAGCAAGGCCATTTTCTTGATTATTTAAAGAGGTAACATCATTAGCTAGGTCTTTAATTGCAGGTGTCCCATTCTGCATTGCAACGCCCCAACCAGCATATGAAAGCATTTCTTTATCATTACTTTCATCACCAAAGGCAACAATATCTTTTTGCGCAATACCATAGTAATCCGCTAGATAAGAAACGCCAATTGCTTTTTGAATGCCTTTTGAAACAACTTCAAGAACGGCTTTTGGGCCACCCCAAGTATTCACTTCAATGACATCGCCATATTTTTTAAGTAGGTTATTTGTAATTAATTGCTTTTTATCTTGATCAACAAACATAGTGATTGATGTTGGATCTTTTTTTAGATTTTCCTGATTAAGGATTTGATTTGATTTTAAATCTTGTGGAAAAAAACCTTTAACCAATTGACTGGCATTATCAGCCAATAACATATCTTTTCCTTCAGCTGCTAACATATTGATACCTAATTCTTTTCTAGAATTAAGAATATCAAAAACGATATCTCGATTAATGGTGTATTCGTAAGATTTATCCCAATCTTTGTGTGGAATATGGGCTAATGCCCCATTAAAATTAATCATTGGAGTTGTTAATCCCAATGAGTCATAGATATGCTTTGAAATACGGTAGGGGCGGCCAGTGACGATACTGACAATGTGACCTTCAGCGGTTGCCTGATTAAGTACTTTTTTTGTTGTAGAACTAACTTCTGCATCATTATTTAAAGTGGTACCATCTAAATCAATTGTGATTAATTTTTTATTCATATTATTGTCCTCCATTAGCTTAACTTAAAATATCATATTACTGCGTTGAATTCTAGTACAATTACTTTTTAGTAAAAGTAAAGAGTTTAATAACATCAAAATAATAGATTGCAATGCTAAAATAGAAACGATAAACTATTGTTATTAGCTGGTTAAGAGAGGGTTGAACCTATGAGCGAAAGACGAAGTGCAGAAATTATTAAGCAAGATATTTTGGAACATCTAGAAAAAGTGATAGATCCAGAATTGGATATGGATATTATTAACTTAGGATTGGTCTATGAAGTTGAATTAGACAACAATAATTATTGTAATGTACAAATGACTTTAACAACAATGGGTTGCCCATTAACAGGTGTTTTATCAGATTTGGTAGAAGAGGCACTAAAACCAATTGTAGAAATACAAAAAGTGACTGTCCAATTTATTTGGAGTCCAGCCTGGTCAATTCAGCGTATGTCGAGATACGCAAAAATGGCATTGGGTGTACATTAAAATTAAGGGGTAATTGAATTAATGATGCGAAGGCGGTACATATTTATAGTAGTCATTTTGTTATTGACATTTTTTACCACATTTTTATTTTTTAAAATGCAAGAAAAAGATTTGATTACAAAATTAGATAATCATAATTTATCTGAAAATGCTTATGTTCTTAAAACAAAAGAACAAGATTTAGATAAGTATAATAAGTCGTTGGCAAATTCAGGGAAAATTTCAAATTTTCAAATCCATTATCAAGTTAAAAATAAGAAAAATCTGTCTTATTTTTATGCAAAAGGCAAATATGAACAACCCCCAATGATTTCGGGGACGTTCTTTTCAAGTAATGACTTTCTATCTGAAGTTCCAGTAGCGGTAGTAGGCCGAAATGTAGAAAAAAAATTGTATTCACCATTTCATCAACAGTACTACGAATTAAATGGGCAATATATTGCTGTTATTGGTATTATGGGTGATAAATATAATTCTGAACTGGATAATCAAATTTTTATCGCAATGTCGGCTGCTGATACAAGTAACTTAAAGGCACATGATGCGAAAATTATTATTGATTCAAAAAAAGCCGTGACGAAGGATACATTAACTGCTGAACTAACTAATACAAAAGTGTCAAAACAAGTTAAGGATAAGCTGATTTTGACGGACCATTCATGGATTAGTAGACATTGGCAGCAAGCTGTTGGCTTAATAGCTGTTGTTATTGGTGTTATGATGGCAACGTATATCTGGATTATTGGCGTTAGCAAGCAAATACGTAACCAAAAATTTATCAAACAATCAAACCGAGTAATTATTTGGAATAATCTGTTAATTTATATGGGTTCTTTCTTAGTTGGTGGTTTAATAGGGACAGCGATTGGGCAAGAACAATTTTCTATTAAAACAAATATGCTGGCTTTGTATGAGTTTGAGGGAATTCTTTTCATCATCGCATCAGGTATTTTCTATTTGATGATTCGCAAAAGAGTTAATAAATAAGAATAAAATTAGTAAAGGCCTCAAATCAGTTAGTTTCTTCTAACAATGATTTGAGGCCTTTACTTATGTCGTTATCGCTATTTAGTATTTTTAAAATTTTGTAACTCAGGGGATAAAATGATTCTAGTTTTTGGTAAATCGGCTACGGTTTTTGTGCCAAGTAGAGTCATAATCATATTAATTTTTGTTTGATAGTCTAAAATAGTCTTTGTTAGCGCTTCTTGTCCTTGTTTATTAAGAATATGCAGGAATGTCCCTGATAAACCGACGCTTTTAGCACCTAAAACAAGGCACTTAACGATATCTAATGGTGTCCGAACACCACCAGAGGCAAAAATTGTTAAGTCATTTTGCAATGATTGTGTATCGATGAGACTTTCAGCTGTTGTGAGACCCCAATTTTCAAGGAAGGCAAAATCTTTATCATGTCTACGTTCATTTTCAATTTTTGCGAAATTTGTGCCACCACGGCCAGAAATATCAACATAATGAACACCAATATTAGATAATTGTTGAACCGTTTTATGTGACATGCCAAAACCAACTTCTTTAACAATGACGGGTACTTCAAGTTGATTCACAATTTTTTCAATATTCTGTAACCAGTGAAATTCGCGTTCGCCTTCAGGCATAACAATTTCTTGAGCAACATTGATATGAATTTGAAGGGCATTTGCTTCAATCATATCAACTGCTTTTTGGGCCTGATCTAGCGTAGCATTGGCACCTAAGTTGGAAAAAATTAGGCCATTTGGATTTTTTTCACGTAGAATTTTAAAAGTATGTGCTACTGAAGGATCCTTTAAAGCAATACTTTGTGATCCTGTCGCAATCGGTGTATTTGTCATGGCTGCGACTTCAGCCAGTTGTTGATTCAAGAGTCCTGTTTGTTCACTGCCCCCAGTCATAGCATTAATGTAGAAGGGTGAATGAAATGAAAAATCGGGAAGTTCAACATTAGATTGAACTTCCCTGACAGAAAGCTCAGGTAAATTTGAAGGAACAAGCTTGATTTCATTCAATTGGTTTTTTGACTCAGAGGTGAATAATTTTTCAGCGATAAATACGTGCTCGTCTTTTCGATGACTTTGAATTAAATTAGCGTCTTCAACCATAAAAGCTCCTTATCTTAACGATCCAATTATAATAATGTTACTTTAATATTTAGGGGTTGGATATGATTTTTTTCCCAATCTTTAAATAATTTTGTGCGGTTGGTTTCAGATGTTACTAAGGCGATACCACAATCACCACCACCAGCACCTGATGTTTTTGCGGCGGCATGCTGAGACTCTGATAAATCGCAAAGGGTAGTTAGTGCCTTAGTTTCAATAATAATCTGACTTGCATTAGCCAAACGTTGTAAAATTAATCGGTTATTTGTGATTTCTTTTTGAATAAGTACAGAATCATTTAATTCAAAACCTTTAATCAATGCTGTGACACATTTTTTTGAAGCCTCTAAAAATTGAGTATAAATTGCTTTTTGTTTTGATTTGAAAATGGCCATTTTATCAACAAAAATGGAAGTTGAGGCTGGAGAACCAGTCCAACCTATTAATAAGTCTAAGTCTTTTGGGTACGTTAAGCGTTTAACGGAAAGCAAGGGCCAATCCATAGTTAGAAGTTCAGTTAATGATTTGTCTTGTCTCATAATTTTTAACCAGTCTCGATCAAATGAATGATAGGCGATCCAGCCCCCGTAAACACTAGCAGCGATGTCGCCAAGTGAGCCATTTCCTTGAACATCTAAATGAGCCATTGCGGCTAATTTGAAAAGTGCGTTCTCTGTTAATGTTAACTTATAAAATTGAGAAAGGGCACGGACAGTTGCTACGGTGACAGCGGCAGAACTACCGAGACCATATTTTTTCCCGTCAGTACTATCTAAGTCACTATCAATGTTAACGTGATAGTTAACCATTTGTTTTCCAACAGATTGTGCATATAATTCAGTTAGATGGATTGCTGATAATATATAATGAAACGGATTATCTCGATTATCAAAAATAATGTCATTTCCCTGACGATGCCAGAATAAAGAATTTTCTTGATATTGTTTGGACGAGATACTGCCTATTTCTTTGCTTGCTTCAATCGTCACGGTCACAAATTGGTCAATAGCAACAATAATTGCTGGTGATCCAGGTTCAACGATTGCATATTCTCCTGCAATATAAAGTTTACCTGGTGCTTTAGCGGTAATCAAATGGCTCAATTCCTTTCGATAGGGATAACATTAGATGAGTGTTACCCCTGGTCCTGGTTTAGCGACTAGAAGTTTGTCTGCGCCGAAAAGAGGACTTAATTTATTTAAAATATAAGGTGTTTCAGCTTTAGAACAAATAATTTTAACATTTGGACCAGCATCCATTGTAAAGTAACAGGTAATACCAGCTTGTCGTAATTCACGAACAGCATCCATTGCACGAATACTATCAGGATTAAAGTAAGTAAAGCTAGGATTAGCACTTAAAGTTGTTGCGTGCATCTTCATTGCATTATTTTCAGCAATTTGACCAACTTGATCAAGATTCTTTTCCGAAATGGCTTGCTTCATTGCAATTAAATCACGTTCAGAAGATTTAACCCATTCGTGATAAAAAGGGGACGTATCTACAGAGTGCTGCATCCCTGAGCGAGAACCAATTTCTTTTTCATGACTATTAATCATAATAGCAATCATTTGAATATCCCAGTCAATAGTTTCTTCAATGGGGACGGCGAAAGAATTTTCGTCGTTGTGGCCTTTTTTCCATTCAACAAGACCGCCAAAAATAGAACGACTAGCTGACCCAGAACCACGACGTGCGAGTCGTGATAATTCACGTTTTGTTAAATCTAATCCAATTGCTGCGCTAGCTGCTGTTGCCAGGGCAGCGTACGCACTGGCTGATGAGGCAAGTCCAGCTGAAGTAGGTACATGATTTATCGATTCTACTTTGGCGAACATATTTTTTTTTGCTTTGTGACGTACAATGTCTAAAAAGGCAGAGACTTTCTTATCGCTTTTTTGTTGATTATTTAGGTAAAAATGATCTTCGGATAATGTGTCATCAAAAGTGACCGTTGTGTCAGTATAAAAATGATCTAATGTTAAAGAAAGACTACTATTATAGGGAATAATCAAATCTTGATTTTCTTTACCCCAGTATTTGATGAGTGCGATATTAGTATGTGCACGTGCGGAAACTTTATTTTTCAATATCTTGTGACTCCTTTTTAAGGGGCTGAATCCAGGTTGCAATCGCACCATTTCGATTTAAGAGATGACTTAGCGTTAAGGCTTCTTCAGATGTTTTAACGAGGGCAATCATACAGCCACCGCCACCACCACCAGTCAGTTTGGCTCCTAAAGCCCCATTTGCTAAACTCGTTTCAACAAGTGCATCTAATTTTGGATGACTAACGCCCAAGTCTTTTAATAATTCGTGTGATCGCGTTAAAGTATGGCCTAAACTAATCGCATCATCTGTGGCAATTTGAGATTTAGCCATGCTCGTGAGTTGACCAAGTTCAGCAATTATTTTTTCAGTTGTATCAGGACTTGATAGGACACGATCACGAACTTTTCCAACAGTCAGGCCAGTTTTTCCTTTGATACCAGTATCTGCAATGACTAAAGTTGCTTCTATATTTAATGGAACCGGATAAGCTTCTTGATGTTTAATGAACCAGATTGGATCATGGCTACTCGTCGTTGCTGCATCAATGCCACTTGGAGAACCATGTGTGGTCGTCTCAGCAATATTGGCAATCAGTAAGAGTTCTTCGCGACTAATATCAGTTTTAAAAAAAGTATATAGGCTTCTGATGATAGCAATGACTGTTGCTGCTGAAGATCCCATACCACGTTCAGAAGGAATATCACTGTCAATCGTTAATTTAAAAGATTGTTTTTGCTTATTCAATAATTGTAAAATGTGCTGAACGACTTGTTTGATGCCACGCATATTCATTGGAACATATTTTAATTCGCCACTATAAAAACGACTTGTGATCCATTGTTTATCGGCCATAGCTTCCGTTGAAACTGAAATCTTCACGTTTGGTAAGGGAAGTGCAATGGCTGGTTGACTATAAACGACAGAGTGTTCGCCGATTAGTATAATTTTGGCATGACTAGTACCAATTGCTTTGTGCATTAAATTATCTGACAAATTGTTCAAAAAAAAGAGTCCTCTCCGGATAAATTTACTTCTATTATCATACCTTAAAATCGTCGTTATGGCTATAATTGACTAAATGAACTTAGGTAATTCATAATGATTTAGGTTTTAGCATATGATTCTTTAAGCAATATGGTAAAATAAAAACATAGAAGCGCTAACTTAAAAAGACTGGTGATAAACTGCAATGAATAAAAATACGATTTACGCCGTGGTAGATATTGAAACGACAGGAACGAATCTTAAAAGTGGTAACCGAATGATTCAATTTGGTTGTGTTTTGGTTCAAAAAAATAAAATAATAAATTCTTTTTCATTTGATATTAATCCTGGTATGGCAATTCCGAAAGCTATTACGGAATTAACGGGTATAACAAACCGTCAAATTAGAAAGGCCACGTATTTTGAAGATGTGGCTGCAACTATTTATGCCCTTCTTCAGGATACTGTTTTTGTTGCGCATAATATTAATTTTGATTTACCATTTATAAATAGTGAATTGGAGCGGGTTGGTTATCCTGCATTAACAATCAAGGGCATTGATACTGTTCAGCTTAGTCAGATTTTATTGCCAACGGCACCTAGTTTTAAATTAAAAGATTTAAGTCAATATCTGAATTTAACGCACGAAAATCCGCATCATGCTGATAGTGATGCTCACGTAACTGCCGAATTGTTTATTTTTTTATTGACGCGTTTAGAAACAATTCCGAGAGAAACACTATTTGAAATAAATCAACTGAGTTCATTTTTATTAAGAAATACGAAAGAATTATTTTTGGATGCTTATAATGATAAGCAAATGAATCAAGAAAGACTTCCCAATTATTTACATATTGTTGGGGGTCTCGTTCTTCGACGTCGAAAACAAAATACTTTTAATTTAACGAACTATGATTACCCAGAAAATGAAATAGATAAGAAAAAAATCTTTGAAACGTTGTTAAGTTGGCGACCTGAACAAGCAAAAATGATGGATATCATTGATGCACATTTAAAAAGCCATGAACGAACACTAATTGTTGAAGCACCTACGGGAATTGGTAAAACGTTGGGTTACTTAATACCATCTGCGTATTATGCCCAGAACCATAAGCAAATTGTGATTAGTAGTGCAACAACGTTACTTCAGACACAGTTAATGAATCAGGCCTTACCACTACTTAATCAATTATTACCTTTTCAAACAACTGCAGTTAACTTGAAAGGGAGCAATCATTACATAAATTTGGCGGAATTCAAAAAAGAATTGACGCAAAAAGAATCCTCAGGACAGGTAGCCTTGATGAAGATTCGAATCTTGGTTTGGTTAACAATTACTAAGACTGGGGATTTAGATGAGTTAAGATTATCAAGTTATCAAAATCCGATTTTTAATCAAATTAAGCACCATGGTGTTGGAAGCTTGGTCTTGACTGATCCATTTTTTGAAGTTGATTTTATTAATGCATTATACAAACAAGTTGAAACGACAGCAATTATTTTTACGAATCATGCTTTTCTGATGAAACATCCGGACTTGTTCAATTCAGACCGCACTAAAAGTGCACCTGAATTGATTGTCGATGAAGCACAGCATCTGGCGGATGTCGCATTGCAATCAAATAAAGGGCGCATTCGATTTTGGAAGATGATTAATCTATGTGATTCACTTTTAACGAGTATGCAAAGTTCACAAAAATTTTCTTTTAATAATTTAATGGCAACTAATTTTTTAACAATTGGTGAAAACAATCAATTGTTGACTGAAATTAGAAAGTTACGGGAATCAGTTGAGATACTCATTAAACAACTTTCAAGGGAATATGGTCGACGAATTAATAGAAATTCAAAAACAAAAAATGACACAACTGGTAAAGCAATTATTTTAAAAGCGACTGAGTTAATTGAATTAATTAACAGAAATAAAATTGCGATTGAATCCGTTTCGAAACTATTACCTCTATTAAAAAGAGATGATGACATTTTGCAAGACCGTTATATAGCTGCGAAAAATCAACAGAATGTTGGTCGAGAAGAACGGCAACTTTTGAGTCGTGTCCATAGCTTTTTTAAACAATTATTTGCAGAACTTGAAGGTTGGAGTATCTTTGATCAAAATCAGGATAAATTAAATGAAAAGGTCCTTTGGCTGAGCTTTCCAATTAATGGACAAACAGACAAGTTGCAATTTGAATTTAGCTTATCGGATTCGACACATTTTCTTTCGCAAACCATTTATCGACACTTCAATCATTTAACGTTCACAGGAGCGACATTATTATTGCCTGATAATCCAAATTATATTGTTGATCAGTTAGATATTCGTGAAGATAATTATAAAATTGAAAAATTAGGAAGTCCTTTTGATTATGTGAACCAAGCTAAATTGTATATAGCAAATGACTCAATTGATGTTCGTTCATCAAAAGACCTTTATGAGGCATATCTAGCTGATTCAATTTATCAAATCATTCAATCACAACGTCGTCAAACACTTATCTTATTCAATTCACTTGATACAATCATGAATGTTTATGCGTTACTTACGAAGAAAGGATTGCACATTGATCGTGAGCTTCTAGTCCAAGGGATTACAGGACGACCTGAAAAATTAACTAAGCGCTTTTTATTAGGCAAGGATGCGATTTTATTGGGTACCGGAAGTTTTTGGGAAGGCGTTGACTTGCCAAATGATAGATTAGAGCTCTTAATTGTGACCCGGTTACCGTTTGAGTCACCAGAATCATTGAACGTCAAAGCGAAAGAAAAAGAGTTTGAAGGGCAAGGTAGAGATGTCTTTAGTGATTATTCTTTGCCAAGAGCGACAATGAAACTTAAACAAGGATTTGGACGCTTAATTCGGACATCAACTGATAAGGGTGCAATGATTGTGTTAGACAATCGTTTAATTAATCAGAGTTATGGCAAACAAATGATTGATGTGTTGCCAGAAAAATTACCAATTGCAAATGAGCCATTGTTGGCTATCATTACTGATTTAAAGAAATTCTTTAGTTGATCATGATATTCAATCGGAATCATAGAATGTCTGTTATAATGTGGTAATACAAAGTTAAGACAGGAGTAAAATTAGTTATGCGAAGATCCCAAAAGAAATCAAAAAATGTCGTTTTTCTTTCCGTACTCGGTGCTATAATTGTTATTTTAGTAGGAGCTTTCATTTTGTATAACCGCGCGAAATCTCCAATGGTTACTGCAGAAAAAGAGGCAGTTACAATCGCTAAAAAGTACGCGAATTTAGACAAAGAAACTGCATTTTATAGATATAATAGAAACGCAACTTATTTTACAGTTGCGGGTACAACAAAAGATAATAAAAATATTTACGTGATTGTTGCTCAAAAAGGTGGAAAAGTTAAAGTGCTATCTCAATCAAATGGCAAGTCAAAAAATGACATTTTAACTTATATCTGGAATGAAAAAAAGCCAAGTAAAATATTGAATGTTGGACTTGGTATATACAATGGTGTGCCTGCATGGGAAGTTAGTTATTTGAATAAGAAAAAAGCACTTTGCTATGAGACTATTCAATTTTCAAATGGGAAAATTTTGAAATCTGTTGAAAATATCTAATTGTCTTATGGACTAATATATCCGACTAATGATATTATAAAAGGAATGAAATCGGTCTTGTAACTAGGATCGTAATGAGGAGGAAGTTTATTGAAAACAATTAGTATAATTGATGCTAAAAATCATGTTGATGAAGAAGTAAAAATCGGTGTTTGGCTTACTAACAAAAGATCAAGTGGTAAAATTGCCTTTTTACAATTACGAGATGGTAGCGCCTTTTTTCAAGGAGTTGTTATAAAAAGTAATGTTAGTGAAGAAACTTTCGAAATGGCTAAAGAATTACATCAAGAATCTAGCTTGTATGTTATTGGTGAAATTCATGAAGATAAACGGTCACCATTTGGTTATGAAATTGAAGTAAAATCGCTTGAATTAGTTGGTGATAGCCAAGATTACCCAATTACGCCTAAAGAGCATGGAACAGAGTTTTTGATGGATCATCGTCATTTATGGTTACGTTCAACAAAACCATTTGCGGTTATGCAAATCAGAAATGAAATTATTCGTGCAACGTATGAATTTTTCAATAAAGAAGGGTTCATCAAGATTGATGCCCCCATCTTAACTGGTAGCGCACCAGAAGGAACAACTGAACTTTTCCATACTAAATATTTTGACAAGGATGCTTATTTATCACAATCAGGTCAATTGTATGAAGAAGCTGGTGCAATGGCTTTTGGTAAAGTCTTTTCTTTTGGACCAACTTTTAGAGCTGAAAAATCTAAGACAAGACGTCATTTAATTGAATTTTGGATGATTGAACCTGAAATGGCATTCATGCATCAAGAACAAAGTCTTGAAGTTCAAGAACAATATATTGCTTTCTTAGTTCAGAATGTTTTGGATAATTGTGACTATGCTTTAGATATTCTTGAAAGAGATAAAGAAGTCTTAAAAAGTTATACGAAAACACCATTCCCTAAAATCTCTTATGATGAAGCCATTGAATTATTGCAAAATTCTGGTGAATTTCCTGATACTAAATGGGGAGATGATTTCGGTTCTCCAGAAGAAACTTATTTGGCAGAGCATTTCAGTATGCCAGTATTCGTTTTAAATTATCCAAAAGCAATTAAACCATTCTATATGAAACCACATCCAACAAGAGAAGATGTTGTTATCTGTGCTGATTTGTTAGCACCTGAAGGATATGGCGAGATTATCGGTGGTTCAGAACGTGAAACTGATTTAGACAACTTAATGGCCCAAATTAAAAAAGCTGGCCTTAATGAAAAAGATTACGAATGGTATTTAGATCTTAGAAGATATGGTAGTGTTCCTCATTCAGGCTTCGGTCTTGGATTAGAACGCGCAACAACTTGGATTACAGGTGAAGAACATATCCGTGAAGCTATTCCATTCCCACGTTTATTAAACCGTATTTACCCATAAAGCAGTTAGAAAGAACCTTAAAACAAAAAATGTTTAAGGTTCTTTTTGTTATTGAGGAGGAAGTTCAGTATGGAACAATTTATGAGTCAATTTTTAGAAGCAGGAGAAACACATGTTTCTAATTTAATTTTACAGAATTATCGAAAAATTGGATTAACTGGCGATGAATTGCTGTTTTTAATCCATTTGTTAAGCTTTAATCAAGCCGGGAATAAGTTCCCAGATACAAATCAAATAGCAAGTCAAATGGGGGTTACAACTCAAGAAACATATACCTTATTGCAAAAATTAATTGAGAAAAAAGTTATTTCTATTAAAACAATTGATGATCTTAATGGCTATAGTACTGATCAATTTGATTTTAACGCTTTGTATGAAAAATTAAATAACTTGAGTCAAAGAGTACAAGAAAAGGTTGAAGTTGTTAAAGATAATAATTCTCGAAAAGATGTTTATGAAAAAATCGAAGTTGAATTTGGGCGTCCGTTATCGCCGATGGAATTAGAAAGTATCAGCATGTGGATTGACCAAGATCATTATAAACCAGAGCTTATTCTGATGGCGCTTAAAGAAGCTGTGTTGAATCAAGCCTATAGTTTAAAATATATGGATAGAATTTTACTAAATTGGGAAAAGAAACATATCAAAACAAGTCAAGATATAAAAAAAGATAAAGAAAAAAGACAACAGAAGAATTTTTCAAATAATAATGATAATTCAAATAAGTCGGGTGATAAGCCAGAGATTCCACTATATCATTGGTCAAACTGATGAAAAATTTGAAATTATAAAAAAAGTGCCTGTCAACAGTCAAATACTGACTGTTGACAGGCACTTTTTTATATTAATTTTGATGAGGAGCAGATGAAGCGACTTTATTACTAGCTGATGATGCTTTATCTTTATTAGAAGGAGCACTTGAAGAACTAGCAGAAGAGCTGGTGCTAGAACTAGCGACTTTTGCCGATTCGCTGCTAGAAGAACTAGATTCTTCTGAAGATTCTGAAGAAGAACTTGAACTCTCTGGAGCGCTTGAACGGCTACTTTGATTAGCAGTATTTCCTGAAGCAGGTATATTTGAATAGCTGCTACTGTTATCTGATGTTGTCATTGTTGCAGTTGATGAATCTGTTAATGATAATTCACCGTTATTTAGATAAACATCAGAAGGCTTTATCCAATCTGTGTTGGAAGCAGATTGTGAAACGTACTGCATTAAGCTTTTATAAATACCTGTAGCTAATCGTTGAGAACTAACATTTAAGTAATTATCTGGGACTAAAGGTGAATCATAACCCGTCCAAACTGCAATTGCATAGTTTTTAGTATAACCAGAAAATAAAGAATCCATAGCAGCATTAGAAGGGAACTTATCAGCAACGTTTGATGGATAATCCGTTGTTCCGGTTTTGCCGGCTTGGTAAAGACCAGGAATCTGTGCTGCCGTTCCTGTACCACTAGGACTGCTAATAACGCCTTTCAACATATCCGTAATCATATAAGCTGTTGAAGTCTTCATAGCTCTACTACCTGAACTAGAATAATTTAAAACTGTCCCATCTTTTTTGACGATACTTGAGATATAAGTGCCCTTGTGATAAGTACCACCATTGGCAAAGGCTGCATATGCTTCGGCATTTTGTGTTGTCGATACGCTGCCACCGATACCAGATGCATAAGTTTCAGCTTGATTCTTAGAGATACCAAGTTTTTTGATAAATTTTTGTGCTCGAGGTAAACCAACTGCTTCAAGTGTTCGAATAGCAGGAATATTACGCGATTGAATTAAAGCATTGCGCATAGTCATTGTACCAAGGTAGCTATGATCAAAATCGTTTAATTGATTTGTTGTCGCATCAGGATAATAATATTTCGTATCTTTGACCTTTTGATTTGTTGGGTAGTCTAGGTATTCAATAGCGGGACCATAATCCATAATTGGTTTCATGGTTGAACCGTTACTTCGACTAGTTGCTACTGCACGATTATACCCAAATGTAACGTTGGTTTGTTTACGGCCACCAATCATAGCCGAGATAGCACCAGTTTTTGAGTCAACCATTGTGACAGCTAATTGCATTTTGTTATCTGGATACATGACATAATCATTTGTATTAGCAATTTTATAAAGCTGTTTTTGAGCATCTAAATCTAAGTTTGTATGAATTTTAAGACTACTGTTATATGGATCTAAACCTTTATCTTTAACAGATTGAATGACTTCTTTTAAGTAAGAATCAGCAATTTTTGCGTTATACGTATCTTTTTCAGTAGAATGTGATGTTCTCAATCCTGAAGTGATAGGCGTTTGTTTGGCCTTACTTGCTTCTTCAGTTGTAATTTTTTTGTTTGCTAACATCGCGTCAATTACTTCATCTCTACGTACCTTTGCATATTTTGGATGTGCGTAAGGATTATAAGAAGATGGCGCATTAGGAATTCCAGCTAGCATGGCAATTTGTGCCACATTTAATTTATTTAATTTTTTACCAAAGTAGTAATTTGCGGCAGTTTGCATCCCGTAAATTCCGTTCCCCATGAAAACTTTATTGGTATAGAACGTTAAAATTTGAGATTTACTGAATTTACGTTCAACTTGTAAAGCGAGCCATGCTTCTTGTGCTTTTCGCTTCATCGTTTGATCAGATGCTTTTGTCGAAAAGACCGATAATTTGATGAGTTGCTGTGTCAAAGTACTACCACCTTGAAGCCCCGTTGAGCCACCAGTGATATTTGATAATGCCGCACCAGCAATTCGAACAGGGTCAACACCATTATGTTTATAGAAACGTTTATCTTCAATTGAAACAATGGCATCTTTTAATGTTTGTGGAACATCAGATGAATCGGCATAAATTCTTGAAGTTCCTAAAGTGGTGATAACTTCATCATCTTTTGCATAAATAACACTTGCTGGTGTACTTTCTAAGCTACTTGACGTTATTTTTGGTGCGTCTTTTGCATAATAGAAAAATAGAATGATACCAGCAATTACGCTAATAACAACTAGGCCAATCAAACTTAGAAAAATACGTTTGAAAAGTCTACCCTTACTAGGTTTTCCTTTGTTGTTATTTTTTAATTCTTGTTCGCGTCGTGAAACACGAGTTGTACCTTTGTTATCAGTTGTAGCCATAAATAAAATTCTCCTTTAATTACATAAAGCCTTAATTATAGATGCTCTATCATTTTATCAACATATTTTAAATAGGGGATAACCGGATTTAAAGTATATTGTATTTCGAACCCTTCAGTCTGGACTATTTTCAATGGAATCGATTTACGACCATTAATTTGTTTATCCCAGTATGCAAAGAGCGTCTTAGATGGTAGCAAGTAAATCTTGTCCAAAGTTGCAAACTTCATTATAACAAAGCTGATTCCCTTTTGTAACACGCAAGCTTTCATGTGGCTAATTTGATGCTCATGAAAGTTGCTTAGCGGAAATGAAGTTTTGTTTTTAGTTTCCTTAGCCTCAAAATCTAAATAGTGACCATCATATATCCCGTTATAATCAGTTGTTGATGCCGTTTGGAAATAAGCTTCTTTAATGACAGCTGCACTTCGTTTAGGATAATCAACTTTCACAATTTGGATAGGTGTTGGTTTCTTATGAATGACTGCAAGGTTATTAGCGAGGTAGAATTCGTTGCTGGCATTGATATCAGCTTCTAATGACATTCCTCGTTTACCAAACAATAACATATTTGATTTTTTTGGCGTACTTAAAGGTGAAGGTTCATAAAGTTTACCATTAGGATAATTAATACTCACGATTATCTCACGCTCCAATCTAAAGTATTATAACAATAAGTGCTATAATTTAATAGCTTTAAAGAATTTGGTAACATATTTTTAATATAAGGAAAGGATGTCTAAGCAATTATGAAACGTTTATGGGTGACAGGTTACCGAACATATGAGTTGGGCATTTTTAATGAAACCGACTTGAAAATAACAATTATCAAGAGTGCTATTAAAAAATACATTATTAATGAAATTGAAAATGGCTTGGAGTGGGTGATTACAGGGCCACAACTTGGCATTGAACAGTGGACTGTTGAAGTTTGTCTTGATATCAAAAAAGAATATCCTGATTTTAAAGTAGCGCTTATGTTACCGTTTAGAGAATTTGGTAATAATTGGAAAGATGACAAAAAAATAACTTTAAATAATCTATTAAGTGACGTAGATTTTACTGATAATATAAGTAAAGACGTTTATCAATCACCACAACAATTAAAAAATTATCAAGCTTTTATGATTGATCATACGGATGGGGCTCTGTTAGTCTATGATTCAGAAAATGAAGGCAAAACAAAATTTGATTTATTAAAAATTAAACAGGTTAAGGAATCAAGAGATTATGGATTACAGATGATAGATTTCATGGCATTAGAGGATGTTGCAAATGAAATTGAAGAAGAACGAAATAATCATTTGAATTATTAAATAATTCTGTTATAATAAATAGGTATTAATATTATTTATGAGAATTAGTGATGAGGTGTACGAATATGACAGATGTTAATTTTTCACCTAAAGATATCTTACAAAAACATTTTGAAACTAAGATGCGCGGGTATGATTCTAAAGAAGTTGACGAATTTCTTGATGACGTTATTAAAGATTATGAAACCCTTGATAAAGAAGTCAAAAGAGTTCAAGAAGAAAATGATCGGTTAATTGCACAAGTTGATGAGCTCACTAAACAGGTTACTGTTGGTAAGAGTTCACAAACAACACAAACAACGTCTACAACTTCAAATATGGATATTCTTAAACGTTTATCAAATTTGGAACGTCGGGTGTTTGGTGCTCAATTAGATGAAGATCAAAATTCTAGAAATCAATTTTAAGTTAATTCAATGATTTATTATTAGATTCAGTGTAAATTTCGGGTAATTGCGGTCTATTAATTTAGGCTGAGGAAAGTCCATGCTTGCACAAGCTGAGATGCTTGTAGTGTTCGTGCTTGGTGAAAAAATAAGCCAAGGTACCTTCGGGTAACGGCGGATAAAATGACTAAGGTTTCGACTATGTCAAAGTAATCTGTAAAGTGCCACAGAGACGATACAATATTGGAAACGATATTGCTGGAACGCGGTAAACCCCACGAGTAGGCAACCCAAACTTTGGTAGGGGCGCTTCATGACGGAAATGAACAAATCATGGGGGCAGATAATATCTGGAGATAGATGATTACCACTGATTTCATCGCCTGAGATGGATGACGTACAAAACATGGCTTATAGAAATTTACATGATTTCAGGATGAACTAGGATGAAGGATTTTCTTTTATCCTAGTTTTTTTTATTAAAAAAATTAAATTATAGTGAAGGTGCAGAATGGAAACTTTTAAATTATTGGCAACCGCAGCTAGCGGTATTGAGTCAATTGTTGGAAATGAACTTAAACATATGGGTTATGATGTTCAAGTAGAAAACAGTCGCGTTCGTTTCGAAGGTACAATGGAAGATGTTATCAATACAAATCTTTGGTTGAGAACAGCGGACCGTGTCAAAATTATCGTTGGTGAGTTTACTGCGACAACTTTTGATGATTTATTTGAACAGACAAAAGCAATTTCTTGGGATAAATTTTTACCATTAGATGCTGAATTCCCTGTTCAAGGTAAATCTCAAAAATCAACACTTTACAGTGTGCCAGACGCACAAGCAATTGTAAAAAAAGCAATTGTAGATCAACTAAGTGATGTTTATCACCGAACAACTCGTTTGCCAGAAACAGGTGCTAAGTATCCATTGGAAGTTGCTATCAATAAAGATAATGTTTTATTGACACTTGATACAACGGGAAGTAGTTTATTCAAACGTGGTTATCGTGTTGAAAAAGGTTATGCACCACTGAAAGAAAATATGGCTGCTGCTTTAGTTATGTTAACTAATTGGTATCCAGAAAAGCCTTTTATCGATCCAGTGTGTGGATCAGGAACAATTCCAATTGAAGCTGCATTGATGGGCCATAATATTGCCCCTGGTATTGGCCGTTACTTCGTATTTGAAGATTGGGACTTTGTTGAAAAGGGTCTTTTTGATCGCCTAAGAGAAAAAGCAAAAGGTGAAGCCAATCTTGATGTTGTTTTAGATATTGCAGGATATGATATTGATGCTGGAATGATTGAAATTGCTAAGAAAAATGCAGCTGAAGCCGGTGTTTTAGATAGCATTGAATTTAAGCAACTTGCCGCAAAAGATTTTACGACAGAAAAAGAATATGGGGTCATCGTCGCTAATCCACCATATGGTGAACGATTGAGTGATACCGATTCTGTACGTATTCTATATAAACAAATGGGTGTTGTGTACAAAAAAATGCCAACATGGAGTAAATACATTTTGACAAGTGATTTAACATTTGAAGAATATTATGGATCAAGAGCATCTAAGAAACGTAAATTATACAATGGTTCGTTGAGAACGGATTACTTCCAATATTGGGGTAAACGCAAGCCAAGAGCCTAGTAAGGCTCTTCGTCAACTGTTGTTAGATAATATTATGAAAGTTCTGATTACTTAGTGATTAGGACTTTTTTTGTATGTACTTTGAGTGTATAAAATAGTCTGATTAGACATGCGGAGATTCCTTCTTTCTTATTAATTTTTCTTTTGTAGGTGAAATGGATAGTGAAACTTAGATGACCCCGTAACCAAAAGTCTTATGACTTTTGGTTTTTTTTTATTACCCAACAACAGATATTGTAGACCCTTTTTTTTCAAAAAAAGAGTGTCGATGATTTCTCATCAACACTCAAAAGTATAGAATTATTTTTTTTATAGAGAAATCTTAATGCTTGTAATGGTGCCTAATGGCTTAAATAATGTTCTTTTACGAAGTCTATAAATATTTGTACGGCGGTAAATGTTTTCTGATTTTTTTTCCATGCCATCATATGTTTTATTTTATAACTAGATGATAACGGAATAAAATTTAAAGCTGTGTCTGGTCTATTTAAATACGCACCAGAGGCACAAAGCGCATAACCTAGTTTTTCCTTAACGAGATATAAGGCGTTGCTTAATAAATTTTGAGACCCAACAATTGTTAGTTCTTTAGTGGGAATATTAGCCCAGGAAGCGACTTCATTCTGAACAATAGATCTAGCAGGAATAATCAAAGGTAATGATGTAAGCTCTGCAGTATTAATACTAGTTTTAATAGCTATCGAAGTATTTTTAGGAACCACGATACCCCAATTGTCAGTTACGGGTAACTTTATGAATTCATATTTGGCAACCTCTACAGGTGAAAGCAAAAAGCCAAGGTCGACTCGACCGCTATCAATTTTTTCTTTTATATCATCACCATCAGCATTATACAAAGAAAATTTTATATTTGGATATTGTTCGTGGAAAGCCATAATTATGGCTCCTAAAAATTTAGCTACGGAAGACTCAACGCAACCAATAGCGATAGTGCCATTTAAGGCATCATTATTGATAACATCTTGTGTCGATTTTTCAATTAAACTAACAATTTGCTGAGCACGTTCTTGGAAAATAATTCCTGAGTTCGTGAGGGTCATTTTTTTATTATCACGATTAAAAAGCGGAGTTTCTAATAAATTTTCTAAATTTTTAAGTTGGCGGCTTAGTGTGGGTTGCGTAATATGTAACTCATTGGCGGCTTTTGACATATTTCCTAGTTGAGCGATTTTCAAAAAGTAATTAAGTATCCTTGTTTCCATAATTATGCCTCTTTTCTTAATTTAAGTCTGTTTATAAATATAGTATACAGTTTCAATTCGTTTTAGGCATTGTTTTTAATTCATAATAGATATTTTACATGACTAAGATTGGCCGATATACTAAGCATATTAAATAAACGAGGTGGTATTTATTTTGAATAAAACAAAATTATTAATTTTCACTCTAGCTTTTGGAACTTTCAGTATTTTAAACACTGAGGTTGGTATTATTGGCATACTTCCAATAATTGCGACTCGATTTCAGGTTAGTATAACAACAGCAGGACTACTTGTTAGTTTATTTGCCGTTATAGTAGCGATAAGTGGGCCAATTATGCCAGTTATAATGGGGCGATTAAATACTAAGCATGTGCTCCTGTCTGTATTAGGAATTTTTGTATTGTCTAATATGGTGTCAGCCTATGCGCCTAATTTTACAGTTGCTTTAGTCGGTCGACTAATTCCAGCAGTGTTTCATCCCGTTTACTGTTCGTTGGCTTTTACATTGGCCGCTAAAGTAGTAGATGATAAAGAATCCTCTAAGGCAGTTTCTAGAGTAATGATGGGGGTATCTTCTGGGATGGTGTTAGGTACACCGATAACAGCAATCATTGCTAGTCATGTCTCTTACCGAGCCGCAATGGTATTTTTTACGTTAGTTAGCGCAGTTGCTCTGATACTGAATGTTATTTTTCTGCCAAAATATAATGGTGGCAATTCAAGCGACAAACCTACAAAAGTAGCTGATAAAGGATCAATGAAATCTATTTTATTAAAAAGAGCATTATGGATTTCGGGATTAGGCACAATTGCGATTGGTGCATCGTTGTTCAGTGTATATGGATATGTATCAGATTATTTAGGAAACGTTAGTCATTTTTCTGCTAATCAGTTAAGTTTTGCATTATTCTTTTTCGGATTAGCTAGTTTAGTCGGAAATCTGATTGCTGGTTCTTATTTAAGTAGTAAACCAAAGCAATTGATTAGAATTTATCCTATTTTGCTTATTTTTGTATATGCCGTAATGTTGATGATTAATACCAATGTAAGTATCATGTTTGTAATTGTATTGGTATGGGGAATTATTTATGGGATTGGGAACAATATTCAACAATATTTAGTTGCTTCTTCAATTCCAGAAGCCGCTAATTTTGCTAATGGCTTATTTATTTCACTTGGAAATATTGGTACTACATTAGGAATAACCTTAGGTGGGTTCATGTTGAATAGTGTCGGCGTTATTTTTCTACCGTTTTTAGGGATTATGGTGTTAATTCTAACCTTAGTTATTTTATTTTTAAGAAATAGGTTAATTTCAACTGAATTAAATGAGTTATAATAGTCGAATTAAACACTAAGCTATGGTTTAATCATTATAGAGAAGGATGAATGTGCGGTGTTATTTTAATTTTTATTTCGCTTAATTAATGTATTTATAAAAATAAATTAAAAAAAAGGTCGTATTTCTTTACTTATTAAAAGTAAGTGATATAATTAAGTTATTCAATTAGAGAAGGAGAACTTAACTATGAAAACTCAATTATTAGATCTTATGGAACAACGTCGCACAATTTATGCTTTAGGTGATAAAGTTAGTCAAACACCTGATGAAATTACTAGTGTCATTGAAGGCGCAATTAAACAATCACCAACTTCATTTAATAACCAAACAATTAGAGCAGCAATTTTATTTGGTAAAAACTCAGATAAAGTTTGGGATATCGTTGAAAAACGTCTTGAATCTGAAGTTCCTAATGCTGAAGCATACAAGAAAACTCAAGAAAAAATTGCTACATTCCGTGCAGGTTTTGGTACTGTATTATACTTCATTGATACTGATGTTGTTGCTCAAAACGAAAAAGATTTTGCTTTATACGCTGAAAACTTCAGAGTATGGGCAGAACAAGGCTTGGGTGGTGCACAACAAAGTGTCTGGACAGCATTAGCTGAAAATGGACTTGGTGCAAGTTTACAACATTACAATCCACTTATTGATGCTGAAATCAGAAATGCTTTTAACATCCCTGAAAACTGGGAATTACGTGCAGAAATGCCATTCGGTTCAATTGAAGCAGCTGCAGGCGACAAAGATTTTATGGCTGATGATGATCGTTTCTTAGTTATTAAATAATAAATGATAAAGCAAAAAGGTGAAACTTAAAGTTTCATCTTTTTTTTTGGAAAAATATAGAATATTTGTCCAATTATGTTAAGCTTTAAACAGGAACGAATTATTTTGGATTTTCAGAGAGGAATCGTAATTATGCAAGGACATCAAAAGACCTATTTTTATCAGCCTGAACTAGCTAAAACAGTTATTTTATGGTCATGGACGTTTTGTTTATTTTTAAGTAGTCTATTCTTGTGGTTAGAAATAACAACATTACAGATTTGGACGATTATTTTATTTATACTTTTTCTTTTTGTGTCAGTTATTCAAATATTTAGCCGTAAACTAATTATTGATGACAAAAATATTAAATTAACTAAAGTTATTCGAAGACATAATGAAACGATTGTAATTTCTGAAATAAAAAAAGTGAAGTTACGGAGATATGGACTTTCTTTTTATTTAGATGATGGTAAAAAATCTATTGTTTTAAATTCTAGAAGTAAGTTGCAACTATATACAGGATTAAAAAAAGTGATTTAAACGATACCAATTTGGGTCGTTTATTTTTTTGAAAAAATAAATATTAATGGTAAATACAGACGCAATACCCACTAGAATACGAACTATTTTTGATTTATTTTTAAAATAGTCCTTTTTTTGCTTTGACACAGCGCTAAGTTGTTGATAGAATAGGCTTATTAAATTTGGAGGTAATCAAATGGCAGAAATAGCAATTGTGATGGGATCAATTTCCGATTGGACGACGATGAAATTTACGGCCAATTTATTAGATGAACTTGGCATTGAATATGACAAAAAAGTCATTTCGGCGCACAGAATGCCAACAGAAATGTATGAATTCGCAGTAAGCGCGGAGGAAAAAGGCTATCAGGTTATTATTGCAGGTGCAGGTGGTGCTGCTCATTTACCAGGAATGATTGCGGCGTCAACTATTATTCCTGTAATAGGTGTTCCTGTTCAGTCACATGCACTAAACGGAATAGATTCTTTACTATCAATTGTTCAAATGCCCGCAGGAACGCCGGTAGCAACTATGGCTATCGGGAAAGCTGGCGCAACAAACGCTGGTATCTTTGCTGCAAAAATTTGTGCCTTAAGCGATTCAAAAATAAAACACCATTTGAAATCATATCAATTAGCACTTCGCCAAAAATCTTTGGAAAGTAGTGATTTACTTGATTAAAAAGATATTACCGGGACAAACAATTGGTATTATTGGTGGTGGGCAGTTAGGCCAAATGATGACCACATCGGCAAAAGAAATGGGTTACCGTATTATTATCTTAGACCCACAAGAAGATTGCCCAGCTGCTCAAGTTGCGGATAGACAAGTTGTCGCAAATTATGATGATGAGAGTGCCATTTTAGAGCTTGCAAAAATGTGTGACGTATTGACATTTGAATTTGAAAATGTGAATGCCGATACAATTGATGCAGCAAAGCAATATTGTTATGTGCCACAAGGTTCAACAGCACTACGTATTTCACAGGACAGAATTAGTGAAAAACAATTTTTAGCGGCACATGATTTCCCAATTGCGCCTTTTAAGGTCATACAAAATTTAGTTGACTTACAAAATGCGATTGAAGTAATTGGTTACCCAGCTATTTTAAAAACAACACGTGGTGGTTATGATGGTAAAGGTCAAGTTATTTTAAAAACCAGCCATGATTTGCCGGAAGCAGAAGCGCTTGTTCAAAATGAACGTTGTGTGTTAGAAGGTTTCGTTCAGTTTGACCGTGAGGTTTCTGCCATTATTGCCAGAAATGAGTACGGACAACAAAGTATTTTTCCAATTATTGAAAATCAACATCGCAATAATATTCTACATGAAAGTGTTTGTCCAAGTCAGATATCTACTGAAACAGCGGCAAAAGTTGAAGCAATTGCTAGCCAAATTGCCGATGACTGTTTATCTGTTGGAACGATGGGCATTGAATTTTTCATTTCGGATTCAGGATCAATTTATGTTAATGAAATTGCGCCTAGACCACATAATTCAGGTCATTTAACGATTGAGGCTTGCTCTTTGTCACAATTTGAAGCACATATTAGAGGAATTTGTAATTTACCAATGCCAAAACCACAACTGCTTTCTCATGCTATTATGGTTAATATTTTAGGACAACATGTTCAACCTGTATTAAATGAAATTCAAAATGAAGTTCAATGGCGGTTTCATTTTTATGGTAAGGAAGAAGCGAAACAAGATCGTAAAATGGGACATATCACAATCTTAACGGATGATTTAAAGCAAGCGAAAACTGACATTTATCAAACAAAAATTTGGGACTAAGAGAGGAAGATAATAATGATTGATCGTTATACAAATGCTGAAATGGGTGCCGTCTGGACAGATGAAAATAAATATAAAGCTTGGTTGGAAGTGGAAACATTAGCAAGTGAGGCTTGGGTTGAATTAGGCCATGTGCCAGCAGAAGATGCCGCAAAGATTCGCAAAAATGCTAGTTTTGATATTGATCGTATTTTAGAAATTGAACAAGAAACAAAACATGATGTTGTTGCTTTTACAAGAGCCGTTTCGGAATCTCTTGGAGAAGAACGAAAATGGGTTCATTATGGACTGACTTCTACTGATGTCGTTGATACAGCTTATGGGTCTATTTTGAAACAGGCTAATGACATTTTGCGTAAGGATATTGAAGCATTTATGGCTGTTTTAGCTGATAAAGCAGTTGAATACAAAGATACTGTTATGATGGGAAGAACGCATGGCGTTCATGCTGAACCTACAACATTTGGCTTGAAAATTGCATTATGGTATTCAGAGATGAAACGTCATCAAACGCGCTTTGAAACAGCAGCTTCAGATGTTGAGGCAGGGAAAATTAGTGGCGCTGTGGGAACATTTGCAAATATTCCAATGTTTGTGGAAACGTTTGTTTGTGAACATTTAGGCATTAGACCACAAGAAATCTCAACACAAGTTTTACCACGTGATTTACATGCTAACTATGTGGCAGAAATGGCCTTGTTAGCAACGTCAATTGAAAAAATGGCAACAGAAATTCGTGGCTTACAAAAAAGTGAAACACGTGAAGTTGAAGAATACTTTGCCAAGGGGCAAAAAGGATCATCAGCGATGCCACATAAACGTAATCCAATTGGTTCAGAAAATATTACGGGATTGGCACGTGTTATTCGTGGACATATGGTAACCGCTTTTGAAGATGTTACGCTATGGCATGAACGTGATATTTCACACAGTTCTGCAGAACGTATTATTTTACCTGATACGACTATTCTACTGGATTACATTTTACGTCGATTCACAAAAATAATTAAAGAATTAACAGTATTCCCAGAAAATATGAAGAAAAATATGGGACGTACTTTTGGTCTTATTTACAGTCAACGAGTGTTACTTAAATTAATTGATAGTGGCATGTCTAGAGAAGCTGCATATGATTTAATTCAACCTAAGACAGCAATTTCTTGGGATGAACAAATTCAATTCCGTCCATTATTAGAGGCGGATGACCAAATTATGTCTGCATTAACTGAAGCAGATTTGGATGATGCTTTTGATTATCATTATCATATTCGAAATGTAGATGCTATTTTCGAACGAATTGGCCTCCTTTAACATAAATATAAAAACCCATAAAGTCGGTTTAACGGCTTTATGGGTTTTTATTTACCATAAAACGAACATTATTATAAATAAATTTAAAATATATCGTATTTAGCCTTGATAAGTTGCTGTAAGATTGTTAAACTTACTTTTGTAAAGAACGAACAATAATTATAAAAAATGATTTTTTGTTAGTAATTAACTTTAGGAGGCCGTTCAATTGGATCAATTACTTTATGAAGGAAAAGCTAAAAACGTTTATAAAACAAATGATAACGAAGTATTAAGAATGGTTTATAAAAACCAAGCTACTGCGTTAAATGGAAAACGAAAAGAAGAAATATTAGGTAAGGGATTATTAAATCATCAAATTTCTGATATTATTTTTTCTTACTTAATGGCCAATGGTATTAAAACACATTTTATTAAGAATGTTTCTGAAACCGAACAACTGGTTAAAAAAGTTGAAATTATTCCAATCGAAGTTGTTTTACGAAATACAATTGCTGGTAGCTTTGCTCGTAAATTTGATCAAATTGAAGGCACGCAATTAACCCCACCAGTTATCGAATATTATTATAAAAATGATGAACTGGATGATCCGGTAATAAATGAGTCACAGATTTTTGCATTAAATTTTGCAACTAAAACGGAAATGCTTGAGATTAAAAAACAATTACTGCTTATCAATCAATTATTAGTTGATTTATTTAAAACAATTAATATTGATCTGATTGATTTCAAACTTGAATTTGGTCGTTACCAAGGAGAACTTATTTTGGCAGATGAATTTTCACCTGATAATGCGCGTTTGTGGGATTCAACAACGCATGAATCTTTAGACAAAGATATTTTTAGAAAAAAACAAGGCAGTATCATTCCAGCATATCAAGATGTTTTAAATCGTTTAAAAAATCGAAAAGAGGCCAAATAAATGTATCGTGTAGAAGTCTACGTCACTTATAAAGAATCAGTTTTAGATCCACAAGGTCAAGCTGTGAACGAAGCAATTGAACGATTAGGTTTTTCAGGTGTCAACGATGTTCGTGTTGGTAAATACTTTGTCATGACAGTTGAAGCCGGCGAATCAGAAATTGATCAAAAAATAGATGCGATTTGCGATAAATTATTAGCTAATCCAAATATGGAACAATATCGTTATGAACTTGAAAAAGTGGAGGCCTAGTGATGAAATTTGCTGTTCTTGTGTTTCCTGGTTCAAATTGTGATTACGATTTACTCTATGCTATTCGAGATGGTCTACATGAACAGGCAGAATTTGTGTCATACACCGAAACCTCACTTGCTGGCTTTGACGGGGTGCTACTTCCAGGAGGCTTTTCATATGGTGATTACCTAAGAAGTGGTGCAATTGCAAGCTTATCGCCAATTATGGCTGAAGTGAAACGCTTCGCAGATGAAGGCAAATTAGTCTTTGGAACATGCAATGGGTTTCAAATGTTAACGGAAATGCAATTACTTCCAGGCGCATTAATTCAAAATAAAAATATTAAATTTATTTGTAAACCTGTTACTTTAAAAATTGTTAACAATCAAACAAGTTTTACAACTGGTTATGCTGATCAAACGACGATTGAATTACCAATTGCACATGGTGAAGGTAATTATTACTGTGATGATGAAACATTGGCTAATTTAAAGAGAAATAAACAAATTGTTTTTAGATATGAAGATAATCCAAATGGCAGTATTGATGATATCGCTGGAATTATTAACGAACGTGGCAATGTTCTTGGCATGATGCCTCATCCAGAACGTGCCATTGAGGCCTTGCTTGGTTCAACTGATGGTCTAAATTTATTTAAATCGATGGTTACGACATATAAAGAGGGAGTGATCTAATTTGGCTACAACAATGCAAGAACCAACGGCACAAACAATTGAAGATACTAAATTATATCAAGAATGGGGATTAACAGATTCAGAATATGCCTTAATTAAAAATGATATTTTGAAACGTCAACCTAACTATACTGAAGCTGGTTTATTCTCAGTGATGTGGAGTGAACATTGTTCTTACAAAAACTCACGTCCTGTTTTAAGTCGCTTCCCCAATTCTGGACCCCAAGTTTTACAAGGACCTGGTGAAGGTGCCGGTGTTATTGATATTGGTGATGGTAAAGCAGTCGTTTTTAAAGCTGAAAGTCATAATCATCCCTCAGCAGTTGAACCATATGAAGGTGCAGCAACAGGGGTTGGTGGTATTATTAGAGATATTTTTTCAATGGGTGCAACGCCAATTGCCATGCTTGATAGCTTACGATTTGGTGAATTAGATAATGAACATACGAAATACCTTGTCTCAGAAATCATTGCTGGAATTGGTGGTTATGGAAACTGTATCGGAATCCCAACGGTTGGTGGTGAAACAAGTTTTGACGCCTGCTACGAGGGCAATCCACTAGTGAATGCGATGTGTGTTGGGCTAATTGATCATAAAAATCTTCAAAAGGGTCAAGCTAAAGGTGACGGTAACTTAGTTATCTACGTGGGTGCTAAAACGGGTCGTGATGGTATTCATGGTGCAACATTTGCTTCTGATGAATTTGCTGATGACAAAGAAACACAACGTTCTGCCGTTCAAGTTGGCGACCCTTTTATGGAAAAATTACTCATGGACGCTTGCCTTGAGCTTATTCTAGATCATCCCGATTGGTTAGTGGGGATTCAAGATATGGGTGCAGCCGGTTTGGTCTCATCAACTGCTGAAATGGCTTCTAAAGCCGGTTCGGGAATGGTACTTGATTTAGATAACGTGCCACAACGTGAAACAAACATGTCTGCTTATGAAATGATGTTATCAGAATCACAGGAACGCATGGTTCTTTGTATCAAACCTGAATTTGAAAAAGCTGTTACTGATTTATTTAAAAAATATGACTTAGAAGCCGTTAACATTGGCTATGTAACAGAAAATACAGATTACGTTTTAATGCATGAGGGTAAAATTGTTGCTAATTTACCAGTTGATTCTTTAGCAAGTGATGCGCCTGTTTATCATAAAGAACAAAAAGAACCTGCAAGAATTAGTGAATTTAAAGAACAAGCTGATTTTATTCCCGAAATTGAAAACGTGACGGAAACTTGGTTAGCTTTATTAAAACAACCCACAATTGCCTCTAAAGAATCATTGTATGAAACCTATGATTCTCAAGTTAAGGTCAATACAGTTGTTAAACCTGGTAGTGATGCTGGTGTTATTCGGATTAGAGAAACAAATAAGGCACTTGCGATGACAACAGATTGTAATGCACGATACATTTACTTAAATCCTAAAATTGGTGGTCAAATTGCGGTTTCAGAAGCAGCCCGAAATATCGTTGCCTCTGGTGGTCAACCACTTGCCATTACAGATTGTTTAAATTACGGTCGTCCTGAAAATCCAGAAATTTTCTGGGAGTTTGATCAAAGTGCTATCGGCATTTCAGAAGCGTGTGATTTATTTAATACACCTGTTATTTCCGGTAATGTCTCTCTATATAATGAATTTAATGAACAACCTATTTACCCAACGCCGATGATTGGAATGGTTGGCTTAATCAAAGATGTTAAAAATATTACAACGCAAGATTTTAAAACACCTAACGATTTGATTTATTTGGTCGGAACAACTAACAATGATTTTAATGGTTCAGAACTTCAAAAAATGATGGTAGGCGAAATCTCTGGAGACATTAAACATTTTGATTTAAAAAATGAACTTCGTAACCAAGAATTAGTTTTAAAAGCAATTGAAGTTGGCTTAGTCGAAAGTGCTCATGATTTAGCTGAAGGTGGGTTAGCCGTTGCCTTGAGTGAATCAACTTTTAAAAATGATTTAGGCGTCGATGTTGATTTAAATATGACGGATGCTCAACTCTTTTCAGAATCGCAATCACGTTTTGTTTTATCAGTTAAACCAGAAAATGGAGTGGCTTTTGAAGCGATAATGGGACAGAATGCTGAAAAAATGGGTCACGTTACCGCTGATCAATTAATCAAAGTAACCACACAAAATAATGATGTGACTATTGCCATGTCCGAAGCCAAAAATGCTTGGAAGGATGCTATCCCATGCCTAATGAAGTAAAAAGTTTAAATGAAGAATGTGGGTTATTTGGTGTTTGGGGTCATGAAGATGCGAATCAAATGACGTATTTTGGTCTTCATAGCTTACAACATCGTGGTCAAGAAGGTGCAGGGATTGTCTCGAATGATAATGGCAAATTAATTGGTTATCGTGGATTAGGGTTATTGTCAGATGTTTTTAGAAATCCTGAAAAAATAAAAAAATTAACAGGTAAAATGGCGATTGGTCATGTGCGTTATGCAACAGCTGGTAGTAACGGAATTGATAATATTCAACCCTTTTTGTTTGATTTTTATGATGCCCAATTTGCATTAGCACATAACGGTAATTTAACCAATGCAGTTACCTTGAGAAATGAGTTAGAACGTGATGGTGCCATTTTTAAATCAAGTTCAGATTCAGAAGTTTTAATGCATTTAATTCGTCGGTCATCAGCAGATACTTTACATGAACAAGTTAAAGAAGCATTAAATCAAGTTCATGGTGGTTTTGCTTACTTATTAATGACAGCTGACTGTATGATTGCAGCACTTGATCCCAATGGTTTTAGACCTTTATCGATTGGTCAATTGGCAAACGGTGCTTACGTTGTTGCAAGTGAAACCTGTGCTTTAGATTCTGTTGGTGCAGAATTTGTACGGGACGTTAAACCTGGAGAAATTGTTACGATTAGTGATGAAGGCTTATCAATTGACGTTTATACAACTGATACAAAAATGGCCATCTGTTCAATGGAATACATTTATTTTGCCAGACCAGATTCAGATATTTGTGGTATTAATGTGCATTCTGCTCGCAAAAGAATGGGACGTCAATTAGCGAGAGAAACGGGTATTGATGCAGATATGGTTGTCGGTGTACCCAATTCGTCATTATCTGCCGCAAGTGGCTATGCAGAAGAAAGTGGTATTCCTTATGAAATGGGATTAGTTAAAAATCAATATGTTGCTCGAACATTTATTCAACCAACGCAAGCATTAAGAGAACAAGGTGTCCGTATGAAATTATCAGCTGTTAAAGGTGTCGTTAAGGGTAAAAAAATCATATTGGTTGATGATTCAATTGTTCGTGGAACAACAAGTAAGCACATTGTTCGTTTGTTAAGAGAGGCAGGAGCGGCGGAAGTTCATTTAAGAATTGCCTCGCCACCACTTAAATATCCATGCTTTTATGGTATTGATATTCAAAAACAATCTGAATTAATTGCTGCTCATAAATCAGTTGAAGAGATGCGTGACATTATTGGCGTAGATTCATTATCATTTTTAAGTGAAGATGGCTTAATTGACTCAATTGGGTTGAACTTAGATGCACCTTATTCAGGATTATGCATGGCATATTTTAATGGGGATTATCCAACACCATTGTATGATTACGAAGCTGAATATTTGGCAAATTTAACGACAGAAAAGTGAGGATTTCAGAATGGTAAATGCTTATCAAAAATCAGGTGTTAACGTAACTGCAGGATATGATGTTGTTAATCGAATTAATAAACAAATGTCATTAGCTAGTGAAGCTGGTGCAATCGGTGGATTTGGTGGGCTCTTCGATCTTAGTCAATTACATATTAAAGAGCCACTGATGGTTTCGGGGACTGATGGCGTGGGGACTAAATTAATGGTTGCCTTTGAAGCTAACAAACATGACACGATTGGCATTGATTGTGTGGCTATGTGTGTCAACGATATTGTTGCTCAAGGCGCGACACCTTTATATTTTTTAGACTACTTAGCAACAGGTAAAACGGATCCAGAAAAAATTGAAACGATTGTTTCTGGTGTTATCAAGGGATGCCAAACAGCTCATATGGCTCTTATTGGTGGTGAAACAGCTGAAATGCCAGGAATGTATCAAAAAACACATTATGATATGGCCGGATTTGCGGTAGGTGTTGTTGAAAAAAGCCAATTAGTTGATGGTCACACGATTCAAGCAGATGATTGTTTAATTGGTCTTTCGTCAACAGGAATCCATTCAAACGGGTTCTCACTTGTTAGAAAAATTTTTCTTGAAGATGGGACATTTAATTTATCTGAATCGTTACCAGAGATACCTAATGAATCGCTTGCTGATACGTTACTGACCCCAACAAAAATTTACGTAGATGATTTGTTGCCTTTATTTCAAGCTGATTTAATTAAAGGAGCAGCTCATATTACCGGTGGCGGTTTTATTGAAAATATACCACGTATACTGCCGACAGGGTTACAAGCAACGATTAAACGAGATACTTGGCCAACGTTACCCATTTTTAAAGCCATCGAAAAATATGGTGAAATTCCTCATTTAGAAATGTATGAAATTTTTAATATGGGTATTGGAATGGTTCTAGCGGTTGATAAGGCTAATGTTGAAACGGTACTTGCACAATTAAATAAAGAAACTGTTCAAGCTTATGAGATAGGTCATGTCGAAACTAAGAAGACTGAGCAAACGGTTGAATTGGTAGGTAAATAAAATAATGAAAATAGCTATTTTTGCATCAGGGACTGGCTCTAATTTTGAAGCTATCGCTGATGATCAAGCTTTAAAAGCGGCTGGATTAGAAATTGAAATTTTAGTTTGTGACCGACCTAATGCTGCTGTTATTGAAAAGGCACAGCGTAGAGGAATTCCAACATTTATTATCAGGCCTAAAGATTTTGAAAATCGTAGTCATTATGAACAAGCCATTGTTAACGCATTAGCTAAGTTTCAAATTGATCTCATTTTATTGGCTGGCTACATGCGTGTGATTACGACCACGTTACTTAGTGAATATCCGATGAAAATTATTAATATACATCCTGCATTGTTACCTCTTTTTCCAGGTATTCATGGCATCGATGATGCTTATAACGCAGGTGTTAAAGAAACCGGTGTGACGATTCATTACATTGATGAAGGGGTCGATACCGGCCCGATTATCGCACAGCAAAGTGTACCAATTTTATCTAATGAAACACTTGAACAACTAGAAGCTAAAATTCATGAAGTTGAACATCAATTATATCCAAATGTGATTCTAAATTTATTAAATAATGATAAAAAGGGAGATCAATAAGATGAAAAGAGCTTTGATAAGTGTATCTGACAAAACAGGTGTCGTCGATTTTGCTAAAGGATTAATTGAACGTGGATTTGAAATTATTTCAACGGGTGGGACCTTTAAAGTATTAAAGGATGCTAATCTTGCTGTTCTTGGGATTGAAGAGGTTACTCATTTTCCAGAAATGCTCGATGGTCGTGTTAAAACATTACATCCAATGATTCATGGTGGCTTACTAGCAAAACGTGACAATCCTGCTCATATGGCTAAATTAAAGGAAGAGGCTATTGAACTCATTGATTTGGTTTGTGTGAACTTATATCCCTTTAAAGAAACGATTGAAAAACCGGGTATTACTGAAGAAGAAGCTATCGAACAAATCGATATTGGTGGGCCATCAATGTTACGTTCTGCTTCAAAGAATTTTCAGTCAGTTTATGTTGTCGTCGATAAAGATGATTATGCAGCCGTTTTAGTTGAACTAGATAACGAAAAATCAGATAGCCATTTTCGTCGTCAATTGGCAGCTAAAGCATTCCGTCACACAGCTGCGTACGATACATTAATCTCAACTTATTTAACAAAAGAATTAGAAATTGAATTTCCTGAAAAATTATCATTAACGTATGATTTCAAACAAGGGATGCGTTACGGTGAAAATTCGCATCAAAAAGCTGCTTTTTATCAAGCCGGTTTACCAAATGCGTTTTCGATTGCTGCAGCTAAACAATTGCATGGTAAAGAATTATCATATAATAATATCAAAGATGCAGATGCCGCAATAAAAGTTGTTTCAGAATTTAAACGACCAGCTGTTGTCGCAATGAAACATATGAATCCTTGTGGAGTGGGTGTTGGTGAAAATATCTATGAAGCATGGCAAAAAGCATTTGATGCTGATAAAACATCTATTTTTGGCGGTATTATCGCATTAAATCGTGAAGTTGACTTAGCAACTGCGACTGAACTACATCACCTATTCCTTGAAATCATCATTGCGCCAAGTTTTACCGATGATGCTTACGATATGTTAGCTAAGAAGAAAAATCTTCGCGTTATGACACTTGATTTCAGTCAAAAAAAGCAAGCTGATAAATATGAATACGTTTCAGTTATGGGTGGCTTACTTGTTCAAGAACGTGACCAAGTCATTGACCAAATGGCAGAATTAAAAACAGTAACTGAAAAACTACCAACGGCTGATGAAAAAGAAGCCATGCTATTTGCTCAAAGAATTGTGAAACATGTTAAGAGTAATGCTATCGTGATTGCAACAAAGGATCAAACGCTTGGAATTGGTGCAGGACAAATGAATCGAGTTGGTTCTGTCAAAATTGCCCTCGAACAAGCCCTTGAACATGGCATGGTTGAACCATTCGTTCTAGCTTCAGATGCTTATTTTCCAATGGATGATAGTGTTGAATATGCTGCTGACCATGGTGTTACTGCAATTATTCAACCAGGTGGTTCAATTAAAGATCAAGATTCAATTGATATGGCCAATCGTAAAGAAGTTGCAATGGTCTTTAGTGGCCGTCGTCATTTTAAACATTAATCGACTAAATCATTAGTTTTTGAAAGGATTATTTTATACGATGAAAATTTTAGTTATTGGTTCTGGCGGACGAGAACATGCCATCGCACGTAAATTCATTGCGAGTAAAACGGTTTCAGATGTCTATTGTTTACCTGGAAATCCCGGAATGAATAATAATGGCATTAAATCAGTAGGCATTGATATGGCTAATTTTGCTGGTATCGCAACTTTTGCTCGAGAAAACGAAATTGATTGGACTTTTGTTGGACCTGAAATTCCATTAATTGCGGGCATTACCGATTTTTTTCATGAAGAAGGTTTAGCCATGTATGGTCCTTCAAAGGCTGCTGCACAGTTGGAAGGGTCTAAAGAATTTGCCAAACAAGTTATGAAATCAGCTGCTATTCCGACAGCAAACTATCAAACGTTCACGGACTATCAAAAGGCAGTGGCGTATGTGGATACGCAATTATTTCCAGTAGTTATTAAAGCAAATGGCTTGGCTGGTGGTAAGGGTGTTGTTATTGCGCAGGATGAATCAGAAGCGATAGATGCTTTAAATGCTTTTTTAATTCAAAAAGTATTTGATACAACAGAAGTTTTAATTGAAGAATACCTTGATGGTGAAGAATTTTCATTGATGGCCTTTATTGATCAAGGGAAGGTTTACCCGATGCCAATCTCGCAAGATCATAAACGGGCATTTGAAGGAGACAACGGGCCAAATACTGGAGGAATGGGTGCTTACTGCCCAGTTCCTCAAATTTCAGAAGATGTCGTAACGGAATCAATTAACCGGATTGTTCAGCCAACGGCAGATGAGATGATGAAACGGGGTATTCCATTTACAGGTATCTTATATGTTGGTTTAATTTTAACGGAATCTGGACCTAAAGTGATTGAATACAATGTTCGATTTGGAGATCCTGAGACAGAAGTGGTTTTACCGCGGTTAAAATCAGATTTTGCGGTAGCTATTTCAAAATTATTGCGACATGAAGCGCCACTTTTAGAATGGGAAACAAAAGGCATAACATTAGGCGTGGTGATTGCCGCTGATGGGTATCCAGAGCGTCCTTTGAAAAATATTGCATTACCAAGCTTGACTGATTTTAAGCCAATTGCTGATAAAATTGACTTTGCAGGTGTGAAAGTGATTAATAATGAATTAGTTAATTCGGGTGGACGCATCTATATTCTGCATGAGACAGGTTTAGATATGGTTGATGCACAACAACGTGTTTATCAATTAATTGACAATTTTGAAGTACCAAAAACATTTTACCGAATGGATATTGGCTATCGTGCGAACTTAGAATAAAAAAGCGTTCATGTTTACTATAGAGTAAGTAAGCATGAACGTTTTATCATTTTATGAAAGACTATCCGTTAATAATTGTAACATTTGCGGCTTGTAATCCACGACTACCTTCTTTAATTTCAAATGAGACATTTTGACCAGTTCCAAGTACTTTAAACGCGTCAGACTGTATAGCGGTATAATGAACAAATATTTCTTGTTCATCACCGTAAGCAATGAAGCCATAACCTTTTTGTGCGCTAAACCATTCAACAATACCAGATACCATATCGAACGCCTCCCAAAATTGGTCGTACAATTAAGTACTCTTACAGTATATGTAACTTTAGCCAGTAGCGCAACTAATGACAACCACAGTTTTCTCAGTTATACTTAGGAAACTGAATATGAAAGGATGATTAATTTGACTGATATAGAAATTGCACAAAAAAACGTGATGAAACCAATAGAAGAAGTAGCAAATGAGATTGGTTTGAAAAAAACTGATATTGAATTATACGGTAACTTTAAAGCAAAAATTAATTTGCCTTTAGACTTGCCTGAAAAGAAAGACGCTAAGTTAATTCTTGTCACAGCAATTAGTCCCACTCCAGCAGGGGAAGGTAAATCAACAGTAACTGTTGGTTTAGGGGATGCTATGCATCGTTTAAATGAAAAAGTCATGATTGCTCTTAGAGAACCTTCATTAGGTCCTGTCATGGGGATGAAAGGTGGCGCAACTGGTGGTGGTTATTCTCAAGTTGTCCCAATGGAAGATATTAATTTGCATTTTACAGGTGATATGCATGCCTTAACAACTGCAAATAATACACTTGCCGCTTTAATTGATAATCATATTCAGCAAGGTAACGATTTGAAAATTGATCAAAGACGTATTATTTGGAAACGAGTTCTTGATATTAATGATCGTGCACTTCGTCATGTTGTGGTGGGCCTTGGTGGGCCTATGCAAGGTATTCCTAGAGAAGATGGGTTTGATATCACAGTTGCCAGTGAGTTAATGGCTATTTTATGTTTATCAGAAGATATTAAAGATTTGAAATCTAGAATTAGTGATATCGTTGTTGCCTACAATAGTGATAAAAAACCAATTACGGTTGCTGATTTAGGTGTGACTGGGGCTATTAGTTTATTATTAAAAGATGCTATTAAACCAAATTTAGTTCAAACATTAGAACATACACCTGCTATTATTCATGGTGGCCCTTTTGCTAATATTGCTCATGGCTGTAACAGTGTTCTTGCAACTCAAACAGCTTTACAGTTAGGTGATTATGCGATAACAGAAGCAGGATTTGGTGCTGATTTAGGTGCCGAAAAATTCCTTGATATTAAAACACCCATCTTGGGTAAAACACCAGATACAATTGTTATTGTTGCTACAATTCGTGCTTTGAAGATGCATGGTGGTGTTGCAAAAACTGAATTAAATGTTGAAAATGTTGAGGCATTAAAAGCAGGATTTGTAAACTTAAAAAAACATGTTGAAAGTATGCAACGTTACAATATCCCAGTTGTTGTTGCTATTAACAAGTTCACTGCTGATACGGCTATTGAAGTACAAACGTTGATTGATCTAGCTGCTGAAATTGGGGTTGATGCTATTCCCGCAGATGTTTGGGGTCAAGGTGGCGCTGGTGCAATTGATTTGGCTAAAAAAGTAATTGAAACAACAAGTGAAGTGCATGAATTTAAAGCACTATATGAGGCAGATGATTCTGCTGAAACTAAAATCGAAAAAATTGTCACAACTATTTATGGTGGTGCTCATGTTGAATATGCACCTAAGGCCAAAACACAATTACGCCAGTTTAAAGAACTCGGTTGGGATAAATTACCAATTTGTATGGCAAAAACACAGTATTCATTGTCAGATAATGCTAAACTGTTAGGAGCCCCTACAGATTTCACTATTCATATTCGTGAATTCAATCCTAAATTAGGGTCACGTTTCTTAGTTGCCTTAACGGGTAATGTCTTGACAATGCCTGGATTGCCTAAAGTACCAGCTGCAAATCACATGGATATTGATGACAATGGTCTGATTTCAGGTTTATATTAATTAAGAATTAAGAGGAATTAACATGATTTTATATGCGTTATTAGCGCTAATGATATTAGTTGTTGACCAAGTCGTTAAGTATGCAGTCTCAGCTAATATTGCGCTGAATACAAGTCAAACCGTTATACCTAACTTTTTTTCAATTGCAAATATCAGAAATGATGGTGCTGCTTGGAGTTTGTTAGCGGGTAAACAATGGTTCTTTTTCATTGTGTCGATTGCTGCCTTAGTTTTAATGGTCTATTATTTCTACAAATATCGAACAAATGCAGGTTATAAACTTAGTATTGTTTTGATGATTGCTGGGACCTTGGGTAATTTTATTGATCGATTAAGATTTGGGTATGTTGTCGATATGTTTCAAACCGACTTTATCAATTTTCCAATTTTTAATGTAGCAGATATGGCATTAACCGTTGGCGTTATCATTTTATTAATAATTGTTTTAAAGGAAGACGATAAATGACAGAATTAGTGATTCAAAGTGAAGTAGGACGTCTCGATAAAGTGATTGCGACGTTAATGCCAGAAATATCCAGATCAAAAGTCCAACGTTGGATTGAAAGTGGCGATGTCTTAGTTAATGGCAAAATGGAAAAAACAAAATATGCGGTTCAACCAGGTGACAAAATTAGTTTGGTTGAACCTGAACCTATTGAGTTAAATCTGATACCACAAGATATTCCTTTGGATATTGTTTACGAAGATGACGATGTCATTGTCGTAAACAAACCGCAAGGCATGGTTGTTCATCCAGCACCAGGACACCCAGATGGGACATTAGTTAACGCTCTATTATTCCATAGCCCTTTGTCAACAATTAATGGGGCCTTTAGACCCGGGATTGTTCATCGGATTGACAAGGATACCTCTGGGTTACTAATGGTGGCTAAAAATGATAAAGCGCATCAATCGTTGGCAGCTCAATTGAAAGCTAAAACAAATATTCGTGAATATATTGCTTTAGTTCATCAGCCAATTAAAGAAGAATCAGGTATTATTAAAGCACCACTTGGTCGTTCGCCTAAAGATCGGATGAAACAAGCAGTGGTTGCAGATGGTCGGCCAGCAGTGACACATTTTAAAGTGGAAAAAAATTATGAAGATTATTCACTAATAAAATGTCAATTGGAGACAGGGCGCACACATCAAATTCGAGTGCATATGCAGTACATTGGTCACCCAGTTGTTGGAGATCCTTTATATGGACCGCGTAAAACAATTAAAGGACATGGTCAATTTTTACATGCAGCTAAACTTGGATTTAAGCATCCCACTACGGGTAAAGAACTTATTTTTGAAGTCCCAATTCCACCTATTTTCAAAAGTACACTAGATTATCTTGACAAAACGAATTCTATCACGTAACATAAAAACCAATAAAGCTCCTTTAAAATAGTCCCGTGAGACTAAAAGGTAACGTGCGAATAGATTTCTTTTTTGTAGAAGTCTGCCTCTTAGTCTAAGTATTTTTAGATTAAGAGGCTTTTTTATTGGATAAAAAAGAGGAGGAACGTCAAATGGCAAAAGAAGTAATTGATTCATTGGCAATGAAACGTGCCTTAACAAGAATGACATACGAAATTATTGAAAAGAACAAGGGTATTGATAATCTGGTATTAATTGGGATTAAAACGAGAGGTATTTATTTAGCACAGCGAATTGCAGATCGTTTAAAACAACTTGAAGGTGCAGATGTTTTGGTAGGTTCATTAGATATCGAACTTTACCGTGATGATCGTCATGATGCAAGTTTAGGAAATGAACCAACTGTTAATAAGCAAGGCACACAAATTGATTTTGATATAACAGGTAAGCAAGTTATTTTAATTGATGATGTCTTATTCACTGGTCGTACGATTAGAGCTGCACTTGATGCTTTAATGGATCAAGGCCGTCCTCAAACAATCAACTTAGCTGTTCTTGTTGATCGAGGCCATAGAGAATTACCAATAAGAGCTGACTTTGTTGGAAAGAATATTCCAACATCTCCAGATGAACAAATTTCAGTTTCAGTAGAAGAAATTGATGGTAAAGATTCAATCGAAATTGAAAAAATTAAATAATAAGTCGTTAAGATGTTCCAGAGAGAGCAAACGATTTATGAACTTGGTATGGATTAAGTCCGTGCTGAGTTTCAACGTCGAACGCATCTCTCTATAGAGGTGCGTTTTTTTTATACAGAAAGGGAATGATAAAAAATGGCAGAAAAATTTAGAAATGAAGATGCGGTACTTGATATTCATGATAAGCCATCTTTTGGACAATGGATGGGCTTATCAATTCAACATTTATTCACAATGTTTGGGGCAACAGTTTTAGTTCCCATCTTAGTTGGCTTAAATCCAAGCATTGCTTTATTTAGCTCAGGAGTTGGTACTTTAGTCTACATTGGTATTACGAATGGGAAAATTCCAGCTTATCTAGGGTCAAGTTTTGCTTTTATTGCTGTCATGCAGATGTTAATGAAAACATCTGGCTATCCTGCAGTTGCTCAAGGAACTATCTCAGCCGGATTGGTTTATCTAATTGTTTCAATTATTATTGGAAAAGCGGGTTCAGGTTGGCTTGATCGGGTCTTGCCACCAGTTGTTGTTGGACCTGTCGTCATGGTTATTGGGTTATCTATGGCAACAACGGCAGCAAATAATGCGATGCTAAAATCAGGCACTTACGATATTAAATATGTATGGGTCGCAATTTTTACTTTAGCAATTACCATTTTCTTCAACATGTATCTTAAAGGGTTCATTAGTTTAATCCCGATTTTATTAGGAATCGTTTGCGGTTACCTGATGGCAGTTTTATGTGGGATTGTTGATTTTTCAACGGTAGAAAAGGCACATTGGTTCACATTACCCGCATTCAATGTTGCATTTGTAAATTATCAACCTAAAATCTATTGGAGCGCAATTATTGGTATGGCGCCAATTGCATTTGTCACAATGACGGAACATATGGGACACATTATGGTTTTGAATAAATTAACGAAACGAAATTTTTTCAAAGATCCTGGTTTAAATAGAACGTTACTTGGTGATGGGTTATCATCAATCATTGCTGGATTTGTAGGAGGCCCACCAACAACGTCATATGGTGAAAATATTGGTGTTTTAGCCATGACTAAAGTTCACAGTATCTGGGTAATTGGTGGCGCTGCTTTCTTCGCTATTGTTTTCAGTTTTGTTGGAAAGATTAGTGCGTTAATTCAGAGTATTCCAGGTCCTGTTATTGGTGGTATTAGTTTTCTACTTTTCGGTGTTATTGCATCAAGTGGTCTACGTATTCTAATTGATAACAAAATTGATTACGATAAAAAACGCAATTTAATGATTACAGCTAGTATTCTAGTTTTAGGAATTGGCGGTATGTACTTAAAAATTGGTGATTTACAATTAACCAGTATTGCACTTGCAACAGTGGTAGGAATTGCATTAAACCTTATTTTACCTAAAGAAGCTAAGAGCGAAAAATAATAGGAGATGATATTTTGTTAGATGAAAAGACAAATTTAGTTCAGTTACAACATTTAGTATCAATCGAGGACTTATCGACAAAAGAAGTTGAGGCATTAATTGAAAGAGCTGAAACATTTAAACGAAACCCGTCTTTATTTAACTTAAAATGTCCAATTTTTACAACAAATTTATTTTTTGAAAATAGTACAAGAACACACAGTAGCTTTGAAGTAGCTGAACAACGAATGGGCTTAAATATTGTGTCGTTTAACCCAAGTATTAGTGCAATTAGTAAAGGCGAAACCTTATATGATACGGTTTTAACAATGGGGGCAATTGGGACTCAAATCGCTGTTATCCGTCATCCTGAAAATGAATATTATCAACAATTGATTGGTGATAATGATTTAGGCGTCGGTATTATCAATGGTGGAGACGGAAGTGGTCAACATCCTTCGCAATGTTTACTGGATATGATGACTATTAAAGAAGAATTCGGAACATTTAAAGACTTAAAAGTCGCAATTGTTGGTGATTTAACTAATTCACGAGTCGCTAAAAGTAATATGCAATTATTGAAAAAATTAGGTGCTTCATTATATTTCTCAGGTCCAAAAGAATGGTTTTCTGAAGAATTTGCTGCATATGGTCAATACTTAGAGATGGACGAACTTGTCGGTGAAGTTGACGTTATGATGATGTTACGTGTTCAACATGAACGTCACACTGATGATAGTCAATTTTCAAAAAAGAATTATCATGAAAAATTTGGATTAAGCGTTGAACGAGGTAAAAAATTAAAGAAATCAACAATTATTATGCATCCAGGTCCGATTAATCGAGATGTGGAATTGGCAAGCGAATTAGTTGAATGTGAGCAATCACGATTTGTTAAACAAATGACAAATGGCGTATTCGTCCGAATGGCTATTTTAGAAGCCGTTATTAACGGCCGTCATTTAATGGAGGCACATGAAGCATGAAAAAATTAATTAAAAATGGCACAGTATTTTTAAACCATGATTTTAGTCAACAAGATGTATTAATTGAAGATGACAAAATTAAAGCAATTGGTGTTGGGTTAGCTGATGAGCTTTCAAATATTGATTTAGTCATTGATGCAGAAAATTTAATTGTTACGCCTGGGTTAGTGGATCTTCATGTTCATTACCGTGAACCTGGATTTGAATACAAAGAAACAATTAAAACAGGCAGTCAAGCGGCTGCACGTGGTGGATTTACAACAGTTGGAGCAATGCCTAACTTAGACCCAGTTCCAGATACTATTGAACATTTTTCTGAAATAAAGCGCCGTAATCAAAAAGATGGTCAAGTACATATTGCTCAATATGCTGCAATTACTAAGAATAGAACTTCAGAAGAATTAGTCGATTTTGTTGGATTAAAAGAAGCTGGGGCATTTGCCTTTACCAATGATGGTTCAGGTATCCAGACGGCAGGAACGATGTATCTTGCAATGAAAGAAGCAGCAAGTGTTAACTTACCGCTGGTCTCGCATGTTGAAGATAATTCATTATTATTTGGTGGCGTTATGAATGAAGGCATTCGTGCAAAAAATCTTGGCTTACCCGGTATTATGGGAATCGTAGAATCATCACAACTTGCACGTGATTTAATGCTGGCACAAAAAACAGGAGTTCATTATCATATGTGTCATGTTTCTACAAAAGAAAGTGTTGAATTAATACGACTTGCTAAAAGCCATGGTATTAAGGTTACCTGTGAAGTTTCGCCACACCATTTATTATTAACCGATTCAGATATTCATATGGATAATGGCAATTATAAAATGAATCCACCATTACGAACTGAAGATGATCGCTTAGCTTTAATTAAAGGCCTATTAGATGGCACAATCGATATGATTGCAACAGATCATGCCCCACATAGTGAAGATGAAAAACGAGGAAGTATGATTGATGCCGCTTTTGGTATAACTGGAAGTGAAACGGCCTTTTCATTGTTATATACAAGACTTGTTAAAACAGGGATTTTAACGTTGAGTCAGCTGATTGTTTTAATGAGTGAAAATCCTGCTAAAAAATTCAATTTAGATAGTGGTACGCTGAAACCTGGAATGAATGCTGATATTGCTATTTTTGATCTCAAAAATAAACAAACAATCAAGGCGGCAGATTATTTATCAAAGGGTAAAAATAGTCCATTCACAGGTCAAGAAGTTTATGGCGCAACACTAGTAACAATGGTTAGCGGAGAGATTAAATATGATGGTCGAAAGGTTGAGTAATTCATGAAGATGAAGCGATTCTTAATTTTAGAAGACGGTAGTATTTTTAAAGGATATAGTTTTGGGGCTAAGGCATCAACAACTGGTGAGGTCGTTTTCACTACGGGAATGACGGGGTATCAAGAAGCCATTACAGATCAATCATTTAGCAACCAAATTATTACGTTTACTAATCCAGTAATTGGTAATTACGGGGTTAATTTGGATGATTATGAATCTATAGAACCCTCATGTAAAGGCGTTATTGTCAATAATGTTGCCAGAGTATCTAGCAATTGGCGTCAACAATTAACGCTAGATGAATTTTTAAAGCAAAAGGATATCCCAGGTATCTATGGAATTGATACCCGTGAATTAACGAAAAAATTACGGTCTGTAGGAACAATGAAAGGGAGCATTATTGACTCAGATGCTGATATTGATCACGCATTTGACGCAATGAGCGCAACCGTTCTTAATCAAAACATTGTTCAACAGGTTTCAACAACAAGACCTTATCCTAATCCAGGAACAAAATTAAATATTGTATTAGTTGATTTTGGGTTAAAACATAGTATTTTACGAGAATTATCAAAACGAGATTGTAATGTCATTGTATTACCTTATAATGCAACTGCAAAACAAATATCTGATTTACAACCCGATGGTGTTCTCCTATCAAATGGACCGGGAGATCCTAAAAATTTGCCAGAAGTTGTTGAAATGATTAAAGAAATTCAGCCTAAATTCCCTATTTTCGGGATTTGTTTAGGTCATCAGCTATTTGCACTAGCCAACGGCGCGGATACATATAAAATGAAATTTGGTCATCGTGGATTTAATCATCCGGTCAGAGAAATCGCAACTGGTCGAATTGATTTTACGTCACAAAATCATGGTTATGCAGTAGCTAGTGATTCCATTGATTCAGATAAATTAATGGTTACTTATCGTGAGATTAATGATGATTCCATTGAGGGGATTAGACATAAAACAGATCCAGCATTTAGTGTTCAATTCCATCCAGATGCCGCACCTGGACCTCATGATGCAGATTATTTATTTGATGAATTTATTGAAATGATAAACAGAGTTGGGAGAAAATAAAGATGCCTAAGAGAAATGATATTCATAAAATAATGGTTCTTGGATCTGGACCAATTATTATTGGTCAAGCCGCAGAATTTGATTATTCTGGTACACAAGCTTGTTTATCTTTAAAAGAAGAAGGTTATGAAGTCGTTTTAGTCAATTCAAATCCGGCAACAATTATGACGGATAAAGAAATTGCAGATGAAGTGTACATTGAACCTTTAACGGTTGAATCAGTTTCAGGTATTTTACGTAAAGAATACCCAGACGCTATTGTGCCAACGCTGGGTGGGCAAATAGGGCTTAATTTAGCCATGGCATTATCCCAATCAGGTATTTTAGATGAACTAAATATTGAGTTGTTAGGGACAAAATTAAAATCAATTGACCAAGCTGAAGATCGTGAACAATTTAAGCAATTAATGCAAGAGTTAAATGAACCAATTCCAGAATCTTTGACGGTCGAAACGTTAGAGCATGCACTTGAATTTGCGAACGTTGCTGGCTATCCAGTTATTGTTAGACCAGCATTTACGATGGGTGGAACTGGTGGTGGTTTGTGTAAAACAGCTGAGGAACTTGAAAAAACGGTTGTTAATGGATTGGAACTATCACCAACGACACAATGCTTGATAGAAAAGAGTATTGCAGGATACAAGGAAATTGAATTTGAAGTTATGCGTGATCATGCTGACAATGCCATTGTTGTTTGTAGTATGGAAAATTTTGATCCAGTCGGAATTCATACGGGGGATTCAATTGTTTTTGCACCAACTCAAACTTTATCTGATCGAGAATATCAAATGTTACGAGATGTTTCATTAAAATTAATTAGAGCGTTAAAAATTGAAGGTGGTTGTAATGTACAACTTGCCCTTGACCCTAATAGTTTCAAATATAATATTATAGAAGTTAATCCACGAGTGAGCCGGTCATCAGCATTAGCTTCAAAAGCAACGGGTTATCCAATTGCTAAAATAGCTGCTAAAATAGCTATCGGACTCAATTTAGATGAGATATTAAATCCAGTTACTAAAACAACTTTTGCTGAATTTGAACCAGCATTAGATTATGTTGTTGCTAAAATACCACACTGGCCATTTGATAAATTTAATCGTGCTAATCGTTCACTTGGAACACAAATGAAGGCAACTGGTGAAGTTATGGCGATTGGCCGTAACATGGAAGAAAGTTTACTAAAGGCGGTTCGATCTTTAGAAATTGATGAAGATTACTTACAGTTGGAGGGTGCACAAAATGCGACCGATTCTGAATTAGAAAATCAATTGGTTAATGCAACTGACCAAAGACTCTTCTATTTGGCAGAAGCCATTCGCCGAGAATACACAATTGATGAAATTGCAGAACTCACAAAAATTAATTTAGTTTTTTTAGATAAATTAAAACATATCATCGAAATTGAAATGGCATTAAGTACTCATGCCCAAAATGTTGATGTTCTTAGTGAAGCAAAAATTCATGGGTTTAGTGATAAAGTTATTGCTAATATTTGGCAGGTAACGCCCGATGATGTTAGAACGTTAAGGAAAGAAAATAACATTATACCAGTTTATAAAATGGTTGATACGTGTGCTGCGGAATTTGAATCATCAACGCCTTATTTTTATAGTACGTATGAACATGAAAATGAAAGTAAAAAGAGTCACAAACAAGCCATTATGGTCATTGGCTCGGGACCTATTCGAATTGGTCAAGGAGTCGAGTTTGACTATGCAACTGTCCATTGCGTTAGAGCCATTCGAGCTGCTGGATATGAAGCCATTATTATGAATAGTAACCCTGAAACGGTTTCAACTGATTTCTCGATTGCAGATAAATTATATTTTGAACCATTAACATTAGAAGATGTCTTGAACGTGATTGATGTTGATAAACCTTTAGGGGTTATTGTACAGTTTGGTGGGCAAACTGCCATTAATCTTGCTGGGGGACTACAACAGCATGGCGTTAAAATATTAGGAACATCGGTTGAAAATCTAGACCGTGCCGAAGATAGAGAATCATTTAATCAAGTCATTAACCAATTAGGATTAAAACAACCTATTGGTAAGACGGCAACGACACAAGATGAAGTTATCGAACGCGCCACAGAAATTGGCTATCCGGTGCTTGTTAGACCTAGCTATGTTTTAGGTGGACGTGCAATGGAAATTGTTCAAAATCAAGCAGAACTTGAAACGTACTTGATTAATAATGTTAAAGTTGCGCCACAACATCCTATTTTAATTGATAGTTACCTTGAAGGTATCGAATGTGAAGTTGATGCGATATGTGATGGTGTTTCAGTTTTAATTCCAGGAATTATGGAACATATTGAGCATGCTGGGATTCATTCAGGTGATTCAATGGCGGTTTATCCATCACAACATTTATCAGATGAAATTAAAACTGAAATTGTTCGTGCAACTAAAAAAATTGCGCTTAAACTAAAATGTGTGGGTTTGATGAATCTCCAATTTATTGTTCATCAAAATGAGCTTTATATTTTGGAAGTTAATCCACGTGCCAGTCGGACAGTGCCATTTTTAAGTAAAGTGACAGGTATAAAAATGACTCAGGTTGCAACCAAGATTATTTTAGGTTACGGCTTACAAGAACAAGGTTATCGAGATGGTTTGTTTGCAGAACCTGATTTAATTCATGTAAAAGCACCTGTCTTCTCATTCAGTAAATTGAATGACGTTGATCCATTTTTAGGGCCAGAAATGAAATCAACTGGAGAAGTCATGGGAACAGATCAAACCTTCTCTAAAGCACTCTACAAAGCGCTAGTTGCTTCTAATATTAATTTATCAGGTAATGGCTCTGTTTTATTGAATAATGACGCTAAAAACAAAAATGCCGCATTACCACTTGTCCAGCGATTTATTTCATTGGGCTATCAAGTTTTAACATCAACTGAAATGGTTGATTTCTTTGCAGCACATGGCCTTAAAACATTTGTTAGTACGGAAGCTAAAAGTATTGATAAGCAGTTAGATGATATTAGCCACTTACTTCAATCTGGAACGGTTCAATTTGTGATTGATACGTTATCAGATGATCATGAAAAAAGGTCATATGGTTACCAAGTTCGTCAAAAGGCAATCATGCAACATATTCCGTTATTTACATCATTACAAACGGTTGATGCGCTGATTCAAGCTTTAGAAAGTCAGGCATTTTCAGTAGCTGCACTATAAAAAATGAGGGGGAAAATGATTTGGTTGAAGAGCGATTAGCAGTTACATTAGCAGGCATTCATTTTAAAAATCCAATTATGCCAGCTAGTGGTTGTTTTGGATTTGGCGATGTTCCAAGTGCTAAAAAATATGATTTGGATTTATTGGGTGGCATCATTACGAAAACAGCAACTATGGAACGAAAAAATGGTAATGAACAACCACAAATCATGCCCATCAACGATGGCATTTTAAATTCTGTTGGGCTAAAGAACCCCGGAATTGATGCTATTGTGACTGAAAAAATGCCAGCATTAAAAGCAGCTCATCCAGACTTACCAATTATTGCAAGTGTAGCGGGAGCCACTGAAGAAGAATATGTAACAGTGGCCAAGTCGCTAAATGATTCGGGCCTTGTTACTGCCTTAGAATTAAATGTATCTTGTCCAAATGTTGATGTCGGTGGCATGTTATTTGGTACAGACCCAGAAATTACGGGTCATTTGGTCGCAGCTGTTAAAAAAGTCACAACAATTCCAGTCTTTGTAAAATTAACCCCTAATGTAACGGATATTACAAAAATTGCCATTGCGGCGGAAACTAATGGCGCAGATGGATTTAGTTTAATTAATACAGTCCAAGGTATGAAGATCGATATTCATACTCGAAAATCGGTTCTTGGACGGCAAATCGGTGGTTTATCAGGGGCTGCAATTAAACCAATTGCCGTTCGTATGGTTTATGAAGTGAGTCGTGTGTCTGACTTACCGATTATTGCCATGGGCGGTATTGAAACAGTTGACGATGTCATCGAAATGTATCTTGCTGGTGCCAGTGCTGTCGGAATTGGTTCGGCTCATTTTAAAAATGCAATGGTTTGTCCAGATTTAATCGAAGCATTACCTGCAAAATTAGATGAACTCAATATAAAATCTTTAGCTGAATTAATTACTGAAGTAAGGGAGAGTAGATAATGATTAATCGACCTATTATTGCCTTAGATTTTCAAAATAAAACGCAAACAATGGATTTTTTACATTTATTTCCTCAAGATGAACGTCTCTTTGTTAAAGTTGGAATGGAATTATTTTACAGTGAAGGGACCCATTTCGTTGAAGAATTAATTGACCAAGGACATGATATCTTTCTTGATTTAAAATGTCATGATATTCCAAATACAGTTCGGCAAACAATGACAAGTTTAAGCCGGCTTGGTATTTCATTAACAACAGTTCACGCAGCTGGTGGTGTTGAAATGATGAAATATGCATTAGATGGACTAGATCAAGGGAACCATTCGAAACAATTACCACAAATCATTGCGATTACACAATTAACATCTACTAGTCAAAAACAATTAGAAACAGAACAATTAGTTGAACGTCCTTTAATTGAAAGTGTTGTTAATTATGCTAAATTAACAGAACAGGCTGGTTTAGCAGGCGTTGTTTGTTCAGCGCAGGAAGCTAAAATGATTAAGGACGCAACATCTGAAAAATTTTTAGCTGTCACACCTGGTATTCGATTAGCAGGTCAGGCAGTAGGTGATCAAAAGAGAGTAATGACACCGACTGAGGCAAAGAAAAATCAAAGTAGTGCAATCGTTGTCGGTCGATCAATTACGCAAGCTGAAGATTCTTTTTCTGCTTATCAAACAATTAAAAAAATGTGGGAGGACGCTTAGATGAATTTAGCAGAAATAATTGCCAGTGACTTATTAGAAATTGAGGCTGTCACATTATCACCGAATGAACCCTTTACTTGGGCAAGTGGGTTAAAAAGTCCAATTTACTGTGATAATCGTTTAACAATTAGCTATCCAATTATTCGTACTAGAATCGCTAAAGGTATTGCCGATATTATTCGTGAAAAGTATCCTGAAACAGAAGTTATTGCTGGAACTGCGACTGCAGGTATTCCACACGCTGCATGGATTGCCGAAGAATTGAATTTACCTTTAATTTATGTCAGAACGAAGCCTAAAGATCATGGAACCGGTCAACAAATTGAGGGTCGCTTAATTAAAGGACAAAAAGTTATCTTGATTGATGATCTTATTTCAACGGGTGGAAGTGTTATTCAAGCAGTTAAAGCAGCAAGAAATGAAGGTGCTGACGTTTTAGGTGTTGTTGGTATTTTTAGTTATGAACTAGAGGCAAGTATCACTAACTTTGCTGAAATTGACACACCATTTGATACTTTAACAACTTATTCGACACTAATTAAAGTTGCTAATGAACAAGGAAAAATTGATTCTGAGGAAAAATTATTACTGGATAAATGGCGTATTAATCCAAGTGATTGGCTATAAATAAAAATATCGACTAAGAAGTTATCTTAGTCGATATTTTTTATTTGCGACGCATAGCCAATATTTTCTTAAAATCAGGGGTAATAAATGTTGATTTTTGCCCTTCATAAACAACAAATCCAGGTTTTGAACCGTTAGGTTTTTTGATACGTTTAACTTGAATATAATCAACTGGGACAGATGCTGATTGACGATATTTTGAGAAGTAAGCGGCCAAGTTAGCAGCTTCCGTCACTGTTTCATCACTGGGATCAGAGCTATGAATAATTACATGTGAGCCAGGTATATTTTTAGCATGTAACCAAATATCTGATTTATTAGCAGTTTTCATTGTTAATTGATCATTTTGAAGATTATTCTTCCCAACAGAGATGAGTGTTCCATCAGTTGCATAATAATCATCTGGTTTACTTAATTTAACTTTAATTACTTTTTTATTTTTGTTTAATTTTTGTTCTTTTACCAGACCTTGTTGTTGTAATTCAGTTTTAATGTCTGGTAAATCTTTAGGTTCTGCTAATTCAATTTCTGATTGAATTTCTTCTAAATAATCAATTTCTTTTTGATTAAGAAGGAGTTGTTCATTAACAAAAATGACTGCATTTTTTTGTTTTTGATACTTTTTAAAATACTTTTGTGCATTTTTTGATGGTGAAATTTGATTAGATAATTGGATTGTCATCTTTTTTTCATTATCATAAAAGTTAGGTAACGTAATCTCTGTCATTCCTTGTTTAACTAAATGAAGATAGGTGGTTAATAATTCACCTTGGACGCGTAATTTGTCAGCAGTTTCAGTATTTTTAAGCGTTTTTTCTAATTTTTTTTGTTTACCACGATTTTTTTTGAGTTCATTTTTAACAACACGAATTAAATGACTACCTTGTTGTTGAACGCGGTCTTTATTAGCTTTGTCAAGATAGTAGGTATCAAGCATTTCGCTTAATGACTCAAATGTTTGACCAGTCCCGATTTCTTTATTTGGAATAGCTGAAAAATCAAGACGCTTACCAGATAAAATAGTTGGCGTAGGCGTATCAAATTGTGCAAAGAAAGCTTTCCAACTTACATCTAAATCTTCAAAATTAGTGTGGAGTGCAGTTGCAAGATCCATACTAGACTGACCAGCCAGCCCTTGATAATGATTTTGAAGTTCTTTTGCTAAAACGTCCTTATTTGGGAATTCAGATAGGAGATTTTTAAAAACGTTAGATGTATCCGTAAATGGATTTAATTTATCTTGTGCTGGTGGCTGACGATAGGTTGCACCAGGTATCAGCATTCGATAACGATTTTGGTCTGAACTGATATGTTTAATTGTATCTAAAACTTTATCGTTTGTCGGATTAATCAAGAGACAATTACTATAGCGACCCATCATTTCCAAACTTAAGATTAAGGGTTGTTCATCACCCAATTCATTTCTAGTTAAGAATGAAAAATTAATGATCCGGTCATTAGCAATTTGGTCAATTGCAACAAGTTGACCACTTTCTATATATTTACGAAGCATCATGGTAAAGTTAGTTGGTGTTTTAGGATTTGAATAGGGAATATTAGTAATTTGTGCACGAGCATAACTCGAATGTGCAGATAATAGAAGCGGGTGACTCTTTCTATTAGCACGAATTGTAACAATAACCTCATTAGGGTAGGGTTGTGATATTTTTGAGACCCGACCACCGATTAGTTTCGTTCTCAGTTCACTAATCATTGCATGAGTAAAAACGCCATCAAATGACATTTAATCAACTCACTTTCTATAAAATATGTTTAATATCTATAAGTGTAACGTTTTGAGCGATAAATCGCAAAGAAACGTTATTAAATAGTTTTCTTGCCATAATTAGTATAAATGTTGTATAATGCAAGATATATTGAATTTGAGGGGTTAGCAAAATGAAAACAAGTCTTGAAAACTTATTATCAATTGACAAACAGTATAAAATGATTTTACAACGTTTAACTAAAAAAAATAATTTAACGATATCTGAGTGGCAGTTATTAAAAAAAATCAGTGCTAAATTTAACACGCAAGAAAAGTTAGCTTTAGAAACTGATTTGGATATTTCAACACTCAGCCGTCAATTAAAACGTTTAGTTGAAAAAGAGATGCTTGATAAGCACAGTATTGGTGAAGATAAACGACAATTAATTTATACGATGACTGAAGTTGGTGTTGAATCTTCAAAAGCGGTAGACTTAGGATTTACTAATCTTGAAGCAACCATTTTTGAAAAATGGCCAGAAGATGAACAAAATTTATTAAGAATGTTATTAAATCGCTTAGATAAAAGTCTAACGAGAACTGACGTTTAAACTGTTATAAAAACGAGGTGTTTAATTAATGAAAATAGCAATTGTAACAGATAGTACGGCGTACTTATCTAAAGAACAGATTGAAAAAAATAATATTACGATTATCCCTATTCCAGTAATTATCGACAATAAAATTTATAATGAAGGTGTCGATATTACAACGGAAGAATTTTATGAACAATTAAAGACATCTGAATCTTTTCCCAGTACCTCACAACCTTCTGTCGGAGAAATGATTAATTTGTATGATAAATTAGGCAGTGAAGGCTATGATATTGTTTTAAGTATTCATTTAACAAATACAATTTCAGGATTTATTGATAATTTAAAAAATATCGCACCAACGATTGAATCAACACGTGTCATACCCTATGATTCAGGAATTACAGTTATGTTAATGGGTTATTTAGCTTTAGAAGCCGCTAAGATGGCTAACGAAGAAGCTGATATCGACGCTATTATTGCGCGATTAGATGATTTAAAAACCACATTAGGTGAGTATTTTATTGTTGATGATTTACAAAACCTTGTACGAGGTGGTCGTTTATCTAATGCTTCAGCATTTATTGGAAGTGTTCTAAAAATTAAACCAATTTTAACGTTTGATAGCATTTCAAATAAAATTGTGGCGTTTGAAAAAATCAGATCAACAAAAAAAGCCATTAAACGAGTTGAGGATTTATTTGAAGAACATCGTACGTCAGTTGATTATCCTTTACGTGGACTGATTATTCATGCAAACGATGAAGTTGCGGCTGTTAAATGGCAAGTTAAAATGAAGAAAAAATATCCTGATATGACATTTGATATCAGTTACTTTGGACCTGTTATTGGGACTCATTTGGGCGAAAAAGCCTTAGCCTTAGCATGGATTAAAGATTTTGATCAAGCATAGTAACATTACTTATATTAATAAACTGACACTCATTCAAATTTCATGAGTGTCAGTTTTTCATTATCATCTAAATATTCTGATAAAGGGGTCTTAAATAATGAATAAATCATATATTATTCTACTTGTACTATTCTTTTTAGCAATTGGTGGCTATGCGACATACAGCCATATTGAATCAAATAAAAATAATGCACCAGAAACGACAAGTTCTGATAAGCTTAATAAAGAATCCAAATCGAATGCTGATAAAAAATCATCAGTAGATGACTGAATCAGCAAAAGCAAAGTAAAATAGATGTTAAAAATGCATAAAGTTGAAAAGACTAAAAATATTGGTTAATCAAGGTTCATCAAATGAATTACATTCAACTTTAGTTAAAACACACAATTTAATGAAAGTTGGATAGCAGTACATTCAAAGTAATATGTTGTAAATACTTACTTACGTATGATTGTTTTAGATAATTATAAAAATATTTTATAATTTCTTATATTCAAGCGTATTTTTATTTTATAAAAAATAAAATCTCATTATTATAATATGATTTTATTAATTATTTAGAATGTCTTAAAAACATCATTTATAGGATTAAATCAATAAATACCTTAAAATTGCATTTTTAATGAGTAAAATGCAATTTTAAGGTATTTTTATGCCAATTTGCTAAATTAATGTCTAAATGTTAAATATTGCTATGATATGGCTATTATTTAACTATTTTTTTAGATTTTAACGAAAGTTGAAACTTGTCTGCTTGATATGTTATTCTCTACATATAGAATTATTTAGTGGAATGAGGTGTTCTTTTGAGAAAAGAAAAGTATTTAGAATTGATTGAAAATGAATTACAACAACAGCCTTGGTATGCACAGGAGTATTACCAATCTAAATCTACTATTCCCCTATCCAATGCGACTTTATATCAATATTTAACAGAATTTAGACGTTTTTTTGATTGGTTATTGGCTGAAGGAATTGTTGATGGTACATCTATTAAAACAATCGATATTAGCGTTTTGGAACATTTAAAAAAGGAAGATATGGAATTATACAAGTCTTCCCTACTTTCAAGAAGCAAATCAAACAATGCTAATAGTAATACACAGCTCTCGAGAAGTACGGTAAATCGCTCATTAACAGCTATTTCATCTTTGTTTAGGTATCTTTCTGAAGAAACAGAAAAAGAAGACGGAGAGCCCTATTTTTATCGTAATGTAATGAAAAAAATTTCTGTGGTAAAAGATAATGAGACTTTTGCAACACGTGCGGCTAATATCAAGGATAAATTGATGTTAGGAACTGAAGATCGTGATTATATCAATTTTATCGATCAAAAATATGCAAATTTATTGAAACCAAAAGGTCTTTCATTTTTTAAACGTGATAAGGATCGTGACATTGCGATTAATGCGTTGATGCTAGGCAGTGGTTTACGGGTTTCAGAAGTTGCAAATAGTGACCTACCCGATCTAAATTTAAAAACAAACAACATTACTGTTATTCGAAAAGGTGGTAAAAAAGATACTGTTCCAATTGCGCCATGGGTTATTCCTTATCTTGTTAAGTATCTTGAAGTGCGAGCAATAAACTATAAAACAGATAAATCAGAAAAAGCCTTATTTTGTTCATCTTATCGTGGCATTGGTAAACGTATTGAGAGTGGTACAATTGAAAAATTGGTTGCTAAGTACTCCTCGGCGTTTAAGGTGCGCGTTACACCTCATAAATTGCGACATACGCTTGCCTCTAAGCTATATTTAGAGACAAAAAATGAGCAACTTGTTGCGACACAGTTAGGACAAAGCTCAACAAGCGCAACCGCGCTATATACACATATGATTGATGAAGAGCAGCGAAATGCTATTAATAAATTATAAAATAAAAACGGTTAACTCATTTTGATGAGTTAACCGTTTTTTTTAGGGTCTACAATATCTGTTGTTGGTAATAGAAATTAATTCTATTACTAATAACAGTTTTTTTGTATAATGACAAAAAAAGACCCAAAAGCCATAAGACTTTTGGGTACGGTTTATCGGCTCTACAATATTTGTTGTTGGTGATAGAAAATCTATCACTGGCGGCAATTTTTTTATATAATAATACAAAAAAGGGAACTTCGTTTCCTTTAATGGCCAGCCAGCCCAAAAGAAAGAGGTTCCCTCATGATTAATCATACTAAAGTTTTACTTGGAATAGAAGACCCAAATATTATAATTGATAATAATTTAGCTATTCAGTCTGATTCTGATAGTACTATTTTTATTTATGGTACTTTAAATTATCGTCCTAAAGCTTGCCAAAAATGTGGCGTTATCAATACAAATCAGATTATTAATTATGGTTGGCGAACTGTTTCGGTTCGCTTACCTCGTTCATTTGAACGGACTATTATTCTTAAATTACGCAAACAAAATTTCCACTGTAAAACATGCCACGGTTACTTTTTGGCACAAACAACACTCACAACAAAACATTGTTCCATTTCACTTAACTGCCGTAAAGCATGTATTGAAAAATTAAAAGAAACGAGTTCTATGACCCATATCGCAAAAGAACTCGCTACTTCGACTAACTACGTTAGTCGTGTGCTTGCTTTAACCAAACATGATTTCAAAGTGAATTTAAATTATTTACCAGAAGTTCTTCTTTTCGATGAGATTAAAACAACAAAAGATGCCTTAAGCTTTGAATATATGGATGCCAAAACTCACGAATTAATTGATTTAATCGAGGCACGAACCATCTATCAGATTACCAAACACTTTAATCGTTATGTTAAAACTGCACGTGATAACGTCAAAATAATTGTGACAGATATGAATTATACCTATCCTAAACTAGCTGAAACGTTGTTTCCTAATGCCATTGTTGTATATGATCGATTTCATATTGTTCAATCTATGACTAGAGCTTTCAATCAAACTAGAATTCAAGTTATGAAAAAACTTACAGTAAGTTCCCAATCCTACAAACAATTAAAACGATATTGGAAATTGTTATTAAAACCAATGAGCCAATTAAATTATAAGAATTTTCGTCATTGGTCTTACTTCAAAGAATGGCAAACTGAAACAGATCTAATTCAAAATCTACTAGCTATTGATCCAATCTTAGCTAATACCTATGATTGTCTTCAAAATAGCTTAACTGCCATCCGTAATAAAGATTGGTCAAAACTTAATTATCAGTTAACTAACGCCAAAGGCGTTTCAGAACAATTTCAAAAGGTAACTGTATCACTCATGAAACAACCAGATTATTTAAAAAATGCGCTACGATATCCCTATTCTAACGGTCCTTTAGAAGGACTTAACAATAAACTAAAAGTAATTAAGCGCAATGCTTATGGGTTTAAAAATTTTAGCCAGTATCGTTTACGTATTTTGAGTACAATTAAATTTTAAGCAAAAAAAGAAACCTGTTATCAAATAACAGATTTCTCAATGACAATTTCACCAACAACAGTTGACGAAGAGCCGGTTTATCCAAATCCATTATCGTTCAACCACCACAGATGAATTAATAAGAAAGAAGGAATCTCCGCATGTCTAATCATACTAAATTTTGGCTTGGAATAGAAGACAATAATCTAATGATTATTGATTATGAGACATCTAATGATGGTGTCACCAGGTTTAACGGTATTCTCGATTACCAGCCGAAGGCTTGTCCCAACTGCGGTATTAAGCACGAAGGTCAGATAATTAAGTATGGTTGGCGTCAAACAACCATTCGTTATCCTAAAGTATTAGGAAAAAATATTATTTTGTCTCTCAAACGCAGATATTTTAAATGTAACGAGTGTCAATCATACTTTTTAGCTCAAACTAGTGCAGTCCCTAAGAACTGTACGATTTCCAATACTTCTAGAAAACTCTGTTTAACTAAATTGACAGAACCCGTTTCTTTAACTCACATTGCTGATGAAATTTCGACTTCTGATTCCTTTGTAGGTCGTATTCTCATGGCCTCTGAACGGGATTTTAAACCTAATTATAAATTTTTACCCAATGTTCTACTCCTTGACGAAGTCAAGAGTACTAAATCTGCTACAGATGCCATGAGTTTTGAATTTATGGATGCTAGTAATCATGAATTAATCGATTTTTTATCTTGTCGACGACTCTACCAAATACAACGCTATTTTTATCGTTATTCAGCTACAGCTAGAAAAAACGTGAAGATTATTGTGACTGATATGAATTATACCTATCCTAAACTAGCCAAAGAAATCTTTCCTAATGCGATTGTTATTATCGATAAATTTCATATTATCAATTCAGTGAATCGTGGATTCACCAAAACTAGAATCAAACTTATGAAAGAACTGCCAACATCATCACAAGACTATAAGGCCCTAAAACGTTACTGGAAGCTCCTATTAAAACCGGCTGAAAATCTGGATTACAAGAATTTTAAAAAATGGACCTACTTTCCATACTTAACAACAGAAATTGATATCATTGACCATTTACTAAGTTTAAATCCAGAATTGAAAAAGGCATATGAACTCATGAACCAAATTAGATCAGCCCTTCACCTAAAAGATTGGAAGTCCTATGATTCAGCAATTAAAAACACCGAAGGTTGTTCCGAAGAAATGACTAAAAGTATTGAAACGTTGTTTCTTCACCATTTTGAAATTAAAAATACCTTTAATCATCATTATTCTAACGGTCCTTTAGAAGGCACAAATAATAAAATAAAGGTCATTAAACGCGTTAGTTTTGGTTTTAGAAACTTTTATAGATTTCGCATCAGAATATTTTATACCCTTAAGATTCATACAAAAAAAGGCCTAATCACTAAGTGATTAGAACCTTCATAATATCATTCACCAACAACAGTTGACGAAGAACCTTTTTTTATGCTTGTCCGTCCCATTCAGCTTTGAAATTTTCTAGAAAATCTAGCATAAATTGATGCCTTTTTTTAGCTAATTTATAACCTGGTTCTGTTTTCATTGTGTCAGCTAATGTTAATAATTTTTCATAAAAATGATTAATAACTGTTTGATTTTTAACGTTTCTATATTCCTCTGGAGTCATATTTACTCTTGGACCATGCTGCGGATCATAAATCTTACTACCAACGTGGCCGCCGTAATAAAAGGTCCTAGCAATTCCGATGGCACCAATGGCATCCAAGCGATCAGCATCTTGAACGATTTTAGCTTCTTCAGACAAACTAACCGCTTCGTTTCCTAATTGCTTTTTAAAAGAAATTGATTGAATAATCGTTAAAATATCATTAATTTGGCTATTAGTTAAATTGATAGATGTTAAAAAATGAGTTAAGCTAGCTGTTTCTTTTTCAACATTATCAACTACTTTATCATCAATAACATCATGTAAATAACTGCTAAGAACAATGACTAAGTAGTTGATGTTATAAGATTCTGAGGCAATATTCTTTGCATTTGCAACGACTCGTTCAATATGAGCAAAGTCATGTCCAGAAGTGTCTGATGCTAATTTATTTTGCGTATATTCTTTTACTGCTTGAATTTGTTCTTCAGGTGTCATTGCCAATTCCTCCTTAAAATAAAAAAGCTTAGAGATAAAGTCTAAACTTTTTTAATCTTTATTTTGCTTCAAAAACAGCTTGCAATTGAGGAACGACTTGTTTCTTTCTTGAAACGACACCAGGTAATGATAATTTATTATCAGAAAGCTTTTTATCGAAAGCTTTTTCAACCATTTCTTTAGGTTCTCCGACAACTAATAATTCTGAATCACTATCCAAAATATTTGTCACTAATAATAAGAATAAATCATAATTATTAGCTTTACTGTCAGCTTCAATTGCTGAAACTAAAGCAGTTTCACGATTAAATACTTCTTCTAAATCAACGGTATTGACTTGTGCAACACGAACTGTTTTTCCAGCCATATCGAAAGATTTAGCATCTCCGTTAATTAATTCTTCTTCAGTTTTACTTGATAAGTTAGTACCAGCTTTTAACATATCTAACCCATAGACGTTGTAGTCAGTATTGCTAATTTTAGAAAGAGCCTTCGTAGCTTCAATATCAACTGGTGTTGTGGTAGGTGATTTGAATAATAAGGTATCAGAAATAATAGCAGACATCATTAAACCAGCAATGTTAGCAGGAATTTCAACATTATTTTCATTAAACATTTTCCAAAGAATGGTACTTGAACAACCAACAGCTTCTGCACGGAAATTAAGTGGCATATTTGTTGTGAAGTTAGCGATACGGTGATGATCAACAACATCTGTCACAACAAGGTCGGCAATATCTGAAACGCTTTGTTGAAATTCATTGTGATCAACTAACATAACTGAGTCAACTTCATTTTTAGCTGTTTTAATAATTATTGGTTCGGGTTCATTAAAGTAGTCTAAAACAAATTTTGTTTCTTCACTTAACGAACCGAGGGCAACAGCTTCAGTATCAAAACCTAATTTGTTTTGTAAATATGAAAATGCTTTGGCAGCTACTACTGCATCCGTATCAGGACTTTGGTGCCCGAAAATTAATTGTTTAGTCATTATTTATAATCTCCTTAATTTTTGTTAATTTCTTTAAGACGAGTCATGTAATCTTTTTCTTCTAAATAGTCATCAAAAGCACTTAAAAAATGTTCATTTCTAGGAATTTCATCTTTATCTTTTCTAAAGACAAATGATAAATCAAATTTAATTTCTGGGTCAAAATTTGATGTCCAAAGGTCTTTACTTTCTGGATGAGCAACTAGAAATGAAGTTGGTAATGCCGTGTAAGCATGGGTTGCACGAGCAAATTTTAAAATTTGTGAAGGTGCTGTAAATCGAGCAACACTTTTTGGTAAGTTCACTAATTGATTTTGGTAAATTGTTTTAATTATTTTATCAAGATAATAATCATTTGGATAAGTAACCCAAACATTATCAATGGTTTCTTGAAGCTTAACTTTCTTCTTAGAAGCTAATTTTTCATTATGATGTAAAAATAATAAATTTTCAGTAATGATTTTCTTACTTTCGTACGGTTTCCAGTTTTTAATACTTTCATCTGGAAGGTACATAATTGCCAAATCAATTTTATTATTTTCGAGTTCACTCCAGATTTCTTTACGTGTCAATAAGTGAAATGACACAATAATATCTGGATTATTTTTATAATATTGTATGACAAAATCATCAAATACTTCATCTTCAATTGAGGCTAGGATACCAATCGTGATTTCCCCTTGTGTTGCACTGGTTGATTGTTGAATTTCGTTTGTTGCTTTGTTCAACGTTTCATAAATTTGATGTGTTGCATCCAACATCGTATAACCAGCATCAGATAAATGTAATTTTTTACCAACAGAATAAAAAAGTGGTGCACCAACTGTTCGTTCCAATTTTTTAATTTGTTGCGTTAGTGCAGGTTGTGTAATACCTAATATTTGTGCTGTTTGCGTGTAATTCATAATATCTGCAAGTTGCAGAAAATATGTTAACGTTTTTGATGAAAATATATTTTCTTGCTTTGTTTTCATATTAGTTGTGTCTCCTCAGTTTAAATAATAATAGTCATATTATTATAATAAGCGTAATAAAAAAAAAGAGCAAACTAATTCGCCCTTTTTCTTAAAGAATTTAATTATTATTTAATCTCATTTAATAGATTAGGTATTCCTAATTGTTCTGTATCAATAATGAATGACCCATTTGAATATCTATCTGATAACGGATGTGACATTGGTTCAATAATAAATTCATGACCACTTTCAGTAATAACACTTAAATTAACATCTTTGGTAATTGGTTTAATTCCAATCACTCTATGAGGCTCCTTCTTAAGCTCTCTAAGAATAAGCACACCACGTTTCGCCCTACTTGTCGAACTAACTTCTGAAACAGCCATACGCTTAAATGAGCCACGTTGTGTTAACAAACCAATTTGGCTGTTCTCCGTAACTAAACAAGTTGACGCAACGAAATCGTCTTGTTTCAGATTCATCGCAATGACACCAGCTGCTTTGGCACCAACAATTGGGACCTCTTCAAGCGGATATCTCAATCCGTAGCCATCATGCGAAGCACTGAAGACAAATAATGAGGCATCATCTTTTTCTAAATATGAAATTAAGATGACGTCATCTTCAGGGACCTTTAATTTCATAAATTTACTTGCATGACCTTTATAAGTTCGTCCAGGTTTCAAATCTGAAACTGTGGTTTGCTTGATAAAGCCATTTTTAGTTGCAAAAATAAATTTACCAGGGGCATCTACTTTTTTGAAAGAGAATGCCTTAATCAGGTATTCATCAGCGTCCAATCCAATGGTTTGCGAAATATGTTCACCGGTATCTTTCCATTTTGCTTCAGTGATTTCATGAATAGGTCGATAAATCATATTACCTTTATTTGTAAATATAAATAAATGATCCAAAGTATTAACGGGTTCATTAAATATAATATAATCTTCATCTTTCAATCCATTTTCTTCTACTCCTGAAGCATTAAACGAACGCAATGAACTACGTTTAAGATAACCATCACGACTCACTAATACTTGAACTTCTTCAGGTGTAACCAAGACAGCTGTTTCAATCTTGATATCTTCGATATGTTCTTGTATTTCAGTTAACCGAGGTGTGGCATATTCTTTTGAGACTTTTTTTAATTCTCTTTTAACCACATCAGATAATACTTTAGGGTCGGCTAATATTGCTTTATAATTAATAATTTTTTCAGCAAGTTCAGCATTTTCTTTTTCGAGTGCAGTCACATCTGTATTAGACAAGCGGTACAATTGTAATGAAACAATGGCTTCAGCTTGTTTTTCTGTGAAGTCAAAAAGAGTTATTAAACTGGTTTTAGCACTCTTTTTATCTTTGCTTGCACGAATCGCTTTAATGACTTGATCTAAAATAGATAATGCTTTAATTAGTCCTTCAACGATATGTTGGCGAGACTCAGCCTTTTTCAAGTCGAACTCAGTTCTTTTTTTCGTAACACTTAATTGATAGTCCAAGTAAGATGATAAGAATTTCTTTAAACCAACTAATTCAGGCCGTTGATTATTAATGGCAACCATATTGAAATTATACGAAATTTGTAAATCAGTATTTTTGAATAAGTAATTTAAAATACCTTGCGCATTAACGTTACGCTTTAATTCAATCGCAATTTGTAATCCTTCACGATCACTTTCATCTCGAACTTCAGCAATACCATCCACTTTTTTAAGTAAGCGAATTTCATCCATTTTTTTAACAAGAACGGCTTTGTTCACTTCGTATGGGATTTCTGAAATAATAATTTGTGTTTTACCACCTTTTAATTCTTGAATCTCTGTTCTTGAGCGGACAACGACTTTACCACGTCCTGTTTTATAAGCATTTTGAATACCAGATAATCCTTGTAAAATACCACCAGTTGGAAAATCAGGTCCTTTAACAAAGGTCATTAATTTATCTAACGTTGCATCAGGATGTCCAATTAAGTAGACAACAGCATTAACAACTTCGCTTAAATTATGCGGTGGAATTTCAGTTGCATAGCCAGCTGAAATTCCGGTTGCACCATTTACTAATAGATTAGGAAATCTTGCTGGTAAAACAGTGGGTTCATATTCTGTATCATCGAAATTTAAAACAAAATCAACTGTTTCTTTTTCAATATCCCGTAACATTTCAGTTGCAATTTTACTTGTACGGGCTTCTGTATAACGCATTGCAGCTGGAGAATCACCATCCATTGAACCATTGTTTCCGTGCATTTCAATTAATGGCGTGCGTAATTTCCAATTTTGACTCATACGAACCATAGCTTCATAAATAGAGCTATCTCCATGCGGATGAAAATTACCCATTACGTTTCCGACTGATTTAGCTGATTTTCTAAAGCCTTTATCATACGTGTTACCATCTTGATTCATTGCGTATAAAATCCGACGTTGCACGGGTTTTAGACCATCACGAATATCGGGCAAAGCACGTTCTTGAATAATGTATTTAGAATAACGACCAAATCGTTCGCCCATAACATCTTCTAAGGTTAGTTCTTGAATTTTTGATGTATCTTTTTCTATAGCCAAATCGGTAATCCCCCTTCCTTAGTCAGTCGTTGATTGTACTTCATCATCTTTTGAATCGGTAACTTGTTTACTAGAAACTTTATCCAAGATACTACCATCTTCTTCAAGTGAGAATTGAACGTTCTCTTCAATCCAATTTCGACGTGGTTCCACTTTGTCGCCCATTAACGTTGTCACTCTTTTTTCGGCAAGTGCGGGATCGTCAATTCGAATTCTAACTAAAGTTCTTGTCATTGGATCCATTGTTGTTTCCCACAATTGATCTGCATTCATTTCGCCAAGTCCTTTAAAGCGTTGTAAACTATAGCCACGTCCAATTTTTTCCGTTGCTTTAGCAAGTTCTTCATCAGTCCAAGCATAGATGCTGTCCATTTTTTTGCCAGTCCCTTTTTGAATTTTGTATAAAGGAGGTAAGGCGATGTAAACTTTTCCAGCATCAATTAATGGTCGCATATATTTATAAAAGAACGTTAGTAATAATGTTTGAATATGGGCACCATCGGTATCGGCATCAGTCATGATAATAATTTTATCGTAATTACTGTCTTCAATCTTGAATTCAGCCCCAACGCCAGCCCCAACTGTATAAATCATTGTATTAATTTCTTCATTTTTTAAAATATCTTGTAATTTTGCTTTTTCAGTATTTAAGACTTTACCACGTAAAGGTAAGATCGCTTGAAATTTACGTTCACGGCCCTGTTTAGCTGAACCACCAGCAGAATCACCTTCGACTAAAAACAATTCATTTTTCTTAGCGTTTTTTGATTGTGCGGGTGTTAATTTTCCAGAGAGTAAGCGATCATTTTTCTTTTTCTTCTTACCATTACGTGAATCATCACGTGCTTTACGAGCAGCTTCACGCGCTTCTCTAGCTTTAATTGATTTTCTAACAAGTTCTTGTGCAAACTCACCATTTTCCATCAAATAAAAACCAAGTTTTTCACTCAGGACACTATCAACAATCGATCTTGCCTCAGGTGTGCCAAGTTTTCCTTTTGTTTGTCCTTCGAATTGGAGTAACTCTTCAGGTATTCGGACTGAAATGACGCCTGAAAGGCCCTCTCGAACATCACTACCTTCTAAATTACGATCTTTATCTTTTAAAAGGCCTAATTTTCTAGCATATTCGTTAAAAGCTTTTGTCCAAGCAGACTTCATTCCGGCTTCATGTGTACCACCATCTTTTGTTCGAACATTATTAACAAAAGACATCAGGTTTTCTGAATAGCCATCGTTATATTGCGCTGCAACTTCAACTTCTATTTTATCTTTAGTGCCATCAAAATACATCACTTCGCCAAGTGTATCTTTATCTTCGTTCAGATAAGCAACGAATTCTTTGATACCTTCTTCAAAATGATAGATATCTTGTTTATCAGTTCTTTCATCAGTTAAAACAATTTTAACACCACGTAATAAAAAGGCGGATTCTTTCAGTCTTTCAGCTAAAATATCATATTTATAAACCGTCGTTGAAAAAATACTTTCATCAGGTTTAAAAGTAACCGTTGTTCCGTTTGCTCTTTTAGTAGCACCCAATTTTTTTAATGTTCCAACTGGATGCCCACCATTTTCAAATTTTTCTTCATAACGCACGCCTTCACGGACGGTATCAACCGTTAATGAAGATGATAAGGCATTAACAACACTCGCACCAACGCCATGTAGTCCACCAGAAGTTTTATAGCCACCTTCTTGACCGAACTTTCCACCAGCATGTAAGACAGTAAAAATAACTTCAACAGTTGGAATTCCTGACGCATGCATACCAATTGGCATACCACGACCGTAATCGACAACCGTAATACTGTTATCACTGTGAATGGTAACATCAATTTGTGAACCATAACCTGACAAGGCTTCATCAACAGCATTATCAACAATTTCATAGACAAGATGATGCAATCCTTTGCTATCTGTTGACCCGATATACATACCAGGTCGCTTTCTAACTGCTTCAAGTCCTTCAAGAACTTGAATTGAATCATCGTTGTATTTTATTTTATTTGGATTAGTCATACAGTTAAACTCTCCTTACTCTGTGTTCATACAGTAACGTTACTATAATAACCCATTCTTTTTTGAAATGTAAAGAAAAATCCGAATAGACGTTCTTTTTTATAAAATAAATTGGTGTCTTCTAAAAAGAATGTTAAAATACTACTTATCAGATTTACTGGTCGAAAGGAGTTTATAATCATGGGTACAATTGTCTTAATGTTAGTGATTGCTTATTTTTTAGGATCAATTCCGTCAGGTGTTTGGATTGGAAAATATTTTTATCAAAAAGATATCAGAAAATTTGGTAGTGGAAACGTTGGTACAACAAATACCTATCGCGTTCTTGGACCAAAGGCAGGTACAGTCGTTTTAGTAATGGATATCTCAAAAGGTATCATTGCTGCAAGTCTGCCTTACATGTTCGGTGTTGCTGCAACCGTTAGTCCTTTACTAATTGGAGTCGGCGCCGTAGCTGGGCATACCTTTTCTATTTTCACTAAATTTAAAGGTGGAAAAGCAGTCGCTACTGGCGCAGGTATTTTATTACCCTATAATCCATTATTTTTCATCATAGCTTGTACAATTTTCATTTCATTAATACTTTTAACAAGTATGGTGAGTGTTGCAAGTGTCCTTGGATTTATTGGGATGTTGATAGTTGCGATAGCCTTTCAAGATTGGCTATTAACTATAATTGCGGGGATTTTAACTATTTTCGTTATTTATAAACATAAAGACAATATAAAGCGTATTTTTAATGGAACTGAGAGTATGGTGCCGTTTGGACTTGGCTTATATTTACGGAATAAAAAAAATCGATGAATAGTCATCGATTTTTTATTTGGCTAAAATACTGTAATTTCGTATGATCCTTCAAATGATTGATTTTCTTCTAACTTGTAAAGACTACTTTTATCAGATAATTTGCCTGTAGACGCAACGTTATCAGCTAAACCCCACCATGGTTCAATACAAACAAACGGTGAATTTTCAGGATATTTTGACCAAACACCAACATAATCAGCACCATTTAATGTTACAGAAACCCCATGATCATCTTCAGGCGTTGAAAGTAAAACAGTTGTTTCTGATTGTTTCAATTCATAAATTAAGGCATCATTTTTGAAAGTTTCTCGAGATAGCTTAATAGGTTCGTTGAACTTAACCAATTTTGCATTTGCAATATCGTTAAATGGTCCAACTAATGGAATCTGACGTCTTTCAACGTTGGGAGCAATCTCAATTTGGTAATTTTCCAAATCTAGATAGGCATTCTTTAATGGAATATTGAATGCTGGATGGCCTCCAATTGAAAATAATAACTCATTTTCATCAGGATTATAGACATCGTAAATAACTTTTATTTGATGATTAGTCAAAATATAATGTAATCTCAATCGAAAATTAAATGGATATTTGATTTTTGTTTCTGGAGATGATCCTAATTCCAAGACAACTGACGTTTCAGTTTGAGAAATCACCGTAAAAAGCATATCACGAGCGAATCCATGTTGTCCCATCTGATACATTTTTTGATTATATTCATATTCATCATTTTTTAAACGTCCAACAATTGGGAATAAAACGGGTGCATGTCGACCCCAATATTTCTTGTCTGCTTGCCAAATATACTCAATAGCTGTGTCGTTTCCTTTAACACTAACTAGTTCAGCACCTTGTTCAGAAATCTTAACTGTGATGAAATCATTTTTCAATTCAACTGTCAATTTATTCACCCATTTCTATAAGATATAACGACTAAGATCTTTATCGGCAACGATATTGCCAATCTTATCTTCGACATAACTTTCAGTAATTGTAATGTCTCCCATCTGCATATCAGGTCCTTCGAATAATAAATCTTCAAGTAATTTTTCAAGGATAGTATGCAAACGACGTGCCCCAATGTTTTCAGTATCGTGGTTAACGTTATATGCAATTTCAGATATTTTTTCTACTGCTTCAATTGTAAATGTCACATTGATATTATCAGTGCCAATTAGAGCAATATACTGCTTAATCAACGCATTATGGGGTTCGGTCAAAATTTTAACAAAATCTGATTGACTTAAATCATCTAATTCAACCCGAATTGGAAAACGACCTTGAAGTTCTGCGATTAAATCGCTAGGTTTACTTTCATGAAATGCCCCTGATGCAATAAACAAGATGTGATCAGTATTAATCGGACCAAATTTAGTTGAAATTTGAGAGCCTTCAACGATTGGGAGAATATCACGTTGCACACCTTCTCTTGAGACTTCACCACTATTTTTTTGAGATTTAGAGGTAATTTTATCAATTTCATCAATAAAAATAATTCCCGTATTTTCAGCACGTTCAATTGCGGCCTGGTTAATATCTGCCGAATTAACTAATTTTTTTGATTCTTCACGAATTAAAATTTTTCGTGCTTCTGATACAATTAACGTTCTTTCGATTTTTCGAGTTGGCGTTAAAGCACTTAATGAATCTCCTATATCAATTCCCATCTGGCCCATCATACCGTTCATACCAGATGGTTGTTTAGGTTCATCAATTTTGATTGTAACTTCGTTATTTTCTAATAAACCACGATTTAATTGTTCTGACACAGATAACCGTTCATTTCTAATGTCATCAGTAACCTCTTCTTCGTTTTCCGTGTCCAAACCTGCTGGCATTTGCCCCTTTTGGATTTGAGACATCATTTGCATAATATTGATATTTTCAGCTTTTTTTTGTTTTCTGATACCAGGAACCAACAATTTTACGAGACGCTTATCTGCCATTCTTGATGCTTCGCCCGAAACACGACCATATTGAGCATCTTCTTCTAATTTGATTGAAACATCAACTAGGTCACGGACCATTGATTCCACATCACGTCCAGCATAACCAACTTCGGTAAATTTGGTTGCTTCTACTTTCACAAATGGTGCTTCCAACATAGTTGCTAAGCGACGAGCAATTTCAGTTTTACCAACACCAGTTGGTCCAATCATCATTAAATTTTTAGGTGTGACATCTTTTTGCATTGATTCAGAAAGTTGCATCCGACGATAGCGATTACGCAAGGCAACAGCTATCGCTTTTTTTGCATCATTCTGACCAATAACGTATTGATCTAATTCAGTTACAATTTGTTTTGGTGTTTTATCAATTACAGTCATAAATTTACCTACTTTCTATAATTCTTCAGAGATAACATGATGATTCGTGAAAATATCAATATCACCAGCAATATTAATTGATGACTCGGCAATTTCTTTGGCAGACATATCAGTTGTATGGTGTTTAAGTGCCTTTGCAGCAGAAAGTGCAAAATTACCACCAGAACCGATTGCTAAAATATCGTCATCAGGTTCAATAACTTCGCCACTACCAGAAACAAGTAACATTTCTTTGCTATTCATTACGATTAAAAGGGCTTCTAATTTTTGTAATGATTGTTCACTACGCCAATCTTGTGCTAATTCAACTGCAGCACGCTGTAAATTCCCACTAAATTCATTTAATTTTTTTTCAAAACGTTCTTCAAGGTTGAATGCATCAGCAACGCTTCCAGCAAAACCAACTACTACTTGATCATTATAGATACGACGAACTTTTCTGGCAGTCCCTTTCATAATAACTTTCTCACCCATCGTAACTTGACCATCTCCAGCCATTGCACAATGTCCGTTATGCTTAACGGCACAAATTGTTGTTGCATGAAATGAAACAGTTGCCATAATAAATTCCTCCATTATTTCTCATTTTATTGTATAAAAAAACTTCATTGAACGCTACTACTGTAGCACAACAATGAAGGATAACTCAATTATTTAATCAGATATTTCATAAATATTTAAAGAGTTGGTTTAAATATGGCTAAATGCTCTAGCGCACGATTTGCAACCGCTTGATTTTTTTCTTGCTTATCTCGAATTTTCTTTCCGCCTAATTTTGGTACAATACCAAAATTGGCGTTCATTGGTTGGAAATGCTTGCCATTCGCGTGTGTTATATAATGAGCCATGGCTCCCATCATAGTTGTCTTAGGTAGAACGACTGGTTCTTCTCCTAAAACAAGATGAGCAGCATTTATACCTGCTAATAAGCCACTTGCAGCACTTTCAACATAACCTTCAACACCGGTCATTTGACCAGCAAAAAAGAGATTATCTCTAAATTTTGATTGGTACGTAGGTTCTAAGGTGTCAGGAGAACGCATGAATGTGTTACGATGCATAACACCGTAACGAACACATTCAGCATTTTCTAACCCAGGAATCAATGAAAAAACTTTCTTTTGTTCGCCCCATTTAAGGTGTGTTTGGAAACCAACCATATTGTATAAATCACCGACAGCATTGTCTTGACGTAATTGAACAACAGCAAAAGGTTGTTTACCAGTCTTTGGATCTTCTAAACCGACTGGTTTTAAAGGACCAAACAGCATCGTTTTAGCACCTCTTCTAGCCATTTCTTCGATTGGCATACATCCTTCAAAAAACTTTTCATCTTCAAAATCATGCATTTCAGCCGTTTCAGCTTCAATGAGGGCCTTATAAAAAGTAATAAATTCTTCTTTAGTCATTGGACAATTCAGGTAAGCAGCATCACCTTTATCGTATCGTGATTTTAGATAGATTTTATTCATATCTAATGATGATTTTTCTAAAATAGGTGCAGCGGCATCATAAAAGTACAGGCCTTCACTACCATTTAATTGCTGAATTGATTCTGCTAATCCTGCTGATGTTAATGGACCAGTGGCAACAATGGTTGGTCCTTCTGGTAATTCAGTTAACTCTTCATTAATAACCGTTACATTTTCATGATTTTTGACTAAATTAGTAATTTCTTTAGAAAATTTATCTCGATCGACGGCTAATGCACCGCCAGCAGGAATTGAATTGTGGTCAGCAGATGTCATAATTACTGAATCTAATTGGCGCATTTCTTCTTTTAAAAGACCAACTGCATTCGAAATTTGATTGGCTCTTAAAGAATTTGTACAAACCAGTTCAGCAAAATTTTCAGTGTGATGAGCTGGTGTCATTTTAATGGGGCGCATTTCGTACAAGTTAACGTGAACCCCTCGATTGGCAATTTGCCATGCAGCTTCGCTACCGGCAAGACCGGCACCAATTACATTAACGCTAATATTTGGCATTATAATCCTCCTGCTACCAGATAATCTGATTTATTTTTGAACGGCTTCTTCGTAGTCACAATGGCTACATTTAACTTGTTTGCCGCCTTTGACTTTTTTCTCAATTAAATAATGTTGACACTTAGGACATTCACGGCCAATTGGTTTATCCCATGAAACAAACTCACAATCTGGATACCTTGAACATCCATAGAATAAACGATTACGTTTAGATTTACGTTCAATGACTTCACCTTGATGACATAATGGGCAAATAACACCAATTTCTTTAACAATTGCCTTTGTATTACGACAATCTGGGAATCGACTACATGCGAAAAATTTTCCATAACGTCCCATTTTAACAACCATAGGTGACCCACAAATTTCACAATTAAATCCAGCGGGTTCATCTTTAATTTGAACTTTTTCAATTGTTTCTTGAGCATGTTCAACATTTTTTGAAAAAGGTTTATAAAAATCATCAACGACTTTAACCCAATTCTCGTCCCCGACTTCGATGTCATCAAGACCTTTTTCCAACTCAGCAGTAAATTTAACGTTCACAATATCACTGAAATAAGCTTCAATCATATCATCAACAATTTCACCTAATTCAGTTGGCTCAAAACGTTTAGCAACTAATTTTACATAGTAACGGCGTTGAATGGTATCCAACGTTGGCGCATACGTTGATGGGCGCCCTACACCATTTTCTTCAAGTGTTTTAATTAAATTAGCTTCAGTAAATCTAGCAGGTGGCTGAGTAAAATGCTGATTAGGCTGATTTTTAGCCAAATTAACATGATCGCCAACTTCTAAATCAGGTAATATATTATCTGATTTTTTGTTATCTTCATAAATTTTTGTGTATCCAGCAAATTTAGTTTTTGAACCAGAAGTATGATAAACGACCCCATTTTGTTCAATGGATACAGACATTGTATCCATAACTGCAGGTGTCATTTGACTAGCAACAAATCGTGACCAAACTAACTTATATAATTTCATTTGATCGTTACTCAAATAATCTTTCATTGAAGCAGGCGTACGTAAGACAGATGAAGGTCTAATAGCCTCATGGGCATCTTGGGCGCCTTCTTGTAGTTTCCCTTTTCTTGGCTTGGTAGCGGCATATTCTGCACCATATTTTTCATGTAAATATTGAGCAGTTTCATGTTTAGCCGTTGTAGATACACGAGTTGAATCGGTACGCATATAAGTAATTAACCCAACAGTCCCTTGTTTTCCAAGATGAATTCCTTCATACAATTGTTGTGCAACCATCATAGTTTTTCTTGTACGGAAATTTAATTTTCTGTTAGCATCTTGTTGCATGGTACTTGTTGTAAAGGGTAATGCGGGAAATCTTTTTCGTTCTTTTTTTGTAACGGCAGTGATATCAAAATCAACTTTTGTGTCTATTAAAGTCATCACTTTTTGAACATCATCGTTAGTTTTGAGTGCTTTTTTCTTTCCATTGATACCATAAAAAGCAGCATCAAACTTTTCTTTGCCCTTTTTAAATTCAGAATCGATGGTCCAATATTCTTCAGGTTGGAAGGCGCGAATTTCTTTTTCTCTTTCAATAATTAAATTCAAAGCGATAGATTGAACACGACCTGCGCTCAATCCTTTTTTTATTTTTGCCCAAAGTAAAGGGCTAATTGAATAACCAACTAATCGATCAAGGATACGACGAGCTTGTTGCGCATCAACCAGATTCATATCAATTGACCGAGGCTCATTAAAAGCATTTTTTACTGCATCTTTTGTAATTTCATTAAAAACAACACGATTTTTTGCTGTAATATCCAAATCTAAAATGTGCGATAAATGCCAAGCAATTGCTTCACCCTCACGATCAGGATCGGCCGCAAGATAAACATTTTTCGCTTTTTTCGCTTCTTTTTTTAAACTTTTAATGACATCACCTTTGCCACGAATTGAAATATAATGGGGATCATAGTTATTTTCGACATCGACACCCATCTTGCTTCGAGGTAAATCTCTAATATGTCCAAGACTAGCTACGACATGATAGCTACTTCCTAAGTATTTTTCAATTGTTTTGGCCTTAGAAGGTGATTCAACAATAACTAGATTTTTCTTAGCCGGTGTTCTTTTTTTCTTCTTGGTTACTGGCATAATTGAACTCCTTCATCGTAATTATATTGGTAGCAATAACATTTTTAAAATCGTAAGTAATCTTAAAGCATGATAGAGAGGCTTGTCAAGCGTAATTAGTTTTCGTAAAACTCTTCAAGTATTTGTTGACCATTAATAACTGGCATTGCGCCGGCTATTATCAACTCGTTACAACCAAGTGAAAGTGGACTTGAAATTGATCCTGGTACGGCCAAAACCGTGCGATTTTCTTGTAACGCCAAGTTAGCAGTTATTAAGCTACCACTATGATGCTTAGCCTCCGTAACTAATAGGCATTCACACAGACCTGCAATAATTCGATTCCGTTCTGGAAAATGATTTCGTTCAGGTCCCGTATTGAGTCCATATTCGGAAATTAAAAGTCCTTTTTGACTAATCTCAATTTGTAATTCTTTATTTATTTTTGGATAGTATCTATTTAAACCAGTCCCAATTACTGCAATCGTATCAGCTTCATTAGCGATTGAAAACTGGTGTGCAAGTGTATCAACACCAGTTGCTAATCCACTTACAATAACTTTTTTACTTTCAACAACTGCCGGTAATAACAATCGAATAGCTTCTATTGAATAGGCTGTCCTTTGGCGAGCACCAACAACAGCTAGTGATTGCCGATTTAATAGTTGTAAATTACCACGCATAAAAAGAACAATTGGTGGCCGATAACATTCTTTCAACCGATACGGATAATTTTCATCAATAATAGTTACAATTGTGGCATGTGCTTCATTAGCAACAACTTCAGCCTGCAACGAAGCACTAGTATAGACCCTATTAAAGTTGGCTCTTTTTTTACTATTAAATTTTAGAATATGATTGATTAATTCCAAAGTTAAATCTGTATAATTTGGATTTTGTTGTAACCAATCAAAAAGTTTATTTTCACCAATATACGTAATTTCTGAACATAATCTAAGTTTAATGAAAGTTTCTCTTATTGTCATGAGTTCTCCTTATTAGTTAATACTAATAAGGTACGTATTCAATTGGTTATTTTTTTAGCATTGATTTGATTGGTTCAAATGTTTGACGATGAATTGGTGTTACGCCCAATTCATCAAGTCCTGCTAAATGATTTTTAGTTCCGTAACCATCATTATGAGTGAAATCATATCCCGGATACAATTCATTATAAAAGGTCATCAAATGATCACGGTAAACCTTAGCCACAATACTAGCCGCTGCGATACTAGCACTTTTAGAATCACCTTTAATGAAGCTTTCTTGCGGAATATCGCTATCAATTGTCATGGCATCAATTAATAATTGTTGTGGCTTTACATCTAATGAATTGACAGCTTCCAACATAGCAATTCGAGTGGCTTGATAAATATTAACTTCATCAATAATCTGATTATCTATCACGGATACACCTACAGAAATCGCCACAGCTAATATTTGACCATATAGTGCCTCACGTTTATTAGCTGTTAATTTTTTAGAGTCATTTACGTCAACTAAGTTGAAATTATGAGGTAAAATAACGGCCGCACTAACCACTGGGCCAGCTAACGGCCCCCTGCCAACCTCATCTATCCCAGCAATATACGGAATACCGTTTTGCCAAAGATTTCTTTCTATCAATAACCTATGTTCAAAAGAAGCCTGGTGTTCAAGAGTTTTTGTTTGTCGATTATGATATTGTGCCAAAAGTTTAATAACACCTTTACGAGGATCTTCAGTAATTTCTTGAATAAAATCATCTGAAGGATGATCAATTAATTGTGTTTTTATTTGAGCAATTGTGAGTTCAGACACGTTTATTCGCCACCTAATTGCGGAATCTCTAAGGTATAACGACCAAGTTTTCCTTGTCTAATGTCAAAAATGACACGCTCACTTGCACGATCGTAATCCTCTTTAAAGCCCATTTTTTTTGTTAAAGCTAATAATAAATCAACATCGCTCATCGCCATTTGCTCATCAGTTAATTTATATTTTTCTTGTAATGCCTTTGGATTTGTTTGTTTAAAATGCTCTAATCCATACAAGGCGATATCATCTTTTGAATATAAAGAATCTTTAATTGCGCCAGTTAAAGCAAGACGTTGACCAATTTTTTGATCCTCAAATTTTGGCCATAAAATACCGGGTGTATCTAAAAGTGACATTGATTTCCCAGCTTTTAACCATTGTTGTGCTTTTGTTACACCAGGTCGATTACCTGTTATGGCAACATTTTTATTTACTAAATGATTTAATAATGTTGATTTTCCAACGTTAGGAATTCCAATACACATTACCTTAACACGTTGTTGAATAATCCCTTTACTTTCTCGTAACGCTAATTTATCTTTTAAAACGACATTTATTTTCTTTTCAATCGCATTTAGTTGTCCATGCTGACTATCTACAGCAACAGCTGGAATCCCTTTACTTTCATAGTAATGCAACCAACGAGCAGTCACATTAGGATCAGCCATATCTTTTTTTGTCAAAACCATCACATGAGGTTTTGTGGCAAGTAGTTGCTCCAGTTGTGGATTTCTAGATGATTCAGGTAACCTTGCATCAACTAATTCGAGTACAATATCTACTAAACTCAATTTTTCTTTTACTAATCGTAAGGCTTTTGCCATATGTCCTGGGAACCATTGGATTACTGTCATTTAAATTCTCCTTGTTAAGCCAAGAAAATTTTTGATTAACTTGCTTAATTCTTTATATTTAACGTTCTTAATCAGAATACCTTAAATTATGCACAAAAAGAAGAGAGTTCCGCTATTTAGTTTCACTCTCTCCAGTCTTTTATTAATTTGTGGCTGCTTTAATTGCCGCATCGTATGCAGGATCATCTTTTGAAAGTTTCTCCTGAATCAAAGTTTCAATTTTTAAAGCCGTTTTTTTATCAACTTCACCCGTTTGATTCAATTTATTGGCTTTTTGCAAAGCCTTAACGGCGTTAACCGTTGATGTACCGTAATAGCCATTATCTTTATTTTTGTAATAACCAAGTGCCTTTAAATAAGTTTGTATATTTTTAACTTGAGTTGAAACATCTTCTTTTTTGTATGTTTTATCAGTATTGATTAGTGCTGAGTAAGCATATGCAGGGTAATCAGCCGAAACAGTTGGTTTGATTCCTTTTTTGTTAATCCAAGAACCATCAGGCGTCAACCATTTAGCAATCGTAACTTTTAATTCTGTCTTATCAGTAAAAGTACTGATTGTTTGAACAGTTCCTTTACCATAAGAAGTAGAACCAATTAATTTGTCATGACCCGATTGATTAAGTGCGGCTGCTAAAATTTCAGAAGCACTTGCGCTATCTTTATTAATCATAACAACTGTTTTTTCCGTAACTTTAAACCCGGAATCATACTTTTTACCAGCTTTATATACTTGCGGATCTCCAGTTTTGGCTTTAACTTGCATGATTGTTTTACCATCTTTTAAGAACATTGACCCAATTGTCAATGCTTGATCCATAAGACCACCTGGATTATCACGAACATCAAGAACAAATGATGTAGCACCTTTTGTTCTAAGGGATTTTACTGCAGCTTTAACTTCTTTAGACGTATTCTCAGAAAAAGTACTAATTTGAATATAGCCAACTTTTTTATTTTTCTTCGAAAGATTACTATAAACCGTTTTAACAGGGATATCATCTCGTTTTATTGAAACATTAAAAGTTGATGAATCACGTTTAATAGTTAATTTAACGGTAGTTCCCTTTTTACCACGAATTTTTGAAACAGCTTTATCTAAGCTATCACCATAAATTGATTTACCATCTATTTTTTGAATAATATCATCTGTCTTCAAACCTGCTTTTTTAGCAGGCGTTCCTTTGATGGCGGATACAATTTGGATATTTTTCTTATTAAGTTTAACTTCCGCACCAATACCAACAAATTTACTTGTAATAGTTGAATTTAAATCAGTTGCGTCAGCTTTACCTAAGTAAGACGTAAATTTATCTCCAGTTGCATCAACCATTCCATTAATTGCACCATTAATTAATTTTTTCTTGCTTATATTTTTATAATAAGAGTTGTTTAACGTTGAATATACAGATTCAATTTTAGTTAAATCTGAATTGGTACTTTGTAACGAGCTAACTTCTTTATTAATTTGTTTAATTGCAAAAAAATACATTGCTGCGGCACCAATAATGAATGCTAAAAAAATTGAACCTAACAATGTCCAAAAATGACGATCGGCTTTAAACCGTCTTGCTTTTTTTCTTTTTTCCATGTTTAAAAACCTCCACTAATTCATTTTGTCTAAATATCGTGCCCAAGCATCATCAAAGATGGTCATTGAAGGCAAATAGCCCGCATTTAATTCAAGATAATTGGATACAAAATCATAATTATCTGATAGTTTTGGGAAACTTTGATCAAAAAAAGCATTATTCGCAAATTGTGCCACTTCATCTATACCGTGATCATTACGTTCGGTCATCAAAAATTGATAGAATGTTTGTCTCATAAAATTATACCTCGTTTAATTTAAGGGAATAGATACATCGAATTTAAAAATATTGTTCTTTAAATCAATTTTTGTCGCACTAGCCTGTATACCATTTTCAATATCTAGCTCTTTTAAGTTAAGCATAATTGTTTGCTTTTGACTATCAATGGTAATCCAGCTTGGTAATGTGTATGCCTTTTTTACATAATTCATGATAAATTTTTTAGGAACTGGTAATGAACCGACAGCAACTGATTTGGTTTTTAATACGATATTTCCATTAGGTGTCACAACCGGATCAGAGTACAACGTAAACGAAATATTTTGCCCTAAAACATTTGTTGTACCCATTAAGATCGCAGATTTATCTACCAAAAATCGATATTTAATTGATTGTCCTTTTTGAATTGATTTTAAATAATAATTAATCGTTCCATTTAGCTGTTCCTTATTCATTTCAACACTAAGGTTTGTTCTTTCTGTTGCTTTTGAATTCGTTTGCGTTGTTAATGTTTTTTGGTCTTGCGACTGGCTTGCCACACTAACAAAAAGATAAAGCATCGTACCAATTAATAAAGAAAGTAACACGATAAATGCTATTTTCCATGCGTTAAAATTTTTTTTAGATTTTACGTGAATTTGTTCTGATCTCTTAGCCATAACTCTCCCATTATTTAAATAAATGATTTTTTTGCATTGATTCGTATAATAAATCGGTCATTTTTTTATAGCCTTTATTATTCGGATGAAAATGATCTGTTACAGAAATATAATCGTTTTTCTCATCTTTTTCCTGTAAAACACTCTCAAGGTTAAAACCAGATAACCCAGATAAATCGGAATTGTCTGATTTTTTAGTTAACGTATTTGTTTTACCATAATATTGTCCCTCAGAAAGCTGTTTTGCGATTGTAACAAAGTAACTATTTTTGTCAGCCTTAACAACTTTATTAGTCGTTTTATTCCATGATTGAACAATTGTCGTCATACTATTCATATTGGGAAAATAAACATAAAATGGATTATAGACACTAATGACATAGATAGGCGCACTACTATTATATTTCCGAATTTCTTTAAATAATTCGTTTAATTTAGTTGTATACGTCAGCTCTTCAGCAGTTATTGCTTTATTTAATTTAGTCACGTCATTAGATAAAATATTTTTTTGAATAACTTGCAATAAATCATTACCACCAACTGTTAAAGTTACAACATTGGCCTTTGATAACGTTTTTTGCATCTTAGGCTGATTCTTTAGACGAGCATAGATTTGGTCACTTCGATCTCCTGATAAACCAAAGTTAGAAGATGTGACTTTGACTTGTTGCTTAGCATTCATTTTTGCCTTAATCAATGGTACAAATCCGCCTTTATTGGTTGTATCTCCTACACCTTGCGTTAAAGAATCACCAAGTGCTACTAATTTAATCGCCTTTTTTTTGTGTGGAATTGTAATTAAATTTTGATTTGAAAAATGGCCCGTTGCAAACCACATACCGCCAAATATAACGCCACTTAGTACCATAATACTTAAAATAGTGATTAAAAAGCTTTTTAAAAATTTCAAAAAATCATTCCTTTTTAAGATTAAAAAAACTGGACAAAAACAGTTGTTTTTGGACCAGTTTAAATGTGATCATTTAAGATTCTTAGTCTTTATCTACATAAAACATAACCGCAAATGCTCCTGGACCACCATGTGTGGCAATAATAGGAGCTGTTTGGCGAACTAGAATATCTATTGTTGGAACTGCCGCCTGTAATAAATCACGAACTTCAAATGCTTTTTTTTCATTTCCAGCATGAGAAATACCAATTGATTTAACGTGAGGTGTTGTTTTTAATTCTTCAACTAAATCTGAAACAAACTTATTAACCGTCTTCATACCACGGCCTTTATTTTTAATTTTTAATTCACCATCTATCATTTCAAGAATGATTTTCATATTCAAAACGCTTGAAAGGACTCCTGTTAATCTTGATATACGGCCACCTTTAACTAAATTATCCAAGGTCATAACAGCCATATATAAGGTTGAATTTTCACGAATTTCAGCGATTTTTGTTAAAATATCGTTCATTGATGCACCAGCATTTGCTAATTTAGCTGCTGCTAAAACTTGGAATGCCATACCTCGATCAGTAGATCGTGTATCAACAACTGTCACATCTGATTGACTCATTTGTGCAGCTTGTTCTGCAGTATGCACCGTCCCACTAATTTGATCTGTCATATTAAGTGAAAGGACCTGGCTTCCATCTGAGCCAAGTTTATCGAACATTTCCACAAAAGTTCCAATCGGTGGTTGACTTGTTTTTGGTAATGTTTTTGACGTTTCCATTTTTTCTTCGAATTCGTCATTTGTAATTGATTCACCTTCAACGTAAATCGAATCATTTATCATAACACTTAAAGGTATAATATTAATGTTGTTTTCTTTTACTTCAGCATCTATTAATCCAACAGATGAATCTGTTACTATTTTAATGTTTGACATGTTTCTTCATCCACACTTTCTTAACAAAAGTTTTTAATCATGATACAATAACGTCACTATAAACTTTTCTATGTTTAATGTCTAGTATATCAGACATGCTAGTCTATTTCACATAGAAATTAATGACTGAGGTGTTTTTTTGGAACAAAATTACAGTAGGCGCTACCTCATTTTGAATGAAGTGTTAAACGCCGTGACCCATGGCATTGGTTTTGGATTAAGCATAGCAGGATTAATTCTTTTAATTATCAAAGGAACTCATGATGGAAGTGCATTAGAAATTACATCATATGCCATTTATGGCTCATCTTTAGTATTACTTTACTTAACGTCGACGTTATTCCACAGTTTAATTTTTACACGGGCAAGAACCGTTTTTCAAATATTTGATCACAGCAGTATTTATATTTTAATTGCAGGGACTTATACTCCCTACTGCCTTATCGCTGTTGGTGGCGCATTAGGTTGGACATTATTTGGAATTATTTGGGTCATGACCATTTTGGGAATTATTTATAAATCAATCTGGTTAGGTCATTTCAAAACAATTTCAACAATTATTTATCTGATTATGGGTTGGCTTTGCCTAAGTGCTATGTTCCCACTCTATTCTAGTCTTGGCGTAACCGGTTTTTGGTTATTAGTTTCTGGTGGTTTGGCCTTCACAATTGGTGCGGGCATTTATAGTATTAATGGCGTCAAATATTTACATGTTGTTTGGCACCTGTTTGTGATGCTAGGTACAGGCTTAATGTTCTTTTCAATTTTATTTTATACTTGAAAATGTAAAAAGTGAAGCTATACTCAATCTTTGAGTGTAACTTCACTTTTTTAGTGCTTATTTTTTTCATAAATTCTAAATTCATGCTTATATTTATTTTTTTCATCAACGATACCAGGAATTGTTTTGACCAATTTCCAATCGTGATATTCGATAGGAATCATGGTCACATCGCCCTCGAAAATAGCATCAATTTTCGTTTGGTACAGACAATCAACGCTTGAATACATTTCTGAAAATAAAGTTGCGCCACCAATAATAAAAATATCACCAGTATAGTTTCCTAATAAAGTCTTCAATTCAGCTATCGAGTGGACAATTTTCAAGTTATCTGTTTCAATCAAATCTGTTTGACTTGAGACAACAACGTTAATTCGATTTGGCAATAATCCTGGGAAACTTTCAAATGTATTTCTACCCATCACAATGACCTTATTGAGAGTTGTTGCCTTAAAAAATTTTAAATCATTTGGCAGATACCAAGGTAATTTCCCCTGATATCCAATATGATGCTCATTATCTTCGGCCCAAATAAAATTAATCATGCGTAATCTCCTTATAGAATAAACGATTAAACGGCAACAGGTGCTTTAATTGGAGGTGCTGGATTATAACCTTCAACTTTAATATCCGACATATTATAATCAAAAATACTATTTTTATCCGGATTCAACCACAACTTGGGCATTGGTTGAACGTCACGAGTCAGCTGTTCCTTCACTTGATCCATATGATTATTATAAATATGTGCGTCACCTAACGTATGAACAAATTCGCCAACTTCGAGTCCAACTTCTTTTGCAATTAGATGGGTTAATAACGCATAACTAGCAATATTAAATGGAACACCTAAAAAAACATCACCACTTCTTTGATATAATTGACAACTCAATTTACCATTGGCCACATAAAATTGGAATAATGTATGACAGGGAGGTAAGGCGACATTAGGGACGTCCTCTGGATTCCAAGCTGATACAATTAATCTTCTAGAATCAGGTGTTTTTTTGATTGCTTCAATAACATCTTTAATTTGATCAATTGTGTCCCCTTGCCTCGTCTTCCATTTACGCCATTGACTTCCGTAAACATCACCCAGTTCGCCAAATTTTTCAGCAAACGCATCATCTTCAATAATTTTATCGCAAAAAAGTTTCTTTTGACTGTTATATTCTTTTTTAAAATCAGGGTCTGAAAGTGAACGATGACCAAAATCAGTCATATCTGGGCCATTATATTCAGAGCTTTCAACATAGTTTTTAAAAGCCCATTCGTCCCAAATATGATTTTTATGTTTTAATAAATAGCGAATATTGGTATCACCTTTTAAAAACCACAACAATTCACTTTTAATTAAACCGAATGGTACTTTTTTAGTCGTTAGTAATGGAAATCCTTGACTTAAATCAAACCTCATTTGATAACCAAAAAGACTTTTAGTTCCAGTCTGTGTACGATCAGTCTTATCATTTCCATGTTCTAAAATATCACGTTCGAGTTGTAAATACGTTTCTTCCATATGATAATTACTCCTTTTCTGCATATTTCCCTAAGTAGTCCCAACGGGTCATTTTTTCTTCGATTTCAGTATCTAATTTATCAATTAAAAATTGTAAATCACTTAGTGCCACAAAATCATTGCCGTCGGTACTTGCCATATCATTTTCGGCTTTTTCTTTTTTAGTTTCTAACGTATCGATTTCTTGTTCAATTGTTTCAAACTCTTTTTGTTCAGCATAAGTTAATTTAATTTTGGCTTTGTCATTTGAAATAGTTTCAGTTTCAACAGTTTTAGCCTTATTCGCTGTTACTGTCTCATCTTGTATTGCACTATTTGCAAGATATGATGTAAACAATCCGGTATAACGCTTAATTTTAGCATCACCTTCAAAAATAAGAAGTTGATCTGCAACTTTATCTAAAAAATATCGATCATGAGAAACCGTAATAACAGCACCATTGAATGATTCTAAATAATCCTCAAGAACAGTCAATGTTCCAATATCTAAATCATTTGTTGGTTCATCTAATAACAAAACATTTGGTTGTTGCATAAGCAATTTAAGGAGATAAAGTCTTCTTTTTTCGCCACCAGATAGTTGTCTAATTAACGTTCCGTGCATAAATCGAGGAAAAAGAAACTGTTCCAAAAGTTGCGTGGTACTGATTCGTTCACCGTGCTTGTTTTCAACATTTTCACCAATTTCATTCAGGTAACTAATCATTCTTTTGTCACCAGGAATCGGTTCAGTTTGTTGTTGGTAATACCCTAATTTAACTGTTTCACCCATTAATAATTCACCAGAATTAAGCGGTAACTTACCGGCAATAGCATTAAGTAAACTTGATTTACCAGCACCATTTTTACCAGTAATCCCGATTCGGTCACTTGCTTGAATTAATTCATTAAAATGATCTATAATTTTATGATTTTCTAAAACTAAACTAGCATCTTTTAATTCAATGACCTTTTTACCCAGTCGTTGTTGTCCTAATCCAATTGAAACGTCTTGATCGATTTGTAACGAATTCATATTTTCTTTTAAATCATTAAATCGATTAATGCGTGCTTGTTGTTTTGTTGATCTAGCTTTGGCACCCGTTCGCATCCAAGCTAATTCTTTTTTATATAACTGTTGTTCTTTGTGTTCTGCCGTAACCTCTTGAGCCACTCTTTCAGCTTTTTGAGCAACAAAATCTTGATAGTTACCTTCATAAGCATACAACTTACCAAATGATAATTCTAAAATTTGGTTCGCAATTTGGTCTAAAAAGTAACGATCATGAGTAACAACAATTAAAGCGCCTTTATACGTTTTAAGATAGCTTTCTAACCATTCAATCGAGCTAAAATCTAAATGATTAGTAGGTTCATCAAGAATTAATAAGTCAGGTGCTTGAATCAAGACTTGAGCTAACCCAACTCTTTTTTTCTGTCCACCAGACAAAGTAGCGACTTTTTGTGTTAAATCAGTAATTTGCAATTGCGTCAAAATGGTTTTAACGTCGTTGTCGGCATTCCATGCATCTTCACGGTTCATGCGATCTTCTGCATCGGAATAACGTTGCTGTAATTTTTCATCTTCAGGATGTTCACTGTATGCTGTTAAAACTGCTTCATAGTGGCGAATAGTTTCAAAAACAGGTGAAGCCCCTTCAAACGCTGCCTCCATAATGGTCATATCGTCATTTAATTCAGGAATTTGTTTTAAATAACTCATGCGGTAATTATTAGGTTTAATTAAATCGCCTGAATCAGCTGGATCAAGTTCAGTCAACGCATTTAACAATGTCGTTTTCCCTGAACCGTTAGTTCCAATCAATCCAATTCTATCTTTTTCATTGACGATAAAATTTAAATCGTCAAATAATGTCTTTTCACCATATGTTTTCTTTAAATGTTCGACTCTTAGTGTTTGCATGTCATCACTCTCTTATCTAATTTGATTCTCTTTTATAGGTTAAATTTACTGAACACGTCTTGTAATTTCTAAATTACGTTAATTCTGACATTAATTGTTCAGCTAATCTTAATAATTGAGTTGATTCATTTGGAACTTCTTCCATTAAAATGCGATGTTCTAATATAGCTAAAATACGACCTAACTTTTCACCTGGTCGAATACCGACTTCTTTTATTAATTGACCACCATTGATAACCATCTCTTTTTTCGACTTAATAGGGAGTTGCTCATAAGTCGTTGCCAATTTTTTAGCATCTAAGTGGTTATTAAAGATTGTTGCAACTTCATTGGCAATTAGCAAACGTTCTAATCCTGTCTCATACATCAGTTCTCGACTAACAGTGTCATTTAAGATACCCGTTAGTGCTTTAATAACAACTTGAACATTTGTAATCAGCTCATTTGAACTTTTCCATGCCACTAAAAATCGACTAATATCAGATTCTGCTATTTTTAAGACATGAATGACTAACGACCAAGCAGCTACTTCCGAGGTTAATTTAATGGTTGATATTTGTGACATATTCATTAATTCTGGTAAATATTTATCAAATTCAGGACAATATCGTGCTAAATCAGCCTTAACGAAATGTTGTAAGCCAATTTTAGGATTGTTCCCTAATAGTAATTTAACGAATTCAATATGAATACGTTCAATGGCAATTTTCTTCAAAAGTGGTGCATGTTTTTCCAATGCCCTAGCGGTTTCTTCCTCAATTGTAAAATCCAACTGACTTGCAAAACGAATCGCTCTCATCATTCTTAGTGCATCTTCATTAAAACGCTCATCAGCTTTACCAACTGCTTTTATAAGATGATTTTCTAAATCTTGTAAGCCACCGAATAAATCAATAATCTGGCCCTCATGAGTCATTGCCAATGCATTAATTGTAAAATCGCGACGTTTTAAATCCTCTTCTAATGAACGAACAAATTCAACATGGTCCGGACGTCTAAAATCTTGATAAGTTGATTCTGTCCTAAAAGTGGTGATTTCATAGCCTTCTCCATGATCTAAAACCATCACTGTCCCATGTTGAATGCCAGTATCAACTGTTTTATTAAATATTTCTTTAATTTCATTGGGATATGCACTAGTCGCAATATCAATATCATGAATAGGCAACTTTAAAATGGTATCCCGCACACTACCTCCAACAAAATAAGCTTCAAATCCAGCATCTTCAATGGCCGTAATCACTGGTTCTGCATTAATAAAATCATCCGCAAGATTAGAAACAATCATAAAATATTTTCCAATCCAACAAATAATTCTTCATATTGACCTATTTTTTCAACGGCTACGGCAACACCAGACATGAATGAAATGCGATCAAATGAATCTTGACGGATAGTTAAAGCCTCACCATTTCCACCAAATAATACTTGTTCATGCGCAACATATCCAGGCAATCGGACACTATGAATTTTCATACCTTCATAGTCAGCCCCTCTTGCACCAGGTAATGTCTCTTTTTCGTCGGGATTTCCTTGAACTTTAGGTTCCCGAACTTTAGCAATCAATTTTGCGGTGTTCAAAGCAGTCCCACTTGGGGCATCCAATTTTTTATCATGATGCATTTCAATAATTTCAACATCAGGTAAATATTTAGCAGCTTGTTGTGCAAATTGCATCAATAACACAGCGGAAATCCCAAAGTTAGGTGCAATTAAGCCACCTAACTTTTCAGCTTTAGCCAGTTGCTTCAGTTCATTTATATTATCTTCTGATAAACCCGTTGTCCCAACAACGGGTGATATATGTTTTGAAATAGCGAATTTAACATTTTTTAAAACAGCGTTTGGAACAGTAAAATCAATCCAAACATCAGCTGCCACATTTATTTTTTCTAAATCGTTAAATATTGGTACATCATGTGTTTTATAGTCAGCAATTTCATTTATATTTTTTTCTGTAGCTGATGTACTGTAAACACCAACTAATTCAAATAATGGATTTTCTAAGATCATATTCGTTGTAGTGGTACCCATTCGTCCCTTAAATCCAGCGACCAAAACTTTAATCATAGTAATCCTCCTCTTTTAATTAATACAATCTAGTTTAACAGATTTATACTAGATTTAAAATGTTAGTCGCCAGACATTTATCAATAATATGGTATGATAATCAAAGGAACTTTACTTCAGGAGGTGAACCCAATTTTAAAAAATGAACGAATTAAATTAATAGATTTAATAATGATTGCTCTTGGGTGCTGTTTTTATGCATTCGGACTAGCAACTGTTAATATCACAAATCATCTGGCTGAAGGTGGTATCACCGGTGTAACTTTAATTTTACGTTATTGGTTTCACATTGATCCAGCCTATTCAACACTTGCAATTAATATTCCATTAATCATTATTGGTTACCGATTCTTAGGTAAGCGCTCATTAATTTACACTATTTATGGAACAATAATGTTATCAGCTTTTTTATGGATTTGGCAACGTGTCCCAATTCATATTGATGTGAATAATGATTTATTTTTAGCAGGTATACTTGCGGGTGCATTCGGTGGTTTGGGTTCTGGATTGGTTTATCGTTTTGGCGGTACAACTGGCGGTACGGATGTCGTTGCACGAATTTTAGAAAAAACACGTGGCATTCAAATGGGAAAAACAATTCTTGCGCTTGATGTCGCTGTACTAATTATATCACTCAGTTACTTGGACCTTAGACATATGATGTATACCCTATTAAGCTCATACGTTTTCTCAAGAATTGTCAATTTCACGCTTGAAGGCAGTTACTCCGGGCTTGGCATCTTAATTATTAGCAATCAGTATCAAATGATTACTAATGAAATTTGGTCCAAATTAGAAAGAGGCGTTAGCTATATTAATGGTGAGGGATCTTATTCTCACCAAGATAAAAAAATGATTTATATTGTCATAAACCGAAATGAACTTCATCAATTAAAAGAAATAATACAAACGCTAGATCCAAATGCATTTGTCTCGATTAGCAATGTTAATGAGGTATTAGGTCAAGGATTTAGTTATGATCGGCAGAAAAAGAATAAAATAAGTCAGATTTTTAATAAATAACTTGTTTTGCGCACTGCGATTTTTGCAGTGCGTTTTCTTTTTAAATGCGTTATAGTTAAAGTAACTTATTATTTATTACTAAGGAGATTTTCCAAATGAATTATCCCTATAAACAAGCTTTTAATTTATCATTAAGGTCTCGTTCTTTATCTAAATCAACGATTTTAGAATATAATCACGATATTCATGATTTTTTTAATTACCTTCTCCATTTTAATATCACTTATCAAACCTCTAACAGTGTTGAAACGATTTTAGAAGAAGACATCCGACAGTATCTAGTCATGCTTCAAGACAAACGAGAAATTAAAAATTCAACATATACAAAGGTTTTATCACATTTGAATGGTTATTTTAAATACTTATTTGTTCATCAGATTAATACCCATATCCCAACTCTAATGTTAAAGGGTAAAAAAAATAGTAGCAGTTCTATTTTAACATTTGATTGGTTAGTAAACTTTGACTTCTATCTTTTAAATTCAGACATTAGTTACTATTCTCGACTTGTTTTATTAATGACACGACACTTCTATAAAATTTCAGAAATCTTACAACCTGGATTTTATCGTTCTTTTAAGCAGTTAATTTTCTCAGAGACAGAACAAATTTTTTTGAATCAGTTTGACATTTATATTCAACAACTACAAGATATGCAACAATCTGATGATTGCTTTTTAAAATTACGCAAAAATAATCAATCCCCCTTATTATCTTTACCTGGTCTACATAAATATCTAAAGAAAGATTTACACTTTGTTGAACCTAATAGCTCACCAAGTTCGCTATACCAATCAGCTGTTTGCTTTTTTATTCTCACTAATAACACAGCACCAGATTCAGAACTTATGGCCAAATTAAGAATTGATCCAAGTTCACTTTTATACTATCGTCATTTAATAATTAAACAGAAATTAACTATTTAAACGTATTAAAAAAGGAATTAGGATTTTCCTAATTCCTTTTCAAAATATAAATTTTGGCCACTTTTTTCTACGAATCGATAATCATTTCGTTTGGCCACTTGTGCACTCTTTTTATTATTCAAGTTTAAAATTATTTTCAAATTTTTAATTTCATAATCTCTGTGAGCCAATTCTTCAAGCATCCTCAACGCCACCGATACAGTCCCTTTCCCAATGGCGACTTCAGCTGTTCTCTCTAAACAATTTATCTCATGTAAATCAATCATACCAACGATATCTCCACTAATTTTTATAACGAATGTCAATTTAGTTTTATCTTGAAGTTATTTACGTAAAAAATTAATTTCATCAGCACTAGATTTCATAAAATCTACCCAAGGAAGCCATTGGGTTAGTTCAAACCGACTATGAACAATTAAATTAAATATTTCATCACTATCTTCTAATTTTGGCGTAACTAAATGAATCTTTGCCATTTTAATCACTCCCTTCAACCAAATAGATACACTAAAAAAAGATAGCTCATACCCTTCATATTGGTATAACTATCTTTTTCTAATTTAATAATTTGCGTCATTTTGAATGTCGATAATTTCTTGATCATCAGGAACAAGTGCTAAATAATGCTTGATTGCATCTTGTAATTCCTCTTGTCGCCCATTTTCTCTAAAGACAAATATAACAGATCTTAAAAAATCAGGTTGATTAGTAAAATATGGATAGGCTTCTAAATAATTTTCTTCAGCTTTTTCATAATCTTCAAGCCTTTCATACGAAATTGCCAAATTCCAAAATATTTGTGGATCCACATCGCCATCACTTTTTATATCTTCTAACAATTTTATATCTTCATCATCACGTTCTTGCTTAACTAATAAGTTACTTAATTGAAGCAATATTCCCGTATTATCTGGATTAACAGCAATTGCTTTATTCAAATATTTTTCTGCTTGCTTTTCATCATCCAATTTTAAGGCAACAACAGCTGCTTGTTCATATAACGTATCATTTACCTCATCAACTGCTAAACCTTCTTGGTAGACAAGTAACGCATCATTCAATCGATTCTCGCTTGTCAGTGCTTGCCCAAGAATTGGATATAGTGACGTGTACGAAGGATCTTCTTCTTTCAAATCATAAAGAATATCAATTGCTTTTTGTTGATCATTTAATTGTAAATACGTTAATCCCATTTGTAATTTAGTATCAGAATCCATATTTTCTAAATGAATCTGTTCCAAATAAGCCATTGCTTTTTCAAATTGACCACTATTTGCGTAACTAACGCCTAATCTTTGAACGAGGTTAACTTGCGAAAGCTCAGTTTGACCTGCCTTAATTAATTCAAGATAAAACCCAATTGCCTGACTAAACTGTTTCGTATTGAAATATAATTCACCTAAAGCAAATTGAATAACTTCCTCATCTGGTGCTAATTTATATGCCGTCAATAATTTATTTTCACTAACTTCAAACATACCTTGCGTTTGGTACAAATCAGCCGCAACCATAAGAGATTGTAGGTATGCATCTGAATCTTCATCAATTTCTGACAAATAATTAAGTGCCTCATCAGATTTGCCTTCACTAATCGCAATATCTGCTAAGAATGTTCTTAATGTGTCTTCTTCTGGATATTTTTCCAACAATCTTTCATAAGTACGCTTAGATTGCGCTAAGAAGCCTAAACTATACAGTTCTTCAGCCAAACTAAACAAGGTTGCATCATTATCTTTTCTCAATGCTTTAGCAAATTCTTTCATTGCTTCATCAATTTGGCCCTCGTCCAAATAGTCCAACATAATTTCTGAATGTGTCATTACATAACTTCCCTTCCTTAATTAAATCAATATGGATCAGTTTAATCTATCATGCAGACAATAGCCAGTAATCTCTTACCTGGCTATTGTCTATAAAATAAATTATAGAATGAAAAAGCTAGTACAAAATGAATTGTACTAGCTTTTTCTAAGTCTTATTTAACAGAATCCTTTAAAGCTTTACCTGGTTTAAATGCAGGTACTTTACTTGCAGGAATTTGAATTTCTTCACCTGTTTGTGGGTTACGACCTTTACGAGCAGCGCGTTCGCGTACTTCAAAGTTACCGAAACCGATTAATTGAACTTTTTCGCCTGTAGCTAATGTGCTTTGGATTGAACCAAATACAGCGTCAACTGCGACAGTAGCATCTTTTTTCGTCAATCCTGTTTCTTTTGCAACATTTTCGATTAATTGTGCTTTGTTTGCCATAATGTTTCACCTCCCCTAAAATATATCTGAATATCTAAAGAGATATTCAGCCGTTATTATTTTAACTAAATAATAATAACAGAACCAGAGATTACTCTACTAATTCTTTATTTAAGATACCATACAAAACGTATGACATCAAGGTATTTAGCCACTTTAGAAGAAAAAAAGATATAATGATAGCGTTTTATCAATTGGAATTTATTTTCTTCTTCTTTCAATGACATGAATTGGTGTTCCTTCAAAATCAAATGATGTTCTTATTTGATTTTCTAAGAAACGTTCATATGAAAAATGCATTAAATCAGTATCATTAACAAATACAACAAACGTAGGTGGTTGTATTGCTACCTGTGTTGCGTAGTAAATTCTTAATCGTTTACCATTATCAGTTGGTGTTGGATTATGAGCAACAGCATCCATGATGACATCATTCAAGACTGAAGATGTAATACGACGACTATGATTCTCATTCACATGTTTAATTAACGCTGGTATCTTAGTTAAACGTTGTTGTGTAATAGCTGACACGAAAATGATGGGCGCATAACTTAGATAAGCAAACTCTTGACGAATGTTAGCTTCAAAATCAGAAAGTGAATGATTATCTTTTTCAAGTGTATCCCATTTATTAACAACGATAATAATACCACGACCTGCTTCATGAGCATATCCAGCCACTCTCTTATCTTGTTCCCGAATACCCTCTTCAGCATTCAACACGACCAAGACAACATCAGAACGATCAATCGCCCGCATAGCACGTAGGACAGAATACTTTTCAGTATTTTCATAAACTTTCCCACGTTTTCTAATACCAGCCGTATCAATCATTGAGAACATATCGCCCTCTTCCGAATCGAAAGCTGTATCAATTGCATCACGCGTTGTCCCTTCGATAGGTGAAACAATGACTCGATTTTCACCTAATATCGCATTCACTAACGAAGATTTACCAACGTTAGGACGACCAATCAAACTAAATTTAATTCGACTATCATCTTCATCAGGAATATTCTCAGGGAATTTTTTTGTAATTTCATCCAACAAATCACCGACACCAAGTCCATGACTTCCAGAAAGTGGGAATGGTTCCCCAAATCCCAGTGAATAAAAATCAAAAATATCTTGTCGTGATTCTGGATTATCAACCTTATTAACGGCTAAAATTACCGGTTTATCAGAACGATATAAAATTTTAGCAACTTTTTCATCAGCATCAGTTACGCCTTCTTTTACACTTACAAGAAAAACAATCACATCAGCTTCATCAATCGCAATTTGTGCTTGTTCAGTGATTTGTGTTAAAAAAGGTTCATCACCAATATCAATACCACCAGTATCAATTAAACTAAATTTCTGCGCTAACCACTCACTATGCGCATAAATACGATCTCGTGTAACACCGGGCGTATCTTCAACAATCGAAATTCGTTCACCCGCTATTCTATTAAAAACTGTAGACTTTCCAACATTAGGACGTCCAACAATTGCTACAACAGGATTTGCCATAGACGATAACCTCACTCTCTAAAAATCTTTTGTAATAATAAAAACGACTGAACCACAGTTCAGTCGTTACTTAAAAATAATATTTTAATTATTTGTTAGTATCTGCATCTTCTAATGCTTTACCTAAAATATCACCAAGTGTGAAACCAGTACTTTCTTCTGGCATACCACTCATTGTTGATTTAGAAGCTTTAGCTTTTGGTGCAGCTTTTTTAACTGTTTTTTTCTTTTCTGGTTTTTCTTCTGTTGCTGGTTTTTCTTCAAGTGCTTTAATTGATAAAGCTAAACGATGTTCTGCTGGATGTACTTCAAGGACTTTAACTTGAACGGCTTGACCAGTTTTTAGAACTTCACCTGGTGTTGCAATATGTGTGTAAGAAATTTGTGAAATATGAACTAATCCTTCAATTCCAGGCATAACTTCAACAAATGCACCAAATGTCGTCAAACGTTTAACAGTACCATCTAAGACGTCATCAACATGAATATCGTTTTCAACATTATCCCATGGTTGAGGTAATGTTTGTTTGATTGACAATGAGATACGGTTCTTATCTAAATCAATTGCCAATACTTTAACTTTAACTTCTTCGCCAACTGATAAAACATCTTCAGCTTTAGAAATACGGTTGTATGAAATTTCTGAAATATGAACAAGTCCATCAATGCCACCAAGGTCAACGAATGCACCAAAGTTTGTTAGACGAGCAACTGTTCCTGTTACAATTTCACCAACTGTTAATGTTTTAAGTGTTTCAGCTTTTTGAGCATCTCTTTGAGCTTTAACAATAGCTTTATGTGACAAGATTAATCTATTTTCAGTTGGATCAATTTCAATAATCTTGAAATCTAATGTTTGATGATTGTATTTTGATAAATCTTCAACAAAACGATCATCAATCATTGAAGCAGGTACGAAACCACGGACACCAGCATCAGCAACTAATCCACCTTTAACAACTTGTGTAACTGTTGCTTCAATTGTAGCATCGTCATCAGCCAATTTTTGTAAGTCATTCCAAACTTCACGTTCAGCAATTCTTCTTTGTGATAGTAAGTAACTACCACCTTCCTTATCTCCACCAATACTTGAGATAACGACTAAATCCATAACGTCACCAATTTTGACAACGTCTTCTGTTTCTTCGCCAGCTTTAAGTGCTAGTTCTTTTGCTGGAACGACACCTTCAACACCGGCGCCTTCAATACCAACAATGACTTGTTTAGCATCATCAATCGCTAAAACTTCACCTTTTATAACAGAACCAACCTTAACTTCAATTACACTATTTAGTGCTTCTAGTAAATCATTATTTTCTTCAATATTACTCATGGACAATGTCCTCCTTAGCGAATAAACTCTATTTATTATTTTAGCTGAAATGAAGAGTAATTACTAGTGCTAATACTCAACTTTCATATTTTATTTCATTATTTGTTGATTATTTCCATTATTTTTTGTACAACAGCCTCAATATCCATTGAAGTTGTATCTACAAGTATAGCATCTTTAGCTTGAACAAGTGGCGAAATTTCACGAGTAGAGTCTTTTCGATCTCGTTCAGCTATTTCAAATTCTAGGACATCAAGTGTTGTATCAATACCTTTAACTTGATTTTCTTTAAATCGACGAAGTGCTCGCTCTTTAACACTAGCAATTAAAAAAATCTTAACTTCAGCATTTGGTAAGACAGTTGTCCCAATATCACGGCCATCCATAACGATAGAACCATTTTCAGCGATTTCTTGTTGCCTTTTCACCAGTTCTTGCCGGACACCTTCTTGCGCAGCAACTGTTGAAACATTATTTGTCACCTCAGGTTGGCGAATAGCTTGTGTAATATCTTGATCATTTATAAAAACCAATTGTTCCGGATCAGCTGGTTTAAAAGTGATTGTTGTCTCTTTTAATAAACGAACTAATCTATCATCATTATCAAGCGCAATCTTCTTTGCCATCGCTTCGAAAGTGATTGCTCGATACATTGCCCCTGTATCACAATAGACATAGTTTAATTTTTTGGCAACCAATTTAGCAACAGTACTTTTCCCTGCTGATGCTGGGCCATCGATTGCAACTTGAATATTATTTTTCATCTGGCTAATTCCTCCATAAAAATATGGATTGATATTTAATCAATCCATATCTATTATTTAACTCTTAATTTTTGTCCTGCAGTAATTGCTGAATCAGCAGTTAAGCCAGGATTCAATTGCAAAAGGCCACTTACACTTAAACCATTGTTTACCGCAACACGATATAACCCTTGTCCTGCTTCAACAGTCACATATGATTTTGAAGATGTGCTTGAAGAACTTGCTGAACTTGTACTAGATGCAGATTCAGAACTAGATGCAGATTCAGAAATTGCTTTAGCTTTCGATTCTTCCTTTGCTTTTGATTCAGCTTTTACCTTTGCTCTTGATTCTGAGCTAGCCTTAGCCTTTGATTCAGAACTTACTTTGGCTTTCGATTCTGATTTAGCTTTGGAATTAGATTTAGACTTAGATTTGGAACTTGTTACATTATCCGTCTTAGTTACTGTCTTCTTGCTTGAAGAACGCTCACTAGTTGTTGCATCTGATGGTTGATAAACTTTATTACTTTCAACAATATAAAACCCAATTGTTCCGATAATAATAGCAACAAAAACAACTAATAACCCCGTAGTTAATAACGAACTATTCTTACTTTTGCGCCTATTTGCTGATCGAGAATAATTCCCATCATCGTCTCTATCATCTTCAAACGACTTTTCCCAAGGCTTTTTCTCTGAATTATCTTTTTTATCACTCAATTTTCAATCCTCCTAAAAACAATTATCATTATTTTACCATAACAATCCAAATTATTCTCAAGATAATTGAAACAATTTAGAAATAATCGTATCTGTTGCTTGAATTAGTCGTTTATTATCAATTTTATCGTTCTTTTTTTCTAATCCAATTTGCTGAAGGATAGACTCATTAAAAATGATTGAGCAACACGCTTCATTGTGTGCCACTACTTTTGATTCTCCAAAATGCTTCAAAATTTGTTGCTTTCGACATTGGCTAGAATCAATAAACGTTACCATATCTTGCAATCCTAGTTCTTTTTCCATTTTTCTTTGTTTAAAAAGCAATTGAACTTTTTCAACTGAATCGTGATTTTCATAATAATAATCCAACAGTTTACCTTTTTCTTCCCCAAGGCCTACTAATTCTTTATGTTTTTTAAAATAAGTTCTAATAAAATCAGTATCTGGAATTGTTAAATCAATCAACCCTCTTTGCAAGAACAGATCATTAGCCTGTGAAAAAATAATTGCTATACTTTGCTGACCATCTCGGCCGGCTCGACCAAACTCCTGAACGTAGCTTTCAAAATCAGCAGGCATATGATAATGGATGACATATCTAATATCCTTTTTATTGATGCCCATACCAAAAGCACTTGTCGCACAAATAACATCAATTTGATTCGTCATAAACTGTTGCTGTACCGTATATCTCGCCATATCTGTCAAATCTGCATGATAAGGTTCTGATTTTAATCCAGTTTGTTTATTGATCAAGTCAGATATTTCATTAGCTTTCTTCTTACTTGAAAAATAAACAATACCAACACCCTCGATTTTATTTAATAACTGTATTAATTGCTCATTTTTTTCAAGCTCATTAGCCACTTTTATGACACTTAAAAAAATATTATCTCGATTAACCGACTTAATAACTTTATAAAAATGCCGATTTGCTATTTTTAATTGTCCCACAATATCATCTTGAATTTGTGGGGTAGCCGTGGCTGTCAGCGCTAATACGCGAGGTGAACCAAGTTCAGTAATCGCATGATTCAAATTTAAATAATCAGGTCTAAAATCGGGTCCCCAAGTTGAAATACAATGCGCTTCATCCACGACGAACAAAGAAACATCAATCTTTTTAAGCACATTTATAACCTCAGTTTGACTTAACATTTCAGGAGATAAATACACAAACTTATAAGATTGAATATTTTTTAACACATATTTTTTTTCAGAATAACTCAATAGCGATGTTAGGCCAATAGCCGTCTCATTACCGCGAAAATTAAATTGACTAACTTGATCCTGAATTAACGATAATAACGGCGAGACAATAACCGTTGTTCCATTCATAAGATACCCCGCTAATTGATAACATAATGATTTTCCAGTCCCCGTAGGCAATATTGATAATGTATCTTGCCCAGAGAGAATTGTTTCAATTGTTTCTTCCTGACCCATCATAAACGAATCAAATCCAAAATATTCAGTTAATTTTTCTTTTAAGTTAATTTTGGTCATTCTGTTTTGCTCCTATAAATTTGATACAAACGATAATTAAAAAAAGTCATATCAGGTAACTGATTTTGTATTTTTTGAAAAGGTAATCGATCAATATTTTTCCCCATTACCTCGGTTAAATCATCACTTATTTTTTTAGTTAAAAAAATATCGAACGGAAATACATCGCTAAGCATCGCTAGTTCAAGCAAATGCTCATTAATTGTACTTTTTTTTAAATTTCTTCTTCTAGCAATATCATCAATAGATAACCCCATATCAACTAATCTCATCGTATCTTTTGCACTTTCAGAAATAATTCCCGTTTTACGAACCAGTTGTACCAACTCTTTAAATACACTTTGTTTCTGTTGTTCAACCCAACTCGCAAAAAAATTCATTGTATCTCGATAAATTAATTGAATCTCTATTTCTGAAAGCTCCAACTCAATCGCCAATTGTTGATCAGTTAATCCATTAAGTTGGTGTCCTATTAATTTATTCATAAAAATTAATTCAGCATTCACATCGATTTTCTGAATAAATAAATGTAATTCTGAATTAACTTGCTCAGCTAACTTTTTTTTGTCATTCTTTGAAAGCCATTTTTTAATATTAAATTTAGTTAATTCAGATGTCACTATTGGATAATAATGTCGATTAGCAAAACTAAGTTCAGACACAACTTGAATGGCTAAAATACAAGTTTCTGCCCATTCTTTAAATTTATATCGACTCATTAATTCAGGAAATTTAATTTGATATAACTCTCGTTTTAATTTTTTTTGTCGATTTACGCCTTGTACTGTTAAACAGACCTGCCCATCACTTTCTTCAAGAAAGTGATTTTGTTGTAATTTAGACAGACCTACTCGAAATCGTTCATTTGAAAATCGAGGTGCCATACCAAAATAACCTAATAATCCGTAACGCATACCCCAATATATGTTGGAGACTGTATTACGACCTATGATGATGCTATAAATCACGTTAGATCGTCGACGTTCTTTTTGAAACATCTGTAAAAGATAATCTTCAATCATAAATTTCCACCCTTTTAAACCAAAATGAGGAAGAATCCTTTAAGAATTCTTCCTCATTATTATACTATACTTATTTATATTTTTTATTATTTACCTGAACCCATTCATACATTCTGCGATATAAAATACTAAATAACCCAACGACTAAAATACCTTTTATGATGTTAAAAGGAACAATCCCAAGAATTACGTATTTAGATACTGACATGCCTATATTCATACCAATAACATTTAAATACACTGGTAAAATCACGAAATAATTCGCGATAGACAACGCAGCGGTTAAAACCAGCGTACTTATCAAGATAGCCAGAATACTCTTACCAATTGTCGGTTTAGCGCTGTTACGCCCCTTAAGAATATAATAGGTTGGAAAAGAAACTGCCATTGATGCCAAAAAATTAGTTCCAACACCTATCAAACTAGCAATATCCGTTCCAGTTGAAACAAGATATAATAATGAACGAACCACGGCAACCATCGTACCACCTAAAGGACCTAAAATAAAAAATCCAATTAAAATAGGTAAATCACTAAAATCGATTTTTAAATACGGAATTAATGGAATTACCGGAAAAGAAAAAAACATTAATACATACGAAATTGCAGCCAAAAATGCTGTAATCACAACTCTAAAAATTGATGATTGTTTCATGCTAGAGAACCCCCTGGAAGGCCATCTTCAATGAAGAACCTTTTAAATAAATAAAAAAATGAACACTATTAATCAACAAAGATTAACAGAGTTCATTTGAAATTACTTACTCAAATAAGCCCTATCTTCTTTATCCAGACTTTAACTGTCGATACTGGAATTTCACCAGTCCAGCCACATATATCATGTGGGTCGCGGACTATAACCGCCGGTCGGGAATTACACCCTGCCCCTGAAGACGAACCAAATATTTTATTACGTTATTGAATATAACATATGCAAAAATGAGTTACAACTATTTACGATCAGCGATACTCTTCAATGCATGAACCTCTTCTTCAGATAGTTCACGATATTGACTTGAAGTTAAGCCATATAAATCTAAGAAACCGTAAGTTTCACGTTTTAATTTTTCAACGGGATGACCAACCTCTGCTAACATATTCTTAACTTGATGATTTCGACCTTCATGAATTGTTAAAGAAATGATTGCTTTTTGCTTATTTTTATCTGCAGAAATAATTTTTGAGTGAGCGGGTGCCGTTTTTTTACCATCAATAACAATGCCTTGACGTAAAGCTTTTAAATCATCATTTGATGGAATACCATTCACTTTTGCAACATAAGTCTTATCTATTTTATATTTTGGATGAGTCATTTTATTAGCTAATTCACCATCATTTGTCATTAACAATAATCCAGAAGTATCATAGTCCAATCGGCCAACAGGATAAATTCTTTCTCTTACACCTGGAAAATAATCTGTCACAACCTTACGATCCTTATCATCTTTAACCGCTGAGATAACCCCTCTTGGTTTATAGAACAAATAATATACTAATGGCTCTTCATTCAGGCGAATCCCATCAACTTCAATTTTATCTTCACTTGTCACCTTGATACCTAACTCATCTGCAACTTTACCATTTACTTTGACGTGACCTTCCGAAATCATTTTTTCAGATTGTCTTCTCGATGCAACACCGGCTTGTGCCATAACTTTTTGTAATCTTTCTGCCTCTGCCATATTATTCCTCATTTTCTTGTAATTTTTCGTTAAAACTATCCCAAAACAGCTGACCCACTTCCACATTAAACTTCTGATTTTCATCAATGTCTGGAAGTTCTTTAAGGCTTGTCAATCCAAAATAGTTTAGAAATTGTATTGTTGTTTTATATAAAATAGGTCTCCCTGGTACATCAAGACGCCCACCTTCACTAACTAAATTTAGGGCAACCAACTTTTGCAACGATCCCGAACTCTGAACGCCTCGAATATCATCAACTATAAGTCGTGTCACAGGTTGCTTATAAGCAATAATAGCTAGCGTTTCTAGTGCTGCAGCAGAAAGTCTCCTTGAATTAGGATTATCAAAATAATCTTTGATTAAATTAGCCAAATCTTTTTTTGTCACTAATTGATAAAAATCATTATATTGAATTAATTCTAATCCAGAATCGACATCATTTATATATTTAGTCGCTAATTTTTCGAGTTGCTCTTTAACTGCTGATTTCATTAAACCAGTCAATCTGGCTATTTCTGATAAAGATATGCCTTGATCCCCACTTACAAATAAAAGTCCTTCAATATTTGCTAAATGACTCACTTTCATACCTCCCTAATACAAACCTATGGTTCAATTTTTAAAATTTGAATATTCTCATGACTATTAACCTGTTTTAATTCAATCTGATTCAGTTTTGAAAGCTCTAATATCGCCAAAAAAGTAATAACAATTTCATCAACCCTCATTGAATCTTCGAAAAGATCATCAAATGTTAATCTACCAATCGAATTTGTCACAATTCGTTCAATTTCTAAGATTTTATCAGTAAGTGAAAATTGTTGTACCTTAATTTTCTTTTCAACTGGCTGCTGATTAACTTGTTTCATAAGGACCCTTTTAAAAGCATTCTGAAGTGATTCTAAATCCAAGCCAGGAATATCAAGTTGCTGATTAACAAAATCATTTTTAGGAACACGACTCTGTTCTTTAGAAAAATAATTTGCTCGATTACTTGCTTTGACACCCAACTCACCAGCTGCATCTTTAAAAATTTGATAATCAATTAATTGCTTAACCAAGTCAGTTCTCGGATCAATTTGTGTTTCTTCTATCTCGGAAACCTCAACTGGTAATAACATTTGACTTTTAATTTTCATTAAAGTTGATGCCATTACTAAATATTGACCAATCACCTCTAAAGACATCTTTTCAGCATGATTAATAATTGATAAATAATAATCTGTTATTTCCGAAATTTGAATATCATAAATATCCATCTCAGAATCCTTAATTAAATGTAACAACAAATCAAGTGGCCCTTCGAATGAAGCTAACTTAAGTGTGACATCACTAATTGCTTCAATATTTTGGCTCATTTTTTTGTATTTCCCATTTTTCAATTAATTTTGTTGTATCAATTGTGCCCATAATTTTCTTATCAGGATATAGCGCTAAAACAGCGTCTAAAATTAAAAAACTAACTTTTTTATGTCTTTCATCTGGACTCAATGAAATAGCACGCACTACCACAACATTACCATCATTTTCAATACCCACTATGCCCGTGAAATTACCATCTGCATTTTTCCAAAGATATAAGACACGAGTATCTGAATCTTGATAACCGCTAATTGCCGAATTAATTCTAGTAACATCTTTCAAATCAGGAATGAATGACAACAAGCCCATCGCAATTTTTTCATAATCATTCTTATACTTAATAAGCATTAGCGTTCTCCTCTATACACGACATTTTTACGGCATCTATTATCATTCGAATCTTAGAAATTGATAATAGTTATGTCAAATCCGTGGTTTATTCTTTTGATTTTCTCTGACAATTCATACAGATTCCATGAAAAGTTAACCTATGATCCGTCACTAAAAAATGAAATTGTTGCGTAACCAATCTTTCAACATCCTCTAATAAATCTTCATGAATTTCTTCAATTGAACCACATTGCGTACACAAGAGATGATGATGAAAATGTTGTTTATCATTTATTGTTAAATCATATCTAGCCATACCATCTTCAAAAGCTATTTTATCAATGATATTTAATTCGACCAATACATCTAACGTTCGATAGACTGTTGCTAATCCAATCTCAGATGATACTTTTTTAACCAAAACAAAAATTTCTTCTGGGCTAAGATGTTCATTCGAATGTTCAAAAATAACAGATATAATAGCCTGACGCTGAGGTGTCAATTTAAAGTTAGACTGGTGAATTTTATTTTCAATTAATTTAATTTGTTGTGCCTTATCCACCAGAATCCCTCGCTATCTATTAATTATCTATATCGTCAACTGATTCCTCAGCCTTATTTTCAAGTTCCTCAGGCATTTTTATTAAAATAAGTTCGCCATCTTCTTGTTTAACATAACGTCCCTTTAATAAATGACCAACTGCTCTTTTAAATTGGCCTTTACTAATACCAAAATATTCTTTAATATCGTCTGGATTACTCTTATCAGTAAAGGGCAATTTTTGTTCATCATTATGGCTTAATGCAGCAACTAACATTGCTGCATCGTCACTAATTGCTTCATACGCGCGTGGCTTAATAGATAAGTTAATTGTCCCATCCGTTCTAATCCCGATTACTCGGCCATCTAACACTTGCCCTAATCGAGGTTCATTAAAACGTTCAGATGGATGAATAAATCCTAGATAGTCATCATCAGTAATAACAAATGTCCCAATCATCTTTAAACGAATAACTGTAAATGTCATATTTTGATTTTTTAATGAATCATCAGGTTTTTTAGCAATTTCACGGAACATCTCTTCATCCGCAACATCACCCCAAATACGATCCTTAGAATCAATTTTAAGTCCGACCATTAAGCGATCCCCAGCCTTTGGCCAAAGTGATCGCATTTCTGGTAAATCATCTAACGATACGACTACATCTTTATCTGGTAACCCAATATCAACGAAAACACCTAAATCTCTTCTGACTTTGACAACGTCACCAAAAGCATATTGATCAATACCAGCTCTAGGAATCGTTGTTGATAAACTTAAATCATGGCCTTCGTTCTCATAAACAAATCCTTTGACCATCGACCCATTTGTTAATTGACTATTTTTTTCGTCTTTTAATAAATGCATTGTCATACCATCTTTTTGTACTAAAAACTCTGTATCATTCTCATCAGTTACCATTGCAGTTACTACTTGTCCCATTATTGAGCTCATTTATTTCTCCATTTCAAAAAACAACATTATTTATTTTATATCTAACTTATCCGCGCTTGTAAAATTATCATATACTTATATTTTACCTGATATTAGGTTTAATAGCCACTTGAATAGAAATATCGTGTAATAAAAAAAGCGATTAGACTTTAAGTCTAACCACTTTTTCCAGTTTAAAATTTAACTAATGTTTAACGCACCATAGTAAACAACACCATGCCGCGAATCAATTGTCACAATTTCTTCATTCGTGATTAATTGGGTCGCATTTTTTGCACCAACAATAACAGGAATACCAATAGATACACCCATAATTGCTGCATACGAAACGAGACCACCATCTTCAACGATTAAAGCACTTGCTCTCTCAATTGCTGGTAAGTAATCTTCATTAATCGTTTTCGCGACTAAAACAGAACTCTCAACAATTTTTTGACTGGCATCAACTGCAGAACTTACAATCACTGTTTTACCAATAATTATTGCATCACCAATACCTTGACCGCTAACTAATTTTGATCCAATTGCTTGAATCTCCATGTAATTAGTCTACTAATTGAACTTTCAAACTGTTTGTTGTTCCTTTTTCACCAACTGGAAGACCAGCAGTAATCAAGATAAGGTCGCCTTTTTTAGCAAAACCTAATTCTTTAGCTTTTTCAGTTGCTAAGCTAAACAATGCATCTGTTGATGCTGGTTTTTCAGCGATAATTGGGTGAACACCCCAGTTAACTGATAAACCATGACGTGTTTGTTCGTCAAATGTAATAGCTAAAATATCTGAATCAGGACGGTATTTAGAAATCATACGTGCAGTTTGACCAGATTTTGTAGCAGCGATGATTGTTTTAATACCTAAGCTATCAGCTGTTTCAGCAACAGCACGACCAATAGTTTCAGTAACATCATTTTTGCTAAATTCATTTAAAACAAATGAACCATGTGCACGTAATGCATTTTCAGTTTTTTCATCAATACGAGCCATTGTTGCAACTGATTCTACAGGGTAGTCACCATTAGCACTTTCACCTGAAAGCATTGTTGCATCTGTTCCATCAAATACGGCATTAGCAACATCAGAAGCTTCAGCACGTGTAGGACGTGGGTTTTCTTGCATTGAATCAAGCATTTGAGTAGCAGTAATAACTGGTTTGCCCAAAGCGTTACATTTTTTAATTAAGTCTTTTTGAACTAAAGGAACATTTTCAGCAGGAATTTCAACACCCATATCACCACGGGCAACCATTAAACCTTCAGAAACTTCCATGATGGCATCAATATTATCGATACCTTCTTGTGATTCAATTTTAGGGAAGATTTGAACATGTTCCATCCCTTTTTCTTCAAGTAAAGCACGGATATCTAAAACATCAGCTGGTTTACGTACAAAACTTGCAGCGATGAAATCAATTTTGTGATCTAAACCAAAACGAATATCATCTGAATCTTTTTCAGTAATACCAGGTAAGTTAATTGATACACCAGGAGCGTTAACACCTTTACGTGAACCTAAACGACCGGCATTCATAACAGTTGTTACTAATTCGTTAGCAGCTGTATCGATTTCATCAATTCTCATATCGATAAGACCATCATCAAATAATACATGGCCTCCAACATGAACATCTTCAATCAAACCTGGGTAAGTAACAGCAATCTTTTCATGTGTTCCTTCAAGAGAATCATCCATTGAAATACGAACAACATCGTTAATTTCAAAGCTAATTTTACCTTCTTTTTGAACAGTAGTACGGATTTCTGCACCTTTAGTATCAAGCATGATACCAACCATTTTACCAGTAATTTTTTCTGCTTCATGAACTAATGTCATACGACCTAAATGTTCTTCATGGTCACCATGAGAAAAGTTGAAACGGAAAACATTAGCACCGGCTTCAATTAACTTAACAATTGTGTCAAGGTCTGAACTGGCTGGACCAAGTGTACTTACGATTTTAGTTTTTTTCATTATTATGATCTCCTCTTAGTTTACTTATTATTTATAAAGAACAATAACAGTCTTATATTATCTTGGTGTTGATAGTCGTGCGTTTAAGTCTAAAAGGCTTAAATCTGTATGATGTTTATGTTCTTCAAGCGTTGCAATAATATCTTCGGCAACTAATTTGTTGTCTTTGATACCAATAGCTAAACCGCCCTTACCTTCCATAAGAAGCTGAACAGCATAATCACCAAAACGACTTGCTAAGACACGATCTTTGGCAGTTGGTACACCACCACGTTGTGTATGGCCCAAAATAGTCACACGTGTTTCGAAATTACCATATGTGTCTAATTCGGCAGCAAAAGCGCTAGCACCCATGACACCTTCAGCTAAAACGATAATTCCTGAATCCTTGCCATGCTCACGATTACTGTTAAGTTTATCTGCAATTTCTTGCATGTTATACCCTTTTTCAGGAATAACAATAACGTCAGCACCACCAGCAATACCAGCCCATAAAGCAATATCTCCAGCATTTCTACCCATTACTTCAACGATAAATGTCCGTTGATGTGAACGAGCAGTATCGCGAATACGATCAATTGCATCAAGAGCTGTGTTAACAGCTGTATCAAATCCAACTGTGAAATCTGTATCAGGAATATCATTATCAATTGTTCCTGGGATACCAACAGCGTTAAATCCACGTTTTGTGAGTGCTAGAGCACCATGATATGAACCATCCCCACCGATAACAACTAAAGCATCAATACCGAATTTTTTAAGTTGTTCGATACCTTTTAATTGTCCTTCAGCAGTTGCAAATTCAGGATAACGAGCTGAGTATAACATTGTCCCACCACGTTGAATAACATCATCAACGTCAGCGTATTCAATTTTATGAATGTCCCCAGCAACTAAGCCAGCAAAACCATAATTAATACCGTATGCTTCTAATCCTTCACCTATTACACGACGTGCAACGGCACGAACTGAAGCGTTCATACCTGGCGCATCTCCACCACTTGTTAAAATACCAATGCGTTTCATTTCTTCACCTCAATAAGTAATTTAAGTACATATTTCACTCACTATATTAACACTTTTCAGAAAAGTTGTCTTGTTAAATGTGAAAATACTTTCCAGTATTTTCAAGAATAAATTACTTAATGACAACATTTTCAGAACCCAACATACTTGTAAGCGCTGTATGCGTTTCTTCGTCATCCCTTAACCAATAAGTTCTATCCAAACTAATTTTACGATTGTCTTTTTCATAGTACAAAATAACTGGTGTCTGCCCCAAACGCATTTTCATTAGTTGCATTAATTCTTCAATTTTTTCATTAGTTGTTGTTTTAGCAATTTTTAAAAACCATTTTTTGTGTGTCGCTTGTTTAATATAGTCATCTACTAAATCTATTTTTTTAACAATAACTTGTAATCCTCTGCTTGTTTCAACATCCCCTGACACAACAACAATTTTATTCTTTTCAAGCAAAAATTCCTTTTGTCGAAATAAATCAGGAAATAGCGTTAAATCAATCTCACTTGTTTCATCAGAGCCATTCACAAAAGCCATTTGTTGCCCTTTTTTTGTTCGAATAACTTTAACTCTCGTAAGGTTAACCAAAATAGTGACACGTTTTTTTTCAGATATCTCTGAAATTTTTTGTAAGTTACTTTGACTTAATTGTTTACGATATTTTTCAACAGGATGCCCTGACAGGTAAGCCCCCAAATATTGAGCTTCTTTTTCTAAACGAAACATTAATGGAAAATTTGATTGTCTCACAATCTTAGGGGTTAATAATTCAAACAAATTAGTATTATTCCCACTTAAATCAATACTACTAATTAATTCTGGTAAAGCACTAATTAACTCAGCACGATTATATTCAAAATGATCAAAGCAACCGGAATAAATGAGCGCTGATATATTAGCCTCATTCAAATACTTCTTATCTATGCGATGTAAGAAAGCTTGAAAATCTGTAAAAGGTGCTTCTTGTCGTAATGTAATAATATGTTCAATAAAATCTTTTCTAAGTCCTTTTACACTACTTAACCCAAATAAGACAACATTTTTCTTCAAACTAAAGCCAAATTCACTCACGTTTATATCAGGTAATTTAATGGTTACATGATACTGCTTAGCTTCTACCAAATAATCTTTTATCTTTTGTGGATTGTTACCCACAGAATTTAAAATGGCTTCAAAAAATGCGGCCGAAAAATTCGCCTTGATATAGGCCAACTGAAATGCAATCTTACTGTAGGCAACGGCATGTGACCGATTAAATCCATAATTAGCAAATTGTTCAATATAACTATAAACCGTCTTAGCCACATTCTCTTGAATGCCGTTATCCTGTGCCCCATTAATAAACTGTGTTCGCATTTCATCAATAATTACTTTTTTCTTTTTACTCATTGCTCGACGAAGCAAGTCGGCTTCACCCAACGTGAAATTACCCATTTTTGATGCAACTTGCATGACTTGTTCCTGATACACTAATACCCCATAAGTAGGTTCAAGAATTTGTTTCAAGCTATCATCCGGAAATGTTATTTTCTCAAGGCCATGCTTCCGGGCAATAAATGTATCAATATTCTCCATGGGGCCCGGTCGATACAATGCATTGACCGCAGCAACATCCTCGAAAGAGGTTGGTTGCAATTTTTTCAAAACATTTTTAATACCACTTGATTCAAATTGAAAAACGCCAGACGTATCACCTGCTCTAAAAAGAGCTAACGTTTTCTCGTCCTCTAAATTAACGAGGGCTGGATTAAAATCGGCTTGATAATTTTTTTTAACTTGGGTTACGGCTTGGTCCAAAATATTTAAATTACGTAACCCTAAAATATCAATTTTTAATAACCCAACATTTTCAACTAAATCTTTAGAATACTGCGTCAGTAAGATATCATCACTCCCATTTTGCAACGGAGCAACTTCACGTAAATCAATTTGACTCAGGACGACTCCCGCAGCATGCGTCGAATAATGTCTCGGAATGCCTTCAATATGTTGCGCAACGGTAAAAATACCTTTATTTTTAGGACTATCATTCACTAAATTACGTAACTTTTGTGATTGCGTCAATGCATCCGTCAATGTAATTTTCAAAACACTAGGAATTGCTTCACTCCAAGCTTTCATTTCAAAAGGCGAAATACCAAATACGCGGCCAACATCCCTTAAAGCTTGCTTAGCCGCCATTGTCCCGAAGGTAATAATTTGAGCCATATGATAATGACCATATTTCTGATGTAAGTAATCCAGAATCATCCCCCGTTTATCATCTGGTATATCTAAATCAATATCCGGCATTTGAACACGTTTTGAATTTAAAAAACGCTCAAATAACAAGTTATATTCAATTGGATCGACATCTGTAATAGTCAATGTATAGGCCGTCAGTGAACCAGCTGATGACCCTCGTCCAGGACCAGTAATAATCTGTTGTGAATGGGCATAATTCATAATATCCCAAACAATTAAAAAATAATCTTCAAATCCCATTTTTTGAATCACGCTCAGTTCGAGATTCAATCTTTGCTTATATTCTTCAGAGACACCATTTGGAAATCGTGAATGCAATCCAGAAATGCAAAGTTTTCTTAAATAACTATGTGCCGTCTCATTATCTGGCAATGGATACTCGGGCAATTTGGGTTGTGAAAATGTTAATTCTAGTGCCGTTTCGTCGGCTACATTTTGTGTTTCTTGGATAGCCTCTACCATTGATAATTCTTGATATTCTTTTGTTATTTCTTCGGGATTTCTTAACGAATACACGCCCAACGGCTGTTCTGCAATTCTATCAGCTGAAATCGTTGCGCCATCATTAATTGCCTGAAGAACCTCCACATCAAATTGGTTTTCAGGTTCCAAATAAGTCACTTCATCTAAAGCGATAACTCGCATATCAAAGTCACTTACTAAAGCTTTAATAGACTGTGCCGTAATCGTATCCATCAAGTGAGATAGCCCCACCCGGACATTTTCTGAGCCAATTAAATTTTGGTATTTGGTTAATAATTCTTTAGCATCAGAAATCTGACTTTGTTGAATTAAATAACTAAATTCACTTTTTTCACTGGGAGATAGCATGAATAATCCATCTAAATAGTTTACTAATTTATCCCATGTTAATGACCCCTCGCTTAATGTCATCTTTAACGTTGATAGTTGCATTAAATTCTGGTAACCCTGTTTATTTTTTGCAATAAAAGTTAATTCATATTCATGTTCAGTTTCAACTAAACCGGAAATATCTAATGTCAGTCCGATGATTGGTTTGATTCCAGCTTTTCGACAAGCATTATAAAAATCAATCGCACCGTACAATGTATTATTATCCGTTAAAGCAAGTGCGCTATACCCTTTACTCTTAGCATTTTGCACCAGATCATTAATCTTGGTTGTACTTTGTAGTAAACTAAATGAACTTTTAACCTTTAATGGAACAAACATAATTAACCCCCTCTCAAGTATCTATTAATGCTATTATACAAAACTTTTTACCAATACCCAATAGACGTCAAAAAGCTTTTGCAAAAATAATTATTTGTGCTAAACTTATCTTTGAATGTGAGGTGTTGTTCTATGATGAAACAATTAACAATTCTTTTTTGGGGCTTCATTTTTGGTGAAGTAATCGGTTATATCGTAAGTTCACTAACTGGTACAACATTTGCACCAGTTTTATTAATCGGTATTGTATTCGCAGTCACTGGCTTAATTGCTGTGAACTGTCTTTACGCCATTATCAAAGATCCTAAATCTGACAAATAAAAAAAGATAAACTAAATTAGTTTATCTTTTTTTATTTGTCTTAAAATTTATTATTTGGTTTCTTCAGACACTAATTTGATAATTTCTAGCACAACATCCGTTGCTTTTTCCATTGTTTCAATGGAAACAAACTCAAATCGTGCATGCATATTTTCTGCACCAGCAAACAAGTTTGGCGTTGGTAGTCCCATAAATGAAATTTTAGAGCCATCAGTCCCACCACGTACCGGATAAATATCTGGTTTAATTGATAAGTTTTCCATGACTTGTTTAGCAACATTCACAACAGTCATGTCCTTCTCAATCACTTCACGCATATTATAGTATTGATCAGCCATATCAATTGTCACACGTTCGGTATCAAAACCTGCATTCATTTTATCAGCAATTGACAACATAAATTTCTTACGATCTTCAAATTTTTGACGGTCATGATCACGAATAATATAAACCATTTTTGCTTCATCAACGGTTCCATCTAGAGAAACTAAATGATAAAATCCCTCTCGTCCTTCCGTTTTTTCAGGTACTTCATCTTGTGGTAACAAAGCATCAAATTGGTTAGCAAGTTTAATGGCATTAATTAAAACACCTTTAGCGGTCGCTGGATGCACTTCTTTACCTTGAATTGAAATAACTGCTTGAGCAGCATTAAACGTTTCATATTCTAGCTCGCCTAATGGTCCACCATCAACCGTATAAGCTAAGTCGGCTCCGAAATCTTTTACGTCAAATTTATCAGCCCCAACACCAATTTCTTCATCAGGTCCAATACCAACTTTGATATCACCATGCTTAACTTCAGGATGCGCTACTAAGTAAGCTACAGCTGTTATAATTTCAGCTACACCAGATTTATCATCAGAACCTAATAATGTTGACCCATCTGTTGTAATCAATGTGTTCCCTTTATAATTCTTTAAATTTGGAAATTCTTTAACGGTTAATTTAAATTTACCTTCATCATCAAGATTAATATCAGATTCACCATCATAATTTTCAACGAATTGTGGCTTAACACCTTCTGCCGTAAATGCAGCTGTATCCATATGTGAAATAAATCCAACCGCTTTAACTTCTTCACCATTTTCTAAATTACTTGGTAGCGTTGCTAAAACGTACCCACTTTTTTCAGAAATACGTGCATCAGCTAATCCAATTTCCAAAAGTTCCTTTTTTAATTCTTTTGCAAAATCAACCTGAGTTTGAGTTGAAGGAGTCGTTTTTGAATTTTCATCAGAGCGCGTTTCCGTTTTTACATACTTAATAAAACGTGGAATTAATTCTTCATATTTTGTCATAGCAGCTTATCTCCTAATAGTTTATTTAATATCTCTAATCATACTCTAATTTTGAACTGAAATAAACTGAAATGGATCTGTATTAAGGGCTGATGCAATTATTTCAATTTGCCATTTATTTTCTACATTCCATTCTTCAAATAACCATTTAAGTTGGCCTTTACAGATACTTTCAATATGATGTCCTGGATCGATAGCTGTTAGGCCTTCAGCCAACATATCATGAGCTGTATGGTAATAAATATCGCCTGTCACATAGACATCTGCTTGATTTTTAATGGCTTCATGATAGAATTTACCACCATCACCTCCTAGGACAGCAATCCGTTGAACTGATTGTGCTAAATCATTCGAAATAATTCGTAAGCCGCTTAAATGAAATTGTTGCTTACAGTAGTCAGAAAACTCAGCCACCGTCATTGGCTCAGCTAATTTTCCGACACGCCCCATCCCATAACCCGCACTATTTGTATGTACCAATGGTACCGTTTCTTGTAATCCCAATTGTTCTGCCAACCAATCATTCATGCCACCAGAAACATTATCCAAATTAGTATGCGCTGCATAAACAGTTATATTATGGCGCAACAAGTCTGCATACATTTTATTTTGAGGATTTGTGGTGTCCAAATTTTTAGCTGGTCTAAACATTAATGGATGATGCGCAAAAATTAAATCAACCTTATTATCAATCGCTTCTTGAACAACTTCTGGACGGACATCTAACGTTGTCATCACCTTAGTAACATCATTGTTCAAATTCCCCAACTGCAGACCAACTGGATCACCTGTTTCAGCCATACTTTTGGGAGCAAATGCTTCAAACCGATTAATTAAATCAAGTATTTTGGTCATTTAAGCATCTCCTCAATTTCTTTTATTTCAGACTCTAAAACATCTTTTTTAGCCAAGGGAACTTCAGTAGCAGCTGCAAAATGTTTTAAAACTTCCCGTTTCTTTTTCATTTGCTTTTGCCATTTCATTTTAAACACATCACTTTGGTCCATTCTTAATTTTGGCCCATATTTCAAATCTAATGCAGAATAGGTTATTTTATCACTAACTTTTTCGGCCACAATAATCTCATAGACATGATGATCATCTTCAACAATATCCTCATCGATAATTTGATACGAATTATTCATTAACCATTCACGTATTAATGCTTGTCCAACATTAGGTTGAATAATTAATCGCCGTACACCCATTAATTTTTCTAAATCAGCGGTGAAAATCGTTTTAATTAAAGGGCCACCCATCCCTGCAATTGTAATCGTATCGATATTATCACTTGGTTTAATTGCCTTTAACCCATTCGCCAATCTTGGCATAATCATATGATCTAGCCGCTCTTTATTAATTTCTGTTACGGCATTTTCATAGGGGCCTTTAGCAACTTCACCAGCAACTGCATATGAAATTATTTTATTAATGGCTAAATAAGCAGGTAAATAAGCATGATCTGAGCCAATATCAGCTAATCTTGCATTTTTTGGAACAAATTTTGCAACTCGAACTAATCGATCTGACAAATGTCGTGCATCCATATATTGATCCTCTTCTTTCCATATTATCCTTTCTTATTATAACTAAAAAGAGCACAGTATAAAACAAATTTCGTTTTATACTGTGCTCTCAATTGTTTATTCTAAGAAATCTTTTAATTGTTTTGAACGAGAAGGATGACGTAATTTACGTAATGCTTTAGCTTCAATTTGACGAATACGTTCACGCGTCACACCAAAGACTTTACCAACTTCTTCAAGCGTTCTTGTGCGACCATCATCAAGACCAAATCGCAAACGTAAGACATTTTCTTCACGATCAGTTAATGTATCAAGCACATTTTCTAATTGTTCCTTCAAGAGCTCATAAGCAGCATGGTCAGCTGGACTTGTTGCATCTTGATCTTCAATAAAATCACCCAAATGAGAATCATCTTCTTCACCAATAGGTGTTTCTAATGAAACAGGTTCTTGAGCAATTTTTAAAATTTCACGAACTTTTTCAGCGGGCATAGCAGGCATGTCCATTTCAGCACCGATTTCTTCAGGAATAGGTTCACGAACAAGCTCTTGCAATAATTGGCGTTGAATTCGAATTAATTTATTAATTGTTTCAACCATATGAACTGGAATTCGAATGGTCCGGGCTTGATCAGCAATAGCACGCGTAATTGCTTGTCTAATCCACCATGTTGCATACGTTGAGAACTTGAACCCTTTACGGTAATCAAATTTTTCAACAGCCTTCATTAATCCCATGTTACCTTCTTGGATTAAATCAAGAAATTGCATTCCACGTCCAACATAGCGTTTAGCAATCGAAACTACTAAACGTAAATTAGCTTCTGCTAATTTTTGTTTAGCCTCTTCATCGCCTTCTTCAATTTTTAAAGCTAAGGCAACTTCTTCCTCTGCTTTTAAAAGGTTAACACGACCAATTTCTTTCAAATACATTCTAACGGGATCATTAATCTTAATACCAGTTGGTGCAGAGGTATCTTTTAAGGCTTTCTTAGTCACTTTTTCAGCAGCTTTTAAACTATGTTCACTTGGGTTTCCCTCTTCATCAACAACAGCAATACCAGCATCTTCAACTTTTTGAAGTAATTTATCCATACGAGTAGCATCTAAATGAAATGGGGTTGCTAGTTCATTCGTTAAATCGTCATACTTAATTTCTTTTTTAACTTTGTATGCTTTGATTAACTTCGTTTGTGCTTTTTTAAACCCTTTTTCATCAAACTCTGCTTCTTCAACTTTTTCTACTTTTTTTACCATTAATAATTCCTCCCTTAGATGGATGTTCGTGGTACTTGTTGTTTTTGATACAAAGCAATTAATTTAAATGATAGTTCATTAGTCATTTCTTTATTACCCAACCGATTGGCCTCTGCAAGGTCCGAACGAACTTGACTAATAGCGCGTTCAACAGGAGAATCATTCATAATAACTGATACACAATCGTTAAGTTCATCCTCTGAAGCGTTATCCGCAACTGTCATAAGTTCAATTTGCATGACAAAGCGTTTCAAAGGTTCTTCTGGTAAGTAATCTAAGAAACTAGCAATTTCATATTGTTCATGTCCTTCGAAATAGCCTTCAGCTAACGTATATATCAACTGGTAACCATCATGTACAAAACTAAACCCATCAATTGCTCGAATCTTTAGCCAAGCAGTATGGTCATGCAGTACACGATACAATAATAAGCGTTCAGCTCGTTCCACACGACCCATTTTTTCATCACGCATGATATCTTGGTGTTGTTCAACAGGTGGCTCATCTGTCCGAACTCTCGAAGGCTGACTCATCTGTTGTTGCGGCACTCTTGACTGAACAGCGACTAAGTCAACAAGTTGTTGTCTTAGAATTGCTTTATCAATTTTAAAATCATCAGCCAACTGATTAATATAAATGTCTTGTTCAAAAGGCGTTTTAATGGTTGTTAAAACTTGTAAAACCTGTTCAATATAGTCAATTTGCTCACTTTCATTTTTTAAATTTCGATTTCGTTTCAAAAAATTCATTTTGAACGAAATTGCTGTTTCTCGAGCAGAGTGAGCTAACTCAAGAAACTTATCTTTACCATTTTTTGCAACAAATTCATCTGGATCCATGCCATCAGGAATAACCAGCACGCCAACCTTCATTTTTGTTTGATTTGCCAACAAATCTAAAGCACGATTAGTTGCATTTTGACCTGGCTCATCCCCATCATAACAAATGTTTAATTGTGATGTTGACCGTTCCAACAAATAAATTTGTTCATTTGTCAGACTTGTTCCCATAGAGGCAACCCCATTTTTAACACCAGAACGATAGGCTGCTAGAACATCCATGAATCCTTCGAACAGAACAACATTACCTTCCGTCCGAATTTCTTTTTTTGCCAAATCATAATTAAATAAAATATCTCGTTTATTAAAAATGGGCGTCTCAGGACTATTTAAATATTTAGGTAATTCTTTATTTTTCTCAAGTAATCGACCTGAAAAAGCAACAACCTGACCATTTTGATTTCTAATTGGAAACATGACACGGTTAATAAATCGTTCACGCAACTTTCCTTCTTGATTTTCAATAAATAGACCAGATTGTCGTAACAATTGATACTCTATTTTCTTTTCATCTAAAAAAGCCTGTAAAACTGATTTTTCAGGTGCAAATCCAATTTGAAAAGTTGCAATGTCTTCATCAGTCATCCCTCGATGATGCAAATAATCTAACGCTTTTTGACCCATTTCTGTATTCATTAAGATATGTTGATATAACTTAGTCGCATCGTCATGAATTTGTTTTAATTGCCGATTTTCCGTTGATTCCTGCGTTTCAGCTAATTGTGATTGCGCATATTTACTATCCATTTCTATGCCAGCAAATTCTGCAACTTTATTAACCGACTCTGGAAAACTAAGACCATCTAATTCGGTTAAAAATTTGAAAACATTCCCACCTCGTCCACAACTAAAACAATGGAAGATTTGTTTCTCTTCGCTTACAGAAAATGAAGGTGTTTTTTCCTCATGGAACGGACACAAACCCATAAAATTATTACCAGATTTTTTTAATCCGACATACTGACTAATCACATCAGTAATATTCACACTTGTTCGAACATGTTCAATGACATTTTCGGGTATTCTCATTCCAGCTATTCACCTCCAAAACTAACAATACGAAGTTAGACATCTTTTTTGAGCACTCATAATAGTAGCATTGATTTGACATAAATACAACAATTAGCTCTGACTAATAGACACTTTTGTCAAATATGCCTATTCCTATTCTTTTACCAAACAAAAAATAGGAGTTATCCTCTCAGATAAGTTCCTACCTCTCTATTATTTAATATTTAATTTATTCAAATCACCTAATTTTGAACTCATTTTAGCAATTAAACTCAATTGATTCAAACGGTTCTTTTTGACTTTTACATCATCTACCATAACCATTGTTTGATCAAAATAATTTTCAATTAATGGTCGAATATCATTTAATGTATTATATAATTCTTCGGGTGTTAAGTCTGCCAAACGACTTTGTATTGTATCAACACGTTCAAACAGTTCTTTTTCAGCAGTATTGTCAAATAAGGTTTGCTCAATTGCTAAATCAGTTGCATTATTTTTATCTGATAACTTCAACACACGGTTAATAGCTTCAATGGTTTCCTTAAAATCACTATCTTTTTTATGAGTTTCAAGAGCAACTGCAGCTTCTGCCATTGTTAATAAATCTGCACCAGCGCTTTCAACGACACTTTCAATAATATCGTAGCTCACTTTTTGATTTGAGAACCATTGCTTCATCCGATCGTTAATAAAGCTCAGAACGTCTGAATCATTTTCACCGACAGACATCTTCGTGAATAATTCTGGATGAAGTGTTGCTAATGCTTTAATATCATTTAATACTTCAAGTGGTGAAAAACGCCATTGACGAGCTTCAACAATTCTAACAACACCGAATGCTTGACGACGCAGTGCATAGGGATCGTTTGAGCCGGTTGGAATTAATCCCACTGAGAAGAAACTTGATATACTATCTAATTTATCAGCGATAGCCAAAACTGCCCCAATTTTTGATTTAGGTAAGGCACCATCAGCACTAATTGGCATATAATGTTCAGAAATTGCTTGCGCAACAGCTGGTTCTTCGCCCATCAATAAGGCATATTTCTCACCCATAATTCCTTGAAGTTCTGAAAATTCACCAACCATACCTGTAACTAAATCAAATTTATAAATCTCACTTGCTCGTTGTAAGAGCGCTAGTTCATGATCATTTAAACCAACACGTTTACCAATAATTTGTGCCATTAATTGCACACGTGCCATTTTTTCATACATCGATCCGATTTTATCATGGAAAGTGACACTTTTTAGTCGTTCCACATAATCATTAATCGTTTGTTTCTGATCTTCTTGATAGAAAAATGCTGCATCTTCCAGGCGTGCTGTAAGAACTTTTTCATTACCTGCTTCTACATTGGCAATATTAGCTTCTGTCCCGTTACGAACTGAGACAAACATGGGTAAGATTTCATCATTTTGACCGCGAACATAAAAGAATCTTTGATGGTCTTTCATTGAAGTCATTAAAACAACATCCGGAATATCCAAGTATTTCTCATCAAAATGACCAGAAAATACAGTTGGAAATTCAACTAAATTGTTAACTTCTTCCAAAAGATCTTCATCTACAATGATATGCCAGTCTTGATTATTTTCAAGCGCAGCAATTTGCGTTCTAATCATTTCTTTTCGTCTATTAGAGTCAACAATGACATATTGTTCTTCTAATTTTTCAACATATTCAGTTGCTGATGCAAGATCAACGGCTTCACCTAAGAATCGATGTCCTTGCGTTTGACGACCAGATTCAATATTTAAAATACTAAATGGAACAACCTCATCATCAAGTAACGCAACTAGCCAACGAATTGGACGGACATATTTAAAATCATAATTTGCCCAGTGCATCATAGTTGGAAAAGTCATTGCTTCGATTACATTTTTAATTTGACTTAAAATATCTTTAGCTAATTTCCCAGCAATAAATTTATTCACATAAACATATTCGACACCCTTTAATTCTTTGAAGGTGATTTCATCGGTTGTAACCCCTTGCCCACGAACAAATCCTTTAGCAGCATTTGACCAATTACCTTCATCATCTAATGCAATCTTCTTTGCAGGGCCTTTAGCTTCTTCTTGAATATCTTCTTGTTTATCAGCTAAATCAGTCACTTCAATTGCGAGTCGTCTAGGCGTTGAGAAAGCTTTCACTTCACCAAACGATAAACGTTGTTCCGTCAAAAAATCACTCACACGTTTAGCTAATTGATTCTGACTTGGTGTAACAACATGGGCAGGTATCTCTTCTAACCCAATTTCTAATAAAAAGGAATGTGTCATCTTATTTGTCCTCCTTTAATAACTTTGCACGAAGTTTTTCGTCTTTTAATAAGGGATAACCCAGTTTCTTTCGTTCTTGAACAAAGACCTTAGCAATTGATTTTGCCATATTTCTAATTCTTGCTAAATAGCCAGCACGTTCCGTCACTGAAACGGCACCACGAGCATCCAATAAATTAAAGGTGTGACTACATTTTAAAACATAATCATAGGCTGGATGGACTAAGCCATTCGTAATTTGCTTTTTAGCTTCAGTTTCATAGACATCAAATAAATTAAATAACATTTCTTGATTACTTTCTTCGAATGAATATTTAGAATTTTCGTACTCAGGTTCCTTGAAAATATCACCGTACATAACACCGTCAGCCCATTCAAGATCATAGACACTCTCAACATCTTGAATATATGAAGAAAGACGTTCTAACCCATATGTCACTTCACTAGTCACTGGATGAACTTCTAGTCCACCAACTTGTTGGAAGTAAGTAAATTGGGTCACTTCCATACCATCAAGCCAAACTTCCCAACCAACACCAGCACAGCCCATTGATGGATTTTCCCAGTTATCTTCAACAAAGCGGATATCATGTTCAGCAGGATCAATACCTAAGGCACGCAAACTATCTAAATATAAGTCTTGAATATTTGCAGGAGAAGGTTTCATCACAACTTGAAATTGATGATGTTGATATAATCGGTTAGGATTTTCACCATAACGACCATCTGCAGGACGTCTTGAAGGTTCAACGTAGGCAGCATTCCATGGTTCTGGTCCAATTGCGCGCAAGAATGTATAAGGACTCATAGTTCCTGCCCCTTTTTCCGTATCGTATGCTTCCATGAGCATACAACCCTGATCAGCCCAAAATTTTTGTAATGTCATAATAATATCTTGAACAGCTAACTTTTTTGACATGATATTCCTCCTTAGTTTTAGACACAAAAAAACCTATGCAGTCTTATAGACCACATAGGGACGATTTTAATATCGCGGTTCCACCCTACTTCTGGTTAAAGTAACCAGCAGCTTCATTAACAAAGGACTCCGAAAACGCCAATAACAATAATTAATCACTTAGCTCACACCAATCCTAAGTTCGCTTTAATAATTATTCTTACCTTTTTTCATCATAATCCCGCTATTTATTTCTCTATAATCATAGTTTAGAAATCATTATTTGTCAATTATATTTCAGTCTTTTTCTTTAATGAAACAGGCCATGAGTCCATCCCATCAATAAATTTTTTACTTTTTAAATTTAATCCAACACTATTATCATAAATAACATCAATAATTCGCCGTAATTCTTTTTTTGTAGGCTCAGCAACCTTAATTGAATTTAATTTATCGAGATTCACAACAGAAAATTGTCTTAAATAATAAATTGTTTTTTGAGTGGCATGTAATCGATTATTATCAAGGTACCAATGTTTAGAACAAAGTAACCCACCGTAAGATTCTGAATAGTCAAATTCCCCTTGAGTTTCACCACCAACAGTACATCCTTGCAGCTGTGGTTGCACCCCAAAAACCGTTAATAACTGGATTTCAATAATATTTGTTATAATTTCTGCATCAAACTCTTCATCAATCAATCGAATGGCCGTTGCGACCTTTTGAAACCAAACTGGAATGGGGTCGTTATCTTTAAATGCAGCATCGATCAAACTAAAGATATAAGTTGCATAGGCATTGCTGACAATATCTTGTGAGATAGTTTGAAATTGTTCAAATTCTTTAGCCGCATTGATAAATGAAAGCCCATTATCATTTAAATTACCGCTATAGGTCCCAATTGTAAACGGCAATAAAGCAGACGCCAATTTAAAACCACGTTTTCTTGCACCTTTGATAAAAAACATTTTTTTACCATATCGATCAGTTAAGAATTTAACCAATAAATCACGTTCCTTATATTCTTTACGATAAAGTAAAATTCCTTCAAAATCTGCATTATTCTGAACGATACCACATTCCCCCTTCCATAACTAAATAAAAATCGGAACAAATATTAACTTTGTTCCGATCATTATATTACTTTTAATAGTCGTCTTCACGATAACCGAATGCTTTCAAATCGGTTTGTTTATCACGCCAATTTTTTTGAACTTTAACCCAAAGTTCCAAATAAACGCGATCTCCAAGCATTGTTTCGATATCTTTTCTAGCTTTAACTCCGATATCCTTTAGCATTTTACCACCTTTACCAATGATAATCCCTTTTTGAGTTGAACGTTCAACGATGATTGTTGCAGAAATATGCAATTTTTCTTCGTCTTCTTTTTTTATGTCTTCAACTAATACAGCAACTGAATGAGGGACTTCTTCTCTTGTTAATTGTAAAACTTTTTCACGAATTAATTCACCCATAACAAATCGTTCTGGATGATCTGTAATTTGATCTTCAGGATAAAATTGGGGACCTTCAGGTAGTTCACTCATTAATGAATCAACTAGCTCATTAACATTATTTCCTTTAAGCGCTGAAATTGGGAAAACTTCTTTATAATCTAATGATTCACGATAAGTCTCCACAATAGCTAATATTTCATCGGGATGAATTTGATCAATTTTATTAATAACCAAGTAAATTGGTTTTTTAGTATCCTTTAAGCGATCAATGATAAAATTATCTCCAGGACCACGTTTTTCTGTTGCATTAACCATAAATAAGATTGCATCAACTTCTCCAAGTGTTGAAAGTGCCGATTTAACCATAAAATCGCCTAAACGACTTTTTGGTTTATGAACACCAGGTGTATCAATAAAGACAATTTGTGCATCATCAGTTGTATAGATACCTTGAATTTTGTTTCTAGTTGTTTGTGCCTTATCACTCATAATTGCAATTTTTTGACCCATAACATTATTTAAAAATGTTGATTTACCAACATTAGGACGTCCTAAAATGGCAACAAATCCTGAATGAAATTTTTTATTTTGCATTAATTAATTCTCCTCTTATTTAAGTATCTTCTCTTATAATTGACTAACCAAACACCAATGCCAACAGTTGTGGGATAAAAATGAGACATCCAACAATCATCGCAAATAGCGCAGAAAGTAAGACAGCTGCTGCTGACATATCTTTCACTTTTTTTGCAATTTCATTATATTTATTTCCAGTTGTCAAATCAACTAGATTTTCAATAACGGTGTTCCAGACTTCATTAATAATGACCATACTAATACTTAAAGCCAACCACAACCACTCTGTTTCAGAAATTTGAAAAATCGCTGCGCAAATCGAGACTAAAATCATCATTGCCACATGCTTTTTCATATTTCGTTCTTCTTTAAAAACCGTAACAAGGCCATCTAATGAATGTCCTAATGATGACAAAAATGTTCGATTTTTTTTAACCTGGCGCTTATCGTTTAAGGCCATAAGCATCTAATATTTCAGTTTGTAAGCCAAACATTTCTTTTTCATCTTCAGGTTCCATGTGATCATAACCATTTAGATGTAAGAAACCATGCACTGTTAAAAAACCAAGTTCACGTTCATAAGAATGACCATAATCAATTGCTTGTTCAGCCACTTTTTCAGTTGAAATCATGATATCACCAATATTCTTTGCTATTTCTGGCATATCCATATCTTCATCATCAGGAAAAATAATTGGCATATCATCACCATCTTCTTCAATTGCAAAACTGATAACATCAGTTGGTCTATCAACATTCCGATAATCTCGGTTAATTTTATGAATTTCTTCATTATTCATTAAGGTCACTGACATTTCAGTATCATCAGGTAAGTCTATTTTTTTACCCGCAAAATCAAGAATTTCTTTAATTAATGTAATATTTTTTTCTGGTTCTGCTTCAGTGTGGTCAAAAATTTCTAAATCCATAATAGCCCTCTTTAAATTCGTTTTATATGTCCTAAAGTTACCTAACTCAAATAATAGCATATTTCTGAAACTAACTAAAGTAAATCTGTATTTCTTTATATTTTGATTCATTTAAAACAAAAAAAGAACTACAATTCAATAGAATTGTAGTTCTTTTTGCTAGTTTAATAATGATTTAACTGTCTCACTAATAACCTTGCCATCAGCACGTCCCTTAAGTTTAGGAATAACCGCACCCATGACTTTACCAAAATCGGCCTTTGAAGTTGCACCAACTTGTGAAATAACTTCTTTCACAATATTAGTAATTTCGTCAGCTGATAATTGCTCAGGTAAATATTTTTCGACAATTGTAATTTCCATATCAAGACTTTCTAAAAGATCATCTCGACCAGCACTTTTGAATTCTGCATAAGATTCTTTACGTTGTTTTAACTCACGAGCTAATAAAACAGTTTCATCGTCAGTTGACAATTCATGACCCACTTTAATTTCTTCGTTTGTAACAGCTGCTTTAAGCATTCTTACAGTGCTTAAAGTTTGTTTGTCTTTTGCTTTCATCGCTTGTTTTAAATCGTTATTAAGTGTTTCTAATAGACTCAACGTGATTCCTCCCTAGACTAGAAGCGTTTCTTAGTTGTTTTACGCTTTCTTGCTGCTTCGGATTTCTTCTTACGTTTCACACTTGGCTTTTCATAGAATTCGCGTTTACGGTATTCTTGTAATGTACCTGTTTTAGAAACGGAACGTTTAAAGCGACGAAGAGCATCATCGAGAGATTCGTTTTTACGTACGACTGTCTTTGACATAGATATCCCTCCCTCCGAGCTTGAATGTAACCGTCTTTTTATGCATTAAGTTGCATCGTCAAACTGTCCTTATTCATTATAACTAAAGTCTCAATCGCCGTCAATAAATCTTTTATAAAATATTTAAGATAACGTTATCAATTGTATTTTGTATCATTAATTTGTATAATTCAATCATACAAATTAATGGCACATCTAGGGGGATTAACCATGCAAAAAATTATTCTTTATATTATTTCGGATTCAATTGGTAATACAGGCTTAACACTAGCTAATGCGTTTACGGCACAGTTTCCAGATATTGATTTTGAGTTTCAAAGACACCCATTTACTCGTACACTGTCACTGTTAAGTGGTCTTTTAAAATCTGCTCAGCGTGATGACGCAGTTATTGTTCACACCTTTGTTGACCCAGATTTAAGCGATTATGTAACTCAATTCAGTCTTGAACACAACCTTTCAGCCATTGACGGTATTTCAAACTCAATTGCTGTTATTCAAAAAAAATCTGGTTTTGATCCTATTCGAATTCCTGGTGGTAATCATAACTTAAACCAAAGCTATTTCGATAAAATAGAAGCTATTGAATTTGCTGTTAGATATGATCAAACAGCTGATGTAACTGGACTATCCAAAGCAGATATCATTATTTTGGGTGCTCCAAAAACGTCAAAAACGGCCTTATCACTATTTTTAGCTATGCAAAATTATAAAGTTGCTAACTTCCCATTAACCGTAGATACTCAGATTCCTAAAGAACTTTTTAAAATTGATTCTCAGAAAATTATTGGACTGAAAAATACATCTGCTACTTTAAATACCGAAACCGAACTTATCACTGATCTCTACAAAAGAATTAAATGTCTCGTTATTGATGTTGCTGATAGATCTATTGAAGAAACAGCTACGTTAATAACTGAAAGTTTAAGTAATTAATAAAAACTCCGAAATAAATTTTTCGGAGTTTTTTTGTTAATTTAAACCAAGTTCAGTTAATAAATTGGGATTAAACGTCTTTTCTTTAAACATTGCTATTTCTTTTTGATAAGGTGATTTTTGCGTTTTTTTATCTAATCCAACGTATGGAGTCTCTAAAATTTTGGGGACATCATTAAATCGGTCATCATGTACAATGCTATTTAAAGCTTCAAATCCAATTTCGCCAAAACCAATGTTGGCATGTCTATCTTTATGACTACCTTGAACATTTTTTGAATCATTAATGTGAAAAACTTTTAAACGATCAATCCCAATAACATCATCGAACTCTTGAATTACAGATTCAAAATCAGTTTTAATCGCATAACCCGCATCGCTTGTATGACAAGTATCAAATGTAACAGATAATTTATCATTCAGTTTCACACCATCAATAATTTGTGCAATTTGTTCAAATGTTCGTCCAACTTCTGTTCCCTTACCCGCCATTGTTTCAATAGCTATTTGAATCTTTTGGTTAGGCGTCAATACTTCATTTAATCCTTCGGCAATATGCTTAATGGCTGCATCATCCCCGGCACCAACATGTGCACCAGGATGAAGCGTCATTTGCGTAGCGCCAAGTGCTTCTGCACGATCAATTTCAGCTTTTAAAAAATCAATTGCAAAAGAAAAATTCTCAGGTTTAATAGTATTGCCTAAATTAATAATATAAGGGGCATGAACAACAATATCACTTAACCCATGTTCTGCCATAAAGGCCTGACCTTTGGGGATATTCATCTCAGAAATATCTTTTCGTCTTGTATTTTGAGGTGCTCCCGTATAAATCATAAACGTACTTGCCCCATTGCTTGCAGCCTCTTCAGCAGACCCTAGCAACATATCTTTCCCCTTCATCCCAACATGTGATCCTATCAACATCATTCATTACCCCTTTTCGTCTTTTAAAGTTACTGATAAGTATACCATTGATTATAAAAAAAGATTTAGAAAACCCACCTTACGGAAAGTTTTCTAAATCTTTTGTTTTTAAATTAAATCAACGAAATGCGCTCTAAATTTATAATGTAAATGCGATCCTACTAAGAGGAACATCAATGTAATGACCCAAAACAGTAACATTTGAGTGGGGTTATTAAAGAACCAGCCTTCACTCAAGAAACTTTGTCTAAATCCTGCAACCAAATAATTAAACGGATTGATTTCTAGAATTCTAACAAAAATCTTGGGAAAACTCCCAGAATTTAAATTGAACAAAATACCTGACATGTAAAATAACACTCTCATAATTGATTGAAGTGCAATATAGTAGTCACGAGCTAAAATAGAAATAGTTGAATTGAAAATCCCGAAAGCAAATAAAAAGGCAATCATACAGATAAAGTAATAAATATACTGTAACCAATACAACGTTGGTGTAACACCTGATATTAGTAAAACAATCAGACTAAATCCAAACATAACCCAATATGCGGTCATTTGACTAATCATTCGAATTGTTGGTAGCACACTAACTGGAAACTTCATTTTAGCAACTAACCCGACCTTCTCGTAAACACTACGAGACATCCCAAGCACACTTGCATTCATAAATAACCATGGTGAAATACCAATCATCATCCAAGCAAAGTAATTAACCCCATCAATTTGTTGTCCAGCATGTAATGCCACACCGAAAACAAGATAGTAAATACCAATTTGAATCATTGGGTTTAAAAACTCCCAAGCAATTCCCAAATAATGACTTTGATAGGTTGCTCGATCTTCATATTTTGAAACTCGGAAAATAATTGGTAAATTTTCAAATTGTTCTCTTATAATTGAAATAACTTTTTTCACTGTGTTAACGCTCCTTAATTAATTAAATGTAGTAATCTAAAACACGCTTCGTCGCATAGCCATCGTTAGCTGTATTCCATAATAAATTAAATGTCGCTAATTGTCTATCACTATTTTGGCCTTTTTTATAAGTCCTGACTAGTTCATCCATCGTTTGCACAATTATCCCTGGTGCCCAGTCATAAAAGTCTGATTGAATCCCAATACTATCTGCATATATCTGATAATCAAAACAATAAAATAACACTTGTTCAGCGTTAGGTAACAAACTAAAATCAAAAACAACAGATGAATAGTCAGTTATTAAACAGTTTGTAATAGCCAATAATTCACCAGTTGAATACTCATCTGCCCAGATAATGTCTTTAGATAAGCGCTCTTTCAGCTCTATTTCTTTGTCTTTCAAGTGTGGGTGTAGCTTGATGATTAGCTTAGTATCATCATTCAATAAATCTTGAATATTAGAAAAATCATCGGGTATTTCTAATATAACATTACCATTTGTATCCTCTCGATACGTTGGTGCATATAAAATAATCTTTTTATTAACTAAATCTGGATAACGAGCAAAAATTTTTTTCATGGTTTTGTCTTGCCACTGACTATCTTGAAATTTATCTGAAGCAGGATAACCAAGTTCTAAGACTTTATCAGGAGCAATATCATAACTTTTAATAAAGACTGAACCCATTTTAGCCGATGCTACAATAAAATTATCAAATTTATTGTAAACCGCTTGAAACCGTTTTTTATCTGTAGATGAGCGCCTAGCTGTCTTGGGTTCATCCCACCCAAATGACTTAATTGCACCATTTGCATGCCAAAGTTGGATAATTTTAGTTGTTTTTTTAGTATACATTTTTGCTAAAAAAGCAAAATAATTATCAACAAAAATTAACTCACTTTTAGCAATTAAAGGCATCAATTTAAAAATAAAAGAAAGATTTTCAACAAATAACTTTGTTTCAATCCCCAATCTTTGACTATTTTTAACTTCCGACGCCATAGCTGGCTGATAATAAACAATTAAGTGCTGATTATTATCTAGACACCTTTGATTTAATTGTTGAATAAAATGATTATTCCCTCCAAAACTCATTAAATAAGCAACATTAGCGCTTTTTTTAGAGAAATTAATGAGTGAGATAATTCGAATAAGAAGTAAGTAGATTGTTTTTTTAATTTGCATAACTCATTAATCCTTTAATTTTTAATTTATAACGATTGCTCATAAAAGCGACCCCAAATTTGAACATTTTCTGAAATACTTACAAATGCAACTGGATCTGATTCTTCCATTGCATCATGTAATTCATTTTGTTCATATCTTGAAATAACAGTAATTAAAAGTGTCTTATCATCATGATGGTAGGCACCCTCAACATCATTAACAATCGTGATACCACGGCGCATATGATTTTGAATAGAATCAATGACACTTTTAGGACGACTTGTCACAATCATAACCTGCATTTTTTGTTGTCTTGTATAAACCATATCCATAACCCTAGCGTTCACAAACAGCCCCAAAGCTGAATAAAAAGCAAATGGCCAACCGTAAACAAAGCCAGCAGCTAAAACAATAAAAGCGTTAAAAATAATATTTATCGTTCCAATACTTTTACCTGTTTTCTTTTTAATTGTCAATCCAATAATATCTAAGCCACCTGTTGAAATACCATTTCTAAGCGCTAATCCAGTCCCAAATCCATTAACAGCTCCCCCAAATATGGCACAAATAATAGGATCAGTCGTTAAAGTTACTGAACTGATTGACTTAATCATAATACTTGAAAAAACAACCGCTAAAAAAGTAAATACAGTAAAACGATGCCCAATTTTATTCCAAGCCAAAACGAACATTGGCATATTTAATAAAAACAGTAATAACGCTGTCGATATTTGAAAAGGGGCATATCGACTAAGTAATGTTGCTATTAGCTGTGCTAACCCTGTAATACCAGAAGCATATATTTTACCAGGCGTCCAAAAAAAATTCATCGCAATGGAAACTAATATCGCATAAATAAATGCCGTTGACGCCTTAGCTGCATATGAATGCCTTTTCCAAATTTGTTGCAGATCATCCATGATCAAAAAACCTCACATTCATTTTGACAATTTATGAGTATTATACCATTCATTACGTCCAGATACCGTCAGACATTCAATTACCAATCAAATCTTAATATATAGAATAAGGGTCTTTTCAAAATTCATTTGAAAAGACCCTTATCATTTATTTATCTTGCCATATTGCTTGTTTAAATTGTTGACGTCCACCGTTTTCTTCCATAGCAAATCTTCTTGGATTCTTTTTATAAAATTCTTGATGATACTCTTCTGCAACATAAAATGGACCCGCATCTTCAATCTTTGTGACAATTGGTTCTTTAAAAAGATGACTGTCTATCAATGCTTGCCTTGATATTTCTGCAATTTTCTTCTGCTCACTACCCAAAGTATAGATAACTGGGCGATAGGACTCACCCCTATCTTGAAATTGACCCATCGCATCAGTTGGATCCGTTTGGCGCCAATAAATAGCAACTAATTGAGCATAATCAATAATTTTAGGATCAAATGTTATCTCAACAGCTTCTGTATGTCCCGTTGTTTCAGAAACAACGTCCTCATATGTTGGATTTTTAGTATGCCCTCCGGTATATCCGGACACAACATTTAAAATTCCCGCTTGTTCTTCAAATGGCTGAACCATACACCAAAAACAGCCACCGGAAAAAATTGCCTTTTCACTCATTATTATCCTCTCCTTTTTATTGTGCTAAGCATAGCCCAAACAACTTAAAATTGATATTTTTTTGCCTAAAAAAAAGATTAATGACTTTAATCATTAATCTTTAAACCTTTTATTTCAAATCATTATTATTAATTTTTAATGATAACTCATCTAATTGTTTATTTGCGACTAAACTAGGCGCATTTGTTAATGGTTCTGATGCTTTAGAATTTTTAGGGAATGCAATAACTTCACGGATATTGTCTTTTTTAGCTAATAACATAGCGAATCTATCTAATCCGATTGCTAAGCCACCATGAGGTGGAAATCCATAATCAAGTGCATCTAAGAAGAAACCAAATTGTTCTTCAGCACTTTCTTTAGTAAACCCTAATGCTTTAAACATTTTTTCTTGAATATCACGTTTATGGATACGAATTGAGCCACCACCTAGTTCGTAACCATTTAAAATAATATCATAACTTTGCGCATGTGCTTCATGCGGATTTTCATCAAGTAAATGGACATCTTCTTCATTTGGCATTGTAAAAGGATGATGTGCGGCGATGTATTTGTCAAAGTCTTCACTATATTCAAATAATGGCCAATCAACAACCCAGAGAAAAGCAAAACGATTACTGTCAATCATATCCATTTCTTTAGCAATTTCGTTACGTAAGTAACCTAACGATGCACGAACGACACTTGCTTTATCAGCAACAAATAAAATTAAATCACCAACATTTGCCCCAGCAGCTTCTTTAATAATATCTGCATGATCATTTAAAAATCTAGCAACTGGACCACTAAATCCTTCTTCAATCACTTTAACCCAAGCTAAACCTTTAGCACCAAAACGTTCAATATAAGCTGTTTTAGCATCAATTGCTTTACGTGAATACTTATCAGCACCACCAGGAACTGCGATTGCATTAACAAGTCCACCATTTTCTAAAGTACTCGTGAAAACTTTAAAATCAATATCTTTAACTGCGGTAGACATATCTTTTAATTCCATTTCAAATCGAATATCTGGTTTTTCAGAACCATATCTTGCCATTGATTCATTCCAAGTCATACGTTGCAATGGTAATTCAAGATCAATATCCAACGTATCTTTCATTACTCGTTTTAATAACCCTTCAGTTAAATCTTGAATTTCTTCAGCAGACATAAATGATGTTTCCAAATCGATTTGCGTGAATTCTGGTTGACGGTCACCACGTAAATCTTCATCCCTAAAACAACGCGCAATTTGGTAATATCGATCGAATCCGGCATTCATTAATAATTGTTTAAATAACTGTGGTGATTGTGGTAAGGCGTAAAAATGTCCAGGATAAACACGTGAAGGTACAAGATAATCACGAGCTCCTTCAGGTGTTGATTTGGTTAAATAAGGTGTTTCAATATCGATAAATTTTTGATCATCTAAATAGCTATGCACAGATTGTGTAATCCGGCTACGAATCATCAATGATTTTTGCATTTCAGGACGACGTAAATCTAAGTAACGGTATTTTAATCTTGTATCATCTGCGACATTAATATCATCTTGTATTTCAAATGGAGGTGTTTTTGCTTTATTCAAAATAACTGCATGATGAACTTCAATTTCAACTTTACCCGTTTTCATTCTTGGGTTAATGGCTTTATCTGTTCGTGCAGTAACTTGGCCTTCAATTTCAATTACAAATTCATTACGTAGTTCTTCAGCAATTTTTAAAGCTTCTGAATCAAATTCTTGACTAAAGACTAATTGGACAATACCTTCACGATCACGTAAATCAATAAAAATTAAATTACCTAAATCACGTCGTTTTTGTACCCAACCTTTTAATGTAACTGTTTGACCAATAAATGTTTCATCAACTAGGCCATTATATGTTGTTCTTTTCATTCTCCATCAGCCTCCATTTCTAATTTTAATGCTTCTTCATACACTTTTGAAAAATCAGTATAGACATCACTTAATTTTACTGTAACTTCTTGACTCGTTTTCATATTTTTAAAATTTAAAGTTTGTGTTTCTAGTTCACTTTCACCCAAAGTCATAACAAAATGAGCATTCATCCGATTAGCCGATTTAAATTGGCCTTTTGGCTTACGATTTAAGTAGTCTCGTTCAATTGAATAACCAGCTTTACGCATTGATTGAACAAGTTTTAACGTTTCAGTATTTGTTTCGTCACCAATACCAACAACATAGACATCTAAATCTTGTTCAACAGGTAATTTTGCATCCTCGGCTTCAAGTAACAATAATAACCTTTCAATACCTAATCCAAAACCAATTCCTGGTGTTTCAGGTCCACCTAATTGCTCAACAAGACCATTATAACGACCACCAGCACAGATAGTTGTAAATTTACCACCAAAGGCTTTAGAGTCAGACATAATTTCAAAAATAGTATGATTGTAGTAATCGAGTCCACGAACCATGGTTGAATCAACTTCATATGGAATTTTCAAAGCATCGAGTAACGTTTTAACCTGATTAAAATGTTTCTGTGATTCTTCACTTAAATAATCAAGAATTGAAGGTGCCTCTTTAACAATTTCTTGATCCCCTTTATCTTTACTATCTAAAACACGTAAGGGATTTTTTTCTAAACGTGCTTTTGAATCATCACTTAATTGATCTGTAAAGGGACGTAAATAAGCAACCAATGCATCACGATAATTATCACGACTATCGTTATCACCCAAGGTATTAATGGCTAATTTAAGATTTGTTAACCCAAATTTTGATAATAAATCAATTGCCATTGCCATAACTTCAACATCAAGTGTTGGATTATCGACACCAAAAGCCTCAACACCAATTTGGTGAAATTGACGTAAACGACCAGATTGTGGTCTTTCATAACGGAACATCGGTCCAATATAGTAAGTTTTGAATGGTTTTTGTATTTCCGGACCATAAAGTTTGTTTTCAACATACGCTCTAACAACCCCTGCTGTCCCCTCTGGACGCAACGTAATATGACGATCTCCTTTATCTTTAAAATCGTACATTTCTTTTGTTACAATATCGGACGTATCACCTGAAGTTCTTGAAAAAACCTCAAAGTGCTCAAAAAGGGGTGTTCTAATTTCATCATATTGGTAACTTGAAAAGACTTTTCTAGCCGTTTCTTCTACATATTGCCATTTTTTTGATTCAGCTGGAATAATATCCGCTGTTCCTTTGGGACGTTGAAATTTCATTATAAATCCTCCTATTTGGGGTCATCGCATACAAAAAGCACCCTCATCTAAACAACTCGACAAGGGTGCTTTTGCACGGTACCACCTTAATTTTTTACTAATAGCTTAACGCAACTTTAAACGACATATGTTTTCAACATACGCACCTCAAAAGTGTCTTTCAGCTAATTAAAATGGTGAATATTTCAGCAAATCATTCACTCTCTGTCCATTTTAACCAGCTTAATTTCTTTTTCATCGGCTTTAATATTTTATTAACTTTAAAGTTACCCGAATACAACCCTAAAGTCAAGTACAGCTTATCTTTCAATATTTTTTTAAAATTGATTCTTACTATTAGTCAAATATTTGGTATAATACATCTTGACTCAATTTTGTAAGCAAAGGAGTACATGATGGCAACAAGAAGAAAACACGGCGTAAACGCAAACTGGCCAAGAATTATTTTATTCATCATCATTTTTTGTACCTTAGGCTTAGGCATAATAAAAACAATCACTTACTTAAATCAAACGGTTGTTGAATCAAACAACATTAATGTACGTACTGGTCCAAGTACTTCCTATAAAGTTACGAATACCTTAAAAAAAGGTGACCGCATTTCAATTATTCGAAAAAAAAATAATTGGGCCTACATCGCATTACCAAATAATAAAAAAGGTTGGGTTGCCAATTGGCTTCTCTCTAAGAAAAATGCCCAGGTAACTAAATTATCTGAAGCAACAATCGTCTTAGACCCCGGACATGGTGGCAATGATTCAGGTGCCCTTTCAATTAAAAATAAACAAGAAAAAGTATATACACTCCAAATTGCAAAAAAAGTAGCTGCTCTCCTTAAGAAAAAAGGAGCTAACGTCATTTTGACCCGAGACTCTGATTCATACGTCGGCTTAACACCCCGAGCAAAACTTGCTGAAACAAATCACGCAGATGCCTTTATTAGTTTCCATTTTGATTCATCTCCTAATGACAATGAGGCAAGTGGCCTAACCAGTTACTACTATAATCAAACAACCGATTTACCACTTGCAGAAGCATTGAACGACGAATTAGACAATACTGGTCTCTATAACCGTGGGTCAGAATTCGGAGATTTTCTTGTTTTAAGAGACAATACACAACCATCTGTTTTGTTAGAATTAGGTTATATTAATACAAAATATGATTTCAAATTAATTCAAAGTAATCAATTTCAGAAAAAAACTGCTCAATCAATCGTGCAAGGCTTAAATAATTATTTCAAAAATAAATAAGACGATAACTTTTTAGTTGTCGTCTTATTTTTCAATTAAATCAGTCAAGTTTAAAATACGTTTATCTGGTTTCTCGATTGTTGAAATCATTTGGTCAAAATCAAACAAATAACCTTTCATACCTGCCCGATGACCGGCTGCTATATCTAACTCACGGTCACCAATCATTGCCGCCGTTTGAAGATTAATGTCATTTTTCGCTACAAGGTAATTAAGTGATGCTGGATTAGGTTTTCTTGGAAATTTTTGATTTGAAGTCACAAAATCTGAAAATAAATTTAAAATTTGATTTTCTCTAAGCATCTCAATCGCACTCTGGTCACGATGAGTGAGCAAAAAATTATGACCATTATTACGAATAACCCATTCACAAACTTCTTTAGCTCCCGGAAATAGTTTTGCATTTGTTTGCTCTTGTCTTTCCAAATCGTCATACGTCTTTTTCAATTGTATGATATCTAGATTAGTATGAGTATCGTGATAAAATTGAATGGCTTGTCGAACAGATTTTTCTCGCATAAGTTGATAAATATCTGATTTAGTGGCTTCCACATGTTGCCAGTGAAGCGCTCCTTGAAAAGCCCTGACCATTCCTGGATAAGTATCAAAAAGAGTGCCATCAAAATCCCAAAAATAATTGTTTATCATCTATAATCCTCCAAATTTTGTTATATCAAAAAGATGCATTAGAATAACCTCTAATACATCTTTTATTTTTGTTCAGAATCATAAATAATGGTTACAGGTCCATCATTTATCAACTCAATAGCCATATCTGCGCCAAATTGTCCTGGTTTAACAACAGCTACTATTGCGGCTAACTTTTGATTAAATTCTTCATAATGCTTTTTAGCTGAATCAGGTTCTTCAGCCATCGTAAAACTAGGGCGATTACCTTTTTTCGTTGATGCATACAAAGTAAATTGTGAAATTGAAAGAATCTCTCCCTTAACTTCTTGAATACTTAAATTCATTTTACCTTCATCATCTTCAAATAATCTAGAATTAGAAATTTTTTTAACCATATAGTCTATTTCATCTGACGTATCACCCGTTTTAAAGCCAACCAATAACAGGTATCCAGCATTAATACGATTAAACGTCTGATTATCTATCGACACACTGGCACTTTTGACACGTTGAACAATCACTTTCAATTTTAACCCTCCATTAAAAAATTAATGAATCTTCCTTTTAACTGCATAAACATCTTCTACACTTTTCAAAGTTTCCATAATTCTTTCTAACTGAACAATATCTTTCACACCAACTGAAACATCCATCGTAGCAATTTTATTATTATCAACTCGCCCATTCACTGAACTTAATTGTTTAGTTGTATTATTCAATGATTGTAAAATATCATTTAAAAGGCCAGAACGGTTATAACCTTGAATTTCTAAATCTGATTGATAAATACCTTTATCATCCATGAGCGTATCCCATTTAACATTAATAATACGTTCCCCAGATTCTTCAGATTTTGCAACATTAGGACATTCAACTCGATGAACTGAGACGCCGCGACCTTTAGTAATATAACCAATCACATCATCTCCTGGAATTGGATTACAACAATGACTTAATCGAACGAGCAAATTATCAACACCATCAATCACAATACCACCATCATGACTACTTTTATGGTCCTTATCAGCAGTTTCAGGTTTTTTAATTGCTTTATGATCTTCAAGAATTGCCTTTTGTTCATTAACTTGTCGAACTTCTTCTTCCTTAGAACGAATATCTTCAGTTAATGTATTAGCAGTCCCAAGCGTTGCAATTTCGCCAAATCCAATTGCGGCATACAAGTCATCTGCTTCAGTTAATTGTTTCTTATCCAAAAGGCGTTTCATATTTTCTTTTGTAATCACTTTTTTGGGATCAAATCCTAAATCAATTAATTGATTTGTCAATAATTCTTCGCCTTTTGACACATTAGCAACACGATCTTGTAGTTTAAAGAAACGTTTAATTTTGTTACGTGCTTTATTTGTATGCACCAAATTAACCCAATCACGACTTGGTCCCATCGAACTTTTACTTGTTAAAATATCAACAATATCGCCATTTTTCACTTGATAATCTAGTGGGACAATTTTTCCATTCACTTTTGCGCCTGTTGTATGATGACCAATTTCAGTATGAATACTATAAGCCATATCAAGTGGACCAGCGCCCTTAGGCAGTTCAAAAACATCGCCTTTGGGTGTAAAGACGTAAACACGGTCACCGAAAATATCACCTTTAACACTTTCCATAAAGTCGGAAGCATCATCCGTTTCATCTTGTAATTCAATAATTTCTTTAAACCAATTTAATTTTGAACCGGCATCATCTTGTTGAACTTTTTCTTTTACGCCTTCTTTATAAGCCCAATGTGCTGCAACACCAAACTCAGCTATTTCATGCATTTCTTTTGTTCTAATTTGAACTTCAAAGGGCCGACCTTCCGGCCCAACAACTGTTGTATGCAAAGATTGATACAAATTAGCCTTAGGAATTGCAATATAATCTTTAAATCGACCTGGCATTGGCTTCCATCTTGAATGGATTGCCCCCAGAACGGCATAACAATCCTTAATCGAACCAACAATTACTCGGACAGCCAAAAGATCATAAATTTGAGAAAATTGTTTGTGCTGATCTTTCATCTTTTTATAAACAGAATATAAATGTTTTGGCCGTCCGTAAATCTCACTTGACACTTTCAAATCACTAATAGAAACTTTAATTTCTTCAATCGCACCCGAAATATATTCTTCACGTTCTTCACGTTTAGAATTCATCAAATGGACAATCCGATAGTATTGTTGTGGATTCAAATAACGTAATGCACTATCTTCTAATTCCCATTTAATGGTGCTAATACCCAAACGATCTGCTAATGGTGCATAAATTTCCAACGTTTCATTCGCAATTCGACGTTGCTTATCTGGACGTAAATGCTTTAATGTACGCATATTATGCAATCTATCAGCTAATTTCACAATAATAACACGTAAATCTTTAGACATGGCTAAAAGTAATTTACGGTGATTTTCAGCTAACTGTTCTTGATGAGATTTATATTGAATTTGTCCCAATTTAGTAACACCATCGACAATAACCTCAACATCTTTGCCAAAAAGTTCACCAACATCCCCTAAGGTTACCGGTGTATCTTCAACAACATCATGTAAAAATCCTGCACTTACCGTCTCAGGATCCATTTTTAATTCTGCAAGAATACCAGCAACTTGTATCGGATGCATAATGTAGGGCTCACCAGATTTACGATATTGATTCTTATGAACATACGTAGCAAAATCACATGCCTTTTGTACAAACTTAACATGTTCTTCATTCATATAGCTTTCGACGATTTCCAAGACGTCTCTGGCACTCCACATTTCTTCTTTTGTCATACCTAAGCACCTCTTTTTGTATAAAATAAAAGTACGCGATTACATAGTGCAGTCTGCGTACTCCTGTATTTATAAAACTTTCGTATTAATTTTTTGAAATTCCCCATGTTAATAATGATAAGCAAAGATAAATAATGGCAAAATAAATCGTCACGCCTTGAAATAAGTGACATAAGACCCCAATCGCAAAAATAATTGGAAAATAAAAGTTAAAAATTAATCCATGACTATTCATGCCAACTATCACACCAATAATCATAGAAAAAATCACATTTACGACAAATAAAGAGACACCAATTTTCACGACATCATTCGCATTTGCCAAAGTCAATATCATTGGAACTACAATTCCAATAGCAACACTAACAGCTAAATACCATCCAGAAGTCATACTCCATACTTTTTTCAAAAAAATTTCCTCATTTCGTTTTCTTCTGTTTTTATTTTAACTTAATTCACTAAAAAAGGAAAGACTCGCTAACAGGTATAATGGCGCCGTTTCAGCACGTAAAATTCTAGGTCCTAACCCTACTTTTTTATAACCAGCAACAGACATTTTATCGATTTCTGCTTCAGAAATACCACCTTCTGAACCAAATAGTGCAATCATCTTTTGACCAGGTTGAATCGAATCAAATGATTTTTTTAATTGACTAACTTCACCCTGCTTAGCTGACTCTTCATAGGCAACAATCTGAATATCATACGATTGCTGAAGCACCTGTTCAATCTTATTGGCATATGATACCGTTGGAATCATTGTTCGATGGGATTGTTCTGCAGCACCTTTAGCAATTTTTTGCAATCGCTCAATTTTTTTAACCTGCTTTTTAGGGTCCCATTTAGCAACAGAAAAATCACTATTAAAAAATACAAAATTATCTGCACCCATTTCAGTTCCCTTTTGAACAATCCAATCGGCTTTATCTTTCTTTGAAAGAGCTGATGCAATTGTCACGTTAATTGGTAATTCAACTCGTGTTTCTACTGTTTTTTGATAATCAAAACTAGCAGAATCATCTGTAACTTGTACTAATTTTGCAACGACAACTTCCCGTGATTGCTTGACTAGCTCCACTTGATCACCAACTGCTAAACGCATTACTTTAATGGCATGATGAAAATCTTCATCTGTTAAAATTAACTCATCAGATTTTAAAAAATATCTTTGCATCCTTGCTACCTAACCTTCCAAATCCTTTTTAACTGCAATAATTGAGAACCAATCACCCTGATTTAAAACTTGTTGTATTTCAAATCCACCATCTAATAAGGATGTCTTAATTAAGTTAACTTTATCTGCGATGATTCCAGACGTCACAAAATAACCGCCTGGATTTAAGCTTTTTTCTGCTTGTGGAATCAAAGGAACAATAATTTCAGATAAAATATTTGCTACAATTAAATCAACTTTCTTATCGATGCCATTCAATAAATCGTTAGCTGCGACATGAATATCATCCGCAATTGGATTTAAATTAAAATTTAAAATCGCAGCATCTACTGCAATATCATCTAAATCATAGGCATCAATATGACCGACGCCTAAGTATTTGGCAGCAATGCTTAAAACACCTGAACCTGTTCCAACATCAATCATAGATTCATTTCCGCGAATCACTTGTTCTAACGCTGTTAGCGCTAATCGCGTAGTTGGATGGGTTCCTGTCCCAAACGCTTTTCCAGGATCTAGACGAATCACTTTTTCATCAGATTGAACGGTTTGATAGTTCTCCCAACTTGGCACAATTGTTAAGAAACGAGTCACTCTAACTGGATGGTAATATTGTTGCCATTCTAGACCCCAACCTTGATCATCAACTTCAGTTAACTCAATCACACCTTTACCAGGATTAAGGCCAAAATCAACTAACCGATTAACACGACTTTGGATAGTCGGTACTATTTCAGGCATAAAAATAGTTTCAGGGAAGAACGCAGAAATTTTGGCTCCTTCAACCTGGTGCTCAACTGATTCAAAATCATAACTAGCTGATTCATCCTGTCTTAATTTTTCAAAATCCTTTGAGTCATCAATTTGGACACCCTCAGCGCCACTTTCAATTAAAATATTTGAAACTGCTTCTACAGCCTCACTACTCGTTAAGACACTTAATTCTGTCCACTTCAAATTGAAATCCTCCTAAAATTTTGGATAGACTAAACGCATACTTTTTTGTGTACTTTGCGCTTTTTGAATTTTTTCAAAATCACTAGTTGACCAATCTAATTCAAAGAAATTAGCGTCATCATCATTCAAAAAGTCTAATAAATCGCTTTGCCCATTATCTAGCACAATCTGTAAATAGTTAATAAAAGCTGACCCCTCTGAACGTTCCCAGCCAGATTTTCCTTGGAATGGTAACGTTGTTAGATAATCACTTTCAACTTCCTTTGGATCAAAGCGTTCCTCATCATATAATAATATTGCGTCTCCAAATGAAATAATTGGTAATTCCGAGTTAACACCCTCAATATCAAGGATTGCTTGTTGCGATTTATTTTCAGCATAAAATGTCAAATCCACCGTAAACGTATGCTCTTTTTTCTGCCAATCCAACACAATATCACCATCAAAGTCAATACTTGGTAATTCTTTCTTTAAGTAATCAAACAATGTCTCTTGTGCCATATCGTCACCCCATATTTAAATTAATTTTAAATGCGCTAAATATTGTTTCGTTCTTTATTGTTTATTATAAAGCATTGTACCCATTCATGCATTAATTATAGAGGTAAACGATAACAATTTATTGATTTTTTTGGTAAACTAAAGGTATCAAAATATTGGGGAGGTTTTATTTTATGGGAAGAAAGAAAATGATTTTGGATTTAGATACTGGTATTGATGATGCTATGGCTATTGCTTATGCACTTGCAAGTGATGAAATTGATTTAATAGGTATTGTCGGCTCATACGGTAACTTACAAATGTTAGAGGGTGTCCAAAATAGTTTGGACCTACTTTCGTTATTAGGACGCGCTAACATCCCTGTTTATCTTGGTGAGAAGCATTCAATTACAACCGAATCTTTCGATACTATGCAAATTAGTCAAGAAATTCATGGTATGAATGGTATAGGCGACGTAACCATCCCATCATCAAATCAGTCATATGCTTCAGAGTCAGGTATTGATTTTATGATTAATTCTGCAAAAAAATTTCAGTCAGATTTAATTATCGTCCCTACTGGCCCACTAACTAATTTATCATTGGCCATCAAGAAAGCACCCGAAATTGAAAAATTAATTGGTAAGGTTGTTTTAATGGGTGGCGCACTTACTATCCCTGGAAATGTAACCGCTGTTGCCGAAGCAAATATTAATCAAGATCCTGAAGCTGCTAATGCCGTTTTCCAAAGCAAATTGCCACTTACAATGGTAGGTCTTGATGTCACACTTAAAACACTTTTAACAAAAAAAGAGACACAACAATGGCGTGAACTTAACACGCCATCAGGTCGTGCCTTTGCAGATATTGTTGACTATTATATTGAAGCTTATGCAAACTTAAAAACAAATTTAGACGGCTGTGCCCTACATGATCCCCTTGCCGTAGCCGTTGCAATCGATCCCTCTCTCATTACTGCTCTACCAATTAATATGAAAGTTGATACAAAACCACCTTTCAATGGTCGAACAATTGGTGATGAAACACGATTAGATTCAAGCAAGGCCACTACAAATGTTGCCGTAGCCGTTGAAACCAAAAGATTTTTATCAACATTCATGACAAGATTATCAACATTATTCTCAGAAAATTAAATTCAATGAGGTTCACTTATGTTATATCTGGGTCCAGTCATTATTTTTATCTGGTTCATCCTTACAACCATTATTTATATTTCTATAACGATGAAAACTAACCATCGCCAATTTTCATATACATCATTATTTTTTGGTTCATTATCCTGGGAGAAAAATAGTCGAAATTGGTTGTTAATCCTAGGCTTATTTTCACTCATCTGTTTGAACCCTATTACAGATACATTTACCTTTTTTATACTATTTGGCGGCTACATTATTATTTTGGCATGTTTAAATTTATTATTACACCTTAGTAACCGTCGGCAAAATTTTTTAGCACTTATTTTTTCAATCTTATTAATTGGCTTAGCATTCTATCTATTCTTATTCACTTTTAAATAAGGGAAAATAATTGCTTTAAAGTCTTTTAAAGAAGATAATGTAAACGCTAACTAAGATTATTTATCAGAACTATTATCCACAATAATATTTATTTAAGGAGTTTATTATGCCACATATAATTGGTGTTGATATTGGAACAACAAGTACAAAAGCAGTTTTATACGATCTTAAAGGAACAGTGATTGCGTATGCTAATATTGGTTACCCACTCTACCAAGAAGAAAACGGTATGGCTGAACAAGATCCTAAAGAAATTTATGCTGCCGTAACCAAAGCAATTGCTCAAGTTAATACAAAAGCAAACTTAAATCCTACTGATTTAAAAGGGGTTTCTTTTTCTGCTGCCATGCACAGTTTAATACTACTCGATAAAAATCATAACCTCTTAACTCGTTCAATCACTTGGGCTGATAATAGAGCTAGTAAATGGAGTGACGATTTAAACGAATCAGGCATTGGCCATGAGCTCTACCTTAAGACTGGAACGCCTATTCACCCGATGTCACCCTTATCAAAATTAATTTGGTTAAAGAATGAAAAACCAGATTTATTTAATCAAGCGGCCTATTTTGTCGGAATTAAAGATTATATTTTATACCAATTGTTCGATCGTCTTGTGATTGATCATTCATTGGCATCCGCAACTGGATTATTTAATATCTTTAATTTAGATTGGGATGAACAAGCCTTATCTGTTGCTGGCGTTACCCCTGATCAATTACCAGAACTAGTTGAAACAACCTATCAACTCTCGGGATTGAATGAACAATTTGCTAAAGCAACTGGTATTCAACGTGATGTTCCCTTTATTGTTGGTGCAAGTGATGGTGTACTCTCAAATCTTGGTGTTAATGCGATTGATCCAGGTGTTGCAGCTGTTACCATCGGTACAAGTGGTGCTGTCAGAATGGTTATTGATCATCCTGTAACAGATTCCAAAGGCAGATTATTCTGTTATGCTCTTACCAAAAATAAATGGGTCATTGGTGGACCCGTTAATAATGGTGGTATCGTCTTCCGTTGGCTTAGAGACGAAATATTTACGCCTGAAAAAATTACAGCTGAACAAATGCAAATTGATCCCTATGAGGTTATTACTCAGATTGCAGAAAAAGTACCTGCTGGTTCAGATGGCTTACTTTTCCATCCCTACCTTGGTGGTGAACGAGCACCACTTTGGGATGCAGATGCTAGAGGTTCTTTCTTTGGCTTAACACGCCAACACACACGTGCCCACATGGCTCGTGCTGTTCTTGAAGGAATCGTCTTCAATTTAGATATGGTTATGCTAGCATTAGAAGAAGTTGCTGGGAGTCCTACAAGAATCCAAGCAACTGGTGGCTTCGCTCGGTCTTCGTTATGGCGTCAATTATTAGCTGATATTTTTGAACAAGAAGTCACAATTCCTGAGAGTTTCGAAAGCTCTTGTCTTGGTGCAGCTGTCTTAGGCATGCAAAGTTTACATTTAATTGCTGATTTATCTGCCGTTGAAAATATGATTGGCTCAATGCATGTTCATAAACCACAAAAAGAAAATTTTGAAGTATATCGTGAACTGTTGCCTATCTTTATTCGATTAAGTCGATCATTAAGTTCTGAATATAAAAATATTGCTGATTTCCAACGAAAACATTACCATCAAATCTAGCATTATCGGAGGAAAGTTATTATGCCACTTTTAATTGTATTTATCGGGATTCTTTTTTTACTTTTACTAATTATTAAATTTAAACTAAATACTTTTGTTTCATTAATTATCACATCGTTTGTTGTTGCCATCAGCTTAGGGATGCCATTAGATAAAATCACAGCTTCTATTGAAAATGGTATCGGCAGTCAATTAGGTCATTTATCCTTAGTTTTTGGTTTCGGTGCTATGCTTGGGAAACTAGTTGCTGATTCAGGTGGTGCTTACCGAATTGCTACAACATTAATTAATCGATTTGGTCGAAAATGGATTCAATTAGCAGTTGTTTTAGCATCATTCATTATTGGTATTGCCCTCTTTTTCGAAGTTGGTATTGTTCTATTAATTCCAATCGTTTTTGCCATCGCAACTGAATTAGGGATCTCTGTCTTGTATCTTGGCATTCCTATGGCAGCTGCACTCTCAGTTACCCATGGCTTTTTACCACCACATCCTGCACCAACAGCAATTGCAGCAGCATTAAATGCTAATGTAGGGATGGTTCTTATTTACGGATTAATATTAGCGGTTCCTGTGACGTTAATTGCAGGCCCCCTTTTCGCTATGGTTGCCAAAAAATATATTCCTTCAGCATTTAAGCAAAAAGGAAATTTAAGTGCACTAGGTACCCAAAAAGAATTCAAACTTGAAGAAACTCCTAGTTTTGCAATCAGTACGTTAACATCATTATTTCCTGTTGTTATCATGGCTATCTCAACGTTCTACGATATGATTGTTAATAAAGGAATCACACCGAAAAATCCCAACTCAGTAGATTCATTTTTCATGTTCATTGGCTCTCCTGGTGTTGCTATGCTTCTCTCACTTTTATTTGCCATTTATTCGATGGGTATCGCACGTAAAATCCCTGTCAAAGAAATTATGTCATCCCTTGAGGTTGCTGTTAAACAAATCGCAATGTTACTTTTAATTATCGGTGGTGGTGGCGCATTTAAACAAGTTCTTGTTGATGGTGGTGTCGCAGATGTCATATCAAAGATGTTTGAATCTTCTTCATTATCACCCCTATTGTTAGGTTGGTTAATCGCAGCCCTTCTAAGAGTTTCTCTCGGATCCGCAACGGTTGCTGCTTTAACAGCGGCTGGCCTAGTTAGTGGTTTAATGTCAGGTACGGGCGTTGATCCAGCGTTGATGGTTATTGCCATTGGTTCTGGTAGTTTAATTGCTTCTCACGTTAATGATGCAGGTTTCTGGATGATCAAAGAATATTTTGATTTAACCGTTAAAGAAACATTGGCCACATGGACAGTCTTGGAAACAGTGGTTTCCGTTTCAGGACTCGCTGGCGTTATGATTATTAATTTATTCGTATAAATAAGTAAAAGCTAAATTATATAAAATAATTTAGCTTTTTTATTATGTTGTTAAATTCTGACATGTGTTAAAATAGAGACCATTCTAAAAGAAGTCATCGGAGGTTTAGTTATGGATTCTCTATTTGCTATATTATTATTGCTTAGTGGCGTGGTTATCGCAAATGTGATTGCCATCAAGTTTCCCAAAGTTCCCCAAGCATTTTATCAGATTGGTATTGGATTAGGTTTATCTTTATTGCCAAATTTTCAACATTTTGAATTAAAGCCAGAACTATTTTTTATACTAATTGTCGCACCACTTATTTTTAATGAAGCTCAAAATACATCTAGACGCTCATTAGCTAAAAATATTTTAGTCACACTTTCATTGGCAATTGTTTTAGTTGGTGCAACCATTATTGTCACTGGGTTTTTAGCCCACACTATTCTCCCAGCTCTTTCGCTCACCTTAGCATTTGCATTAGCAGCAATTGTTACTCCAACGGATACAGTTGCGGTTTCTTCAGTAACAAAAAATTTACCGATTCCTGAATCTACAATGAATATATTAGAAAATGAATCATTATTTAATGATGCGTCTGGTATTGTTGGTCTTAGTTTGGCATTAACTGCCTTCAGTTCTGGCACATTTTCTATAAATGAAGGTTTAAGTGCCTTTAGCCTATCTTTTTTTGGTGGCCTTTTTATTGGTGCATTACTAGGGCTAGTGTTTGTTAGAATAAGATTAACCTTACTAAGCTGGCATATTGAAGATACGGCTGTGATGATTCCTATCGAACTCATCACACCTTTTCTAATTTATTTCGTATCTGAAGAACTAGGTTGTTCCGGTATTCTAGCCGTTGTTGCTGCAGGTTTAATTCATGGCGTTCAAAAAGATCGTCTACGTTTATCTTCGACTAAATTACAATTTGTATCAAGTAGTCTTTGGAAAGTGCTGACAGATGCTTTGAATGGTTTCGTGTTCGTCGTTTTAGGATTAACATTACCAACTGTTACATCAGATTTATTAAAAAACTCAGGATCCAATGCATTAATTTTATTTGCCATTAGTATCGGCATTTACTTTATTATGACGTTAATGCGTCTTCTCTGGTCTCATTTCTTATTAAAAACGCCTTCATTAAAAGATGATTTTACCTTTGCATTAAGTGGTATTCATGGAACAATTACACTATCAATGGCATATTCATTACCTTTAACGACAAATTCAGGGTCTGTATTCCCAATGAGAAATGAAATCATTTTTATATCTGCACTCGTCATTTTAATTAGCATGTTGGTTCCAACCTTTCTATTACCCCATCTCATTCCGAAAAAGAACGAAATTACTATTTTAGAAAATATTGGTCAAATTCGTTCTCAAATGGTTGTCTACACAGTTGAACAGCTTAATGTTACGAATCTGCCCAGTCCAGAACGACAAACAGTCATTGAAACACTATACAATCAACAAAACTTTTTAAAACGACCTGAAAGAAGTAAATTTTTTGAATTAATAGAAAAAACGCAAGAAATTGAAGAAAATGTGCTACATGAACTATTAGTCAGCGGCCAAGTTTCTGAAAAAATGGGGATTTGGTACGAAAAATACCTAGAAACAACCTATCAATCAACACGTGGGTTTTCACTTAAAAATTTAATCATGCATTTATTTTTTTATTTCCTTCGTTTTTTTAAAAGTCATACGATTAAGAAACGTAAAAAGATACTTTCTCAAATTACTGAGGAACAAAAAAAGGCATTTAAGAACTATTATGGGACATCCGGAGAGAATACTAGAGCAGAATTTAATTTAATGGAGGCATCTGGTTACCAAGCGGCGATTACTTATCTAACCTCTGTTACAACAAGTGAAAATTCAATGACCGTTACAATGGTTAGACAATTTTTGTCAATCCGTCACCGACGATCGTCCGCAACTGAAACTCAACTTGTTTTACAAAATAATATCTTTATAAGCGCATTTCAATTAGAATATAATTTTGTTCAACTTCAATTGGAACAAAATTTGATTAATCCTACGACGGCTAATCTGTTGAGGGAACAAATTTCTTATGATGAAATGGTCTATATACAAAATAACGAAGCCTTTTCATCATAAAAAACCGGCAACCAGATTTTGGCACTGAGTCTATAATACAATATAAAAAAGCATTTCATGAGTTAAGATTGGTATGATTAATCTTAACTTGAGGTGCTTTTTAATTTAACTAAACAAACGGTTCAAACGTTCTGTTAATCCTTACAGATTATATGAAAATTTAGTAGTTTTCAATTGGCACGTTAGCGAATCTATAAAATGATTAACTACTGATATTACTTATTTACCATTGGGAGAATCGACACAGTATTTATGTTCAATAATAGAAAATAACTTATTTATAACACTACAATAGTAATCAGATGTGTTAATTACAGCTGGATAGATTTTGCTTCCCAAACCATTTATATCTTTCTCAATACAAAATTCTTCTGTAAAAGTAATATTTTTATCTTTTAAATCAAGTACCGTTCAGATGCAATTATTTGCACGCGACACATATTTCTATTTTTTTATAAAAAAAAGCATGAGTGAATTTCTTCACCCACACCAAAAATTATACAGTCAAACGTTTCCATTTCAAAAATACCGGTATGCCCGTAAGAAATCAGAATTTTTAGCGTTATATTTTATAAAATAAATTACGTATTATCCATCTAAATAAACACTTTTGATATATTTTGACTTGCTTAAATAACTATAAAAATAGCGTTTTAAGAGACTTTTGCGAGCTATATTATCCTCAATTTCTACATCAAACTATATTCAAATTGATTCTAACTCTTTTTGTAGCGTTTTAATCATTCTTGCAGATCCGTAACAAATCTCTCCATTTTTTAATAAAATTTCTTTTTTCTTAAAATCAACTTCTTGAATGTTATTAATATTTACTACAAAAGAATTATGACAACGAATAAAAAATCCATGTTCTTTTTCTATCTCTTTTAACTTTCCATAAAACTCCACCTGCCTATTATCCATATGAAGAACTATTTTATGCAACCTAGAAGATTCAAAAAACATAATTTCATTGTAGTCAACACTGATAATTTTATCATCAATTTTTTGAACAAATTTTCTATTCGTACCTTTATTTTTTGTTTGTTTTCTTTCATTAACTACTTGTAAACAACTGACAATCCTTGATTGTACTTCAGCAAAATTATCTTTAAAAATAAAATCCATGGCAGCTACCTTATAAATAAAATTCAAATAAGTCATTTCAGAATGTGTTGTTATAAACACAATATCTCCTGTTGGATCTTTTTTTCTAATTTCAGCTCCAAGGTTAATTCCATTCATTTTATGTTTCAAATCAATATCTAATAAATATAAGCCTTCTTTATCACTTTCCTCTAAGTATGCTAATACTTCTTCTGGATTAGCAGTTGCAAGAGCTAGTCGCATATCTAAATTTTCAATCATAATATAGTTAGTTATATATTTAACTATCTTTTCTCGTTGCTCTTTTTGATCTTCACAAACAAAAATATCAAGCATTATAGTCCCTCACTTTATTATTTTTATTTCTTGTTTAAATTGCCCACGTTCGATATGGGTATCTAATTGAACATTTCTTTCATTCTTTAGAATTTCCTTTAAATTGCTCAAACCTAGTCCACGGTTGTTTCCTTTTGTTGAGAAACCTTTTTCAAAATATTTGAAAAGCTTGTGCCCTTCGTCTCTAAACGTATTCCACACAATAAATGATACTGACTGTTCGAATACAATAATCCCTACTCGGACTTCAGTATTTGAACTCTCAGTTGCGGCCTCTATCGCATTATCTAATAGAATACCAACACATCGACAAAGCGATACACTATCCATATTTACATGATAAATTGCATTAGTACATTCAAATGTAATATCTAATTCCTGTTCTTGTGCAGTTAATACCTTTGATGAAATCAAACTTTTCAACTCAGGAATCTTAATATTAGAGAGATCTCGCAATTTAAAATCATTAATCTTAATTTCTTGACTAACACGCATAATATTGTTATTAAAATAATTTTCTAATGAATCAATGTCACGATTAACAATATATTCTGACATTGATGATAAAATATTAATATAGTCATGGCGGAAGCGTCGCATATCAGTATAGTTTTTTTCCAGTTGATCTGTATATGACTTCATACTATTCAACTCAACCTCTTTTTCTTTCATTTCAACCCTTTTCCGGAATGCTGCTATCAAAAATAATAAACTTACAATAAACAACAGAAAATAAATAGACAAGTACAATGTGTTTATCATCACTAATGAGCTACTACTGCCCTCTAGTCGAACATATACAATCATAGCAAAATAAATTATACAGGTAAAAAAACTAATAAAGGTTATAATTTTCTTTAACTGTAAATTATCTGTTTCATGATCAATAATTTTAGTGATTGTTCTTTTCCATACAACTATCAATGAGAAACCAATGAGGATTGCAATAACTTGATGTAATAATAAATTTTGGAAGGTCTCAGGATCATGTGAAAATATACTATCAAATTTTAAAATTTTTTCCATAATAAAACTTGTTAGATGATCACCTAAAGTCATACAGATCATTATTACGGACGCAGAATATAAAGCATCTATCCATTTAGTATAAATTTGTTTAAACATAACCATGTTAAAAGAGAATAACAATACTGAACCAAAAATATCTATATATCTATACATAAAAACCATAACTACACTAAAAATTATTCCTACTATTAAATTCCGCGTACTGTAGAATTCCTTTTCCAATAATATACCTGCAAAAACACAATAAAATAAAACTTGTATAACTAAGACTATATTCAATAGAACCCCTCATTTACTGTTTGGTAGTGCTATTATACTATAAATTTTCTACTGGCTATAGAAAATTTTGAGAACAGTTTATCATAGTAATACATACTATTTTTACGTGCTTTTATAATCATTTTCAATTACTCCTTTTTATTATTTAATTTGATAATAACTAAAGAAATAGCAAGAAGAGTCATTGCATACGCAATAGACACTACTGTATCCTGATTAAATTGAAACGTCTGATTCCAAATTGAAACATATACTTTGTTTAAATGATAAATTGGATTTGCATATGAAACATACCTAACAAAATTTGGTAAACTCTCCACTGGTACTGAAAAACCTCCGGTAAACATAACAATTTGAAATAAGATGATAGAAATGACTAATGCCGTTTTCACTTCTTTGAAGTTTGAATAAATTGCATGTGAGTACACCAACATGAACACGTTAACTACTAGCAGGCTGAAATAGGAAACCAAGAAATTTACTATTGAAAGCTGTAAATTATAGAAGAAAATACCAATTATTGTAATAAGAAAGAATCCCGCGCTAGCTATAATAAAAGATTTTGCAATACTCGACAATAGTAAAACTTTATCCGTTATAGGAGTAATAAAAATCCTTTTTTCAATACCTGCAGCTCGATTCATCACTTGATCAAATCCAAATGCAAAAAATACTACAGAAAAACTAATTAGCACAATAAATGATGGCGTATACATCTGTACATAGTTCATTCCTCCGTCATACGTTGCATCGCTAAACATCTGCCCCATTAGAATATAAGTTACAGGCGGCACCACTACTGTAAATACTAGATAAAATAATTCTCTAAAAAACATCTTTAAGTCATATTTGATTTGTGTCAATAACATACCATTTCTCCTATTTCGTTATTTTATCAAGATAAAAACTATTGATTGATTTGTGACCAGATTTTAAGATATTTTCTGGTGTATCAAATACTTCGTTCACACCATTATTAAGAAATAATACTTTATCACAATACATCTCTATTTCATCCATATAATGAGTTGACAAAATAATAGTACTATCATTCTTCTTTATATAATTTGTAATATTTTCCCATAGAAGATTGCGCATATAGGGATCTAAACCTGTTGTAGGCTCATCTAAAATAATCAAGCTAGGTTTTGATAAAAAAGCAATAGCCAAACTAACTCGCTGTTTCCAACCTCCAGATAAATTATCAAAGAAAGTATTTAACTGTTCTCCTAATTCAAATTCTTCAATAATTTCATTTATGTTAACTTTTCCTCCATAATAAGACCTAAAAAGATCAAGTAATTCTTTCACCTTTAATTTTTTATAAAATTGTGTTGGTTGTAAGACTGCAGAGATATTATTTTTAATTTTTCTTAATTTGGCCTGATTAATTTCTTTCAAATTTTCTCCAAATACTATTACCTTACCATCATCGAAATCCTTGATTGTCATTAAAATCTCTAAAAATGTTGATTTACCTGCACCGTTTTTTCCTATTACACCAATAATTTCTCCCTTTTCAGCAGTAAAATCAATTCCTTTTAAAATTTTCTTTTTTCCGTAACTCTTTTCCAACTTTTCTACTCTTACATTATAATTCTGCATGATTCAACCCCCTAGTTAACAATAGTATTATTCAACAACATATTCTTTAAGATCATTTTTAAATTTTGGAAGAACTTCTTCAATATAGAATAATGGTTCATGGCTATTCTCATTTTTTGATTTCGTTAATGAAATGCTTTAGTAAGATTGGTACAGTCATATCAATAAACATTGGTTTCATCCTTGATCCTTGACATATCTATTCTCTTTTTTATTTTTATGTATTCCACCGTTAAATCCAAACAGTTCAGTCACTTCATAATAGCTTTTATCGGAGTAATTTTTCTGAATATACTCTTGATATTATTGATTATTATCAAGATTGATACAAACTAATACTTCCTTATGTACCTTCAACAATAATAGAAATTTCTATTTCCTTCGCTAATCATCCAAACATTAGCATGAACCAAATGTTGATGATGCGGAACAGCTTGTTGAACCACTACTAGCCGTTATTTCTGAAATTACGGATACTTCATCTAAATCTAGCATCTCTACTTCTAAATAAAATTCTTTTTCAATTAGTTTTTTTTCCTCCTCTCTATTTCTATACACATACTATAATACTGCAATACATGCATTACTTTTCTTAATCCATCTTACAAACTATTTTTATACACTTAGATGCACAGAACAATGCTATCAGATGTTCTAATTTCATTCATAACTGTTCACTTTACTAGAATACAATAAAAAATCCTAGTAGAAACATTCGGTTCTATACTTTTGAGTGTTGATGAGAAGTCATCGACACTATTTGATATATAGCAAAAAAAAGCCTAATCACTAAGTGATTAGAACCTTCATAATATTATTCACCAACAATAGTTGACGAAGAGCCATTTTACTTATAATCTGGTTGCCGTTTTTACTTATTTAATACATTATCTTTAATCATACCGCTGGCTTTCATAAACATATAAATCACAATTGGCCCAACAAATGTAAATCCATACTTTTTCATATCTACAGCAATTAATTTAGATAGTTCAGTACTTGTTGGTACCTCATCATGCTCAGTGTAATCATTAATTAAAGGTTTGTTATCAACAAATTTCCATAAATAATTTGAAAAGCTACCATACTCCTTTTGAATAGATAAGATTGCTTGAGCATCATTAATAGTCGCTTTAATTTTACGTTCATTTCTAATCATATTTGTATCCATTAACATTTTTTCAATTTCATCAGGTAAAGTTGCTGCAACTTTACTGATATCATAATTATAAAAATATTTTGCAAAAACATCTTTTTTGCCCGCAATCATTTTCCAATTTAAACCTACCTGAAAAATGCCTATTATCAATAACTGAAATAATTTAGTATCATCATAAGTCGGCGTTCCCCATTGCTCATGATACCAAGTCCAACTTTTATCATTTTCCATTATAGTTTCCCTCATTTGATTTTCTCAATAGCCCATCCAAATTGACTATAATGCTAAAATGATACCTATTTTATTTTTACACCTTTATTTTTTCTTAGATTCCTCTTCTTCATCAATCTTCAAGACAGCCATAAACGCCTCTTGAGGAATTTCAACATTACCAACTTGTTTCATTCGTTTCTTACCCGCTTTTTGTTTTTCCAAAAGCTTCATACGACGTGTTCGATCCCCACCATACAACTTCGCTGTAACATCTTTACGGTATGCTTTAATATTTGTTCTTGCAATAATTTTTTGACCAGCTGCCGCTTGGACCGGAATTTCAAACATTTGACGTGGAATTAACGTCCGTAATTTGTTGACAATTCCTTTTCCGCGTTCAAAAGAGAAGTCTCGATGAACGATAAAGCTCAATGCATCAACGGCTTCACCATTCAACAAGATATCAACTTTAATCAAATCACTAGGACGATAGCCTTCTTCTTCATAATCAAGAGAGGCATATCCACGTGTATTTGATTTTAATTTATCAAAGAAATCAAAAATAATTTCTGATAAAGGCATGTGATAAATAATATTTACACGGAATTCATCTAAATAATCCATCGTGTCAAAGACACCACGTTTTTTCTGACAAAGTTCCATAACTGCACCAACATATTCATTAGGCACCATAATACTTGCTTTAACATAAGGTTCATTAATTTGCTTAATTGATGATGGCTCTGGCATTTCAGAAGGATTAGAAACAATCAACTTCTCACCATCCGTTAAATCAACATGGTAAATAACAGATGGTGCTGTTGTAATCAAATCTAAGCCAGATTCACGCTCTAAACGTTCTTGGACAACGTCCATGTGTAATAACCCTAAGAATCCACAACGGAACCCAAAACCTAAAGCTTGCGACGTCTCTGGTTCAAATTGTAAAGCTGCATCATTTAATTGTAATCTTTCAAGTGCTTCACGCAATTCATTATATTTTGAATTATCAACGGGATATAATCCACAGTAAACCATTGGATTAATAGCTCTATAACCCTCTAACGCTTCAGCTGCCGGATTATCTGCCAATGTCACCGTATCGCCAACTCGTGTATCTCGAATATCTTTAATTGCAGCAGTAATATAACCAACGTCTCCAGCCATTAAGAAATCACGATCAACCGCTTTGGGTGACATCACACCCACTTCTGTGACTTCATATTTTTTCTTACTATTCATTAATTCGATTGTATCGCCTGGCTTAACAACACCATCAACCAATCGAACACTTAGCACAACACCACGATAACTATCATAAATTGAATCAAAAATTAATGCTTTTAATGGTTTCTTTAAGTCACCACTTGGTGCAGGAACTTTTGTCACAATCTGTTCAAGCATCTCTTCAATACCAATTCCTTTTTTAGCACTCGCCAAAACAGCATCAGAAGCATCTAACCCGATAATATCTTCAATTTCTTGTTTAACCATCTCAATATTAGCAGATGGCAAATCAATTTTATTAATAACTGGCAAAATTTCAAGTTCGTCATCAATTGCCAAATAAACATTAGCAAGCGTTTGCGCTTCAACGCCCTGAGCAGCATCTACGACAAGCACAGCTCCCTCACAAGCGGCCAAACTTCTTGAAACTTCATAAGTAAAATCAACATGTCCTGGTGTATCAATTAAATGGAAGATATATGTTTCACCATCTTTAGCAAGATAATGTAATTCAACCGCATTTAATTTAATGGTAATACCACGTTCTCGTTCAAGATCCATTGAGTCCAATAATTGGTTTTTCATTTCACGCTTAGTCACTGTATCAGTCAACTCAAGGATACGATCCGCAAGTGTTGATTTTCCATGATCAATATGTGCCACAATCGAAAAATTACGAATGTGTTTTTGTCTCTCTTGCATTTCTTCAAAATCCATTAATAGCGTCCTACTTTCTTGTTTCTATCTCTTTTGATTATAACAATCAACTCTGCTAAACACAATTGTAGTTCGTATACAAAAAAAGATAGACTCATCCGGCAAGACGATTCTATCTTTTATTTGGTTATTTTTTACCTTTAAATTGATCTTTTAGCTTATCGAATAAATTGCCTTCGCCAACAACATTTTTACCACTGGCTGTAGCAAATTCTTTTAAAGCTTCTTTTTGTTCTTTTTTAAGATTGCGAGGTGTTTCAATATTAACGGTAACTTGTTGATCACCATTACCTTTACCGTGTAATTTAGGCGCACCCTTATCACGTAATCTAAATGTTGTCCCTGTCTGAGTTCCAGCAGGAATTTTCATTTTAACATCACCATGAACGGTTTCGACAGTTACTTCGTCACCCAATGCAGCTTGGACAAAGCTAATTGGGACATCGATATAAATCTCAGAACCTTCACGATCAAACTTACCACTAGCTTGTACTCTAAAGATAATGTACAAGTCTCCATAAGGTCCGTTATTTTCACCGGCCTCACCTTGTCCTTGTAAGCGCATTTGTTGACCATCTTCAACACCTGCAGGAACAGTTACTTTAACTTCATGTCTTTCATCAGTATGACCTGAACCATGACATGTCTCACATTTTTCTTCAATTTCCTTACCAGTACCATGACAAACATCACATTCTTGTTCAGTCATCATATTGCCAAGTGGTGTACGACGTTCAACTTGAATAGTTCCTCGGCCACCACATTTACGACACGTAATTGGAGAAGTTCCAGGTTTTGCCCCAGACCCGCCACAAGTAATACAAAGGCTTTTACGGTTGTATTTAATTGTTGATTCCTTACCAAAGACACCTTCCATAAAGGTTAATGTCATTTCATATTGTAAATCGCGACCTGCACGTGGCGCAGTTGGATCCTGAGAAGCACCACCGCCAAAGAATGAACTGAAAATATCTTCAAATCCACCGCCGCCAAATCCACCTTGTTGTCCTTGACCACCAAATCCTCGGTAGCCACCACCTTGAGCGCCAGCTGAACCATATTGATCATATTCAGCTTTCTTTTGCGGATCACCAACTGTCTCATAAGCTTCAGTAATTTCTTTAAATTTATCTTCTGCACCAGCATCCTTGTTAATATCTGGATGATATTTTTTAGATAACTTACGGTACGCTTTTTTTATTTCTTCAGGTGATGAATCTTTAGTCACACCAAGTACATCATATGGATCTCTGTTCTCTGCCATTCCCGTACCTCCGAATAACCTTTTTGGTTTTTATTGCTCTAAATAGAATACCATGCTTAACATGAAATAAAAAGCCAAAGTCCCAAAGGCCTTTGACTTTCTATCACACTCAAAATTTAGTAAAGATTATTTTTTGTCTTCAGGGTTAACTTCTTCGAAGTCGCCATCAACTGTTTCATCTTTAGGATCTTTAGCTGCGCCTTCAGCACCGGCTTCACCTTGAGCATCTTGTGCTTGTTGATATAATTTAACCGTTAAGTCTTGAACGATTTTATTTAATTCGTCTTTCTTAACTTTCATATCTTCAACGTTGTTATCTTCTTGAGCTTTCTTCAAAGCATCACGAGCATCTTCAGCAGATTTAATTTCTTCTTCAGTTACTTTACCTTTTAATTCTTCTAAAGTTTTATCAACTGAGAATAATAATTGGTCAACTTCATTCTTCAAGTCAACTTCTTCTTTACGTGCTTTATCAGCTTCTTCATTTTCTTTAGCTTCATTAACCATGCGTTCAATTTCGTCTTCTGCAAGACCGCCTGAACTCTTGATTGTAATCTTTTGTTCTTTGTTTGTGCCTAAATCTTTAGCAGAAACATTAACAATACCATTTTTATCAATATCGAATTTAACTTCGATTTGAGGGATTCCACGAGGAGCAGCAGGAATATCGTTTAATTGGAAACGACCCAAGGTCTTGTTATCAGTAGCCATTGGACGTTCACCTTGTAACACATGGATATCAACGGCTGGTTGATTATCAGCAGCTGTAGAGAATGTTTGTGACTTACTTGTTGGAATTGTCGTGTTACGGTCAATTAACTTAGTGAAGACACTACCCATTGTTTCGATACCCAATGAAAGTGGTGTTACATCAAGTAAAACAACATCCTTAACATCACCAGTAATGACACCACCTTGAATTGCAGCACCAAGTGCAACAGCTTCATCAGGGTTAACTGATTGGTTAGGTTTGTGATCTGTTTCTTTTTCAACTAATGCTTGAACAGCTGGGATACGTGTTGAACCACCAACTAAGATAACTTGATCAATATCAGCATTTGTTAAACCAGCATCTTTTAAAGCATTTTGAACTGGAATACGTGTACGTTCAACTAAATCTTGTGTAAGATTATCAAATTGTGCACGTGATAATGTTGCTTCTAAATGTAAAGGTCCAGCAGCACCGGCTGTAATAAATGGTAAGCTAATTTGTGCACTAGTAATCCCAGAGACATCTTTTTTAGCTTTTTCAGCAGCATCTTTAAGACGTTGCATTGCCATTTTATCTTTTGATAAATCAATGCCATTTTCTTTTTTAAAGTTTTCAACTAACCAGTCCATGATTTTTTGATCAAAATCATCGCCACCAAGATGAGTATCACCATTTGTTGATAATACTTCAAAGACACCGTCGCCTAATTCAAGGATAGAAACATCAAATGTACCACCACCTAAATCAAAAACAAGGATTTTTTCATCTTTTTCAGTATTTTCAAGACCGTATGCCAAAGCTGCAGCAGTTGGTTCGTTAACAATACGTTCAACTTCTAAACCAGCAATTTTACCAGCATCTTTTGTAGCTTGACGTTGTGAATCATTAAAGTAAGCAGGAACTGTAATAACAGCTTTGGTTACTGATTCACCCAAGTATGATTCAGAATATTCTTTGATGTATTGTAAGATCATTGCTGAAACTTCTTGAGGTGTATATGATTTACCTTGAATATCAACTTTGTAACCTTCTTCACCCATGTGACGTTTAATTGATGCCACAGTATCAGGGTTTGTAATTGCTTGACGTTTAGCAACTTCACCAACTTGAGTTTCGCCATCTTTAAATGAAACAACAGATGGTGTTGTCCGATTTCCTTCTGGGTTTGTAATAATTTTTGCTTCTTTACCTTCCAAAACAGCAACAGCTGAGTTAGTTGTTCCTAAATCAATTCCAATAATTTTTGCCATAATTTTCTCTACCTCTTCTTATATTATTGAGCGACAACGACCATTGCTGGACGTAACACTCTATCTTTTAATTTGTATCCCTTTTGAAGGACTTGAACAATTGTATCTGCTTTCTGATCATCAGAAGCAGGCACTGTTTGAACAGCTTGATGAACAGTTGGATCAAACATCACATCAGTCGTTTCGATTTCTATAACACCATTATTAGTTAATGCTTTTTGCGCATCTTTGTAAACTAATTCGATACCCTTTTTAAGCTGTTCACTATTTTCAGTATCAACCTCAATAGCCAATGCTCTTTCTAAGTTATCGATAACGGGTAAGACATCCTTAGCTAATGATTGCCCGCTATATTTCAAGAGTTGTTCCTGTTCTTTCTTGAAACGCGTGTTCATGTTTGCCATTTCGGCTTCTGCTCGTAGATATTTATCCTCCATTGCATCCAAACTAACTTGTAATTCAGCTAACTTATCTGCATCAGAAGGTTTTTTACTAAATTTTTCTTTTACTTTATCAGTAACAGAACTTTTTTTATCATTTTGATTAGTTGTTTCATTTGACTGATGTTGTTCTTGTGCAACGTCTTCTTCAACTAAATCTTCTTTGTTATTTTTAACCACACACAACACCCCTTTTCTTATTTATCAAATCGTTGATAATAATCTAATAATTTTTTTGCAAGTTCATCACTAAACGCATCTAGCAATCCAATCATTTTCGAATATGGCATGTTTGCTGGTCCCAATAATGCGATAACACCCTGACCATGGTCACTCACATCATAACTAGCTGATATAAGGCTATAGTTATCAAGTAATTGATTTGTTAGTTCTTCACCAATCTTGATTTGAATGGGTTTACCTTGACTCCCAATTAACTCGCCAATATTCTTATTATTCGATGTATCGACTAAATCGTATAGTGATTTCAATTCATCCACGTTACTATCAGCCGCAAAATCCAATATATTAGATTTGCCACCAACAAAAACTTGTTCACGCGTGGCTTGCTTCAAAATATTACCTAAAACATCTAAAATGCCATCAGGTTGACGCATATAATTGATCAACATCACTGGAATACTTGTCCTTAACTTTTTTGATACCTCAGCTAAAGGCAATCCAATTAATTGATCATTCAACAACCTCGTAACAGCCTCTAAATCGGAGCTATTGATTGAACTAGGAATACCAAATGTTTGATTTTCAACGACACCACTACTCATCACAAGAATAGCCATAATTTGATGGTTACCTAATGGAACCAACCGGAAACCTTCAAGTCGGCTTTCCGCTGTTTCAGGCCGTAATGAAATCGCCGTATAATTTGTTAAATCTGAAAGAATCTTAGTCGATTCCGCAAAAATTTCATCAATCTTTTGAAAGTGAACACCAAGAGAATTCTGAATATTTACTAATTCTGCTGCTGGCACGACCCCAGGTTTAACAATATGATCAACATAATATCGATATCCCAGAAATGACGGAATCCGACCAGAAGAAGAATGCGTTTTTTTAATAAGCCCTTTATTCTCCAAAGCCACCATTTCATTTCTGATTGTTGCTGAACTAACATGCATTGGTAAAAAATCAACAACCGATTTAGAACCAACTGGTTGACCAACCTCTGTGTAAACTCTGACAATTGCTTCTAACACTAACATCTGTCTTTCTGTTAGCATGGTCAATCACCTCTTTTTAGCACTTAACACTATTGAGTGCTAACACAACTATTAATATACTAAATGTTTGGATTATTGTCAAGGAATGCACTCATTTTTTTTAAAAGAAAAATGACTAACTAAATGGACGCCACTTAGTCAGTCATTAGTGCTTATTCATGTTAATTAAAATAAGCATTCGTATTTTTTTTATCTTGATTTAATTGTGCAATTAAGCCATCAATACCATCAAATTTAACTTCACTTCTTAAATATGCTAACCATTTAACCGTGACAATTTTACCATAAATCATTTCATTAAAATCAAATAAATTAATTTCAACCGTTAATTCACGGCCCTGACCGAACGTCACATTATAACCAATAGACGCCATTCCTCGATACCAAATATCATCTACTTGAACTTCTGTCACATAGATGCCAGGTCCCGGAATTCGAATATGTTTATTAAATGCCAAATTTAACGTTGGAAAGCCAAGTTCTCTACCCCTAGCTTCGCCATGAACAACTTCACCAATCGTCTCATATTCATAGCCAAGTAACTCATTAACACTGTTCATTTGTCCGGCATCAATTGCAGCCCTTATTCTAGTTGAACTTATCTTTTGATTACCAGCTGTTAGTTCTGGCACAGTTACAATTTCAAATTTTTGTTGGGCATATGACGATAATACAGCCATATTTGCGATATCTTTTTTACCATAAGTATAATCAAATCCAGCAACGACAATTTTTGCATGTAAAGCAATCATATACTTGTCAACAAACGCTTGTGGCGCTAAATTTGCCAAATTATCATTCAATGTCAGGACATAAAAAATATCAACGCCCAATTTTTCCATTAATGTAATTTTCTTTTCCATAGACGTTAAATATTTAATACTTTGTTCAGGTGTTTTTTGGAATTGAACCGACGGATGTTTATCAAAAGTCATCACCGCAAGTTTAATATTCTTTTCATCAGCTTTTTTCTTAGCTGTTTGTATCACTTTTTGATGTCCTAAATGGACACCGTCAAAAAAACCCATGGCAAGTGAAATAGCATCACTGTCAATTTCTGTGGGATTATATGGCTCAGTTAAATAAATAACTTTCATGTCACACTAACTTCCTTTATCCTAAATCAAACATTGTTTCAGATTGATAACGATGATTTTCATTATTCAATTTATACAAACATCTAATTTTATTTTCATAAACTAACGCAACTATTGATTCATTATTAAACGAATTAACCGATAAAAACCCACCATTTCGAACAATTGCCCATTGTTCATCAGTTAATTCATACTTTTTAAATGCTGTTAAAGCAGCATCAATTGGATACAATAATGATTCTAACATTCCGTTGTCTTTGGCTTCATTTAATTGCGCCAATGTGAAGGCCTTATCAATTTTAAAACCGCCACTTTCTAATCTAGTTAAATCAGACATAACAGCAGGTACACCTAATTTTTTCCCAAGATCAACTGCTAACGTTCTCACATAAGTTCCTTTACCACATGCAACTTCAAAATAAATTTTTTGTCTTTTAATTTCAGCATCATATTCTGCAGGCTTTGTTTGCGTAAACGATGTAACCGTAATTTCTCGTTCCGGACGCTCAACTGTTTCACCTTTACGCGCATAATCATACAATCGACGCCCATTAACTTTAATAGCTGAAAACATTGGTGGAATTTGAATCATTGTCCCAGTCATTTGACCCATAACAGCATCAATCTCAGCAGCGGTAAATGGTTCAAGAATATCTTTTTCTTCGATTGTTTCACCATCTAAATCCTCAGTTTCCGTGGAAAACCCAAGCGTAATTTCACCCGTATACACTTTACCAGAATTCATCAAATAGTTTACTGTTTTTGTTGCCTTACCAATACAAATTGGTAAAACACCATCAACGTTTGGATCTAAAGTGCCCGAATGGCCCACTTTTTTTGTTTGAAAAATACCACGGCATTTGAAAACACAATCGTGACTAGTCATACCTCGTTCTTTAAATAGTGGAATAATTCCGTCCATTGTCCTACCTCCGTTAATATACTTTTAATAGTATAGCATAATCATCAAAACTAGGATATTGTAAACAATACACTATTAAAATTTGGGTCTACAATATCTGTTGTTGGTAATAGAAATTAATTCTATTACTAATAACAGTTTTTTTGTATAATGACAAAAAAAGACCCAAAAGCCATAAGACTTTTGGGTACGGTTTATCCAAATCCATTATCGTTCAACCACCACAGATGAATTAATAAGAAAGAAGGAATCTCCGCATGTCTAATCATACTAAATTTTGGCTTGGAATAGAAGACAATAATCTAATGATTATTGATTATGAGACATCTAATGATGGTGTCACCAGGTTTAACGGTATTCTCGATTACCAGCCGAAGGCTTGTCCCAACTGCGGTATTAAGCACGAAGGTCAGATAATTAAGTATGGTTGGCGTCAAACAACCATTCGTTATCCTAAGGTATTAGGAAAAAATATTATTTTGTCTCTCAAACGCAGATATTTTAAATGTAACGAGTGTCAATCATACTTTTTAGCTCAAACTAGTGCAGTCCCTAAGAACTGTACGATTTCCAATACTTCTAGAAAACTCTGTTTAACTAAATTGACAGAACCCGTTTCTTTAACTCACATTGCTGATGAAATTTCGACTTCTGATTCCTTTGTAGGTCGTATTCTCATGGCCTCTGAACGGGATTTTAAACCTAATTATAAATTTTTACCCAATGTTCTACTCCTTGACGAAGTCAAGAGTACTAAATCTGCTACAGATGCCATGAGTTTTGAATTTATGGATGCTAGTAATCATGAATTAATCGATTTTTTATCTTGTCGACGACTCTACCAAATACAACGCTATTTTTATCGTTATTCAGCTACAGCTAGAAAAAACGTGAAGATTATTGTGACTGATATGAATTATACCTATCCTAAACTAGCCAAAGAAATCTTTCCTAATGCGATTGTTATTATCGATAAATTTCATATTATCAATTCAGTGAATCGTGGATTCACCAAAACTAGAATCAAACTTATGAAAGAACTGCCAACATCATCACAAGACTATAAGGCCCTAAAACGTTACTGGAAGCTCCTATTAAAACCGGCTGAAAATCTGGATTACAAGAATTTTAAAAAATGGACCTACTTTCCATACTTAACAACAGAAATTGATATCATTGACCATTTACTAAGTTTAAATCCAGAATTGAAAAAGGCATATGAACTCATGAACCAAATTAGATCAGCCCTTCACCTAAAAGATTGGAAGTCCTATGATTCAGCAATTAAAAACACCGAAGGTTGTTCCGAAGAAATGACTAAAAGTATTGAAACGTTGTTTCTTCACCATTTTGAAATTAAAAATACCTTTAATCATCATTATTCTAACGGTCCTTTAGAAGGCACAAATAATAAAATAAAGGTCATTAAACGCGTTAGTTTTGGTTTTAGAAACTTTTATAGATTTCGCATCAGAATATTTTATACCCTTAAGATTCATACAAAAAAAGGCCTAATCACTAAGTGATTAGAACCTTCATAATATCATTCACCAACAACAGTTGACGAAGAACCTAAAATTTTTACAAAATAGCTAACTAAATACGTTATTATATGTGTGAAATTCAAAATAAAAAGTCTGACAATGTTGAATAACCAACATTGTCAGACTTTCTAAATTAATATTCAGAATCTATTTTCTTAAGCAATTGATCAATTTTGTCACCATATTGTACTGACTCGTCTCTCACAAAAGCTAATTCTGGTGTTTTGTAAATTGACAGTCTTGATCCAAGTTCACCACGGATTAATCCAGAAGCTTTTTCTAAACCACGTTGTGTTTTTTGTGCATCTGATGCCATATTTGACAAAATACTGTAGTAAATTGTCGCCTGTTGTAAATCACCAGTCACATTTACACCCGTAATTGTAACACCTTCAACACGAGGATCTCTCACTCGTTTTAAAAGAATGTCATTAACTTCTTTTTGAATTTCTTGTGATAAACGACCCACACGATAATGTTGTGTCATTTCATATCCTCCTAATAGTTGTTATGAATTATTTAACTGGAACTTCTTCCATAACGTAGGCTTCAATTTGGTCGCCTTCTTTAATGTCATTGTATTTTTCAATCATGACACCACATTCGAAACCTTGTTTAACCATCTTAACGTCATCTTTAAAGCGTTTCAAACTTGCTAATTTACCTTCATAAATCACAATTCCGTCACGAATTAAACGAACGCCACTATCTCTTTCGATGTAACCTTCAGTGACATAAGCACCACCGATTGTACCAACTTTTGTAACTTTGTATGTTTCACGAATTTCAACTTGACCTGTAATTTTTTCTTCGTAAACGGGTTCAAGCATCCCTTTCATTGCAGTTTCAATTTCTTCAATCGCGTTATAGATAACACGATGTAAGCGAATATCAACTTCATCAGCTTGTGCTTGAATTTTAGCTTGAGGTGTTGGGCGAACATTGAACCCAATAATAATTGCATTACTTGCCTCTGCTAAAGTCACATCACTTTCAGTAATTGCACCAGCAGCTTGATGAATAATGTCAACGCGAACGCCTTCAACATCAATTTTCTTCAAACTACCTGCAAGAGCTTCAACTGAACCTTGAACATCTGCCTTGATAATAACAGTAACTTCTTTCAATTCGCCTTCTTTAAGTGAATCAAACAAATTATCAAGTGTCACATGTGTCACATTTCCACGTTCTTTTGTTAAAGCACGTTTAGCACGTTCTTCACCAGCTGCACGAGCTGTCTTTTCGTCATCAAAGACAACGAAACGATCACCAGCACCTGGAACATCATTCAAACCAGTAACTTCAACTGGCGTAGCGGGTTTAGCTTTATTGACTTGACGACCTTTATCATTTGTCATAGTACGGACACGTCCAAAACTATTACCAACAACGATTGGATCTCCAACTTTTAAAGTCCCTTGTTGAACAAGTAATGAAGCAACTGTACCACGGCCTTTATCAAGACGAGCTTCGATTACAGAACCAATCCCTTTTTGTTTTGGATTTGCTTTCAATTCAAGAACTTCAGCTTCAAGTAAAATCATTTCTAACAATTCATCAAGGTTTTCACCGGTCTTCGCTGAAATTTCGACGAAGATAGTGTCACCACCCCAACTTTCAGGAATTAATTCATATTCAGCTAATTGTTCTGTAACATGGGCAGGATTTGCACCAGGTTTATCAATTTTATTAACTGCAACAATAATAGGAACATTGGCAGCTTTAGAATGATTAATGGCTTCGATTGTTTGAGGCATAACCCCATCATCAGCAGCAACAACTAAAACTGTAATATCAGTAATATCAGCACCACGAGCACGCATATTCGTAAATGCAGCATGTCCTGGTGTATCCAAGAATGTAATTGTTTTATTATCATGTCTTACTTGATAAGCACCAATATGTTGTGTAATACCACCGGCTTCACCATCAGTAACATGTGTATGACGTAATTTATCAAGTAAAGTAGTCTTACCATGATCAACGTGACCCATGATTGTAACAACTGGTGGTCTTGAAACAAGATTATCTTCGTTACTAATTTCTGCATCAAACAATTTATCAATATCAGCAACATCAACATCAACCTTAGCTTCTGACTTGATTCCATATTCAGATGCTAAAATTTCAATTGTATCTGTATCAAGTGTTTGATTTTGGTTAACCATAACACCTAGCATGAATAATTTTTTAATGATTTCTGCTGGTTCACGATGAATTTTTTTAGCGATTTCAGCCACATTTGTTGCATCATTATAGAATAAGATTTCTGGTAATGGTTTATCTTTTCTAGGTGATACTGGTGGTTTTGGTGTCGTTGAACGACGATTTTTCTTATTTCTGTTACGTTTGTTATAAGGATTATTCCCATAACGGTTATTATTATTAAATCTCGAACGTCCTTGCTGATTAGCGTTACCGTTATTAGCTGTTCTAGCACTTGATTGCGTACTATTTTGAGGACGATTTGCAGGTTTATCACTTGTTGTTCTTGGTGCAGCATTAGTTGTCTTTGCTGCTGGTTTTGATGTTGCTTGTGTTGTTTTTTGAGCAGCAGGCTTGTGACTTGTCGTCTTTGCTGCTGGTTGTACTGCTTTTTTTACAACTGGTTTACTTGTTGCTGCTTTAGGGGCAACTTTTGTAACAGGTTTCTTTGCTGCACCCTTTTTAAAGTTATCACGAATTTGACGTTCTTCATTGTCCCCAATAGTTGACATATGATTTTTCACATCAAAACCCTTAGTCGTTGCGAAATCAATAATATCTTTTGTATTTAAATCTAGCTCTTTAGCTAATTCATAAATTCTTTTTTTTCCCATATTTGCATGCTCCTTCTATATATCCATTAAGTCACACATCCTTCTGCTAAAACCTTTATCGGTAATAGCATAAACCGTGCGCTGTTGTCCAACGGCTTCGCTTAAAATGGCTTTTGAAAAGCCAACATATAATTTCACATTATAACTGTTACACTTATCTGTTACTTTTTTTAAAGTCGCTTGTCCACAATCTTCAGAAAGAATTACCAACTTGGCATTATTTTTTCTGACTGCATTCAATACTAATCCTTCACCAGTTACCAGCATACCTGCGCGTCTGGTCAAGCCCAGCATTTGTAAGAATTTTTGACTATTTTTCATCTTTAAATAATTCTCGTCTAGCTACTTGGTGATCAACATATTCGACAAGCTCTTCATAAAACGACTCGTCAATTTTAATACCGAACGCTTTATTAAACGTTCTTTCTTTTTTTGCTTTTTTTGCCACATCTACATCAAGAAAAATATAAGCACCACGTCCTGGCTTTTTACCAGTTGGATCTAACGATACTTCATTTTCTTTATTTTTTACAACACGAACAAGTTCTTTTTTAGGCTTCATTTCACCTGTAACAATATCTTTTCGCATTGGAATTTTACGATTAATCATTTCTAAATTGCCTCCAAATCAATTACCGATCAATTTTTGGTCGGCTTATTCGTTTGTTTCAGAAACTGGTTCTGCTTCACTACTATTAACCATATCAGATTCAGATTTAATATCAATTTTAAACGTCGTTAATTTTGCAGCTAATCTGGCATTTTGACCTTTTTTGCCAATTGCTAATGATAATTGGTGATCTGGCACAACAACTGTACAAGCATGGTCATTTTCAGGATTAAATATAACATTAACAACTTCTGCAGGGTTCAATGCGTTTGCAATGTATTTTGCAGGATCTTCATTCCATTCAACAATATCCATATTTTCGCCTTTTAATTCATTAACGATTGTTTGAACACGTTGACCTTTAGGCCCAACACAAGTCCCCACAGCATCAATATCTGGGTTATTTGAACGAACAGCAACTTTAGCACGGTCACCAGCTTCACGAGCGATTGACACAATCTCAACTGTTCCATCATAAATTTCAGGAACTTCTTGTTCAAATAATCGTTTTAACAAATCAGGATGTGAACGACTAACAAAGACTTGAGGGCCTTTAGCAGCATTCTCAACTTTTGTAATATAAACTTTTATTCGATCATGTGGATTAAAGCTTTCACCAGGAATTTGGTCAATTTTAGCTAAAACTGCTTCTACTTTACCCAAGTTTACATAAATGTAACGATTATCATGGCGTTCTACTTCACCACTAACAATTTCGTTTTCATATTGAATATACTGATCATAAACAATACTACGTTCAGCTTCACGAACACGTTGCATAATTACTTGTTTAGCAGTTTGTGCAGCAATTCGGCCGAAATCTTTAGGCGTTACTTCAAAGCGAATAGAATCGCCGATTTCGTAAGCTTTGTTAATTTCTAAAGCATCTTTCAAACTCACTTCAAGACGTGAATCAAAGACTTCTTCAACAACTTCTTTGACAGCATAAACTGAAATATTACCTTTTTTTGAATCAAATTCTACTTCGACATTTTGTGCTTGATTATAATGACGTTTGTATGCTGAAACAAGGGCTGCTTCAATAGCATCAATAATAACTTCTTTTTTGATACCTTTTTCTTCTTCCAGCACCGTTAGTGCACTTAATAGTTCTTTACTCATCTTTAATTTGCTCCTTTATAAAAGACTGTTTAAAATTTGATAGCTAAACGTGCCTTAGCAATTTTTTTACGAGGAATAACAAGCGTTCTCTTACGCGTTTTATCCATATAAACAATAGTTAATTCATCTGACGTTAATTCTTTTAATGTCCCTTGAAAAATCTTAGCACCATTAATGGGTTCATATAATGACACGTTGACGTATTCATTCACGGCTCTTTCATAATCTTTTTCTTTTTTCAAAGGTCTTTCAGCACCAGGTGATGAAACCTCTAAAAAGTAGGCCTGTGGAATTGGATCAGGATTAATCTCATCTAATTTTTCACTTAAAATATCGCTGACAGCGGCACATTCTTCAATTTTAATGCCTTCAGGTTTATCAATGTAAACTCTTAAAAACCAACTTGGGCCTTCTTTAACAAATTCAATGTCAACCAATTCAATGTTTTGTTCATCAACAATTGGCTGAACTAGCTCTGTGACAGTCTCTATAACAGTACTCACACGTTACCCTCCTTACATTTTTCCAATAAAAAGAGTGAGCATCGCTGCTCACTCAAACAAGATATCAAAATACTTTCTTTAATATAGCATAATTTTATGAAAACATCAACAAACTGCCTAGTTATCACTTTTATCAAATCCCTTTAAAAAAAGACATCATCAAAAATGGATAATTGATTTTCATCTGGCAATGCCTTCAAGACGTTGTTTTCCGTCATATACTCAATTAAAGATTTAGACACTTTACCACGTTTAGCTAAATCTTCTTTAGATAAAAATGGACGCTCTTCACGAGCAGCAATAATCTGCTTAGCAACATTATTACCAAGACCTGGTACGGCTCTAAACGGCGCAATTAATTTATTACCTTCGATTAACCAGTTTGAGTCATCTGACTTATCTAGATCAATCATTTCAAATTCAAATCCACGTTCAAGCATTTCATTTCCCAATTCAAGAACAGTCAACAAGTTTTTCTCTTTTGTTGATGCTTCCATCCCTTTATCAGTAATTTCTTTCATTGCCTTTTTCACAGCATCTTTACCGTGTGACATTGCAACTAAATCAAAATCATCGGCTCTCACACTGAAATAAGCACAGTAATATAACATTGGAAAATAAACTTTATAATAAGCAATCCGCAATGCCATTAAAATGTAGGCTGCAGCATGTGCTTTAGGGAACATATACTTGATTTTCAGACAAGCGCCAATATACCAATCAGGAATTTTTGCTTCTTTCATTTCAGTTTGATAATCGTCAGAAATACCTTTTCCTTTTCGAACACCTTCCATAATGTTGAAAGCACTACCTGCTTCCATACCCATGTGAATGAGTCCCATCATGATATCATCACGACAACCAATAACCTCAGGCATCGTAATCGTCCCATTGGAAATCAGTTCTTCGGCATTGCCCAACCACACATCTGTCCCATGTGATAAACCAGAAATTTTTAGTAATTCAGCAAACGTTTTAGGCTTTGTTTCCTCTAACATTCCTCGAACGAATCTCGTTCCAAATTCTGGAATGCCTAATGTACCCGTTTTTGAGAAAATCTCGTCGCTAGTCACACCAAGTACTTCAGGACCTTGGAATATCTGCATAACCCCTTTATCGTCCGTAGGGATTGTTTTTGGGTCAACACCTGATAAATCTTGTAACATTCTAATCATAGTAGGATCATCATGACCAAGAATATCCAATTTCAAAATATTATCATGAATAGAATGGAAATCAAAATGAGTCGTCTTCCATTCTGAAGTTGAATCATCAGCCGGATACTGAATAGGCGAAAAGTCATAAACATCCATATAATTTGGCACAACTAAAATACCACCAGGATGTTGCCCAGTCGTCCGTTTAACCCCAGTTGATCCTTTAGCTAATCGATCAATTTCAGCATTTCTGAACGTTGCACCAGTATCACGCTCATAGCCTTTAACGTAACCATAAGCTGTCTTATCTGCGACAGTTCCAATAGTTCCTGCCCGGAAAACATAGTCTTCACCAAAAAGAACTTTCGTATAATTATGGGCGATTGCTTGATAATCACCCGAAAAATTTAAATCTATATCGGGAACTTTATCCCCGTAAAAGCCAAGGAAAGTTTCAAATGGAATATCATGCCCATCTTTATCCAAAGGTGTCCCACATTTAGGGCAGTCTTGGTCTGGTAAATCAAAACCAGATCCATATTCACCCTTTTCATAAAAATGTGAATACTTACAATTTGGGCAACGATAATGAGGTGGTAATGGATTAATTTCTGTTATCCCAGTCATAGTTGCAACAAAACTTGATCCAACAGATCCACGGGACCCCACCAAATAACCATCTTTATTAGATTTATGAACCAATTTTTGCGAAATCAAATAAATAACTGAGAATTCGTTGTCAATAATACTTGTCAGTTCTTTATCGATCCGTTTAACAACTGTATCAGGTAGTTCTTCCCCATAAAGTGCATGAGCACGGGTATACGTCAACTGCTTTATTTCTTCTTCAGAACCATCAATTTTCGGTGCGTATAATCGATCTTTAACTGGTGAAATATCATCAGCAATCATATCAGCAATTAAATTCGTATTGGTTACCACAATTTCTTTAGCAACATCTGCACCCAAAAATTGAAAGCCATCTAACATTTCGCCTGTTGTTCTAAAATGTGCATCAGGTAAAATAGAACGATTAAGCGGATTGGCACCACCCATTGAATTAATCAAGATTTTACGATAAATACCATCTTCAGGGTTCAAATAATGAACATCTCCAGTTGCAACAACAGGTTTATCCATTTCGTGCCCTAAATCAACCATATTTTGTAAAATTTCTTCTAAATTTTGATTATCTTTAATTAATTCTTGATGAATTAAGGGCTCATACAAGGCTTTAGGCTGAATTTCTAAATAATCATAGAACTTCGCCTTTTCCTTAGCCTCTTCCATCCCTTTTTGCATCATGGCTGTAAATACTTCACCTGAATCACACGCCGAACCAACAATAATCCCTTCGCGATATTTGTTCAACTCGCTTCGAGGAATCCGCGGCATCCGATAAAAGTAATCAATCATAGAAGTTGATACTAATTTAAACATATTTTTAAGACCAGCTTGGGTTGTTGCAAGCAACGTAACATGAAATGGTCGCGCTTGTTTATAAGCACCGTGTTCTCCCATATGGTCATTTAATTGAATATGCGATTCAATATCAAATCGTTCTTTAGCATCTTTCAGAAATAGATGACATAAGAGACCTGTCGTTTCAGCATCATAAATGGCACGATGATGGTGTTCCAAATTAACATTAAACTTTTTAGCAAGCGTATTTAATCTAAAGCCTTTTAATTCCGGATGTAAAAATCTTGCCAATGTTAACGTATCAATAATTGGATTTTGCATGGGTTCCATCCCGTAACGTTCATATCCAGTATTCATAAAACCAATATCAAAACTAGCATTATGAGCAACTAAGATACTATCTTCTGAAAATTCTCTAAATAGTTTAAAAACTTCTTCTTCAGATTTTGACCCATGAACCATTTCGTCCGTAATTGACGTTAGGTTAGTGGTCGTTTCAGATAATGGATGACCTGGATCAATAAATTCATCAAATTCTTCAATGACATTACCTTTATTCATCTTAACGGCAGCTAATTCAATGACTTTATCAAATCGAGCAGACAAACCCGTTGTTTCCGTATCAAATGTCACATAAGTTGCTTCTTCTAAATTCACATCTTTATCATTAAATGCAATCGGAATACCATCATCAACAACGTTTGCCTCAACGCCATATAAAATTTTAACCTTATTTTTTTTACCAGCTGAATGTGCTTCAGGAAAACTTTGTAATCCAGAATGATCCGTAATTGCAATAGCTTTTTGTCCCCATTTGCTAGCCTGTTCGACGTAATCTGTAATTGAATTTGTCGCGTCCATTTGACTCATATTTGAGTGTAAATGCAATTCAACTCGTCGTTCATCATCTGGAGCTGTTTCTTGACGACTTTGATGATCAACCTGGTTAATATCATAAGCATTCACAACCAAATCTCGCATGAAGTTATCTTCTTGCACTGCACCACGAACCCGAACCCATTCTTTTTCTTGAATAGCGGCAAACATCGCTTCATCTTCTTCGTTACGAGAAAACTTTTTAACTGTCATAGATGAACTATAATCCGTCATTTTAATAATCATCAATTGACGTTCAGATTTAAGTATTCGAATTTCTTTAGAGAAAATATAACCTTCAATAATAACTGAACGTTCTTCCTCAACAATTTCAACCATTCGTTTTGCAGGTTCTTTGGTACTAATTTTTTTACCCATTTGAACAGGACCACTAATCGTCGTTTGAGAATCAGCTTTTTTCTTCTCATTTTGCTTCTGAATCGTTTGAGTTGCCTTTTGCATCATTATGGCATCTTGTGCTTCTTTTCGCTGTTTAATTTCTTCTATTTTTTCTTGTGATTTTGATTCATCCAATAACGTGTTAATCGTCATCTGTGGAAATCCGACCATTTGGTATGCAGCCTCAATTGGTCCAAGTGCTTGACCAGTTAAAAAGGTTTTAACAATTTCATTTTCAGCCATTAACATCACACGATTATCATCAAGATAAGGCACATTACCGTGGAAAAGTTCCTGAACTAATGAAGAATTAGCTTCACTATTTTGAACCGTCCACGCCCAATAATCACCAAGCAATTGGTTCGTTAATTGCGGTTGCTCAACTTGAACTGTTAATTTTGTTTTTGCAATCGTTTTAAACGTCATCGCAATTTGATCTTCTAAATCCTTAAACAGTGAAAATGGTAGAATTTCAGGTGTTATTAATTTAAATTCCCATTGTTTAGATTTCTCATGAACAGTAACAGTCGAAATTTCGATTAACTTCAGAATTTCATTATTTTCTTGACTGGACTGAAAATGAATCTGTTCTAATAGTTTATTGAATAATTCTTTATTATTAAGCGACAAATGATTAACTCCTTTTCTAAAAATGAAAAAGAGATTGAGTCAAAATTTTATTTTGAACTCAATCCTCTTTAACTAGTTTTGATTTTCTTCTTTAAGTAAAATTGAAATAGAACTTTCTAATTCATCTTTCGTCACTTCAATGGTTTCACCATTTCGGCGTAATTTCACTTCAACGATACCATCAGCTGCCTTTTTACCAACCGTAATTCGAACGGGTAACCCAATTAAATCTGAATCAGCAAACTTAACGCCTGCTCGTTCTTTACGGTCATCAACCAATACTTTATAACCATTTTCAGTCATTTTTTTATCAATTTCATTGGCTAAAGCCATTTGTTCATCATTTTTAGCATTAATTGGAATAACATGCACATCGTAAGGCGCAATACTTCTAGGCCATACTAATCCATTTTCATCCGCTTGTTGTTCAGCAATAGCAGCAAGTAATCGACTAACGCCAATTCCATAACAACCTAAGATAACTGGTTTTTCGCGACCATTATTATCTAAAATATTAGCACCTAATGCTTCAGAATAACGTGTGCCAATTTTGAAAATATGACCAATCTCAATTCCCTTAGTGAATTTCAACTCGCCTTCGCCTTCAGGTGACACTTCACCTTCTTGAGCCAAACGTAAATCTGTGAATTCGTCCACACGATAATCACGATCAATATTAGCATTCAAAAAATGGAAGCCTGTTGTATTAGCACCGACTGCCACATTAATCATGCCTTTAATACCTTCATCAGCAATAATCATGACATCTTCTGAAACGCCGACAGGTCCAAGTGAACCAAATTCAGCACCTAATACGTCAGCAACATCTGATTCTTTTGCCATACGTAAAAAGTCAGCACTCAATGCATTTTTTAATTTAATTTCATTTAATAGATCATTCCCACGCATTAAAACCATAACTGGTTTTTCATCAGCAATAAATAATAATGATTTTATCAAATTATCACTGGCCGTTTCGATGAATGTTGCTAGTTCATCAATTGTTTTTACATTAGGTGTTTCAATTTTTTCAATTTCTTTAATGGCTTCATGTGAATTTTTATATGTCTTCAAACTTTTCGCCATTTCCAAGTTGGCAGCGTAATCACTCTTGTCAGAATAAACAATCGTATCTTCACCAATATCAGAAATTGCCATAAATTCTTTTGAATCATTACCACCCATTGCCCCTGCATCACCAATAATACTTCTAAAATTAAGCCCACAACGCTCAAAAATATTTTGATAAGCTCGATTCATTTTTTGATAAGTATCATTTAAACTTTCTTCATCCGCATGGAATGAATAAGCATCCTTCATCAAGAATTCGCGGCCTCTTAAAATACCAAAACGAGGTCTATTTTCATCACGATATTTTTGTTGAATTTGATACATTGTAAGTGGTAATTTTTTATATGATTTAATTTCATCACGAATTAAAGCTGTAAATGTTTCTTCATGAGTAGGACCTAATATAAAATCTCTATCATGACGATCTTTTAATTTAAACAAGGTATCGCCATAAGTTTCATAGCGACCTGTTTGTTGCCATAATTCAGCAGGAATAATAGCAGGAACAAGCATTTCAACTGCCCCGGCTGCTTCCATTTCTTCACGAATAATAGTTTCAATTTTTCTAATAACGGCGTAAGCCAATGGTAAATAGCTGTACATTCCGGCAGAAACTTGTCGAATATATCCGGCACGTAACATCATTTGGTGACTAATCGCCTCAGCATCATTTGGAACTTCCTTCATTGTTGGTATTAATAATTGTGATTGTTTCATAGCTATTCTTATTCTCCTTTTTCATTTAAAAGAAATATCGTTGAATATCGTTCCACGTAACTAGTACCATTAAAATCATTAAAAACGCAAATCCGACTAACGTAATAATACCTTCTTTTTCAGGTGAAATTGGTTTACCACGAATTCCTTCGATAATATTCAATACCAACTTACCACCGTCCAAAGCAGGAATTGGCAATAGATTTACAATTCCTAAGTTAATTGATAAAAATGCAAGTAATGAAATAACACTTGTCAACCCATAACTCGCTGCATCAGATGTTACCGCATAAATAGCAACCGGTCCACCAAAATCGTTTAAACTAACGCCTTTAGTAAACATTCCTATTAATACAGCAACAATACTGGCAACAACATTCCACGCTTGCGTAAAACCATAGGTGATTTTATTTATAAATGAGTGATTCATTTTAACTGTAATTCCAATTCGTCCGGTCTTTTTTGAATCACTTTTACTTGATTTTGGTGTAATTACGATAGATTTGGTTTGACCATTTCTCATTACTTTTAAATCTGTTTTTTTATCCGGTCGACTGCTAATAGCTGAAGTCAATTCAGTCCAGTTTGTCGTTTTTTTGCCAGCAACAGCTATAATTTTATCGTTAGCTTTTAATCCTGACTTTTGTGCAACAGATCCTTGTTGAATTGTCCCAATTTGATTTGAATTAGTTGCCACGCCACCTTGCATAAAAGCTAATAACATAAAGGCAACAATTGCTAATAAAAAGTTATTCATTGGTCCAGCGAAATTCGTTAACATTCGATTCCAAAGTGTCGCTGATTGAAATTGGACATCTTCAGGGGCAATTTGAACCTCTGTCCCATCTTTTTCAATAATTAAGGCATCATGATCAACAGTATATTTTTTTACTTCATCTTCGTTACCGTTCTCATATCCTGTAATCCAGAGTTCTTTTTGTAAATCACTATCCAAGTATTCAATTGGAATACCGTTGTATAAAGTTATTTTCTTACTTGTATTAATTTTGGCAACCTTATTATTCTCATTTAATATTAAACTCATCGGCATACCAGGTTTTAAATCGTCATCCTCGTCATCCGCAATGCCTGCCATCCGCACGTATCCACCAAGAGGTAAAATTCTTAATGTATACGTTGTACTACCTCGATGAAATGACAGTAATTTTGGCCCCATACCGATTGAAAATTCACGAACTAAAATGCCAGCACGTTTTGCAAAATAATAATGACCAAATTCATGAATCACAACTAAAATACCAAAAACAATAATAAATGTGATAATCGTTTTAATCATGTGAATCCTCCCCCTTTAATTTATTACATTAAACCAAATAAATGCATAATTGGCCAAACAAAAATTAAACTATCAAATCGATCTAAAATACCGCCATGTCCAGGTAAAATTCTGCCAGAATCCTTAACGCCATAAAAACGTTTAAAGGCAGATTCAACTAAATCACCACATTGTCCAAATACTGAAAGGATCAACGTAATTATAATCATCATTGGAAATGAATGATTTTGTGGGAAAAAGTAGACAAAAACACTTCCTAATAATGTTGCCATGAGCGTTCCGCCAATTGAGCCTTCCCATGTTTTATTGGGACTAATATGTGGTGCTAATTTATTTTTACCAAATTTACGGCCAAACGAGTAAGCACCTGTATCTGTTGTCCAAATAACAATTAAGATATAGGCTAACGTCATTAACCCACTAAAGTTATTACCTCTTGCGGCAATAAAATAATGAAATCCCATTCCAACGTATAAAGCGCTTAAAACAAAAACACCCGCATCATCAAATGAAAAACGATTTTTTGAAGCAACCATATACATCAACAGAAGTGTGACAAGAAAATAGAATACATTTACAGATGAAATATGACCTGGTAAAAATGAAAACCACTTATCCGGTGCAATCACCGTTAATGTCATTAAAAGACCAAGGGTTGCCTCAGGTGATACTAATAATTTTTTCTTCATCACAAATACTTCTGAAATACCGATACACCCTAAAATTAGGGTAAATATCTGCATTGGTAATCCTCCAATAATAATCAATGGGATAAAAATACACAGTGCTACGATTGCTGTAATTACACGCTGTCTCATGAAAATTCTCCTATTCTTTTATGCCACCGAAGCGACGATCTCTTTTTTGATAATCTAATATTGCTTTTTTTAATGACGCCTCAGAAAAATCAGGCCATAATGTGTCAGTAAAAACCAATTCACTATAGGCAATTTGCCATAATAAGAAATTAGAAATTCTTTCTTCACCACTCGTTCTGATTAATAATTCCGGGTCATTATAAGGTGCCAAATTAGCAGTCATCAAGTATTGATCAATTGTTGCATCTGTGATGTCTGCTGCATTAAGCTTACCTTCAACTGCATCCGCTGCAATTTTTTGCATAGCCGTTACAATTTCTGCACGTCCACCATAATTTAGTGCAAAGTTGAGAACCATTCCTGTACTATTTTTGGTATCTTCAACCGCATTTTGAACGGCAATTTGAGTTTCATTTGGTAATTGATCAATATACCCAATTACATTTACTTTGACATTTTTTTCAATTAATTCAGGTACAAATTTATCAAAAAAAGTACCTGGTAAACTCATTAAGTAATTAACCTCTGTCTCAGGACGTTTCCAATTTTCAGTAGAAAATGCATAAAGTGTCAACACTTTAACGCCTAAATCACTTGCGGCCATTGTAATTGTTTTAACAGTATCCATTCCTGTCTTATGCCCCGCAATTCTGGGTAAATGACGTTTTTTAGCCCAGCGTCCGTTGCCATCCATTATGATAGCAACGTGATTAGGAATTCTATCTGGATCAAGTTGTATTATTTCATTAATTTTATTTTTTTTAAGACTAAAGCCCATATTGTACCTCCAAGAATAGTTGCACCTTCTATTGTAGCAAAAAAACAGGCACAAAACGATGCCTGTCTTAAAATAAACCTATTTATTTAAACTGCTAAAATTTCTTTTTCTTTATCTGCTTGAATACCATCAATATTTTTAATTGATGCATTCGTTACATCTTGAGCTTGTTTTTCTAAATCTCGTAAATCATCTTCAGTTAAATCGCCATTTTTTTCAGCTTTTTTCAAGGCATCAACTGCGTCACGTCTGATATTACGGATAATAACTTTAGCATTTTCAGCTTCAGCTTTAACATCCTTAGCTAATTCTTTACGACGTTCTTCTGTCAATTGAGGAATAACTAAACGAATTGCTGATCCATCATTTGAAGGACTAATTCCTAAATCAGCAACTAATAAGCCATGTTCAATATCCTTCAACGCGCTTTTATCGAATGGTGTAATTAAAAGAACACGTGCTTCGGGAACTGAGATTTGCGATACTTGATTAATTGGTGTTGGTGCACCGTAATAATCAACCATGACGTTATTCAACAAGCTAGCATTGGCACGACCAGCTCGAATATTACCAAGATTTTTTTGAAGTGAAACTTCTGCTTTTGACATTTTATCCTGAGCGTCAATTAAAATAGGTTCTGTAATTTTCATTTATTTTCCCCTAACGGTTGTTCCAATGGCTTCGCCAAGAACAACTTTTTTTATATTTCCTGGTTCATTTAAGTTAAAGACAACCAATGGAATATCATTATCCATTGATAATGTACTTGCAGTTGTATCCATAACTTGCAAGTTCTTATTAATAATATCTAAATGTGTTAATTCTTCAAATTTTGTTGCTGATTCATCTTTTTGAGGATCAGCTGAATAAACACCATCTACACCATTTTTTGCCATTAAAATAACATCCGCATTGATTTCTGCAGCTCTTAATGCTGATGTTGTATCCGTTGAAAAGTAAGGTGACCCTGTCCCAGCAGCAAAAATGACAATACGCCCTTTTTCAAGATGACGAACAGCTTTACGACGAATATAAGGTTCAGCAATTTGACGCATTTCGATAGCCGTTTGAACACGAGTAGGCACACCCACAGATTCAAGATTATCTTGTAATGCCAATGCATTCATAACTGTCCCTAACATGCCTATGTAATCTGCCTGAGCACGTTCCATACCCATTGCGGCACCAGCCTCGCCTCGCCACATATTACCACCACCAACAACGATGGCAACTTCAACACCCATTTCTTGAACTTCTTTTAATTCTTCAGCAACTTTTCGAATTACAGGTGGATTAATACCGAATCCTTGTTCTCCGGCTAACGCTTCGCCACTTAACTTCAACATGACGCGTCGATACTTAACATCTGACATTCACTGTTCCTCCTACAATCTATTTACCTTTATTTTACCATATCTTAAACACAATTAATAATTCAATTTATGTCAAAATAAATTTATAAAAAAAGTTTGTGCCGTTAAGCACAAACTTTTAAATTGAAAGAATTATTTAATTTGACCCATAACTTCATCAACAAAGTTATTTTCTTTCTTTTCAAGACCTTCTCCAACTTCATAACGGATAAATGATTTAACTTTTCCACCCTTTGAAGCAACATACTTAGCAACTGTCATATCAGGATCTTTAACAAAATCTTGATCATCCAAACTAATCTCAGCTAAATATTTGTTTAAACGGCCTTCAACCATTTTTTCAATAATGTTAGCTGGTTTACCTTCGTTAGCAGCTTCTTTAGAAAGAACATCTTTTTCATGTGCCAATTCTTCAGCAGGTACTTGTTCGCGAGATACATACTTAGGATTGATAGCTGCAACGTGCATAGCAACGTCTTTAGCAGTTGATTCATCAGCATCCGTTACGACAACAAGTGTTGAAATTGAACCACCCATATGTGAGTATGAGCCAAAGCTCTCATTATCAGCTTTTTCAATTAGTTCAAAACGACGTAACGTAATTTTTTCACCAATAACTTGTGTTGCTTCAATGATATCATCACTGATTGTGCCACGTTCTGTTTTAATTGTAAGTGCTTCTTCAACATCTTCAGGATGTTCTTCAGCAATCTTAGTAGCAATTAATTTAACAAGTGTTTTGAATTGTTCATTTTGAGCAACGAAATCAGTTTCTGCGTTAACTTCAATGATAGCTGCGAAGTTACCAGAAAATTGAACATCAGATAAACCTTCAGCTGCAACACGGTCACTCTTTTTAGCAGCTTTAGCCATACCTTTTTCACGAAGAAAATCAATTGCTTTTTGCATATCCCCGTCAACTTCAACGAGTGCTTTTTTTGCGTCCATCATACCAACACCAGTTGTATCACGTAATTCTTTAACTTGAGAAGCAGAAATGTTTGCCATTTGTATGGCCTCCTTATTACATCATTTATTTTATTTAATCTCTTAATATCTAAAAAAACTGCCTCAAAAGAAAGGGCCATTACAGTACCTAATTTTGAGACAGCCTAATTTATTTACTATTCAGCATCTTTTTTATTGTTTCCGCCTTCAACAGCTTCAACAATATCTTCGATTGAATCTACTTTTTCGTCAGCTTTTTTGAAAGAAGCTTCGTTCACTTCTTCTTTACCTTGATTAGTTTCAATAATAGCATCAGCCATTTTTGCAGTAATCAAACGTACGGCACGAATTGCATCATCATTTGAAGGAATTTTAACATCAATTTCATCAGGATCACTATTTGTATCAACCATAGCGATGATAGGGATGTTCAATTTTTGAGCTTCCTTAACAGCGATACGTTCTTTACGAGGATCAACAATGAATAATACATCGGGGATACGAGGCATATCTTCAATACCACCCAAGAATTTTTCAAGACGATCTCTACGTTTGATTAATAAAGAAACTTCTTTTTTAGGAAGAACATCAAATGTGCCATCTTCGGACATTTTTTTAATTTCTTTAAGACGTTTGATACGTTTTTGGATTGTGTTCCAGTTAGTTAAAGTTCCACCTAACCAACGATGGTTAACAAAGTATTGACCTGCACGTGTTGCTTCTTCTTCGATAGCATCTTGTGCTTGTTTCTTTGTCCCAACGAAAAGAATAACGCCATCATCTTCAGCAGCTTTTTTCATTGATGCGTAAGCAGCATCAACTAATTTAACTGTTTTTTGCAAATCAATGATATAAATACCATTTCTTTCAGTAAAGATGTATGGTTTCATCTTTGGATTCCAGCGACGTGTTTGATGTCCAAAATGAACACCGGCTTCGAGCAATTGTTTCATACTAATAACAGCCATGATGTAGTGCCTCCGAGTAAAAGTTTTATTTTCCTCCCAAGTGTTCAACTGTGCTAAGACTCTCCCGAGCACCCTCAGTCACATCCCACAAGGTGTGAATTGATGTTTTAATATCGTCTTTAAGTATACAAAATCTCAAATTAGAACGCAAGTCTTAATTTAAATTATTTAACTTCAGTATCCGCAGTTCCTGTTGTCAGAAATTGCTGTGCACTATTCAAAGCAATTTCAACCATGTTTTTAACGGCCGTTTCAGTATAAAAAGCAATATGTGGCGTTAAAATAACGTTTATCATGCTCAACAGTTCATTGAACAATGGATCCTCAATGTCTAAGCCGTCTAAATTGTGATTAAAAATTGGATTCTCAAATTCATAAGTATCCAATGCTGCCCCACCAACTTGACCCGATTTCAATGCTTCAATCAAATCTTCAGTATTAATCAGCGTTCCTCGAGCTGTATTCACAATCAAAACGCCTTGTTTCATTTTTGCAAAAGAGTCATGGTTAAGCATATGTTCATTCTCTTTTGTCGCTGGTGTATGCAGTGTAATAACGTCTGCTTGTTTAAATAATTCATCTAGCGTATCAACATAGACACCCGTCTTTTTTAATTCAGCATTAGGATAGACGTCATACGCAATTACCTTTGCACCAAAACCCTTATAAATAGCCATTGCAACTCGGCCAATACGACCAGTCCCAATTACACCAACTGTCAAGCTTCTCAACTCTCTTGAAATATTAGGGGCCCAGCGATAATCCTGATTTTGACGCTTCAAATTGAATTCAGGCGTCCTTCTTAAAAGCTGCATCAATTGCGTCACGGAAAATTCAGCAATCGCGTTAGGCGAATAAGCTGGCACATTTGTCACCGTAATACCGTATTTTTTAGCAGCAACTAAATCAATATTATCAACGCCAACATTTCGAACAGAAAGAATCTTAATCCCCATTTTCTGCATTTCGGAAAATAAGTTTTCATCATAAGGAATTGTTTGTAAAGCAATAATACCGTCAAATCCGTTTGCTTGTTGAACCGTTTCAGTGGTCAATAACGCTTCAGTAATTTCGACCTCAACCTGATTATCAGCGGCCCATTGCTTACCAAATCCGACTTCATCTTTTCTCATACCAAATGCGATTAATTTCATCAGCTGAATCCTCCATTTTCTAAATCAGTTTATTTGAACGTCACTTCTTTATCTGAATGACCTGTCTCTATTAAATCTTTACTTGCATCTAGCGCACCAATTACCATATTTCTAACGGCAGGTTCCGTGTAAAACGCAGTATGTGGCGTTATCAAAACATTTTCACGTTGTAATAAGTTTTTAAAAGTTCCATTCACTTGCGACGTCGTTAATTTTTCATTGAAATAATCAGTTTCATTTTCAAGTGTATCTAAAGCAGCTCCCGCCACTTTTCCTGAATCCAATGCTCTTATCAAAGCATCCGTATCAATTAACGTTCCTCTAGCCATATTCAAAATATGCACACCGTTTTGCATTTTATTAAAGGCAGCATCATCTAACAAATGATAATTATCTTCAGTTGCTGGACTATGAATGGTGATCACCGTTGATTTTGCGTATAACTCATCTAAAGAATCAACATAAATCCCTTCTTCTTTTAAAGCAGGATTTTGATAAATATCATACCCAATTATTTTTGCACCAAAAGCTTTAAAAATTCGAATAGCCGTTTGTCCAATTCTTCCTGTTCCAATTACACCAATCGTTTGCGTACGAATTTCCTTAGAAATATCGGGCTCCCAGGTAAAATCATTATTTTGCATTTTATGATTAAACTGTGGGGTCTTCCTAAATAATTCAAGTAATTTAGCAACAGAAAGTTCCGCGACTGCACTTGGTGAATATGATGGCACATTTGTCACGATTAAACCGTACTTGTTAACGGCATCCCCATCAACATTATCAACACCAGTATTACGAATTGACAAGTAATTGATAGCCAAGTCATGTATTTTTTTAATCAACCCAGCTGTATAATCCTTTTGTTGATAAGCAACTATTACATCGTAATTTGTCGCTAATTCGACCGTTTCTTCATCTAATAATTCAGATACAGTCTTTATTTCAATGTGATTATTCTTTTCCCATTCTTGAACATAAGGTAATTCATCGTCTCGAATGCCATAAGCAATAATTTTCATAATATTGTAACTCCTCTATATAAATTTATCTGTTAATTATATCATTTGAAATCTCTTTTTTATATTATTTCAGATTTCAACTGATTGTTCTCTTAAATAAGCGATTTTTTTACTTCTTGGTTGGTGTTTAAAGGCATATTCTTTCTTCAACGCTTCTGATTTTGTCGCAAAAACTTCTTGATAAATCATCTTTAAAGGACGTCTACTGGGTAGCTTAGTATACTTGGCTCCTTTGCCTGCATTATGAGTGGCAAGTCTTTTTTCAGGATCCGTAGTGAATCCTCCATATAATGTATTATCGGCACATAATAGAACATAGAAATAATAGTGTTTATCAACTACCATAGACAATCTCCCGAACAGTTTGCGTATAGTCATTATCATTATCATAAACAACAATTGGCGGCATAATTCTTATTCCAGCCGCATTTCCATCTTTAATAGCTTCAATTAAAACCATATTTGCTTCTTTATCCTCTTTCGGATGAACAAATTGAATTCTTTTAGGCGCTAATCGATGATTAACCATCTTACTCAAAATTTCAGGCAAGCGATCAGGACGATGAACAAAAAAAGTTTTTCCTTTCATTTTTAACAGGCCACTAGTAATCTCTAAAATTTCATCTAAATCAGTCGTAATCTCATGTCTTGCAATAGCCAAGTATGGGTTAGGATTCCGTGAAGATTCAGGGGTATTCGGAAAATAGGGCGGATTACAAAGGACGGTGTCAACGGAATCCTTTTTTAGATAATCAAACGTTTTAATTAAATCTAATTGCTTAACCTGTACCTGATTTTCCAGATGATTTAATTCAATACTTCGCTTAGCCATATCCGCCAATCGCTCTTGTAGTTCAATTTGATAGATTTGACCTTTTGTTTTTTGACTAATAAAGAGACCAACTGCACCATTTCCAGCGCATAAATCAACAATTCTAGCTGACTCTTTTCTTGAAACTTCCGCAAAATGAGCCAACAAAACAGCATCTAGCGAAAAAGAAAAAACATCTGGACTCTGAATAATTTGAATCTGATTTGAATACAATTGATCAATCCGTTCATTCTCATTGAGTGAGACCATTCATTGTCACCCCGCTTTCTATAAATTTGACTTAAACTTGCAACTTTGAATTTAATTAGTCATACTTAACATACTAAAGTTTAAATTTGAAAGGATTGTTGCGACATGTTCTATTCATTTGCACGATTTATTGTAAGAATTATTACCTTTTTAATCAACGGAAATGCTCATTATATTAATAAAGAAAATCTTCCCGAAGGATCATATATTTTAGTAGGTCCGCATCGGACTTGGTTTGACCCTATTTACTTTGCCTTAGCCGCTAGTCCTAAGAAATTTTCATTTATGGCAAAAAAAGAACTCTTTGTAAATCCAATTTTACGCTATATCTTAATTCATGCCAATGCTTTTCCCGTTGATCGTGAAAATCCTGGCCCATCAACCATTAAAATCCCTGTTAAATTTTTAAAAAAAGGCGAATTGTCCCTAATCATGTTCCCATCAGGAACTCGCCATTCTGAAGAATTAAAAGGTGGCTCGCTCTTAATTGCTCGTATGGCAAAAGTCCCTTTAGTTCCCGCAGTTTATCAAGGTCCATTAACCTTTAAACAGCTTTTCAGTAGAAAAAGAATTACCGTTGCATTTGGCGATCCCATCTATCTAGATAAAAAAACAAAGTTAACTGATGAGGTTCAAGCACAAATAGATACTCAATTAACAAGTTCATTTAAAAAGCTAGATAACGATATTAATCCTGACTTTAAATACGTTGATCCTCATAAAAAATAAAAATACCGCTTGAAAATCATGATGATTTCCAAGCGGTATTTTTATTTTTTTGAAAGCTTACGCCTAATTCTGTACTAGTTTAATTCAAGTTAATCTTCCGAACCATTCTGCAAATGATACATATCAAAATATTTACCTTTTAAGTCAATCAATTCGTCATGTGTTCCTCGTTCGACAATTTCACCTTTGTCTAAAACTAATATTTGATTGGCATCAACAATAGTAGATAATCTATGAGCAATAACCAATGTCGTTCTATTTTGTCTCATTTGTTTCAAGCCAGCTTGGATAAGTTGTTCTGTTTCAGTATCAATGTTTGCTGTAGCTTCATCCAAAATTAAAATTTTAGGATTAGTCACAATTGTTCTCGCAAATGAAATTAACTGTTTCTCACCAGCAGAATAAGTTGCGCCACGTTCAACAACTCTTGTTTGGTACTTCTGTGGTAATTTATCAATAAACTGATCAGCATGGACAAATTTAGCGGCCTTTTCAATCTGTTCATCAGTTACAGTTTCATTAAACATTCTAATATTAGACGCAACGTTTCCATAAAATAAGAATGAATCTTGCAATACCAATCCCATTTTCTTACGAAGTTCTTCAGATGAATATTTTTTAATATCCACATCATCAATTAAAATTTGACCTTCTTGGAAGTCATAAAATCTCATCAATACATTAATAGTTGAGCTTTTACCACTACCCGTATGGCCCACAAATGCCAACGTTTCACCAGGCTGAACTACAAATGAAATATTTTTTAAAACAGTATTTTCATCATCATATGAAAAAGTAACATTTTTAAATTCAATTTTACCATTCATAATGGTTGCACCTTCTTCAGGTGCTTGCTGTGGTTCCGTCGTTGAATCGTCTAAAACGCTAATGATTCGACTCCCCGCAACAATACCGTCTTGAAATGTTGTCAAATAATCCATCAAATTAGTCATAGGATTAAAGAAATTTTGTAAATACGTCAAAAATGCATACACCATTCCTGCCTCAACAAAATGATCCAGACTATTGATACCAAACAATCCCAACGTAATCACAACTGCCAATGCATAAAATAAACTAATAATTGGTGATAATAATAACGAATTAGTCCGAATCATTTCAAACCTTTTTTTCAAATAAAGGTCATTCGTGTCTTCAAATTCGCTTTCAATTCTTTTCTCTTGACGAAATTGCTGAATGACACTAATACCAACAATTGATTCGTTCAATTTTGTGTTCAATCGACTCAAATATTCTCGCATTTGTCGATATACTTTTGAACTAAAACGCTGATAATACCAAGTTGTTATTAATAAAATAGGAATAAAAATCAATGTCACTAATGCAATTTGTGGTTTGGCAATGTACATTGCCACAAAAGCAGAAACAAGTGAAAACACCCCCACAATTAACGTCATGAATAACGTCCAAAAATCTGCTAAAGTCATTGTATCGTTAGTCACCCTAGAAACGACGGCTCCAGCCGGTGTTTGATCAAAATATCTCATACCTAATGTATGAATTTTCTTAAAAAGAATCACACGAATTTTTTCCAATGTTTTTTCTGCACCCATTGAGTACAAATACGTTTGAATAAACTGTGTGACTGCTTTTAAAATAACACCCATGAAATAAAGTCCCGCAAATAAAAACATGATATTTAACGGTGTTGATTTTGATTGCAGATAATGATCCATATAATATTGTAAGAGTAATGGTAAAAGTATATTAATGCCACTCAAGATTGCAGCAAATAAAATAGCAATTAAAAAATCTGCTTTAAACTCTTTTGTATAGGGCAATAATCTTTTGATAACCGTTCTTTGTTCCTTACTACTCAATTCTTTTTGCCAACTTGACTTAGATTGCTCACTCATCAAAATCACCTCCATCTAGCTTACTTTCAAGTTGTTGTTTAGTTGTCATTTGATAATACCAACCTTTTGATGCCATTAAGCTATCATGTTTACCTCGCTCAACTATTGTTCCACCATCAATGACTATAATTTCGTCTGCATCCATAACACTACTCATACGACTCGCAGAAATAATAGTTGTTTTATTTTGACGTTTACTTTTTAATCTATTCAAAATAACTGATTCCGTTCTAGCATCAACAGCAGAAAGTGCATCATCTAAAATTAACAATTCTGGATCAATAACTAACGCACGAGCAATAGCTAAACGTTGTTTTTGACCACCAGATAATGATATTCCTTGCTCACCAACCTCTGTTTCATACTTTTGAGGTAGTTCCATAATATCGCTAGCCAAATCCGCATCAAATGCAGCATTTTCAACTTCTTCTTTTGTTAAATCCATATTTGCAAATCGAATATTATCAAAAATAGACGTTGAAAATAAGAAACTTTCTTGCGGAACATACCCAATTGACTTGAGATATGTATCTAATGCGTATTCTTTAATATCTGAATCATTAACCGTAATAATACCATTATATGCATCAAATTTACGCAGTATTAATTTCATAATTGTTGACTTACCAGCACCAGTTTTACCAACAATCCCAAGCGTTTGCCCAGAACCAATATGAAAACTAACATCATGTAAACTTTCACGATCATCATCTGGATAATTAAAATGCTGAATACTGAAATCAAAAGGTCCTGCTGGTGATTTAGTTAACCCTTTTTTATTATCAATAATGCCGCTTTTTTGATTAAGTAACATTTGTACGCGATCATAACTAGCATTACCACGTTCGATAATATTAAATAGTCGCCCAATAGCAAACATTGGCCAAACAAGTAACGCGATATAACTGATAAATGAAATGAGTTGTCCAATTGAAATAACATTATTAGTTACATAATAACCACCCAAAATAATAGTAAAAACATATGATAACCCAATAATTAAACTTGTTATAGGATCAAATAACGCATCTAAAAAGTTAACTCTTCTATTAATTTTGATTGTTTCTTGAACTTTTTCTTCAAAATCAGCAATGTCTTCTTGTTCTTGTCCAAGTGTCTTAATAACTTTAATGCCACTAACACTCTCTTGCGTTTTGTTATTCAATGTTGAAAATGCCGCTTGTGAGGTAGAAAATGCCGTGTGGATTTTGGTACCTAAATATCTAGCCATAACTGCTAACAAAGGTAGTGGAATAATTGCCAAAATGGTTAATCGCCAATCAATTAAAAAAATCATCGCTATGATAGTCGTTCCACCTGTAATAATTGAATCAGCAAAGGTTAATATTCCAGCACCCGCAACTTGTTGAATAGCCGTTAAATCATTTGTGGCATGTGCCATTAAATCGCCAGTGCGATTCTGTTGAAAAAACGATTGATCCATTTGCATAAAATGTCTAAATAATCTAGTTCGTAAAATTTTTTCAAGGCGAGCAGCACTCCCCCAAATATTTCTTCGCCAAACAAACCTAAACAAGTATTGACCCACTGCAACAAAAATTAGAATGCCAATCCAAATAGCAAGTTTGCTTACTGTTAATTCTTTTTCGCTCATGCTATCAACAATATTTCCAATAATCTTAGGTGGCACAATTTGGAAAATTGCCACTAAAATCAAGAAAAATACTGCAATACTATATGATTTTTTTTCTTGTTTAAAAAACCATCCAAGTTTTCTAAAAATATTCATTCTGGTGCCCCCTTTTCGTGAAAAAAAAACAAGCAAAGAAAACCCTTGCCTGTTCATAAAATATTAACTTATTTTTTTTGTGAGCTATTTTTTGCTTGTGCGTTCATTGATGACATCATTTGATGTAATTTCTTTTCAGAAGGCTTTTGGCCCATTTGGACCATCATCATTCTTAACATATCTTCATTGATTGGTGGGTTCTTTTGTAAATATGTTTCCATATACTTACGAGCACCGAAAAATCCTCCGATAAGTCCAACTGCTAACGCAATAACGGCGATTAAAATCGTCATTCCTATTGACATAATTCAAGACCCCTTTCAATTCACTTCAATCATTAATTCTACACAATCTTGACATAAAAGAAAAGGTAATTCTACCTAAAGTGTGAACTATTTTACTAATCGTCTCGTAAGCCTTTGTCACGTTGCACTTTTTTTACTTTATCTGGGGTTACTTCTTTACCTGATTTATCATAAACCTGCATCATTTCAACCCGGCTTCTAAAACCCTCTCTAAATAATGCCAGATAGGTTTCACGTAATTCTTTTCTTTCAGCTTCTTCAGATTTTGTTAATCCTTCAGCAGTTTTACTTTTTGCAGCTAATTCATTTATTCTTGGTGTTAAATCTTCTGGACTCATTTACTATCACTCCTTAAAATTTCACTCATAAGCATACCCGATAATATCATAAAAAACAATCATTTGAATTAACCGAACGTTTGTTTGCAACAGATACTTTCATATGCTACTATTAAAGTAATAAATAATGATGATGAGGTGTACGAAATGACAAAAGCATCTGACAGCAAGCAACTTGCGGTCTTGCGCTTTATTCATGAACGAGTGGATACAAAAGGCTATCCGCCAACTGTTAGAGAAATTGGTGAAGCTGTTTCTTTATCTTCAACTTCCACGGTTCATGGACACATTGCTCGACTTGAAAAAAAAGGATTACTAACTAAAGACCCTACTAAACCTAGAGCCATCGAACTTACACCACTTGGTTTAGATGCAATTGGTGTTAATAGTCATGAAAATTTAATTCCAATGGTAGGTACTGTTACCGCTGGTGTTCCTATCTTAGCAGTTGAACAAGTGACTGATTATTTCCCCTTACCACCTGACTTTAATTCTTCAGATGACCTATTCATGCTAACAATTCGTGGAGAAAGTATGATTAATATTGGTATTCTAAACGGCGATCAGGTCATCGTCAGAAAACAGTCAAATGCTGAAAATGGCGAAATTGTTATCGCTATGAATGAATTCGATGAAGCGACCTGTAAAAGATTCTTCAAAGAAGACAATTATTTCCGACTCCAACCTGAAAATGATACGATGGCACCTATTATCTTAGATAAGGTCTCTATTTTAGGTAAAGTAATTGGACTCTATCGTCATTTTTAATAATGGCTTACAAGGCAATCAACTGCTACTCAACTTTGAGTGGTAATTGATTGTCTTATTTATTTTTTATTCAATTCATCAGCCATAAAAAGCACCCCCAAGTTAGTCTCAACTTAGGGGTTAAATCGGTTAATATTTTTATTGTATTCGGTATTGTCTCTGCATATTGCTACTACCAATTAAAATAAATTTAGCTTGATCATTAGCATAATCTAAATCAATATCCGCACCATCATTTTTTAATTGACTTTGATAGGTCTTTTCGTACAACGCAACAGATACTTTAACTCGTGATTCCAAATTTGTTTGAGGCAAGTGACTTTTAAAATTAGCAGCCAATTTACCAGAAAAAAATTCACCAACCGCGCCAGAACCATAACTATAAAATCCAATTCTATCACCGATTTCTAAATCATCACTATTTTCAAGTAAAGAAATAAAGCTTAAATATAATGATCCTGTATATAAATTTCCAACCTGATTGTTATCTTTTTTAGCCGCTTCAAATTCATGTGTTAATTCAGTTTTTTTAATTTCACTTGCTTCTGGAAGCACCTCTCTTAATCCTTTAATGCCAAGTTTTGTATATGGCAAGTGATAAAGTATTGCTTTAAAATCATTTATTGTTAATCCAGTTTTATTTTTATATTCATTCCATGTTTGATTAAAAAAATCCAAATAAACATTCTGTGATTCTTTGCCATCTACAAGTGCTTCACTATGATTTAAAGGACGCCAAAAATCCATAACATTTTCCGTTACAAACCCACTGTCTGCATCTAATGTTAATAGCGCTGGATCCGCCGTAATCATCATTGCAACGGCACCACCACCTTGTGTAGGCTCTCCAGAAGTATTTAACCCATATCTTGCAATATCCGCACCAATAACTAGTACTTGACTATCTGGATGAAGAGCCACATGTCCCTTTGCCAATTGAATCGCAGCCGTTGCACCATAACAAGCTTGCTTAATTTCAACTGCCCTTACATGATTTAATCCTAATAAACCAGAAACATAGGCTGCTGTCGATTTAGAATTATCAACACCAGATTCTGTTGCAAAAATAACAAAATCAATTTTATCTCTGTTTTCATCATCTATCAATAAATCTGCAGCATTCGCACCCATCGTTACAACATCTTGAGTTGGTGGAATAACCGCCATTTTCGACTGACCAATCCCGATTAAATACTTATTAGGATCCACATCCCTAGCCTCAGCCAATTCAGCCATGTCAACATACTTATCCGATGTAAAAAAATTAATGCGATCAATTCCAATTTTCATTACTCAGCCAACTTCCATTTATAATCTTGCCATTATTGTACTTGATGTCCTATTTAATGGCAAGATTTGACAATTTTTCATAAGAAAAAAATAACATCATCTCATTATTAACATCTTAATTGATATGTGAATTTTTCTATGTCCTAAACAGAATGTGTTGTATTTTAATGTGCTAATACTTCTAAGACGATATGTAATACACAATACTTTTAGTCCTAAATACAAAAAGTAATTGCAATCACGCTATGCATTACCTATTATTAATAATATACAAAAGAGCGTATAAATACTTCAAACAGGTGTAATTTCGGCTGCTTGCATTCAATTAACGTGCAATAGACTGATTCACGTTAAAAGCTGACTAAAGAGAATAATATAATGAAATTAAAAATTAATACAATTGCAGGTATTTCTAATATTTTCGGTGCTATTTTAATGGCAAGTTCTTGGCCTATCATGCTCTCAATTCTTGTGGACGAGTTTAAAAATAATGATAGCAGTTTAAGTTTTCTAGTCATTATTACATTTTTTATCATCTGTATCTTTATATCCATTAGTCTTGCTTTAAATATTATTGGTCTTATTCAATCAGTCAAAAATAATATTTCAATTATTGGTCACATTCTTGGAATAATCGGGTATGTTATGTTCGGTTTTTCTTTAAGCTTACTCGTTTTACCAGCATTAGTATTAGTAATACTTTCAGCCATTTTTGCTTTTAATCAACGGGTAATATAGATATTGATAACCTCAAAAAAACTTTGGGATTACTTGAAGATAATTTAGCAATGCAAGATTTTGGAATATACGAACCACATTATGACTTTGCAACTGCTCTAGGTTACAAAGAAAAGTTAACTGAACTCAGGCGCGAACAGAAGATGATGATCAAAGATAAACGAGCCGTATCGGTAATTGGACTGTAGATAATAGTAAAGCTAAAGGTAGAAAAATGAATAACAAAACGATTTTACGAGGATTTAACAACGAATGTGAATCAGCAATTAATAAAGTTACATACTCCAACCTAGAACGGTATTGAAAAACGTATTGAAACATAATAAAATGTATGAAGTAACTAGTACCCGTCTCTTATCTGACTACTTCGACCTTAAAATACAAGAATTATATTTAACATATGAGTATTCTCAAAAGAAACAACAAGTAAAGTCTATTCATATTTAATTGATGAATATAAAATTCGTGGAGATAATGAAATTGAAGATGTCTTAAATAAGATAAATGAATCCGAAAATCTAAAAATAAATAAAGCCTAATATTCAAGAGTGTGCAAAATGTGTGCAAAGTCTTTTAACCTTTTAATGCTTTTTAGTACCTTTTTGAGTAAACAAAAAATAGGAATGCCTTTATACAGGCATTCCTATTTTTTAATTTTGTTCTTATTTACTATTCTAAGGAGAGTACAGGATTTGAACCTGCGCGCGCCATTACAGCGTTCGCCGGATTTCGAGTCCGGTGCATTACCACTCTGCCAACTCTCCAAAACAACTTTGTTTAGTATATCAACTTTTTAATATAATTGCAAAACACATTTAATTATTATCAATGCTTATCAAGTTAGCAAGGAATATCCATGTATAACTTGCACCGAATAACAAACTCAATAAATGTATATACAAAATAATAGTTGGGTATGATTGCACATTTTGAATGGTATTAATGGGATCTCCAAAGAAATCACTTAAGCCATAGTATGAAAGTGCCACCAAATGATCACCGATATGGGTACTTGGTAATTTTGCAATAAACTCAGTAACTTTCGTTTCACCGCCCAGAACACCTATTAAAGAGGTCCCAACAAGCAACCCTTCGTAAAAAATATTTAAAGCAAATTCGGCAATAACTTGAACAGTATGTGCAAAATTATTTTGCACAATATATGAAAGTAACTTCAATAAATAAAATGAACTAAATGTAATAATAATAATACCTAATGCAAATGTAAAAATAACCGTTTCTTCAGTCAGTGGTGTAATTAGATTCATATAATTAATTAAATAAAAAATAAAAGTAGTAATAAGCAATAATAAATAGGACTCAATTTGCCAAATTTTTGTTTGCTTAGGAAATAATTTTAAATAAGAAAAAAAACTATAACAAAATAGCAATGAAGCAGCACTAAAGGTTATTAATCTTAAAATTATCAACTCCGGCCAGAACATTAATCCAAGTATTGTACACATTAAAAAACTTAGCGCATAAAAATAAGATTTTTGCTCTTTTTCTTGAACAACCAAAAATGATAAAAAAGAGCGTTGGAATCTATTTTGACTCGGAATCTTTGCAGTAGTAAATATATATTTCAAAAAATTAGTTGGACCCTTTTCCCAAGCAGTCAAACCAATCATAACCATCCAAATAATTAAAATGATTAAATAAAATGTTTGTGCAATCATATCAAATACCCCTTAGTATATAAATATATATTTCAAATTTTAGTCATCTGATTTAATTTAGTCACAAGAGAATATATAAAAAGAGTATTTCATAATTGAAACACTCTTTTATCAAATTACTAATCTAATAGTTCATCAGACTAAATATATCGTAATCTTTTATTTTTTGACGACCTTTTAAATCATCTAATTCAATAAAGAAAGCAGTTCCTACAACAATACCACCTAATTTTTCAACTAACTCAATTGTTGCTGCTATCGTACCTCCAGTTGCTAATAAATCATCAGTAACCAATACTCTTTGACCCGGTTTTACAGCATCTTTATGCATATAAAGTGCAGATTCTCCATACTCCAAAGCATACTTAGCTTCAACCGTTTCACGAGGTAACTTGCCTTTTTTTCTAGCTGGAGCAAATCCAATACCCAAATCATAGGCAACTGGACATCCAACAATAAAGCCCCTAGCTTCAGGTCCAACAATCATCTCAACATTTTTACTCTTAGCATAGTCAACAATTTTATTTGTTGCTTCACGGTATGCCGCACCATCAGCCATTAAAGGTGAAATATCACGAAAAACAACACCTTTTTCTGGGTAATCTGGAATTGCAGCAATATACTTCGTTAAATCTAATACCATCTAATAAACGCTCCTTTAATCTTCTACATTCATTTGAGCAAGTATCCACTTTTTCAGATCATTTTCTTTCGAGTAGACTAGCTGTTCTTCAGCTAACATTCGCTCATTTCTTAGCTGATATGCAGAAGTATTCTTAATATCCATTTTATTCGTTACTTTTTGTCCAGTCATTAAACCATCTTTTATTTTAACAAATTCTAACTCTAAAAACACCTTAATCATGAATATTAATAAAGTTTTCTTTATTTTTAAAAAATTAGATAAAACAATTAGTTGATTATTAATATCGACATTTTTATGACTCATCGCGAATTTATAAAGACTCGCATACTGTTCTCTAGAGGGCATACCGTCTAAATAGGCACTATCTGTCTTTAAAAATACCATAATTATTTTCTGAATATTCGAAAAATGTAATATTGCAGACATCTTCTCCAAAGAAATTGGGCAATCCACAAATATAACTGTTTTTTGATTATCAAAATCTTCTGCACTGTGAATTTGATCAGCTTGTTTAAAAATCTGTTTATTTGATGCAAACCGTTCTAATCGTTTATAATTTTTTGAATTCCAAAAAATAAATAGTCCTTCATTTTGAAACAGGTTCTCGCTTATATGATCAGTTCGTTCATCAATAATTGTTAACCCGTCAGATTTAATATCCTGAACCATCAATTGTAAACTAGTTTTATTCAGCCAAACATTTTCTTCAATTTCACCAATAACTTTAATTTTATCTGAAGCATTCTGGATATCATTTACATATTTCCCATTTGAAAATGATATTCCGGAAATTTGTTCCTTTTCACCAGCAATTTCAAATTTCAAATGAGCGCCTGTTTTTCCAATTGCTTTAACCTTTTGTATTGATTTATAGTTAATTTCAAAAACAGGCTTTTCATTGCCCATACCAAATGGTTTTAGTTTTTCAATATTCTTATAGAAATCTGCCGTCAACCAATCCACGTCTAAAACGCTCGTAATCACTTTATCTGGTTTAACATTCAGTTGTATATTTTGAATATCTGCCTCATTTTCTAATACCAAACTAAATTGTTCTAAATTTTCAATAGGTATCGTTAGTCCAACTGCCATATGATGCCCACCAAAATGTGATGTTAATTCTTTATGTTTATTAATTGCATTAAACAAATGAAACATTTGGATACTTCGACCGGAACCTTTTAATTGTCCCTTACTAGTATCTTGATTCAAAACAATGGTTGGCTTTCCCGTAGCTTCAACAACACGGCTTGCAACAATACCTAAAACACCTTCATGCCAATTTTCTCCTGAAATAACTAACGTTTTTTTATATTGGTTAACATCAGTTTCTGCTTGTTGTAAGGCCAACTCCGAAATATCAGCGACAATTTTTTGACGACGAACATTTTCGGACTGAACAAAAGTTGCTAATTCTTTTGCTCGCTCATCATCTAAGGTTGTTAGTAGTTCCACACCAATGTTTGCATCACCCAATCGACCAATTGCGTTCAAACGTGGGGCAATACCAAAGCCAATATCCTTTTCATCCACCGTTTCTTGTTTTAGACTAGCAACCTCCATTAAGGAAATTAACCCTGGCCGTAGTGTTTGCTGTAACACCTTCAACCCGAAACTTGCAATTGCTCGATTTTCATCTGTCAACGATACTAAATCTGCTATTGTTCCAATCGCAACTAAATCTAATAACTCTTCAGAAAGTTCACCTGTTAACGCACTCGCAACTTTAAATGCCACACCAGCACCTGACAAATCACCAAATGGATAATGACCTTCAGGATGTCTAGGATGAATAATGGCGTAAGCATTAGGCAAAACTTCTGGTAATTCATGATGATCAGTCACAATAACATCAACACCTTGTGATTGAGCAAACTCGATTGCCTGATTTCCAGAAACACCATTATCAACAGTAATGATCAAAGCTGTCCCATTATCAATAATTTTTTTATACGCATCAATATTAGGACCATATCCGTCTATGAACCGATTAGGGATATACGTTTCCACGTCCGCACCCATATCACTAAGTACCTCAAACATTATTGATGTACTAGTTAACCCATCAGCATCATAATCACCATAGACCGTAATTTTTTGATTTTCAACTATCGCTTGTTGGATGCGCTCAATTCCTTTATCCATATCATGCATAAGCATTGGGTCATGTATATTTTCTGCACCTGCACTTAAAAAATCAGTAATAGCTTTCTCAGATGTAAATCCACGACTCCACAATAATGAAATCAATGAGCGATCCAATTGGATATTTTCAAATACGTCATTAGGAATGGTCTCGTCCCCTAAATCCAATAATTTCCAATTATACTTTGATTCAATCATATTAAACCTCAACTTTATTTTCGATTTTGATTTTCTGCTTTTAGCATTTTAATCTCATTCTGCAGTAATTGAACTTCTTTTCTATTTTTTGATTGAATTTTATCAGTTGCATTCGCCACTGATTCATCAAAATCGGTATTACGTTCATTCAATTGCTGACTTAATTCTTTATTTTCTTTTTTTAACATCATTGTTGTACTTGTTGTTAAAATACCGATTAATAATGCTCCTGCAAAAATTGAGAATAACAAAATCAGTATCATTGGCATTCTAACTTGAGCAAACCAAAAATTAATTGAAACTTCTTTTACATTCAAAATTGAAAAAAGTGCAATTACTATCATAATTAATAGCACAATGATTGTACGCCACTGCTTTTTCATGACTTTCCCCCACTATTTTTTGTTAAATATAGTCCCTGCTAAAAAATCGCCCACTTTAGGAAACAAGGTATAGCCTAAACTAGCTATTTCCATATAATAGGGTAAATTAATTTCACGCCTATTTGTTCCAATATTCTTCACAATAATTTGGGCAACATTGTTAGGTTTTAACATTATAGACCCAATATTTTTTAGATAATCACCTTTTTTATCAGCAATTTTAAAGAAATTTGTCGCAATTGGTCCTGGATTGACTGTCATAACTTTTATTCCTAATGGCTTTAATTCTAATCTCAATGCATTTGAATATCCCAGAACACCAAATTTCGTTGCCGAATAAACAGCTGATTTAGGTGTCGCAATTTTACTTGCAATCGAAGCAATGTTAACAATAACACCACATTTCCTATCAGCCATATGCAACGCCACATTTTGTGTCATATACATTAACCCCAAAAGATTCACCCTAAACATTTTTTCAGCAATATCCATATCAAAGGTTAATACATTTTCCATTAATCCAAATCCCGCATTATTAATAAGCACATCAATCGGCCCAATTGAAGATTCAATTTTCTTAACCATTTGTTCAATTTGAAGTGGATCAGATACATCGCACGTCATTGCATAAGCTAGACGTCCCGATAGACGTTGGCAAGTTTCTTTAACTTCTAATAACTTGTCCATTTGCCTAGCACAAATAATTACTACTGCACCTTTTCTAGCCACCTCATATGCCATTTCTTTACCCAATCCACTTGAGCCACCACTAATTAAAACAATTCGATTTCGTAAATCCCTTAACTCTTTATATTGACTAATCATCTGCTTTTTCCTTTTGAGAAAACGGTATATTTATGATATCAAAATCTCTAACTACCGTTGTATTTTTAAAGATACTTCTTGCCTCATTTTGTAGACTAATCGCCATTTTACCAACGTATCGTGCAGAAATATGTGTTAACAACAATAGTTTCACATTTGATTTTTTTGCAATTTCCGCAGCCTGAGCACTAGTTGTATGATAATAATTTCTAGCCATTCTGGATTCAGATTTTTCGAACGTACTCTCATGCACCAATACATCTGCATTATTAGCTAACGTATAACTATTTTTTGTTTTCCTTGTATCACCCAATATTGCGACAATACGCCCTTTTTTTGTTTCGCCTAAAAAATCATGTCCATCCAATTTTGTTCCATTTTCTAATTGGACTACTTTTCCTGCTTTCAGTTCACCATAGATAGGACCAGAAGGAACGCTCAATTCTTTAAGTTTATTTATTTGTAATTCACCCGCGTAATCATGTTCAATGATTCGATAACCAACACTTAAAATTCGATGATCTAAATAGTCAAAATAAACTTTAAACGTGTCATCTTCAAAAATCAATCCAGGTTTATCGAGTTCTACAAAGTTAATTGTATATGACAATTTTGTTTCAGAAACTTGTAAACTAGTCCTTACAAAATTTTTAATACCCTTAGGACCGTAAATGGTCAGTGGTCCATTACCACCTTGAAATGAACGACTACTCAGAAGTCCTGGCAATCCAAAAATATGATCACCATGTAAATGTGTGATAAAGATTTTCTCGATTTTACGAGGTTTTATTGTTGTTTGTAAAATTTGATGTTGCGTTGCTTCACCCGCATCAAATAACCACACACTATTACGTTCATCTAATAATTTTAACGCAATACTAGTCACATTTCTATTTTTTGCAGGCGCACCTGCTCCGGTACCTAAAAATTCTAATTCCATATTGTTAACCTGTCCTTAATTATTCATTTAATTTCATTGGTAATGTAACTTCAAAAATAACACCCTTAGGTATCTTATTCATTACTTCAATTTTACCCTTATGTTCATCGACAATCCATTTAGCAATTGATAATCCTAATCCGTTACCACCTGTTTTACGGTTTCTAGATTTTTCTTCCCTATAAAAACGTTGGAAAATTATTTTTTTATGCGCATCACTGATATTTTCACCATCATTAATGACTTGAATGACCAATTGTTTGTTTGAATCAACGACAATAAACGCAATTTCATTACATGCAACTGTATATTTCAATGCATTATCAAGTAATATGACAATTAATTGATGAATTCGATCCTCATCCAGATAAATATACTGATTTGAAATCTTTATTTGAAAATTAAATTTTTTATCTTGACTCAAAGCAATATCCGCATAAGGCTGAATAATATCTTCAAAGTACGCCCTAGCAGGCACCTTCTTAAAGTGAAGCACATTAGCATTAGAATCTGAATTTGCTAGTAACAACAAATCTTTGGTTAGATTATTCAAGCGACGAATTTCACTCAATGAAGTCGCTATCGATTCACTTTCATCAATAATTTTTGCATTAGGTTTTGTTAATAGATATTCTAATTTATTTTGTATTATTGTTAACGGTGTCCTCAGTTCATGCGCCGCATTATCTATAAACTCTCTTTGCTTATTCCATGCACTGATCATTGGTTTAATACTAATCGATGATAGCATAAAACTCAATGCAATTGACAACATACCAAAAATCAGCAATGACACTAATAAAATATTTCTAAAACTGGTCAATGAGTTTTGATTAATTTCAATATTTTCAATAATTTGAATATATTGAGCTTTATGCCATTTTGTAACAGCCGAATCTGGTATCTTCATTAAATAAGATCTAAACGTTGGTCCTTTTTTTTGTTTAATTGTTTTAAACTTATTTAAATCAGATTTATTAAATGTAATTTTACTAAACACTGGGTATCTCGTACCCATTGCATTTTTATTCGTTATTTCGCCATCTTTTGACCACAAAATTTGATAAACTTTAAAATCTGGGGCTTGTTTCAAAAGCGGACTATCATCAAGCGTTGAAATAATATCATATTTTGAATATTTTATTCGCTTAATTTGCTTTTTAATTGATGTATCAACATTAATTGTTAACGCATCATTGAACGAATTATACACGATCAGTCCAAGTGTCACAAAAATGAAACTAAAGCTGAGAAGGTAGACCAGAAATAATTTTGTTCTTGTATTTCTATTTGTCTTATTTTTCATCAGACTCAACTAAATAGCCAACGTTTCTAATTGTGCGAATCATTTTTTCATAACCAACCATCTTCAACTTTTTCCTTAAATTACTCATATAAACTTCTACAACCGTAATGCTCGTATCTGATGTAAATCCCCACACACGATCAAAAATTTGCTCTTTTGTTAAAATAGTATTTTTATTTTCCAATAGGTACGTTAAAAATTCATACTCTTTACCAGGTAAATTTATCGTTTGATTACCAGAAAAAATAGTTCTATTATCTGATAAAACCATATCCTTATATCTTAATTCACTATCTACTTCAAATTTCATAGTCCGTTTTAAAAGCGCTCTTATTCGCATTTGTAATTCGCTTAAATTAAATGGTTTAGCTAGATAATCATCTGCTCCAAAGTTAAATCCATCAATTTTATCAGCTGCGCTATCTTTTGCTGACAAAATTAACACAGCTGTATCAATTTTAAGCGCTCTAATTTTTCTTAACACTTCGAATCCTGATATTTTGGGAAGCATTAAATCTAAAATGATAATATCATAAATGTTTTGTGACGCTTTAAATAGCCCTTCTTCGCCATCAAAAGCTTGTTCTAATGTCATAATTTTCGTTGTTTCGACAATATTATCAGAAATATTTTTATCATCTTCAATAATTAATCCTCTTGGCATATTTATCTTATATCCTTTCATTTTCATTTAAAAAAATGCATAATAACATTATTAATCCATTAAAGGTTGGTGAATATGATGCGTATGATTGATTTAGAATTAGCAACTAGTGACTTAAATAAAAATTTAAAATTATATTACACTACTGATAGTATATTTTACCCTATTTCTGAAGTAATTAGTACATCAGAATCTTTTATTTTAAAAGCAACCCGCTCAAACAACCCAATTTTACTTCTAGACTTACTTTATCAATCTGATTCAGAATCTCGTCCTAAAAAAATAATTATCCGAACCATTAACGAAGAATCACATTTAATTTTAGGTTACAGGATAGACCATGATAAACTTTTTTTAGCTTAAAACTTAAAATACCGTTAAACCAAAGCAAAATGGTTTAACGGTATTTTAAATGCTATCTATTCTTAATTAACTCGCGCGCGATATAAGTCGCATAGTATTTGGAACCATTAGGATTCGGATGAACGTTGTCATCATAAAACCATTCTGTATGATTTTTACTATAAGAATGCCAATCAATCACATGAAGATTTGAATATTTTTTCTTTTGTAATTCTAACATGCTATTAACAGTACCTTCCCAACGTTTGGTTGGGACATGCACATTAATCCAGTACACTTGTCTTGCTGATCCAACTGCACTCATAATAGCGTCAAATTGATCTGTTGTAAATGGACTGTTAGTTCCTAGCCCAATAATGACGTTATCTTGCAATTTCCCCTGATTAGCAAGCAATTTGATATCACCTGAAGCCGTATATACCTGACGACCAACTTTTGCATCAACATACATATGTGGAAAATCGTCTTGTAAAATATTTTCACCATCTGCTAACACTGAATCACCAATAGCTGTTGCATATACACCTGCAGCTTTTTCTGTTTCAGCATCTGTTAGTGCCGTTTGACTCTGTTTTTCCACTGAACTTTTTTGACTTGATTTTATTTTTTCTGAACTAGATTTTTTAGAAGTAGAAGAACTCGTCTTTTTTAAAGCGTCAGCATTCTTCTTCTCAGCTGATTTCGCATTTTTACTAATATTAGCTTTTAAATCATTTGATCCAGTCACTGGTAAACTTGGACCAACAATCATTCCGAAAAACGCAATAATAATAATCAACGCTCCCACAATAACCGCCACTTTTTGACGACTAATTTTAACACTGTTTGTAAAAACGGTCTTAATAATTGTGAAAGTTTGCTTATAGTCAAACCTTTGCAATGGTCTTTCCAAGAATCGGTATGATAAATCACTGACTACTAAAATCATGGCTATTTCAACTAGCGCATTCAACCATGGATGTGCGCCAATACTTTGAATCTTCGACTCATAAAACACCATTATTGGAAATTGATATAAGTAAATCCCGTAACTTCTTTTACCAATCCAAGTAAAAAGTGGATTAGTCATAACCCTATTCATATCATTTCCTGGATGCGCAACAGTTGCAACAAAAATCACAACTAACACTGAAAAGAAGAACATCCCACCACGGTAAACAAGTGAGCTCTGATCAGACATAGTGAAAAATAACAAAATAATTGTTAAAAGCGATACACTACCCACCACATCCAAAAAAAGACGACCTTTATTCGAAATTTCTTTTTTCAAAGAACTACTTGGCCAAATGAATGAAAGACTTGAACCCAACAAAATTGAAAACATTCTTGTATCCGTACCATAATAAACACGACTTGGATCAGATCCTGTTTTGTATAAAAAAGCCATTAGTAAAGCAGAAATGAACGCAAGTATAAAAATAAGATTAAAAATGCGTTCTTTCCGTTTCAGGAAGATAATCAATAGCACAACAATAATGGGCCAGAAAAAATAGTATTGCCCTTCAATTGAAAGTGACCAAAGATGTGTAAAAGGTGATGGCGTTCCAAAATGATCAAAATATGATTCTTTGTGAATAACCTGAAACCAATTGTAAACATACAATAAATTTGAGGCAAAAATTTCTCTGACATTTTTTAATAAATCTCTTTGAAATAACGTAATATACGTAATTGTTGTTACTAGCATTGTTAGTAACGCTGGGTAAAGTCGTCGAATTCTTCGAATATAAAATCCAAGAATATCAATTTTGTGATTCTGTTGCCATTCTTGATTAAGTAAATCAGTAATTAGGTAGCCTGATACGACAAAAAATATTGGAACCCCTAGGTAACCACCTTGTAAACTAGACGGCACAAGATGATAAAGGATAACCCCAATAACAGCTAATGTCCTAACGCCATCAAAGCCAGTAATATATCTAGCTTTTTTTAATCTTTGCTTCTTCTCCATCCTGTCCCGTTCTCCTCTTACTTATACTAATGAAACTTTTATAAATGAACTAAAACTATTAACTATTTTAAAATTACTCAACAAATTCAAATGAGAATTTATCAATTCTTACAATATCGCCACTTTTAGCACCACGTTCACGTAAGGCATCATCAACACCCATACCACGAAGTTGACGTGCAAAGCGCATTAAACTTTCGTCTCGATCCATGTTCGTCATTTGATACAAACGTTCTAATTTTTCACCAGAAAGAACCCAAGTTAAATCTTCATCCCTATTAATAACAAAATCAGGCGCTGATTTTTCTTGTTCTTTTTCAAAGTCATAGATTTTTTGTTGTGCTTCTTGTTCTTTCATGTTTAATGTTGGGAACATTGGTGTTTCTTCCAATAAATCACCAGCCACATTCATTAATGTCTTAAGACCTTCACGTGTAATAGAAGACGTTGAAAAGACACGAGGTACTTCTTCTAGTATAGAATCCTCTGCTAATTGTTTTTTAAATTCTACTAATTGTTCAGTAGCGCCTGGCATATCCATTTTACTTGCAACAATCAATTGAGGACGTTCAAGTAATTCAGGATCATAGTTTTCCAATTCTTTATTAATCTTAAGATAGTCATCAAATGGATCGCGACCTTCTTCAGGGTTCATATCAACTAAATGAAGGATAACACGAGTCCGTTCAATATGGCGTAGGAACTGAATCCCTAAACCAACACCTACTGAAGCACCTTCAATTAAACCAGGTAAATCGGCAATAACAAAGTCACGATTATTATCTAAACGAACCATCCCTAAATTAGGAGATAACGTTGTAAAATGATAATCAGCAATCTTAGGTTTTGCACTTGTGACAACTGAAAGCAGTGTTGATTTACCAACAGAAGGAAATCCAACTAAACCAACATCAGCTAAAACTTTTAATTCAAGTTGAATTTTACGTTCAACTCCTGGTTCACCATTTTCAGAAATTTCTGGAGCTGGATTCTTAGGGCTAGCAAATCTGATGTTACCACGGCCACCACGGCCACCCTTAGCAATGACAGCATAATCCCCTTTATGTACGAGATCAGCAATAACTACGCCAGTTTCAGCATCTTTAATGGTTGTTCCTTCTGGTACTTGAACTCTTTTATCAGGTGCACCATGTCCATGCATCCCTTTAATCATTCCTTTTTCACCAGATTCTGCTCTGAAATGCTTACTATATCTGAAATCCATTAAGGTTCTTAAGCCTTCATCTACTTCAAAGACAATGCTACCACCACGGCCACCATCGCCACCGGCTGGGCCACCCATAGGTACATATTTTTCTCGACGAAATGCAACCATTCCGTCTCCACCCTTACCAGCTTTTACTTCAATTGTTACTTGATCTATAAACATAGAATCACCTTTTCTTTCCGTTTAACTACTAACTTACTATTTTAAAGAAGAAAAGGTCATTTGTCTATGCATTTACTTAACTCTTTCATAAATTCAAGCCAATTTCTCATAACTAAACTTTTTAACTGTTTTTGACTGATTTTTGTTGATTTTGAATGTTTTATGTGTTATTTTCATTTATAAGGAGTTGAGAAAGTGCTTACAATTGAAAGATACCAATTTATCAGATCTGAAATTGACAAACATGGTTACGTTAAATTACAAGATATTTGTCATCGTTTAAACGTCTCAGAATCAACTGTTCGCCGTGATTTACAGCAACTTGAAACTGATGGCGAATTACTTAGAGTCCATGGTGGCGCACAAAGTAACCGATTATTAAAAGTGGAAGCAAATTTAGAAGATAAATCTACATTAAATATATCAAATAAAACTGAAATTGCTAAAACAGCCGTAAAATTAATTCAGCCAAATAATGTCATTTTCCTTGATGCTGGCAGCACAACCTTTGCAATGATTCCCTACTTGAACCAAATTGACGATTTAACTGTTGTCACAAACGGTGTGAATCATGCACTCTCACTTGCCGAATACAATGTTAAAACCATCGTAATTGGTGGGCAAGTTAAAGCAAATACAAAGGCTATTGTTGGTTCTGGCAGTATTGAAACGGTCAAAAACCTTCAATTTAATTTAGTTTTTCTTGGTATGAATTCAATTAATCTTGATTTTGGGTTTAGTACACCAGATTCTGAAGAGGCTGCAGTAAAAGTGGCTGCAATGAATCAAGGACGACAGACTTATGTTTTAGCTGATAGCTCTAAATTTAATCAAGTTTCATTTGTTAAAGTAGCAGATCTTAATCACGCCATCATCATTACCGATAAATTACCAATCAATGATATTGACGACTATAAAAAACAAACAACTATTCAGGAGGCCCTCTAAATGATTTATACAGTAACAATCAATCCTTCTATCGATTACATCGTCCAATTAAATCAATTAACGCTTGGCGAAGTCAATCGAATGGATTACGATACCAAATTACCAGGTGGTAAAGGCATTAACGTGTCACGAATTCTAAATGAATTATCTCAACCAAATAAGGCTCTTGGATTCATTGGTGGCTTCACAGGTGAGTTTATCAATTCAGCTTTACAAGCCAATCATCTTGATACTCAATTTACAAAAATCAAAGCTGATTCAAGAATTAATATCAAAATTAAATCTGAACAAGAAACTGAAATCAATGGCAAAGGCCCTCAAATTTCAGATGATGAAATTAAAAATTTCACTAGCCAATTTAACACTTTAACGTCAAATGATACAGTCATTTTGGCTGGGAGCTTGGTCCCTAGCCTATCTCAAGATTTTTATTATAACTTAATTAAAGTCATTCGTTCTAAAGGCGCCCAATTTGTCATTGATACAACTGGCGAGGCATTATTAAAAACAATTGGTGAAAAGCCTCTTGTCGTCAAACCCAATCATCATGAATTAGCTGAATTATTTGACGTTACTTTAAATAGTATCAGTGACATCGTTAAATATGGCCAGAAACTATTAGAATTAGGTGCACAACATGTTTTAATCTCAATGGCTGGTGATGGTGGTTTATTAATCACAAAAGACGCTGTCTATAAGAGTAATGCACCTAAAGGGACCGTTATTAATTCAGTCGGTGCTGGTGACTCAATGATTGCCGGCTTTACGGGTACCTTCGCAAAAACCAGTGACCCTGTTGAAAGTTTTAAATACGGACTTGCCTGTGGTTCTGCAACCGCATTTTCTGAAGATATTGCAACTATTGACAAAATCAATGAAATTTTACCACAAATAAAAATTGAAAAAATATAACTTTTAAAAGGAGTTTTACACTATGGACTTAAATGAATTATTACTTAAAGATGTCATGATCATGGATCTTCAAGCAACAACGAAAGCCGAAGCCATCGATGAAATGGTTCACAAATATTTTGAAGCCGGCATTATTGATGATGAGGCGCTTTACAAACAAGATATTTTAAAACGTGAAGCACAATCAACAACAGGTATTGGTGAAGGAATTGCCATGCCACATGCAAAAAACAAAGCGGTTAAACGCGCAACTGTTTTATTTGCTAAAAGCAAAGCTGGTCTTGATTATGAATCACTTGATGGTCAACCTACGTTCTTATTCTTTATGATTGCAGCTCCTGAAGGCGCAAATAATGCTCATCTTCAAGCGCTAGCTGCTTTATCTAGTTTATTAATTAACCCTGATTTAGTTGCTAAACTCAAAACAGTTACCACTCCTGATGAAGTACAAGCTGCCTTCACTGCTGCTGAAAACGAAAAAGAAGCTAAAGAAGTTGCCGCACAATTAGCTGCTAAAAATAATGATGCTAAACCTTCAGGTAATCCCTACGTTGTCGCAGTCACTGCCTGCCCTACTGGTATTGCACATACTTACATGGCCGAAGCTGCTTTGATTAAACAAGCCGAAGAAATGGGCGTTGATATTAAAGTTGAAACAAATGGCTCCGAAGGTATTAAGCATCTTTTAACCGACGAAGAAATCAGTCGTGCAGCTGGTGTCATTGTTGCCGCCGATAAAAAAGTTGCCATGGATCGATTTGATGGCAAACCATTAATTAATCGTCCGGTTACTGACGGTATTAAAAAGCCAGAAGAACTAATCAACAGTGCAGTGAGTGGCAAAGCCCCTATCTATCACGCTAAGGGAACTGATGCTGCCGAAACTGAGACAGAAACTTCAGGTAGCGTTTGGAATGAAATTTACAAGAACTTAATGAACGGTGTCTCACATATGCTCCCATTCGTTGTTGGTGGTGGTATCTTAATGGCTCTTTCATTCATCGTTGAACAATATGTTCCCGGTGGTTCAAAATCACAAGCCTTTGTCTTCTTAAATGGCATTGGTAACTATGCTTTTGCATTCTTAGTTCCTATCTTAGCTGGATTTATTGCTATGAGTATTGGTGACCGACCTGCTCTTATGCCTGGTATTGTTGGTGGCTACATGGCTAACTTTGCTGCTGCAAATGTCATTAAAACTGAATCCGTTTCTGGTTTCTTAGGTGGTTTAGCTGCTGGTTTCATTGCTGGTTACGTTGTTGTTGGTCTTAAAAAACTCTTTAAAAACTTACCTAAATCATTAGATGGTATGAAGCCTATCTTAATTTATCCAATCTTATCTCTACTGATTGTCGGTGCTATCATGTTCTTCATGATTAATCCTGTCTTCGCACAAATTAACCATGTCTTATCAGATTTCTTAACACACATGGGAACAGCTAATGCCGTGCTAATCGGAACAATCCTAGCCGCTATGATGGCTATCGATATGGGTGGTCCATTTAATAAAGCTGCCTACACATTCTCAATTGGTGTCTTCACTTCAACTGGTGATGGTAAAATGATGGCTGCTGTTATGGTCGGTGGTATGATTCCACCTCTTGCAATTGCTATTGCATCAACATTCTGGAAAAATAAATTTTCTGAAGACGAAAGAAAAGCTGGTTTATCTAACTATATTCTTGGTATTTCATTCATTACTGAAGGTGCCATCCCTTACGCCGCATCAGATCCACTACATGTCATTACATCTAGTGTCATCGGTGCCGCAATTGGTGGTGGGTTGAGTCAATTCTGGAACGTTTCCGTTCCTGCACCTCATGGTGGTCTTTGGGTAATTGCCTTAGCAACAAATAAAACATTCTACTTACTTTCTGTTTTAATTGGTGCCGCAATTGCAGGAATTATCCTTGGTATCTGGCGTCCCGTTGCAAAAGAAAATAAAAAATAATTTGTTCAATCTCGAAGCGTTATCAGTTGAAACTGGTGAGGCTTCTTTTTTTATCTGAAAACCAAAAGGACTTATTCGGTATCAATTGCTGATATCGAATAAGTCCTTTTATTAGTCTATAAAGATAATTTTATCGTTTGTGCAACTGTTTTCGAAATTCCTAAGCCTTGTAAGTCTTCCATTGAAGCCTCTTTAATATGTTTCATCGAACCAAATTCTTTCAATAATTTAATTCTCGTTTTGGGGCCAACTCCTTGAATTGAATCCAAGCGTGAACTCAATGAATGTTTTGAATGAACCTGACGATGAAAGGTAATCGCAAATCGATGGACTTCATCTTGAATTCTTTGCAAAAGATAAAATCCCTCACTCTTTGGATCTAACGACAATCTTTGATCAGCCTCACCAAACATTAAATCAGATGTCTTATGTTGATCATTTTTAACCATCCCTGCCACAGGAATCATCAGATTTAACTCATTAATTAATATATCTTTCGCAGCCTCAATTTGAATTTCAGCACCATCCATTAAAATCAAATCAGGCATGGGCTTACCTTCTTTCAAAAGACGCGTATAACGTCGACGAATAACTTCACGAGTACTTGCCGCTTCATCCGCATGATCGACCGTATTTAGCTTATATTTACGATACTCGCTCTTCTCAGGCTTACCATCAATAAAACTAACCATCGCTGAAACTAAATCGGTTCCTTGGATATGTGAATGATCAAAGGATTCAATGCGATGTCCCTCTGGAATTCCCATAGCATCAGTAATTTCTTTCATAGCTCCAACTGTTTTGCGTCCATCTAATTCTAATAATCTAAATTTTTCTTCCAGCACGAGTCGTGCATTTTTCTTCGCTAATTTTAGAAGTTCACTTTTTTGACCACGCTGTGGTGTCCGAATTGGAACTTGTAAAATATCAGATAAGACAGCTGTGTCAATACCTGCTGGAACAAGAATTTCTTTAGGTAATACATTATTTTTCCGATTGTAAAATTGAAGAATGAACGTTGCCATTTCTTCTTCAGGTGTTGTCACAATTGGAAAAAGTCTTTTTTCTCGTTTCATTAATCGTGCTTGTCTGATAAAGAAGACTTGAATTGATAACCACCCTTTATCAAGATAAAAGTTAAATAAATCACGTGGTGTATGATCATTGGAAATAATTTTTTGTTTCTCAACCGTCACCTCAATAAAATGAATTTGGTCACGTAATTCGGCAGCACGTTCAAATGATAATTCATCCGCTGCGTTAACCATTTCTTTTTTGAGTCTTTGTTTGGCCACTGTTACATTGCCATTCAGGAATGATTTAATCTTTTTAATTTGTGCCTCATATTTTTCATGTGGCACTTCTTTAAAACAAGCACCCAAACATTGCCCCATATGATAATACAAACACGGACGTTTCTGAAATCCATTACATCTTCTCAAGGGATAAACTTTCTGTAAAAACTGTAATGTTTCCTGTGCTGCATACACATTGGGATAAGGACCAAAATAAAACCCACCATCTTTATTGACTTGACTGACAATTTGCATCATGGGATCTTTTTCGTTTGTAATCTTAATATAGGGGTAGCCGGTACCCTTTTTTAATTTGATGTTGTAATAAGGCTGATGCTTTTGAATTAACGTAATTTCTAACAGAAATGCTTCTTTATCCGTTGACGTAATAATCGTTTCAAAATCAACAATTTGCGAAACTAATTTGGCTGTTTTACCTTCGTGTGCACTTTTAAAATAAGACCGTACACGATTTTTCAAATTTTTTGCTTTACCAACATAAATAATCTGACTATTTAAATTTTTCATAATATAGCATCCCGGTAACGCCGGCAATAATGCTAACTTATTTTCAATATGCTCTGAAGCCAATCAACGCACCTTCTTTACAATAATAAATACTAATTAATTATACCCCGAACAACTGTTTGAATAAAGAAAATAGATTCCAAGTAAACGAGGCGTCTACCTGAAATCTATTTATTATAATATTTTTGATAAAAAGTCTTGAGCACGTTCTGAGGTTGGATGATCAAAAACATCTTCTGGACGGCCCTTTTCTTGAATATAGCCTTGATCCATAAACCAAATTTGATCGGCTACTTCTCTAGCAAAGCCCATTTCATGAGTAACGACAACCATTGTCATGCCATCGCTAGCTAATGTTTTCATCACCTTAAGGACTTCCCCAACCATTTCTGGATCTAAAGCTGATGTTGGTTCATCAAATAATAACACTTCTGGATCCATCGCCAATGCTCTAGCAATCGCAACACGTTGTTTTTGACCACCGGATAAGCTATCAGGATATTGCAACGCTTTATCCGCCAAACCAACCTTGTCCAACAAATTGGTAGCAATTTTGGTTGCTTCTTCATCTGAAAGACTCTTAACTTTCATGGGGGCTAATTTAACATTCTCAATCACATTCATATTTGGAAATAAATTAAAGCCTTGGAAAACCATACCCATTTTTTCTCTTAATTGATTTAAGTCTTTTTCATTTAGACTCGTCAAATCTTTACCTTCAAAAAGAACATTTCCTGAGGTTGGCACTTCAAGTAAGTTTAAACAACGTAAAAATGTACTTTTACCGGATCCAGACGGTCCAATAACACAAATAACCTGCCCTTTATCAACTGACTCAGAAATATCTTTTAAAACAGTATTTTTTCCAAAAGATTTCATTAATTTATTTACTTCAATAATCTTAGACATGTTTCATCTTCCCTTCAAAGTAATTTAATAATTTAGATAAGCTAAACGTTAAAATAAAATAGAGTAACATTGCAACAAAAATCGGTGCAATTCCTTTATAAGTAGCTGATTGAACCATCTTCATTTGGTAAATTAAATCGGTCACACCGATAATCGATACAATTGAACTTTCTTTGATTAAAGTAATAAATTCATTTCCCAAGGCTGGCCAAATATTTTTCACCGCTTGTGGAATAATAACTGATTGATAAGTCTCTTTCTGTGAGAGTCCCAAACTTCTTGCTGCTTCCATTTGACCTTCATCAATAGAAGCTATTCCCGAACGAATCACTTCAGCGATATAAGCACCTGAATTAAGCGACACAGCTATGATTCCTGCAAGCAATGCCGGAATATTGACAAGCATCCCAATACCAAAGTAGACGAACATAACTTGAATCATTAACGGTGTCCCACGCACAAATTCAATATATGAGACGGCAATAAGTTTGATAACCTTATTTTTACCTAAACGCATAAGTGCCAACAACGTTCCTAATATAACACCCACAAAAACTGAAATGGCCGTTATTAGTAACGTATAGCCAACTCCTTTTGCAAAATATTTCCAGTAATGAATCATTGTATTGTTTGACGTATTTTTTGTTAAATACTGACTTGCTTCTGGTAAATAAGTTTTATTAATTAAATTTTTCTTTTTAATTTCTTTAATTGATTTGTTTGCGGCCGCTACCAGCGTAGGTGAATTTTTAGCAAATCCAGCTGCAGCACCTTTTGCATCTGGTGCTGAGACGAATCCTGGGTTAACTACTGCTAATGAGCTATCATTTTGAGCGTAGGCTTTAGCAGTTGGTTCTTCCATTGTAACCCCTGCTACTTTGCCACTTTTAAGTGCTAAAATTAAATCTGTAACTTTAGCTAGGCCTTTAATCGTTACATTTTTGATTTGCGCCTTACTCATTGTATATTGAAGTGAACCAGTTTGAGCACCCACCGATAGATTAGAAAAATCATTCAATGTTTTGTATTTTGCTTTATCAGCTTTGTTAACCAGCATCATTTGTTTCCCATTATAATAAATATTTGAAAAATCAATACTTTTTTTACGAGCATCTGATGGATTCATACCTGAAATAACCATATCGATTTTATGCGTTTCTAAACCAACCAGTAATGAATCAAAATCCATTTTTTTGATGACCAACTTAACGCCAATATCTTTAGCAATTTTTTTTGCTATTGAAATATCAAATCCAACAATCTTATCATTACCATTAACTGTTGTTTGAAATTCATAAGGTGGATAATCTGGACTCGTTCCAAGTACTAATGTTCCCTTATCCTTAACATCCTGTAATGATGTGTCTGTTGCAGCATTTACTTGATTCATACCAACTAACATCATGAAAAATGTAATGAGAATACTTATAAGCCATTTTTTATTTATTTGCACAATCTTACGCTCCTTTTTCAATTTCTCTTATTAGTGAATAAATTGATTATATGCTATAAAGATTATTTATGCAATAAACTGTATTAAATAATCTGTTTTATGCATAATAATATTGATTGAAGCGCTTTTTATGCAGCAATTAGCTATCTTGTATTCATTTTAATAAACTGTTATCCTATATTTACATAAGGAGGTTACCATTATGAGTTTAAAAATCCAACGACAAGACAATTTAGAAAGTTTATTTGATAAATTTGCAATTGATCCTAAAGAACCTGCCAAAGTTGACCTAAAATCTTCAAAAACAGAAGAAAAACCTGAATCTGATACCAAAGATTCGAAAACGAAAAAATAAAAAAATTCCGATAAGCAATCAACTTATCGGAATTTTTTTATTTTTTGAATCCGTCTGGATATCTTTTATTTAATTTTAAAATATTATCTTTTGCAACATCATCAAATTCAATATCGGCCCATTCAGCAATTTGCGATAAGTACCAAAGAACATCGCCCATTTCCTTAGTTAATTTAACCTTATCTAATTCTCGACCTTTAAAAGTGTAGTCCTTAATCAAATCCACTAATTGTCCGCCTTCAGCTGCGACACCCAAAGCACAATTAGTTAAAACTTGTTCAGTTCCATATAGTGTTCGATTTGCTGCTTCTTGATAGTCATTAAATTCCATTTTCTTCTCCTAAGTTTGCATGCTTTTCAATCCACTGCCAAACTTCTTCTTTTCCAGATTTATCTTGAGCCGAGAATAAAACAAAATCATCCTCAGGAGTTAAAGACAACGCGCGACGAATGACACTTTCGTGTTGATTCCATTTACCACGAGAAATTTTATCACTTTTTGTTGCAACAACCAATACTGGAATATCATAATAATGAAGAAAATCAACCATTTGAACATCCAATTTCGTTGGTTCATGTCGTGCGTCAACTAACGAGATAACGCCTCTCAACGTTGTGCGTTCTGCCAAATAAGTTTCAATCATTTGACCCCATTTTGCACGTTCTGTTTTTGATACCTTCGCGTATCCATATCCTGGAACATCCACGAAAAATAATTTTTGTTCAACGTTATAAAAGTTCAACGTTTGCGTTTTCCCCGGTTGACTTGAGGTTCTCGCATAACTTTTACGATTAATTAACGTATTTATTAATGATGATTTTCCAACATTAGAACGCCCTGACAATGCAATCTCAGGCATCCCATCTGTTGGATACTGCGCTGGTGCAACGGCACTCATAACTAGTTCAACATTATGAACATCCATATTAAACACCTTCCTTTCAATACTCAAACTATTTTACCATATAAAAATGTGTTCATGTAACTTAATCTGAATCAAAAAAAGCTTTACAACATCGAACCAAAATATCCGAAGTTGTAAAGCTTTTATTTTGTTGCTGCCATTTGAATAATCCAGACCATTTGCATTTCAGCATGTGCGACTACATCAGTAGTTAAAATCTGAACTAACGTATTGGGCCAATAAAATAAATATTCCCCGCTACTATCTTTTGCGTTTGTCGATAAATTAATCGAATCCCCAGAAATTAAATTGCCGTAAGTCTCTGGTATATTCTTTAATCCTGCCTGTAATTCTGGACAAAATAAATCAACATGTACAATATCATTTGACTTAGCTTTTAGTCTACCTCTTAACTGCCAAGATGGCGTTAACCCATCTGTAGCAACAATTTGTAAATAAGGCGATTTCATATTATTACTATCAGAATAAATATGGTACCCTGACTCACCTTCTTCAACATGTGAGTTAACCGTAGTGGGTAGTGTACTATACCCATACAAAATGTCCGCAGACACCATCTTAGCCGTCACAAACATGTTGAAAAATAAAATAAATAATAATATTAGAAATCTACTTATCAGCTTTTTTCTTATCAACGTATCTTTTAATAAGGAAGAAGATTAAGATGACTAAGATTGCAAGACCAAGACCTAAAGCAACATACCATAATGGATTTGTTGGTTTTTTAGGATCAGCAATGGCTTTTTTATTATACTTGCTAGCATCGTCATTTGTAATAGTAAAGTTCTTATCGAATCTCCAAGTATGCTTACCACTTGTTGCTACAGCTTTTAATGTATAATCTCCAGCTTCTAATTGACCTTTATCATAAAGCATTGGAAAATTAAAATGTGAATTTGGTGCCATTGATAAGTTCTTTAATGTTGTCTTCTTCAAAACTTTTGAAGAACCTTTTTTCGTAATTTCAGATTTGATTGTTAACTTAGGAATAATAACGGCTGTATCATTTTGGAATACAGGAAATACCCCTTTACGATAATTTCTCATACCAGCTTTAACTGATAGTAAGTTCATATTTGGTTCAACCGTTTTCTTTTCTAAAATTTTAATTCCGATTGCATATGAATAAGCATTTGAAATTGAAATTCCTTTTGCCTTGCTACTCGTCTTAGCTGAATTATCAACTTTTTCAAAGTACCAACTACCTAAAAGAACACCATTAAAGCTGTTTTTAGGCATTGTAATTGTTGCCTTAACAACTTTACTCCCCTTAGCAGGAACAGTCACTACACTACCTGAATCTAGCTTAGTAAGTGATGCTAAAGGATATTTCATTGATTTATCAATATTTTTCTTAGCTAATTTTTTAGTATATTCAAGTTGACCATTATCATTCGTAGAAGCTGTGTAAACAGCGTTACGAATTTTTAATGCCTTATTTGAAGAATTAAAAATCTTAACTGAAATTGTTTCCTTTTCTTTAGCATCCAATTGCATATCAAAGTAAGATTGTTTCAAGCTTGCTTTAACTTGCTTGTCAGATTGAATACTTTGAACACTATATCCAATATTATTTGCAGGAGCCTTAGCTTCAACAGATTTGTTGAATAATCCAAGTCCACCCAATAATGCCCCAGAAAATCCAAATAAAATTGCCTTTTTTAATATTTTGTTCATGACGTCCACCCTTTATTATTTATTAAAATTATTAACCTAAAATTCATTATACTACACTTAACGTTCACAGCTATATCTTTTTTTGAGGGTGTACTCACTTTTTTTGAACATCCAAATAAATATACCTTCACTTAATTTCCCGATTTAAGATGCTGCCTTCTCGTTACCTTTAATTATTACAGGTCCTTGTGTTTGATCAACCGTTGCCTTAGTAATAATGACGCGAGTAATGTCTTCATGACTTGGAATATCAAACATCACATCACGCATTGTTTCTTCAATGATTGAACGTAATCCACGTGCACCGGTGTCTCGTTTAATAGCAAGTTCAGCAACGCGTGATAATGCCTCAGGTTCAAACTCAAGCGTTACACCATCTAACTCGACAAGTTTCGTATATTGTTTAACCAAAGCATTTTTAGGCTCTGTTAAAATTCGAACCAAATCTTCTTCTTTTAATTCCTCTAAAGCAGTCATAATTGGTAAACGACCAACAAATTCAGGGATTAGGCCAAATTTCAATAAATCTTCTGGAATAATTTGTTGCATAATACTATTGTCTTCATCAACCGTTTCAGCAGAGCTAACTTCAGCACCGAACCCAATTGTTTTATCGCCTAAACGATTTTTTACCATTGTTTCAATTCCGGCAAATGCACCACCAACAATAAATAAAATATTTTTAGTATCTATTTGAATTAATTCTTGTTGTGGATGTTTACGGCCACCTTGAGGCGGAACACTTGCAATTGTACCTTCAAGAATTTTCAAAAGAGCTTGTTGAACACCCTCACCTGAAACATCTCGCGTAATTGAAACATTTTCACTTTTCTTAGCAATCTTATCAATTTCATCAATATAAATAATTCCTTTTTCAGCTTTTGCAACATCGTAATCTGCACTTTGCAATAATTTCAAAAGAATATTTTCAACATCTTCACCAACGTATCCAGCTTCAGTTAAAGTTGTCGCATCTGCAATTGCAAATGGGACATTTAAGATTTTAGCTAAACTTTGAGCCAAATATGTTTTACCTGATCCTGTAGGACCAACTAAACAAATATTACTTTTTTGTAACTCTGTTTCATCATCACTATTTTCTTCAACATCAAGCATATGATTAACTCGTTTGTAATGATTATAAACAGCTACTGACAATGTTTTTTTAGATTGTTCTTGTCCAATCACATAGTTGTTAAGTTTATTCATGATAGCTTGTGGTTTTAAAACAAGTAATGGTTCAGAATCCATTTGTTCTCTAAATTCTTCATCAATGATTTCTTTACATAAATCCACACATTCGTTACAAATATATACGCCTGGTCCAGCGACAATTTTCATAACTTGATCTTGTGACTTACCGCAAAAGGAGCAATTTACGGGTCCGCCTTCTTCAGTATTTTCGAACATTTTACCACCTCATATTTTTCAATTTCTTTTATTTTAATATATACATTCTATCAAATTTAGCGATATTTCGCGAACATTTGCTTTTAGATGTATTTAACAAAAAAGATTGAAGCCAAAAACTCGCTTCAATCTCATTCTTTTAAATCAACTAATCAGAACAATCGATTAAGTGATTATTTTTTCATTTTTGCTTCTTCAACTGCTGAATCAGCTAATTCATCAACAACTTTTTTGATAGCAATATCATGTTTAACCATATCGTCTGAAAGAGCAGAACGAACTGCATCTTCTTCCATCCCATATTGTTCTGCTAAGTTTGAAATTTCAGCTGAAACTTCTTCGTCTGAAGGTTCAACTTTTTCAGCAGCAACGATAGCTTCTAACACAAGGTTTGTTTTAACGCGACGTTCTGCGCCTTCTTCAAATTGTTTGTGTAAGTCATCTTCAGATGTTCCTGTCAATTGGAAGTACATCTTTGTATCAATTCCTTGTTGTTGCATGTTTGCAAGGTATTGATCCATTTGACGATGAACATCTTCTTCAATCATTGAGTTAGGAATTTCATCTACTTTAGCATTATCAACTGCTAATTCGATTGCAGCATCTTGAATGGCTTCTTTTGCTGTAGCTTCTTTTGCTTCTTTAATTTGATCTTTTGTTTTTGCTTGTAATTCTTCAAGTGTGCTAACTTCTTCATCAATATCTTTAGCAAATTCATCATCCATTTCTGGAAGTTCTTTGCCTTTGACTTCATGAACTTTAACAGCGAATATTGCTTCTTTACCGCGTAAGTCTTCTGCTTGGTAATCTTCAGGGAATGTAACAGTTACGTCAACATCTTCTCCTGCTTTATGCCCAACTAATTGGTCTTCAAATCCAGGAATAAATGAGTTTGAACCTAATTCAAGAGTATAATTTTCTGATTTACCACCATCAAATGCAACACCATCAACTTTACCTTCAAAGTCAATAATAACCGTATCGCCAGAAACAGCTGCTTCGTCTTCTTTAAGCACAAGTTCTGCTTGTTGTTGACGTTTTGCTTCTAAGTTATCTTCAACGTCTTTTTTTGTTACTCGACGTGATTGTTTAGGTACAGTCAAGCCTTTGTAGTCACCTAATTCAACTTCTGGTTGAAGTGTCACTTTAGCTTTAAGTACCCATGTAGAATCTTTTTCTAAGCTGTCAATGTTAATATCAGGTTGATCAACTGGTGATACTTTAACTTCTTCAAGTGCCTTTTCGTATGCTTCAGGCAATAAGATATTTAAAGCATCTTCGTATAATGATTCTTCACCATACATTCTGTTAAATACTTGACGTGACACTTTTCCTTTACGGAATCCAGGAACAGTTAAATCTTTCTTAACTTTCAAGAAAGCTTTTTCTAATCCTTCTTTAATTTTATCAGTTTCAATTTCGAATGTGATTTCTCCATTGTTTTTACCTGTTTTTTCAAATTTTGCTGACATTGTTTTCCCTCCGATAGAACAAAAATTTTATATTCGTACTATTTATATACTTGTCTATTTTACCGTATCATTACTAGATTGTAAATGATTATAAAAAAAAATTCAGAAAGCAAAAGCTTTCCGAATTTCTTATTTTTAATTTAATTAAAAATTAATCGTCAATTTCTGAAACAACTCCGGCACCAACAGTACGGCCACCTTCACGAACAGTAAATTTAAGACCTTTTTCAATAGCAACTGGGGCGATTAATGAAACTGTAAATGTAACGTTATCACCAGGCATAACCATTTCTACGCCTTCTGGCAATTCAATAACACCAGTAACATCAGTTGTATGGAAGAAGAATTGAGGACGGTAGTTTGAGAAGAATGGAGTATGACGTCCACCTTCTTCCTTAGAAAGGATATAAACTTCGCCTTTGAATAATTTATGAGTTTTGATTGAACCAGGTTGGGCAAGAACTTGTCCACGTTCAATTTGTTCGCGATCGATACCACGGAGTAAAGCACCAACGTTATCGCCGGCTTCACCTTCGTCAAGTGTCTTACGGAACATTTCGATACCTGTAACTGTTGTTTTAAGAACATCATCATGTAAACCAACAATTTCAATATCGTCTCCGACTTTAACTGTACCACGGTCAATACGACCTGAAGCAACAGTACCACGACCAGTAATTGTAAATACATCTTCAACTGGCATCAAGAATGGTTGGTCTGTAGGACGAACTGGTGTTGGAATGTATGAATCAACAGTATCCATTAACAATTCAACTTGTTTTACAGCTTCTGGATCGCCTTCAAGGGCTTTAAGAGCTGAACCACGGATAACAGGAATATCATCGCCTGGGAAATCATATTCGCTTAATAATTCACGAACTTCCATTTCTACAAGGTCTAATAATTCTTCATCATCAACCAAATCAGTTTTGTTCAAGAACACGATAAGGTAATCAACACCAACTTGGCGAGCAAGTAAGATATGTTCACGTGTTTGAGGCATAGGGCCATCAGTTGCAGCAACAACTAAGATAGCACCATCCATTTGTGCAGCACCAGTGATCATGTTTTTAACGTAATCAGCATGTCCTGGAGCATCGATATGTGCGTAATGACGTGCAGCTGTTTCGTATTCAACATGGGCAGTATTGATAGTAATACCACGTTCACGTTCTTCAGGAGCGGCATCGATTGAAGCGAAATCTGCTGCTTCACCGAAACCTTTGTCTGATAATACTTTACTGATTGCAGCTGTTAAAGTTGTCTTTCCGTGATCGACATGTCCGATAGTACCAATATTAACATGGGGTTTTGTTCGTTCGTAATGTTCTTTTGCCATGAATAAGAGCCTCCTAATGTTTTTGTAAGAATAAAACAGTTTTAGAAAATCTAACCCTGATGATTCTTTGTTTTTATTATACTACTTCCCCATTAAATAACAAAATACAATGTTATTTAATTAAAGAAGAATCCTTAAAATATTATATAGACTGTTTAGAGTTTTGTAAATACCTATTTAAAGAATACTGAAACTTTTTATCTCGTCTTAAAATAACCTGGTTAAATCTACACTCATACAACTAATCTAAGCAGAATTTTTGGATTCTTTATTAGAATATCATAGATTATTAAAAACGGCTAGCCTTACCTATTATTAATTCATTATTTCAGTTAATTCCTTTGAAAGGAGTTGATTCAATTCAATCATATTTTTTAAATCATCAGTCCTTTTAAAAGTAGATGCAATGCCTAGTTCGCTCTTTACTAGCTCAATCCACTCTTCTTCGACACCCGCAAATTTATCTGCGAAAGGATACATCATCCCTAATTTTAAATTTAACATATGATTCAATGATTTATTTAATTGGACGTCAATAGAGCCATCTTCATTTTTAGTTAATTGATTAATTTTCCGAAGAACAGGTTCATTTTCATTTGCGATCAAATTTTTCATTTCAATTTTTTTCTGTATCCCATCAATCCACAAATAATCTATTGCACCAAAAGTATTAGGGATACTTTGAACTTCTTGTAACAAACTTGATTTGATAATTGGATGCACGTCTTTATCCATAAATATATTTTGACAAGCAGTTAAAAATTCTTTTTTAGGTAATTCTAATCCACTCTGCACAATTTGCTGCTGCCCAAAGAAATCAACGGCTCCTAAATGTGAGAATTGTCGCTCATTTTGTCGCAGTTGCTTATCAAACTTTTCACGATAATCATTTTCAGCACTTTCAACGATTGGCATTGCAAAAGATTGTGACTTAACTAATTGCCAAGCTCGAATAAATTTATTATTTTTCAATAAAACAGTTAAATAAACAGCAAATTGATCCCCTCGTTTTAAGTAATCACTGTAAAATTCATCAGCAATCGTTAATGCCTCCTCAAATTGAGCATCTAAAATTAACGCATTCACTAACAATTTATTTGTTTTAAAACTCCGATGACCCGCATAATTTTTTGTAAAAAGTTGTGTAGCTAACTGGTAATCTTTATCTTCTATCGCTTTTTTTGCCAACTGATAATTTTGTTTTTCTTGGTCGGGAAACGGAATGATTTCTGCCATAATATCCTCTATTTATTTCTAAAAAAAGAGATAACAACATTTGTGTTATCCCTTTTTGATTATTTTTCACTACTTTTTGCATCACTTGTTTTAACTTCTTTAGGTTGAGCTGGTTTTCTGTGATATTGATTAATTTCCATAATTACAGGCAAAATAACTGGACGTCTTTTTGTCTGTTCATATAGAAAATGACTCATTTTTTCACGAACATCTTGTTTCAAGTGTCCCCAGTCAAATTCTTTATTATTTAAATTATCTTGTACTGTCTCTGAAACAATTTCAGCACTTTTTTCAATTAAATCAAGACTTGTTTTTGTATAAACAAAACCTCTCGATGTAATTTTAGGTTTATTGATAATTTTTTTCTTTTTGCGGTCAATTGTCACAACTGCAATAAAAATACCATCTTCAGAAAGAATTTTACGATCTCTCAAGACAATGTTACCAATATCGCCAACACCAATCCCATCAATCATGGTATTACCTGCTTCAACTTGTGATCCTAAATTCATTTTACCATCTGAGTAACTTAAAACGTCACCTTTACCAGTAATGAAAATATGATCATATGGCATCCCTAAAACATGTGCCAAATCAGCATGTGCTGCAAGTAACCGGTATTCACCTTGAATAGGTACCAAATATTTTGGTTGCATTAAATTAATCATTAATTGTAAATCATTTTGCCCAGCATGTCCTGATGAATTTAACTCATCAGAAATAGCTTTTACATCAGCTCCAGCACGATAGATAAGATCTTTTGTCTTGGCAACATTCGTTTCCATTGCTTTTGACGTTGTTGTCGTAATAAAGACAAGATCTCCTTCATGAATGTTAATAGCTGAATGTTGGTTCAAAGCCATTCGTTGTAATGATTTTAGGGGTTCGCCCATCTTACCTGTTTCCAATATAATGAGTTGATCATCATCATATTTACTGATATCGCTCATCGGAACAATCACGTTTTCATCAGGTAAAATCAATTTGTTCAAATTCATAGCCGTTTTAACGATTTTTTCGACATCATGGCCAGTTAAGATGACTTTACGATGACTTTCATTAGCGGCATTTAAAATTTGTTGTACGCGTAATATATTCGATGCAACGCAGGCGACGATAATCCGTCCTTTTTGATATTCAAAAGTTTCATTGATATATTCGTCTATTGCACTTTCATTAACTGTTGGAAATGGATTTTCAGCATTAGCTGAGTCACTCAACAATGCCAAAACCCCATTTTTACCAATTTCGGCTAAACGGCCAAAATCTGTTTGATAAGCTGGTACTGCAGCTTGATCAAACTTAAAGTCCCCAGTGTACACAATTTGTCCTTCATCAGTACCCAAAACAATTCCCAATGATTCAGGAATTGAATGCGTTGTTTTAAAAAACGAAATCGTTGTTTTACCAAAATCAATTTCAGTTTGATCATCAACCACATGGAAGTCGTTAAACTTACTTGCTTTAGGGTCACTTTCAATATTAAGTTTTGCTAGAGCAATCGTTAGCTCTGATCCAAAAACAGGCACATCAAATTCACTCACGAAATAGGCCAAGGCACCAATTGCATCCGCATGTCCATGTGTTAAGAAAACACCAACAATGCGATCTTTATTTTCTCTTAAATAACTAAAATCAGGAATCACAATATCAATACCCAATAAGCCATTTTCTGGATACATTAACCCAGAATCAAAAATAAATAAATCTTCGTCCACTTCAACAACGTACATATTTTTACCATTTTCTCGAACGCCACCAAGTGGAATTATTTTAACTTTACTCATTACTTCACCTCTTACGTATTTTATATTTTTAATGTTTCTATTAGTTGCTTTGTTTCATTTTCAGTTAATGCTTGGATTGGTAATCGACACCCGCCGACTAAAATACCTTGATTATTTAAAGCAGCTTTGGCTGGACCAGGCGATGGAAAAGCAAAAAGGGCAGCCATTTTTGGCGTCAACTCTCTTTGGATATTCCCCGCAAGTTTAATGTTCCCGTCTAATACCGCTTGATACATGTTTGTCATTTCAGTACCAAAAATATGACTTGCAACGGAGATAACCCCATTTGCCCCAATCACTTTGGCGCTTAGACTGTCAGTATCTTCACCCGTATAAACAAGAAACTCATCTGGCGTTTGGTCAACAATATTACTCAAGTTTTCACTACCAGTACAGTCTTTAATACCAATGATATGCGGATTGGCAGACAATTTCACAATAGTCTCAACCGTCATAGTAACACCGGTACGACCTGGAATATTATAAATAAAGATAGGTAACTTCGTTTCATTTGCAATTGCTTCAAAATGCGCAATCATCCCTTTTTGATTAGGCTTATTATAATATGGCACGACAACTAAAGCCGCATCAACACCAGAAATACTAGCAACTTCATTTGTGAAATCAATTGTTTCCATCGTATTATTTGATCCAGTCCCTGCCATGATAGGCACTCTACCGTTAACAAAAGCAACCGTTTTTTTAATTAAATTAAGCTTTTCAGCATCCTTTAATGTTGGCGACTCACCAGTAGTCCCATTTACCAAGATACCTTTTGAACCCGTCAAAATTAAATGTTCAATTAATTTTTCTAAGCGCTCTTCGTCCACTTGGTTCTGATCATTGAATGGCGTTACCATTGCAGTCATAATATCTACATTTTCAAACATCAGATTAACTCACTCCTTTCGTTATTATTTTGGAACTCTTAATAAATTTAATTCATGTAATTTTTCAGCAATTTGAACTGAATTCCAAGCAGCACCTTTTAATAAGTTATCTGAAACAACCCATAATTGGAATGCATTATCTTGTTCCAAATCTGCTCTAACTCGGCCAACAAATGTTTCTTTTTTACCCGTAGCGTTGATTGCTTGTGGGTATATTTGATGTTTTGGATCATCTTGTAAGATAACACCAGGCGCATCTGAAAGAACATTTTGAAGTTGTTTAACAGATGCATCATGACTCTCAATTTCAAACCAAACAGACTCTGAATGACTGACAACAACTGGTACACGGACACAAGTTGCCGTTACTTGGATAGCTTGGTCAGACATAATCTTCTTTGTTTCATGAATCATTTTCCATTCTTCATGTGTATAGCCGTCAGTCTCTTCAAAAACATCAATTTGAGGTAGCGGATTAAAAGCAATTGGATAATGCTTTTTATCGCCAGAAGCCGGTAAAATATTGGCTTCCATTTCTTCACCATTGAGGTAAGCTTGCGCTTCATCTTTTAATTCTTGGATAGCTAAGTTTCCAGCCCCACTAACGGCTTGCATCGTTGTAACAACAACTTTTTTCAAGCCATAAGCTTTACGGATTGGCTCTAGCGCAACCACCATTTGAATTGTTGAACAATTAGGATTAGCAATTAAACCTTTATGTTCATAAAGGGCTTGCTCATTAACTTCAGGAACTACCAATGGTACATCTGGATCCATTCTAAATGCACTCGTATTATCTACAACAACTGCACCACGTTTAATGGCCTCTGGGGCAAATTTTTTCGATACGCCACCACCAGCAGAAAATAAAGCCAAATCAACGTTCTCAAAAGAATCAGGTGTTGTTTCTTCTACGATAACAGCCTGATCTTCTTTAAATTTTAATACTTTTCCTGCAGAACGTTTAGATGCCAAATATTTGATGCTAATGATGGGTAAACTCGTTTCCTCAAGCATTTGAATCATTCTTGTTCCAACGGCGCCTGTAGCGCCGACTACTGCAACTCTATATCCGTCCATTGAAAAAAACCTTCTTTTTCTTTATTTGAATCTTAATTATACCATAAAATTTATGAACGTTTTACATTTAGCTCACTTCTACTAGACTTATCTTAATTTTTAAAATAAAAAAAGCAAAACTCCTATTAAGAGTTTTGCTTTTAGTTTTAACGACGAAGACCTAAGCGTTGGATCAATTCACGGTAACGTTGAATATCTTTGTTACGTAAATATGCTAAAAGGTTACGACGATGTCCGATTTTCTTCATCAAACCACGTTGTGAAGCGAAATCTTTCTTATGAACGCCAATATGTGCATTCAATTCGACGATATCTGCAGTAAGTACAGCGATTTGTACTTCAGCAGAACCTGTATCGCCTTCTTGACGAGCATATTCTTTCATAATTTCTGTTTTCTTTTCGTTTGTAATTGCCATTAGTGTTTCCCACCTTTCTGAATCTAAATGCCTAAAACCGAGTAAGTCGTCGGTGAGACGTCAACAAACTCAGTTAAAGGTTAATTGGAACAAACCTAACTTTACTAAAATTTATAGCATAATGCAAGCTTTTTGTTACTTTCAATCGTTACCGATTACTATCAAGTAAAAATCCTTTACAAGTTTTCATTGCATTAACTAATTTGGTTAGGTATAATAATGGTTGTTGAAATATTTGTTGAGAACCAATAAGGTGATCATGATAAGTGGAGGTGACTTAAATGCCAATTATTCAATCTGCAATTAAACGTGTAAAAACGAATGAAAAAGCAAACGTTAAAAATGCTGCTCAATTAAGCACAATGCGTACTGCTGTAAAGAAATTTGAACAAGCTAAGACTGCTGGTGCCGATAACGTAGATGCTTTATACAAAGCTGCTATTACTGCAATCGACAAAGCACATTCTAAAGGTTTGATCAAAGAAAACAAAGCTGCTCGTGATAAGTCTCGTATGGCTGCTCGTTACGCTAAATAAGTTTTCAAAAAAGTCCTAGTAGATGAATAGTCTACTAGGACTTTTTTTGTCTTATGCATTAACTCGATTAATTTGAAGCATAAATAATGAAAATAACCCTTCTTGATCCTGTTGCGTCGTTTTCATTGTTTTTTCTAAGTTAACTAACGCTAAATAAATTTTTCGTAAATCATTTCGCTTAAATTTTTTTACTTTTTGAAGTGCTAATTTAATCCGATAAGGATGTACTTTTAAAACACTAGCTAAATCCCCTTGCGAATAGCCTTTATCTTGTAACACTTTTACTTGCAATAATAATCTAAATTGTCCGAGTAATATCGCATTTATTTTAATAGGTGCTTCATTCTGCAAAATTAAATCATGATATAAAGTTACCGACTTTTCAATATTATTTGCAATAACAACATCTACTAAATCAAATATATTTTGTTCTAAAGTTTTTGAAATTAAACTTTCAACAGATGACAACGTAATTCGATGTGTCTCAAAATTATACAAAAATAATTTGGGTAACTCATTCATAATCGTTGATAATTTTGCATTTGTTCTTTCTAAAAATAAATCTAACGCATCTTTATCTATTTCAAAAGACTTATTCGCCATTTCTTGAACAATAAATTGACGCGTTGCATGCTCATTCAAAGGTTGATTGTCAATCATTAAACTAGACTTTTTAAGGACTTTATTAATTTTTTTACGCCCATCTAATTCCTTATAGGGTGCCAATATAACCAAAATACTAGTTGGCTCTGGATGAGCTAAATAATCCAAAAATCCATTAATATCATGTTCAATTTTACTTTTTTTAGTATCTGATGTGAGAAAAATAGGATTTTGAATAAAAATAAGGCGCTTATCACCAAAAAAAGGAACAGACATCGCATCATCTAATGCTTTAGCCAAAGGAACTTCTTCCATATCATACTTACCCAAATTCATCGTTCTCTCTTCTTCAGGTATCAAATCAGTAAATGCTTTTTTTACATCTTCCATCAAATAAGTTTCATTTCCCAATACGAGGTTTATCGGTTTCACATTTTCAAGGGATAATGATGAAATAATTGTTTGTGAATTCATATTTATCAACTCTTTTCATTGTTAAAAACTTCAATTTTTTCTTTAGAATTCTGAAACTGACTAATTTTTATCATACCATGCTCTGCTGTACTAACAAATGGCACCCGATATTTTTTTAAAGTATCCAGTGTTTCTTTATGCGGATGGCCATATCTATTATTCTTTCCAGCAGAAATCACAGCTAAATCTGGTTTAATATGAGCAACGAATAATGGATCAGTTGCTGTCTTACTCCCATGATGCCCTGTTTTAAGAATAGACACGTGCAAATTAGGATATTTTTGAATAACCTTTTTTTCACCTGCTCGATCCAAATCACCAGTAATCAGATAATTGCGTTTTCCAATTGACCCTAGCAAAACAAGTGAATCCTCATTTTTTCCTGCACCAGCAGCAAACGGATGCAACACCATTAAACTGGAATCATATTTTTTACTTGCATCCGTCATAGGTATCAATACCTTAGGTGGCCGAGTCGACTGAATTTTTTTAATAAATTGTGGTAATTGCTCCATTCCAGACGGAACAATCATCTTATCAACCGTAATTTTGGTTAAAATGGAAGGGAAATTACCGATATGATCCGCATCTTGATGTGTTAAATATAAACAATCTAAATGGGTAATACCTTTACTGAGTAAATAATTAGCAATAACCCGCTCACCAGAAGTTTGATACTCTTTTCTAGTTCGCCAATCATCCATTTTAAAATGCACTTTCCCACCAGTATCTACCAATGTAATTTGTCTATTAAATGGTTTTCTTATTAAGGTGGAATCCCCTTGTCCAATATCAAAAAAGACAACTTCTTGTCGAATTGGAAAGTGAATCCATAAAAATATCCCTATATATAAGCTAATAAGCATTATCCAACGTCTCATACTCGACTGACGTAGAAAACAGCCAAGAGAACAAACTAAAAGCAAAGCACACATATATAAATTCGGTTTACCAAAGGTTATTGTCAACGGTAAACGCGCCAATTGATCACAAAAACCAATAAACGCACTTAATATGTGATTTATGACATCAGTTGCATATGGAAAATGGTGCCCAATTAGCCCACCAAGAATCACAATTGGCAGAATTAAAAACTCAAAAATAGGGATAATAAAGATACTGAGCACAACCGATAAAACATGCCACTGGTAAACATTGAACAAAACAAAAGGTAAACTAAATAAATTTAACCAAACACCTGATTCAAGATTACTTTTATTTCCCATGAAAATTAATAACAGCGACATTAAATAACTAAGTTGTCCACCAAATGTAGCTAGCAACTGTGGTTCAATCAATAACCCAAGTAGTAAAGCAAGACACCAAACGACAATCCCTTGGACCGGCTTACCCATTAATTCACAAACAATTTGAACCATACACATAAAAATTGCACGTCGTAAACTACTTGATTCTCCTGCGATAACTAAATAACACGGCAATAAGAAAAGTAAGCCACGATTCATGGTTTCTCGTGGAATGAATAGCCAATTTCCTAACATCCCTATTAGCATGACAAAATAATACACATGCAAACCTGATAAACAAAATAGATGAATTAACCCTAATTGCCTTATTGACGCTAATTCTTGGTTGAAGTCCTGTGTTTTTTCGCCAATTATCAAGGCATTTAAAAACTTATCTAACGGATGCGATAACGAATCAAAATAACTTTTTAAGTTCGCACGTATTTCATGCAATTTGTTCAATCCAGTCGCAATTGAAAATTTTTTCTGATCTTTTATTTGACTGTTAATCTTTACAACTGTGACATTATTATAAATAGATTTTGTTCGCATAAAACTTTGATAATCAAATTCATTTTCGTTTGTTGCTGACTTCATCGCCTGAATTTTAATGTCACTATTAATAAGTTGCGTTTGTTTATTTTGCTTAATTTTATCAAGCTCATCTTGTGACTTACAGCTATAAAAGCCATGAACTTTTTGAGAATCAGAAATTATCTGGCCTTCAAAGCTGACCAAATCTCCATTAATTGAATAATCATCAGGATAAATTTTTATCATGACCTGGCTGACTTCTTTTTCAACTAAAACCTGTTGCCGAACTTCTTTCGCATTAACGTAAAAATAAATACCAAAAATCAGCATACAAATAACACACATATAAAGCGTTATGGGTCGTTTTAAGGCAATCATTCGGATACAAATAATACTAGCAAATATAAGCCAAATAAGACTAAATGTTATCACCCATAGACTGCTTATTCCGACAAGGACTGTCACAAAAAAGAGATCAACTGCTTCAATTGATTTTATTCGGAAAAGATTTTATTCAGAACAATTTCTTCAATATAATTTTTATCAACTTTTACCTGTTCAAAACGAACATTATTTCTTTCTAATAATGAAATAGCGTAATCATCATTATGGTAATTACGTAAATAATGTATTTTCTTAATACCGGCCTGAAGGAGCATTTTTGTACACTGTAAACAAGGAAAATCTGTTACATAGATTTCTGAATTATCTGTTACTGAACCAAATTTTGCACACTGTAAAATGGCATTCATTTCTGCATGAATCGTGCGCACACAATGACCATCAACAAGATAACAGCCTTCATCTATACAATGTACATCGCCTGAAACAGCACCATTATAGCCACCCGCAATGATACGCTTATCTCTGACAAGTATTGCGCCAACAGATAGTCTTTCACATGTACTTCTTAATGATAGTAATGCTGCTTGTGTCATGAAGTATTGATCCCAAGGAATTCTATTATCAGACATTTTATGCATTTCCTTCTTTCATTTTTTTATAGTATATCAAAAATAGGTCTCTAAAAAAAGTTAGACTGCTAATGAGTCTTTAAGACTTTCAAACGTTTTGTCACCAATACCGCCAACTTCTTTTATTTCATCCGTTGTTTTAAACGATTGATGTTCTTCTCTATATTGTAAGATTTGTTCTGCTTTTTTTGGTCCAATTCCTGTCAATTCTTGCAGTTGTTCTTTTGTTGCGGTATTTAAATTAACCGTTGAATCACTAGCCGGCTTTTCCTTAGTGTCTGTATCTGAACTGGATTCTATCCCTCCAACAGAAGACGGCTGTACATTGCTATTCGACGCTACAGTTGCTTTTATTTCTCCTTTTGCCGGAACATAAATTACCATCTCGTCCGTCACTTTTTGAGCTAAATTAATCTGTTTCTGGTCCGCACTAGATAAAAATCCCTCAGCTAAATCAATCCCCTGACTAATTCTCATCCCCGTTTTCATTGTATAAATACCCGGTTTTTTTACATTTCCCTTAATATCAACAACAATCTTACCAACATTTGCAGGCTCCGAGTGACTTGAAACGGTCTTTTTCGAACTAGACGCCACACTATCCACATTAGCCAGCGTCATATCATTAGTGACACTACTTTTATGTTGCGTCACTAACAAATAAATACCTAACAAAATGACAGCTAACGCACAAATAAGGATCATTTTTCGATGTTCAATTCAACTATTTTTTATTTTATCCATTTTTTTCACCCCTTTCACCTCTTAAATACGCAAAAAAACGAATCTCATTGGACTGAGATTCGTTTTATTTTGTTTTTTCTAAATAATGCCGTGCATCATCAAAAGTTTTAACAGGAATAACTTTCATTTTTGTGCCAATTTGCTTGGCCGTTTTCTTTGCTAATTCATAATTATTTAAAGCATCTGGGTCATTTTTGAGCTCTGCTTTAGAAAGCTTATTATCAGGTGCGAAAAAGAGTTTGGCGTGTTCTTTATCAGCAGCAACAATTTTTTTATCAATGCCACCAATATCACCAACTTCGCCATCAGCAGACATCGTTCCAGTTCCAGCAATTGTCCGATTATGTCGAATATCAGTTTTCGTTAACTGCGAATAAATTTGTAACGTAAACATTAATCCACCAGAAGGACCACCTAACGATACTACATTCGCCTTAACCGGTATGCTCGTTTTGACATCCGTTTTATTGATTAAAGTGATTCCTAAACCAGGTGTCTTACCTTTATCCAACGGTATTAATTTCTTCGTAACCTTTTTTAAAACACCATCACGCCTAAATGTAACAGTCGTTTTTGCCAACTCTTTTTTAGATTTAATATAAGTGATAAACCCTTTTTCACTAGCAAACTGCTTGCCATCAATAGCAGTGATGACATCCCCAGGCTTAAGATCATGGTAGAAATTAGATTTAGTCAACACTGACATAACATAAACACCTTGAAATTTTAAGGACACTTTTTCGTTAGCCGCCTTAAAAGCAACAAACTTAGCCTGATTAATTGAGTCTATCATATAATATTTTTGAAGCATATTATACGCTTCATTTGAACTGCCACCAGTCACATCTTCTTGCTTCAAAATCTCATTATACTTACCAAACAACCGACTATATAAAAGTGTCAAAGGCCTGGCCTTTTGAACATAAACCGTTGTCAGTAAGAAATCGCCCTTTTTATGATCTTTTTTGTTATTCACAACTAAGTGACTACCAACTGATTCCGCCGTACCAGGCGATTCAATATAATATGGCAATGGCACTGACAGCAAAATTATAAAGATAGCTATGCCCAAATAAGTAAAAATCCAGCGTTTATATCGTGCCCAAAAAGACTTATTTTTCATGACGTTTTTCAATCATAGCTGTTTTAACATGTTCAGGTACCATCTTTGTAATATCACCATCAAACTTAAAAATTTCTTTCATTAAACTTGATGAAACATGCGCAAATTTAGGACTTGCTAACATTAATATCGTTTCAACTGTGTTATCTAATTCTTTATTCATCAATGCAATATCTTTTTCATATTCAAAATCTGCCGTATTTCTGGCACTACGAATAATTATTTTTGCAGATAAATCATGCATTAAATTAATCGTTAAGTCAGACTCAACAGCAACTACTTCCACATTAGGTAATTTAAAAACAGACTCACTAATTAAATCTACCTTTTCACTAGCTGTAAACATAGCTTTTTTACTGGTATTTGTCATTACTGCGACAATCACCTTATCAAAAATCTGACTTGAACGAATGATAATATCTAAATGTCCATTAGTTAATGGATCGAAACTTCCTGGAAAAACGGCATTCATTTTAGTTCTCCTTTTGATAAATGGTTACCTGAGTAATACCATAATCTTGTCTTCTAAATAAATTAAAGCCAGAAATATCATCAGGTAACTTAGCATATTGATCTGTTTCACAAATAATTAAAGCACGTTCATTTAATAACGCATTATTTTCTAACTTTTGAATCGTATCAATAATTTCTTGCGTCTTGTAAGGTGGATCTAAAAAAACGACATCAAAAGATTCTTTACCTTTTAAAAGGCCAATAGCCTTATCGGCATCTTGTTTATACACGGTAAATTTATCGTCTTCTTTTGTAACCGCAATATTGTCATTAATTGTTTTGATTGCTTGATATTGTCTATCAATTAAAACAGCATGCTCAATTCCTCGAGAAACTGCCTCAATACTTAAGCCACCACTCCCTGCAAATAAATCTAGCGATTTACCGCCATCAAAATAAGGACCAATAATATTAAACATTGATTCCTTAACTTTATCGGTTGTGGGTCTCGTTGCCATACCTGGGACCGCTTTTAATTTTCTGCCACCATATTCACCAGCAATTATTCGCATAATTTTTTACTCACTTTTATTTTTAAATTTTTCTTGATCTTCATCCGTTAACTTAAATGCTTTTTCACCCATCCGTGATCCAAAATCCATATCAATATCAGGACGATGAGAGACTTCTGTTTTTTTAACGAATTTCAAATTTTGAATTTTTTTGACTGTCTCGGGAAGGTCTTCTTGATTCATATATATCACAACATATTTCATTTTCTTTGAAATATACTGAATAATGCCAAATCGTTTTAACTGCTTAATTTGTTTCATATGATATAAAAAGACAATAACACCTTGTCTTTTTTGAATAACTAATTTGATATCATTTTCTTCATCAGGCATTTAACTGCGACCTCCTTTTTATTTACTATTTAATAATTCTTTTTTTCTTAAAGCTGATATGCTTAAAACCAATCCAATACAGAAACTAAGAATAAGCATACTTGAGCCACCATAACTAAGAAATGGGAATGTTACACCCGTGATAGGCAGCATCCCTGTTACACCACCCACATTGAAAACCGTTTGTACTGTCATAAACATCGCAATTCCGTAACAACAAAGTGTATGGAAGGTGTCCTTGCTTTTAGACCCAATAAAAATAATTCGGCCAATCATCCCGAAAAATAATAGTAAGATGAAAATTACCATCACTAAACCCAGTTCTTCACCCGTAATTGATAAAATGAAATCAGTATAAGCTTCGGGTAAGTACCCTCGCTTTTGAATACTATTCCCTAGTCCAACACCAAAAATCCCACCATTACTGAGCGCATAATATGAATTTACTAACTGTTGCCCACTAGATTGCTTATATTTAAATGGATCACTAAAAGACTCGAAACGGCTAGCCATATAAGCTAACGGACCACCAGCATTAGGCGAAACAGATTTTAATTTCGATAACAGCAGGACTAAGCCACCCATCCCTCCAACGGAAATCAGTGACGTAATCCCAATTGAGTACCCACTCGCCAAAATAATAAGGATAACCACACTAAGATTAATCATAAATCCACCAACATCTGGTTCAATTAAAATTAGAAATAAAGGTAATCCCACTGTGAGTCCATACATCATACGGCGTTTATATCTATTGTCGTAACTTAATTCTTTGTTTTCACGAAAAGCAACTTGTTGAGACATAAATAAGACCAAAAAAATCTTACTTATTTCTGCAGGTTGAACGTTAAAAAGACCCAGATTAATCCATCCTGCCGCACCATTAACCGTTTTACCACTAACCACTACGTATAAAAGGGCACTAATGGATACCAGACCAAATAACATTATAAATCCGGAACTCTTAAAAAAATTAAGTTTCATTGCATACACAAATAAGGCAACTAATAAACCCAAGATAGCAAAAAGTAACTGCTTTTTTAAATAGGTTGTTGGATCACCACCAGCCATTTGAACTTTATATGAACTAGCCGAATAAACCATTACTACACCAATTCCCGATAATATAATATAAGGAATAAAAATAAAATAATCAAGATATTGTAATTTTTGTACCATTCTTTTTAAAATTTGCATTTTCAATCCAACTTATTTCTTCATTTTTTCAAATTTAGCATTAAAGTGCCCATTTAAAACTGACTCAAGATCCTTGATCAGTTTCTTACCCGTTTTCTCTTCAATGAGCTCACACTTTACTACAAAATCTACTTCACGAGAAAAACCGAATAATTGCGTGTCAATCACTTCTTCAAATGCAGGACAACTTAATAAACACAGCGTGTCTCGTTGTTTATTGACAAGATTTTTTATTTTATCTGCATCTTCTTGTAAAACAGTCATCACATCTTCTTTAGAAATGTTGTTTTTCATCGGTTTTCTCCTCTCGTAACTTTTAATAGTATACCATACTACCGCTTATCATAAATTAAAAAAAGAGTTAAAAATGAACTTAATCATTTTTAACTCTTTTTTTAATTATGCTTTTTTAGAATCTGTTTTATGTTGTTTTTGAGCTTTTTCACGCATATTTGTATTCAAAATACGTTTACGTAAACGAAGATTATTTGGTGTGATTTCCAATAATTCATCGGTGTTCAAGAATTCCAATGATTCTTCAAGTGTAAGAATAGTTGGTTTCTTAATTGAAGCTGTTTGATCTTTATTAGCAGAACGAACATTACTCATAGCTTTACCTTTAGTAATATTTACAGAAATATCACGTTCACGGCTACTTTGACCAACGACCATTCCTTCATAAATATCAGTAGTTGGTGTTACATAAATCGTTCCACGTTCTTCAATACTCATAATTGAATATGTTGTTGCTTTTCCGGAATTGATTGAAACTAATGCGCCATTACGACGACCAGGTTCCCAGTTGCGGATAACAGGTTTGTATTCAGAGAAAGTATGGTTCAAGATACCATATCCACGAGTCATTGAAAGGAATTGTGAATCATATCCAATTAAACCACGTGTAGGAGCTGAGAATGTTAAACGTGTTTGACCGTTATTACCAGTCTCCATGTTAATCATTTCACCCTTACGTTGAGCCATTGTATCGATAACACCACCAGAATATTCATCAGGTGTATCAATTTGGACACTTTCAAAAGGTTCTTGCATCTTACCATCAAATTCACGATAAATAACTTCTGGACGTGATACTTGAATTTCAAAATCTTCACGACGTAACGTTTCGATTAAGATTGATAAATGTAATTCTCCACGACCTGAAACAACCCAAGCATCAGGAGAATCTGTATCTTCAATTTTCAATGAAACATCAGTATGCAATTGTAATTTAAGACGATCTTCCATCTTACGAGCAGTAATGTTTTTACCATCTTGTCCAACAAATGGTGAATCATTCGTTCTGAATGTCATTTGAAGTGTAGGTGGATCAATACGCAATAATGGTAAAGCATCTTGATGATCAGTTGGTGTTACAGTTTCACCAACGAAGATGTCATCCATCCCTGAAACAGCAATCAAATCACCGGCTTTAGCTTCTTCAATCTCAACACGGTCTAAACCGAAGAAACCGAAAAGTTTTGAAACACGGAAATTTTGAACTGAGCCATCAAGTTTAATAACAGAAACTTGATCACCAACAGCGATTTTGCCACGGAATACACGGCCAATACCAACACGACCAACATATTCATTATAATCCAACATTGACACTTGGAATTGTAATGGTTCGTCACTGTTATCAATTGGTGCAGGAATTGTATCGATGATTGTTTTGAAAACATCATCCATAGAATGTTTTTGTGTTTCAATATCTGGATCCATACTTGATGTACCGTTATAAGCACTAGCATAGATAACAGGGAAATCAAGTTGTGATTCATCAGCGCCCAACTCAATAAACAAATCAAGAACTTCATCAACAACTTCTTGTGGACGAGCGCCCATACGATCAATTTTGTTGATAACAACAATAGGTACTAATTGTTGTTCTAAAGCTTTTTTCAAAACAAAACGTGTTTGTGGCATTGTTCCTTCAAAAGCATCAACGACAAGTAAAACACCATCAACCATTTTCATGATACGTTCTACTTCACCACCGAAATCGGCATGTCCAGGTGTATCCAAAATGTTAATTTGTTTGTCGCCAACTCTAACAGCAGTATTTTTTGATAAAATAGTAATACCACGTTCTTTTTCAATATCATTTGTATCCATAGCACGGTCACTAATTTCTGAATGGCCGTCCAATGTATCTGATTGTTTTAATAATTCATTAACTAAAGTCGTCTTACCGTGATCGACATGGGCGATAATCGCGATGTTACGAATGTCATCTCTTGTTTTCAAGTTTGTTCTTCCTTTCGTTGGAGCCTTAATATTTTTACGAATAATAACTACAGTTCACTATTATAGCAGACAATTAACACACTTACTAAAAGTTTTCATACTTTTTCATAAATAAATCGCATAAAAAAACTGCGACTTGTTAGTCACAGCCACAACGCGATTCTACTAAAAACTATTGAGCAGTTTTAAAATGTCCTCTTGTGCGTTTTCCGTTGCTATTAATACATCTGCTGATTGTAACATATCAAGCTCTGTACCGTCAATTGTTTTCACCGTGATACCAAGAGTTTCTGCCAATATTTTACCAGCCGCAAAATCCCATGGTTTCAAGTGAGAAACGTACCCAATTTCTTGTCCACGTAAAATATGAACGAACTCAATCCCTGCACTACCGTATACTCTAGCACCAGAACTGTGCTTAACGATTGTTTGTAGGTGTTTGTAATCCATCATTAACATTGGTGAACTGCAACCTAATAAGCCATCCTTAAGCGATGTATTTTCAGGTTTTTCAAGTTTGTTTTCATTTGCAAAAACACCGGTATCTGGGCCACCCGAATACAAAACGTTATTCATAACGTCCATGATAAATCCCAATTTTCCAATACCATTTTCATAAATACCAATCATAATTGCAAAATGATCCTTCTGTTTAACAAAATTCATTGTGCCATCGATAGGATCAACAATCCAAACGTTCCCCTCTAGATTTGTGACATCATCCCCAAATCCCTCTTCACCAAGAATTTTTGCTTTTGGATCAAATGCTCTAATTTTACTGACTAAAAATTTTTCGGTTTGCTTATCCATATTCGTGACAAGATCCACTCGACTACTTTTTGTCTCGACAGACAATGGATCTCCGAATGCTAAAATAATATTTTCACGTGCTTCCTTTAGCCAACTTTTAACTTGACGATTAACTTCATCAATGTTCAAATCTTTCAGCTCCTTAGTTGATTAATTTTAATTATATCTCTTGTACTTTCCCTTGCAAATTTGATTGTCCGGTAGATACTAAACCCTGATTCATCTTCGTAAGCTCTGCCTAACTGTTTTTCTTCCATTTTAGACGGAACAATTTTTTTGAACTCGCGATAGTTATAAAGTAATTCTTCGCGATCAACACCTGTGGAATTTGCTAATTCTATTGCTTTATAGAATTCACTAACAGAAATGATATCCTCGGTAGTCCAATGTGACTCTAATGGGTAACTAATTTTATTATTCATAGGTTAAACTCCTCTTATTTGCTAACGTATTTTTCTCATTTTAATCTATAACTCATTAAAGCACTAGACTTAAAATTAATTTATTTTATTATTTAAGATTCATTTTACAGCAATCTTGTAAAAACTAAAAGAATGAAACATGCCACCAATTTTCAAAACCCCACAGTATGATTATTTTATGCTACAATATACGGTAGAATATTAATTTGGAGGTATTATTTTGATTAAAATTACAATGAAAAACATCATTCGTGAAGGCAATCCCATTTTACGAGCTCGCTCAAGCGAAATGACTTTTCCGCTTTCAGATGATGATAAACAATTAGCACATGATTTAATGGAATTTCTAGAAAATAGCCAAGATGAAGAAATAGCTAAAAAATACCATCTACGTGCCGGTGTTGGTCTAGCTGCACCACAATTAGCCATCTCTAAACGAATGACTGCTGTTCTAATCCCTGGACCAGAAGGTGAAGAACCCACACTTAAACAAGTCTTAATCAATCCAACTATTTTAAGTCAATCAGTTCAAGTTGCTGCACTTTCAGAAGGTGAAGGCTGTTTGTCAGTTGATCGAGACGTCCCTGGTTACGTTCCCAGAGCCGATCGAATCACCCTTCGTTATTTCGATCTCGAAGGTACTAAGCACAAGATTCGCTTAAAAAATTATGAAGCAATCGTTGTTCAACATGAAATCGATCATTTAAATGGTATCCTATTCTTTGATCATATTAATGATGACAAACCTTTTGCAATACCAGATGACGCTGTCATGCTTGAATAATCATTGAAAAAAAGTTCCTTCAATAAATTGAGGGAACTTTTTTATTTGCCTTAAAACAAACTATACTTTCTTTAAATCTTTAGTGTACAAAATGGTTTCTTCATTAGCTAAGTAAGCAACGTCTAAATGTAAGATACCCTCTAGATACCAGAGATCTGTCACTTCAAACGCCGTTTTAGCCTCCGCATTTTTTTTAACAAAAGTCATTTTTTCAAATTCTTCAAATAAATCCAAAAAGTTTTTTCTTATTTTTTCAATCTCTTTTTTTGAAGGATCCTTCATTTTAAATTGATACTCAAATACCATAACTTTTTTGCCCCAAACTTTTGAAACAATTTCCGTCACTTTTAAAAGCCCTGAATCAATCCCATACCCATTCTCCTGAAGATGATTCAAAGCAAATTTAACCGCAGCATCAGTTATGTTTTTGCTTTCATTTTTAAAAACAGTAATCCGTCTATTTCTCTTTAATCGACCATAATTAAGAATGATACTAACAATTAGAACGATTACAATAATTATCTTCACTATCATCCACATATGAAATACCACGCTTTCTTATGCCATAATTTTCTATAATTATACCATGTCTATTAAAATTTATCCTTTATAAGCCCATTGAGGTCTTACAATTCTATACTTAAATAATAATATATGATAAAATATAAATTATATGTTGTGCAAACAACCCCCAGTTCGGTTTCTAATTTTCATTCCAAATCATTTTAAGCAAAATGATATCAATTAATTTAAAGGAGTTTTACACATGATTTTTAAAGTTTATTATCAAGAAACACAAGATAGAAATCCACAAAGAGAAGAAACAAAGTCACTTTTCCTTGAAGCAGGTTCTGAAATTGAAGCTCAAAGTATTGTTGGTCACCAAACAACACATAACATTGAATTCATCGAAACATTATCAGAAAAAGCTTTAGCATACGAAAAGGAAAATCCGGCTTTCAAAATGACGGAGTTTTCTGAATGAAAAAGATAAATGTTAAAAATAACGAAACTGGTGTTTTCGCAGTCGGTGGTTTAGGTGAAATTGGTAAAAACATGTATGGTGTTCAATTTCAAGATGAAATCATTATCGTCGATGCGGGCATTAAGTTTCCGGAGGATGAATTATTAGGAATTGATTACGTTATTCCTGATTTTCAATACCTAGTTGCCAATCAACAAAAAATTAAAGCATTAGTTATCACCCATGGTCATGAAGATCATATTGGTGGTATCCCTTACTTATTAAAACAAATTAACGTACCGATTTATGCTGGCCCCTTGGCTTCCGCATTAATCAAAGGAAAATTAGAAGAACATGGGTTACTTGCCACAACAGAAATGCATGAAATTGATGAAGATACTGTTCTTAAATTCAGAAAAACAAGTGTGTCTTTCTTTAGAACAACTCATTCAATTCCAGATACCTTAGGTGTTGCAATCAAAACGCCGTCCGGTAACATTGTAGTCACTGGGGACTACAAATTTGATCTGACACCTGTTACTAATCAGCCGCCTAACCTTCAAAGAATGGCCCAACTTGGTGCTGATGGTGTCCTCTGTTTACTATCTGATAGTACAAATGCTGAAATTCCTAATTTCACAAAATCAGAAAGATTTGTTGGGAAATCAATTCGTCGAATTTTTGAAAAAGGTGAAGGTCGGATTATATTCGCTACTTTTGCATCAAATATTTCTCGAGTTCAACAAGCTGCTGAAGCTGCCGTTGCCAAAGGTCGTAAAATTGCCGTCTTCGGACGTAGTATGGAAGCTGCAATTGTCAACGGTCGTGAATTGGGCTATTTAAACATTCCAGATGACGCTTTAATCGATGCACGCGATATCAACTCATTGCCTGCAAACGAAATTTTGATTCTATGTACTGGTTCACAAGGCGAACCAATGGCTGCACTTAGCCGTATCGCTAACGGAACTCATCGCCAAGTTTCCATTCAACCTGGCGATACCGTTGTCTTCTCAAGTTCACCAATTCCTGGTAACACAATTAGTGTTAACCACGTTATCAACGAACTTTCAGAAGCTGGTGCAACGGTTATTCATGGTAAAATAAATAACATCCATACTTCTGGTCATGGTGGCCAAGAAGAACAAAAATTAATGCTTAGCTTGATGAAACCTAAGTACTTCGTCCCTGTCCATGGTGAATATCGAATGCTTAAAATTCACACGGGCTTAGCTGAACAAATTGGTGTGCCAAGAGAAAACAGCTTCATCATGGAAAATGGTGATGTTTTAGCTTTAACGAGTGATTCTGCTAGAATTGCTGGTCACTTTGAAGCTGACGATATCTATGTTGATGGTTCAGGTATCGGCGATATTGGTAGCACTGTGTTAAATGATCGACAAGTTCTTTCTGAAGAAGGTCTTGTCGTAGTCGTGGCAACAATTGACATGAAGAAACATGAAATTCAAGCAGGACCTGATTTATTATCACGAGGATTTGTCTACATGCGTGAATCTGGCGAATTAATTAACCAAGGTCGCCGTCGCTTATTCCGTGTCATGAGTCGCTTATTGAAAAACGATAAAATTACGGAAGCCATGATCAATGATGCAATTGTTGATGACTTACAAAAATTCTTATATGAACAAACTGAACGTAAACCAATGATTTTACCAATGTTAGTGATTGTTTAACGAAAAAGGACAACATTTATTTCAGAATGTTGTCCTTTTTTTGTGCAATCACAAAATTAAACTGGCGTTAACGCAATTTTGTCTTTAAATTTTTATAGATTTTAGTTATACTTGTTTAGTGTCTCATTAAGGAGGGAAGCTCATGCATCAGTATTTTATTGTTGTCAACGAATCTGCTGGAAGCGGTCATGCTAAATCAGTTTGGCAATCCATCAAAAAAGTTTTAGTAACACAACAAATCAATTTTAATGCGCATTTAACAAAATATACTGGTCATGCTTCCCTTTTAACGGAAAATTATGCCAGACACTATCAGCCTGAAATAAATAATACTCATATTATACTAGTCATTGGCGGCGATGGTACCTTAAATGAATGTATTAACGGCGTTAAAAACGCTGACACATTTGATATCCCTATTGCTTATATTCCCGCCGGATCTGGAAACGATTTTGCTCGAGGCGTTGGCATTCCTAAGTCACCACTAGTGGCACTTGAACAAATATTAAAGACAACTTCGCCTAAGTTATTAAATCTTGGCGTGCTACAAGAATTTTCACGTCATGAAAAGAAATACTTTGTTAATAATGTTGGCATCGGCTTTGATGCCCAAATTGTTAGCATCGCAAACCAATCAAGCTCAAAAAAAATATTAAATAAGCTCCATTTAGGCTCGCTTACCTACTTAAGTGCCTTGTTGAGCACCCTATCAAAACAAGGCTCATTTCCGGTGACCGTTCACGTTAATGGTCAGCGAAAATTCTATCAAAATGCGTTTCTTTTAACAACATCCAATCACCCCTACTTTGGTGGTGGCGTTCCAATCTTACCAATGGCGGATCCCGCTAAAAATAATTTAGATTTAATTATCATAGAAAAATCGAGGACCCTTAAATTACTCTATCTAGCTATTTTAATGTTTTCTGGTAGACATGTGACCCAAAAAGGGGTTCATCACTTTACATCGGATAAAATAAAACTTACCGTCAACTCTTTAGAATATGGTCAAATTGATGGTGAAGATTTAGGCACACGTTTCTTTGAAATCACCTATACGGTCTCATCGTATCCATTCTGGATTGCCTAAAAAAGCTTAATTACCTCTAATGAGATAATTAAGCTTTTTTCTATGGGTGCACATTTTCCATCCCAATCATGGGATCGATTGAACCATCCATAATATTAGTCTTCGTTAAAACAAATTTTTCAATGACATCTGGCATAGGCTGAACGACTTTTTCCACTTTAGTAGTCGTTTTTTCTGCTTGCGTAGACTCAGTCACCTCAACCACTTTTTTGATATCACCATCAAAAATCTGTTCAATGCGTAATAATAACGTGGTTTTTCGGTTAGCTGATTCATTCTCCACACACTCTTCAAATGATCGCTCTTCGCCAAGTAAAATTAACAACTCACTAGCCCGTGTAATGGCAGTATAAAGTAAATTACGTTTAAGCATGCGTTTATATTGCGAAACCATCGGTAAAATCACCATTTTAAACTCACTACCCTGCGACTTATGAATGGATGTACAATAAGCCAACGTAATCTTCTGCCATTCATTTCGTCTGTAGGTCACTTCGGTTTGGTCAAACGCAATAACGAGTTCATCAACCTTATCCTCGCTATCTTTCGCCAATGTAATCCCAACAATTTTTCCAATATCACCATTAAAAACGTTATTCTCAGGACTATTAACCAGATGCAATACTTTATCGCCAATTCTAAATTTTTGATCTCTAAAAAGAACTTCTTTTTGTCGACTATTTTCCAGTGGATTCATAATATCCTGTAACATCTCATTCAAGCGATTGATACCTGCAGCACCACGATACATCGGTGCTAAAACTTGAATATCACTTGACGTAAACCCTTTCGACTTAGCTCGCTCGACCACCTGTTTAATAATGGATTCAACTTGGTATTCACGACTTGCGAAAAATGAACGATCCTTTTGATTTTGCGTAAAATCAGCGGGTAATTCACCCTTTTTAATTGAATGCGCAAGTGAAATAATGGATGAACCGTCACCTTGACGGTAAATATCCGTTAATTCTTTTCGTTCAAGATAATCACTTTTTAATAAATCATAAAAGGTTTGTCCAGGTCCAACTGAAGGTAATTGATCCTTATCCCCCACCAAAATAACTTTCATATCTGTAGGTATTGCATTCAGTAACGTATTCAGTAAGTAGGTATCAACCATCGACATTTCATCAATAATTAATAACCCACCCTCTAAATCTCTCGTTTCAACGTCATTAGTTGATTCTCTACCCGTTAAACCTAAAAGTCTATGAATTGTACTGGCTGGCAAGCCCGTTGTCTCAGTCATTCTTTTTGCAGCTCGACCAGTCGGCGCAGCTAAAAGAATTGGGAATGTTTGTCCTTCACCATAACTATTAATATCAAGAGAAAAGTCATTTAATTCAGCGAACAATTCAACAATACCGTTAATAACAGTCGTTTTCCCTGTTCCGGGCCCACCTGTTAACAAAAATACTTGCGCTTGCATCGCAGCTTTAATGGCATCAATCTGTGATGCCCCATAATTCATATCAAGCTTTTTCTCAATTTTACGAATTGCTTTATCAAGGTCTTTTTCTGCTAAACCAGCTTTTTCTTTACCTGATGACAACAGTCTTTTTAAATGTTCAGCAATTTGATATTCTGCATGGTATAAGTTTTTCAGATAAATTCGTTGCTCATCACCCACAACCAGCCCAGACTTAGCTAAATTAATGAGTTCTTTTGAAATAGCTTCTGGTTCAATTCGAACGCGTCGACTACTCTCCAATAATTGTAAAGAAGCCGTCAGCAATGGCTCTGCCGTTGCATAAGTATCACCATCTTGTTGACATAAATCATTAATACTTTGTAAAATACCGGCTTGGATGCGCCCAGATGAGTCAGCCGCAAAGCCTAATTCTTCAGCAATTTGATCTGCTTTTTTAAAACCAATATTTTCAATATCATTAACCAATTGATAGGGATTCTCTTGAATAATATCCAACGTTTTTTCTTTATACGTTTGATAAATGGTTGCAGCTAGTTGGCTCCCAAATCCAAAACCATTTAAGCCAATAATAATTTGTTCCATCCCATTATTCACTCGAACGGTTTCTAAGAGGGTTGTTTTCTGCTTATTCGATAGCTCTAATGAATCGAGCACCGTATCGTCTGCTAATATTTTATCAATCGTTTGTGTCCCTAACTTGTCAACAATTGCTTCCGCCGTTTTTTTACCGATTCCCTTAAATTCCGCACCAGATAAATAAGTGATGAGCCCCATTTTTGAAGTCGGCGTTTCGTTTTGATAATTACTAGCTTGAAATTGCTTTCCATATTTAGGATGTTCCACTTGTTGACCATAAAAACGATAAATAGCTTCTTCCTTAATATCAGCAAAATTCCCAGTAACAACCACCTCATCTTCCGGCCATTCCAAATTACTTTCAACACTGTGAATTAAAATCACTTTGTAAAAACTATCTTGGCTTTGAAAAAAAATGGTTGCAACTTTCCCAACTAAATAAGCTTGAGTATCATCGTTTTGAGAACCATCATTAAATAAACTTAGTTTCTGAACAACCATTCTTTCACATCCTTTTTATTTATCACGTAATTTTATAAAGGCTTCTATTTCACTTAAGCGTTGTTTTTGGGCAGCAAAATAGGCTTGATCTGAGGCTTTAGCAAGTTCAAAATAGGGCTCAAATTCAAGGCCTAAAACCATATTGGCAAGACCTCGTTGAAAGTTAGCTTTTGCCTGATGCGCATCTACTTCAAGCACTAAATCGTAGTAGCGTGCCGCATTTTCAAATTGACCTAATGCCAAGAAAATATCCCCAATTAATTCATTGGTATCCGGATTTTTAGGAGTTATTTCTTGCGCCGTAATAGCGAACGCCAAAGCCTGTTGATACTGTTCTTGCGCCATATATGATTGAGCAAGCATTAAAAAGGCGTTTTCTTTCATTGCTTGATTTGTTATTTTTTGGAACGATTGAATGGCTTCAGGATAAAGCTCCGCCTCATAAAAGACATTACCAAGGCCGTATTGCAATAAATCACTTTGCCCATCAAAATGTGAGAGTGCTTTTTTATACAATTCTTCGGCCTGAGGGTAATCTTTTAATTTTGTTAAATAACTGCCTAGTTCGTAATAGGCCTGTTGATTATCTGGCTCTTGTTCAACCTTTTCAACCAATTGATGAATTAACTGTTTTGATTCTGCTTCTTTTTCTGCTCTCTTACTCATTCGTTACTCCTTAAACGACATCACTTTCGTCGCGCTCTCTGTCTAAATAGCTCGTATCATTCCATTTAATTAAGTTAAAATCAGTGCCATTTTTAGTTTCTAAAATAGTGGTGCTCGTATTCGATAAACCACCATGTTTACGTAAGTCTTTTAAAGGAACCCCTAATAAGGTTTGAATCAAGGCCCCAAGCGCAGCTCCATGACTCACAATCAAGATATTCGCATCCACATTATTTTGTGCCACAATTTTTTTAATGGTTGGCACCATTCGTGCTAATAAAGTTTCAAAAGTTTCACCATTAATATTTTTAGGATCATATTTATCTGGGTGGTTACGGAAGGCATCAAGCTCTGCTGGGTATTTGACCGCCACATCAGTAAACGCCATCCCTTCCATCTTGCCTAAATGAAATTCTTCTAAATGTGCATCTAAAACGACGCTTAATCCTTGATTCAGTCCAGCATTAAGCAAATCTGCGGTATCTTTGGCCCGTTTGATGGGACTTGAATATATCGCAGCAAATTGCGTTGTTTTAAGCGCGGTAATCAGTTGTTGAATTTCAGTATAACTTTGCTTCAATAATGGTGAATCACCATTTGCACCTTGATATCTGCCTTCAAGATTCCATTCTGTTTTACCATGTCGAATAAAATATAGTTTAACCATCAGTCAATAGACCCCTTCGTTTTTCATCTCTATTATATTATGCCACAAAAATAAAAAGGCACCAACAAAACATTTGTTTTGTTGGTGCCTTCATTAATTTTAAACGTATTGTAATTGTTTTGAACCTTCATTTGAACTTTTAAATGCAGCATCAATAATACCACTACCTAAGCATTCTGCACCGTCATAGAAGACAACAGCTTGTCCAGGTGTAATGGCACGTACTGGAGCGTCAAAAGTAACGGTCGCTTCTGTATGCGCGTCATTTAAATGAACGGTTACGCCGACATCTGTCTGACGATATCTGAATTTAGCAGTGATATGGAAATCATTACCAAAACGATCAATGGGTGAAATGAAACTTAACTCTGAAGCTTCAAGATAATCTGCGTAAAGCAAATCATTATGGTAGCCTTGACCCACCATCAATGTATTCGTTGCTAAATCTTTCCCAACAACGAACCAAGGATCGTTACCTTCACCTGTACCACCAATACCAAGACCTTTACGTTGACCAATAGTGTAGTTCATTAGGCCGTAGTGCTCGCCCATTTTGACACCGTCAACTGTCATCATGTTACCTGGTTGTGCAGGTAAATATTCGCCAAGGAACTTCGTAAAGTTACGTTCGCCGATGAAACAAATACCGGTTGAATCTTTCTTCTTTGCAGTTGAAAGACCCGCTTCTTCAGCAATTCGTCTCACTTCTGGTTTTTCAATGTTTCCAATTGGGAACATTACTTTTTGAATTTGTTCTTGTGATAATTGGCTTAAGAAATAAGTTTGGTCCTTGTTGCTATCATCGCCACGCAACATATGCATAATCCCGTCAGCATCTTGCTCAACTTGTGCATAATGTCCCATTGCGATGTAATCAGCGTCAAGTTCCATTGCATAGTCAAAGAATGCTTTGAACTTAATTTCTTTGTTACACATCACATCAGGGTTCGGTGTCCGACCCTTTTTATATTCGTCCAAGAAATAAGTGAAGACACGGTCCCAATATTCCTTTTCAAAATTAACGGAATAATAAGGAATTCCGATTTTGTTGGCTACTTTAGCAACATCTTTGTAATCTTCCGTTGCCGTACAGACACCCATTTCATCCGTATCGTCCCAGTTTTTCATGAAGACACCGACAACATCATAACCTTGTTGCTTTAATAAATAAGCCACAACTGACGAATCGACACCACCACTCATCCCAACAACGACACGAGTTTTACTATTATCTGGCATACTATCACCATCATTTCAATTAGATTCTGAAAAAATCTACGATTTGAAGGTCGCACTATTTCAGTAAATACTATTATACCAATAATCTGAACTAATACAAGCCTAGCGTGTCGTAAAAGGTTGATTCATTTATTGCATCTATTAATTTTTTATTTTATTCTGACTTACTTTAAAATCTACCTCTTTACCTAAAAATACATAATCTGCTGAAATTCCATATAGTTTTTCTATTTTAATTAATAAATTCATTGGAATATTTGAACTATCTTTTTCATAATTCACTAATAATGTTGCATCTATATCTAAAATTTCCGATAATTCTTCAACTGTACAACCTATATGTCTGCGTAAGTCACCTAGAGTCATTTGAAACATTTCATTTCCTCCATTAAATTAGCAACGCACTAATATATGTATTAAATCGTAATTCATCATCAATCAACCATTTATTGAAAAGTTCGAATTAAGTAGGTTATAATAACAAGAACAAAGAAAGCAAGAAGGAGATGTCCTATGGCAAGAGGTGAATTAACGCCACGAGAGATTGAAACACGACAGATTATTTCTAATAATATCAATAATCTATTATCTAAAAAAAATAAAAAACAAATAGATATTTCCAATTCTACAAAAATACCAAAAAGTACCTTAACGGGGTATGTTAAAGGTACTTCTACACCAACACCCGGTAATATTCAAAAAATCGCTGACTTTTTCAATGTTCCAAAATCTTTTATTGATCCACGTTTCGCAAACATCAAAAATGATACATTGAATATTATTCGCATTCCTGTCATTAATCAAGGCCCTTTTAATGGCCCAATTATTTCAGATACAAATATATCCAATTATATTAGCGAAACCGCTGAATCGATTCCTACAGACAATTTATTCTATTTAAAAGCTGATGATGAATCTATGGCACCAACTATTCCAATGAATAGTGTCATATTAATACATATGCAATCAACCATTGAAGATGGTGAGATTGCCGCTATATTAGTTAATTCTGATTCAAAAATCATTTTAAAACGAGCTAAATACCAAAAAGATACTTTAAATTTACTATCTGATAATCCTGCCTTTGATCCAATTATTCTTGATAATTCGGCTAAAATTTTGGGTAAAGCAATAATGTTAAAAGTTCAGTTATAATTCATTTTTATCTAACTCATAAATTTTCAAATATAATAACTATCAGGTCACAACATTTAAGATACAACAACGCCTTGACATAATTCTGAGCCTTAACTAATATTTTACGCACTAAATCCCATTATATTTTTGATGTATTTTGCATTTTCATAAGTTGTTAATTTTTCAAGTAACAAAAAAGCAGCCTTAAAAGCTGTTCCAGGATTAACAGACGCAATAACTTTTCCCTTTGTCTGTTTGATAACGTTGTATTGCGGCAGACTGTCTCTGAAACCACTCAATTGCTTAAAACCTAAACTAGTTGGATAAATATAGGATGTGATTGTTTTACCTTTAAGGATGTTGGCCCGTTCAAACGATAAATCGCCATAACAAACAGTAACAGTCGTTATTATTTTATTATGTTCACTAAAATAATTAATGGTCTTAGTAATCTCGTCTCTAAAAACATCGTCATAAAAATGAGATTCCTCAAAACCACCGGGAATAACCAGCGCATCAAATGTATCTAACTCAATTTCATGCAACTGGTATTCAGGTTTTACTTGCATATTCCATGTACTTTTTACAATTGGATGCAAGCCCACTGTCACAAGCTCAGTTGAATGGTCTCCCTCCATCATATTCCAGCCCATCACATCGGTAAAAACACCAGCTTCAATTGCTTCAAACCCATTTGGCAACAATAACATTATCTTACTCATGGTTAAATCCCCTCCTCGTTAAAATTATTATATACGAATTAATTCGTACTGTAAACGTTTTTCCTTAGATTACAAAAAAAGCCTACTCATTTTAATCAAAAAATGAGTAGGCTTTTTAATTATTGATTCTATTAATTATTAATAATGCGGTTAGTTTTTCTTCAAGACATCCCGATCAATCAACTGTCCAATCACATAATTAAATTGTTCAGTTTCAGATTTTTTATCTTCATCTTTAAAAATATTAACTGCTTTAAGTCCGTTCGCTGTTGTCGTTGACATTTTGAACCCACTTAAAGATTTATCAACAATAATTTTAACTTTAATTCCTTGATTAAAAGGTGAATTAGGATCTAAAGATCTCTCCAATTGAAAATTGCCTGCTTTAGTTTCTGCAAACCCTAAATCTCTTAATGTGTATTTTTTTACATTAAGACTTAACTCATAAGTTGCTGTGTCTCCCAAAAGTTGAACGCTTTTTTCAAATGCCATAATGAACGACCTCCTATTTTTTTAACCGATTAACGATTCTAGTAAGTTGACTGACAAACAGATCAATTTCTTCAGCCGTATTGTCTTTTCCGAAGCTCAAGCGGATAGATTCAGCCACTCGTGGGCTTTTTTCACCATACATGGCTATTAACACATGAGAAGGTTCCAAATTACCCGCAGTACATGCAGAACCACCAGAGACGGCAACACCAGCCAAATCCAAACGGGTTTGTAGGACTTCGGTTTGAACGCCTTTAATCCAGATATTAAAGACATGTTGTAAGTTATCATCCGAAAGTAACCCATTAATTTCAAAATCAATCTGATTAGCATGCAAGCCCGCAATAATTTGTTGCTTAAATCCCTGATATTTCACTTGACGTGCTTTTTTCTCATCATTAGAAACCAATGACACTGCTTTAGCGAAACCTGCGATGGCTGGTACATTTTCTGTCCCCGCACGTCTTTTATCTTCTTGCTCTCCACCTTTAACAAATGATGGGAAAAAGACTGATTCTCGTTTATATAAGAAACCCAAAAACTTCGGACCATTCAATTTATGCGCTGACGTTGATAACAGATCGATATGATCTGCATTAACATCGATATCCAATAGACCATATGCTTGAACCGCATCCGTATGGAACCAAGCTTGATGATCTTTCAAAATCTCACCAATTTCATGAATCGGCATGTGACTCCCCGTTTCATTATTTCCCATCATAATTGACACTAAAATCGTATCATCCCTTAAAGCATTTTTAAAATCTTCCATATTAATAACACCATCTTCATTAACTGGTAGATAAGTAACTTCAAAGCCAATGGATTCTAAATACTGCATCGATTTTAAAATAGCCTGATGTTCTACTGCTGTCGTAATTAAATGCTTTCCAAGTGATTTTCTTTGAATTGCGGTCTGCATAATAGCCGTATTATCACTCTCAGTTCCACCACTTGTAAAAATAATTTCTGAGTCCTTGGCATGAATACTGTCAGCAATAACTTGTCGACTATCGTCAAGCACCATTCGTGCCGAACGTCCAAATTGGTGAGGACTTGAGGCATTTCCAAAAGTATTCTTCATAACATCTGTCATGACTTCAATGACTTCACTAGCCATTGGTGTAGTTGCTGCGTTATCTAAGTATATTCCTGACATTAATTTTCTTTGGTCTCCTTTAATTTAATAGGGATAAAATCATTTGAGCTGATTTTTGGCCAGCTTCAATAATAAACTCGTCAAATGTTTGACCAGCTTCTTGGTCAGCAACATCTGACATGGCTCTCACAATGGCAAATGGCACGCCAAATTGATGGGCTGCCTGACCAACTGCTGCACTTTCCATTTCACTGCAAAGCGCATCTGGGAAATGATTAAGGATGACATCTGTTTGCTTCTGACTAGCAATAAATTGATCCCCTGACACAATAAGACCTGGTTTGATAACCAAATCATTATCTTGCGCTGCTTTTTGAATGGCAGCATTTAAACTTGTATCTGCCAAGAACTTAGTTGGTTGCTGTGGTAACTGGCCAATTTCGTATCCGAATGCAGTTGCATCAACGTCGTGATAAGCAACCTCCGTCGCTAAAACAACGTCACTAATCTTAAGGCCTTGTCCAATCCCACCAGCTGAACCAGAATTAATCACTGCGGTTACACCGAATTCGGCAATTAAAAGTGCAGTTGTCATTCCTGCTTGAACCTTACCAATACCTGATCTCACCAAAACAACGTCATTTTTGTTAATTTGGCCAGTATAAAAAGCAATCCCACCAATTTCTTTATCTGTTCGATTTTCTAAATGACTCCTAAGTGAAATAATTTCTTCTTCCATTGCGCATAAAATACCATATATCATTATTCATAACCTCCGTTTTATATTAGGGTAAAAAGAATAAAATTAAAAACACAATCACAATTGCGACTACTAGAATACCAATGGTCCAATTCAAAGCGCGATTTAACCGATTCTTTTTAGGTGTTTCATTGGGTTGTTCTGTGAAAGAGCTTCTTGTAGGATGCTCATCCTGATCCTGTTTTTCAACCCGTTGTCGTTCTTTCTGACGAGATTCAGGCTCATTCTCTAATTCTTGTAATCTTTGGTACTCGCTTCTTGATAATTTTGTTTCATCATCCATGTCTCTCACCTTTTAATCGTTCGATTTCCCAATGGGCAACCGCTAAAATAGTTTTAACATCTGTGATTTCACCAGATTTAATCTTAAACTGAACCTCATCAAACGTCAACTCAATCAAATTTAAAAATTCATCAGTATCTTGCGGTAATTCAGTCTCCACAGGTTCCAAACCAGTTGCGTAAAATAACGTTAAATACTCATCAGCAAAGCCTAATGCAGAATGGAATCCATAAATTTTAGTTAACTGTTTTGCTTTATAGCGGGTTTCTTCATTAAGTTCACGTGTCGCTGTCTCAATTAAGTCATGATCAGCACTATCAATTTTACCAGCTGGAATTTCTAAGGATGCTTTTCTAATGGGTGCTCGCCATTGATTAACTAAAACAATCTTGTCTTCATCCGTTACCGCCAGCACACCAATAGCGCCATGATGATGCACGATTTCTCTATGCGATTGTTCACCATTAGGTAACACAACTGTTTCATTGACAACTTCTATGACATGGCCTTTAAAAATTGAATATTCAGCTAAAACTTTTTCTTCTAAATTCATTTAATTACCTCGTCATCTTACTTTATTTAGTTAAAATATTGCTTTAAAAAATGGGTTACTTTCTTTTGATACCCAACATTATCTTTGGTAAATGAAGCACCATGTTTTGCACCTGGTACAACAAATATTTCTTTAGGTCCTTTTGTTGCCGCAAAATTTTTGTAAACCATCTCAGTTGGCACAAAAGTATCCGCAGCACCATGAATAAATAGCACTGGTAATTTATTCTTGTGTAATTGCTTAATTGAACTTGCTTCATAAAATGAGTAACCGGCCTTTACTTTAGAGATGAGACTAGCAACTGGAATAATTGGAATTTTAGGCAAATGATACATCTGTTTTAATTGATAAGTCAGCTCATCAGCCACACTTGTATAGCCACAATCTTCAATAATGGCCTTCACTTGTGTTGGTAACTTCTTCTCGCCACTCAACATCATGACCGTAGCGCCACCCATACTAATCCCAAATAAAGTGATTTTTGCATTTTTACCTTGATAATCAACCACTTTGTTAAGCCACTGTAAATTATCTTTTCTTTCTAACCAGCCGTAACCAATATACTTACCTTGGCTTTGACCGTGTGCCCTAGCATCTGGCGCGATAACGTTATATCCCAGATCATGATAAAAATGGATAAATCGGACCATTCCCTCTTTATTGCTCATGAAGCCATGTGCCACAAAGACCGTTTTTTCCGTTTTTTTGTCCGCTGGCACATAAATTGCTTTAAGTGTTAAATGATCTTTGGACGTGATTTTCCAATTTAGCTTTTTAACTTGTTTTAACCATGCATTTTCTTTCTTCACCTCGGCACTGATTGGTTCAGGCTTAATAAATCCCTTAGTGGTCGGTGTTTCAGCATAATTAAACAAATAGTAACTGATTCCAAAAATCACAAGACCAATTATTAAAAGTGCCATACAAATTCCGATAAGCCATTTTTTCATTCATTTTCCCCAAGCGTTTCCTTTTATTTTAAATTAAAAAAAGGATAAAAGACAGTCATTTATGCCCCTTATCCTAATTAAATTATACGATACTTGCGATAAAATCTAAATAAGCATCTTGTTCATTCGTTGGAACCCATTCTGCATTAGAAAAATCACCAGTCATGGCAGCATCTAAATCAACCGTCACATTGGCAACATTAGTTGCGTTCCCAATTAGAGACATCCAATAATTGCCTTGCTCCGTTTGATGCACAATCGTTTTAACCATTCCACCAGGATTTTTAACCTTTATTTCAGTTTCAAAAGGCACTTGGTCATGACTCAATAACACAAACATTAAACTTGAAGCAGACATGGCTGTCCCACAAGCATTTGTGAAACCAACCCCACGTTCATAGGTTCTAACAAAAATAGAATTACTCGTTAATTTTTCAACAAAACTGACATTGACGCCATCAGGGAAATAAGGATTCTCACCATTTAAATAAGTGGCAATTCTTCCAAGTTCTGGGCCTTCCAATGTTTCATGATCAACAAACGTAATTAAATGTGGATTAGGCACCGAAACAGCTGAAAATTTTAACGTCTTTGAAAATTCAGGCACAATTTCATTAATCAACGTTTCTCGGTTCAAAAATAGTGGTAATGTTTCTGCCGCAAAACTAACGGGTGAAATTTCCACATTGTACGCAGCGACGTCTGACTTCAAATTTGGTGCTTTCTTAACCTTTAAATCAGCGTGCATCGTCTCAACTTTAAATTCTGTTTTTCCAAATTGATTTTCTAAATAACGGCCAACCGTTCTCAAGCCATTCCCACACATGCTTGCTTCTGTCCCGTCAGCATTAATCACTCTCATTTGGCCTAAAACATCAATATGCGCTGATTTATTAACAACTAAAATACCATCTGAACCACCATGTAGACCAGAATTTCGGTCACACATTTTAATGGCTAAATTTTTTAATGCTTCATCAGATAAAGGGTTCTCTAATTTCGTTTGATCTAAAAGAAAAAAATCATTTTCTGATCCATGTACTTTTATTAATTGCACATTAAACACCTGCTCTCACTGTCATTGTATAGCCTATATATTACCCTATATTTTAAAATTTGTAATCATTTTAGCTCAAAAAAAAGAATAACTTGACGTTATTCCCCTTTTGACTTATTTAATTTTCAAAACCTTCTGTAACTGCTTCTGGATAACTTGCTTTAACAATTGTTGTACAACGATGACAAAGTGTTGGTAATTCAGGATCCTCACCAACATCTGTTTTAACCATACGACATCTTTGACAAACTTCCCCAGTTGCAACTTCAACTTTAACAGCTAAGCCATCAAATTTAGTAGCATCCTCTGGTGCATCATCAAATGATAGAATATCCAAAGCAGACACAATCAATTGTTGACGAACATCTGTATCAAGTGCATCAAGTAATGCTTTGTCAGAATCAGTCACATATAAACTAACCTTTGCTTCGAATGATTTACCAATTAACTTCGCATCACGCGCATCCTCTAAAGATTTTAAGACATATGAACGAATCTTCATAAAGGCTTGCCAATTTTCAACAATTTTAATTTCACCATCAAAATGTGACACTTCTGGCATTTCACTTAATTGAACATAGTCTTCTGGTTCTTTCAAATAGTCCCAAACTTCTTCAGTTGTATGTGGCAAGATAGGTGTTAACAACTTAGCCATTGTCATCACAATCTGATAAAGAACTGTTTGCATTGAACGTCTTTCAAAACTATCTTCAGCTTCGATATAGACAATATCTTTTGCAATATCCAAATAGAAAGCTGATAGTTCATTTGAAATAAATGTAATGACTTTTTTATAGATTGCTAAGAAATCATATTCTGCATAATTATCTAAAACTTCTTTTGAAAAGGCATTTAATTTAATTAACATATATTTATCTGCAGATGCTAAATCATCAAACGCAACGGCATTTTTACTTGGTTCGAAATCAGTTGTATTAGCCAAGATGAATTTAAATGTATTTCTAATCTTACGATATGTTTCAGAAACTTGTTTTAAAATGTCCATTGAAACAGCGACATCTGAAGATGTATCTGCAGATGCTGTCCATAAACGGATAATTTCAGCCCCTGATTGTTTGATAACTTTGCTTGGTAAAATAATGTTACCAAGTGATTTACTCATCTTATGACCTTTATCATCAAGTACAAAACCTTGTGACATCAATTGTTTGTATGGTGCAATTTCATTGGTTGCAACAGATGTAATAATACTTGAATTGAACCAACCACGATATTGATCTGAACCTTCCATATATAAATCTGCAGGATACGTTAAGTTATCACGTTTTCCTAACACACCTCGATGTGAAGATCCTGAATCAAACCAAACATCCATAATATCTTCTTCCTTGGTGAAACCACCGTTAGGACTATGTTCACTTGTAAATCCTTCAGGAAGTAATGCTTTAGCATCATGCTTGAACCAGATATTTGATCCATGCTCTTCAAATAATTGTGCCACATGTTCAATCGTTTCTGGTGTAATAATAGGTGTGCCATCTTCTGCATAGAAGATAGGTAATGGGACACCCCAAGCACGTTGACGTGAGATTACCCAATCGCCACGATCTCTAATCATGTTGTAAAGACGGACTTTACCCCATTCATTTTTGAAATCAACTTTATCAATTTCTTTTAAAATATCATCACGGAACATTTCAACAGATGCAAACCATTGTGCTGTTGCACGGAAAACAACTGGTTTCTTTGTACGCCAATCATGTGGATAACTATGCGTAAAGAATGATAATTTAAGTAAATGACCATTTTCTTTCAATTGGTCTGTCACTAATGGATTAGCTTTGTCATAGAAGATACCTTCAAACCCAGGAGCCTCTTCATTCATAACACCTTTTTCATCCAAAACAGACACAACAGGTAATTTATATTTTTGTCCAGCAATAAAATCATCTTCACCATGTCCTGGAGCTGTATGCACAAGACCAGTACCAGAATCTAACGTAACATGGTACCCAAGAATAACTAATGATGTCCGGTCATATAATGGATGTTGAACTGTCATGTATTCCATATCGCGACCAGAAAATTCTTTTAAGACAGCAACATTTTCCCAATCAAATTCTTCTTTTAAAACACTCAAACGTTCTTCAGCAACAACATATTTTGTGCCATCTGCATCAATTTGAATATATTTATAATCAGGATGTACAGCGACACCATAATTAGCTGGGATTGTCCATGGTGTGGTTGTCCAGATAATCATTTTTGTATCAGTATCTAAAATATCTTTGCCATCAACGACATCAAATGTAATATACATTGATGGTGATTTAATATCTTGATATTCGATTTCTGCTTCAGCCAAGGCTGATTCTGATGATGGTGACCAATAAATTGGTTTTTTACCTTTATAGATATAGCCTTTTTGAGCCATTTCACCAAACATTCTGACTTCTTCAGCTTCAAATTCAGGTTGTAACGTCATGTATGGGTTGTCCCATTCAGCTGCTACTCCTAAACGTTTAAAGTCTTCACGTTGTAAATTAACTTGTTCTAAAGCATATTTTTCACAAAGTTCACGAAATGCAGCTTTTGACATTTTTTTACGATCGACACCCTGTTTAACCAATTGTTGTTCGATTGGTAGCCCATGAGTATCCCAACCAGGAACATAAGGTGCTCTGAATCCCATCATTGATTTTGAGCGAACAATGATATCTTTTGTAATTTTATTCAAAGCATGTCCCATATGAATATTTCCATTAGCATATGGAGGACCATCATGTAAAACAAAGCTTGGTTTGTTCTCATTCAATTTTTGGCGTAATTCATAAACATTATCATCATTCCATGCCTCTTGTCGTTCAACCTCTTTAACGGGCAAGTTTCCACGCATTGGAAATTCTGTTTTACCTAAGTTTAAGGTTTCTTTCATTTTCATAGTATGAACTCCTTTTAAAAGTTATTTTATTTCATTATACAAAAAAAGACTCCGTTACAAGGGACGAAGTCTTCGTGTTACCACCCAAATTTAGAAATACGACTTCATAGAAGCCCTATTTTACTCAACCATCGTGGTAACGGAGATGAATCCGATTAAACTTACTTATTATTTCAGTTTAATTTAACTCATTGAGAGGATAAATTATATAACAGTGATTATCGATCTTACACTATCATCGATTCGCTAAGAATATATCATATAATTATTGTTCTCAAATCTAGTTGTTATCTGGGAAGATAACCATTGTATCTTGATCATTTTTTTCAGAAATTTTATTGTCATCTGATTCAGCAATAATTTCAGTAACAACGACATCATCATTATTAACTGTTTCTTTAATTTTTTTGGCTTCACGTTTTTCTTTATCTTCTTCACGTTTTAAAACGTCTTGAATTTCAGAATACGTACTTGTTTCGCCTTGTTTTAAAATTTCATCCCAATCAGAACTTTTAACAACTTCTAATTGTGATTCCATCATAACTTTGAGACGTTGACGGAAGATACGTGCTTGTTTCTTCAAGTCATCCGTTTCAACAGCTAATTTTTTAGCTTTTTCTGAAGCCATATCAATAATATGTTTAGCCTTTTCGTTGGCTTCATCAATAATATCATGACCTTGTTTTTGTGATTCTTTGTTAATAATTTCAGATTCACGTTTAGCATTAATCTTAACACGGTCTGCAGCTTCTTGGGCAACAATAATTGATTGGTTTAATGAATCTTTCAAATCATTAAAGTATTCCAATTTTTCATTACTCGTTTTAACTTCATCAGTTAAATTTTCGTTTTCTTTCAAAGTTAGTTCGTAATCTTTAATAATTTTGTCAAGAAAATCATTAACTTGATCTTGATCATAACCTCTTAATTTTACGTTAAATTCCTTATTGTGAATATCTAATGGACTTAAAGTCATTTTGCACGTCCTTCAAAATTTATTTTTTTAATACTGATAACTCTAATTTATATTTATCTTTTCTAGTCTTACCTGCAATGAAATCTAATTTAATTCGACCGAATCCACGAATTGATAGAACATCAAACTCTGCCAATTCATAATCAGGCTTATCAATAACTTGCCAATTCAAACTCACTTTTTCAGAATTAACTAAGTTTTTAGCATTTTGTCGTGACATATTATAAACAGCTGAAATAACTGAATCAATTCGCAATGATGCAACCAATTCGGATTGTGATTGCCATTCATCTATGACAGTAACGATTTGAGAAAAATGAATTTCTTCAAGAGACACTTTAATTTTACCAATGCGATCAATTTGATTTATCAAATAATCTGCCATTTTTTTCTCAACAACAACCTGCCATTGCTGGCCATCCGTTAAAATATCTCCAATAACTTCTCTATCCAATCCTGCATTAGCCAATGTACCCAAAATTTGACCATGCTTCAGCGTCGCAAATTTGACTGGATATTTGATTTCAATGAGTTGTAAATCAAAATCACTATCCTGAACATCAAAATATGCTGGATAAAAAAGCAATCTTTGTCGCTCAGCATTTTCGGTACCACCAAACAATTTCATACTAATTTCATCATTTTGACCTAATAGATAAGTTGCTATATGAGCTTCTCTAGGATTTAAAAAATGTGTTAAAACAGCTCTATATTCTGATTTGGCTTGTTCAATATAATCCGACAATGTATCAATAATGTCTTTTTCATCAGCTCTAAAATGTTGGTAAATGATGTCATTCATATTACTACCCTCCAATTAAAGGAGAAATCAACGTATTTAAAAGTCCCATAATACCATTTTGAATAAAACCTAATGCAATAATCGCGATAATTGGTGAAAAACTAATACCACCAATTGCCGGAATAAAGCGATCAAAAAATGCAAGATAAGGCTGACAAATTCTACTTAAGAAATGACCAACTGGTGTATTATACGCACCCGGAAACCATGACATTAAAACATAAACAAAGAGTGCCAGCTCATAAGCATTGAACGCCCATCTAATGACCCTAGCCAGAAGTAGAATTAATTCAATCATAGATACACCTCGATTTTTCTTTTATTCGAATGTTTCAAAAATATTATCCGCCATGTTTCCTTCAACAATAAATGAGTTCGGCGTACAGAGAAAAATATTATCTCCAATTCTTTGAATTGTTCCATTAACAGCAAAGACGGTTCCAGACAAAAAATCAACAATTCGTTTAGATTGAACATCATCCATCTTTTGAAAATTGACAACAATTGCTTGATTTTGTAACAAATGCGTTGCCATATCTTTAACGTCAGAATAAATTCTAGGTTCAAATAAATTAATTTTTTGTGGCTGGCTATGCTTACCATTGATTGAAACAACCTTATTACTTTTATTCAATGACGAAGTCTGCATAGACTCTTCAGCTTGATAACCATCATTTTCAAAATCATCATCATCTTCTGCTAGTCCAAAAAAACGACCAATTTTTTCAAAAGCCATAATAACTGTACCCTCCCCACTGATTCAATTTACTTAATCTTTACGACGTCTTCTGAAAAATGGTGGTGTACTTAAACTGTCATCATTACCGGCTGATTCTTCATCATTACTGATATCATTTTTAAAGACATCAAAGCTTGGCTTTTCAACATTGTCAAACTCTGTTGATTTCTTTTCTTCAGGTTTACTTGATGAATGCATAATATCCCAATCATCAAAACGATCTTCTTGTTTTTCAGTTGGTGTTGCTTTAGGCGCATCAGTTCTTGGTAATGTTCGTGTATGAACGGTTGCTTTTTTTTCTTCTTTAACATCATCAATACCAGTTGCAATCACTGTTACAACAATTTCATCGCCTAAATCTTCATTGATTGATGTTCCAAAAATAATATTAATTTCATCAGATGCTGCTTGTGAAATGATTTCAGAAGCTTCTTGCGCTTCAAAAAGACTCATGTCAGCACCACCAGTAATATTTAATAACACTTGTTTTGCTCCATCAATTGAAACTTCTAATAATGGTGAAGAAATTGCTTTTTTCGTTGCTTCAGCAGTTCTATTTTCACCAGTAGCAGAACCAATTCCCATCAATGCAGTCCCTTGATCAGCCATCACTGTTTTAACATCGGCAAAATCCAAGTTAATTAAACCAGGTGATGTAATTAATTCAGAAATACCTTGAACACCTTGACGTAAAACATTATCTGTTTCTTGGAATGCTTCAAGCATTGGTGTCTTCTTGTCAATAATTTCAAGTAAACGGTTGTTAGCAATAACAACTAATGTATCGACTTGATCTCGAAGATTGGCAATTCCCTCAGCAGCAAAACGACTACGTTTTGGTCCTTCAAATGTAAATGGACGTGTTACGATACCCACTGTTAAAATGCCTTGATCTTTAGCAATCTTAGCGACAACAGGAGCAGCACCGGTACCGGTACCACCACCCATTCCAGCAGTAACAAAGATCATATCTGCGCCGTCAATTGCTTCAGTGATTGCTTCTTCACTTTCTTGTGCAGCTTTACTTCCAATATCTGGCGTTGCACCAGCTCCTAAACCACGAGTTAATTTAGGTCCTAATTGAATTTTAACTTCTGCTTTTGAACTTTCTAATGCCTGAACATCAGTATTCAATGCAATAAATTCAACACCTGAAACGTTTTCGTCAATCATGCGATTAACAGCATTACCACCAGCGCCACCGACACCAATTACTTTGATTACTGCGCCTTTATCTTCACTTGAGTCCAAAGAAAATTCCATTACTTACTTCCTCCTGTTTAATCGAAGAACCCATTAAAAAAGTTTTTAACTGATTCTAAGGTATCCCCCGATGTTTTTGGTTTTCTAGTTTTTTTAACTTTACTTTTTGCTTCTTGCTTTTTAAATTTGTCACTGTCTGGTTCGACAACATTATAATTTGCTTGATCAATATCAAGTCCCATTGCACTCTTTGTTAACAATGTGACTTCATCTTGCCCAACCGCATAATTAATCAAGCCTAAAGCTTGAGCAAACGAAGGATATCGTAGTCCCATTTGGTCAGGAACATAGGTTTTGACTTGAACTTGTAAAATCTCAGATGCAAGTTCTGCAATGCCTGGTAAAGCTGCAAGACCACCAGTCAGAATAACACCGCCCGGTAAATCCAATGCCTTGATAGCATCCAATGAATTTTTTATTTTACTCAAAATTTGAGAAATTCTTGCTTCAATAATCTCCGATAAATATTTTTCAGAGATATTAATTGGTTCACTTTGACCAACAACATCAACTGGAAAAACATCCTCTTCTGAAGCTAATTCAGAATTGGCAAAGCCATAATTACGTTTCAATTTTTCAGCATTTTCGACAGAGGTATTAAGGACCACAGAAATATCTTTCGTGACAAAATCGCCACCTTCTTGATCTACATATGTAAATTTCAACTTATGATCGTGAATCACAGAAGCAGTCGTTTGACCCCCACCAAGATCAATAAGTACGGTACCAAAATCTCTTTCACCATCTGACATCGCAACTGATGCAAGTGCCAATGGATTTACGATTGTTTCTCTAATTGTTAATCCAGCGTTTTCAACACATTTTTTCAAATTATGAATAATCGTTTTAGGCCCTGTATAAACGGACCCATGCATTTCTAATCTGACACCAATCATACCGCGTGGATCTTTAATGCCATCAAAACCATCAACAACGAATTCATCGGCAATGATATCGATCATATCTCTTTCAGGTGGTAAATTTTGAACTAATGCTGCACTGGCAACATTTATAACGTCTTCATTTGTAATTTCTTTTGATTCATCTGAAACGGCAATCATACCGTTACAAGGAATAATTTGTAATAAATTAGCAGGAATGCCAACATGTACTTCACTAATTTGAATATTTGCTTTTTCTTCAGCTTGTTTAATCGCTTTTTGGACTGAAACAACTGCTTTATCAATATCGACTATAATGCCTCTATTTAAGCCTGCTGAACGTTCATTACCGATACCAATTACATTCAACTGGCCGTTAACATATTCAGACACGATAACTTTAATTGATGTTGTTCCAATATCCAACCCAACATATATACCTGCTTCACTCATTTGAAAAAGAACCTCCCTTACAGTATAATTTTAATATTATTTTTTATAAGATATAGTACTCATATTTTACCACAGTAAGACCGCATTTAGAAAGGATATAACAACGTCTACATCAGTTTCGTTAACTTTTCTTATTATCTGGATAAGAATATGCGCCAACTTCCAAATCAATGACATTTTTTTTCTTCAATTTTGAGGAAATACTTGGATAAAAGGCCATTTTATTTGCAAAATCACCAATATTTGCTATGACTTTATTGCCATCATTCATGTAGATGTAAATTCTTTGATTATTCACTTTTGATGGATTGTAATCAATTTCTGAAATACCATTTCTAATTTTTGCTGGCACTTTTCGATATTGTTTGACCATTTTTTGCAATAAATCGGTCTGATTAAACTTTGAATAGGTTGGATAATTACCTGTAGGTTGTGCAAATACTCGACTCCCAATTGCACCATTCAAAAATAATTGATAATATTTTTTGTCTTTAGCAATGTACCCCGCAAGATCATATTCAGTAATTGAAAGCTTGATATCATTCCACTTTTTGCGACTAACTGTTAACGATTTCACTTGTGGTAAGTCACTTTTTATCGCCTTTAAAGTCGATTTATTATTAAATAATGCATGCGACAACGGATCATTAACATGTAATTGACTCGCATTTTCAACTTGTTGTTTCGATACCGTTTTTTCACCCGAAATACCTATTGTTCGTACTTTGCTTAACGGCGACACAAAATACAATGCAATCAGCCCAATCACTAAAAATGACCCAATAATAATGGTCATTTTTTGATAAAGCGCATGGTGCTGGTATTTTTTTAATTTTGGTAAGCGGTCACTAATTGTTTTGGGATTACCAAAAAAATCAAAACGTTTACTTTTACTTTCTTTTTTACCTTGTAAGGCCTCCCAAGGTGTCAATTCAGTTTTTCGACTTTTAAAAAATTTATTTTTTGACATCTTTTTTGGCCTCCTAGATTATTTTTTTGCTTTAATTAAATCTACCATTACCGCAATTAATTTATCAGCAGCATCTGGTACACCCATTTTGCGTGAATTAGCAGACATCTGCATTCTAACGTCATCGTTAAGCATCAATTCATCGGCAACTTCAATTAATTTCGAACCCGTTAAAGTATCTTCAGTAATGAGTTTTGCTGCATGATCATTAACCAAACTCATCGCATTTTTCGTTTGATGATCATTCGTGACATAAGGGCTAGGTACCAAAATAGAAGGTAACCCAAGTGCCGTAATTTCAGCTATACTTGTCGCACCCGCACGACCTAAAATAACAGAAATATTGCTTAATAAATTAGGCATATTATTCAAGTAAGGTTTAATAATAATATTTTTATTTAATGCCACACCATTTAACTCAGTCATAATTTTATCGTAATGAACATTACCCGTCACAAATAATACTTGATAAGGTTTTTGATTCAATTCTGGAATTGCATCAACCATCGCTTGATTAATTTTCGCAGCCCCTCTTGAACCACCAAAAACTAACATTGTTGGAACATCATCTACTAATCCATACTCAGATAATGCTTCAATTTTCTTCTCATTTACCACTTGTTGTGCACGAGGATTCCCGGTGAAAACAACTTTTTTCTTTGGAAATTGATCTGCAACAGATTCAAATGAGATGGCTACTTTATCAACAAAGTAACTCAAAAATTTATTTGTAACGCCTGCAACACTATTTTGTTCATGAACAACCGTTGGAATATGCATTCTAGCAGCAGCATAGACAACTGCACCACACACGTACCCACCTGTCCCGATAACGATATCTGGTTCAAAATCTTTGATCATTTTTTTTGCGTCTTTTACACTCTTTAGAAATAATTGAATCGTTTTAATATTTTCCATCGATAATGATCGCTTAAAGCCCTGAATTTTAATGGTTTTAAATGGAATACCATTATCCGGAACAATACGACTCTCAAGCCCTTTTTCAGTCCCAATATATAAAAATTCAGCCGTTGGATCTTTTAATTTTAACGCTTCAATCAAGGCTAAGGCTGGGTAAATATGCCCACCTGTTCCACCACCAGAAACAATAATTTTCATTTTAGTTATCCTTTTCTTGCATTAGTTTTTCAACTGCATCGATATACTCATCACCACGTACTTCAAATGATGGATATTGATCCCAACTAGCTGCTGCCGGTGACAACAAAATAATATCATTGTCAGCGCTTAATTTATAAGCTTCCGGTACAGCCGCAACAACATCAGTCACTTGCTTAATTTCGGTAATCCCCGCAGCTTCACCTGCACTTCTCATTAAATCAGCAGTTTCACCGAAAACAATCATTGCCTTCACATGTTCTTTAAGAACAGGAACTAATTTTTCAAATGTAAATCCACGATCTAACCCACCAGCCAACAAAATAATTGGTTGTGAAAAACCTTTAACAGCCATCTCAGTTGCTTCAATGTTGGTTGCCTTTGAATCATTATAAAATTTACGATTATGCCAGACACTAACAAACTGTGTCCGGTGACGCACACCCGTAAATGTTGATAGAACTTCTTTAATAGCCGAATTTGTTACACCTTTAATTTTAACAACCGTAATAGCTGCAAGTGCATTTTCAATATTGTGCTCACCAGGAATATTAATATCAGCTGTTTTCATAATTAATTCGTCTTGATAATAAATATTGTCGTCCTTTACGTAAGCACCTGTTTCAATTTTGTCTAATCTAGAAAACGGTACAATTTGGGCACGGCTTGCTTTAACAAGTTCATGAAGTTCTTCCAAATCCCAGTTAACAACAAGAAAATCATCTGAATCTTGATTTTCTGTTATTCTCATTTTTGCTTTCACATAGTTTTCACGCGTTTGATGATAATCAGTATGTGCTTCATAAATATTAGTAATAACTGCAATCTCAGGCTTTAACTGATCAATACCACATAATTGAAAGCTCGATAATTCTGTCACAATAATATCATTTTTAGTTGCTTTTCTTGCCACAGAAACAGATGGAATACCAATATTACCAGCCATGAACGCCTGCCCTTGTTTTCTCTCTTGATTCAACATCAATGAGATTAAAGTCGTAGTCGTTGTTTTACCGTTTGTTCCCGTAACACCAATCATTGGTGCCTCTGAAATTTCGTAAGCAAGTTCTGGCTCCGTAATGATGGGTAATCCTTTTTCCATTGCTTTAGCAATCAATGGATTTGTATATGGAATGCCAGGGTTTTTTACGACTAACTCAAAATCCTCATCTAGTAAAGAGAGTGGATGACCACCAGTAATCACTTTGATACCTTCAGCTAAAAGTTCCTTTGCTTCAGGATTGTCATCAATCTTCTTATGATCGTTCACAGTCACGAATGCGCCTAAATCTTTTAATAATTTTGCAGCATTCAACCCACTCTTTGCTAAACCGACAACTAGAACTTTTTTATTTTGATAATTCGTAATTTTCTTCATTCCAATTAAATCTCCCTTTATAAAATAACTATTAACGTCAAAATTGCAGCAATTAAACCAATCGTCCAAAAGACAATATCAATCTTCCATTCATTCCAACCACTCATTTCAAAGTGATGATGAATTGGACTCATTTTAAAGATACGTTTACCGGTTAATTTGAACGAAGCCACTTGTAAAATAACACTTGCCGTTTCGCAAACGAAAATAATACCAATAAAAATCAGCGATAATTCTTGATGTAATAAAATTGAGACAGTCGCTAATGCGCCACCTAATGCTAACGAGCCCATGTCTCCCATGAATACTTTAGCCGGTTTATGATTAAACCAAATAAACGCAATTAAAGCACCAATGACTGATAAACAAAAAATAAGGACATCTTCTTGATGCTGGGCTTGTGCAATAACAGCGTATGCACCGAAAGCAATAATTGCTTGTCCGGAAACTAAGCCATCAATGCCATCAGTTAAATTAACAGCATTAGAAAAACCAACTAACCAAATAATAATAAAAATGGCATAGAGAATCCCAATTGAGACTTCACCGAATCCCCAAATATTAATTGAAAGAGGTAACTTTTCATGCATATAAACAGCTGTTAAAATGATGCCACCAATGATTTGCCCTAACAATTTTTGCCAAGCTTTTAAGCCTTCATTTTGTCGTTTGAATAATTTAATACTATCATCCCAAAATCCTAGTACAGCATATAAAAACAAGATGAAAACCATAATCATTGTTGATGGCGTCATGGCATGAGCCCATAATGATGTCCATATGGCTGTAATAATAATGGCAATATTAAAGACAAAGCCACCCATAGTCGGTGTCCCCGACTTTTTTTCATGCCATTTTGGTCCTTCTTCTCTAATCATTTGGCCTTGTTTGCGCATTCTAAAGTAGCCAATAAATAATGGCATAAACATAAATGTTAATGCAAAGCCACTCACCAATGGAATGATCATTTCTGGTTTTGTCATTGTCTTATCCTCACTTAATTGTTATTTTTTATTTAGTGCTTTCGTTGCTTCTTCAACATCGTCAAAATGAACTTTTTCTCGACCAAGAATTTGATAATCTTCATGACCTTTACCGGCAATTAAAACAACATCACCTGGTTGTGCTTTCTTGATTGTTTCAGCAATTGCCTCATGTCGGTCCATTATAACAGTCGCACGATTTTCTGGAATCCCCGTCAACATATCAGCCATAATCTGTTTAGGATCTTCAGTTCTGGGATTATCCATTGTAAATACGGGATAATCACTATGATCTGCAGCAATTTTTGCCATTTTAGGTCGTTTGTTCTTGTCACGATCACCACCGCAACCAACAATACAATAAATTTTGTTTTGAGCAAAGTCTTGAATGGTTTCTAAAACATTTAATAAACCATCTGGTGTATGTGCATAATCAACAATAACACTAACACCCGTTTTAGAAGGAACTAATTGGAAACGGCCTTTAACGCCTGTCACTTTTTCAAGTGATTTAATAATTTGTGTTTCATTTAATCCTGCAGCATAGGCAGCACTAAATGCAGCAAGCATATTATACACATTAAACAAACCGATTAATTGCATGGTCACATGAGTCACTTTGCCAAAAAGAACCAAATCAAATTCAGTTCCATGACTTTTAATTTCAATATTTTTTGCTTGAATCATCGCTTCATCATTTTCAATCCCATATGACAAAATCTGAGCAGACGTAAATTGCGTAAATGTTCGCGCAACTGGGTCATCAAAGTTTAAAACAGCTACTTTTGCATCACCAGAAGCTGTGTAATGGTTACCTAACTGAGCGAATAACATACTTTTGGCATGCGCATAGTTATCCATAGTTTTATGAAAATCCAAATGATCCTGCGTTAAATTAGTAAAAACAGCAATATCAAAATCAATGCCCCATACACGTCCCAATACCAATGCATGTGACGAAACTTCCATTGCAACCGTCTCAACTTCTTCTTGTTTCATTTTTGCCAAAGTCCGTTGCAGTGTAATCACATCAGGTGTTGTATTATTCGAAGGATAAATTGTGTCATTTATTTTGCGATACATTGTCCCAATTAATCCCGTTTTTTGGTTTAAATCACGATAAATTTGTTCAATCAAATGAGTGACCGTTGTCTTACCGTTTGTGCCGGTAACACCAATCATTCTCATCTGTTGACTTGGAACACCATAAAAAACATCAGCAAGAATTGCCATTGCACGGTTTGTATCCTGCACATAAACCACGGGAACCGATACATCAATTGGTTTACGGGCAATAATGATTTTCGCGCCCTTTTCAACTGCTTGACTGACAAAATTATGACCATCAACCGTATAGCCCTCTACAGCAACGAAGATACTATCTTCAACAACTTCTCTTGTATCCTGAGTGAGTAATTTAATCTCTAATTTTGGATCAATCGCCATCGATACTTGCTTAAATTTTAAACTTTGAATTAATTTATCTGCTTTCATATCTACCATTCACCTTTTTATTTTAACGTTAGTTTAACTGTTGCTGATTTTTTCACAACTGTATTAGCTTTAATACTTTGAGATGATACATAGCCACTACCCGTTGTTTTTAATTTTAAGCCCATTAATTCTGCGGCATTAACGGCATCACTCTTCGACCAACCCGTTAATTCAGGCATCACTCTCTCACCGTCGGTTAATAGTAGTACTTTACGTCCTGATAATACCGTGGAACCAGCAGCTGGATATTGTTTGGCTACTGTTCTACCATTTCCAATAACTGCCACATCTAAATTTTGTTCATTCAATGTTGATTTGGCTGAAGACGTCTTATTACCCTTGACGTCTGAAACTGTTACATTTGTTTTAGATGATGCTTTAGCTGTCGAACTATCCTCTTCCAATGTTCGTTTCATCAATGGATTGAAAATTTGTGCCAAAATTGCATTGCCCGTTGTCCCTTGCATATTCTGTGGCTGTTTCATTGTCACATACATGATATATTTAGGATTCTTAGCCGGCGCCATCCCTACAACTGAAAAGACATAATTTGCATCACCAGTTAGGTAACCTGTGGCATCAGAATTGGCAACTTGCGCTGTCCCTGTTTTGGCAGCAATTCTATAGCCATCCAGTTTGAAGGCATTACCCGTTCCATAATCTTTATAGACGACATCTTGCATCATGCTTAAAACTTCTTTAGACGTCGATTTTTTTATCACTTGTCCCAAATCCGTTTTTTTAGATTTATAAGTTGTTTTCCCTGTATTAGGATCAACAATCTTATTCACAAGTGTTGGTTTCACCATTTTACCATTGTTTGCAAAAGCCGTAAAACCTTGCATCATCTGCATCGTTGTTACATTAATCCCTTGTCCAAACGCTGTATCAGCTTGTTCAATTGGATATTGGAATTCAATGCTTCCTCTTGCTTCATTTGGTAACCCAAAGTTAGTACTTTTGAGAAAACCAAATTTTTTAATATATTTAAGCCATGCTGTAGGACCCATTGCTTGTTCTAACTTAGCCATACCAACATTACTTGAACGAGCGAAACCTTCTCGATATGTGATCAAGCCCCAACCTGATGTGTTCCAATCAGGAACTGTTTTAGTCCCTACTTTTAAAACACCAGATTTATACAGTGCATTTTCATTATATGCGCCATTCTCAATCGCAGCGGCCATCGTAAAGACTTTCATTGTTGACCCAGGTTCATAGCTATCTTCAATTAATGAATCACGCCACATTTTTGAAATACCACTTTTGGTATCCGCATTAAATGTAGGTCGTTGAGAGGCTGCTAATATTTTCCCATTTTTAGCATTCATAATCACAACGTTCATTGATTTTGGTTGATAACTTTTTTGAACCTGTGTCAAAGTTGTTTCAAGATAGGTTTGTAGCTTAGTATCAATTGTTGTATAAATATTATTTCCATTTTTAACTTGTTTAGTTTTTGTCTTTGCATTCGGTAATTGATAGCCATAACTATCTTTTTGAACCTTTTTCAAGCCATCTGTTCCACTCAACTGCTTGTTAAATGCTGATTCTAAGCCCATCACACCAGATAATGTTGCGTTACCTTTTTTTGATGTACTTTTTGTCACACCAATTAAATGAGAGGCAAATACACCGTTAGGATATAATCTTGCCTGCGTTTTAGTGAAATAAATACCACTTAATCCAGCTGCTTCTATTTTATTTTTTGTTTCTAATGATAAGTTTTTACCAGCGTTCCCAAATTCAACTTGATAAATCCCCTTTTTCGCATTCAAAATATCGTAAACTTTAGTTTCTTTCATCCCAATAGCATCACTAATAACTTTTGCAGCTTCATTCTTATCAGTAACATACAAAGCTTTATTGTTCGCACCAACATATTTTTTTGAAAGAACCGCATAGACAGAATAATTTGTTGTATCTTCGGCAATGGGCTGATTAGAATCATCATAAATGGTCCCTCTACTTGCCTTATCAATCCGACTATTTTCATAAAGTAGTTGCGTCTGACTGCTTAAATTAACATTTGAAACTTTCCCACCAATCACAATATAAGAAAAACGAATGATAAACATCAAAAGAATCGCTAAAATAGTCAGGATCAGTAACACACCAAACCTTTGCCTGTTTCTACGTTTCTTTTTCATGTTATTTATCATTCGTTGTTTTTGATTATTCATTTCGTTACATTCCTTATTCTACTCTCGCTTAAGTTAAGACCATTCTTATCTGCGATACCATTTAGTCGATTGTTACTAGCAAGTTCGTTCACTTCTTGTGTTAAATCAGAACTTTTAGTTTGAATAGCTGTTATTTCACTATTGATATTTTGTAAAAACTGACTACTATTCGATAATTTTACCTGTGCTGAAACTAGCGTAATCATCAGTATCAAAGAAATAACACCAATCAAACCAAATAATGATTTTTCAATTTTAGAAAGTGCCACACGCTGTGTTCCAGCTTGTGTTTTATGTATTGGTTGCTGTCTTGGGCTTTCTCTATACTTTTTTGACGGCGTTGTTGGTATTGGTCTTGCTGTACTATTTTGTGCCATGCGATGTAACCCCTTTATTAATCATTATTTCAGTCGTTTTATAATTCTTAATTTTGCCGAGTGTGCACGTCTGTTGTTCTGCAACTCTAGTTCTGATGGTAAAATTGGTTTTCTATTAACTAATGCATAATCTGGTTGAATATTATCTGGAATTACCGGTAAACCTGGTGGTAACTCTGGAAGGCTCGTTCGTTCTTTGAACATGGTTTTAACCAATCTATCTTCTAACGATTGAAATGTAATGACACTAACTTGCCCCGTGACATCAATCAAATCAATGGCTTGTTCTAATGAATCTTCTAAAACCCCTAATTCATCGTTAACTGCAATTCGAATAGCTTGGAAAACTTTTTTTGCTGGATGCCCACCTGTTCTTCTTGCGCGAGCTGGAATTCCTCGTTTGATTAATTCAACTAATTGACTAGTCGTCACAATTTCTTCAGTTTCTCTAGCACTTTCAATCTGACGAGCAATTGATTTGGCAAATTTTTCTTCACCATATCTAAAAAATATTCTAATTAATTCTTGATAAGTCCAATTATTTACAATTTCTTTGGCAGTTAATTCTGCACTCAAATCCATGCGCATGTCTAACGGTGCATCATGTTGGTAACTAAACCCTCGTTCTGCCACATCAAACTGTGGTGATGATACGCCCAAATCATAGAGCACCCCATCAACTTCTGTCACACCAAGCTCTAACAAGGCAACCTTTAAGTCTTTAAAGTTACGTTTAATAAACGTAACTTGCCCATTTTCTATGTATTTTTTTAAATGTTCTTCATTATATGTAATAGCTGTTTGATCCTGATCAAAGGCGTATAAGTGCCCGTTCAGACTTAGTTGAGACAATATTAAAGCACTATGTCCGCCACCGCCCAAAGTACAATCAACATACACACCATCAGGATTGATTGCCAATCCATCAACTGCTTCATTTAAGAGAACCGTTTCATGTTCAAATGCCGTCATAGTTTTTGTCTCCTTTCATACCATTATTTAAAAACCAAAATCAATCATATTTTCTGCAATTTCATCCAAGTTTTCTGCTGCATTTTCTGAGAAACTAGCCCAACGTTCCTCACTCCATATTTCAAAGCGATTTGAAACCCCAACTAAGACACATTTCTTTTCTAAATTAGCATGGGTCCTCAAAGGAACGGGAATATTAATCCGACCTTGTTTATCGAACTCGCATTCTGTTGCTGCTGAATACAAAAATCTCACAAAAGCACGGGCATCTTTTTTTGTTAAAGGAAGTGCTTTTATTTTTTCTTCTAGGAGCGTCCACTCAGCTTGTGTGTATCCAAACAAACAACCATCCATACCACGCGTAACAACAAACTTTTCACCTAATTCCTCACGGAACTTAGCTGGAATAATTAATCTGCCTTTGGCATCCAATGTGTGTTTAAATTCACCCATAAACATTGTGCACGCCCCCCTTCGTAGTAACTATTTAAATTTTACCACAATGCCCCACATTCCACCACCTAATTTCAAAACATTATATTTTCAAAGTATTATAGATAAAAAAAATCACTCAACCCTTTTAGGTTAAGTGATTTAAACATCTTATTTAAAATAATTAAGGTGGGGCAAGTAATATTAAATTAAAATCATTGTTAACACAATAAGATACCAAAGAATCATATAAATGTCAGTGATTTTCCAGATAACTGTGAAAAATTTGGCATAAATCAATTCCCCATCTCGATACGCAAACATCAATGCACTAGCAATACCAATTAGACACCAAGCCAGTATGACAAATGGTACAAGTGATAAATTATATTCTTGTACTGATAACAGATGTGTTAACAAGAGAAGTAGTGGTGGTAAGAAGTCAACAATTTTTAGCCTTTTAGGCCAATACTTTCGTAAGATACGTTTAAGTAACAATAAAATTAAAAGGTAACTAACGACTAAAATAATTGACCCATACCAAGTTCCAAAAAAAGTTAAGAGTTTCATAAAGTACTCCTTTAGATCGTGTTTAAAAAGACGTCATGTAACGCATTAACGGCAGTTTTCAAATCGTCTTGTTGAACCAAAATCCAAATTGTCGTATAACTATCAGTCGTTTGAAGAATATTAATATGATGTTCATCTAATACTGTCACAATTTTTGATGTGACACCAGGAGTCCCTGTCATACCAGCACCTACGATTGACACTTTTGCACAATTATTAAGGATTGAAACAGACATTTTAGCATCTGCTAATAATTGTTTTGCTTTTGTTTCATCATCACTAAATAAATTAAAAACAACTTTACCAGGTGAGATATTAATGAAATCAACACTCAAATTATTATCTGCCATTAAATTGAAAACATCTTTAGCAGTATGGTTAGCTGTTTCAATCGTAAATTGTGTTAACCCCGTTACATGAGCAATTCCGGTTACACTTCGGTAATGTTTAACGCCTAAATTACGATCCGTAACAAGCGTTCCCATTTCTTCAGGCCCTTGCCAAGTTGACCGAATTCGAACAGGCACGTGAGCTTGTTGGGCAATTTCTACGGCACGCGGATGGATAACCTTTGCGCCTTCATGAGCCATATTGGCCACTTCTTCATAACTAACGGTTTTAAGAAATTTAGCTTTTGAAACTAATCTAGGATCAGCCGTCATCATCCCTGAAACGTCAGTAAAGATATCAACACGTTCAGCATTTAACGCTGCTCCAAGTAAGGCTGCCGTTGTATCACTTCCACCACGTCCGATTGTCGTCGTTTGACCTTGGCTCGTAGCCCCTTGAAATCCGGTTACAACTAAAACATCAGCATCGTTGAATGCAGCATCAATTAAATCAGTATTGATATTAATCACTTTAGCATTCTGGAAGTCATCATTTGTCTCAACACCAGCATCTTGTCCAGTCAAAGCAGCTGCTTTAATACCTTCTTTATTCAACAATTCAGAAAAAACTGCAGCAGAAATAGTTTCACCAACAGAAACAATCATATCAAGCTCTCTATTTGAAAGTAACGATTGTTCGCCATCGACAAGTCCTAATAATGAATCGGTTGCATAAGGAGCCCCTTGACGCCCAATTGCAGAAACAACGACAATTACTTGGTACCCTTTATCGACTGCATACTTTACGTGTTTCAAGGCAGCACGCCTTGACTCGTCATCTTGAACCGAGGTGCCACCAAATTTCTGAACCATAATTGTCATTATTTTGAACTCCCACTATTTATTATTTAGCTTTCTCTGTCATTGTTTCGCTATCTACTAACATATCACTTTCAACGTAAATTCGATGCCAGACCATAAACGTTAAAACAGTCCATATTTTTCTAGAGTTATCTCGAACGCCATCACGATGTTCATCCAATAAATCTAAGAAATATTGTTTATTAAAAAATTCATCTGTTTGAGAATCATTGATGATTTGTTTAGCCCAATCATACATTTCTTCTTTTAACCAGAAACGAATTGGCACAGGGAAGCCCAATTTTTTACGATTTAAAACGTGATCAGGAACAATTCCTTCAGCCGCTTTACGCAAAATATATTTCGTTGTACCATGTGCAATTCTTAAATCTGCAGGTACTTCTGAAGCAACTGCAAAAACTTCTTTATCCAAAAATGGCGTTCTTAATTCAATACTATGTGCCATCGTTGTTCGATCAGCATTATGCAATAAATCACCATTTAACCAAGTATGCATATCAATAAATTGCATTTGATCAATTTTATTGTAATCTTTTGATGCATCATAATATTGGCCAGTAATACTTTGGAAAGGATGGCTTTTATTGTAATCTTTAAAGAAGGCTTGTTTTTCTTTTTCATTAAAGATAAACGCATTACCCACATAGCGATCTTCCATTGGTGTTGTCCCACGAAGAAGGAAACTTTGTCCACGCATTCCTTTGGGCATCATTTGGGCAATTTTGTTCAACGCACCATTAATTGGTTTTGTATATTTAAACCCTTTTAATGATTCTGGTTCATGATAAATTGTATACCCACCAAATAATTCATCGGCACCTTCACCTGTCAAAGCAACCTTCACACGTGTTCTAGCTTCTTTGGCAAGGAAATATTGAGGCACAGCAGCCGGATCAGCCAAGGGATCATCCATATTCCAGATGAAATGTGGAAAGGCCTTCATAAACGCTTCAGGCGTAATAACAGAACTAAAGTTAGCAACGTCTAATTTCTCGGCAGTTTCTTGTGCAACATCCAATTCACTATAACCTTCACGTTCAAATCCAACTGAAATAGTTTCCAAATTTGGATTCAATTCTTTAGCAATGGCAACAATAATAGATGAATCAATCCCACCTGATAAAAATGACCCAACTGGCACATCAGCACGCATATGTTTTTCAACAGAATCAATTAAAACGTCTTTAATCCGTTTAATATACGTTTCTTCTGGCCGAACTACTGGATGAAATTCAGCAGAAAAGTATTGTGTTACAACTGGTTTTTCGCCCATTTTTTTAGTTAAATAGTGGCCTGGTTGTAACATATCAATTTCTTTAGTTAACGTTTCTGGTTCTGGTACAAATTGAAAGGTCATATAATCTTGAAGCGCATCTTTATCAAATGTCTTATTTTTTAATACTTTGTAAATAGCTTTACTTTCAGAACCATAATAGAAGCTATCATCAGCTGTCGCATAATAAAATGGTTTAATTCCAAATTGATCACGCGCTGCAAAAAGCGTTTTTTCTTGTGTATCCCAAATAACAAATCCAAACATTCCACGGAATTGTTTAACCGCTTCTGCCCCATATTTAGCATACATACCAAGAATAACTTCTGAATCAGAATCTGTTTTAAATTCATAGCCATCAGCAATTAAGGCTTCACGTAATTCAATATAATTATAGATTTCACCATTGAATGTTAACCAATAACGTTCATTTTCATATGAAAGGGGTTGGTGTCCACCTTCTATATCAATAATACTTAATCGTCTAAAGCCCATTGTAATATCATCGTCACTAAAATAGCCTGAATCATCAGGTCCACGATGGACAATCATTTTTGTCATATTATGAACAATTTTGTCATAATCTTTGTCTGTATTTTTATGTCTGTCACTTAATACGCCTGCAAATCCACACATATATTCATCCCTCATTTTCATAAAATCAATGTCTTATATTATAGATGTTTCTACAATATATTTCAATTTAGGTTATCGTTATGCTTTTCATTATAGCGTATTTGGGGTAATCTTAACAACTAGATGTCTGAATTAACGAAAGCTTTAAAAATTTGATATACTGAGTACTGGAATCACGAATAAAGGAGTCTTTATAATTGATAGAATATTACAAATCAACTGAATCAGGAAAAATTGAAAAAATAAAAGAATATAGCAAACTTTGCTGGATTAATGTCACTAACCCTTCTGACGCCGAAATCGATGAACTTGTTAGCGAACATGCCATGCCCAGAGATTATGTCACTGCGGTTTTAGATGATCAAGAAAATTCAAGAACTGAAGGATTATCTCAAAACGTCGTTCCCGACTTAGTCCTAATGCAATATCCCCATCGTGTTCGAAATTCATTAGGCTACTTAGAATATCAAACATTTCCCTTTTCAATCGTTTTAGCAGATGATGCTATCATTACGATATCAAATAGTGTTCCCGACTTTATCAATGAGTTTATTTCAGATAGTCCCATTCACAAAATTAAAACAACGACATCTGATCAATTCACTTTAAAGTTACTTTGGTATTTATCACAAAACTTTGTATTTGCACTGAATAACATCATTCAAGAAACTGAAAATCTCGAAAAAACACTTGCTAAAGCAACCAAAAATGAACAATATTATCAAATGATGTCCATGCAAAAAAGTTTAGTTTATTTTGACGCAGCACTTACAAAAAATAATCCCGTCCTAAAATCAATGGCTGATTCAAACGAACATTTCAAACAAAAAGCCACGGATGATTTACTTACAGATGTCCTAATTGAAAATCAACAAGCTGAAACCATGACAAGTATTCAAACTAAAATTTTAGATAATTATGGTGAAATGGTGTCATCTGTTATCTCAAATAATCTGAATATTGTTATGAAGGTTTTAACATCTATGACAATTATATTAACGATTCCAACCATTATGGGTGGGATGTATGGTATGAACGTTAAACTTCCTGGTGCAAACATTTCATTTTCATTCTGGTGGTTACAGTTAATAACCCTTATTATCTGCCTATTAACCGCTTATTATTTAAAGAAAAACGACTATTTTTAAGTTGACATATGACTATCAAAAAAGTTATAGTTACACTATTAGATTTGAGAGGTTGTGTAAATCATGAAAAAACAGAAATCTACGTTCCAAAAAATCACGATGGTTGTCGTGTGGTTAATGATTCTCGTAACAGTCGGTGGCGTTGTTTTAACCGCAGTTATGTCAATTGCTTAATAAGATGAAAATGATTGAAAATTCACGGCTGAAATATGTCGTGAATTTTTTTGTCTAAAATTTACGGTTAACAAGTCATTTATTGTATAAAAAAAGACGGATAATAGTATCCGTCTTTCACTTTAATCATTATTTATCAAGAAAAATTCCTGGACTTTTTTTAAGCATAACACTAAGAATTAACATCGCAATAATCATGTTAACGATCATACTTCCACCATTAATAACGACTGAATACACAACTGGTGACAATCCCCACTGTACATATTTTGACCAAAAAATAATGCCCGCCACGAAATGAGCAAAATATTTTAAAAAGACAGCCAGTAAAATGGCACAAGTTAGTGCTTGTAACGCACCTCGCATATTTTTTGCCCGTAATTGACCCAAAAAGCGAGTTGAGAACAATCCAGCAAATCCTAACACAAAATTAGCAACAGGATATTCTAAAATAGCCTGAACGGGTGTTAAAACATAAGCTGTTCCGATTAAAATAGGTAAAGTCCCATATAATAATCCAATGATTAACCCCATTTTCAAACCACGCCTTAAACTGTACACCACAATAGGTAAAATACCCAGTGCAATATCAATGTTCGGTGGATTAGGTACAAACGACAGTGCCATTGCTAAAGCGGCCATAATGACCCCTTCTAGCAAAATTAATAATCTTTTTCTTTCCAACAAAAAAACCTCCTTTGACTTAGTAAACCAAGCACAAAGAAGGTGTTAATCTTCTACACACAATTCCTACGTTTGCATTAACAAACAGGTTCCAAGGGTCTGAATTTCTTCACTCTCAGCCAAATATCTGGCTCCCCTTTGTGTTGGTCTCCAATTAATAATATCACATACAACTCCACAAATGTCAAACGTTTTCATTATTATAAAATAGGTGAAAGTAGTCTTGAAAACTGTTGTTTAAACTTCAACCAATAAGATTGATCATTGAAATACTTCTTCGTCAAGAGATCACTTTGTTCCATATCAATTTCAAAAATATTTTTAAGTAAAATAGCGACATCTGCATCGTAAATAAATGCATTAGCTTCAAAATTTAATTTAAAACTTCTAAAATCAAAATTGGCCGAGCCTACAGAAGCAACCATATCATCAATTACAACTGTTTTTGCATGCAAAAACCCATTATTATATTGGTATATTTCCGCGCCTATATTTGTTAAATCTTTCGCATAATATTGTGTCGCACGATAAACAAATGCATGATCTGGCATCGAAGGCACCATAATTCTAACCTGAACACCAGACGATACGGCAATGTCCAATGCTTCCATAACGGAATCATCCGGAATTAAATATGGTGTTTGAATATAAATATATTTTTTAGCTGAATTAATTAACTTAATATAACCTTTTTTAATTTGTTCAATTTCCGAATCAGGTCCACTGGATACAATTTGTATATTCACTTTACCCTTAGATTCCGTTTTAGGAAAATAAATTGAGCGATAATTAATTTGGTCGTTTCTTGCAGTTGCATTCCAATCCATAATGAATCGACTTTGCATTGAGTTAACTGAGCTTCCAAAAATACGCATATGTGTATCACGCCAATTGCCAAACTTTTCACTCTCGCCTAAGTACTGATCACCAACATTAAAACCACCGATATACCCAATCTTACCGTCGATGACAACAATTTTCCTATGATCTCTGAAGTTCAATCGAAAATCTGAAAATGAAAAACGCGACCCAAAAAAGGCTTCTGCTTTCCCACCTAGTTCTTCAAAATGTTTGAAAAACTTTTTCGTTGTCCCTTTTGACCCTAGTGCATCATAAATAACTCTAACCTCAAGGCCTTCACTAACTTTAGCCTCAAGTAATGTTAACAATTCATTCCCGATGCGACCATCTTCAATGGTGTAATATTCAACATGAATATGATGTTTAGCTTCACGAATATCTTTAAATAATGCTTCAAATTTATCATGACCATTAGTCAATAATCGAACATCATTCTTTTTTGTTAAAATCGATTTATCTATTTCTAAAAACATGTGCATAATTTCATTCACATCATCGGTAAATTTACCACTCGTGGTTAGTTCTCCTCTAGCCCATTCTTGCTTTTGCCTATCGACTAACTGATCAACACCCATATGACCTTGGGTTTTAATATCAAATATCTTTTCTTTAGAAATTTTCTTTCCCACAAAAAGATAAATTAAAAAGCCGAAGATAGGAATAATTGTCAATACCAGTAGCCATGCCCAGGTTGCAGCAATATCCCGTTTTTCTCTAAAAACGGTCACGATTGCAGCTAGTGAGTTCAATACAAAAACAAGTAATACGGCAATATTTACATATGTCATCTGGTTCCTCCGAAATTAATTATTCTGAACAGTTGTGTTCTTACCAAACCATTTTTGATTTATTTTTTCTAGTTGACCCCTTTTTTGTAGGTCAGTGATTGCTGCATTAATCTTTAATCGCATTGTTTTATCCGATTTTCTCATACCAACAGCAAAATCTTCAGTTTTGAATTTGCCATCAATCACGTTATATGCATCTGAGTCTGCTTGATGTTTAATAAAATAGCTCGCGTAAACATCATCAATTAAAAGGCCTTGAATACGGTCAGCGTTCAAATCAATAAATGCATTATCAAATGAATCATATTGAACAGGTTCCTTATTTTGAATTGTATCTTTTAAAATACGCGGATGCAAATTTAAACTATCAAATCCAGCAGATCCACTTTGAACACCCAATATTTTATGCTGCATTTTAGCAAATGACGTAATTTTGCTGGCTTTTTTTGTCACTAATACTTGTTTATTAGTTAAATAAGTTCGACTAAACGCAACCGTTTTAGCACGTGCCGTCGTTTTTGTGTACCCATTCCAGATTAAATCAATTGTGCCATTTTTTAGTTCAGTTTCTTTCATAGACCAATCAATCGTTTGAAAATCAACTTTGAGTCCATATTTTTTAAAGACTTTTTTAGCTAAATCAACATCATATCCCACTAATTTGCCATCTTTTTGTCTAAAGGTCATCGGCACAAAGCTGTCATCAATTCCAATAACGACAGTCCCTTTTTTTTGAATTGCTTTCCAACTATCAGTTGTATTCATTGTTTGGTTATTATTTTTTGTTCCAGCTTTACTACATCCTGCTAATCCCACAAAGAGTAACATGAATAGCATAAGAAAAATAATTTTTTTCATTAATTGAGTCATTTGTTATCCTCTAATCTTCAAGCGGTTTTACTTTTAACAATTTATCCGCAATATTTTCAGCAAATGGCACATCATGTGTAACCACAATCTGAGTCATCCCATCAGCTTTCAATGATAATATCATATCTTCTACTTCTTGGCGTAGCGCTGGATCTAGTGCCGAAGTTGGCTCATCATAACATAGAATTTTGGGTTTCATTGCTAATGCGCGTGCAATGGCAACTCGTTGTTTCTGTCCACCTGAAAGTTGATAAGGATACAGTTGTCCCTTGTTTCCTAGTGACAAACGATCCAATAATTTTTGTGCCTCTTCTTCAGCTTGCACCTTATGAGTCTTTAAAACCATTTTCGGTGCTAATGTTATATTATCTAGCACTGAAAGATGCGGAAACAGTTGAAATTCTTGGAAAACAACCCCTATAACACTTTCATTAGTATTATTACGGTACGGATCAAATGGTGACGCATCAATCAAAATTTCTCCAGAATCGATTGATTCTAACCCACTAATACATCGTAATAATGTCGTTTTACCACCACCAGATGGCCCAACGATACTCACAATTTCGCCATCGTTAACTGTTAAATTAATATCATCTAAAATCAATCGTTTTCCATAATACTTTGTCAGATTTTTTAGTTCTAGCATAGAATCACTCCTTATTTGTAATAACTATAATGTTTTTCAATTTTCTTTAAGATAAGTGTGAAGATAGCTGTTAATAACAGATAGATTGCTCCAACCATAAGTAACGGTACAAGTGTCACATCTCGACTTGTCGCAACATTCCCCGCTCTCAATAAATCACCTAGTCCAATAACATAAACCAAACTCGAATCTTTCACTAAATTAATAATTTCATTCCCAATTGATGGTAAAACAATTTTAAAGACTTGTGGAACCACAATTGTGCGAATTGTTTGCCAATATGAGAGACGTAGAACTTTTGCACTCTCATATTGTCCCTTAGGAATTGATTGCAATCCCCCTCTGAAAATTTCAGCGAAGTAAGCACCATAATTTAAAATAAATGCGAATAATGCAGCGTCATATCGACCAAATACGATATGAATATGAAATTGTTGTAACGTAGGCAACCCGTAAAAGACAAAAATTAATTGTAGTAATAATGGCGTTCCTCGCATTAACCAAACATAAAAATTCAAAAAATATTTAATTGGTTTTATTTTTGAAATCAAACCTAACCCAACAATTAAACCAAGCGGAATTGAACCAATAATCGTCCAAAAAAATATTTCCAACGTTAATTTAGCACCATCTAATAATGAAGGTAAAATTTCTAATATATAAGTCATTGAATAATCTCCTTTTAATTAAATAAAAAAATCCTCTCAAGTCAAATTGACTCAAGAGGACGATAACCGTGGTGCCACCTCAAATTTATATTTTTCTCACGAAAAATAACTTATGTAGATTAATAAAAGTAACTAAAAAAACTCTATAGTCAAAATTGACTATAGAGGGCGACAAGTCGCGGTACCACCTCAAGCTTCACTAAATTCTCACGAATCTAATCTCAACGAGTTTATTAAACTACAGCTATAACGGGCTTATCCCGAACTTCCCTAGTTAACTAGTTGAGGAAATCAACTCGCAGATGTGTTTCAGACTTGAAAACTGTATCTTCCCAGCAAACGATACTCTCTTTAAAAGTTTACTCAAGTCTTAATCTTCTGTTCAACGTTTTTCTTAATTGATAACAACTTAGCACACAAACATTAACCGTGTCAAGAGGCTAGTCTTTTTTAAACCATGATCCTACTTTTTTCCAGAAACCTTTTTGTGGCTGTTTTATCGTCATTAATGGGACTGTTTCACCGAGTAGGCGACGTGCGATATTGCGATAGCCTAATCCAGCTGGATTTTTAGAATCTAAGACAATTGGTTCACCATGGTTAGACGTACTAATAACCGCATCATCATCCACAATAATTCCTAATAAATCAATTGACAAATGACGCGTAATTTCATCAACATCCATTGCTTGACCATCTTGCATCATCTGACGACGAATACGATTAATAATTAATTTGGGTTGTTCAAGTAATGGATTTTGTTCTAACAGACCAACAACACGATCTGCATCCCGAACCGCAGAAATTTCAGGCGTTGTTACAATAATAGCCATATCTGCTCCAGCAACAGCATTCATAAAGCCTTGTTCAATCCCAGCAGGACAATCAATAATCACATAGTCAAATTCTTTTTTTAATTCGTCAACAATTGCTTTTACCTGTTCAGGAACTAAAGCTGACTTATCAGTATTTTGTGCTGCAGGTAATAAGTATAAATATTCATTGAATCTCTTATCCTTAATTAAAGCCTGATGTAATCGGGCCCGGCCTTCAGCCACATCTACAATATCAAATAAGATACGGTTATCAAGGCCTAAGACAACGTCTAAATTCCGTAATCCAATATCCAAATCCATTAAAACAACTTTTTTTTCAAGAAGTGCTAATGCAGTTCCAATATTCGCAGATGACGTTGTTTTACCAACGCCACCCTTACCAGATGTTACAACAATCGCTTTTCCCATCTCTAATATCCTCCCGCATGATTAAATAATTTTGGTCGAAGTGACTTTAATTCATTCCGAGTACCGTAATCAATAATATGTAAATCATTCACATAGATTACCGTATCCTGACTATTTGTCACCTTTTCATCATCTATAATATCCACTAATTCACCAATTCTAACTTGGGAAGCAGCTGAAACATCACCCACAATAATACTGTCTGTATTATTTTCAAATCCAGCATGAATGATACCTTGAACTTCGCCCATAACAAAAATATTACCAGCAGCTCGCAATTGACCACCTTGATGTAATTTACCTAAAAAGAGCACATCACCTTTTAAATCAACAATTTGACCACTCCGAATAGTTCGATAACAAAGATGAACGTTCTCATTTTCTTTCAAAATGTTAGCATCTTCTATAGTCATTACTTTAGATTCGATTTTGTGTACTTTAAAGTTATGATACTCAGAAATAATTTTTTCAATTCTTTGCTTTTCTTCTGCCGTAAACAATCGATTTTCAGTTTTAATATCAAACGAAATAATCGTATCGTCAGTATTTTTCTTTTCAGCATTCAAATTATCAAATAATTCTCTAAGTTCACCCAAAATCTTATCGAAACCAAAATCCTGTTTAAGAATGATTTCATAACCATCTTTATATCCTTTTAAAATAACACTCTGCATCTATGTTCACCCCTGAATCTTAATTGTATCGATTACCTGAGTTCATTAATTTCGATATTGGATAGTACAAAATAACAAATAGTACCAGATTGAATGCTAAAGTTGGTCCAAACGAAGTACTAATAAACGTTGTTACCGACTCATTCGCAAATCCAATCATTTCATTGATACTATAATATGAGACTTCTAAAACCGTTAAATCAATAAAATAAATGAGTAATAAAACAATGAATGAGGGTTCAAAATATTGATATGCAATTTTAGTTAAATAAACAATTAAGGGTAAAAGAATCATATAGATTCCTAGAATACCCGCGTAATAACTGTCAAATGCCCATCCAATACCAAATGCCCATAACTCTAGATGCTTATTATCTGAGTAAAATACCCCCATTATTAACCACAACAAGAGTAAATGACTAACCATAATTGTTGTTTGCGATTCCAATTGTGCTGAAAAAGCAAACTGTATCGTCCCATCCAAGAAAAAGGAAATAATAAGTCCTACAGGGAAAATGTACTGTTTATTTTTATTTATCATCTATCCATCACCTTTAATCTAACGTCTGAGCAACTGTCACAACAGTTAAATCACTCAAATCAGCTGCTGGCTTGATATAAATTTTTGATGCAAGCCCATAATCGCCTTTTTCAATTTTAGAAACAACACCAATATTTAACCCCTTTGGTGTTGTCCCGCCAAGACCAGATGTGACAACTGCATCACCCTTTTTCAAGGCTTTTTTAGACGTAATTTGCCCCATAGTTAAAAGACTATCTGTTTTATCATAGCCAGTAATTAACCCATTAACAATCGCACCACTTGAGTTGGTTACTTGTACCGCGAATCTATCCACAGAATCATTCGTGGTTGATATCAACTCAACCTTACTATTCGTTTTATTGACTTCAGTAACACGACCTATCAAGCCAGAACCAGCCATTACTGGCGCATTCTTCTTAACGCCTGATGCACTACCTTTGCTGATAACAAGTTGGTTCAACCAACCAGAAGGTAATCGGGTTAAGACAGAGGCGTTAATTGATGTGTAATCAGTCAACGTACTAGTCAACTTCAACTCTTTTTTTAATTGTGCATTTTCATTTCTAACCGTATCTGATTGCACCTTAACCTGTGTCAATTCATCAACTTGTTTTTTTAATTTTTGATTTTCTTGGTATGTATTCAAAAGATCAGATATGCCAACAACTGACCCTTTTAAGCCTTTTGCAGGGTAACTAACTGCTCTATCAAATAGACCAACAACATCATTGCCAAATTCTTGAATTAGCGGTGGTGTTGATTTTTTATTTCTAACGGAAATTGAAAATGAAATTAAACTAAGACTCACAATAATGGCAATTAAAATGATGATTAGTCTTCTATTTGAAAAAAATTTCTGCATGTTCGCTATCCTCCATTTGCCTTATAATTAACTAAAAAATTAAGAGGCTGGATGAATTAACTCCAACCTCTTTATTTTTAATCTATGTGATTTTTAGAACTATTTCTTCTTCATGACATCAATACTTTTTAATGATTCACCGGTTCCAATTGCAACACAGTCAAGTGGATCATTAGCGATAAATACGGGCACTTTTGTCACTTCAGCGATAACTTCTGATAAGTTCTTCAATAAGGCACCACCACCCGTTAATACGATACCGTGATCAATCACATCAGCAGCGATTTCTGGAGACGTTTCTTCTAATGTTTCCTTGATTGCTGTGATAATTTCAACGATTGATTCTTGAATCGCAACTGCAATATCTGTTGCCTTAACTGTTACCGTTTTAGGAAGACCCGTAATTAAATCACGACCCCTAATCGTTGTATCTTCAATCTTATCTGCTTCTTTAACTGAGGCAGATGCCACGTCTATTTTTAATTGTTCAGCTGTTCTTTCACCAATCAATAAATTAAAGTTTTGACGAATGTATGACACAATTGACTCATCTAATTTATCGCCGGCCATTCTAATAGAGCGACTTGAAACAATCCCACCTAATGAAATTGTTGCAACATCTGTTGTACCACCACCGATATCGACAACCATGTTACCCGTTGGATCCATAACTGGTAACCCAGCACCAACTGCAGCAGCAAATGGTTCTTCAATAACATAAGCATCACGTGCACCTGCAACTCGAGTTGCATCAATAACAGCACGTTTTTCAACTTCTGTCACACCACTAGGGACACAAACCATTACGTAAGGTTTACCTGATGATTTACCTAAAGCTTTTTGAATGTAATATTTCATCATAGCGACTGTTGTGTCATAATCAGCAATTACACCGTCTTTCATTGGGCGAATAGCCACAATGCTACTTGGTGTACGGCCGATCATTGCACGAGCATCTTCTCCAACAGAAACAATTTCATCCGTTTTAACATTTTTAGCGACGACTGAAGGCTCACGTAAAACAATTCCTTTTCCTTCAACGTACACGATTGTATTAGCTGTTCCTAAATCAATTCCTATATTCTTTGTTCCAAATCCAAACACAGTCTTTCTTCCCTTCATCGTCAGCCTTTTAGGCGCTTTTATTCATAGTTTCCATATTATATCATAATTAAAAGTTACATTTCATTCAATACTTACTAAATTTCATTAAGATTATCTTAAATTAATTGCATCATTGCGTGTTGCCTACTCCTAAACCCGCAACGTTATTAAGTTTATCATATCTATTTTCATAGAACAAGAGAGCACCCCTAAAGGACGCCCTCTTCTTTCATACTGAGATAGTTAGTGTTACCCGAAATAATATGATCCAAAAGTTCAATACCCATCAAAATACCACATTTTTCAACCCTTTTAGAGAATACAATATCATTCTTAGATGGCGTCACATGTCCACTCGGATGATTGTGAACCAATATAATTTTGGCCGCACCATACTTTAAAGCAACTGCAAAAATATCTCTTGGATGCACTGTTGCCGAATTTAAAGTGCCGATAAATAACGTTTCCTGTTTTACTATTTGATTCTTAGTATCCAGAAACAGGCCAATTAAAAACTCTTGGTTCAATCCACCTAGTTCAGCAACCATTTTTTCGCCAGCATCCTGACTAGAACAAATTTGACCACAAATAAAATGTGATTCACGATTAATTCGCTTACCAAATGCCACAATGGCTTGTAACTGTAAAGCTGAGGTCTGATTTTTTTCACCCATTAATAACTGGTAATCTGTTAAACAACATTTTTTTAGTTGACTCAAAGATTGATACCTTGATGTAAAATAGTCAATTCGTTTTTCAATATCTGCAGATTTGGTTAACAATAAGCCAAAAATAACTGTCAACAATTCTTTATCTGTTAAATGATCACATTGATACTTTTGAATTTGTTCTAATAAATACTCGCTTGGACAATTAGAAATAAGTGACATCACAATTCCTCCTATTTTTAACTAAATACGAGAAATTCACTCATTTAAATTATTCTGACACAAAATAGCCGCGGACTTCTGAAATAAAATAAAGTGAACCTGTCACAAGCAACAAATCATCAACTGACATTGTGCCAACGCTCTGAACTAATGCTTCCTTCCAACTATCTTGAAAGGAGACATTTTTAAATTGATTTATTTTAAAATCAGCCATTCTTGTCACTTGTCGTGGGCCAGCAAACTGTGTCACTATAATGTGTACATTCGGTAACGCTGCTAACTTTTCAAGCATCTGTTCACCTTGTTTATCAGCAAGTACCGCAAAAATAATCGTTATTTCTTTATCTTGAAAATGTGTTCGGAGTAACTGCGAAATCCTATCTATTGCTGCACTATTATGTGCGCCATCTAAAACAACTAATGGCTCATCATTCACTTTTTCAAAACGACCTGGCCACGTTGTCGCACTAATTCCTTGCCTAATTGATTTCACACTAATTGACCAGCCCTGAATATTAGCAACTTGCTCAAAAGCAGCAATAGCAGTTGCTGCATTTTCATCTTGGAATTCTCCTAATAATGGTATGGATAACTGTTTAATGTGCATTTCATTGGATGTATACGTTAAAATTTCTTCCCACGACGATTTGGGTCCTTCAGATTTAACTTCAAAATCTGTCCCTAAACGAATGATAGGACTATTTTTCAATTCGGCTTCGGTAGCAATAACCTTAAAAACCTCATCCGTTACTTTACCGACAATAATGGGACGCTTAGTCTTAATAATACCTGCTTTTTGTTGTGCTATTTTTTCAATCGTGTCACCCAAAATTTTCATATGATCTAAGCCAATTGTTGTAATTACAGAAACCAGTGGGTCAATAATATTGGTTGAATCGTACTTGCCACCTAGCCCAGTTTCAACAACTACAATATCTACTGGATTTACGCCACCAAAGTAAACAAACATCATTGCAGTAATAATTTCAAACTCAGTTGGCCCACCCTCATGCTCAGCTAGCTCAACGTCCATCTCATCAACGATTGGTTTTACAATGTTTACTAAACTCAACAGCGCATCATCATCTATCATTTGTCCATTTAATGAAATCCGTTCATTAAATTTCACAATAAAAGGCGAAGTATATGTTCCAACCGTCAATCCTTGCGCTATTAGTAGCTCACGTAAGAAGGCAACTGTCGATCCCTTACCATTCGTTCCAGCAACATGAATCATGTCAATCTGATTTTGTGGATTACCCAAGCGTTGCATAAATGATCGCATCCGACTCAAAGATGGACTTTTTTTAAACTGTGTTCGACCGTGAATAAATGCGATTGTTTCCTCATAAGTTGTAATCAATTCCCCATCCCGCTTTCTACAAAAATAGAAGTATCTCAGGTCTATTGTACCCGAAATACTTCTATTTTGTTAGGTTAGGCTTCTGCTTTTAAATCAGAAATTCTTTCCTTAGTTGCTGCTAACTTAATTTGGTAGTCAGCTAATTTTTCTTTTTCTTTTGTTACAACAGCTTCAGGTGCGCTGGCAACAAATTTTTCATTGCCTAATTTTTTAGTTCCGCGCATAACTTCACCATCGAGTTTTTTAACTTCTTTTTCAAGACGGGCAATTTCATCATTCAAATCAATCAACTCAGCAAGTGGCATGTAAACTTCTGCCCCTGTGATAACAGACGTCATTGCTAATTTAGGTGCAACAACATCTGGGCTGATTTGAAGTTCTTTAGGATGACAGAATCGTTGAATAAATTCTTGATTATCCTCAAAAATAACTTTCGTTTTAGCATCCGTTGTTTTAATCAATAAATCAACCGCACTAGACATAGGTGCATTTACTTCTGCACGATTATTTCTAACGGCACGAATTAATTCAATTAAATTATTCATATCAGTCACTGATTGTTCATCTTCAAACTCTGGATGCACAACTGGGTAATCTGCCACAACAATTGATTCCCCTTCATGCGGCATTGTTAACCAAAGTTCTTCAGTCACGAATGGCACAATTGGGTGAAGTAATTTCAATGTTTGGTCTAACACATAAGCCAAAATTTGTTGTGTATTTTGCTTAATAGCTTGATCTTCACCATTAAGATTTTCTTTACTCATTTCAATATACCAATCACAGAAATCATTCCAAATAAAGTTGTATAAAGCACGACCGGCTTCACCGAATTCAAATGTATCAAATAAACGTGTGACTTCAGAAACCGTTGTGTTCAAGCGACTTAATATCCACTTATCCACTAGTTGCCATTCTGATTTAGCTGGTAATTCAATCTTATCAACACCATCTAAATTCATAATAACAAAACGGCTGGCATTCCAAATTTTATTGATAAAGTTCCAAGAGGCGTCCATTTTAGTATAACTAAAACGAACATCTTGGCCTGGTGCAGATCCATTAGATAAGAACCAACGAAGCGCATCAGCACCATATTTTTCAATCACATCCATGGGATCAATTCCGTTACCAAGTGATTTACTCATTTTACGACCATTTTCATCACGGATTAACCCATGAATAAGCACATGTTCAAATGGACGTTCATCGGTAAATTCTAAGCTTTGGAAAATCATACGTGATACCCAGAAGAAAATAATATCATAGCCTGTAACAAGTGTATTTGTTGGGAAATAACGTTTGAAATCTGGTGCATCCGTATTTGGCCAACCCATCGTTGAAAATGGCCATAGCGCACTTGAGAACCAGGTATCTAGCACATCATTATCTTGTTCCCAGTTTTCTATATCCGTTGGTGCAACTTCACCAACGTACATCTCACCAGTTTCTTTATGGTACCAAGCTGGGATTTGATGACCCCACCATAATTGACGTGAAATAACCCAATCATGAACATTTTCCATCCATTGTGTAAAGGTATTTTCAAATCGTTCTGGTACGAATCCAACTTTATCTTCCCCTTGTTGGAATTTTAAAGCTTCTTCAGCAAGTGGTTTCATTTTAACGAACCATTGTGTTGATAATCGGGCTTCAACTTGAACCCCAGTTCTTTCAGAATGTCCAACACTATGTGTAATTGGATCAATCTTAATCATTAAGTCTTCAGCTTCAAGATCTTTAACGATTGCTTTACGTGCTTCAAAACGATCCATACCCACATATTTGCCAGCATTTTCGTTCATCGTTGCATCTTCGTTCATTGTGTTGATACGAGGCAAGTTATGACGATTACCTACCTCAAAATCATTAGGATCATGGGCTGGTGTAATTTTAACCATCCCTGTTCCAAATCCCATATCAACATAATGATCTGTGATAATCGGAATTTCCTTGTTAACAAGCGGTAAAATAACTTTTTTACCAACGATATCTTTGTAACGCTCATCATCAGGATGAACCGCAACCGCAACATCACCCATCATTGTTTCCGGACGTGTTGTTGCAATTTCAATAAAGCCAGAACCATCAGCAAAGGGGTATTTAACATGATAAAAGGCGCCCTCATCATCTTGATGAATAACTTCAATATCTGATAAAGCTGTTCTTGCCTTAGGATCCCAGTTGATAATGTATTCGCCACGGTAAATTAATCCTTTGTTGTATAACTTAACAAAGACTTTTTTAACAGCATCTGACAACCCATCATCTAACGTAAAACGTTCACGACTATAATCGAGAGATAAGCCCATTTTTGCCCACTGTTTGTGGATAACATCAGCATATTCATCTTTCCAATCCCAAACCTGTTGGACAAATTTTTCACGGCCTAAATCATAACGCGTCACACCTTGTTCGGCTAACTTCGCTTCAACTTTGGCTTGTGTGGCAATTCCTGCATGATCCATCCCTGGTAACCAGAGGGTATCAAAACCTTGCATTCTTTTTTGTCTGATTAAAATATCTTGTAATGTTGTATCCCATGCATGACCTAAATGCAATTTACCAGTAACATTAGGCGGTGGGATAACGATAGAGTAAGGCTTGGCTTCTGGGTTAGCATTAGGTTTAAATAAATCTTTTTTCAACCATTCTTCATAACGACCAGGTTCAACCTGACTTGGATCATATTTTGTTGATAATTCAACTTCTTTTGTCATGAGTTCTCCTTTTCATTCATTAATTTTATTTTTAGGCATAAAAAAACACCGTCAGCAAAAAACATTTCTGTTTTAGGACGACAGTGCCGTGGTACCACCTAAATTGGGTTTTAACCCCTCTTAATTACTTTTTTAACGAACCAATAATGTCCGGTTATTCCTACTTTGTTTCAGAATAACAACTCCCGAGCTACCACCATAGTGTCTGATTAAAATGTTTCAGCCTAGCATTTTATCTCTGAAATGACTGGTGTTCCCGTTCTTCGTCTGTAGTCATATTCTAGCGTTTATTCTGAAAATCGTCAATATCTTATTTTTTTAATTCTTTAAGTAAAGTCGCATAATCTGGTTCATCTGAAATTTCTGTGACGAGTTCTTCATAAATTACCTGTCCAGTTTCATCCAAAATAAAAACCATTCGTGCCATGTGGCCAAATTCAGGCACATCTAATCCCGTAACTTTGGCAAAATCACCTTTGTCAGCATGCAGTAATTGTAAATTAGTGATACCCTCAGCTGCACACCAATTCTTTTGATCTTCTTTTGAATCATCAGAAACTGTGATAAATTCAATATCTTTAAAATGATCCGCTTCCATATTAAATCGTTTTGTTTCTATACTACAAACACGTGTATTAATACTTGGAACAACACTTAATAACAATTTCTTACCATTTTTCTTAGGCAACGTTACTGCTTGATCATTTTCATCATATGCAACAACCGTAGGAAAAATAGCGCCTACTTTAGGTGCTTCACCAACTGTATCCATTTCATTACCATGACGAGTTACTTTCATAATTGACCACCCTTTCTTTATTTATCCTTATTCTACGCAATTATCAATCAAGAAGCGACTTATTTGATTGGACAAAAAAAGATTAGAAAAATTTCTAATCTTTAAAGGGTCTATAACAATTCTGCAAATAAATCACTATTTTCATTCAAGTATTCGTCACCAATATGAATCTTGCTAACTTTAATGCCTGCTAGTGCACGTTCCATCAAACCATCAATGTCCAAACGTGCTTCAAATTCTCTTGAACGATCTAAACGAGGTTTTGTTTTAGGTGCTGGTGGGGCAAAAATAGTACAACAATCTTCAAATGGTTTAATTGAAAGGTTAAACGTATCAATTTTCTTAGCAACATCAATAATTTCATTTTTATCCATTGAAACTACTGGACGAATAATTGGCATTGTTGTGACATCGTTAATTGCGACCATACTTTCAAGTGTTTGAGAAGCCACTTGACCTAATGATTCACCATTAAAGATGGCTAATCCATTACGCATCTCAGCAATTTTTTCTGTCAAACGTAACATGAAACGACGGGTAATTGTCATCAAGTATGGTGCTGGCACGTCATGCTTAATTTGTTCTTGAATTTCAGTAAATGGTACTTCAATGAACTGAATTGTGCCAACATAAGGTGTCAATTTAACCGTTAATTCTTTAGCCTTAGCTAAAGCTTGTTCACTTGTATATGGTGGACTGAAGAAATGGACCATTTCCATTGAAACGCCACGTTTCATACCAAGATAGCCAGCAACTGGTGAATCAATCCCACCTGACAACATCAGCATCCCTTTACCAGCAGTCCCAACAGGCAAACCACCAGCACCGAGACGTGTTTCAGATGATAAGAAAATCCCATTTGCCCGAACTTCAACACGCAAAATAATATCTGGTTGTTTCATTTTAACCGTAATACCAGGTACGTGATCCAAAATCCAACCACCTAATTCATCATTCATTTCATTAGTATCTAATTCAAAGTCATGATCTGAACGGCGTGTATTAACTTTAAATGTTGTGCCTTCAACAAATTGTTCACTTACCATTGCTACCGCAGTTTCTTTAACTAAATCTAAATCTTGTTCAACCCGAATTGCAGGTGAGAAATTTTGAATACCAAAAACTTGTGATAAGCGTTGCATCACTAACTCGCTATCATCACCATTTAAATTGATATGCATACGATCGCGGTTGGCTTTAACAACTAATTTATCAAAATCATGTAAACTATTGTTTACGTTAGTGCCTAAACGATCAATAAAATTCCTCTTGTTTTTTCCTTTTGTTGATAATTCACCGTAACGGACCATTATTTCTGTATATTGCATGTCGACATCCTTTCGTTATTAAGAATTAATTTTTTCAAATTTGTGATATAAAATATCAAAAACGCGATTAAATTCTTCTGCTTCTTCTAATGTATTATTTTCATCAAAACTAATTCGAACAGCTGATTTAGCAAGTGCTTCTGGAACATGCATTGCCAACAAAGTCCCAGATGCTTGATTTTTCTTTGATGAGCAAGCACTCGTCGTCGAGATATAAATACCTTCACTCTCAAATGCATGAACAATTGACTCGCCACGAACGCCTTCAATTGCGAAACATAATATATGCGGCGCAAAATCTGACTGAATTTTAGAAAAAGTTGTAATCTTTCTAAAGTCACTAATATGATCAAAAACCAGCTTTTTAACAGCTTTTTGTTTTGCAACCATTTCAGTTTCATCTTTTAATAACAAGCGTAAAGCTCTTGCCATCCCGGCAATTGCAGGAACATTTTCAGTCCCACTACGCAAGTTATGTTCCTGTCCGCCACCTGTAAGCAGTGGTTCAATATGGCGGCCTCGCTTACTATAAATAAATCCAACACCACGTGGTGCATGGAATTTATGCCCTGAAAATGTCACAAAATCAACTCTATCGCTCATAAAAGCCGCTTGAACACCCTTACCGATAGCCTGAACCGCATCAACGTGAAAATGAACCGTTGGATAATCTTTTAATGCATCTCCAATTTCAACTAAAGGCTGGACTGTTCCAATTTCATTATTAACTGCCATAACTGAAACCAAAATAGTATCAGATCTCAAAGCTGCTTTTAAATCATCAACATTAATGCGACCTTCATCATCAACTGGCAAGTAAGTAACTTCAAAACCAAGTTGTTCCAATTGAGCCATTGTATTCATTACAGCTGGATGTTCAACAGTCGTCGTAATCAAATGCTTACCATGAGCCATTTTAGCCATAGCAGTTCCTTTAATTACCCAATTGTCGCCTTCAGTTCCACTACCAGTGAATAAGATTTCATCTTCAAATACATTTAACAGACTCGCAATTTGTTGTCGTGATTGTTCCAATAAATTATAGGCAACTTCACCTAAATTATTCAAACTAGATGGGTTACCCCATACTTTTTCACTCACTTTATTGTATGTGTCTAAAACTTCTGGTGCGATTTTTGTTGTCGCACTATTATCAAAATAAATCATTAGCTACCTTCTTTTCTGAAAAATACTTTTCTCATTATAATATACTTCGTATCAGATTGACACTATTTATTCATCCCTGGTGTTTCTTTCTGAAATATAAAAATGAGGACTGAACAAATATTTTTGTCTTAGTCCCCACTTAATGGCTGTTATTCAGTTTCAAAGCTATCTTCCATACTGTCATAATATTGTTTTTCTATTTTCTTATATGATCCAGGTTCAACTTTGTCTAATGCAGTAGCAATTGTTTCTAAACTAGCTGCATAATTAAAATCAGTGTTAAACAAACTTTTTGACTTTTCAAATGCGATGACTATTTCTTCATTTGAATTTTTGAATCGATTCGCATATTGCATTAAATTCTCAGATAATGACGCACTATCAATTAAATCATGTGTCTTATCTTGCAAACTTTCAAGATCCGCTTCGATATCGATAATTTGTTTGGCAATTTCACCCATATTAATTTTCAACTTACCGATTGCTGATTCTACTTCTTCAATCTCATCACTAACAACATAGAAAAAGTCTAAATAACTGTTTGGTAATCCCGGTAGATTAACCTGTTCAACTTGTCGTTTGAGTTGATGTAACTCAATATCAAATCTTTGAATGGTTGCACTGGCTTTCTTTTCGTCACTACGTAAATCTTGGATACTGCTATTAATTTCTCGTTGTGTCAATTCAATTTTTTCTAATGCTTTAGAATTTTGTTCAAGACGATCAGCAATCTCACTATAAACTGCCTCATCTGAAGCAATAGCAGTTTGGTCAGTCTCATATTGTACATTAATATCTTTAATCTGTTGATTTAATTTTTGTGCATCTTCCAATTCATTATGACTTAATTCATAATTTTGACCTAGTCTATCAAGCTCAACTAAAAGCATTTGGCTTTGTTTTTCAGCATGATCGATAAATTTACGATACCCTTTTTCTTGCTGTTCAACTTTATCTTTTGCCTTCAATTCTTTTTCCATAACATCATATAAATAATCAATTTGATTTGCCATATTATTAACTTCAACCGTTGTTGACGCAACTTCCAAAACTTCCAATTCACCTAATGCTTTATCAACGCGTGTTTGAATTTCGGCAATTTGTTTGGGAATATCATCTCCAACTGGAAAGTTGTAATTTTCATCCGTTAATTTCATGTAGCCTGATTGTAATTCAGCAAGCTGCCCAGGAAACTCATTTTTTAAACTCTTATATAAAGGTGGAATCTCATCAAGAATTTTTTCCAAAGATGTCGTATCTTCTCTTAACTTACTTAAAACTTTTTCTGCTGTATCATGGTCTCCAGCACTAGTTAATGTTGAAAAACGATCAAAATCATCTTCAAGACCTGTCAATTTATCTTCTAACTTATCAATACTAGGTCCATAAGAAAAGTTTTTTGACAACAAGGTTTTACGTAAATCTTGATATTTTTTTTCGAGTGTATCAACGGCTTGATGGTTACTTTCATCGCTTTGTTTCAAAGAGGTTAATGCCTTATTGATACCGTCATACGTTTTATCAATGGACATCAACTTAACATCAATCTCTGCCGTTAATTGACGGTTAGAAAGAAATTGATATTTAGAATTTGCTTCATAAGCTTCATCAATTTGCATTGTAATTTTAGGTAATTTTGACTCTTGAACTTCTTTAAAATCTGATTGTAACGCTGAAAAGGTTTTAAGGCTCTCGCCTGTTAGACCCAAATTTTCCGTCAATTGAAGTTGTTTTTCAACTTCAGAATGAGAATCGGCTTCTACTTGGCCACGAAATATTTCGAATTTTTTTTCATTGCGTTTCTGAAGAAAAAACGCCGTTGCATAGATAATAATGGCTACTACTATTATTCCAACAAAAATCTGTGTCATACCCTAATCCCGCCTTTAGCTTACTAAAATTTATATTCAATACCAACATTCAAATTTTATGCTTCTAATCATTATATCATAGACTTTTAAAGCCTTCACTAGCTTTTGTATAATATATTGAAATAAATCTTAATTAATACACATTAACTTAGTCTGCAAACAAACATGAAAACTGATTGACATTGACCTTCAAAGACAGTATGATAAGTCTTGTGTAAAATAATGCAGCGGTGAACGGTAAGCTCGTCAACAGTTTGTTGCCCAAGTTTCTTGGTTCAATTAGTACCCTTTCAGCTGCAAAGGTGAACATTGCAAAACAAACTGCACGAATACTAAGTTCACAAAGGATTATTTTACTCCAAAACAAATATTGGAGGAATTTATATATGTCACGTTATACTGGCCCAAGTTGGAAAGTTTCACGTCGATTAGGTCTTTCTTTAACAGGTACTGGTAAAGAATTAGCTCGTCGTCCTTATGCACCCGGTGATCATGGTCAAAACAATCGCCGTAAATTATCAGAATATGGTTTACAATTACGAGAAAAACAAAAGCTCCGTATGATGTACGGTTTATCAGAACGTCAATTTGCTAACTTGTTCATTAAAGCTGGTACAATTCGCGAAGGTAAACATGGTGTTAACTTCATGATCTTACTTGAAGGTCGTTTAGACAATGTTGTTTATCGTTTAGGTTTGGCTTCTACTCGTCGTCAAGCTCGTCAATTGGTAAACCATGGTCATATTACTGTTGATGGCAACCGCGTTGATATTCCTTCATACGCTGTTGAAATTGGTCAAGTAATTTCATTACGTGAAAAATCAAAGAGTTTACAAATTGTTAAAGACGCAATGGACGCATTAGTTGGTCGTCCCCAATTTGTACAATTTGATGCTGATAAATTAGAGGGTTCATTAACTCGTTTACCAGAACGTGAAGAACTTGAAGCAGACATCGATGAATCACTTATCGTTGAATACTACAACAAATTATAATTTCAAACTAAAAAACATCTCATTTTTAATGAGATGTTTTTTTTGTCCAAATTTTATAAATTTCAATTAACGGTATCAAAGTCTCTTTCAAATAATCAAGTTGTTTACATTCATCTAAAGTGAAAAACTTATTTTCAGTGGTTAAATTTTGACCAATCAATAATTCTTTAGTTTTTACCTTGCCCCATTTTTGACTATCTTCTTGCGTTATCCTTCTCGCTAAGGTGATTGTTTCTTTATTCGTATGGTCTACTGACCACAAAAATGTCTCTTCTAGTTTTTGGATTGCCGGAATTGATTCGTTGATTCCCTTTTCGTACAAACTCTTATCCTTAATATCCGCTAATGCAGACAGCCAAATAAATAATCGATCATTCCAGAAACCTATCTCAAAATGTGGCATCATTTTATACCCACGTTTATTTTCACTAAATGCCATCCAAGTATCAGGTGGCGGATTTTTCGACCTTCGGGCATGTTTTGCAATATGCAAATAAAGTTCCACACCCAATTGCTCTTCTAAAAATGGTAACAACTCAGATCCCACTATTTCAAACTTAGGATCAATAATTGTTCGAATTTTTTCTAACCGACCATCCAACGTTTGATCGTTAAAAACTAAAAAATCATCTTTAATAAACATTTCACTCTCTCCTTTTGATCCAAACATGGTATGCTAAAAACATAACTTACTGAAAGGTGGTACTTTAAAATGGCTGAAAATGATTTAGATCCACATCTTCAATCCGGACTTTACGGAACGCCGCAACTTCACCCCGATGAACAAAGAAAATACTTAGGTACCTTTAGAGAACGGGTTAGCTTAACAATGACAATTGATGAAGTAACTGCGGCCAACAATATGGCTGGTTTTGAACAAGAACTCGTTGCACATCCTGATTATCATGCCCTAATTAATGGCATGATTGATCAAAAAGCATTAGCACCTTACATTACGTTACTCCATAAGCATAATGTTAATTTCACATTGACATCGAATAGTGAAAATCCTGTTGGCGCTGAAATTATGGGATTAGTTATCGCAACTGAAAAAACGGCAATCAACGAATCAGTTGTTGCTATTAATGACAAATATCCCATTATTAAAAGTGACGCTCCAGCAAAGAAAAAATCATTTTTTGAAAATTTATTTGACTAATATAACTTGAATCAGCACCTATCATAAAAGTGCTGATTCAAGTTTTTTATTATTTGAACTAACGAGATTCATAAAATGCCAATAATTTCCCGTTCTAAACACCACTATTGGTATAGCCAAGTAACTTTGAAACACCCTTTCTTACTACACTTTCTACTAACTCGACTCAATGCTTAACAGTTCTCACTTTTCTATTATAGTATACCAAATATTCCAGTTAACCTCTCATATTTACGGTTGCCTTCCCACAATTAATTAAGAGCAATATGCTATACTATTCTTTAGTAAACAACGCGAAAGGAGCCATTTATGTTACAACCACTTGCCTTTAGAATGCGACCAACAAAAATTGAAGAAGTTGTTGGTCAACAACACCTCGTCGGACCAGGTAAAATCATTAAACGAATGGTCGACGCAAAACTACTTTCTTCTATGATTTTATACGGCCCACCTGGCACTGGAAAAACGAGTATTGCTAGTGCTATTGCCGGATCAACGCAATATGCATTTCGCAAATTAAATGCGGCAACCGATTCTAAAAAAGATCTTGAAATTGTTGCTGAAGAAGCAAAAATGAGTGGGACTGTCATTTTACTTTTAGATGAAATTCATCGATTAACAAAACCAAAGCAAGATTTCCTATTGCCACATTTAGAAAACGGTCGAATTATTTTAATTGGTGCAACCACTGAAAATCCATATATTACTATCAGTCCGGCTATTAGAAGTCGAACACAGATTTTTGAAGTGAAACCTTTAGATGAAAAAGAAATTGAAATTGCATTGGATCGTGCCTTAGCCAATAAAGAAATTGGACTTGGCAACCTTAACATTAACCTAGAAGGCAATGCCCGATTACATTTAGCTCGGGCAACTAATGGGGATTTACGCAGTTCCCTAAATGCACTGGAGTTAGCTGCCAAATCCACACCACCTGATGCTTCAGGTCTCATTACTCTAACGTTAACAATCATAGAAGAATGTCTGCAGAAAAAAGCGCTAACACATGATAAAGATGGTAACGCACATTATGATGTTATTTCCGCTTTTCAAAAGTCAGTCAGAGGTTCAGATGTTAATGCCGCTCTCCACTACTTAGGTCGCTTAATTCTCGCTGGTGATTTACCTACAATTGCTAGACGTTTAATTACGATGGCTTACGAAGATATTGGGTTAAGCAGCCCTGCTGCCTGCGCAAGAACCGTAACTGCCGTACAAGCTGCTGAAAAAATCGGCTTTCCGGAAGCTAAAATTCCGTTATCAAATGCGGTCATTGACCTTTGCCTTTCACCCAAATCAAACTCAGCTAATGTTGCTATCAACAATGCAATCGCTGATATTGAAAAAGGTGGTTTTGGCGATATTCCTGCTCATTTAAAAGATGCCCACTATAAAGGTGCCGAAGATTTAGGCCATGGTATTGGTTATAAATTTCCTCATGACTACCCTAATGACTGGGTTAAACAACAGTATCTGCCAGATAAATTAAAAGAGGCTAATTACTATGAACCAAAATCAAATGGTCGCTATGAACAAGCGCTTAAAGAACAATATCGCAAATTACATCCAGTAAAAAAATAATCTGTTGACGCTTACATCAAAAATGTTGCACGTTCTAAAAGTCTGTGCTATATTAAGGATGAAGTTCTGAAGTGTACGCGTTATCTTATTAGAATGTTGACCGAACAAATAATTATATCTAGGCGTTAACTTAATAGGCTAGCTGATTTCAAGCCATTTCACTTGGTAGTTAGAAGTTAGTACAGTCGATGCCACCTGCTTCATTGCGGGCTCAACTCACGAAGATGATTAACGGCACTACGCGGATTTTCCAAAGCTTTTGGCTTTGATGGTCTGAGCAAACTCTGTTTGTTCAGGCTTTTTTTTATGCTAATAATAAGGGAGTTTTTTTATGTTAATTCGGATACTTTTAGCCATTCTTTCAGTCTTACTTTTAACCATTGGCTATTACCTATTCTCACATCGCAACAAAAATTTTATGATATTTAAACCCGAAACAAATAGTATTTTAAGATCTATATTACTCATTTTTGGTTTAATTATCAGCATTGAAAGTTTAATCGGGTTAGTTTCAGTCTTAATTTTCATTCCAATATTCTGTGGTCTACTAGTCGCTCTAGCTTGTCTTACCGTTGGCGCTTTAACCATTATTTTATCTTTTTTTATGCATTAAGCTAGATTTGTAACCGTTTTTACTTCTATTTTCACTAAATTTGTCGTAAAATAGAAGTATACAAAAGAAAGAGGTGGATGACCATGTTACAACAATATAAAAATATTTTAGTCCCTGTAGATGGTTCGGATGAAGCAAAATTAGCCTTTGAAAAGGCTGTACAAGTAGCTTTAAGAAATGGCGAAGATTCTACACTTCATCTTTTACACGTCATCGATACTCGAGCATTCCAAAATATCTCAAGTTTTGATACGTCAATGGTTGAACAAGTTAGTGATACAGCAAAAGAAACATTGAATAAATATATTGAACAAGCCAAAAAAGCTGGTCTTAAAAATGTTGATTATGCCATTGAATATGGTTCTCCAAAAGTAATTATTGCAAAAAACGTGCCCATTAATTTAGATATTGACTTAATCGTAATCGGCGCTACTGGCTTAAATGCCGTTGAACGTTTATTAATTGGTTCCGTTACAGAATATGTCACTCGAGTAGCAGAATGTGATGTCTTAGTTGTTAGAACTGATTTAAATAATGTACCTGCACTTAAAAGTAATCTTAAATAACAAAAAAAGAAATTAACCAACTCAGGTTAATTTCTTTTTATTTTGTCTTAAATTCACATGAAATGATGTGGTCATCTACCATCCCCATACTTTGCATCAAGGAATAAACAATTTTTGGACCAACAAACTTAAATCCCAACTTTTTTAATGCCTTAGATAACTGCTTTGATAAATCTGTTTCTGCCGGAACTTCTTCTGCATGTCCCCAAAGATTATTGATTGGTTTATTAGCCACAAATTGCCATAAAAATGCATCAAATGATTGCCCAGCTTGATTCATTTTAACAATGACTTGTGCATTCGTAATAATTGCTAAAATTTTACGTTGGTTACGAATAATACTTGAATTTACCATTAGCTCAGCAACTTTACTGTCATCAAACTGACTCACCTTCTGAATTGAAAAGTTTTCAAAGGCAGCGTTAAAAGCATCACGCTTATTTAACACGGTTTGCCAACTCAAACCTGCCTGCATTAATTCCAAACTTAATAATCCAAATAATTGTTGATCACCAAAGAGTGGTTTCCCCCACTCTTTATCATGATAATCTTGCATCAGTTGATTGCCAGATTGTGCCCATGGACATCTTTCCATACGCTCTCCTCCTGTTTCATTTAACTAAAAAAGATTACTAGCGCTGTTCCCAGACTAGTAATCTTCTTCATTTTAGATTTAGATTTCAGGTAGTTCAGTAAAATCATAATGCAATTCTTTAACAGCAGCATGTTCATCAAATGCTAATTGAATTAATTGATCAATCAATTCTGAATAACCAATACCTGATACTTCCCACAATTGTGGATAAAGTGAAATATTTGTGAAGCCTGGTAATGTGTTTAGTTCACCAAGATATGGAATACCATCTTTAACTAAGAAATCAATTCGTGCTAAACCACGACAACCCAATGCTTCGAAAGCACGTAATGACATGTCCTGGATTTCTTTTGTTAATTCGTCTGGTAATTCTACTGGCATTTCAAATTCGACACCTGAAGCATCAACGAACTTATTATTATAATCGTAAAATACATCAGATTTAGGTACAATAACGGCACCTAATTTTGAAGCCTTTAAATCAGTATTCCCAAGAATTGAGCATTCAATTTCGTCGGGATTTTCAATTGATTCTTCAACTAAAATCTTTGTGTCATATAAAAAGGCATCTTCTAAGCCTTCAATAAATTCTTTTTCATTATGCGCTTTATGAATACCCACTGATGAACCTTGGTTAGCTGGTTTAATAAACACAACATCCCCAAGTTCTTTACTAATATGTGCATAAGTCATTTCGGCACGGTTATTTGCTTTAACAACTAAGTACTTTGTATTTCTGATATTGTTTAACGTTAACATTTTTTTCGTTAAATCTTTATCAAATGAAATTGCTGATGATCGAACATCACTACCAATGTAAGGCTTATCTAAAAGTTTGAATAGCCCTTGGATTGTGCCATCTTCACCCATGTTACCATGGATAACTGGGTAGAATAAATCAATATCTTTCACTTCAGTTAAACTCATAATGTTAGCTAATGGGTTTGTGAAATCAATCGTTGGTAAAACGTCAGCAACCACTTGTGCTTCTGGTTCGCCGTCAAAGATACGACGTGAAGCAGCATCGCCAAGTAATACACCTGTCTTTGTAAACATGAATAAACTAACTTCATATTTATTTTTATCCATTGCATCATAAATATTATGTGCTGAACGTTTTGACACGTCATGTTCTGATGAATTACCACCAAAAAGTAATCCGATGTGTATCTTCTTGTTTGTCATCATATATCCATTCCTCTTTGTGTTATATTTTTTACTCGTCTAAATCCTTAATCTTAATAATACCATGTTCGTACCAATTTTGTCATTTACTTTTACTATTTTATACATAATTTAATGATTAACCTTAAAATAAGCTTAACTAATAAATAAAGACCGTTATTTATCAGTTCTTTAAGCTAGTTAAAAGTCAAAAAAATCTTAATAACCCCCTAAAAAGTAAGGTTATGACACCCTTAATCAATTCATATGCTATAAATCTGCTTGGATAAATAATTTAGTTTAAAATTTAAACGTAAAATAAAAAGCTAGTTAAAAACCAAATTTGGTTTCTAATTAGCTTTTCTTTAATTATTATCTTAAGCGATATGTCCACTTAAACTTTTAATTGTTTCGGGATCTCGATGATCAAAAAATTGACTTGTATTAGTATCCATATCGTTAATCATTTTCATTTCAGCATCAGTCAATTTAAAGTCAAAAATAGCCAAATTATCAACAATTCTTTCCTTATGAACTGATTTTGCCAATGCAACTATTTTTTGTTGCGTTAACCAACGTAGTACAACTTGACCCACATTTTTCTGATACTTATTCGCAATTTCTTGCAAAATTTGATTGGTGAATAAGCCATTACGGCCTTCAGCAAATGGCGCCCATGCTTCTGCCTGTACATTATAGCTGCGCATATAATCTACTGATTCTTTTTCCTGAAAGAAAGGATTTAATTCAATTTGATTAACTGCTGGTTTAACATTATTAAACACAGCTAAGTCAGTTAATTGATCATTATAAAAATTAGAAACACCAATCGATTTAACTTTGCCCTCTTTTTGAGCCTCTTCTAGTGCTCGCCAAGCACCGTAAGTATCCGCATATGGTTGATGTAATAAAACTAAATCAACGTAGTCTAACTTAAGTTTACGTAAACTTTCATCTAACGATGCTTTAGCTTTTTCATAACCAAAATTGCTAATCCATAATTTAGTTGTAATAAAAAGATCTTCTCGTTTAGCCCCAGAACGCTTAATCCCTGCACCAACAGCTTCTTCATTACCATAAGCCTGTGCAGTATCAATTAATTGATAACCCGCTTGAATCGCATCTACTACAGATTGTTCAGCTACTTTTAAATCAGTAATCTGATAAACACCAAAACCCATAACAGGCATTTTATTTCCATCATTTAACGTAACATATTCCATTATTAAAGCCCCTTTTCTACTTTACATTGTACATTAAGCACTATGAAAACCACTTTATAGTACTTAATTTTGATTATTTAACTATTTTCTAACCCAATGGTGCTAACATTTTAATCATTTTTGCTGGTACACCACCAACAACCGTATTATCAGGAACATCCTTAGTCACTACCGCACCTGCACCAACGATGACATTATTACCAATATGCACCCCACCGATAATAGTGGCATTGCCACCAATCCACACATCACTACCAATTGTGATTGGCTTAGTAAAGGATATTAAATAATGACTCCCATCTTCTCGGGTACCAAATCGTTTATTTGCATCTAGTGAATGTGCTCCACAATATAATTTCGTATCAGGTGCAATTACAACACGATCACCCAATGTAATCAAATTTGAATCTTGAAATGTACAGTTTCCATTAATAAAAACATCATCACCAACTTGAATATGTGACCCATAATTTGCGGTAAACTGTCCATTAATCGCTAAACGCTCACCTGATTTTCCAAGTAACTCTTTAATAGCCACTGTCCGTTGTTCTTGATCTATCGTTGTATTAATCGTGTTGATTAAACTTTTTCCTCGAGCAAGCATTTGTTGAATCTCTGGATCACGATAATCATACTCTTGACCCGCTAATAATTTTTCATGTTCTGTCATCATTTTATTACCCCCTTAACATTTATTAGTCTCAGTATAGTCCTTTGAGTTCACTCCAAGTCAACTCATATAATCTTACTTTAAAAAAAAATAGACCACTAATCTCCAATTCATTATCGGAGATTAGTGGTCTAACCTAAATCATTTATTTTAATTTAAACATTTAATATCCACATGAAGAGTAAGAATACGAAGAATAACCCATACATAATAGGATGAACTTCTTTGCGACGACCAGCAGCAATCATTGTGATTGGATAGAAAATCATGCCCAATGCAATCCCATCAGAGATGCTGTACGTTAATGGCATCCCAATGACGATTAAGAATGCTGGAATTGCAATTTCCATTTTTGACCATTCAATTTTTGTTAACGATTGTGCCATCAACACACCAACAATAATTAATGCTGGTGCAGTAACTTGTGTCGTCACAACTGATAATAATGGTGAAAAGAATATCCCAACAATGAATAAGAGACCTGTTGTAACAGAAGTTAACCCTGAACGTCCACCAACTGCGATACCTGCTGAAGATTCAACGTAAGCCCCAACTGGTGATGTTCCTAGAACTGAACCAGCAAGCATTGCTGTTGAATCAGCAACTAAAGCTTTACCAACTCGTGGCATTTTGTTATCTTTCATGAATCCTGCTTGTTGTGCTAGACCAACTAAAGTCCCCGCAGTATCAAAGAAAGTAACCAATAAGAAAGTTAAAACAACCACCCATAATTGAATGGTATTGATGTCACCAATATGCTTAACACCTTGCATAAATGTAGGTGCCAAACTTGGTGCACCAGAAACAATTCCTGTTGGTGCTTTAATTAAATCAGTAACAAATCCAAGAATAACGGTTGCGAACATCCCGATGAAAATACCACCTGGAACACGTCTCACCATTAAAATTGCAGTAACGACTAAGCCAAAAATAGTTAGCCACGTTGTTCCAACTGTTAATGATCCTAACCCAACCACTGTTGATTTATTTGCGACAATTAACCCACCATCTTGTAACCCAATAAAGGCAATAAACAAACCAATACCACTTGAAATTGCATATTTTAAATTACTTGGAATCGCATTAATAATCATTTCACGCAATTTAAAAATTGTGATTAAAATGAAAATTAACGAAGCTACAAATACACCAGCTAAAGCTGTTTGCCATGGAATACCCATACCGATAACAACTGAATATGAAAAGAAAGCATTAATTCCCAATGCTGGTGCAGTTGCGATTGGATATTTAGCTAAAACACCCATTAAGATACAACCTAAGGCACTTGCTAAGGCAGTTGCCGTAAAGACTGCTCCCTTGTCCATCCCTGAGGCACTTAAAACTGTAGGATTGACGAATAATATGTAGGCCATTGAAATGAAAGTTGTAAACCCAGCCAAAACCTCACGTTTTACGGTTGTATGCAACTGATCAATTTCAAAATATGATTTAATGCGATTAATCATTTTAAATCTCCTTTTTATAAATGCATTTGTTCGTGTTTATCTCTCTAACGAGCAATTACTATTGTACTATATTCGTATATTAATGTAAATGACATTAATATACGAAATTTTGTTAAGTATTTCTTATACTGTGATAATTTTATCAATTTTGATATCAAATGGATCAATGTCCCATTCTTCAGAAGTTATATTTTGGACATCAAGACAAAGTGCCACTGTTTTAGGCTGATATTTGGCAATAAATCGATCGTAATAGCCACCACCAAATCCAATTCTTTGATGATTTTTCAAATTGAAACCCACTCCTGGTACAATCACTAAATCCAACTCATTATTTTCAAGCGCAGCATTATACTCAGGTTCCAAAATACCATAATCACTTTTTATCAATACTTGTTCACTAGATAGATATGGTAAAAATGCTAATTGCTTTTCAGGCATTGTTTTTGGCACATATACTTTTTTTCCTTGAGATAGCGCAGCTGCCAATAATTGAGTTGTCTTAAATTCAATCGGTTGACTCAGTGTTACACCAATTGAATGTGCTGACTGCCAATCAGCTGACTGCAAGACTTTATCAATAATAATGGCTTCTTGTGCCTCTTTTTCTAATACCTTATTTTTAGATAAATCAGTCATTTTCTGAATAATTACTTGTCTTATTGCTTGTTTATCCAATCGCTCACACCTCTGCATCAAATTTGCCAGTTATGACAAGTTTGCCAATCATACCGTCAGCTTCAACTGTTTTATGAGCTGCTCGTAATGTGTCAGCGTTAAGTCCTGTGACTGTTTTGGTCATCGTTGATTTTAACTCTCCCGCATCCAATAGTGTTGCTAATCGATTGAGTATCGTCCCTTGTGAACCCATATCTGCCGTATAATAAGCCCCTTTTGTAAAAACCGTTAACCATTTAAAATCATTACTTTTATTCTTTAAAAGACTAATTGGCAGTTCTGTTGCTGTCCCTACAATAGAAGTAATAATACCTTGTGGTTTAATTAAATCCGCTGCTACACTAAAATAGTGTTCCGTTGAGTGTAAAATTAAAATAGCATCAACTTCGTTAATATCTAATTTTGCTAGTTGTTCTTTTAAATCCTTTCGATGATTAATAATGATGTCAGCGCCCATTTTTTTGACCCAATCACTCGTTTCTGATCTTGAAGCAGTCGTAATCACTGTTAAGCCTGCCCATTTAGCCAATTGGATGGCAATTGAACCAACGCCACCCGCTCCATTAATAATTAAGACAGATTGTCCTTGATTAGCATTTTTTTCTGGAATAAAGTCTAATTTTTCAAATAAAGCTTCCCATGCTGTAACACCCGTTAACGGCATCGCAACTGCCTCAGCATTTGAAATTTTATTGGGTGCATGCCCAACAAGTCGTTCATCAACTAATTGATATTCCGCATTACTTCCTGGACGATTATTCACACCAAGGTAAAAAACCTGATCACCAACAGCAAAATTAGTAACCTCTGACCCAATTTCTGAGACTGTCCCAATGGCATCAAAACCTAAAATAAGTGATTTATCTTCAGAACCAATGCTCATTCTTGATTTATAATCTATCGGATTAACTGAAACGCCTGCTATTTCCACTAGAATATCGTGTTTTTCAGGCACCGGTTTATCAATTCTGATATTCCGTAAAGCTCTTATATCTTCCGTCTTAAACTGACCAAATGCTGCAATTGCCTTCATTTTATTTGCCATTACTTATCTCTTCTTTCATTTAATATAGCGTCTAATAGTTATCTTACTACAGTTTAGTAAAATAATAGCTATACTCAGATTTAATTGACTTTTACGTCCAACTTTTGTACGCTTTATTGGAACATAATCTAAAAATATCAGGAGATGACATGATGGATAAACCATTAAAAACACGTCGTGAATTAAAAAATAGCGTAAAAGCACTATTTAAGGAACATTGGAAGACAGCAATTTTAACTAGTTTAATTGTATCTGTGTTAACAATTATCGCGAATAGTTTCTATCTTCATGCTTATCTAGGATCAATAAAAGCAGGCTCAAAAACGGCCATTTATACAACCTCATTTAGTATCTATTTAATTCTAACGTTCGCCGCATCATTCATCTTAATTGGCGTTAATTACTCATTTCTAAATTGGTTTGATTCAAAAGAACTTTCAAAAACACCCGTTAGAGATAGTTTCCAAATCTTTTCTAATGAATTTTTCTTATCAACAATCTGGACTGCTATCGTTAAATATTTTTTCACAACCCTTTGGGCATTACTATTATGGGTTCCTGGTATTATAAAAAAATATAGTTATTCACAAGTGTACTTAATAAATAAGGACTTGGCAGAAAATCCAAATCATCCAGAACTAACCGCACGTCAAAAGTTAAAATTAAGTGCCAAATTAATGAAAGGTCATAAATTCGACCTATTTGTTCTAGAACTTAGCTTTTTAGGTTGGAACTTACTTTCTACCGTTACTTTTGGAATTAGTACAATCTGGGTTTTACCTTACCAATCAACAACCTATGTCGCATTCTATAGAGACTTAGCAGGCGATACTTTTTTAACAATGACAACTAACAAATAAAAAGACTGAATTTCTTCAGTCTTTTTATTTTGTCTTCACATGTTTAAGTCCTTCTCGAACAGCTAACGGAGCTAACTCGTGATTTTCAACAAAATCTTTAACCCAATTCATATCGGTTTTAGCGTATTCACGCAACGACCAGCCAATTGCTTTTTGAACAAAAAATTCATTTGTTGTCCTATCATTTAAAATCATTTTTGTTAAATAATCCAAATGCGTTTCTTTCCGATAACCCAACTGGAGCGTAATGCCAACCCGTCGCATCCAAAAATTGTCATGATTTTCAAATTGTTGACTAATAGAATCAAAAGTTTCTGAATGTAATCGCACAAAATCACTAATAACTTTACGTAAACTATCAACTGAATCCCACCAAGCCTTAACAGAAACTAAATCAATAAGTACTTGAATATCATCTATTGTGAGTCGTTTCACATTTTTTTGTGCTAAATCTATTGCAACATATTGATATTCCCTTTCCTCTCGATCGTAGTAAGCCACAATTTGTGCTAAAAGCTCATCTAGTGACCACCCCTTTGATTCTTTCATTATATCTTTTGTTAAGTCACGCCGATCTGGTGCCCGAATTCCTAAAAAAGTAAACTGATTTTTCATATAGGCTTCCATTTTTTCAACATTTTCATAATTCCTCTCAAAATTAATCATTTTTGCTCCTTTCATTGTAACCGCAACCATATCAGTTGGATAAAGGATTTTATGATGTTATACTAAGGTTAATCATATAAAGGGGGAATCATTATGTCAATGCATAACAATTTGAAACAATTACTAACAATCAAAGAAGGACCAGTTGTATCAATCTTTATCAAGACATACCCAGGAATTAATTTTGCCGCAAAGAATCAATTGAAACTCAAAACTAGTTTGAAAACTGCAAAAGAAGAACACGCAGAAATTGATAAAAAAGTTTGGGTTACAATTGAAGCGCAATTAACTCAGTTCATCAATGATATTGCTGATAGAATTGGTCAATTCCCTAGCATTGCACTTTATTTAACACCAACTGATTACTTTAAATTCAATTTGAATCACGCAATTGAATCTGACCAAGTTATTGTTGGTCCTGAAGCGTACACGTTACCATTACTTGCTCAACAAGCCACAAAATTATCAGGAACAATCTTGAGTTTACATCGTGATTCATTCGAGCTACACCAATTTAAAGAAGGTGTCTTGTTAAAACAAGCCTTACCAAAAGACGCTCCTATTGATATGATCTCAGCACTTGGTCCTGAAAGAACAGATACAACAACGACTCATGGTCCTACAGGTGCCCTTCACGGTTTAAACACTAAAGATGAAGAAAAAGCGATTGATAACAAAAATTACTATTTAGCAATTGAGCAATTTTTAATGGCTCATCCAGAATTAATTTACAAACGTCTTTTCCTTATTGGTTTACCTAAAAACCAAAGCCTATTCCGTGAATTAACGAAATTAAAAACAATTAACTCAGAAATTACGATTAAAAAATCACCTAGCGCTTTGACAACTGCAGAAATTGAAAAAGAATTATTAGACCAAAATCAACTCTTAATTGATCAAACCGTTGAAAAATTATTAGATCATGCTCGTTCACTCGATGAGTTTAATCCAAGTGAATCAAGCCCAGTTGATTTGTTCGCTTTATTAACACAACATCGTGTTAAAACTTTGTTGATTAATAAAGATGCAACTTTCCCCGGTTTAATTGTTGATGGTCAAATCGTTGACACCGAACCTGGCAAAACAACCAATAACCTATTAAATGATTTAGCTAACTTTACGTTACGTAATAGTGGCGATGTCTACGTTATCTCGGCTGACCACTTTAATTCGGGTCAATTCGTTTATGGCGTTTAAGCATTCAAAAGAAGACATGTTGTCTTCTTTTTTTGTGCCCGATTTTTAACTATCATGTTATACTTAAAAAAACAAATACATCTTTCAGGAGACGAAATTAATGAATAAAGTTTATTTAGCAGGTCCCTTTTTCGACGACAAACAGCGTAACCGCGTTGCTCAGGTTGTCGCAGCCTTAAAAGAGAACAAAACAATTGATAGTGATAATATCTACTTACCTCAAGACAATCAAAGTGAGCAATACGAACAATTCAGTAAACCATGGCAACGTGCTGTTTACCTAGCTGATACACGACAAGTTCATCGTGCCGACGTTGTTGTCGCTATCCTTGATTACAAAGATGACGAAGGTAATGAGCCCGACTCCGGAACTATGTTTGAAGTTGGCATGGCTGTTGAAGCTCATATTCCCGTTATTTTAGTCCAATTTGAAGCTGGTCGCGTGATTAACTTAATGTTATCTGAAAGTTTAACGGCCTTCTTTGATGAAAATAAGAATGGCTTAAAAGAACTTTCTGAATACAATTTTGATGTTTTGGAAGAAAAAATTACTGAGAATGACGTCTTATAAATCAATGATGAATTGTCACCTAAAGCTTGCTAGACGTTTTTGGGGGAGTCTATCGTAGTTATTGAAAGGAGCTACGCAATTTATGAAAGAAGTAGATGATAATTACAAGCTTATCAAAAGAAGAAAACAAGAACGAATTGCAAGTATTGTTACCGCTATTTCTTTTGTTTTAATTGCTCTAATTTGTTTCACTGGCTTATTTTTAAAGAACAGAGTAAATGAAAATTTTATTGCTCTATGCGTCATACTTATATGTATTCCGCTTACCATTTCTAACTATATATTGTACAAATCCTTCTACCCAAAGGCAGAGAATGTCCCACAACCATTATTTATACCAAAAGTATATGGTCTTGGAATAACAATTAATCCTAACCATCCAGTAGGAAAGTTTCTTTGGATTTTAGTAGGTATAGTAATCTGAATATTATTTAATCAAAGGCACATAAATAAAAATCATAGATAAAGTCCAGAAACAATGGCTCTATGTCAAATAGCGTTGATAAAGCAAAAAAATAGTGTCGATGATTTCTCATCAACACTCAAAAGTATAGAACCTTTATTTCTTACTATTATTCTGGATTTTTTTCTGCAGAAAATAGCAAAATTTATGTGTTCAAGTGAAGAACCTAAATCGTATGATTCTTCAGCTTTAATTTTATCATTTTTTGCTTCATCAACGCTATTTGAGATAGAGTCTTTTTACTGCCTTATCTATTTATTACCAAATATTAACGCGTTCATCAGGCGCTTTATACATATCATCGCCTGGAACAACACCAAAGACGTCATAAAAATCAGCTAAATTTTGAACCTGAATATTAGCCCGTAACTTGGCAGGTGCATGGACATCAATTGATAATAACAATTGCATGTACTGCATTGCTGCCTTCATGCGCCAGACTTGCGCCCAATTAATGAAAAATGCTTCAATATCAGCATCATCTTCTGCTTTTGCTGCTTCAAGTGCACAACTCAGTCCACCTGCATCAGCAATATTTTCAGAAACCGTTAAAGTCCCATTAACTTTTTGACCAGCGTACTCAGTTCCATCAAATTCAGCAATCATTTGTTGTGATAATCCTTTAAAATGAGCTAAATCAGCTTCACTCCACCAATTATTCAAATTACCATATTCATCGAATAGCGCCCCATTATTATCAAAAGCATGCGAAATTTCATGAGCAATCACAGCCCCAATTCCACCATAGTTAGCACTACTACTCTGTTCTAAACTATAAAATGGTGCTTGTAAAATTGCTGCTGGAAAGACAATAATATTTTTAAATGGATGATAATAAGCGTTAACTGTTGCAGCACTCATCTCCCAGAGATCACGATCAACTGGTTGGTTCCATTTACTAAACATATCTTCAGTCGCTAATTCGTCAAAAGCCATCGCGTTTTCTAATAATGTTTTATCAGCATCAACATGCATTTTTTGATACAATGGGTTAATTTTATCTGGATAACCAACTTGAATACCTAATTTACTTAGTTTTAAAATGGCTTTATCTCGTGTCGCACTTGTTAACCACGTATTATTAGCCAACCTATTTTGGTAGACACCTATCATTTTTTCAACCATTTGGTGGACGTCTGCTTTAGCGTCTTCACCAAAATATTTATGCCCATAATATTCGCCAACAATGCCACTATAAGTTCCCATAGCTAAATAATAAGCAAATTTCTGTTGTTTCTTTGCTGCTTTACTTCCGGATAACGCACGTCCATATTCACCAGAAATAACACGTAAATCATCTGATAAGAATGAACTAAGACTTCCTACTGTTTTAACAATTAACCAGCTTTTAAAGTCATTAAAGTGGTCTGCATTTAAAATCTCATCAATCGCCGCTAAATACTTAGGTTCAGCTACAATTATTTTTTCTGGTTCATTGCCATTTAAAAGATTTTTCACAATAGCTTTTAAATTTAAATTTTTACTTTGTGAGCCAAATTCTTCAAAAGTTTGAGGGTTATATACTTTGCTATAATCAGCTGATTCTTCAGCACTTTTCACATGTGGCACTAAATTTCGATCAAAAGTTAACGCTTGTGCAATAACCTGTTTAGCATCTTCTTCACTATAATCTAGCGCAACCAATAACTTAGTCATCATTGTACTGAAAACTTGAAGTAACCCTGCAGCTTGCTGATTATCTGCTTCATAATACGTTTTATCTGGCAAAATCAACCCTGGAGCTGCCGCAAATAACGCATTGATTTGAGCATTTTTCATATCGGCATCAACATCAAAACCAATTGGCGTAGGATAACCGGCACGAACAAAATCAGCCCATTTAGTATCAAAATCAGCTAATGTAGCTAAATTTTCCAAAGGTTCTAAAACTTTCTTCAATGGTGCCGTACCTTCTTTTGCACGTCGATCAAAATCTGATGCTAACGCATAGTAGTTTAAGAATTCTTGCATTAAGGCTGACTTTTCACTTGAGTCAGCTGCCATTTTTTCAAAATCACTCATCAATGTTTTATCAATCTCATCAGCTAAATCATTAAAACCACCCGTTGCTGGTTTGTCATCTGGAATTTTAGCAGTTTTCAACCATTCGCCATTCACGGCTTCATATAAATCATCTTTAATTAATTGCTTGTTTACAGTCATTATTTTATCTCCTTTTTAGTTTAATATGTAATCTAGTATAAACGTTATGGTGGAGATTTAATAATCATTTACTCAGAAATTGATTAGCTGTTTCTGCCAAATTAAAAAAACTGTACCTAGGAAAATAATTTCTAGGTACAGTCGGTCAGCTATTATAGCTTTACAGTCGTTAGTTTCATTTCATTTATCTGATACTTCTTTGAATCAATTAATACAGGATTTTCTTGCCTTATTTCAGCCAAACGTTCCGCATCAAACTCTGTATACAATAATTCTTGCTTTTCAACTGATGCCATTTTAATTACGTTACCTTTCGGATCCCACACGCGACTTAACCCACATGATTCTCTTGATTCAGTATAACCACAATAATTAGTCATTGTCGTATACATGGTATTATCATGCGCTCTTGCTGCGAAGCGGATTGCAGATTCATCGTAGCCATTTCCTTTAGTAAATAGCGCACTAACCAAATAGGCGTGGCATCCAGCCTGTGCCAATAATCGTGCATGTTCTCCAAAAGCGGAATCATAACAGATTGCTAACCCTAATTGCCATCCAGCTAATGTCAACATCACAAGACTAGATCCAGCAGTGTAGATTTTTCTTTCATTTTCATCAAGATTTATTTTATTGTATCTGATTTTTTCTGTCCCAAATTGGTCAATGACAATTGATGAAATAAAAATTTTGTCATTCACTCTGGTAGGAGCCCCAATCACTGCTGCAATCTGTTGTTGTTTGCAAACTGCTAATAACGGATTCAAGCGTTCATCATTAGCAGTAAGCGTGTAACGAGTGACATCAGATTTAATCAATTCAGGCGCATATCCAGTTAAATACTCTTCGGGAAAAATAACGATGGCTGCTTTTTCTTTAGCGGCAGCAATGATAACCTCAACGGCTTTTTGGACATTCAATTCAATATCCCCATCATTTGAAGCCATTTGTGCGAGTGCAATTTTCAAATTATTATTTGTCACGATAGTACTCATAAAATCACCGCCTACTTTCCTATAGTATAGTACATACTTGAATTTATTTAAGTTCTCATACTATCTTAGTTTTCATCTTTTTTAAATGATTTTTTGAAAAGTATAGAAATAATTAAGAAAGCTAAAAGCTCTGAATCGGAAGCTTATTTTAACATCCCACCAAAATATTACTTTCAATAAAATTTTACCTTATTAATATAATTAAATTTTTCCTTGGCAATCTGATAATACTCATTGATTCTCTGATCATTAAGATGATATTCATATAATTTTTTAATCTCATCTGTCTCTATTACGTTGTAGTCAATAAGACTTTTATATCCTCTAGATATTAATATACGATACAAAAAGGTTCCTGGTTCTTTGGGGAAGTAATCCTTATTAGCAAAAAATTCTTCATCAGAAATTGGCTCTGTAATCAACTTTAATCCATTTTCAGTTAAATCATTGGATAAGTATGTCACCATTTGATTTACCCATATCCAAAAAGTAATAAAACTTTTAACTGTATTATACAAAATATCGGATTTTGCTAACTCATCATTTATTTTATTTTCCTCAATATATTCCCGTAATATTTCGCGAATATTTTTTACTGCTTTAGAGTTTATTTTAGTTCTGGTTCTACCAAGCATACTTTTAACAAAAGTTTGATTTTTTTCGAAATCAAAGTTAGACAATTCTTTCTTGAGTATTACATCTATTTCATCTAGTAGATATTGACAAGATACTGTTGGAAACAATAAATATTGCTCTTTATTTATTAACCGATATTTTTTGTAAAATTCTTTTGGTAACTTTTCATTCACTAATTCTAATACATTTTCACCAAAATATATTAGTTTTTCACTTTTTTCAATATGCATTCGGCGATTATCCAACAAATTATCAAAATCTATCTCTAGATAATTACAGCTCTCCTTCGTAATTGGTATCTCAAAATCCATCTTTCCATTTTCCCACTTGCTGATATATTGTGGATTTATATTTAACTTTTCAGCTAACTCTTGCTGAGTTACACCCTTATTTTTTCTTGCTTCTTTTATTTTATTCCCTAATATTAATCCTCTGTTCATTTAATCACTCCTAAGAAAATATATTATTTTTAACAAAATAATTACTATTGATTATTCTATTTTCATCTTTTTCATACAAATGGTCAGATACTTCATGAGTAAACCAATAAAGTTCAGAAATAATTCCTTCTTTAATCAATGTCATTTCTTCAGCATCTAGTATTGTTCTAGGATCATAACGGCTCCTTGATCCTACTGTATCTTCATGAATCATAATTGATTCATGAAGATTATTAGTCGTATCAGTCTCATTACAACCCTCCAACCAATAAAAAAAATGATTAATAAACCTTATTGCTTGAAAATCATCACTTTCGGAAGAAAGTAAATTATTTACCCCTTGCAACTCAATATCATATCTCGGCACAAATTGAACTCTAGCATTATTCGTAATATAAAAAAGCTCCATCAAATCTTTGAAATTATCTATACTTGAATAATCTAAAATCTTTTTCCCAAAATTATATAAGGACTCTTTAGAAATAGCTATAGGTTCTTTATCTACATCGATTAAATCTGAAGCCTTAACATCAAATAATTCTGATAAACATTGTACCTCAATAGTACTGAGTGATTCGCCTTTTTCCCATCGCTGCACAGTTTTTTGAGAAACCTTAAGGCCAGTTTTCTCAAATAGACACTTTACAAATTTCTCTCTAGATAAATTTAATTTTTCACGTTCATATTTTATTTGTGTATTAATATCCATATATCTCACCTCATAATTATTATCTCAAATAATCGTGAAACAATTAAGCCATATTTTGTCCAAATCACTTGGTCAAAATTTAATTTTATCCAGATTTAAAAGAATTAATTCAATTAGCAAATAATACGTAGATTAGTTTAATATAACCCAAATTTCTTGTAAATTAAAAGGCATGCTTCCAAATTCTATTGGAGTCATACCTTAGCCTTTTAAATAATATTAAATGTCTAACTTTTTTGTTGCACTTCATTTATCATTTTTTGCTTCATCAACACTATTTGACATAGAGCCAAAATAAAAAGACCACGAAGGGTCTAAAGCTTTACTATTTGAATATTTTTTTCATCTAAATTAAATTTATCTTTTTTTCCTAAATCTCTTCTCATTTCCATAATCATTTGATAATAGGGTTCTTTCATTTGTTCTTGAGTTAATGATCCTGGGGTTTTTTGAGCTTCAATTTGATTCGCAAACAAATCATTTACTGCAACAATAACCTCTTCAGAACCCCATAATTTAATTCTTTCGTAACCAGAAATCATATCTAACTTAACTTTATCTACACTTTCAACATAAGTTAAACCACCTTCAAAAAGAATTAAAGTTATTGAGTTCAAAAAATCTTCGTAAATTTCTCTTTTTTTATCATTCATACTTTTGTCTCTTTCTAACTTGCTATTTATTAAATACCCAACTAATATTGGAACCAATATTAAAATTATTTCTTTCAAGTGAAAAACCTTCTTTTGTTAATTATATTCAAAACCTTTTAACTTAATTATGAATTTCAACGTCCGTCCAAAGGATTGAAACCTATCAATCTGTTACTTCTCAAAAACAATATCAAAGTATCTCAGATACTTCAGTATGTCAAACTTATTCGGCAAAGGAAAACACACTATGGATAGATTTGCTCATCTGTTGCTGAAACTTCGCCTTCATTTTGATAATTTGATTTTGAACGAGAAAGTTTGTTTCTTGTATTAACTATATTTTAGGACTAATTCTTATCTTCTATATTATTTATATCTACTAGTTGTACTTCTTTATTTATAGAAAAATAGTTCTGAATTCAGACTCACACAAACACTCTATATTATTTCAAATAATTTTTTTAATATGCGATCAACATTATTTAATAAATTTTCTATTTCATCAGGAGAATATATTTCTTTAGATGTGCTCCTCTATAATAATTACTATCTAAAACTTCTATATTAAAAATATAGTCTTGAATGTTATTAATGTTGATTATTGACTTCATACATTTATCCTTTCATCAATTATTTTTTATATAGTTCATGTTAACATATATGTTTATGTAATAACCAATTAGTTAAGAATTCATGCGTTATGAATACTTATATATTCTGTTCAATACGATTCAAACAAATCAGCATATTCAATAAGTATTATCTGATATTTCGAATATTTTCAGGAAGCTCAATGATGCGTTATAAACAGTGGCCACTTTCTGTTTTCCATCTATCTCTTTCTAATAGTAACGTTCATTGTATATAACTCTACAGGCTGATATAATTTAATTATTACTAGTTTTTAAAGGAGTGGTAACATGCTAACCCCAGAAATGAACGATTTAATCGGATCATTAAGAGTTCATAATGGTGTTCTGATTATGGGTGCCGGAGCATCGCTAAAAGCTGGAATGCCTCTATATGCACAATTTCCTATGATAATGTGGAGAGTTATAGATGAAAATCCAGTAATTAAAGAAGAATTTGGAGAAAACAAAGGTATCAGGGCTCGAGATATTATTGGTAATAAAACTGATAAACTTATAGAAGCATTCCGATATGTTATTAAATATCCATCTGCAATTGATAGCTTTAAAAAATATTTTAAAGCTACTACAGATAAGCACAATCAGACTTCTTCAGATGTCCACAACAATATCTGCAAATTGATTCATGAAGGCTTTATCAAATTAGTTATTTCTTTAAACTGGGATGATCTTCTTGAAGTTTCTTGGACAAATCTTTATGGAACTGAAATTAATGGAGAAAAGCTACAATTAATAAAACCTCATGGTGACGTAAGAAATTTAGATGGAAAATGGACATTTCCGAACGAACCAGGCTATTTGAGTGTTGAACACAAGAAGATTATTAGTGAACTATTGCATGATAATATCTACACTTTTTTAATTTTGGGATATTCTGAAAATGATGAAACAATTGTTGAAGAATTAATTGATCCAAAAGAAAATCAAAATTTATTTTTCAGAATTTCTCCTGGTAATCAGATAGACTTGGATGCAATGGATTCCACTCGCATCCTGGTAGAAAACTTGGTTGATAATACTAAAGATATCTGGCAACAAATAGATTATTCAAATCAGAACGGGATGGAGAGAGCCTTACTTGGTTATCGACTTCTTCCCTCAGATGTTGGATCAAGCGCCAGACTACCCCAAATTGGCTCTGCTCATTCAAAATTGAAACAGACCAATTATGTACTAATCGAAGCAGAACCAGGATGTGGTAAATCAATTACAGCTTATCAAATCGGTTATGATTATAAATATAAAAATTGGGAGATTTTCAAACTAGATAATTCTCTTAAGGAGGAAGAAATTCCTCTTCAAATATTTAAACCCAATCGCTATCAATCTCTATTCATAATAGATGATGCCCAACAATTTTCATTATCATTTATCGAAAAATGTATCAATTCGGTAAATAGTCATCGTAAAGTGATCATTACTCGCACAAAAATTCAAGATAGTTTCTCTAGGGAAACTGTTACTATTGTAAAAAAAGACTCTATCGATGCAATTAAAGAACACTACCTAAAAAATTCAGAAACTCTAATTCCAATTTTAAACAATTACTACTCTATTACAATTGGCAATTTGTATATGGATACTCCTCTTGAGAGATTAATTGAATTTGCGTCAAAAGAAGAAACCCCTTGGCTTTTCAACTACAATCTATCTGAAGGATGGAAAAGACTACAAGAAAATTTTTCGTTAATTCAAGAACACAATCGAAGTGACCTTATTCTTGTCTTAATAGCGATTAAGCAAATTCTTCAATTGGATAAAGCCATAGAATATAGCTGGTTAAGAAATTCTATTTCTTCATTTCCAGATATAACAACTTCTTTAGATGATGCTCTTGATTTCTTAAAATTAGAAGAATGTATTATCCAAAACGAAGAAGGCATAAGAGTTCTTCATTTACAATTGGCATCTGAAATCGTCCTTTTATATTGCAAGACGGTTAATGGAGCGGAGGTGAAACAACTAGTTGAGTTTGTCCAAAATGATATTTTGAAATTGAAGCCTAACTTACTCGGATTAGTTTGGTTGTCTAATTTCACTTCTAGAGGTCATTGCGAAATAAGCAATCTCCTATACTCTGACAAATTATGTGTAGACTTGATTCAGCGTTGTTTTAACGAACCCTCTCTAGACAGTAAGAAAAATTCATTGTTCCTTTTAGATAAAATTGATGGATATAACAAAGATTACGGTTATAGCTATTTATTAAATGTTGAAAGAAATAACTTGAAACCTTTAATTGAGAATATAGACTCAGATTCATTTTATGCAGCTGGAAATTTATTAAATAATATGTACAATTTCAGTAGTTATGAAAAAGAAAAATTCGGATTAGAATTAAATATGGCTCATTTTTTTAAGTTAGTGAATTCACTAGATATCGAAAGTATTCGTGGATTGGGTTACTTTATAAACAGACTTGGAATTGGAATGAATAAAAAATGGCTGAAAAATTTTAGTCATTCATTACCAAAACAAAAATTAATGGATATAATTGATTCTTCTAATGTGGAGCAATTTTGGATAGTGGAATCTCTCTGTTCTTCCATTGCTAGGATTAATCCTATATTAGTTGATGACCTATTTTCTCTGTTACTCGATAAATTGCTTAAATCTTTTAAATATTCTGTATCAAAAACTCTATCAAGTATTGATTCTTTTGATTTATTTCACATATTCTTCGGAAGAGAATTCTTTGTAGAGAGGAGATTAAACAGACGAACTCGGAAAAATTTATTAGAACTAACTCAAAAAATCGATTACAAAGATATTGTTACGTCTTTTAATGAGAGTAAACCTAGAGATTGGCGAAACTTACATGAGCTACTGTCTGCTCTAGGTAGAATCGATAAAAAACTTGTTAAAAAAATTATTTTAGAAATTAATCTTGATTATATTGAAAATCAACTTAAAGGACTTTGGAATACACAACCTGACGATTTTTATATAGTTAGTTTGCTAGCATATGCTAGACCAAAGGAGATTGCTGCAATGCTATTTAAGCACAAAGATGAAATAGCATTTTTAAGACCTCCATACGTTTGTCTCAATGTGAATTTGACTGAAGAATTTCTTAAAAACGATAAAGAAGTAAGACTTTTTGAAAATGATTGTTCGTTTTGGGATGACGGTGCTGCAACTATTAAATTTTGTGGAAAAAAGCAAAAAGAACTCGGAATGCGTATATTAAACCAGAACAAAGAAAAGCTATCTGAAATATTCTTATTAATTGAACCGATAAATTGGGACGAATCATTCCTATTATTTTCAGAAATTGAAAAATTTTATCCCAATTTCCTTAATCAACTTTCAAAAGACCTTGATTTATCTAATTTTCTCAAAACCAATAGAATGTATTTTTCTGAAAAGCACACAGGCACAATGAGATATGATAATAATCGTTCGTTTGAAAATGTAAGTGGCTTTAAAAAAATGATCAACTTAGTTCTTCATAATACGGAACGCCAAGATTTAATAGAAGAACTTCAAAGAATATTAGATCTCATAATTATTGCCGAAAAAGAACTCCCTAAAAAATACACTACGATATCTGTTGAAATATAGAATAAACAATAAAAATTTAGTATCCTTTTATTTAGTAATCGCACCCTTAACTGTTTCGATTACTTTTTTTATTTCTCTAAAGGCTCTATGTCAAATAGTGTTGATGAAGCAAAAAAATGATAAAACTAAAGCTGAAGAATCTTACGATTCTTTGGTTTTTTTTATGCCGTTATGAAGATTCTGTTTCTGAATGAATTGAAGGTTCTGTAACCGAAGGATATGCGTTTAATAACTTTGATTTTATTGTTTATGCCTTCTGATGTTGCGTTGGAATATGGCTGAGAAATGGCATTTAGTATATGTTCCTTGTGTTTGATTATTGATTGAACTGAAGTTTTAAAAAGATCATTCGGCGTTCCTTTTTCTTCTAGTTCTTCAAGAAAGGGAAGAAATTCTTCTGTCTTTTTGTATTTAATGATACGAATAATAGCTTGATAAATATGATAGGCATCCGAAAGTTCAGGTGAATAGGCTAACAATCGTTCCATTAAGTCTTGTTCAGTAAAAAGTCCTTTAAATAAACAAAAATGTTGGTAATTTTTATAATCGAGTTTATCGGAATACTTGTTAAATTTTTTCCAATAACGCTTTAATACTAGCGCATCTTTTTTACGAGATAACTGTTTAGAGACGTTCACACGTGTACTAAATAAGGATTTTTGGAAAAGCTGGACAATATGAAATCGATCTAAGATGATGGCGGCATTTGGGAAGACCGTTTTAATAACCGTCTCGTAAGAGGCGTTCATATCAATCACAATATACTTCACTTTATCTCTGACTTCTTTAGGATAATGGAAAAAATGTGATTTTAAGGTCGTTTGCCTACGATCTGGTAAGATATCAAGGATTTTCCCATTTTTTCCATCTAAATATATGAAACTTAAACCACCTAAAACGTTACTAGTGAGACGGACTTCATCAAAACAGAGTACTTCAGGCAAGTGCATCCAGTCTTGTCTGATACTGATTTTCAAGTGTATTTAAAAATAGAAATACCAACACGCTTTGAAATGGTCTTGATGGAAGAAATATCTGATAAGTAAAGAAGCGCTAAACGTTTAATAGCGGTTGGAAGATGACATCCAGTTTCAATGATAGTTGTCCTTGCGGTAAATGTTTCCTGACAAGCCTTACAGAAGAAACGTTGTTTTTTTAATTTAAGATAGGTGTCAAAATGGCTTATTCGTGGTAAGAGAATCATAGATGTTTTCATTCCATTTTTGACAACTGTGAAATTAGTATTGATAACGCCACATCTTTCGCAGCATTTCGGCATATAAGTGAAAGTAGCATCAACCTTTTTGATTTTTCTTTGATGGTAAGTCACTGTCGTGACGGCATTCTCACAAAATAAAATATTTTTGTCTTGGATATCAAGTAAATTTCGTATATCATTATTAGTGGACATGAAGTTCACACTCCTAAGATTGTAGTTTAGTCGCTTTTAATTTTATCATGTGAGAACTTTATGTTCTTTTTTTTGCGAAAAAATAGTGCTGATGATTTCTCATCAACACTCAAAAGTATAGAACCAAGATTCTTCAGCTTTAGTTTTATCATTTTTTGCTTCATCAACACTATTTGACATAGAGCCCATAATATTATCTAACAACAGTTGACAAAGAGCCAAAAAAAGCACCAGAAACATTGATAAATAAACGGTTCTGGTGCTAAAAATTGGATTACCCGACACTACCTTCCATCTGATATTCAATCAAACGGTTCAACTCAACAGCGTATTCCATTGGTAATTCCTTCGTAAAAGGTTCAACAAATCCCATCACAATCATTTCTGTTGCCTTAGCTTCAGAAATGCCACGACTCATCAAATAATATAATTGTTCTTCAGAAATTTTAGACACTTTTGCTTCATGTTCCATTGAAACATTCCCATTCAAAATTTCATTAAAAGGAATCGTATCACTCGCAGATTGATCATCCATGATAATCGTGTCACATTCAACATGCGCAAATGAGCCATCGCTATGTCGGCCAAATTTTAAATAACCACGATAATCAACCCGACCACCATCTTTACATAATGATTTAGAGACAATCGAAGAAGTTGTATTTTTCGCATTGTGAATCATTTTTGCACCAGTATCTTGAATGATATTCCCGCCAGCAAACGCAATTGATAACATTGTGCCATGAGCCCCTTGACCATCCAAATAAATACTTGGATATTTCATTGTGACTTTTGAGCCAAGGTTTCCATCGACCCACTCCATTGTCGCATTTTCCAAAGCTCTCGCACGTTTCGTCTCTAAACTGTACACATTATCCGACCAGTTTTGAATCGTTGTATATCGACAGTATGCATCTTTCATGACATTGACTTCAACCACAGCAGCATGCAAACTATCTGCAGAATAATTAGGTGCTGTACATCCCTCAACATAGTTCACACTTGCGCCTTCATCAACAATAATCAAGGTCCGTTCAAACTGCCCTGTATTCTCAGCATTAATTCTAAAATAACTTTGAATAGGCACTTCCGTCTTCACACCTTTAGGTACATAAATAAAAGTACCACCAGACCAAATTGCTGAGTTTAAAGCCGAAAATTTATTATTAGAAGCAGGCACTAATTTGCCAAAATACTGTTTCACTAATTCGGGATATTCTTGAACGGCAGAATCAGTATCCATAAAAATAATACCCAATTTTTCAAAATCTTCACGCATATGATGATAAACTACTTCTGACTCATATTGCGCCGAAGAACCAGCCAAATATTGACGTTCAGCTTCTGGTACACCAAGTCGATCAAATGTCTCTTTAATCTTATCTGGGACATCATCCCAATCTCTAGCGACATTATCGCTGGCACGTTGAAAATAACGCATGTTAGCCAAATCTAATTTTGATAAATCAGGACCAAAACTTGGCATTGGCATCTTTTGATACAAGGCAAATGCGCGAAGCCGGTAATCCAACATCCACGCTGGTTCATTCTTGACTGCCGAAATTTCTCGAACAATTGCTTCCGTTAAGCCACGTCCAGTTGAATAAATCGGTTCAAAATCATCTTTAAATCCGTATTCGTATTCGCCACCAACATCTAATTCTTTCATACTGATTCCTCCTTTCTAATTTTCTAAATTAACAGCTTGATAAGCTGCTTTCCAAGCTAATGTCGCACATTTAATCCGTGCAGGAAATTGTGCAACACCTTCTAAAATAGCTGCTTCACCTAAAAGAGCATCGTCAATTGCTTCACCTGTGACCATTTTTGAAAATGTCGTTACCATTTCTTCTATTTCTTCTTTTGATTTACCAATTATTTCATCTGTCATGATACTTGCGGACGCCTGACTAATTGTGCAACCAGTCCCCGAAAAAGCCACTTCTTGAACTTTATCATCTGCCATCACGAGTTCAACTTTCAAGACATCCCCGCAAGTTGGATTTCTAAGTTCAATCGCTTTCTGCCCATTAACTAACGCCCCATGATGATGCGGATGCGTTGCATGTTCCAAAATAACTTGTCGGTATAAATGATCTAATTTAGATAGTCCCATTTTTAAAGAACTCCTTTGTGGCGATTAACGCTTCAATAAATTTCTGATTTTCTGCCAATGTATTATAAAGGTAAAAACTGATCCGAACGGTTGATGAAACACCCATTCGTTTCATAAGTGGTTGCGCACAATGATGTCCTGCGCGGACCGCAATTCCTTGCATATCTAGCGCCGTCGCAACATCATGTGGATGCAATCCTGCCAAATTAAAGGAAATAACGCCTGAACGTTTGTCACTATCAGCTGGTCCATAAACCGTCACACCTGGAATCGCTTTTAATTTAGGCATTAAGTCCTTAACTAGCATCTGTTCATGTGCATGAATATTCGCCATTCCCACTTCGTTTAAATAATGAATGGTTGCACCCAAAGAGATAACCCCTTCAATATTAGGTGTCCCTGCTTCAAATTTCCATGGAATTTCTTTAAAAGTTGACTGTTGTTCTTCAACAAGTTCAATCATCTCACCACCAAATTCAAGGGGTTGCATGTCATTTAAATACGTTCTTTTTCCATACAAAACACCAATTCCAGTTGCGGCGCCCATTTTATGACCTGAAAAAGCAAAAAAATCAACATCCAAATCTTGTACATTAATTGGCATATTAGGAACTGACTGTGCGCCATCACAAATGACGATTGCACCAACTGCATGTGCCATCGCGGTTAATTCTTTAATTGGCGTAATACTCCCTAACACATTTGAAATCTGCGTTAACGATACAATTTTCGTTTTGGCTGTCATTTTTAATTTTGCATCGTCAACGTCTATCTGACCGTCATCGGTTATGCCAACATAAACTAGTTTAGCACCAGTTGCTTGAGCCACTTGTTGCCAAGGGACGAGATTACTATGATGTTCCATAATGGAAATCAGAATTTCATCCCCAGCCTCTAATCGATTTTGTGCAAAACCTCGTGCCACCCAGTTCAAGCTTTCAGTTGTCCCTTTTGTAAATAAAATTTCAGATGCACTTGTTGCCTGAATAAAATCAGCCACTAATTGTCGTGTAGCTTCAAATTGTTCAGTCGCACGCTCAGCTAACGTATTCACACCACGATGGACATTTGCATTATCATTTTCATAATACTTTGAGATAGCATCAATAACCATCTGTGGTTTCTGAACAGTCGCTGCATTATCAAAGTAAATCAGCGGTTCGTCATTTACAAGTTGTTTTAAAATAGGAAAATCATTGCGATACTTTTTCAAATTTTTGGCCATTAATGAGTTTCCCTTCTATTGTTTCAATGAGTCTTGCTCGAACATCAACTGCTGGAATTGCCGTTAACACAGGGCCTAAGAATCCCCGAATAACAAGTCGTTCTGCCTCTTCTTTGTGTAGCCCACGACTCATCAGATAATAGAGTTGTTCCTGATTGACACGTCCGACACTCGCAGCATGCCCCGCTTGAACGTCATTTTCATCAATTAATAAAATAGGATTGGCGTCACCCCGAGCTTTTGTGGATAACATGAGCACGCGACTTTCTTGTTGCGCATTTGCACCCTTTGCACCTTTAATAATATGGCCGATTCCATTAAACGTTAACGTTGAACGCGATAAAATAACCCCATGTTGCAGAATTTGCCCAATTGAATGTTTGCCATAATTCGTCACACGCGTATCGATTCCTTGAATCTGGTTACCCGTCGAAATCGCAACCACTTTAACGTCAGCATGCGACCCCGCACCAATTAAATCAGAATCGAAATCACCAATAATATTGCCATCATTAAGTAACCCGATTGACCAGTCAATTTTTGCGTTATCGAGTAAATAGCCACGACGATTAATATAGGCAGTGGTCTGTTCACCTAATTGATCAACGCCAGCAAATTTAACTTGGCTATTCGCTTCAGCAATCACTTCAACAATAATATTCGCAGTTGCTGCCTTATTTCCTAAGGTAGAACGATTTTCTAAATATGAAAACTGACTATTTTCAGCTGCAACAATTAAGACGTGATGGACATAATCTTGGCCATCACGTGCATCCTGCGTTAAATAAGTGGTGATAGGCTGATCTAGGACCACATTTTTAGGAACATAAATAAATAGCCCACTCGTTAATTGTGCCAAATGAGTTGCGGTTAACCGGTCATCATCCCATTTAACTGCTTTAGTCATAAAATACTTTTGGACTAACTCAGCATGTTCTAATAGCGCTGTTGACCAATCACAAATGATAACGTGCTTGGCTTTCAACTCATCTGATAAATTCAAACTTAAAGTCCGTGACCCAACTTGACTGAACGTATTTTCAGCCATTTTTTTGACATCACCCTCAATTACACCTGACTCTGAAACCACTTGTTCCGGTACAATGGGCCATCTTTGATATCTAATTTTCTCAAATGAAGGGAGCTCTAACGATGTCATTTTTGTAAAAGCAGCACTTCTCAAGTGTTGGAACCAATCGGGTTCTTGTTTTAGATTAGAAAAATCACTAATACTTTGTTTTAAGACCTTCAAATCACTCATTTCACGGCCTCCATTAAACATTCTCGTCTGTTAAAGTCACTTCTAACCCCAATTCGTCACGTAAACCAGCATAGCCTTCTTCTTCCAGTTTTTCTGCAAGTTCAGCGCCACCCGTTTTGACAACACGTCCATCCATCATAACGTGTACAACATCAGGCACAATATAATTCAATAAACGTTGATAATGCGTAATCATTAAGGTGCCAAATTCAGCTTTTTTCAACATTTCATTGACGCCTCGAGAAACTACTTTTAGCGCATCAATATCCAAACCAGAATCAATTTCATCTAGGATAGCAAATTTAGGTTCAATCATCATTAATTGTAATATTTCATTACGTTTCTTTTCGCCACCCGAAAAACCTTCATTCAAATAACGATCAGACATTTCCTCTGTCATATCTAAAGTGGTCATCATTTTATCTAATTTTTTTAAGAATTCTCGAATTGGTATTTGGTCATCTTCTGGACGGCGTGCATTAATGGCTGCACGCATGAACTCAGCATTAGTCACACCAGGAATTTCTGAAGGATATTGCATTGCCAAAAATAGCCCTGCTCGAGCGCGTTCATCAACAGGCCAATCTAAAATATTCACGCCATTCAGTAACACTTCGCCTTCTGTCACTTTATACGCTGGATTTCCCATAATAGCTTCAGATAAAGTTGATTTACCCGTTCCATTTGGTCCCATAATGGCATGCACCTCACCAGTCGCCATCTTTAAGTTAACGCCTTTTAAAATTTCTTTATCTTCAATTTCTACATGTAAATTTTTAACTTCAAGTGTCGACATTTTAGTATTCCTCCGATTCATTAATATAGTTCATTCTATCCCAATAAATTGTCCATTTCAATAAAGTCCCGTAACTCACAATCTTTATTTAATTAATAAAATAAAAAGAATTGGAATTAGCCCACTTTCACTGACTAATTTCAATTCTTTCTATTTTGCTGGAATTACTGCACCCTTGTAGGTCTTCAAAATCCATTTTTGGGTGTTTTTTGATTGTAATGCTTTGACTAATTTTTTTACGGCCGGATTATTTTTATTCTTTGGTGTCACAGCGACTAAATTCGCATATGACGATGTATTACGCTCTAACGCAATGGCTTGTTTCGTCGGATTCAATCCCGCTTCAACCGCATAATTGGCATTAATCACAATCGCCGCACCTTCGTTATTTTCATACAAATCAGACATTAATTTAGGTTCATACGTATGTTTAAAAACCAAATGTAATTTATTTGTTTTAATATCGTTAAAGTTTGCCGTCGCAACATCTACCCCTTTTTTCAAGGTAATTAGACCTGCATCTTTAAAAATAGTTAACACACGACCATAATCTGAAATGCTATTAGACACTAAAACAGTGCTTCCTTTTTTCAAATCGGCTAAATGAGTCACTCGTTTAGAATAGACCCCAATTGGTTCCAGATGAACATTTCCAACACTTATCAAATCACCATTATTTTGTTTATTCCAATTATCTAAAAAGGGTTTATGTTGGAAATAATTGGCATCTAAATCACCAGATTCAGTCGCTTTATTAGGCATGACGTAATCTTGGAAAACTTTTACTTTTAAATCAATGCCTTCTTTTGCCAATATTGGTTTTACGTGAGCTAATATCTCCGCATGCGGTAGATTACTAGCTCCAATTGTCAAAGTAGTCATGTCACTTGATTTCTTGCCACACCCAGCTAATAAAAGGGGTAAGAAGAAAAGCAAAAAAATGATTTTTTTATTTATTTTCATGCTGCCCTCCTAATTATTCCGTTTATCAATTAATTTAGCTGAACGATCACCAAGCAGTTGAAAAATAGCAACAATGATAATGATTGTAACAGTAGCAACTAGTGTCACCGTATTATTATTGGCACCATAACCTTCAATGAAGGCCCAATTTCCTAATCCACCAGCACCGATTGTTCCAGCCATTGCGGTATATCCAATAATTGTAATGCCGGTAACGGTAGCTCCTGAAATAAGCGCAGGTAGGCTTTCTCGCAATAAGACTTTCCAAATAATTTGGCCTTTGTTAGCGCCCATTGCTTCTGCGGCTTCAATTACACCATAATCAATTTCACGAAAAGCAAGTTCAACCATTCGTGCATAAAATGGTGCGGCCGAGATAATTAAAGCAGGTAACGCTGCTACTGGTCCAATAATTGATCCAACTAACGCTTTTGTAAATGGCAATAATAGCACAATTAAAATAATAAATGGAATAGAACGGAAAATGTTCACTAAAGCTGAAACAACCCAATTAATGACTTTAGCCCAGAATGTAATTTTACCAGTCGTTTTCTGCTTCGTTTCAAATAACACAAGTCCTAAAAGAATACCCAAAATAACAACTGCCACTGTGGAAATTAAGGTCATACTAATTGTCTCCCAAGTATTTGACCAAAAATCAGCCCAATTAACAGCGCTAAAATTAAAATATGATGCCCACGTATTAGTCCCCATAATGAAGTACCTCCGTTTCTACTTTCATTTTTTGTAAGAATGGAATTGCTTGGTCCAAGCTGGTTTTTGGCCCAGTTAATTGAATATATAACGTTCCAATTGGCCCACCTTGTGTTTGATGAATTGACCCTTCAACAATATTAAAATCAACTTCTGGTATCTGTCTTAACATTTCAGAAATAATCGGCATTTGCGTTTGCGTACTATGAAAGGTTAATTGCACAATCAAACCTTGTGGATAAGCTTCGATTAATTCATTCACCGCAATTTCAGTATCATGCAAAGCTGGTGTCACTTCTTGGTTAACGAATCGTTTTGTCACACTTTGTTTTGGTCGTTTAAAGACGTCTAAGACAAGTCCACTTTCAACTAATTTACCATCTTCCATCACGGCAACATGATCACATATTTTACGAACGACGTGCATTTCATGTGTAATTAAGACAATTGTTAAATTCAATTTATGATTAATTTGAAGTAATAAATCTAAAATTTCATCCGTCGTTTGTGGATCTAAGGCACTAGTTGCTTCATCACAGATAAGAATTTCAGGATCATTGGCTAATGCTCTGGCAATCCCCACACGTTGCTTCTGTCCACCCGATAATTCAGAAGGATATGCATTTTCTTTTCCTTTTAAGCCAACTAATGCTGTCAATTCCTCAGCTTTAGCCAAACGTTCAGTTTTACTTAACCCAGCAATTTCCAATGGAAACATAATATTTTCTACAACCGTTCGTGACCAGAGTAAGTTGAAATGTTGAAAAATCATACCAATTTTTTGACGTTGTTTTCTTAACGCCTTACCTGTTAATGAGGCCATCTTAGCTCCATTAACATCAACTTCACCTGAAGTGGGTGTTTCCAATCCATTCAACATTCTAATTAAAGTACTCTTACCAGCGCCTGAATAACCAACAATTCCTAAAATACTCCCATCTTCGACCGACAAGTTTAAATTAGAAACAGCACTCACTTTACCGTTATTTGTGATGAACTCTTTTGATACATTTTTAAATTCAATCATCTAAATCCCTCCTCATTTTTTGTAAAAAAATAACTCCTCATCCCCCGTTTAATAAACGGAAGGACGAGAAGCCATAAACTTCACGTGTTACCACCTTGTTTTATTGCCATCTCACGATAACAATCTCATCAAGTACAGATTAATCACTTAATCGATACCCTTTCGCTGTATTGGGCGTACCCAAGGTGGATTAACAATGCTCATCCACCAAACGTTCCAAGACCATCTTCAATTCCGTAATTTCGATCCCTTTTCAGCTACCGAGACTCTCTTAACTCATTACTAAAACCTACTCATCTTTTCTAAACGTCTTATCTGTATTTCTTATTGTATTTGATTATAACCAGATTAAAATTTAATGTCAATACTTTTATTTATTTAACCAAACTTCTTTAAAAATTGCTTCTTTAAACCCCGTCGTAATTGTCGTTCCATCCGTTAAAATAGGTCGTTTCATTAACATCCCATCTGATGCCAAAAGGTGACTTGCCCGACTAATAGACATCGTTGGCAACTCATCTTTTAAATTTAATTTACGATATTTATCACCATGCGTATTGAAAAAGTAAGTCATCGGTTGATTAGATTCAGTCAACCACTTTTCAATTAAATCTGCCTTTGGTGTCTCTTGAATGAGGTCTATCAAATGGTAATCAACCTTATTTTCATCTAACCATTGTTTTGCTTTTCTACAAGTTGAGCATTTGGGATACCAATAAAAGTCTATCATTGTCAGAAACCTCCTAATTTTAAAAAAACAGCGATTCTGAAATAGAATCACTGCACCATTATTTAATCAAAGTCTTCCTCTTCGCTACTGAACATATAACTCTTATGATGGTATCGCATTGACATAATCAATCCAATCCCAATCATGTTCCCAATCAGGGCAGATCCACCTTGACTAACAAAGGGTAATGGAATACCCGTTAGAGGCAATAATCCGATACTCATTCCAATATTTTCAAAAACATGGAATAAAATCATCATAATAACCCCTGTAGATAGGTACGCATAAAATTCATTTTTTGTATCAAAAGTTGCTCGAACCATTCGATAAATCAATAAAAAATAGATGAAAATTAAAACACAACCACCAATAAATCCAAAGTTTTCTCCAATCACAGAGAAAATCATATCAGATTCACGAACGGGCACATAAACATTTGAAACATTGAACCCTTTACCAGTCAATTGACCTGATCCAATGGCTTTCATACTTTGCCATACTTGATAGCCAGACCCAGATGTATCCTTTGATGGATTTAACCAGTTATCAATCCGATCAAACTGGTAAGCAGCAAATCCAACTTTTTCTAGAATTGCTCGACCCGTTGTTGAAATAACCATGTATAACGCAGTTCCACCGATAATCGTCACTGCACCAAATGCCGGACCAATAATTTTCCAAGTAATGCCGGACACCAAGATAACCCCACCTAAAATGGCAAAGAAAACTAGCATTGTTCCGAAATCATTTTGAAGTTTCAATAGAACAGCAACTGGTACCGTCCATGCAATCATTTTGGCCAATAAAATCATATCCGTACTTAGCCTGTGCGTTGGATACGTATTATTATGTACCGTAACGACGCGAGCCAACATTAGAATAAAAGCTGGTTTCATTACTTCTGATGGTTGAAATGTCAATGAACCAGCAATCGGTATCCAACTTTTAGCTCCTGTACTGATAAATAAAGGTTTACTATAAACAACTAAGACAATCGTCAATAAAAATATTCCGACGCCGTACCCAATGGGAGCAATGCGCCACAACTGTTCTGAGTCAAATTGCATAATGACAACAATTGCAATAATACCAACGGCGTACCACATTAACTGGGAAACCATCTGACTAACAATTGAAGTCGTACTAGTATCATGGGACGCCGCTACATAAGTTGAAGCAAGTCCGATGATTGCTAAAACTAGGACAGCGAAAATAATCCCATAATCGATTCTTGCTTCACTATCGACCTCATCTTTTCTACTACTCATAGAATTTCCCTCCACACTGTGTTACTTATTTCATTAAATTTCTGAATCAACTACCATTAATAGTTACTTAACTACTTAGCCACGATGCAAATGGAAATCACGTAATAATGTATCAATTCCTTCATCACGCGTTTTTGCTTTAAATATTTCACCATTACTCAACGTTGCAACAAATTTTGTGTCTTTTGCCATAACTGTCCCAATCTCAATGCCACCGACTGTTAATGAAACAGCGTCTTCGCCGTTAATTTTAATATCATTCTCTGCAACTTCAATTTCTTTTTCTTTCTTAGACATGTTGACTTTCTCCTTTTGGGTTCTTATTTCTACGTACGGTAAAGTAATCAGGCACTGGATCAAATCCGCCCTTAACAAAAGGATGGCATCGTAAAATTCTACCAATACCCATAATAATGCCTTTTGCGCCATGTTTTTGAATAGCTTTAATCATATAGTTTGAGCACGTCGGATAATACCGGCAACTAGGTGGAAACATCGGTGAAATAAATTTTTGATAAAACTTGATTGGTGCTAACATTAAGTTTTGCATCAATTAATGACACCTCCTATATTAAAAGGTCCATCAACAGATTGCCCCGTTAATAGACCTCCCATAATAACCAGTATTGCAGTTGTTATCTACCTTGTTTTTCAATATGTTCTAACAAGAATCCTGTTCCTTTTGCAACGTCATCTAATGGTGATTCAGAAACCATGACAGGAATATTTAAATTCGTTGACATTAATAAATCAACCCCATTTAATAACGCACCACCACCTGTTAAAATAATACCAGTATCAATAATATCTGATGCTAATTCTGGTGGTGTTTGTTCAAGTACTTCTTTTGTTGCTGCAACGATTGATTGCATTGTATCATGAGTCGCTTCTTCTATTTCAGCAGAAGTAATCACGATTGTTTTTGGTAAACCAGTAACAACGTCACGTCCACGAATTTCCATTTCTAAGGCACGATTATCTGGGAAAACCGTCCCAATTTCGATTTTAGCTTTTTCAGCTGTATGTTCACCAATTTGAAGGCTATGTTTTTGTTTAACAAAGTTAATAACATCATTGTTCAATTGGTCACCAGCAACACGTAATGAACGACTTGCGACAATATCACCTAATGAAATAACCGCAACATCACTTGTTCCACCACCAATATCAATCACTAAACTACCACGAGGTTGATAGATATCTAATCCCGCGCCAATAGCTGCGACTTTAGGTTCTTCAGCAAGGAAGACCTTGCCACCACCAGCTTTTTCAGCAGCTTGAATAATTGCTTTTTGTTCGATTGATGTAATATTTGTTGGGCAACAGATTAAAATATTTGGTTTTGATAAAAAACCACTCACATTTAATTTTTTAATAAAGTAAGTTAACATTTGTTCCGTAATATCAAAATCAGCGATAACACCATTTTTCATAGGTCTAATTGCTCTAATACTACCAGGTGTTCTACCAACCATTTTGTATGCTTCTGATCCAACTGCCAATACCCGACCTGATTTTGTGTCGATTGCGACAACAGATGGTTCATTTAAGACAATTCCTTTATTTTGAACATTAATTAACACGTTTGCAGTTCCTAAATCAATACCAATATCTTTAGCCATTATGTTTCTCCTCTCGGCGCTTAAAAACTTATACTAATGTAGCCATTATACCATATACATGCACAATAAAAAAATGTCCAAAATGGACATTTTCTTCTATTGTGCTTCACTTGATGTCTTAATAATTAAGTTTTGTGTATCATCATCAATACGCTTAATTTCAGCACCCAAAGCTTCTAATTTTTGGTTAAAATGATAGTAACCACGATCAAGATATTCAAGATGTGTCACTTGTGTGTATCCACGAGCCACTAATCCAGCTAGTACAAGTGCTGCAGCTGCTCTTAAATCAGTTGCAGCAACTTCTGCACCATTAAAATCTGTTGGTCCATACATCACAACTGAATTTCCTTCAATTTTGAAATTAGCATTCATTCGACGTAATTCTTCAAGATGCATAAAACGATTTTCAAAAACTGTTTCCGTTAAAACACTTGTCCCAGATGCCATTAATTGAAGGACAGTCATTTGAGGCTGCATATCCGTTGGGTACCCTGGATGAGGCATCGTTTTAACGGTTGTTGGTTTGATTTTATCTGTTCCAATCACTCGAATGCCATTTTCTTCTTGTATAACTGTTACACCCATTTCCTCTAATTTAGAGATTAATGGTTTATTGTGTTCTGCAATTGCATCTTCAATTAAAACATTGCCTTGAGTCACTGCTGCTGCGACCATAAAAGTCCCTGCTTCAATGCGATCTTGGACAACCGCATGTTCTGCACCATGAAGTTCTTTCACCCCATGAATACGGATTGTTTCCGTTCCAGCACCTTGAACTTTAGCACCCATTTTATTTAAAATGTTAGCTAAATCAACAATTTCTGGTTCTCTTGCAACGTTTTCAATCACAGTTGTTCCAGTCGCTAATGTTGCTGCCATCATAATATTTTGTGTTGCACCTACACTTGGAAAATCAAGATAAATGTTAGCACCCTTTAATTCATCTACAGTAGCTTCTACGTAGCCATCATATTGTTCAATATGTGCGCCCATTGCTTCAAAACCCTTTAAATGTAAATCAATTGGACGTGAACCAATTGCACAGCCACCAGGCATTGCAATTTTTGCATGTTTAAGACGTGCCAAAAGAGGACCCATTACCACAATCGATGCACGCATTTTTGAGACGTATTCGAATGGTGCCTCTGGTGATAATTCTTTAGCAGCACTCATTTTGACTTCATTAGTTTCTTCATTAAAATCAACATCTAAATTTAAAAAGCGTAGCACATTATTCATTGTGAAAACATCAGATAAAACTGGCACATTTGATAATGTATTTTCGCCAGTACTTGCTAAAATGCCAGCTGCCAAAATGGGTAATACTGCATTTTTAGCGCCTTCTATGCGAACTGTTCCGTTGAGTGTGTTTCCACCCTTGACAATAATTTTTTCCACTGTTATTCCTCCGTCATTATTTAACTAAAAAAACTAAATTACGTACATTATCAATAAAATTTAAGAAAAAAGTACTACTTGTGTATCCTAACAAAATAGCCAACAAAACAATTAATACTCTAATTCTTTGCTGGTTACTTTGTGGGAAAAATCTGTCTATCCGTAACCCTTGAATTGCCCAAAAAGCAATTACGATAAACATTAAATGACTCATTAAAGTGACTAGTGATTGTATCCCCACAGTATTCATCAAAACACTCCTAAAATTTATTCGTCATAAGCATAGCATATTTTGCACGACTTGTCGCTAATATTTGTAACAAAAATGAAATATTTAATATGTATACAAAAAAAGGACGCTGAATTTTTTCAGCGTCCTTTAATCGATTAATGTTTAGAAACTTTAATCCGGTTAATTGCACGTCTAAGCGCAATTTCAGATCTTTTAAGTTCATTTTTATTTTTTGTTTCTTTCGCTGTAGAAATCATCTGTTCAGCACGCGCTTTAGCAGCTTGTGCTCGTTTTTCATCAATATCTTCTTGGCATTCTGCTGCATTTGCAACAACCGTTGCGACATTTTTTGAAAATTCGATGAATCCACCACTTACGGCAACTTTATCTTCTTGGCTATCACTTACTTTGATTCTGACTGCGTCAATTTCAAGGGAAGCAATAACTGGAATATGATTGGGTAAAATACCCATTTCTCCACTGGGCGTTTTGACAATAACCATTTTAGCTTTATTGTCATAAACACTACCATCAGGAGTGACGATACTAACGGTCAAAACTGAATCTTCAGCCATCTGTTATTACCCCCTATTTTGCCATCTTATTTGCTGCTTCAATAACATCTTCGATTGGGCCGACACCATTAAAAGCATCTTCAGGAAGAGCATCATATTTACCATCAAGAATATCTTTAAATCCTTGAACTGTTTCAGCAATTGGTACATATGATCCAGGTTTCCCTGTAAATTGTTCGGCAACATTAAAGTTTTGTGAAAGGAAGAATTGAATACGACGTGCACGTGCTACAATCACTTTTTCTTCATCAGATAATTCATCCATACCTAAAATAGAAATAATATCTTGTAATTCACGGTAACGTTGTAACATATGTTGAACTTCCGTAGCAACACGATAATGTTCTTCTCCAACAATTTCAGGTGTCAAAGCACTTGAAGTTGAAGCCAATGGATCAACAGCTGGGTAAATACCTTGTTGCGTTAAACTACGTTCCAAGTTAGTTGTTGCATCCAAATGGGCAAACGTTGTTGCAGGAGCGGGATCAGTATAATCATCGGCAGGAACATATACTGCTTGAATTGATGTAACTGAACCTTTTTTAGTTGACGTAATACGTTCTTGCAATTGACCCATTTCAGTAGCTAATGTTGGTTGGTAACCTACGGCTGAAGGAATACGACCTAATAAGGCTGAAACTTCAGATCCGGCTTGTGTAAAGCGGAAGATATTATCAATAAACAATAGCACATCTTGTCCTTTTTCATCACGGAAGTATTCCGCAATTGTAAGACCAGTCAATGCAACACGCATACGGGCACCAGGCGGCTCGTTCATCTGACCAAACACCATGGCTGTCTTCTCTAACACGCCGGATTCTTTCATTTCGAAGTAAAGGTCATTACCTTCACGAGTACGTTCACCAACACCGGTAAACACTGAAATACCATTATGTTCTTGAGCAATATTATGAATCAATTCTTGGATTAAAACAGTTTTACCAACACCGGCACCACCGAACAATCCAATCTTACCACCTTTGATATAAGGGGCTAACAAGTCAATAACTTTAATTCCTGTTTCAAGAACTTCAGTACTTGCACTTAATTGATCATACGTAGGAGCATCTTTATGGATACTGCTACGTTCTGCATCTTTACTAAATTCAGGACCACCATCGATGGTATCTCCTAAAACGTTAAACACTCGACCAAGAGTATCTTCACCAACAGGGACAGAAATTGAAGCACCTGTGTCTTCAACAACCGTTCCACGTTGCAAGCCATCCGTAGAATCCATGGCGATTGTTCTCATAACTCCGTCACCTAATTCAAGCGTAACTTCAATAATTAGAACAGAACCATCTTCACGGGTAACTTTTAACGCATTATTGATATCTGGTAAGGTTTCGTTTAAAGAGAATTGTACATCGACGACGGGCCCGATAACTTGAACAACTTTACCGAGACTCATCTTCTGTATTCCTCCTGTCATTTTACTCTAAAGCAGCTGTTGCACCAGTAATTTCTGTAATTTCTGTTGTAATAGCACTTTGACGTGCACGATTATACGTCAGTTCTAACGATGAAATAATATCTTTGGCATTATCTGTCGCAGATTTCATTGCTGTAGAACTTGAAGCATGTTCAGCTGTTTTAGCATCTAAAATCGCACCATATACTAAGCTTTCCGCAAACTGAGGTAGAACAACTTCAAGAATTGCATCTCCTGAAGGTTCCATGTCATAATCTTCGTTCCCCATTACATTAGACGCTTCAACATCTTCTGAATCCATGTTCACTTCCGAAATTGGAAGCATTTGCTCAGAATGAAAGTCTGATTGTAAACTGTTAACGAAATGATTATAACAAACAAATAGTTCATCGTAGACTTCACTGCTATACATTGTCACCATTGATTTAACAATTTCACGAACTTCAACAAATGTTGGAATATCACTTACACCACGATATTCGTAGGCAACATCATATCCTCTATTTTTAAAGAAGTCTGCGCCAGTACCACCAACAGCAATAACAACAGCATTGTCCACAGTGTGACCATTTTTTTTCATTAAATCTAATGTTTGCTTAATCACGTTACTATTGTAACTACCGACTAAACCACGATCAGACGTAATAATTAAATAACCACTTTTCTTAACAGGTCTCTTTTGTAGCATATCGAAGCCTGAAAATACTGAATCATCATCCTCAGCTGATTGTTTTGCTTTTCCAGCTTTAGCATCTAAAAGGTGAGATTGGGCAAGATGGGTAATGACACTTCTAATTTTAGAAGCATATATTTGATAACTTTGAGTATGACGTTGAATTTGGCTTAACTTAGCAGTCGAAACAACTTGCATTGCACCAGTTATTTGTCCTGTTTTCTTAGTTGAAGCGATTCGACGCTTTACTTCCATTAATGAAGCACCCATTAATTCTCACCATCTTTCATTTACTTTTAGTTTACGCTTTTTCCAGGAGTTGCTTGGAACCCTTCTGAAAAATCTTTGATTGCAGCGTCAAATTTATCTTCATCAGGTAAATCGCCTGTTTCTTTGATGTGATTTAAAAGATCACTATGATTATTATCAAAGAAATCAGAAATTTCACCTTCAAAACGAAGAATATCATCAACAGGAACTGCATCTAAGAATCCATGTGTTAACGCATATAAAATTAAAACTTGTTTTTCAACAACTAATGGTTTGTGTAAAGGTTGTTTAAGAACTTCAACCGTACGGTGACCACGATTTAATTTAGCTTGTGTTGCAGCATCTAAATCAGAACCAAATTGAGAAAATGATTCTAATTCACGGAATGATGCAAGAGACAAACGAAGGCTTCCGGCAACTTTCTTCATAGCCTTAATTTGAGCTGACCCACCAACACGAGAAACTGATGTACCAGCATCAATAGCTGGACGAGTCCCTGAATAGAATAAATCACTATCCAAGAAAATTTGACCATCAGTAATCGAAATAACATTAGTAGGAATATATGCAGAAACATCACCAGCTTGTGTTTCGATAAATGGAAGAGCAGTCATTGAACCACCACCCAATTTATCACTTAACTTAGCTGCACGTTCAAGTAAACGTGAATGTAAGTAGAAAACATCACCAGGATAAGCTTCACGACCAGGCGGACGTCTCAAAATTAATGACAGTTCACGGTAGGCAGTTGCTTGTTTTGATAAATCATCAAATACAATCAAGACATGTTTACCGTTATACATGAATTCTTCACCCATTGCTGAACCAGTATATGGAGCTAACCATAATAATGGTGCGGGAGAAGCAGGACCAGCACTAACGACAATTGTGTAATCCATAGCGCCTAAACGACGTAATGTTTCCACTTGTGCGCTAACTGTTGATTCTTTTTGTCCAATAGCAACATAGATACAGATCATGTCTTGGTCTTTTTGGTTTAAGATCGTATCAATAGCAACTGATGTTTTACCAGTCTTACGATCACCAATGATCAATTCACGTTGTCCACGGCCAATTGGAACTAAAGCATCAATAGCTTTAAGTCCAGTTTGTAAAGGTTGATCAACTGACTTACGATCCATAACTCCTGGAGCCTTTTTTTCAACTGGACGAGTTTTGGTTGTCTTAAGATCACCTTTACCATCGATGGGTTGACCTAAAGGATTAACGACACGTCCAATAAGTTCTGCACCAACAGGAACTTCCATGATTCTACCCGTACGTTTGACAACATCGCCTTCACGGATACCTTCATAACCACCTAAAATAACGATACCAACATCGTTTGTTTCTAGATTTTGAGCCATACCATAAGTACCGTCAGAAAATTCTAACAATTCTCCTGATAAAGCGTTATCCAAACCGTGTGCACGAGCAATACCATCACCAACATAAGTAACGGTACCTACTTCATCAACGATAAGTTCGTCTTTATATTGTTCCAATTGTTCTTTAATTAAAGCACTGATTTCCTCAGCTTTAATGCTCATACAAGGTTCACCTCTTAACTACTTTAATATGTTACTCCGCTAATAATCGTTTTACTTTGTTGATTTTTGATGAAATTGAGCCATCAAAAATCTGATTATTTGCTTCGATAACAACGCCACCAATAATTTTTTCATCAATAATATTGTTAAATACTATTTTATTTGCACCGATTCGTTCTGCAAACTTAGCTGACAATTTTTTTAATTGATCAGCATCAAGTTTCACTGCAGTTGTCACAGTTGCATGGACTACTTTTTCTTTAACGTCACATAGTCGTTCAAATTCTTCAATTATTCCGACCATATCACCCATTCGACCATAATCAAAGACCATTTGGATGACGTTCGCAATAATTGGAGAAGCCTCTTTCAGTAAAACTTTAACAAGGTCCTGCTTTTCTAATAAATTAAGACGTGCATCAACGAGCACTTCACTTAATTGTGGATTAGCAATGAATACTTGTCTAACTTCTTCTAATTCTTCTGAGAAGGCAACAATGTTACCCTGTTCATCAGCAATTTCAAAGATAGCTTCACCATAACGATTAGCAACGGTTGCCTTATCTAATTTCATTTTACTTTACCAACCCTTCAATATAAGAATTGATTAAGTCTTTTTGATCATTCTCATTTAATTCTTTTTGAATAATCTTAGAAGCAATTTCAATAGACAATTCAGCGACATCGCTTTGAACGCCATTTAATACTTCTTGACGTTCTTGCTCAATATCTTTAACAGCGTTTTGTTTCAACGTCGCTGCTTCGTCTTGAGCGCCAGAAACGATATCATCATGTTGCTTTTTACCGTTGTCTTTTGCACGACTAACAATTTCAGATGCTTCTTGACGTGAATTATCTAATTGGTCTTGTCGTTCGGTTGCCAAAATATCGGCTTTTTTTCTTGAATCCTCAGCAGAATCTAAATCATTCGCAATTTTATCTGCACGATCGCTCATCATTTTTGTGACGGGACCCCATGCATAATGTTTGATGATTAACATCAAAACAACAAAAGAGATGATATAAAATAAGAAATCACCAAGTTGGAAATTACCAACCGCACCGAAAACTAAATCTGAAAACATCTATTGACACCTCCTTTTTAAAATTAATATATTTCGTTGTATCAACGAAGGATCAAACTTAATTTCAAAAATTATTTAGCCATCAATAGGAATGAAATAACGATAGCAATAATAGGAACGGCTTCAATCAAACCAACACCAATGAACATTGTTGAACGTAATTGACCTGATAATTCTGGTTGACGGGCCATACCTTCGATTGTTTTAGAAATAACTAAACCATTACCAATACCTGTTGCGACAGCGGCTAAACCAGCTGCAATACCTGCTGCTAATAATCCCATAATATTTGTTTCCTCCTTAGATATCTTGTTTTTATTCTTTTTGTACTTTTCCACCAATATAAACCATCGACAATGTTACGAATACGTAAGCTTGGATACTTCCGATAAACAGAGAGAATCCTTGCCAAATCATTTCGACTGGGAAAGCAACGACAGTCATTAACGGGCTCATAGAAACCGCACCACCAATTAACGTTAACAGTACTTCACCAGCATAAATGTTTCCGTACAAACGAAGAGCTAATGTTAACAGGTTTGTAAATTCTTCAATCAAATTAATGGGTAAAAGAAAAGCAACTGGACTTAAATAGGAATTTTTAATATATCCTTTAAATCCAAATTGAATGATTCCCATAAAATGTGATAATAGCAGAATCAAAAATGCAAACGTTAGTGTCGTTAGCGGACTCGACGTTGGGCTTTTGATCAACGTCTTGTCGCCAAAACTAATTTGGAAAAACAAACCCAATTGGTTAGATACAAAGATAAATAAGAATAGCGTAAACGCTAATAAATTAAATTTCTTACCCTCTTCTCCAGGCATTGCACTTTTTACAATCCCATTGGTGAAATCAATGAGCCATTCCAAAACATTTTGCCTTCCAGTCGGTTTCATGGTTAATCGTCTTGATAAAACAATTGCAATAATTGCAACAATCACACATGCAACCAACCCGGAAGCGACATTCGTAATGTTGAAAGGCAGTCCATAAAGCTTTACAACGAAAGCTTCTCCATTCACAGAATTTCACCTCTTTCCAAACTATGATTTGACCGTTTAAAACGGTATAACTTAAAGAGAATAACTTTATAAATATTCTCCAATTACAAAAGAAATCATACCACCAATTGATACAAAATACAAAGGAATTTCCAACTTATTTTATTTTTTTTTGGCACAAAGAAAAATGACCCCTAGACTACTTATATATAAGCATTCTAAAAGTCATCAATTTAATTATTTTGTACCGAATAATCGGTCACCAGCATCGCCCAAACCTGGGACAATATAACCATCTTCATTTAAATGATCATCAAGTGCTGCTGTATAAATATCAATATCAGGATGTTTTTCACGTAATGCTTCAACACCTTCTGGTGCAGCCACAAGACAAACAAACTTAATTGCCTTTGCGCCACGCTTCTTCAAGGCATCAACAGCCATAATAGCAGAACCACCAGTTGCAAGCATTGGATCAACAACCAGGAGATCACGGCTAGCAATATCTTCTGGCATTTTGACAAAGTATTCCGTTGGTTGAAAGGTTGTTTCATCACGGTACATACCAATATGTCCAACTTTAGCTGCTGGTAATAATTCTAAAATACCATCAACCATCCCTAAACCAGCTCTTAAAATAGGAATAACGGCAATTTTCTTACCAGCTAATGTTTTTTGTGTTGTTTTACCCATGGGCGTTTCAACAGTAACATCTTCTAAAGCGAAATCACGAGAAACATCATATACCATTAGTTCAGCAATTTCATTAACAACTTCTCTAAACTCTTTTGTTCCACAGTTCTTATCACGGATAATCGTTAATTTATGTTGAATCAACGGATGATCCATTACTTGAAATTTACCCATTACGAAACACTCCCTTAATTTTAGTCTATTCTATTTTAGCGAATTCTACCTTGAAATACTAGTCCTAAACGTATTTAATTTGTGAAATAGGATGATTTTTAGATAATGCCAAAACTTGTGAGCCAATTTCAGCCAATTTTTCATCATCATCGTGGAATTGAATCGCATACAAAATTAAAATTGCAATGACTTTGACATCTTCACTATCAAAACCACGAGTCGTAATTGCTGGCGTGCCAATTCGAATACCAGACGTTTTAAAGGGCCCCAACTGTTCATTTGGAATTGTATTTTTATTCACAGTAATATGAACACGATCTAATAGGTTTTGAACTTCTTTTCCATTTAAACCAGATGGTGTCACATCTAAGTTCATTAAATGATTATCCGTCCCACCTGATATCACTCTCACTAAATCTGATTGTGCAAAGACACCAGCCATAGCTTGCGCATTTTGCACAACTTGATACATGTAAGTTGTGAACGTTGGCTGTGCTGCTTCATAAAAGGCGGCTGCTTTTCCAGCAATAACATGTTCTAACGGACCACCCTGTGTTCCAGGGAAAACAGCAGAATTTAATTTTTTAGCATATTTTTCTTTAGCAAGAATCATCCCACCACGAGGACCACGCAAAGTTTTATGCGTGGTCGTTGTCACAACATCAGCAACATCAACAGGGTTAGGATGCAAACCTGTCGCTACAAGTCCTGCAATATGTGCCATATCTACCATTAAATAGGCACCAACTTCATCAGCAATAGCTCTAAATTTTGTAAAGTCTATCATTCGGCTATATGCTGATGCACCCGCAATAATCATCTTAGGTTTTTCTTTAAGTGCAATTTCTCGAATCGCATCGTAATTTAACCGTTCCGTTTTCGAATCAACCCCATAACTAACGAAGTTATAGAGTTCACCTGAAAAGTTCACAGGTGAACCATGCGTTAAATGCCCACCATCGCTTAATTTCATCCCTAAAATTTTATCATTAGGTTCCAAAAAGGCCTGATATACTGCCATGTTAGCTTGTGAGCCAGAATGTGGCTGCACATTGACGTATTCCGCGTGAAATAGCTCTTTAGCACGATCAATGGCTAACTGTTCAACCACATCAATATACTCACAACCCCCATAATAACGTTTACCGGGATAGCCTTCAGCATATTTATTTGTTAAGACACTCCCTTGAGCAGCACGCACAGCATCTGAGACAATATTTTCAGACGCAATTAATTCAATGTTCTCTTCTTGACGTTTTTCTTCATGCGCAATTGCATCCCATAACGCCTTATCTTGCAATTTATATTTTACTTTTTCAGCTTCCAAAAGTTCAGTAATATTTTGTTGACTTGCTGCTTTTTCTAGACGATTCATGTAAGCAATGCCTAAACCAGTTTTGTCGAATCCTTCAACCAATATTAGTTGAACATTAGGATTATCATCAAAGTAACGTAACCCATCAAAAAGTGATTGGCTCGCAGACTCAATTGTTTTTCCTAAAGATGAGTAGCCACTATTTTTAGGAATTTGATCTGTGTCAATTTGACCCTCTCTAGCCATCAATCCGATTGCAATATCTTGTTTAGCTACCCAATCTAAAATTTCAGACCAATTTTGTGTTGAATCAACAATCACAACTTGTGCTCTAGGTGCATAGTGTCGGTACTTCATCCCAGGTGCCTTGGGTGTTTCTCCTGCAGCAACTTCATGCGTCTCGTCACTAACAGGTCCCCCAATCACTGCTTCAATTTGTGGCAAGGTCACTGCCCCAGGTCTCAAAATAGTGGGTACATCCGTACTCATATCTAAAACAGTTGATTCCACGCCAACTTTTGTTTGCCCATCATCAATAATACCTGCAATTTTGCCATTTAAATCATGTGCAACATGTTCTACCATCGTTGGACTTGGTTTTCCAGACGTATTAGCCGAAGGACCCACAATTGGCACCCCTGCTTTAGCAATAAGTGCTAACGTAACCTTGCTATCAGGCATTCTAAAAGCAGCTGTCTCTAACCCACCTGTAACTGTCTTTGAAAGGGCACCTGGTTGTAATTTCAGAATGAGGGTTAATGAACCCGGCCAAAATGCTTTAATTAACTTTTCCACATTATCAGAAAGGGGCTGTGCATACTTTCTAACTGTTTCCACATCGGCTACATGCACAATCAGTGGATTATCACTAGGTCTCCCTTTTGCAGCATAAACTTGTTTGACTGCCTCTTCATTTGTTGCATCGGCACCCAAGCCATAAACTGTTTCAGTTGGAAAGGCAACAAGTTGACCTTGTTTTAAAAGTTCTGCAGCAGCTTCTATTTCATTTGGTTGATAAATAATTGTTTCCATTAAGTCAACACTCCTTTTTATAATTTCGCATGAATCATTCTCTGATTATCAAAACTATCCTTTTTTCCTTCTATTGAATCGGCATATTTAAATGCATTTGTTAACATCTTTATCACAGGCGCTTCTTGATGATAGCCTATCTCAAAAAAAATATCGGCTGGCTGTTTCGTAAAATCAGCCATTTCTTCAATCATTCTTCGATACAAACTCAAGCCATTTTCAGTAGCAAATAAGGCTTGGTATGGCTCATGTTCAATAACGCTCTTATCCATCACATTTTGTTCATTTTCAGCAATATAAGGTGGATTGGACACAATCACATCCACCCCTACCGACTGAATCGGCTCAGTTAAATCGCCAATCAAGAAAGTCACGTCTAACTGTTGTTCTTCTGCATTTTTTTTAGCAACTGCAATAGCCGCTTCTGAAATATCACTCGCAAAAATTTGCCAATTAGGACGTTGCTGTTTCAAAGCTAGCGCAATTGCGCCAGTTCCAGTCCCAATGTCAGCAATGCGTAACTTTTCATTGGCAGGTAATAGCGCCAACATCCATTCTACCAATTCTTCCGTCTCAGGTCTCGGAATAAGCGTAGCCTCAGTAACTTTCAATTGCATACCAAAAAAGTAAGCATGCCCAACAATGTATTGTGCTGGCATTCCTTCACAAAATTGGTCAATATCTACCTGATATTGTTGCCAATCAGCTTGAGGCATTTCCGTCTGATAGTGCATCAATAAGTCTGTCATTGACCAATTCAAACGTTCTAACAACAGCCATTGCGCACTTTCCACTTCTAACTTATGCTTCTCTATACACAAAGAAGCCCATTTCAAGGCTTCATAGTAGGTTGGATTAGTCATTTCCTTGCAAGTTTTCCATTTTTTGTGTTTGATCATATAAAATCAAGGCATCAATCACTTCTTCAAGTTCACCATTCATAATACGATCTAATTTATTCAATGATAAGCCAATTCGATGATCAGTTACACGATTTTGAGGGAAATTATACGTTCTAATTCGTTCAGAACGGTCCCCTGAACCAACGGCTGATTTTCTATTTTCATTATAAGCACTTTGTTCTTGTTGTGAGTAAAAATCGTAAACACGAGCCTTCAAAATTTTCATGGCTTTTTCACGATTTTGTTGTTGTGACCGTTCATCTTGCATAGCAACAACAATATTAGTTGGTAAATGCGTCATTCGTACGGCAGAAGAAGTTTTATTAACATGTTGTCCACCAGCACCAGATGAGCGATAGACATCTGTTCTGATATCTTTTGCGTCAATTTCAATTTCGACATCTTCAGCTTCTGGCATGACCCCAACCGTTGCAGTAGAAGTATGCACACGTCCAGCTGATTCGGTTGATGGAATACGTTGAACACGATGTGCGCCACTCTCATATTTTAATTTAGAGAAGACACTATCCCCATTAATTAAAAGGACAATTTCTTTAAAGCCACCAACTTCAGTCACATTTTTATCCACAACTTCAATAGACCAGCCTTGTTTTTCGGCATATTTTGAATACATTGAGAATAAATCGGCAGCAAATAAACTGGCTTCATCGCCACCAGCGGCACCATGAATTTCCATGATAATATTTTTATCATCATTAGGGTCCTTTGGCACTAACAAAATTTTAATCTCATCTTCTAAGGCTGTTTTGGCTTTTTTAGCATCAGCTAATTCTTCTTTAGCCATTTCTGCCATTTCAGGGTCGAGATTTTCACCCAACATTTCTTCAGCGTCTGCGAGTTCTTGAACAACAACCTTATATTGACGGTATTTTTCAACGGTTTCGCGGATACTTGCCATTTCTTTTGATAATTCCATAAATCGTTGATTATTTGAAATAATCTCTGGGTCAGATAATAATTCGCCTAATTCTTCATAACGATCATCGACTGATTGTAATTGGTCATACATTTCATCCATTTATATTGTCTCCTTTTAATTCTCTATCCTTCTAGTTTAGCTGATTATTGTAATTGTGTCATTAACGGATTGTTATAATGCTTGCGGCACACCGGATAATACGCTTCATTGCCGCCAATTTGAATTTGTTCCCCATTATAAACGGGCTTCCCGTCATGAATACGTAAATTCATGATGGCCTTTTTAAGACAGAACCAGCAGATTGTTTTCATTTCTTCAATCTTATCAGCATACAATAATAAATATTTTGAGCCTTCAAATAATTCATTTTTAAAATCATTTTTGAGTCCAAAAGCCATGACTGGAATGTTCAATTCGTCCACAATCTTGGCTAACTGAATAATATGATCTTGTTTTAAGAATTGTGATTCATCAATCAAGACACAAGCTGCAGTTGAATTCGTTTTTTGAACTAACTCAAAAACATCTGTTTCGTCAAAAATAGGTGTCGCTTCACGCTTCAACCCAATTCGACTGGAAACAAATCCAACGCCGTCTCGATCATCTATGCCACTCGTTAAAATAATGACTGATTTATTTTGTTCTTCATAATTATGCGCAACTTTTAAAATTTCAATTGTCTTACCACTATTCATTGCACCGTATTTAAAAAATAATTGCGCCATAATAAACCTCTTTTATCTTTCAGATTTCCGTCTTTAAGTATATCTGATTTGCACTTAAATTTCATTAAATAAAAATTTTTTCTTAATATTAAGCATTTTATATGTAGAATTTTGTAATTATGCTATTATAGACATAATATAAATTCAGTCAATTGGACTACCACGTGGATTTTATCGCATGTAGTCAATTTTTCTGTTAACGGAGGATATTTTAATGACGATAAAAAGTTCACTCGCAACTGCCGCCGGGAAATCATCTTATTGGTTTTTACATACCTTCCTAAAAGGTGGTAGCTCATTACCCGGCAAAATAACTGCCGCATTAGACCCAGAAATTCTAAAAACTTTAGGAGCCAATTATGACGTTATCGTCATTACTGGAACCAATGGTAAAACTTTGACAACTGCTTTAACCGTTAAGGTTTTAGGCGCTAAATATGACCATATTTTAACAAACTCAGCAGGCTCAAATATGGAACAAGGGATTATTACTGCTTTTTTAACAGATAAACGCAAAAAGAACGAACGGCCCCTTGCCATTCTTGAAGTCGATGAAGCTAATGTCATTAAAGTGACACAATATATCACGCCAAAAGCATTTGTTCTAACAAATATTTTCCGTGATCAAATGGATCGTTATGGTGAAATTTATACCACGTATAAAAAAATTATTGATGGGATTAAATTGGCACCTGAAGCAACCATTATCGCAAACGGGGATGCCCCCATTTTCCATTCAATTGACTTACCCAATCCTTTTGTTTTTTACGGTTTCAATCATGAAGAAGAAACAGAAAGCCTAGCCCCAACTAATACAGATGGTGTTCTTTGTCCTGTGTGCCAGCATATTTTGCATTATAAGCTCCGCACATACGGTAATCTTGGTAAATATTATTGTCCTAATTGCCATTTCAGTCGACCTGAATTAGACTATCAATTAACATCACTTCTAGAACAAACACCAACATCATCTCGTTTTGTTATTGATGGACAACCTATGGAAATCCATGTTGGTGGTTTGTATAACATTTATAACGCACTTGCCGCTTATGCAGTCGGTCGCGTTTTTGAAGTTGGTCCTGCAGCCATCAGTAACACGTTAAGTGAAGATGATGAACAGGTCTTTGGTCGCCAAGAAGTTATCCAAGTTGATGACAAAGAAATCACATTAGTTCTTGTTAAAAATCCCGTTGGACTGGATCAAGTCCTAGATATGATTGCAACAGATACCGCACCTTTCTCATTAGCTTTCTTATTAAATGCAAACTATGCGGACGGTATCGATACGAGTTGGATTTGGGATGGTAATTTTGAACAATTAACGCAGATGAATATTCCCCAATTCATGACTGGTGGCGAACGCTACAAAGACGTTTCATTCCGCTTCAAAGTAGCTGGCGTTGAAGATAATCAGTTAATCAAAGAACCCGATGTCTCTAAGGTCGTTGAACGCCTTAAAACGTTCCCAACAAAGCATATTTATGTTCTAGCCACTTATACAGCAGTATTACAATTACGCAAATCATTAGCAAATGATGGTTATATTAAGGAGGGCATGTAACATGGCAAAATATCATTTGACTGTTGCCCATTTATATGGCGATTTATTAAATACTTATGGTGATGTGGGTAACTTACTTGCCCTAGCCTATTACGCTAAACAAATGGACGTTTCGTTAACAACTGAGGTCATTAGTTTAGACCAACCCTTTGAAAAAAATCATTTTGACTTAACTTTTTTTGGTGGCGGACAAGATTTTGAACAAAAAATTGTCTCAAAAGACATTCAAAAAAAGAAAAAAGACTTAACTGATTATATTGAAGATGATGGCCCCCTACTTGCAATCTGTGGTGGTTATCAATTGCTTGGTAAATATTACGTTGGTGCAGATGGTGAAAAAATTCCTGGTATCGGCGCAATGAGCCATTACACAGAAACACAAGATAATAACCGTTTTATTGGCGATATTACCATTCAAAATGAGGAAACTGGTGAAACTTACCATGGTTTTGAGAATCACAATGGGATGACCTTCCTTGGTGAAGACGAACGACCACTTGGTAAAGTTCTCAAAGGTAAAGGGAACAATGGCAGTGATGCCTCAGAAGGCGTTATGTACAAAAATGTCTTCGGTTCATACTTCCATGGCCCTATCTTAACTAGAAATGGCGAATTAGCTAAACGCTTGCTATTAATTGCCCTACATCGTAAATACCCAGATGTTGATTTTAGTGAACAAGAAGCCCTTGTTATCGAACCAACATTTTAATAACAAAATAAAGATTCAAACAATAATTACTTATTGTTTGAATCTTTATTTTTTAGGCTTTTTCACCAGGTTCTGATGCAATAATTTGCATATTACCTGTGATTGTCCATTCTTTAACTTCATTAGGTAAAATAAAATGCATCCCCATTTTAAGTTCAAAATTCTGACCATCGACTTCAATCTGACCGTCACCTTTTAAAACTGAAACAAGGGTATAAGGAGCAACTGTTCGCTTAAATGTTGCTGAGCCGTTTGCGATTAACCATTCATAGACACTAAAGAAAGGTGCTTCAACGAAGGTTGTGACTTTAGCATCCCCCACCATTTTTGTCTGAATGTTTAACTTCGGTACAACATTGGGAACATTCGTGACATCAATTGATTGTTGAATATGTAAGTCACGTTTTTTACCAGTTGTTGCATCAACACGATCAAAATCGTAGACGCGGTAAGTTGTATCACTACTTTGTTGCGTTTCAAGCACCATTACACCCGAACCGATAGCGTGAATCGTTCCACTAGGAACATAGAAGAAATCCCCTGCTTTAACAGGAACATGTGTAAACAGATCAGCCCATTTTTCATCATGAATCATTTCTGCTAATTCTTCACGCGTTTTAGCATGATGCCCATAAATCAATTCTGCACCAGGTTCAGCCGAAATTACATACCAGCATTCCGTTTTACCAAGTTCATGTTCATGCGTCATGGCATAAGCATCATCTGGATGCACTTGAACCGACAAATCTTGATTGGCATCTAAAATCTTCGTTAAAAGGGGAAAAACATCGCCTTTAACATTCCCAAAAACCTCACGATTTGAATCCCAAACTTCATTCAATGTCTTACCCGCAAATGGCCCATTTAAAACAGTACTTGGACCATGTGAATGTGCTGAAATAGCCCAAAGTTCACCAGTATGGTCACTTGGAATATCGTAACCAAAGACCGTTTTAAGATGATTACCACCCCAAATTTTTTCTTGTAATACAGGTTTTAAAAATAAAGGTTCTGTCATTATTATGTTCTCCTTCATCTAACTTATTATAAATTCATTTTAACACAAGCGGTTACATTTTTGCTGGTTAATCCGTAATAATCGCATTTTTCTCCATTAAAAAGGTCGCAACGATGTCATCTCGTTTTGTAAGATAAAGCGGATTGTTACTCGTTGGATGTACTCTATTGGTTAGAACAACTAGTCCATCTTGTGTGGCTTGATCCATTAACATGAATGTCCCTGTGTAACCCGTATGATAAACGGATTCTCCTCGAAGGTCCCAACCAAGTGAACGACCCAATTGACCAGTTGGCGTTTGATCATGAAACAACTTTTGAGTTGTCTCCGGCTTCAAGACAGGTCGTTCAGGATTATCTGACATAAACCACTGCATAAACTTTAACGTATCCGGCAAGGTTGAAAAAAGGCCCGCAGACCCACAATGTGCTTTTAAAATGCGTGCTTTAGGATCATGAACAATTCCCTTTAAAAGACCTAATTCAGGAATAATCTCCGTTGGAACACTTCTTGCCACCTCTGGCTTAAATGTACTATCAGCTAACCCTAACGGCATTAAAACGTCTTGTTGTATCGCCTGCTGAACGGGTATGTCTAAAATAGATTCAATAATAAAGCCTAAAAAAATAAGTCCAATATCACTATAAACAACTTTTTTACCAAGATTTTCGCCATTACTTAATCCAAATAAAGCTTGTTTTAACTCTGATGCCGATAACTGATTACGATTTTTAATGTACCCTTGAAAATCGGCTGTGTGTGTTAGTAAATGCCGCAAAGTCACTCGTTCATCTTGGTAATTTGGTAAATATTTTTTAACTAGATCATCAACACTTAAACGACCTGTTTCTTGTAATTTTAAAATCAGGGTTGTCGTTCCTATTACTTTGGTTAATGACGCAACATCATACAACGCATCAGCAGTTAATACGTCACGTTCAGGCACTAATTGCGAATAACCAAGGTAACTTTGGGTCATTATCTCATTATGGTGAATAATGCCAAATGAGGCTCCTGGAACGACCCCTTCATTGACCAATTGTTGTATTTTATTTTTCGTCTCAGGATATAACACGCTTAATCACCCCTTTTGATTAATTTTAACAATCGTAAATTTACCTTTTTTAAAATCAACATTACTGACACTAGCATTTTTTAATAGCATCACGGGTAATTGATTTTTTTCTAAACTATCAATAAAGCTCGATAAAACTAAGCCATGTGACACAATTAAGATATTGCCACCACGGGTTTGGTATTGGTTGCCAATATCCGTTAACGTATCAATAATACGACTTGTCATCTTATCGTATGTTTCCGCTTGGCTCGTTCCTTCAAGTTCAGCGAACATGTTCACTAAATTTCTAAACCGATCATGTCCTAACACAGCTTGACTCACTTTTAAAAAACCAAACTTTTTCACAAGTAATGGAATTAAATTTTTATTTTTCATTTCTTCCAGACGACCAAAATCAACTTCCCTAAGTCCCATAAGTGGTTGAATTTCAAATACTGATTGATGTTTTTCAAGAATAAAGTTCGCAGTATCTTGGGTCCGTTTTAAGTCACTCGTATAGACGGCTTCAAAATCTATGCCCCTTAACTGTGTGCCCAAAGCTCTGGCTGCTTCTCGACCCTTATGTGTCAGACGAGAATTGGTTACCCCTTGCAATCTTTTCAATCTGTTCAAACGTGTTTGACCGTGTCTTACTAAATAAAAATGGACCGTCTTCATCGCCGGCACCTCCCATAAACTTGTTTTATATTGCACTTTTAAGTATACGCTACCGTTTAAATTATTCCTAAAAAAAGGCCAACATTTTAGATAAATTTCTATCTATAATAATCAACCTTAATGACCACTATTAAAATAATCCTAAACATTTTCATTTAACTTGGTATAATAAGGTAAATCATTCAAAGGAGATTATCACTTATGGCTAGCAATTCAGATTCTATATTCTTTGTCTTATCGTATATTAAACGCCATCCAGATCAAGTTTTCTTCTCACGTTTAACTTATACAAATTCAATTACGGTTGTCCTACCCGGAAGCGTCAAAGTAGCTGACGCTGATATTTATTTTTTACCTGACAAATTAAGCGTTAACCGCCTTGCTGATGAATTTGTTTCGAAGCATGGTGATTTATTAGACTACTTCAGCAACAAGTTAGAAAATGCCATTCCTAACTATATGGACGTTTGGGTAACTACTACTTACCTAACACATCATAATACCTATTTAATTGAACTTTCGTTCGAACAAGATGTCTAAACAAAAAGGGTGATTAGCACATAACGTGTTAATCACCCTTTATTTGACACTTTAAAAACATTTTTATCGCCCAAACGGGGCTCGAACCCGTAATTCCGCCTTGAGAGGGCGACGTCTTAACCAATTTGACCATTGGGCAAAAATACTCCTTTAAGTATACCCCATATAAAATTGATGTCAACGATTTTTATGCCAAATCAAAATTTGGATAAAACAACAATACAAATACAATCCGAGACAGTACAATGCAGAAGCCCACATAACAAACGACAACCACCCATATTGTAAAATAATTCTTGTCGTCCCTATCAATAACGTCGTCACACACGCAATCAACAATCTAACGTATAATTTTTTTAATTCACGTCTTAATTTTATTTCCAATGTGTCCGCCTCAAACTTCTCTATTAAGTAATCTTTTATGTCTTTTATTATAACGTTCTAAAATAATTATCATAGTAAAGATAGGTTTCTTTATCAATACTTAACCATCTTTACTATTTCTTATTTATTCATTTTTCATTTGACAAAAGAACGTTATATCGCTAAAATTAGGAAGTTAAATTGTTACTGGGTAATAGCCAAACTGGTAAGGCGCCGGACTCTGAATCCGCAATCTGTAGGTTCGATCCCTACTTACCCAATTTTTGTTGTCAGTCGTTAGCATAGACTTTCAAAAAACTTGGCACTAAAGGTTTTCTATTTCATTGGTTATCATTCATTTGCACGTATTTACATGAGCAGTGAGCCATATAAAAATTTTTTAGGCATGATTAGGCGGACACTAACTAAGTTGGTGTTCTTTTTTTGTACTTTTATTTATCTCTAGTGAGTCGTACATAATTAATAATGGTACCTACATCAATTAACTACTAAGAAATGGCAACCAGAAAAACACTAAATAGCTTTATTTAAGCAACAATATTGTGTTGATTCTAATATTTAGACAATAAATAATCCAATACGTTTTATATGCTATAAAAAACGTATACAAAAAGAAGCCCCACTTTTCAACAGGGCTTCTTGCATAAAACCATTAAAACCGATAGCTATATTTTAAAAGATTGCTATTTATTATCCTACTTTTATACTGCCAATAGCGTTCCAAAATCAAAATTCTGATCTACTTTTTTGGCCATAAATAAATTGATATTAAGATTGGTATTGCTATGAACGTACAATTTAACCAAATCGGAAAATTTTCAAACATATACTGCTTAACATTACAATTAATAATGTTAGTTCCAAACAGCACATATAGTACTGCCCATAGTATAACAAAACTCACAAATAATATTGATTTATGTTGATTAACCCAATTTCCCATGTTTTACCCCTTTCTAAAAGAAAATAAAGAAAACAGTTCTAGCTGTCCACTTTGCAAGGGTCTTATTAACATGTACATATTTAATTAAACCCTTCTCGAGTCCTTTTTGTAAACCACCCTCAAAATCTGTTAAATAATTTACAAAATCTGTTAAACTTTTTGAAGATATTTTTATTTGAAGAAGTTTAACAGCATACTTAATAGCTTTTTTCAAAAGAGCAACTTTCCATTTTGGTGTTATTTGATTACTTTCATTATATCTATCTTGTAACAATTGATACTGTTGTTCTTTAGTAAGATTACTATGTTCAATTAATGTTTGAAATTCATCTTTCTTTTCGGAAGATAATCCTGAATATAACTCTGAAAAGCTTTTACGATTAGAATTGGAATCAGCCACCGTATCAGTTTTAATATTATTCGCGAATGCAACGGTTGATGGAGCAACCACCCCTCCTAAAATCATAACAGCTACCATTATTGTCACTACTTTTACACTTTTTATCATATAATCTTCTCCTCCATATTTAAGAACACATTAGAACATACACATAATAGCACCATTTTCTTTCTGTATTCTATAATCCATTTATACGTCAGCATTCGCCTCATTGCCGTTCGACATCTTATAAGTTTATTTTTTTCTTGATATCTAGATCATACAAGTCAGTCACGTTTTTTCATTAAGCGAAGAATATTCATATTAGTTGCCTCTACCTGTAGATTAATAATTTTTGATGCTTTTACAGGTAAGTGTATTTTTATTTATAACCATCAAACTGAAATCAGTATATTCCCCACCTTAAAGTAGTAAAAAGGTGTAAAAAAATAAACTATCCCTAACTTTTAGCAGAGTAGGATAGCATATTTTCAACACAAATATCTGAAATTTGTTCGTTCTTAAAACTAATTGCGCAGAAAAAGATAACGTTAATACGTTGGCTCTTTTTATTTACTTAACAATGAACATGTAAAATAGCTTTTATTTTGCTTCAACATAGAATGGTTGTGGAATTGAATTATCAGTAACCACTTGAGCAATCGAAATACCACCACTATTATTTTCAAATACATATCTCGGAGAAGCATGCTTTGAGATTAAAAGAGTATTTACTTTTACCGTTCTGCCAGCAACCACAATTTTTTTAGTTTTTATTTCACGGTAATGTACTTTTATTTGCCCCCTTTTTACATTGCTATCATCATACTCAAATAGTGTACCCGCACCAGTTTGATTATTAAATTTAAGTGAAAACTTTTCATATCTATTTACCGAACCTAAGTTCCAAGAAAACATTTTAACTGCATTCATATCCTCTGTAGAAACAGAATATGGTCCTATTTCTGTAGTTACTTGATAGTCACTAGTCTCATTAACATCTGAAATAGGAATATTATCTTCATCAGAACTATCAGCTGAAGAACTATTTGTAGTTGTCTCTTTTGAAGTTGAATCAACATCTTCACTGGAAGCCTTACTACTCAAAATGCTGGCACTTTGAGTCGCCATATTCTTAGCAGTATTTCTTTCTGCCATAAAATATAACCCCAACACAGCCAGAACACCAATCACTATTATTCCTACAAACAATTGAATCACGATATTCCGTCTTCTTGTTGCTCTAACCCTCAAAAAGTCATCTCGCCATTGCGGATTATTTTGTCTATCTTTATAAAATTCATAAGTATGACCTGTTCTTGTCCGATCACTTAAATATTTTTTTGCCATTATTTCCCCCTACAAAAAGTATTTATTTATCCTTCACTCCTTTATACTACTAATATCATAAATAGTCATCCGTGAACTTTCTTATGTAGTCATTACATGATTTGTACCCCACTAATTTCAATTAATAACGCACAAATTTACCCACATTATGATTCTATAACTTCAACATTCAAAATCAGTCTATCATTTGAACACTCTATTGTTATTAATTAAAAAAAATGACTGACTACCCATTTATATAGCATTTCTTACCTAAAAAGTGCGCCATAATTATCAGAGTTTATCTGACAATTATGACGCACTTTATTTTAATATTATTCAATTGACGGAAAAGCATCAGTAACTATTATTTTTTCTCATCAATGAAGACAGCACCTTCTGGTGGATTTTGATTAATTGCCCCAATAATTTTATGTGGCACATAAGCCCCTTCAAGACGATTAACATCTTCTTGTGTCAATTTTACGTCTAATGCATTCACTGCATCATCAAAATGACTAGGCTTAGTTGTTCCAACAATAGGCGCTGTAACCCCTTTAAACCATTGCCATGCTAATGCTATCTGAGTCATGGAAACATGATATTTTTGTGCTAATTCATTAACTTGTTGAACGATTTTATAGTCTTCACCTTCTGTTGTATCGTATTTTCCCATTGCAATCCGATCAGTTTTACTACGAAGTGAATCTATCCGCCAACCCAAATGGCTTAAATGACCTGCTGCCAAGGGACTATAGGGCATCAATGAGACATTCATTTGTTTACAAATAGGAATTAATTCTCGTTCATCTTCACGATAGAGCAGATTGTAATGATTCTCCATCGTTTGAAATTGAGCCCAGCCATTTTCTTTAGCGACTTGTTGCATATTATTGAATTGATACCCATACATAGCAGACGCGCCAATTGCTCGAACCTTACCGGCTTTGACCAAATTGTTCAAAGCCTCCATCGTTTCTTCAATAGGCGTGTTGTAGTCAAACCGATGAATAATGTAAAGATCCAGATAGTCTGTTCCCAATCGAGAAAGTGTCCCATCAATCTCTCGGTTAATCGCTTCTGAGGAAAGTCGTCCAGGATTAAAGTAAACTTTTGATGCAATAACAACTTTTTCACGCGCAATGTTTTTTTTGAGCGCTTTACCTAGATATTCTTCACTAGTTCCATTTGAATAACCATTAGCCGTATCGAAAAAATTAATTCCTTGATCAAGTGCATGTTTAATCACTTTTTCACTAGCATTTTCATCAAGTGTCCAATCATGCATAGTCCCCGGTTTACCAAAACTCATAGCCCCTGCACATATTTTAGAAACTTCAATATCGGTATTACCCAACTTAGCATATTTCATTTAAAAGACTCCTTTATCTTTTATTTTGTTCTATTTTTAATTCGACTTAAAGAAACAGGTGTTATGCCTAAATAAGACGCAATATGATAATCAGGCACACGCTTCAAAATCATCGGCTGATTCTCAACCAAACTAAGATAACGATCAACGGGATTTTCTTTTATGCGAGATAAAAAGTAGTTCGTATATTCCATAAAACGTCCCGCAAATATCTTGGTTATATCTTCATTAATTTCAGGATATTTTTGAATAAGTTCATCTAAATGTGCCTTACTCAAAACCATTAAATCACTTGGTTCCAAACTTTCAAGTGAAAATTGGCTCGCCTCGCCTAAATAAAAACTTTCAAAAGATGCGACTACCTGATTTTCAAAGAAAAATTGAAATGAAATATCCTTTCCTTCATCGTTATTCCATAATCTCAAGGCACCTGTTTCAATAAAATAAATATTCTCGGCTACTTCACCTTCAAATAACAAAGTTTCTTTAGCTGAAACCTTTTCATGCGTAAATAAAGCGTGTATTTCAGCCCAATGTGCCTCTAAAACGGGTACTTTATCATGTAAAAATTGATTCATTTGTCCTCACCTCTATCTGATTATCGTACCATAATGATAATCAGTAAAACATCATTAACCAAAAAAACTAACCCATGAAGCGGGCTAGTTTTTTAGATTGAAAAGTGAGTTAAAATTGATTCTCGTTGTTCAGCCGTTTTATGATCTAAATTAGCCATATTATGCCATTTAAAATGACGTAACCGTGTCTTTAAAAAAGTCCCGCGGAACAACATTTTAGCCAATGGTGCGCCAATAATAAGACGATAGATCCAATTAGGCGTGCTCATTGTGGTTACAATATCAATCTTAGGTTGTTTAACCATCAACGTTTTCATATTTTCAGCTGAGTAAAGGATATTTTTAGCATAAACTTTATCTAAAAAGCCTTTTGTCATTGCGGGCATAACTTCCCACCAGACTGGAAACATGAAAACAATGCGATCAGCTGCCAATAATCGTTGTTGATAATCAGCCACTTGATCATCACAGGGTTTCCCTTGTCGCCAATGTGCTAAATCAGCTTTAGTCATCACAGGATTAAAGTGATCCGCATGTAAATCGATTAAATCAATCTCATTTCCTTCACGACTTAGCTTTGTCGTCATTTGTTTTAAAAGTGCCGCCAAAAACGAGCGGTTATGTGGTTCATTATTTGATGCAGCTGCAGTATAAGGGTGATCGAAGACAATGACAATTTTCATTTGATAGGACTCCTTTTAGTTAATAAATTTATATTAACGTAAAATCGTCCTTGTCTCATTAACAATTGTTAATTGCGGCTAATTTAATGACTCGAACCTGATGCCACCTTGATTAACTAATACATCTGGTTGCAGATTTTGAACAATCTGACTACTAATCATCCCTTGAGTTATTTTAAGATAGTGCTTAAAATAACCTGTTTGTTGATGTTTTTCATCCGCCACAACATCTTGATAGATTTCAATTAAAACCCACTGATTAGGTGTTGTTTCATCTGTTGCCGCATACATAACCTGCATTCCTGACTCATTTTCCAATGATTGTGTCATCATCGCAACTAGTGCCACTTTAAAATCAGCTTTTGCATCCGGTCTTATTTCCAATTGCGTTAATCGACATTGATTACGTAACTGAGTCACTTCATAAAGCGGCATTGGTTGTGACAATAATAATTCAGGCTTCAAATTAATCATTTTTTTATCAATCACAATTTGACCGGCAACAGTTTTAAAGTCTCCAAATTGACTGGACTTCGCATGCTTTTCATAGCTCGCTTCATCCTGATAAGCCTCAATGACAATATTATCGGTCCCAGCTGAATCTAAATGCGCACTATACATCGCTAATGTCCCTTTTTCTTGTTGAATCGAAGTCGTTAAATTATGCAAGCCAACCGCCTTGTACTGAGTCGAATTAGCTGAATCAATCGTTAATTTAAATAATCTTAACAAGGGTGCCTTTTTTAAAGTTACCATCTTTATTCATCCAGTCCTATCACATGATTAAAATTCTGATAATCAATTAAAGCGCGTTGTTCTTTTGGCAAGTCAAGCTGATCAAGTGCCGACATAATTGCACTTGTTGCTCCAGCAGGCGCAATACCTAACGGTGCATCCGTTCCAAATAGAACGTGCTGAATGCCATAATAATCAATGGTTAACACCAATGCTTTAGCATTTCCTAGCAGAGCTGTATCGACATAGAAACGCTTAAAATCAGCAGCTTGCTCAGGTGGCAAAATATGATTGATGCGTTCTGCAAAATAAGGTACCATTGCGCCGGCATGATGAACAATTATTTTTAACGTTGGCAAGTCCTTAAACAAATCAGCCTGTACTAATTGCAGCATAGCCTGTGTCAATTCATATTCCCAACTAAAAATAATGTTATTATCTGGCTTACGTGCATCAAAAATGGGATGTAATAAAATAGGTATCTTTAATTGCGCTGCCTTTTCAAAAATAGGTCGATACTGCTTAGCTGCAATTGAGTCACCTAAAGCACGCGTAAAGAGTTGAATCCCAATTAGTTCAGGATTTATCATCACTTGTTCTTCTAAAATTCGGATTGCTTCAGGTAAATTGTTCATAGGCACCATCGCAATTCCTGCCCTGAACATATCCGAATTTGTTTGTACTAAGTCAATGATTTCAGCATTAGCCTCCCAACATAATTGGGCTGCTCTTTTAGGATCAACATAGTCTTCTGGATTAATATTAACCGCAGAAATCACTTGTTGTCCCTGACCATCCCATAGATCACGTCTTTGTTTAATATCAGTCAACAATGGTTGCTTAATAAATGGCATCTTCTGAGGTAAATCAGGCTCAATTGCTAACATTTCTTTATAGAAATGAGGAGGCAAAACATGTGCAAAAACGTCAATAGTTGTCATTTTTTTAGTCTCCTATATCCAAGCTGGTTTGTCGCCGTCAGTACCTGCTTTATCAAGGCCAATACTGTCCCCAATATATTGGTCAGGTTGTTTCATTAATTTAACTAGAAAATCTGCAACACTTTGGCGTGAAACTTCAGTCCCTTTAAAGGCTTCATCACGACTTGTTAACTCGTAATCAATTTCAGCATTATCTGTCAACCAAGCCGGACGAACTTGTGTTGCTTCAATCGGAGCCGCATCAATTAACGTTGCTGATGCCCGGAATCCTGGTAAATAAGCACCAATTGCTTGTTCATTCCATTCGCCAAACTTGCCAGGTACTTCATGATAAGCGCCCAAAGCGTTATAAAAAATCAGGCGTTGTTTTCCAGCTGCTTTCATTGCTGCCAAAATACTTTTAGTTGTTTCAGCTAAATCAGTCCCACCAACATTCGAATAGATAATATCAACATTATCCATGGCACGTGTTAGTTGAGAAACTTCTTTTGTATCGCCCTCAATCACTGATACCCTTGGTTCATTTTGATATTGCGCTAAGCGTGATGCTTTTCGTAAAAAAAGGACCAACTGATCATCTGTCTCTGCCAATAATCGTTTTGTAACTATTTGAGCCGTTTGACCATAAGCACCCAAAATTAAAATAGTTTTCATTTAAATAACCTACCTTCTATAATATATGAATTATTTCTTGTTAAAATTAGCCATTAATTTAATCCATGGACTATCTGATCACTATTATTCCCAACCACGCACTGTATTCACACCAGTTTCATCAGCCAATTTTTCTAATTCTGTCATTTCGTCTGCAGTTAACGTAATTTGACTTGATTTAACAGCATCCTCAACTTGACCTACGCTAGTCACACCAATAATTGGCGTTGTTCCTTTATTAATAGCCCATGCTGTTCCAATTTCTGCAACTGTTGCCTGATGATTATCAGCTAATTCACGCATTTTTGTAATTAAGCTTTCCAATCCTGCTAACTTATCATTATACGTATTAGCGCGATCACTTCCGGCAGGGAAAGGATGTGCTGTATCGTATTTACCTGATAATGCACCTTGTTCTAAAATCATATAAGCGAAGAAATCCATGTCATTTTTCTGACAGTAATCAATAATTCCTGTTGTTTCAGAAACACGATTTAATAAACTAAAGTGATTTTGAACAGCTGATAATTTTAAATCATATTGTGCTAAAATTTCTTGAACACGTTTAATTTGCGCTAAACTATGGTTAGAAACACCTAAATATTTAGCTTTGCCACTCTTCATTACTGAAACCATTTCTGGCGTCCACTTTTCAACATCTGCTGAATTATGAATCCAGTAGATATCTACATAATCTGTATGAAGTCGTTTTAAACTATCCGCAATCATATTTTCAGCTGGTTGATCTGTACCGTCCGCAATTTGTGGTGTAAATTTAGTTGAAAAAAGAATTTTATCGCGGTCACTCTTTTGTGCTAAATTACCTAGAATCGTTTCTGAGGCACCCATTCCGTAAACAGCGGCAGTATCCCATAAATTCAACCCATTTTTCATTGCTGCTTCAAAAACGGGTTGATAATCTTTTTCAGTTAATTGATTACCAAATACAGTTCCATTATCGCCCCAAGCCCAAGTTCCTAAAACCATTTTTGGCATATTTAATTCTTTTTGCATTGTTGTCATTTTTATTCTCCTCTATTTTAAATCACTTATTTTTATTAAATTAAATCATCCGCAATTTTATATTCTTCAAAGTAACTTTTTTGTTCTTTAATTTCACCAGTATCATACAGACTAATTTTATGATGCAACCGATCAATTGACCGCTGAATATCTTTTTGTTTATTAAGTAATTCTTTTTCTTGCTCCTCTAATAATTCTTTTCTGGCAGATAAGGTATCGTCCCCTTGTCTAACCATCGTCGCATAATCATGTAAAGTTTCAATTGGCATACCAGAGTGTCGTAAACAAACAATCATCTCCATCCAACCTTGCATGCCTTCTTCAAAATAACGATTACCATTCTTCAATCGTGGTACATCAGGCAATAGCCCAATTCGTTCATAATATCGAATCGTATCCGCTTTAATACTGTATTTTTGACTCATTTCAGTAATACTCAAGTTGCTCATAAAAGCCTCCCTCTACTAATTTAAATTCAGTATAGTACTTGAAGTGCACTCCAAGTCAAATAAATTATCTTTTTATTTTGATAGATTGTAAAATCACTCATTATTTATAGAACAAAAAACTTTTTCCACTATATTAATCACTTTAATTTTTCAAGAAACTGTAATTATTTTAACATAAAACCTGCCATAACACGCTGTCCTAGCAACTCTAGAAATAGAATTGACTAGACAAATAAATCCCCCTAAACAAAATTTGTCTAGGGGGATTATACAGGCTTAATAGTAAGCAAAACTTCTATAGAATTGACGAAGGCTACCAACAAATTCTGTTGGTAGCCTTCTCACTGAATATTTATATTTAATTTCATCTAATTAATTTTAAAATAAGTTACTAATTCTACTTCTAAACGATGTAACCCTACCTACTTTACATCCTTGCAACTCCTTGGTTGCGCCAGCGTGAATAAATGAATAGAAATCATCAAACTGAATAATTTATACTAAAGAATATTAATATTGAGCTGTCTCAACTTTAACATAATTTTATTTATTGTCAAATATTTTTTTAACTAATTAGCAATTTTCTCTCATTTTATGTTTAATTTATGATATACTTAATGAGATATTTTAATGATGGTACCTAAATAATAACGTGACAGCAGCTTAAATTTTCGGTTCAATTCTGTCTCCTTCATTTTGAATACACTATTAATAGTTTGGAGGTTTATACACTATGTTAAGTAAGACAAAAAAATTCTTAAGAGCAAACAAAATTTATTATGATAAAGAACATCTCAACCCACTTATGGTTCCAGATCGTGTTTACGTATTAAATTTTGGCTTAGACGAAGATGATCTCAATAATAGATTCATCGTAGAATACACGTATACTTGGACTGGTCGAATTAAAATTAATAAAATTACGATTCGCCTCCATAATCATGTAGGTCCACACGAATTTCGTAATGAAACAGAATTACTTCATTATCTAAAAAAACACATGAAACCAGATAAATAAAGTTTGCATTAATTGCCATTAGGTGTTATATTAAACTTATGTATTTATGGTTCGGTTATTTAAAGGTGATTTGTTTCATTTATGAACACACTTCTTTTTAATAGTTCAATCAACAAATGCAAAATATATTAGTGCTTACAGCACATGGAGGTTTCATATTATGGAACAAGGTACAGTAAAATGGTTTAATGCAGATAAAGGTTTTGGTTTTATTACTCGCGAATCTGGCGACGACGTTTTCGTTCATTTCTCAGCTATCCAAGGTGACGGTTTTAAATCACTTGACGAAGGCCAAGCAGTTACTTTCGATGTTGAAGATTCTGATCGTGGACCACAAGCAACTAACGTTGTTAAAGCTTAATTATAAGCCTTTAAAACTTACCTTCGGGTAAGTTTTTTTTTACAAAAAAACAAGGATGCAACTCCATATCGGGGTTGCATCCTTGTTTTCGTTCTATTACATCGTTATTAATAATTAATTATGTCCACATAAACGTCCATTTTGGCAATCATTTACATTTTCACAAAGAAATTAAAATAATGATTAAGTCACTATAAGCTTACTTATTAGCCTTCATTCTCACCTAATTGAGATATTTCTGAAGCCACTTAATATAGTACTTCTCTCGATCAATTGCATGGTCCAATATCAAATAATGCCCATATTGTTTATTAATCTCATCTTCTGAGAAAAAAATTAATTTCATTCTTTCTTCAAGATGATTTAACTTAGCTAAATGTAACTGTGATTGTTCAAGCAACATTGATTGCAAGCGCGCATCATCTTTATTTTTAATAAAATAAAGTTTCAATACGAATTCATCTTTAAATGGCTTTAATTCATCAATGTCTGACATTAACCAGTCCATCAGCTTTTCTTCACCTTGTGGTGTAATATAATAGATTTTTTTTTCTAACTTAGTCCCCGATATTTCAACTTTATGCGTGATATAATCGACTTTTTCCATCGTTTGAAGTGTTGGATAAATTTGACTATGCCCTGCTTGCCAAAATTCCCCAATCTCTGTCGTAAACGCTTTTGTGATGTCATACCCAGACAATGGTTCTTGATTCAATAATCCCAAAATAATATATTGTAGTTTATTTTTTTTTGCCATTTACTCTCCTCAACTTGACTTTCAATAATTATCAGTATACTATAATCAAGTAAACAAAAACATGTAAATTTTTACATGTTAAAAAACACTTTAAAAGGAGAACATTAATTATGGCAAATACAGAAAAAAAATTCAAAACATTAGACGATTTCTTAGGTACACATTTTATATACACTTACGATAACGGTTGGGAATACGAATGGTACGCTAAAAATGATCATACAGTTGATTACCGTATCCATGGTGGCATGGTTGCTGGACGTTGGGTAACTGATCAAGAAGCTCACATCGTTATGCTTACTGAAGGTATCTACAAGATTGCTTGGACAGAACCTACTGGTACTGATGTTGCCTTAGACTTCTTACCAAACGAAATGAAAATAAATGGTACAATCTTCTTCCCTAAATGGGTTCAAGAACATCCTGAAATCACAGTTACTTACCAAAATGACCATATCGCTTTGATGGAAGAATCTCGTGAAAAATACGAAACATATCCTAAATTAGTGGTTCCAGAATTCGCTACAATTACTTACATTGGCGATGCTGGTCAAAATAACGAAGATGTTATTAACCAAGAACCATACGCCGGTATGCCAGATGATATCCGTAATGGTAAATACTATGACGAAAACTACAAAATGATCAAAAAAAACTAATTTAATCCAAATAAAAATCGTCTGAACTTTTAAAAGTTCAAACGATTTTTTTGTCAGTATACAAAAAAATAAAAGCCATAAGATTTTTTGACATGGGTTCATCCAGACTCATTATTGTTCAACCACCACAGATGAATTAATAAGAAAGAAGAAATCTTCGGACTACCAACTTCATTAGTTTCTAAAGTAAACTTAGAATTCACAATAGTAAGCTCTTCACAATTATCATTTTAAATAAGTTATAACACTATAATTTTTTTGACAGCGCTTACTCACTTGCGTTATATTGGTTATGAAGGAGGTCTTAATATGCTATATATATTTGGCTTTATTTTCATATTAATTGCTATCTGGCAACTAGTTCTGACTTGGAAAACTTTCACAAAACTTAAAAAGGAAGGCACCAAAGATACCTCATCCTTTATTATGTTAGCCTTATCGAATAGTCTATTATTTGCTATTGTTTTCTTACTTGTTGGAGTTGGCTGTCTTTTTTTCAAAAGCTATTTCTAAAAAATTAATTTAAATAGAAACTAAAATGAAAGGTTCCAAGAACGTTAGTCAAAACCTAACTGACTTGGAGCCTTTTGTCTAAATATTCTTTTAAATTAAAGCAGGTAATTTGTATTAAAATATTTTATAACCTTAAAATCAATACAAAAAAAGGCCTAATCATTAAAATGATTAGAACCTTCATAATATTATCCACCAACAACAGTTGACGAAGAACCTAAAAATTCAGGCAATTTATCTTAAAGACGTGCGTTTAATTCTTTTGAAAGATCTTCGAATCCAGGTTTGCCTAATAATGCAAACATGTTCTTCTTGTATGCTTCAACACCTGGTTGGTTGAATGGGTTAATACCGTTCAAGTAACCAGATACAGCAACAGCTGCTTCAAAGAAGTAGATTGTGTAACCTAATGTGTAAGCATCTTGTGTAGGAATGTTCAAAATCATGTTAGGAACATTACCATCAGTATGAGCCATAACAACACCTTGGAATGCCTTTGTATTAACAAAGTCCATTGTCTTGCCTTCTAAGTAACCTAAGCCATCAAGATCGCCTTCTTCTTCAGGAATAGCAGTATCATTAACGGGAGTTCCCACGTTGATAACAGTTTCCATCAAATTACGACGGCCTTCTTGAATATATTGACCTAATGAATGTAAATCAGTTGAGAAGTTAGCTGAAGATGGGTAAATACCCTTTTGATCTTTACCTTCAGATTCGCCCATCAATTGTTTCCACCATTCTGAGAAATATTGTAAACTTGGTTCGTAGTTTTCTAGAATTTCAGTTGTGTAGCCTTTACGGTATAAAATGTTACGTAAAGCTGCATATTGATAAGCTTCATTTTTTGTTAAATCATCATTTGAGTATTCAACACGAGCGTCTTCAGCACCTTGCATCAAGGCATCAATATCAGCACCTGAAGCAGCAATTGGTAATAAACCAACAGCAGTAAGAACTGAGAAACGGCCACCAACGTCATCAGGGATAACGAATGCTTCGTAGCCTTCAGCATCAGCTTCAACTTTTAAAGCCCCAACTTTACGATCAGTTGTTGCATAGATACGTGAGTTAGCTTCTTCTTTACCGTATTTTGCAATCAATTTTTCTTTGAATACACGGAAAGCAATTGATGGTTCTGTTGTTGTCCCAGATTTTGAAATAATATTAACTGAGAAATCACGGTCGCCAATCAAATCAACTAAATCATGTACGTATGAAGGACTGATTGAGTTTCCAGCGAATAAGATTTGAGGTGCATTTCTTTTTTCAGCTGGTAATAAGTTATAGAATGTATGGTTTAAGAATTCAATAGCTGCGCGAGCACCTAAATATGAACCACCAATACCAATAACGACTAAAACTTCTGAATTAGATTGAATTTTTTTAGCTGCTGTTTTAATACGAGCAAATTCTTCTTTATCATAGTCCTTAGGTAAATCTAAGAATCCACGGAAGTCACTACCTGCGCCTGTACCGTTGCGTAATTCACTATCTGCTGCAGTAACAAGAGCTTGCATTTCGCCAAGTTCATTGTCTTGAACGAATTTTGATAAGTTAGAACTATCGAATGAAATATGTGCCATTTTAATTATCTCCCTCATATTCTTTATTTAACAACTTACATTATACAATACTTACTAGAAAATATAACAGTTAAACGGAACTTTAATTACAAAATTGATTATTTTTTTTGCTTACTATGTGAATAGCCATAACCATAGTAGGCAATTAGCCCTAAAATAATCCAAATTAAGAAGACAATCCAAATATTAAGGGGTAACTGAATCATCAGATAAATTGAAATAATAATAGATAAAATAGGTAGTAACGGTACAAAAGGCACTCTAAATTGACCTTTACTTGGTTGGCCAAATTGTTTTCTTAAACTAATTAAAGCTAAAGCTAAAATAACAAGTACCGACAATGTCACGATATTGGTTAATTTAGCCAAACTCTCGATAGACATCAACCCACTGGCAATTGCGATTAAAATGCCCACCGTCCATGATGCTGATTTAGGTGCATTCGTTTTCTTACTAATTTTTGTTAGGTATTGGGGCAATAATCCGTCTCTAGCCTCCGAATAAAGCATCCTCGATAAACCATACGCCAAAGAAATCAAAACGCTTAAAAGCGTCATTATGGCACCAACAGAGATAACATTCCCAATAAGGCTTTGATTAACAAAACGCATCGCAAATGCAACCGGATCGCTCACATTTAATTGTGTATAAGGGACAATCCCCGTCAGCACTAACGTTACAATAATATAAAAAATAGCTGAAATACTAATTGCACCAATGATTCCCTTTGGAATTGTCTTTTGCGGATCAACCACCTCATCTGAGGCCATTGCGATTGATTCAAAACCTAAGAAGGCAAAGAACACCAGTGCAGCCCCACTCATAACACCGCTCGTACCAAATGGCATAAATGGCTGCCAGTTACTTGGCTTGATATAAAAGACCCCTACCACGACAAATAAAATAATAATTGCAAACTTCACAAATACCATAACTTTACTTAAGCGCAACGCTTTTTTAGCTTCAAATGTTGTCAACCACGTAACTAATAGCGTAATTACAACAGCGATAATGTCAACATATGACCCTTTTGAGGCATTATATGAAGCACTCAGCGCAACTGGCAGCTGAATATTAAGACCCATCAAGAAGCCTTGCATATACGCTGACCAACCCGAAGCTACAGACGCGCCAGCTAAAATATATTCGCAAATAGTAAACCAACTGACGAACCAAGCGATAAATTCGCCAAAAATAACATAAACATAATTATATGAACCACCAGAAACCGGTATTCTCGATGAAAATTCTGCATAAGAAAAGCCGTTCATTATCACTGCAACTGCAGCAATAACAAACGACAAAATAAGAGCAGGGCCGGCCTCTTGACTGGCAGCAGTTCCCGTAACAACGAAAATCCCCGTACCAACAATTGCACCCAAGCCTAAGAGAATAAGGTCACTGGTTTTAAGAGTTCGTTTCAATTTACTGACATTATTAGTTGCCGCAAATTCCTTTTTTCTTAAATCCATTGGCTAGCTCCCCTTTACTATTTTATAAAGTTTTCATAATTCCTAACATAATAACACCAACAATAACAAGAATTGATCCAAGTGTCACATAGACCATTTCACGACTGGTTTTCTTTTCACCTAACAAGTAGATGCTACCAAATGTTGAGATAACAATACCCATTTGAGAAAATGAGAAACTAACCGCTTGACCTAATCTAGGAATTGATAAGAACATAAAGATGTTACCAGCGCCCCAAATAAGTCCTGTTAAAATATTTTTAAATGTTGCCGATTTCATAATAACTTCATGTGCAAGAAGTGCGTAGAATCCAGCACCGATAACCATACCAACTGCCTGTGGCAAAATTGTTGCCATTGTGAATGCTCTTGATTCAGCAGCTGCCATATTAACTGTTGCGTAATGAACAACAATTGTATAGCCGACATACCCTACTGTAGACAAGGCGATAGCACGTACTCCTGCAGCCGTGTTTTCAGCTTTATGTGAGTCAGACAAAACTGAACTTTTTTTGTCTCTTAATGATGTCAAAGCTGCCCCTGCAATAATAACGATCATTGCAATTGTTCCAATAATAACCATTTGAGTTGTCTTCCATTCACTGAATAAAATGACACCTGCTAAAGCATTACCTGCTAACTGCAACCCAGTTGAAACAGGAACAGCTTTTGAAATACCAATTGCTTTCATCGCATGAAATTGTTGGTTTTGACCTAAACTCCAAAATAAACCTGAAATAATACCAATAATCCAAACTTTACCGCTCATTTCTGGTTGATAAATGCCATAAATGGCAATTCCAAAAATTAAGGCACCCCATGTCATACCAACTGTTTGTTGGTTGGCAGTTCCACCAAGTTTTCCACTTATAAGTCCAATACTCCCCCATGCAATTGCAGGGATTAATGCCATTAAGATAATCATAATTAATTCAATCCTCTATTCTCTCTCATTATTCTTTTTCGCGATTTAACTATTTTAGCAGTAAAGTAACCGCATTTACAACCCTAAAATCAAAAATTTAATGATTGCCGTAACAACATTTGAAACGGGTTACATGCGAACCTCATCAAAACCGCGCAAGAACGTTTAAAAACAAGCATTTTCCTTTATTAATTTATTTTTATTTTATGCACAAAAAAAGCAATCTTATTCATAAATAATAAGATTGCTTTTTGATTAATCAACTTTAATGACTAATGTTTTTAAATAATTACCTTGACGGTATTCTTTATTCGTCACAAAATCACTCGATAATCGGAATGTTTCAAGTAACGTGAACGAACGATTCTTGTTTGCGAATGCTTCCGTAATTTGTTCTTTTAATTTTTTAATGCTTAGCCCTGCTGCATTTGTTGAGAACATAATGACACCATCTTTTTGTGTAATATCAATGGCATCTTCAGCAAGTTGGACATAATCCTTTTGAACTGAGAATGTTCTTTTCTTTGAACGAACAAAACTTGGTGGATCCAAAATAACCAAATCATAAATAATATGATGTTTCTTCGCATAATCTAAATATCCGAAGACATCCATTCCACGAATTTCTTGCTTTTCAGGATCAATGTTATTTAGTGCAAATTGTTCTTTTGTCCGGTCGATATTTTTATGAGAAACATCAACACTAACTGTTTTAAGCGCACCACCGACTGACGCAGCAACTGATGTGGCACCTGTATTACTAAAGCCATTAAAAACCAATTTTCCTTCAGCGTACTTGTTCATGATTGCTTTACGCATTTCACGTTGTTCTAAGAATAGACCTGTCGTTGCTTCATTAAGATATGCGGCAAATTGAAGCCCATTTTCTTTAACGATAAGTGGTGTAGGCGCATCTTTTCCGCGGACTTTAAAAGTTGAAGGTTCGCCTTTTGTATCATAACGAAGATTAGCATAAATACCTTTGTAACTTGTAACGGCATCAGAAAATGCGCTATAAATCATATCTTTGTGTTGATAAAGACCTAAACTATACCATGTAAATACATAGTAATCATCGTAGTAATCAATTGTTAATCCACCAATACCTTCTCCTTCACCATTAAAAAAGCGGAAAGCATTTGTATCTTTATTAGTAAATAATGACTTACGGTTCATTCTGGCATTATTAAATAATTTCGAGAAAAAGTCCTCATCTATACGTGCTTCTTCATTTCGTGAAAAAATCCAGCCATCCCCACGATTTTGTTCGGCAAAGTAACCATAAGCAACAAATTGATTATGTAATGTTAAGGCAACCCATTCCCCTTCTTTAAAATCACGTGTTGTTTGTAAATCTTCTTTATCAATTAATGGATACCCATTTTTAAACTTTTTTGCTGCATGTGAAATAATTTCTACTTTTCTCAATGACTAGCACTCCTTTTATTTTTTAATATTTTTTTCTTAGTTAATATTCGATTTAAGATAAGATATAGCCCACAGCCTATTAATGTGCCAAACGAGTTAAAAATCACGTCGTCTATATCACTAATTCCGGATCCTAGTATAAACTGTCCACATTCAATGCTGATTGACAAACCAATACCCACCAACATTGTTTTTACTAGAGAATGCTTTTTGAACTGCTTTAATCTGGGTAAAATAATTCCTAACGGAACAAACCAAAGAATGTTACCATATAGATTATACACGAAATCGAACGAAGATTGTCCATTTGTCAATTTAATTGTTTCAATTAATGGTTTCCAGTTAATCATTTGAAAATTATAGTTGGTACTTAGTCTGATATCCCAAGGAAAATAGACATGTCTAAAGACTGTTAATTCAATTAATAAAATGAGATATGCCGCTAATAAGAATCTCACAAATTCTGTTTTAAAACTTATCTTCTTCCTTTGATAGAATCCTATACCTGTTCGGATAACGAGATAGACGATTAAATAAAAAATAGTTTTATCAACACTAAGAAAGATAAGATGAATTAATGGGAAGTGATTAATCCCTTGTGAGTAATGCTGTAATACAAATTCATATAATTTTGATAAAAATAGCATTATCTCAGCCCCACTTTCCATTCTCTTTCCACAATTTTAACAAATAAAAGCACCTTTTTTTAATACACACCTTAATTTTCATGAAAATTTAATAACTTAAAAATGCATTAATAAGCTGTGACATAGATTGACACAAATTTACTATAACCTGTAAACTAGAATGATGACTTTAGCATGATCATACTTGAAAGGACGGTTCAAACCGTGCAAACACTCAAACGATTCAGAACATTTCTCAATACAAAGCTTGGCTTTTTCACCTTACTCTTATTTCTTTTTTGGTTGAAAACAATCACTGCATACCTAGTTGATTTTAAATTAGGTGTTTCAGGAATTTATCAATATTTTATTCTCTTATTAAATCCCATTGGAACGACAATGTTACTACTTGGGCTCGCGCTATACATAAAAAAGCCAGTCATTTCATATCTAGTCATGTTTCTTATTTATATCGCAAACTCAGCATTATTATTTTTCAATATCATCTACTATCGAGAATTCACTGATTTTATGACAATTAACACTATGTTAGGCTATTCCAAAGTTTCTGAAGGCATTAGTGGTAGTTCCTTTGCCCTAATGAAACCACATGATATTTTTTATATTATTGATTTAGCCTTGATTATTCTTTTATTTTTAACTCGTTTTTTAAAATTCAGTCCGCAACCTTTTAAAAAGACTCACGCTTTTGCAATTACATCATTCTCAATTATGCTCACATTAGCAACGTTAACTCTGGGTGAAATTGATCGTCCGCAATTAATTACAAGAACATTTGATCGTAATTATATCGTTAAGTATCTAGGAATTGACTCCTATACAGTTTACGATAGTTTTAAAACAGTTAAAAATAATCGTGTTCGTGATACTGCTGAAAGTTATGATTTAAATGATGTGCTTGATTTCACAAAATCACATTATGCGGCGCCAAATCCAAGCATGTACGGCATTGCAAAAGGTAAAAATGTCATTGTCATTCATTTAGAAAGTTTCCAACAGTTCTTAATCAACTTTAAAGTAAATGGTAAAGAAGTAACGCCTTTCTTAAACTCGCTTTATAACGGCAAAGAAACTTACAGTTTTCCCAACTTTTTCAATCAAGTCGGACAAGGTAAGACTTCCGACGCTGAAAATCTCTTAGAAACAAGTGTTTATGGGTTAGCTCAAGGATCAGTTTTCACATCTCTTGGATCTGAAAATACTTTTGAAGCAGCTCCAGCCATCTTAAATCAAACTTCCGGCTATTCTAGCGCGGTATTCCATGGTAACACCGGTTCATTTTGGAATAGAGATTCAGTTTACAAGAGTATGGGTTATCAATACTTCTTTGATTCAAGTTATTATGATACTTCTGCAAACAATACACTTGAATATGGCTTGAAAGATAAATTATTATTCAATGATTCCGTTAAATATTTAGAAAAATTACAACAACCATTCTATGCGAAATTCATTACCGTTTCAAATCATTTTCCATTTGGTATTGATGCGCAAAATAAAGACTTTGAAGTTCCAAATACAGGTGATACATCCGTTAATAATTACTTCCAAACAGCTCATTATTTAGATGAATCTGTTAAAGAACTTTTCACATATTTAAAGAAATCTGGTTTGTACGATAACTCAATGATTGTCCTTTATGGTGATCATTATGGTATTTCAGATTCAAGAAATGTAAAACTGGCACAACTTCTGGGTAAATCATCCGAAACATGGAGCTCATTTGATAATACGCAATTACAGCGTGTGCCATTCATGCTCCATATTCCTGGAACAAAAAACGGTGGTGTTCAAAAACAATATGGTGGCGAAGTTGACGTCTTGCCTACGCTGCTTCATTTGTTAGGTATCGATTCATCATCCTATGTTCAATTTGGGACTGATTTATTCTCTAAAAATCATGATCAAACCGTTGCCTTCAGAAATGAAAACTTCATTACCCCTGACTATACCGTTTTAGATTCAAATATCTATGACAATGCTACTGGTAAAGAAGTCACTCATCCGTCTGCAGCTGTTGAAAAAACAATTACAAAAGACCAATCACAGGTCAGTACCGAATTAAGCTTATCAGATACTGTTAATAATCAAAATCTGTTACGTTATTACACACCTAAGAATTTTAAACCGGTCCAACCAAGTGCCTATAATTATAAGAATCAATATAGTAAATTATTAAAGTTGCAAGAAAGCCTTAAAAAGAACTCGACAAGCCTCTATTCAAAAAATGGCAATAAATCGACGACAGATTTATATAAAACGGATGCTCCTGAATTAAAAGCATCGTCAAGTTCTTCATCAAGTTCCGCTACTTCTAACTCAACCACGAGTAGTTCAAGTTCAAAATAAAAAATAAACATTACTGAAATTTATTTTTCAGCAATGTTTATTTTTTTATTCTAGCCAATTTCACACAATAATCATACTTATTATTTAAAATAACTAGTATTGCCTCATCATCTATGAAAAAAATAAGGCCCCATTGCATTACACAATAAGACCTCATTTTATCAATATCACTAATTTAATTTTTGTTGCCAAGCATCTGAATAATACTCATTACTTAAATGATACTTTGGCTTAACCTGCTTTTGCGTTAAGAATGGGTTCACATAACTATCAACAGCAACCCAGCCTTTCCAGCCCAAATGAATGGTATCTTCCATGAAGTATTTTTCATTACCACGTTGACTGAAATCAGCAATTCGGTTAAAACCTTGAGATTTTAATTGATGTGTAATTTTACTATCATAATTAGCCAGCATCTCTGTTGACAATCCCGTATAATTTGACCACCGTTCATTAACAGGTGGGATAATAAATAAGACATCCGTATGCTGCTTAGCAAACTGATTTAAAACTAATTGAAAATCTGAAAATTCTACTGAACGATTATAATTCAAGTTAACTTGCTTATTTGCCAATTTACCAACTGTTTTATTCAAATGACGTTTCCAGTAACTATTTTTGATTGCAAAATCATTATCAGTCGTTGCTTTGGCGCCAAATTGCCCCGCAAGAACATTTAATGCATTCAAATCATATTTAGCTGGAAGATTTTTAACTTGCTTATTGATAATCGGTAATCGGTTCATCATTGGGTGCCCCGAAAATAGTTGATCTTCGTGCTGTAACATTGTTAATTTGATACGAAACTGACTGGCATCAAATTCAGATAAAGGATGACCGTTAGCAATCTTATGCATTGCTTTCAACACAGCCTCATTGCCCTCACCAGACATCAAATCGATAAACCTACCAGCTGCGTAACGGTCTGACTGACTATTCGCATTTGCAGATAATAACCACTCTGTTGTTTGTAATGGCGAGTAAAAATTGTTAAATACCCCTTTTTTGACACCGCCTGGCACAAACCATTGTGGTGATACCACGAAGACCGCTTTTTTATTCTTTAATTGACCCTTTATACCTTGTAAATCAAAGTAATGCGTAAGTGATTGCGTTCCACCTGTACCCATTAAAAATGGCCGATATGACCGTTTATATTTTTGAGCTAGGACAGAGGGATGCATTGAATCCATTCGAGAAAATTCTGATGACCCAATAAATGCCACGTAACCATCTTCCAACGCTTCCTGTCGAATAGCAGAACCTTTTAAAACCTTATTAGATTGAGAGATTGCCGCTTTTTCTTCAGTTTTTGCAGAACTGAAACTATATTTGACTGGTGCAAGTAAAATGACAAGTAATAAAATAATTGCCACAATAACAGGCCCAATAATCATGAATAATTTCTTCTTAAATCCCATCTAGATCATACTTTCTACTTTTTCAATAATTAGATTTGGTGTTGCCCATTCAGAACGTTCGAACTCAGAAATTGGCACATTAATCCCTAATCCGTCTTGTAATTCCAAAATTAATTGAATTGAGCCCATTGAATCTAATAAGCCCTCGTCAAAAATATTTAAATCTAAATTATTTTTTACCTCATCACTATTTGTTACATTTTCTAAAATCTCTAAAACTTTTTCTTTTGTATTCATATCCATTCTCCTTTTATTATTCATTTATGAAAAAAACAGTTTATCTAAAAATCCTGAAAAGATTAAAAAACTAAAACAAACGACATTAAACGTAATCACGATTGCTAGAATTTCAGTTGCTTTATTACTTGGAATACTGGCTTTATGCTTCTTCTTAAATCTTAGCCAAGTATCATTGATAATAATGGCAATCGCGTGAAATAAACCATATACGATGTAATACCATGTGACCCCATGCCAAAATCCCATGAGCAAGAACAAAGCAAAATAGCCAACGGCTGCCGTCTTTATCTGATTTTTAATTAATTTATGTTTCATCATGAAAAAAACTAATCTCATGTAAACATAATCACGGAACCAAAATGACAATGTCATATGCCAACGATTCCAAAAATCTTTAATGTTGTGTGAAATAAAGGGTCTATTAAAGTTCATTGGTGTTTCAATTCCCATAAAGTAACTGATACCAACCGCAAATAAACTATATCCGGCAAAATCAAAAAACAAATCCATACTGTACGTGTACATATAGCCAACAAGTGCCCACGATATACCACCATCTATTAACGCCATATGTGCAACATGTGGTAATAATATTGTTCCAAAAAAGTATGCTAATAGAAATTTATATAGAAAACCTAGAAAAATGTAATAAACACCTTTTTGTAGCATTTCTAGATACTTGTCTCGACTCGGAACACTTTGATAATCCTTGACGAATCTTCTATATCGATCAATTGGACCCGATGAAATTGTTGGAAAGAATAATAAGAATTGTAAGGTTAGCATCAAATTAAATGCTTTAATACTACCATCACGCGATTCCATAATCATTTGAACAACTTTAAATGTCAGGTAACTAATCCCTAAGAATCCCAATATTGAAGGAATTCCATCATTAACTGCTGGTGTAATCTTGACGATTGATAACGGTGCTATCGCCAAAAGAACCGCTACAATAAAGACCCAAGTTTGATTATACTTTTTACGATAGGACATGTATAACCAAATTATTAAAATTTCAAAAATGACATACAAAACTAAATGAAATCCTTCTTGAAACTTTGGACCACCAAAAATTAAAAAGATAAATACTAACGAGACAAGCGTTTCATAAACTCTGAATCGCTTTCCGCAAAGTAAACCAACAATAATTGGCATGAAAAAAATTATCAGATATAAAAAGTACATTGGATTGACATAAGGTTGAAATGAAACCATTAGGCATTTACCTCATTTATCAATTTTTTCCGATCAATTTTTCCATTTTGAGTTAACGGTAGTGTATCAACATAGACAAACCTTTGTGGAATCATATATGACATCATTTTATCCATTAAATCCTTTTTAATTGCTGCTGTCAATTCGGTATCCCTTTGAAAAGGATGCTCTTTTTGTACAATATAAGCAATCAGTTGCGAAACCTTATGATCCTTATTGTATTTTGGAATAGTAATGGCTTGCTTCACAAACATATGCGAAGACACATAATGGTCAACTTCTTCTAATTCAATTCGGTAACCATGCAGTTTAACTTGAAAATCGATTCTACCTCGATATAAAAGTAACCCCTCAGCCGATTTAACTACTGCATCCCCTGTTCGATATGCAGCCTTGCCATCCATTTTAAAGAAGGCACTAGCCGTTTTCTCAGGATTATTGAGATATCCTTTTGAAACACCAGGTCCAGCAATAATCAACTCGCCCTCGTCTCCATTTGTAACTATTTCATTTTCTGAATTAACGACGACCATTTCCGTATCCGTTTTTGAATAACCAATTGGTAATCGTGGATATTCTGCCAAAATTTCATTTGTTATCTCAATACTTGAAACCGCAACAGTTGTCTCCGTTGGTCCGTACAAATTAAATATTTTTGCCTCTGGAAATCTCTGTTTCAGTGCTGCAGCTGTCTTATGCGTCAATTCTTCCCCACAAAATAAAAAGCGGCTAAGGTCTGGCAAATGATCTGCATCAAAAGTTGGCTCTAATAAACAAATATCCATAAATGAGGGTGTCGAAACCCAAACTTGCAAATCTAATGTAGGTAACGTTTGAAATAGTGCCTTAAAGTTATCCGTAACCTCTTGAGGTAAGACAGATAACTTTCCTCCCATTACCAACGTTGGATACACATCCATCACTGATAAATCAAACGAGTATGGCGCTTGAGATAAACTATTGGGCTGTTCTGGTAATGAAAAATCAGTTATCATCCAGTTCACGTAACTTATCAAATTATTATGACTAATTTGAACCCCTTTTGGCTGCCCAGTTGTACCTGACGTGAATATAATATAAAAGGTTTCCTCACCAGATACCTGATTTCTTGGATTAGGTATTTCAACCCCTTGAACATTTTCAGTGATTTTAGCTAATTCAGCTGGCAAAATTACAGGTAGACTGAGCTTAACTTCGGGTAACTCCGCTACTGCTATACAAGCAACTGGTTTCGCAATTTTTTGAATTGATTCCAAACGTTCAGCAGGTGAATGCGAATCAATTGGAATATACGCATGACCGGCTTTGACACTACCCAGAAAAGCAACTAACATATTGAATTTTTGGTTTCCGTACACCATAATTGGCGATTTTTTATCTAAGTTTAAATGAATAATATGTAGCGCTAATGCATCAGATTTTTCTTTTAATTGTTGATACGTGTTTGTCTCACCTAAATTGTTATATACCACACGATCAGGATCAGACATTGCGATCATATCAATTTGCTTAATGACGTTCTTTATCAATTTTTTGGCCCCCTCTAAAATTCATTGTAAATAAAAGTACCATTATTTATTCCTCTATATGAATAGAGATAAACTAACATCGCCAATACGATAAAATAAAAGGCGGTTCGAACAATAAATATAAAAAGATCATTTTCTTTTAAATCATGCCACTTTTGACCCATAGTTAGTTATCACTCCTTATTAAACTCGTTATAGTATTATATATCCTTTTATTAAGATTCAACATTTGACTCTGTCATTTTGGCCTAACAATTTTGTAACATTGTAATAAATGCTATAAAATTAGGATTCCCCTTTAATTAAAAATTAAAATTAGATAAGAATAAAATAACAATTAACTCATCTTCAATTAATTACATCATTCAATTATAAAATAAAAAAGGATAATTTCTGCTTTAATACAGAAATCATTCCGTAATTATTTTTTAATTAAAATTCTTGATCTGGAAATGTCAGCGTAAATGTCGTTCCTTTGCCTTCAATACTTGTCACTTCAACTTTTCCATGATGAAGTTCCATTAATTGATGCACAATTGATAAGCCTAGTCCAGATTCTCCATATTTCGTATTTTTACGAGAAGGATCAGCTTTATAGTAACGTTCCCAAATATTCTTCAACTGATCTTCTGTCATACCAATACCCGAATCAGTTATTCTGAAAATACTTTCGTGATACCCACGTTCAGCTGAAATATGAATCGTCCCCGACTCAGTAAATTGAATGGCATTTTGCGTGATATTGAAAATAATTTGAACAAATCGATCATAATCTGCAAAAACCATGACCGTTTTGGGAACATTTAATTCAATCTGATCATGTGCGGCTACCGCTTTTTTCGTCAATTGTTCAACAATATTATTAAGAACCACAACTGCATCAAAATGACTTGGCGCAAGTGTTATTTGATTTGAGCGAATTTTTTCATAATCTAAATTCTCGTTAACCAACCGAATTAAACGTTTGGTTTCACTTTGCATTAATTCAATACTCTTCCCTTTACTTTCTTCAGGAATTGCGTCATATGCTAATCCTTCAAGCAACCCATTGATGGTTGTTAAAGGCGTTCTCATCTCATGAGCAGCATCCGCCATGAACTGTCTACGCCGGTCTTCTTGACGCTTAATTTCTTTTTCAGACTCTTGAAGTGACGAAACCATGCCATCAAAATCTTGGGCCAAATCATCAATTTCATCACGATGTCCACTTTCAATATGAACATCAAAATTGCCATCAGCAACCATTTTAGTTGCTCGTCTTAAACGATTAATTCGAGATATAGAATATCTCGCTAAAAGATAGCTTAAAATAATTCCAGCAATCACAGAAACAATAAAAGCGATAACCAAGTTTCGGGTCATTTGACTCATATTTGCTCGAATATTTGACACATTAGAGCCAACCGATATGACCGCATATAACTTACCATCATAGAAATAAGGTTTCAAAATATCTGTCATGCTAATTGCTTTAATATCCGTTTTCAACTGTCTATTCGTGTGTGGCGTACGATGAACCACCTCACCTTTTTCCAATTTTGCCCACTGTTCAGCTGTTATATTAGCTTGTACCGCATTAGCAGGATAGATAATTTTAGATTTCTTTGTATAAATAGTAAACCGGACATTCTGCGTTTTTAAAATTGATTCTGCATTTCGTAAATTGTTTAAATTTAGATTAAATTGGGTTTTTGAACCAATTGTTTTTAAAGCCATTGATTCCGACATTAAACTATCTGAATAACCTTCCAATTGGGTCCAGGTATTCTTATAAACCATGTCACTTGTAAAATTTAAAAATAGAACACCAAATACAATAACCAATGTGATAATAACGGCAAAGAAAGCCAACATCTGTTGGTAAAGTAACTTCATTAGCGACCAACTCCCGAATCATCAAATTTATAACCAACACCCCAAACTGTTTGAATCACTTGGGGACCCACTTTTTCAATTTTTTGACGTAACTTTTTAATATGGGCATCGACCGTTCGCTCATCACCGAAAAACTCATAATCCCAAACTAATTCTAATAATTTTTCACGAGAGAAAACTTGTTTAGGCTTATTCGCTAATGTCTTTAATAAATCGAATTCCTTTGGTGTTAAATCATCAATTAAAATATCCTGTAAATACGCTTCTCGACGAGCTGTACTTAATTTAAAATGAGCCGTTTCGATATCAAAATGACTATTTTCGTCATCTTTTTCATCATCAGTCCCAACACTAGGTTTTTCTGCGCGACGGTGCAGAGCTTTAATTCTAGCAATTAGCGTAATTGGACTGAATGGTTTTGTTACATAGTCATCTGCGCCCATTTCTAGCCCAAGGACTTGATCACTTTCAGTATCACGAGCCGTTAAAATGATAATCGGCACATTAGCTGAAACTTTTCGAATAGTAGCACTCACTTGCATGCCATCCATCCCAGGTAAATTTAAATCGAGTGTAATAATATCCCAACTATCAGGATCCTCATTGAACATTGCAACAGCGTCATTACCATCATAAGCGTATTGAACATCCCACTTTTCTTTTTGAAAAAACATCGACATCATCTCAGAAACTGCCTTGTTATCCTCTACCATTAATAATTTCATATTATCCCTCTTCCATTTTCAACTTAACTATCAAATTGAATTTTTTCTAACTTTGAACGGTCTTATTCGATTATAATAATTAGTTTATCTAAGAAATGTTAATATTTTTAGTCTTTTTTCATAATTTAGTTTAAAGAAATGAAATTAATTTAGCAAAAGTCCCATTTTCATATACAATAGATAAACCTAGGAGGATATATACCGCCGCTGTAATCCAACGACCATATTTATCAAAGGCTTTAGCAATCAAGGGGATTTTTCCAAAGAAATAACCCATGATACAAAATAAAGTCATCATAAAGAAAAATGTAATTAAAACAACAATCAACTGATTAGTTGTTAATGTAACAAAAAATGGTACATAAATACCAATATTGTCAGCACCACATGTAATAACAGTTATTGTCGCGACATCGATAATAATTCTTGCCTTTCCATTCACATGTAGTTGGCGATCAACCGATCCTTCGCCATCATCCTCATCTGTAACGAGCACCATAATCCCCATTATAATTGGAATAAAGCCCAACAAACCTAGTATCCATGGTTCTGGTATCAATCCAAGCACAAGACTAACAGTTAATGCCGTGCATACTAAAATTGTGGTTCCTAAAATATCACCTAAATAAACATACGTAAACGCTTTTGATTTTTTAAGTCGTCCAAATACAATCATCAAGATAACTAAATAATCAATACTCGTGGAAATATATGCTGTGACGCCAGAAAGAATTATTTTCGTCATTTTTTTCGCCCCTAATCTATCACTATTTATTCGATAATTGTACGATCCGCTTTTTTATTTTGTTCAGTATCAGCACTTGGACTAACTACTGCTGAACTACTTGCATTTGAACTACTTTCACTACTTGCTGATGCACTCGATTCTGAACTTGCCGATGACTCTGATGATTCACTAGAAGCACTTGATTCATCAGCTGAGCTGGATTCGGCTTTTTGAACTGGTTTACTCAAAGTTCCTGTATTTGAACCCGAATGCGCTGTATTGGCAGCCGTTCCATTAGACCTTATCTGTTGGATGATGACCTTTAATTCATCCGTTCGTTTAAGCAAATTACCTTTAGCTGGTTCTGATAATACAGCTCTTGTTTGAGCCCATTTCTGAACAAATACAATGTCTATATCATTTTTATCAGCCCATTTTTGTGCGTCGGACTGAGATGTAAACTCAGGAATTTTTATGTAATCTTCCGCTTGCTTTTCTTCAGCTTTTTGTTTTATTAATGTATTAGTCAACGTTTTATTAAGTGCAATCAAATCTTTGTCCGCTTGTTTTTTATTTGAAAGATCTTTTTTATAGTTATCAAATACGCGGTATTGTTCCGTTTGCTTTGCCAAATTTTTGGCAATCGCTTTTTCAATTTGGTTCAAAAAAGCCAAATTATTCCACGAATAGTGCAATTGGCTTACGGCAGACGTATACGTATCTAATTGCTGATCTGTACTTTTTTTCAAAATTTCTACGCTACCTGATACAGAATCATAAGTTGCCGTCTTCATCACAATCGTCATTATGCCATTGATTGCCACTGCATCTTTTGCCAAATTTGTTTGAAGTCCATAAATGCGTTTAGCAAACCCGTCTTTATTGGAAGAATTAATCAATAATTGACTAATATACTCAAATTGTGCATGATTCAATTTTTGAATCGTTTTAGGTGTCACGCTCACTTTAAGTGTTTGATTATCATGTTTTACAAATAGATCTTGATATAACAAATTAACTTTCACTTTTTTTGCTAAATTATCATACTTTGTTTGATACTCAGCACGTGAATCAACAGAAATATTCGATAATACTTTAGCTAATTTTGTTATTTCTTTTATGGATGCCTTAGCTGTCAAATCATCTATACGACTATCATAGCTCTCCGCATAAATCTCATTAAATTTTTGTTTAGCCGCTTTTGACTTAGGATTGGCATCATAGAGTGAATCTGGTGTCTGTTTAGCCATCGTCAATTTTGAACGACCATTTTTAGACCAATCAAGACTAATTTGATAACGGTTCACAACCGTATACACACTCCAAATACTCAAGACAATGGTAACAAATAATAACCCACGGAATGCCCATTTCCAAAATTGACGTAATGGGCTATTTTCAGAACGATTCTGTTTAAAAGTTGCTTTGTCTTTTCCCTTAGCAAATTTTCTACCTTTTTTTCCATGACTTTTTGATCTCGGTTCCATTTTTACTCACCCTCTAACGTCTCTTTGGCTGACTTAATCCTATCATTCGCTTTATCCAATTTTTTCTGAGTCGTTGCTAACCTTTTATTGGTTTCTTTTTCCCATGAGCCAATTTTATACGATCTCGGTTTTTTCTGATATGAAGGATCTTCTAATTTAACGGTTAAAGCATCCTTATCCCTTTTTTTAGATAAGTAAGTTTTATATGTTTTAGCTTTTTTTAACTTAATGGCTGCTGGCTCTTTAACACCCAACGCCACCGCTTTATCATTTGGTTCATATTGAGCTGTCAGACCCATTCCTGATAATCGTGTCACCGTTGACGGTTGTGCCCATTCACTATTGTCAGCATCTGTTTCTTTTGAAAAATGTACCATAAGATCACGATACAAATTCACATTTGTCATTGCAGAAGCAGCATCCGTAATATAATGTTTTTTTAGCATTGGCTTATCATAGCCTAACCACATAGAAATTGAAGTTGACTTCGTAAAACCGTTCATCCAAACATCCATATTTGCATTCGCTGGGAACCTTGCCGAAGCCGAGTAGCCAACTGTTCCTGTCTTCATTGCTTGATGTACCCCATCTATTCTCGCGGATGGTGCTGTTCCGCCAGTATTTGGTACACCTTCCATCATTGAAGTCAGCATAAAGGCTGTTGATGCTTTCATTGCCCGTTTTCCCGTTACCGCATAGGTCTTAACACTATTATCTGAGAATTTTAAACTAGTCACGTAACGGGCAGCATGATAGGTTCCGCCATTTGAAACAGCACCATAGGCAGTTGCCATTTGTTCAGTAGAAACATCTAAGCCAATTGCTTGTGATCCGGCTGGCGCATTAGTCTGAGCCATACCTATTTGTGACAAGAATTGTCCGGCTTTCGCACTCCCAACAGCATTTAACGTTCTAATCGCTGGTGTATTAGCTGAAAGGCGTAACGCATTTTGCATTGTTATTGAATTGTAACTCACATTATCAAAATTTTTAGCAACCAAACCAGTTCCTGGATAGCGGTATTCAGTTCCGTCTAATGCATGTGTTGTTGCCCAACCAAAATACTCGATAGCAGGCCCATAATCTAACAATGGCTTAATTCCTGAACCAGATGAACGCTGTGTAGACGTTGCGCGATTGTAACTAAACGCCCTTTTTTGATGACGACCTCCATATTGAGCAACAATATTCCCCGTTTTAGGATTTGTAATCGTAATCGCCGATTGCTCAGTTGAATCTTGATAATATTTTTTGTTATCAGCTGCTTTTTTAACATAGGCATTTTTACTTGGATCAAGTGCCGTTGCAATCTGTAGCGGCGTTTTGGTTAAATCATAACCCTTGGCGCTTACTTGGTCTAACGCTGATGAGACATAAGCATTGTTTCTGAGAATCGTTTTTGTAACAGAAGTTTCCATCCAATGACGTTTTTTTAAATCTTTCGTCACTGGTTCTGCAATTGCCGTTTTATATTGGTCTTTTGTAATGACTTTCTTTTCAAGACCCGTTTTTAGAACTGTATCACGACGATTTTGAACTACTTTAGGATTGGAATATAAATTATAGATGGATGGTGCTTGTCCTAGCCCAGCTATAATTGCCTGCTGACTAATACTCAATTGTTTCAATGTTTTACCAAAATAAGTTTCTGAAATCGTTTGTGCCCCATAAGAGCCCTCACCCAAGCTCATTTTATTAACATAAAACTCTAATATTTGCTTCTTACTATAATTGTGATACAACTGTTGCGCTAAAAAGAATTCTTTAATTTTTCGGTCAACAGTTCGATCTTTATTGCTTGTTGAAAAAACAGTTAGTTTGATTAGTTGTTGCTCGATACTCGATCCACCTCGAACAGTCCCCTGCCCTGTAGCTGATTTAACAGTCGAAAGAGCCGCATTTAATAAGCCAGATGGCGAAAATCCGGCATTTTTATAAAAAGTTTGATCCTCAGTTGATAATAAGAGATTACTATACGTTTTTGGAATATCTTTTGACTTAACATAGACCCGCTTGTTTAAAGCTGAAGACCAAATTAAATTGCCATCCTTATCGTACATATTTGAACTTGCATCTGACGTCAGCTCTTGACTTGTAACTGTTGGCACAGACTTAATAACCGTTGCAACATAAATACTAACCACGGCTGTTCCTAATAAAAATAAAATAACAACAGTCATCATACTTCCGAATAACCAAGGATGACGATGACGCCATTTTATTTTTTCCGTCATTTTTCGTTTTTTCATTAGGCCATCTCCGGTTCTATGGCATCATTTATATCGTTCATTATGATATGTTCCAGTTGTTCTATGTATAACCCCAATTTTCCCCATTCAACTCTGTTAGTGCTAAACATAAATATACCCCCATAATAGTTACTCAATGATTATTTTTTTTGATGTCGCAAAACATGACTAACGTGCTTCAATGTTTGCGTTAAAATGTTAATAATATGTGGATCTTCAAGTCTATAATAACTAGACTTACCAGATTTTCGCACCGCAACTAACTGATGCTGCTTAAATAATTGTAATTGATGTGAGACAATTGATTGTTCAATATCTAACTTGTCTTTAATTTCAGACACAGTTAATTCTTCTTGTTCAAGCAAGTACATTATTTGCATTCTAGTTGGATTACTGAGTAATTTAAATATTTTTTGGGCTTCAGCTGCATCTTCTTCTGAAATAAGTATCAAGTCATCTTTCAATCGTAAGCCCCCTTTAACGTATGTTAAATATAACATTTATAAGTAACATATTCAATCAGTTATATCCCCGTTCAAGTTAAGACTTGAATAACTTCTAGCTCCTACGTTAAACTAGGGTAATCAAATACATAAAGAAAGTTTGGGGTCACCATGAAAAGCAAAAAAACAATTGGTTTAATCGCATTAATTATCATCATTATTCTTGGAGGAATTGGCTTTTTCTTCTATCATCAAAATACAAAAACGTCTAGTGATTCAGATGAAGCTGCCTCATCAAGTTCTGCATCAAATGTCGCATTACCACAACTCAGCTCAACAGTTACAAAAAAAGAAGCTGTTGTTGAGCTTCAAACAACTAAGGGAAATATTAAGATTAAATTATTCCCTGAATATGCCCCAAAAGCTGTTAAAAACTTCGTTACGCATAGTAAAAAAGGTTACTACAACAATACCCTTTTCCATCGTGTCATCAATGAATTTATGATTCAAGGTGGTGATCCTAAAGGGGATGGAACAGGTGGCGAAAGTATTTATGGTCATACTTTTGGCCCTGAAATTTCAAGTAGTCTCTACCATATCCGTGGTGCCTTAGCTATGGCGCAAACATCAGAACCTAACTCAATTGGTAGCCAATTCTATATCGTTCAAAATAATGAAGATGTCAGCACAAGTGATGACATTCAAGATGGCACACCTTCAAAGATTATTGACGCCTACAAAAATGGTGGTACACCTTCATTAGATGGTACATACACCGTCTTTGGTCAAGTGATCAAAGGGATGGATGTTGTTGATAAAATTGCAGCTGTTAAAGTTAATGCAAGTGATAAACCGGATACCGATGTAAAAGTTAAAACAATCAAAGTCCTTCAAGAAGCAAAATAACCAATTCAAATTATTGGTCTATCATGAATTGACTATGGTATTCTAAAGACATCATTAAAGGGAGGTTTTATCTATGGCAGACAAAATATTAGTGGTTACAACAGAACTTATTCCAGGTAAAGAATATGAAATAATTGGAGAAGTTTTTGGCCTGACAACACAGTCTAAAAATGTTCTCAAAAATATTGGTGCTAATCTTAAAAACATTGTCGGTGGGGAAATTAAAGCCTACACAGAAATGATGACTGAATCACGAGATACAGCCATTGATCGATTACGCGTAAATGCAGTAAACATGGGCGCAGATGCAGTCGTTATGATGCGTTTTGATTCTGGTTCTATTGGTCAAGATATGCAATCAGTTGCTGCATATGGTACCGCCGTTCGTTATATTAACTAATAACGAAAAAAACAGTTTCAACAAAATTATTTTTTGTTGAAACTGTTTTTTATTTATCTTGATAAAAATTCTCAATTAACCGATTAGGTCGAAGCCAAATTAATGGAACCATAAAACAAAAAAATAACACTAACTCTGGCCTGATAAATGCAGAGAGCAATCCACCAATAGAAAAAGATAGTGATATCCAGTTTTTCTTATCTCCTTTGATTGCTTTTGCTAAATTTGATTCAGGTCCGTTTGCTCTAATTAATTCATACGTTAAGACAATATACATTATATTAAATAATAAAAAAATAAATCCATATAAAAACGCTGGCGCAAATTTATCATAATGTTCGCCAACCCAACTTGTCGCAAATGGCATGAAGGACATAACAAACATAAAACTTGTATTAGCGAGCAGTACACGCCCATTAATTTTATCTGCAATCTGGAACATGTGGTGATGGTTATTCCAAGTCACTCCAATTAAAAAAAAGCTTAAAATATAAGCTAAAAAAGTACTTTGTAACGGTATCAAATCTGAAAATTTAGAACCTTCAGGTGCTTTTAATTCTAAAACCATGATTGTCATAATAATAGCCACCACAGCATCTGTGAACGCTTCTACCCTATTTTTGGACATAAAATCTCCCTCATCATCTCTTTATAAATTGAGTATCGCAATATTTAGTTGTTAAATCAAATGAAGACACTTGTATTGTTTAAATCATCAAAATAAGCTTGATAATATTTTATCCACATACGTAATCATTTTTCCAAAACAATCCGAATTTGACCGATACTAAGTTATCATAAGAAAAGCTTAAATAACAGTTACCAAAGAAACCTACTAATTAAAAAAGCCACTTTTTTAAAGTGGCAGATTATTAAACCTTATTGAGAAACAACACTGATTCGTTCTTGATGATGTGAATTTGATTCAATCTCGTCAACTAATGCGACAGCATAATCTGCATAACTTATTTCGCTTTTACCTTGTGAATTTGAGATTAAAATGTCACCAGCTAGTTGATAGTGACTTGTTTTTTTGCCATTAGCATTAAAAAATGCAGCTGGTGAAAGATAGACCCAATCAAAATTTGTAACGTTACGAAGATCAGTTAGGGCAATACGCATATTTTCGGCCGTTGGTTTAGCAGCTTCAGGAAAATCAGGTGTGTCACCAAGTAGCGTTGTTTTTTTTGCATCAATAAAGAGACTACTTGCACCACCCACAACAATAAGTTTGACATTTGTATTAGCTAAAATAGTTGTTAAATGTTTCAATGACGTTTGGTGAAGCTTTTCTTGACCAATTGGGGCATTAAAAGCATCTACAATAATATCAAAATCTGTTAAATCAGTTGTTGTTAATTTAAAAAGATCTTTTTCTAAAAAAGGAACATCTTCCGATAATTTATGCTTATTTCTAATAATAGCAGTAACATCTAAATTGCGAGAAAGTGCTTCTTTTAAGGTCGCCTGACCTTGTTTACCCGTGGCACCAATAATACCAATTTTCATTTTATAACTCCCCTTCTAATTATTAATTCCACAATAGTTGATTGCTATTTTTTTGTCAAAGAATAAGTCAGTAGCTTTCGTCTTTATTTTAACTGATAAATATGGTATGTTTATAGTTGTTATGGGGACGTTCAGGATTCGACAGGTATAGGTTGAGCTTGGATTGCGTTTCGAAGTTTGCGTCTTCGTTAAAACGCTCAGTTAAATTATAACTGCAAAAAATAATAGTAATACTTACGCTTTAGCTGCTTAATAGCGCTTTAACGTAGATCCTCCTAGTATCGTCCATGTGCTAGATCTGGGTCCTAAATTAAGTGGACTTACGCTAACTTCTTCCACCTGGAGAAGTTAGAAGAGACTAATCAGGTTAGTCAGACGTGTTAGCCCTGTTATACGGCGCTACGGCTGGTGAAATTTAAATAGTATAACTATGAACGTAGATGTTTGAGTGGCAATATGCTTGGACGCGGGTTCGACTCCCGCCGTCTCCATTAAATAAAAAAAGTGCTTATAACTTGCTGAAAAGCTTGTTATAAGCACTTTTTTATTTTTTAAAGTTACTATTGCCTCTTCATAGCTGCTGGTGGTCAAAAAAACTGCCACCAGTGATATGATTCTATCACCAACAACAGTTACTACAGAGCCACTATTTGTTCATTAATCTTGGAAAGCTTGTGCGATAAACATAATGGTAAAGCTTATTATCCACAAACTGTTCCCCCAGTATCATACAAGTATGACACCTTCATTATATTAAAGTTCAAAAATATTAACAACAACTATTGTTAAAAATATTTATATAAGTTAGTTTAAACTATTTATTTAGTACTTACCTGCCAGAACATCATCAATTAAATCCAAGACACTATCATCTTCATTTGACCCTATTCGATGGTCTGCCATTTTAACTGCCGTCTCTGATGCCTTAGCCATTGCAAAACTTAGCGGTGTGTAAGCTAACATTTCAGCATCATTATCGTTATCACCGACAGTCAAGACTTCCTCATCTTTAACATCCCACAATTCCTGCAGAGCATTCAGCCCATTTTGTTTCGTAGCTTCCTTAACATTAATATCAATGAAGCCAAACCCAGAAACTTTCGCAACTAATGAATTATCAACGTTTTCTTTCAACTCCACTGCAAATTTCTTATATTCATCGAGCGGTCCATTAATGGTGACTTTAGAAATAATCTTATCAACCTTACTCAAATCCGGTACTTTAACAATATCTGGGTAGTACATGCTAGCCATTTTGACAAATTTTTCAGACTCACCTTCATCGATATAACCACTCTCATCCGTTGAAGCTAAAATACCATAACTTGGTGAAATTTTTTGAACGTAGGCAATCGTTTCTTCATACACCTTTGGATCAATATTGAATGATCTGATGTGGTCATCACCATCATAAATAACTGCTCCATTGTCTGAAACATACCCAATTTCGCCAGAAATAGCCTTAAAAATAGCTTTAATTTTCATAATTTGATTGCCACTTGCGACAACAAAATGAATCCCTTTATTTTTCATTTCAACCATCTGTTGATTAAATCTAACTTCATCAAATGTTTTATCATTTCTTAAAAAGGTCCCGTCTAAATCAACCGCGATTATCTTAACTGTCAAAATAAATTCCTCCACTTATACTTTAATACCTTTATTATACCGTATAAGTAAACGGATACAAAGGGGGCTACTTTAAATTTTATGATCCAAAATAGCATCAATACTGTCAAGAACACTATCATCTTGATTCAATCCGATAATATGTTTAGCTGTTTTTTTAGCAAGCGGCGACCCACTTGCCATTGAAAAACTATTTGGCGTAAATGCCAACATTTCTTGATCATTATCATTATCTCCAAATGTCGCGACTTCCTCATCAGAGATGTGCCAGCGATTTTGTAGTAAATTAATGCCATTTTTCTTTGTTGCATCTACTAAATTAATATCAATATACCCAAACCCAGACGCTTTCGCCTGTAGTTTATGATTTAATTCAGCGTTTAATTGCATAGATATCTTTGCATACATTGACATTGGAAAATGTCCCGTCAACATAGAAACTTCATGGTTAAGTGATACTAAATTATCAACCCCAGTCACTTTTGGGTAATAATCTAGTAAATCTTGAATAAACTCAGCAGACTCCCGCTTATCATAAAACCCGCCTTGATTATTCACCGCTAGTAACCCTGTTTCAGTAAACGTTTCTTTTAAATACTGAATTGTCTCCTGATAGATAGTATTTTCAAAAAGATACTCTTTCAACACTTCTTTTTTATCCTGAACAACTGCACCATTTTCAGCAACATAACCAATCTTATCTTCAAATGCTTTAAAGTATCCCGCAATTGCTAAAGTTGGATTACCACTTGCAACAACAAAATGAATATCTTGTTGTTGCATACGTTCAAACTGATGTGCAAATCTTGCTTCATCATATGATTTATCATCTCTTAAAAAAGTCCCATCTAAATCTACAGCAATTAATTTAATCGTCATCCCTGTCACCTCTAATAGTATTATACAGGATTTCTAAACATAACTGTATTCTTCAACCGGCGTATCGAACCAATCGTAACGCATTATGACTCGCATCACACGGTTCACGGGAATCCATAATCCTGTTCTAACAATATCTCTCATTGTTGCCAAAAATATTTTATCATTTTTTGTACTAATTGGCTGTTTTATTTTTATAATTTCTGAATCTTCCGTTTTTACAGTAATCACATTATTGTTTAACGCAATGACTTGTGCTGAAACGATGTTATCACTTTTTGCTGCGGCATTTTGACTGTTATTATTTTCCATTTTGTTAAACTTCCTTTCTATGTATAAATTCATACTACCTTATTTTTATGACTTATCTATGAAGTAATTACTAACAAATCATAAAAAAAAGCTTAACCAGTTTAATAACTAGTTAAGCTTTTCGATTAATAAACAACAACGGGTTCATTTTGTGACACATTTGCGAACAACGTTAACATATCTGATGGTTTTGTATTCACGCAACCACCTGATCCATCTGCAAGATAAGCTGTTTTAGACCAATTTGTTCGCCAACTAGCATCATGGAAGCCGATACCACTATTTGTGAATTGCGCCCAATTATTAACTTTGACTGAATAATTTGATTTTCCAACTTCGCTCCCTTTAAGGATTGATGGTGTCTCTTTGTACATAATATACCAAACACCCTTAGTTGTATCTTCGCCCGTATTATGTTTACCGGTTACAACATCAGTCGTTAAGACAACTTTACCATTTTTATGAATCCAAACTCTTTGTTGTGCAATAGAAACTTCTGCGTACGTATCACCAATACCACCATTTGTCGTTGTTTCATACCCAGTACCATACGTATTGTACCCAACACCATATTTATCATTTGTTGCATCAATAGCTGCGGTCCCATCTTCTAATGCTGTTAAAATATGTTTAACTGAATCATTCGTTCCAAGTGCCCAACCATATGATTGCCCACTAACCGAAACAGTCCCACCCGTAGCCGTTTTAAAACTATACTGCTTATTTAAGGTTGCTTGTTTTTTGTTAATTTCAGCTACTTTTGCAGAAATACCACTTGTATTAACAACATAGTTACCGTCTTTAACGGTAACTTTCGTAAGAATATCCGAACCCTTCAACGTGTACTTCGTTGATTGAACCGTATAAACAGTCTGACTAGCAGCGAGTGTATCCAATTTTTTAGTATCAGCCTTAACTGTTGCACTATCAGCTGATAATGGTTGAAGTTCAGTTTCTTTCAACTTCGTAACACTACTATAACCTGTCTTATCATATGCAGCTAAAATGGCCTTCACGTCATATTGATTCCCTTTTTTTGCAGGAATTACTGATACTTTACCATCCTGTAATACCGGATTAGCATCAACTGCAGCTGTTCTGGTCTTATTTAACTCAGTTAACTTCGTTTTTAACTGACTCTTCAATTGTGCTCTAATTGTTGTATCCAACTTTTGCGGAACAATTGCATAATTTTTCTTAGCGCTTGATGGTAAGATCGTCCGTTGTTTCTTCAATAATGTTTTAATTGCTGCTGTATCTTTATCAGTAAATCCAGTAGCCGTATCTTTTGCATCAATAATTTTCGTTTTACCAACGTAAATGTCATTTTTAGACGTTTCAGTTTTTAATTTACCAATAACTTTATCCACACTTAATCCACTGACATCAGTCCCGTTAATTGTAATCCCTTTATTAAAATGTGTACTCTGATTAAAACTTGCGCCACCCAGAATCCCCAAAACTAAAATACTTCCAATACTAATACCAATCTTTAGAGACTTTCTCATAACCTTCCACCTCATATATAAATTCATAATTACCTTTATAATAAAATTATCATACCGCACTGTAACTATTGAATCAATTTTATTGCTTCTTAATTGTACTCTTTATCTCTTTTAAAATCTTCCAATTAATATTTGACAATAATCTCAGATTTATCTATACTACACATATCAAACAACTCAGAAAGGAAATCAAGCCTATGACTTATTCACAAACAAACCTTAATAATCGTTGGCAAAGCCGGTCATTCAGATTGTAATCTGTTCCTACAGATATAGTCTGTCTATTCAGATTGTATCTGTATACCGGTTTGATTTCTATTAATCATAACCCTCTGTATGGATATCAGTACATTCATGCGGAGGGTTGTCTACTTTAAGGCAGTCCTCGAATCTGAGAACTGTCTTTCTTTTTTTATCAAAAAATAAAGGAGCCTTATAAAAATGAAACGATTAATTGGAACAATTATTGCGCTATTCTTATTTTTAATTTTTGCCTTTTTTTCAACACGTCAACCAACACTATCACCTTCTAAAAAAGTACCCACTGTTGGTATTCTTCAGTTAACAACTCATCCAGCCTTAGATGCCATTCATAATGGTATTATCGCTGGATTAAAAGAAAAAGGTTACACACCTGGAAAAACGGTTCACATTGATTTCCAAAATGCTGAAGCAGATCAAAGTAATTTAAAATCTATGAGCGACAAATTTAACAATGAGAATGTCGATCTCATGATTGGTATTGCCACACCTTCCGCACAATCTTTAGCAAACGTAACCAAGAAAACACCAATTATTTTGGGTGCTGTTACTGATCCTAAAGGTGCCGGACTAATTAGCAATAATAATCAGCCTGGTAACAACATCACGGGTGTTTCCGATCAAGCACCCATCAAGGCACAGTTAGCTTTAATGAAACAATTGATGCCCCATATGAAAACCGTTGGTGTACTCTATACATCCAGTGATGATTCAGCCACAAAACAATATCAACAATTTAAAACGGCTGCCCTTAGCTCAGGCTTAAAAGTTAAGTCTGCAACTATCACCTCTACAAATGATGTAGATCAAGTCTCACAAACGTTGGTTTCATCAGTCGATGCCGTTTACGTACCAACTGATAATACCGTTGCATCAAGTATTCAGACATTGGTTAAGAATGCAACACAAGCTAAAATCCCTGTCTTCCCAGCTGTCGATACCATGGTTAAAAACGGGGGTCTCGCAACAATTAGTATTAATCAATATGATTTAGGTGTCACCACTGGGAAAATGGCAGCAGCTGTTCTCTCAGGCAAAAGTACGCCTGCAACAACACCCATTAATTTTGTAAAAAAAGGGGATCTCGTCATTAATTTAAAAACTGCAAAAGCTTTGAATATCGCAATTCCACAAAAATTAATCGATCAAGCCAAAAGCAAAGGAGAATTAATCAAATGACAATTATTGTATCTGCTATCGGACAAGGTCTTCTCTGGGGCATTTTGGGGCTTGGCCTTTTCCTCTCATTTAGAATTTTAGATTTTCCTGATATGACTGTTGAAGGTACTTTTCCAATGGGTGCCAGCGTAACCGTTATCTGTTTGGTTCATGGTATCAATCCACTTCTCGCAACCTTATTTGCCTTTTTAGCAGGAACGTTGGCTGGTCTTGCAACAGGCTTACTTTACACAAAAGGTAAAATTCCAATTTTATTAGCCGGAATTCTCGTCATGACAAGTTTATACTCAATTAATCTAAGAATTCTAACTAAAGCCAACGTTAGTTTAATTGGCAAAGATACTATCTTTTCAGCACACTTCTTAGCTAATCTTCCTGCAGCATTTGATTCAGTCGTCCTAGGTCTCATTTTAGTCGCGATCAGCATTGGTCTTCTAGCCTTCTTTTTAAACACCGAATTAGGTCAAGCATTCATTGCAACTGGTGACAATGAAAAAATGGCTCGCTCGCTTGGCATTCAAACTGATCGCATGAAAATTCTAGGATTAATGGTTTCTAACGGTTTCATCGGACTTGCCGGTGGATTAATTGCACAAAATAATGGTTACGCTGATATTAGCATGGGCATTGGAACCATCGTGATTGGGCTTGCGGCTATTATTATTGGTGAAGTCGTTTTCGGAAATTTATCCCTGACAGCCCGCTTAATTGCCGTTGTCATTGGTAGTATTTTCTATCGATTTGTCATTTTAATTGTCTTAACATTAGGCTTCAATGCCAACGATTTAAAATTGATTTCAGCTATTATCTTAGCACTCTGCTTAATGTTACCTACGCTTAGAAAAGCACTACGCTTAACCACACTATTTGAAGGAGGTCACTCAAAATGACTGAAGCTATTTTTACACTTTCAAACGTTATTACAACTGTTAATACCGGGACTTCTGAGGAACAACAAATTTTAAAAAGTTTAAATTTAACCATTAATAAAGGAGACTTTATCACAGTTATTGGCACAAATGGGGCTGGTAAATCAACCCTCTTTAATACGATTGCGGGAAACATTAAACCAACAAGTGGCCACATTTTATTACGTCATAAAAATATTACAAGCGAAAATGATATTAAACGAACAAATTACATCAGTCGTGTTTTTCAAGATCCTAAAATGGGAACAGCGCCTAGAATGACCGTTGCTGAAAACCTTTTGTTAGCCCTAAACAGAGGGCGCCGACGTCGTTTTAAACCGCGACATTTAAATCAAAAAATGGCACAATTTCAAGAATTAACTGAAAAAATGCCAAATGGTTTATCAAAACATTTAAATACACCTGCCGGAAACCTATCTGGTGGCCAACGTCAGACATTGAGTTTCTTAATGGCAACTTTAGTACAACCTGACTTACTCTTATTAGACGAACATACAGCTGCACTCGATCCTAAAACTAGTCAGGAACTGTTAAAATTAACCGCTGAGATTGTTGAACAAGAACACTTATCTTGTCTGATGATTACACATCATCTAGAAGACGCCTTAGCATATGGTAACCGAACTATCATTTTAAATGACGGTCAAATTCAATCTGACTTATCTGGTGAAGCACGTTCGCATTTATCTACAACAGATTTATTGGCCTACTTTAACGACTTAGAATAGAAAAATGCCACAACTTTTTAATAGAAGTTGTGGCATTTTTATTATGATTGGATATTTGCTTTTTTAGTTGCAATCACAACAACTGCTAAAGCAAGTAAAATTAATAATGTCGAACCAACGAATAATCCGTTGTATGATAAGCGTTCAATCACAATACCCCCAACTAATGGGCCTAAAGCTTTACCAATAGATGCGGCGATATTAATGGTCCCTTGTGCTTTACCTTCTTGACCCGGCTCGGCTAACTCATTAATCCAAGCTGGAATAGCTGGAAAGGCAACCATTTCGCCAAGTGTCAACAGCACCATTGAAAAAACGAAATGAGAAAAATCTTTTGCAAAAATAAGTGTTGTGAACGATAACGCGAATAATCCGATACCCATAACAATTTGTCTGAACAACGATTTAGCAATTGTTCTGGTTACAAGTGATACGAGTGGCTGTCCAAAAACAATTAAGCCCGCATTGATTGTCCACAATAAACTATACTGACTTAATGGAATATTTAATTTATCCATATAAATCGATAAATTACTTTGCCATTGTTCATAACTCAACCAGATGACAAGGAATGTTATCCACATTGCAATGATAATCCACACTTTAGGATTAACATGACTCGTTTTTTCTGATTTAGTTGGCATGACCTTTTTACGTTTAGGATCAACACGATAAGCTAAAATAGCAATAAGCAAGAAAGCTGAATATAAAATCAATGCTGATACGAAAACCATTGTTATACTGACCTCAATCACATATCCGACAAGTAACGTTCCAATCACGATACCTAAATTCAACGCTAAATAAAATAAATTAAAAACATAGCGACTATCTTTTCTTCTAATCGTTGCCGCAAATGAATTTAAAATTGTTGCTACAAGTCCATTACCTAGACCCAAAATAACTAATAAAATTGGGTACGCTGGCCAGCCGTGCATGAAAACCAAACCTAAAACAGCTAACCATGCAATTACAATTCCCAACAACGTTGCATAATAAGGTCGCCATTTATCAAATAAATAGCCACCGGCATAATTACCAATAATTGTTGCCACTGAGTTTATTAATAAAACAATTCCTGAAAAAGTTAAACTTTTCCCTAAATAGTTATGCATATAAATGGTTGTTAACGGCCAGACAAAACTTGAACCAGCACTACTAATGACAGAACCGATTAATAACCACGTTAATTTAATTTCTTTCGTCATTTTTTTCCGAAAGCCCCCTTTTTAAGGTCACTTAATGTGTAATTTTTCTAGATACTTTTGATTCTTGTCGCGATCAAATTCATTTTCTGATTGTGCAATAATCACAGCTGCTAATGAATTACCGACAACATTAACCGTTGTACGACCCATATCAATTATTCTATCAACTCCAGCAATAAAAGCCAACCCCGAAGCTGGAACTCCGATAGTTGCAATTGTCGCTAACAAGACAACGAATGATGCTCCTGGCACGCCAGCCATCCCTTTAGACGTAATCATTAACACAACTAATAATGTAACCTGTTGACCAATTGATAGGTGAATATGATAGGCCTGTGCTAAAAATAAAGCCGCGATTGACTGATAAATAGCTGATCCATCTAGATTAAATGTATAACCTGTTGGAATAACAAAAGAGACAATTCCTTTTTTAACACCAAAATCTTCCATTTTTTCCATAATTTTAGGTAATGCAGCTTCAGAACTAGCCGTTGAAAAGGCAAGAATCATTTCGTCCTTAATAACTTTCAATAGCACAATCAAATTAATTTTAAATAATCTAGCAACAAGTCCCATTACCACAATAACAAAAAATGCCATCGTTAGATAGGTCACAAGGATAAAAAAGCCTAATGGTTTTAATGCTGAAACACCAAGTTGCGCAATTGTAACACCAATTAGCGCAAAAACACCAATAGGTGCTAACTTCATTACCCAATTGGTTACTTTAAACATGACTTCAGATACAGCAGAGAAAAAATCAATAATTGGCTTTCCTTTTTCGCCTAGTGTTGCTGTTCCAAGTCCAAATAAAACTGAGAAGAAAATAATGGGCAACATATCACCATCAACAAGTGCTTTAAAAATATTGGTTGGTACGATATTCATTAAAATAGAACTCAGTCCAGTTGAGGTCGCTTTTTCAGTTGAAACATATTGACTAATATCAACTTTACTTAAAGCTGTAATATCAATAAATTGTCCTGGTTTAACTAAATTACCAACAATTAATCCTAACGCAATCGCAATTGTTGTCATAATTTCAAAGTAAATTAAGGTTTTACCACCGATTCTACCTAATTTGTGAATATCTCCCATATTGGCAATTCCGACGATTAAACACGAAACAACAATTGGTAATACAATCATTTTGATCATATTAATAAAGATGGTTCCAAGCGGTTGAAGCGAATTAATAATGAGCTTATTTTGATACCCAACAGCACCAATAATAATTCCCAATACTAATCCGATTAATATTTGCCATCCAAGACTAACTCGGTACGTTTTATAGGCTTTCACTTTAACCATCCTCACTGTATTTTAATTTAACACAGTTAATCTTATCATGAATCCGAACAATAATGTTGATTTTAATAAAAAAAAGAGTGAAAAACTTAAAAATAAGTTTTTCACTCTTTTAGCATTCTCATTTAAAGGGCTTATCTAATAACACTAACAGAACATTGCGCATTTTGAGCCATATAACTCGCTTGAGACCCAATAAATATTTTTTTTGAATTACTTGGCACATTTGTTTTTGAGCCACAAATAAGAATGTCCGGTTTGAAATCTGGAATAATATTCTCAACAATCTCAGGCCCTGGTCTACCCGCAGAAACAATCGCATGCACATTTTCGACACCAAAATCACGTGCTTTATCTACGTATCGTTCAATACTTTCTTCCAGTAACTGCTTTTTCTTCTTAATAACATCTGGCGACATAGAATCAAAAATATTCATATCATTTGTTTCCAAAATAGAAACAATTCCTAAAGGCACTTGTTGCAATTTGGTTAATGCTACCGCATAATTAAAAGCCAAAATGGATGATTCTGAATCATCTTCATCTATAGCCACTAAAACGCGTTCGAAAGTTACCGGTGTTATATCAAAATCCAATTTTTCTAATCGATTATTCATAGCGTCACCCCTCACTTACTAGATTGTCATTTTTGTCGGCCTACTTACGCCAATTACTAGGACTCCAAAGTTGTCCTTCCATTGCGCCATGCAAGCTTTCAATTTCAACTGCTTGGTCTTTTAGTAATGTAATAGTTGCTTCAATCAATAATTTATTTTCTGTTGTTTCAATTTTTTTTAACTCAGTAATTGTCCAATCAAGATTTCCATCCATTTAAAATCACTCCTTTATCTACTACTACAAACGTACCATAAATTGCGCATTATTTGGCATTTAATGCTCAATATTCGTTAATGCAACGACTACCTTCGATAATTGCTCATCACTTGCAGCAAAACTTATTCTAAAATAACCTTCACCATATTCCGTAAAAGCACTGCCAGGAATAACTGCAACCTTTTCTTGCAAAGCAAGTTGCTGACAAAATGCAATAGAACTTACTTTCAATTTTTCGGGTATTTGGACAAATAAATAAAATGTCCCATCTGGTTCTATTAAATGATACCCGATTTTTTTTAGGCTTGTAACCAATCTATCACGGCGTATCCGATAAACCTCTCTCATTGGGGTACTATCTTGCTTGCCATTTTTAACCGCTTCAAGTGCAGCAACTTGTGACAACGTTGCCGCTGTTGTTACGTGATACTGATGCACCTTTTTCATTGCGGTAATTAATCGGGTTTCTGCCAACACAAACCCAATCCGCCACCCCGTCATGGCATGCGATTTAGATAATCCCATAATTAAAATTGTCCCTTCCGGATACAGACTGGCCATCGAAATATGCGGCTGATCATACGTTAACTCACAATAAATTTCATCGCTCATTACCCAGATATCGTGCAATTTTAAAACATTTTTAATTGCGACTAATTCATCTTGTTGATAAGAAACGCCAGTCGGGTTCGTTGGATAGTTAAAAATAAAGCCAACAATTTCTTTATCCGCATTTTTATTTAGCGTTTCCTCAATTAAATCTGCGGTGACCTTAAAATCAGTCGCACGAGTGTCCATAAAAACAGGTTTAACACCTTGTAATTCCATTAATGGCAGATAGGCTGGATAACATGGAACAGGCATTAAAACGTAATTTCCAGGCGCAGTAACTGTTTTTAGTGCCGTTGCAATGGCCTCAGTAGCACCAACCGTCACTAAAACATTCTCCGCACTGTACGCTAAGGCATATTTTTCATTATAATAATCTGCTGTTGCCTGTCGTAAATCCGGATTTCCCGCTGATGCTTCGTAATGTGTTTGTCCATTATCTAGTGCCTTTTGAACGCTGTCCATAATGTGTTGCGGCGTAATAAAATTAGGTTCTCCCAACGTCAGTTTACTAATCCCCTCTATTTTTGAGACCCATTCATCAAATCGACGAATACCTGATAATTGTATTTGATTAACTGCCTCATTAATTTTAATCATGCCGATCACCTTCTCCGAGTTAGAATAAGCTTTAATTATACACCAAAAAAATAACGATTTATAAAATTGATTATAAATCGTTATTTAGCTTATCTAAACATCGTTTTCGTTGCTTTGGCCAAAACTTTTGGCATTTTTTCATAATGATGTAATGGGGTCAATTGTGTGTCAGAAATGCCTAAGAATTTATACACAGCAACTTGTGCACAACGGAATGAATATTGTTCCGTAAAGACCATATCAAATGGCATCTCCGCAAATTGACTAATAAACGCTAAGTTCTTTGAATGTTTTGGTACAACATCCGGACGATCACCAATGGCACGACGGTTAAATAGCGCACTTGCATATGGCATATAAACTGGAATAACATTCACTACACTAGCCATAATTTCATCTGTATGACGACTAATATTATCAACTGCAGTATCTGTTTGAGCGAGATGCCCTAACAATTCTTCCAACATCTCACGGCCTGTCATTTCGATAAATGGTTTTTGAACAAAATCACCTTTACGACGAGGGTATAAACAATAGCCCCAGAAGACAGTCTCATTTTCTTTTTGAGCGTGGAAATGGGGTTGATGATGAACAACGATTGATAATAAATTATTACTATCAACCCAAGTATTCAATGCATTACCTGGCTCTTGTTGTGTAATACGTGCAATTTCGTTAACTGCTAAATGATTATCCGTTGTGACCGTAAAACTCATCCACTCACTTTGTTGACGATCATTAAAGAATTTATCTGGCTTACCCAAATTATAAAAATGGTCAGTCGCTTGTTTCCAAAGCTTAGCACTAGGTGCATATTCCATATTTTCAACAATTGGTGTATCGATATCACCCATCGATGAACTATCCGTAATTGATCCATTTGTATCAAAGACTAAGTCGCCATCATTAACAGTGATTTCACCAACTTGATTATCATTATCGACTTCTTCATAGACAAGTCCATTAACGACAATATCATCACGTAATGGTGTATCTTTAAATTTAAATTCAGTAATTTTACGATTATCCACAAAAGTAACACCACGATCTGTTAGATAACGACGCATTGGTAAAATAATACTTTCATATTGGTTGTATGGCGTTCTTGTGACACCTTCCAACGTGTTAATTCGGCTAAATTCAAGAATCATACGGTTCATATAACGGCGTAATTCCATTGCTGAACTTTCTTTTTTGAAAGCAAAAGTTGTTTGCCACATATACCAGAAATTAGTTGTAAACATATGAGGGCTATTTTCAAACCATTTTTCAATACTAATATCATTGATTTCTGCTTCTTTTGATTCTGGCATCATCATTAATTTTGTAAGTAAGACACGATCTCGTGTATTAAATTGCATATGACGGTAATCATTCTTACCACCTTTATTTCGGATGCCATCCATTTTATCAATTAAACGTGCAATATCATGTGTTGGATGGGCATGATCAAAATCTAGTATTTCATCAGTAACCGTTTTTTCAGGATGATCTAATGAAGGAACTTCTCGAAGAACATCCCATAGATTTTCATATGTTTCTTCATTCAACATACGGCCACCTTTTGCAAGAAAGCCTTTTTGATTGCCTAAACTTTGATTGCCATATTCAGTGACGTAGTCTTTGACCGCAGCACCATCATTAGCACCATGTTTTTCTAAACCAAACATCGTAATCTGGTCACCATGCCAGCCACCATCACGAATTAAATAAATACCTGCTGCTAAATTACCAATACCGGTACCAATCATATACGCTTTTTGAGTCATAAGTCTGATTCCTCCTTTAATTTTTCTCCTTCACGAATCATTTTAATTAAATGCTCTAATCGATTTAATGTCTTGTCAGGTGTTAAAAAATAAAATCGTTTTAATCCAACTTGCTTAAAATCAATTAATTCAACATTTTTCAAAACTTTTAAATGATGCGAAACTGCTGGTTGCGACAAAGCCATGCGATCAACTAGCTCAGTCACCGTTAACTCATGTTGATATTTTGACCCCAATAAAATGATTAATCGCTGACGTTTCTCATCCGCCAGGGCATTCAAAATATCCAAATTTGAAATAAATTCTTTTAATGCTTCCGACTGCCCTGGTTCTAGCTTTTCAGATGCCATCATTAACCATCTCCTTATATCTATCTTCATGAATATAATAACATCATAGCGGCACAATAGCAAGCGCTTTCATTAAAAGTATAGACAAAAATAGACTTCTATATTAATAGAAATCTACCTTATCTGTTCTTACATCCTATCCATCGTTTCATTTAAAAGCTCATCAACTTTATTATTGCCTTCATTATCTGCATGGCCCTTTGTCCATTCAAAATCAATTTTAGTAAAAGCCGGTAACAATTCAGCAACTTGTTGCCAAAGCGCTACGTTAAGCACCGTTTGACCATCAGCTTTCTTCCAACCTCGACGTTGCCACCCCGTCAACCAATTTTTCTGAATAGCATTCAAAACATATTTAGAATCTAAAATGAATACAATATGTTCTTCCCGCAAGCCCAAATCAATTAACTTTTTCATAGCCTGCAAAAATGCCGTGATTTCCATGTAATTATTCGTCTTACCTTTTTCACCATCTGTACCAGAGAATGTTTCATCCGGTGCCTTAATATAAAAAGCCCACGCAGCTGTATCTTCATTTAAAACATGTCCACCTAATTTATTTCCATGATTTCTTGAACCACCATCTGTCCAAACTTGAATGGAGTTTGGCGTTAAAACAACTGACTTATCGACTGCTACTGATCTTTTTTTACCACCAGTTGTTGGTTTAGGCGCCCCATCATCCATCCAATTTTGTGCCTCGTCTCGTGTTTCAAATCCTTTATATCGTGCGCCTTCAAATCCATTAACCAATTTCGCTACATCAGGCCATTTCGTAAAAATACCTGTCTTACGTCCCTTATATACTGCATAAAAATTCTTAGCCATTTTAATCACTCCGTTAATCAGTTTATTGATTCCTTTATTGTAAGCTAAATAACAACAAAAATATATTTAAATAAAAATTATCTTTCTCAAGACGCAAAAAAACCACTGTTACAATCAACAGTGGCCATCATTTATTTAACTAAATTATGCTTTTTTTGCTGCAGCTGCTGCGTCGCTAGCTTTGCTTTCTTTTAAGAAAGTAGCAAGTTCTTGTTGTTTACGACGACGGTTCTTTTTGTTTGGAGTGTTAACTGGACGACGATCGTTACCGACACCTGTATGGTTGTTTGATGACATTTCGCAATCCCCCTTTCTTACAATCTCTTAATTTTAAACTGTATTCAGAAATAATTCAAGTTAATCATTAATTTCTTACAATGGACTCAAAAAGTTAAGTTCATAAATAAAAAAAGATAATCGGCAGTCAGTCGACCATCCTCTATGAATACTGCTCAGGTAGGGATCGAACCTACGACATCTTGATTAACAGTCAAGCGTTCTACCGCTGAACTACTGAGCAATCATTTCATTTCTGTCTATACTATTTTATACCACAGATTAACCCATTTTGTAAAGATATTTCTGGCATTTCCTATTCAATATGATTGTCTCTTAAGATAGCATCTAAGTCATTTTGAGCTTCTTCTGTCTTATGCCATTCTTGATAGTCAGTAAATGCTTCTAGTGGCATTTCAAAATTCTCGTTAATATATTTTTCATAATTGATTACGTGTGATGATCTAGGAATATTTAGCTGTAAAATACGGACTTCCTTCAATAACTCTCTTTGAACTGCGAGTTCTGCTCGACCATTTTGTACCATATTCGACAATTCAAAATATTTAGAGCCATCATTTCTAGTGATTTCCTCAATCAATGATAAAACTTCATGACTTTTCATATTAAACCCAACTTTCCCTATTTATTCTCTTCAATTAAGTATAAACACATTTGACGATAAGTACAATATGCACAAAAAAAGCCACTACATCGCAATAGTGGCCAGCATAAGAGAGAAAGAGAATTGATAAAGGTAATTCACATACCTTACAAAGTAAAGATACCACGATATGTAAGCGTTGTCAATATCATTATTTTTCTCCAAAATAAATAATGACTCTTCTTACCATGTACAAGCCTATCGCCGTTACACATTATCTTAGTCAATCGGTCCCTTCCCTACGATAATCGCTGAACTCAATTCTGTTTTAAATGTCCTCTTATTAACGATAAAAAAACATCAACCTAATTATTTAAGTTGATGTTTCACCTATTATTTTGTATTCACTGGATGAATAATACTTGTTGGATGTTCAACAATATGACTAATTGAATGTCCCGATACGTTAGCCAAACTAAAGAATACGATTGCAATCAAAGTCACAATTGTGAGTGCTTTACTTGGTTTAGACATTTTTTCATTTAAAACTGAACCATAAAAATCTTTTTTAACTTTTTCGGCAACAACTTGTTTTGAGACGTCAGAATTTGCTTCATCAGCATCTTCTTTATCAATCTCACTAGCAAGATAGTCTTCAATACTAAACGCCTTTTGCGCTTCTTTTTGTTCCATTTGATAGGTTGTTTTTTCTTTCTTTGATAATTTTTTAAACCAATCAATATATTCTTTATATTTAGAAACGACTTCTTCAGTAGGACCTACTTGCTTTAAGTCGCCATATTGAACCCATGCGACACGATCACATAACATTTCAATTTGTTTCAATGAATGACTAACAAAAATAATTGTTTTACCTTGTTCTTTAAATTCATTAATCTTATCGACACATTTTTGATAGAACGTATCATCACCAACTGATAATGCTTCATCAATAATCAAAATATCAGGATCAATATGCACCGCAATAGCGAACCCTAATCGAGATTTCATACCACTTGAATAGCTTTTAACGGGTTGGTAAACAAAATCACCAAGATCAGCAAAACCAATAATATCTTCTAAAATATCATCAATTTGTTTATTCGTTAATCCTTGCATTAACCCTTTTAATCTAATATTTTCTAACCCCGTTAGTTGACCTCTTAATCCAGCCCCAATAGCGATAATTGACGTTTCGCCACGGACATCCACAATCCCAGTTGTCTGTGGAATGATACCTGAAATAATATTTGATAATGTTGACTTGCCTGAACCATTAACACCGATTAAACCTAATGTTTCGCCACTCATAATATCAAGTGAAATGCCTTTTAAAGACCAAAAATGAGGTACCGCAGCACTTCTAAAAGAAAACAATGATTTAATATGTTCAGACTTTGTTTTAAATAAGTCATATTCTTTTGTCACATTTTTTACTCTAATTTTATAATCTACCATTTTTTCAACTTCCTAAAAACGTATTTTCTTACAATCGTCATTATGTTACTAAACTTACTATCAACCGTCAAGCAAGCGTTAGACACAAATAGAACTAATTCATTTATTCTAACGCTTTAAATGAATTAGTTCCACATATGAATGCAACTTTATTTATTTTTTAATAAACTTGCAGCAGCTTCATCAATAATAACAGTCACATCATCATGATTTTGCAAGAAACTTGCAGGTAAATCTTCTGTTACGGGGCCTTCAATCATCCCTTTGATTGCTTCTGCCTTACTTTCGCCAAAGGCTTCAAGTAAGATTTTTTTAGACTTCATAATTGAGCCAATACCCATTGAATAAGCATATTTAGGCACATCATTTTCATTATCAAAGAAACGTGCATTTGATTTGATTGTTGATTCTGTTAAATGAACTTTATGTGTCAAAATATCTTTAGGTGTACCTGGTTCATTAAACCCAATATGGCCATTTTTACCAATCCCTAAAATTTGTAAATCAATGGGATTATCTTCAATAATTTTGTCATAACGCTTCGTTTCTTTTTCTGCGTCACTTTCAAGTCCGTTAGGTAAGTAAGATTTTTTAAATGGTTTTTTGCTAAATAAATTTTCATTCATAAAATACCGGTAACTTTGTGAATCTTTTTCGCCTAAACCAACATATTCATCTAAGTTAACAGATATTGAATCAGTAAAATCTAAATCACTTGCTGAAATGGCAGCATAAGTTGTCAATGGTGTGCTTCCTGTAGCTAATCCAAAGATTTTTGCGTTGGCTTCTTTAGCAGCTTTGAAAACTTCGTAGCCTTTTTGGCCACCCTCATTTTGGTCTTTAACAATAATTAATTTCATTTCATTGTCCTCTTTTCAATTGTTTATCGTCCTAATTGGTATAGTCCAATAATACAACGTTATGTTATCAAAATCAAGAGGTCTATACCAAATAAAAAAATAATGTCACCTTATTAGGCAACATTATTTCATTTATTTCTTTTATTCAACGGTAACACTTTTTGCTAAGTTACGAGGTTTATCAACGTCGTATCCACGATTTAAACTTGTGTAGTAAGCCAATAATTGCGCAGGTACAATACTTACTAAAGGTGTTAATAAGTCAGAAACATCTGGTAAAATAATCTGATCACCCTCATTTGCCAGTGACTCTGTTGAAATTATAATCGTATTCGCACCACGTGCTAAAACTTCTTGAACATTACCACGTGTGTGACTAGCAGTTGGTGCATCCGTAATGATTGCAACAACTGGTGTTCCTTCTTCAATTAAAGCAATTGTTCCATGTTTTAACTCACCAGATGCAAATCCTTCAGTTTGAACATATGAAACTTCTTTTAATTTTAATGCCGCTTCAATTGAAACATCATAATCGATACCACGTCCAATGTAAAATGCATTACGCGTCTCACTTAAGAATTCTTTTGCTAAATCATTAATTGATTCTTTATCATCAACCATTGCTTGCATTGCATTAGCAACTGTTGTTAATTCATGATAAACATCAAAATTAATTGCTTTAGCTTGTCCTGTTACAGTTCCTAATGCTTTTGCCAAAAGGGCTTCAACCGCAATTTGAGCCGTATAAGCTTTCGTTGATGCAACCGCAATTTCAGGACCCGCATGCAACAACAATGTGTATGTTGCTTCACGAGAAAGTGTTGAATTTGCTGAATTTGTAATCGTTAGACTGGGGTACATCATCTCATTAACTTTTACAAGAACTTGACGACTATCAGCCGTTTCGCCACTTTGTGATAAGAAAATAAAGAATGGCTTTTCTGAAAGTAATGGCATGTGGTAACCAAATTCTGAAGCAACGTGAACTTCCGTTGGTACATTAGCCAAGCCTTCAAACAATTCTTTTCCAACTAGTCCAGCATGGTAACTTGTCCCTGCAGCAACAATATAGAGACGGTCAGCAGCTTTCATTGCCTTCAAAATGTTGTCATCAATTTTAACAGTTTCTTCATTTTCAACATATTCACTCAATAAACGACGCATAACAGCTGGTTGTTCATCAATTTCTTTTAACATATAAAATGGGTATGCACCCTTTTCTGAATCACTATCATCCATTTCTACATGGTATGAATCACGTGAAATAGCTTCGCCATTTTTATTTTCAATTTCAATAGAATTTGGTTTAACAATGACCATTTCGCCATCCATTAATTCGATGAAATCATGTGTTTCTTTCAACATAGCCATTGCATCACTGCAGACAACGTTAAAGCCATCACCAACACCAATTAATAAAGGACTTTTATTTTTAGCTACAAACAAAGTTTCTGGTTCTTCACGATCCATCATTAAGAATGCATATGATGACCCTTCAAGTAAAGATAAAACTTTTTTGAAAGCCTGTTTAGCCGTTAAATTTTCTTTATTTGCAAAGTAGCCGATTAATTGAACGACAACTTCTGTATCTGTTTCACTAACAAAATTAACATCTGCTAAATATTGTGCTTTTAATTCAGAAAAATTAGTAATAACACCATTATGCACAAGGTAAAAGCGACCATCTTCAGAAACATGAGGATGTGCGTTAAATTTACTTGGTACACCATGAGTAGCCCAGCGTGTGTGCCCAATTCCGGCAGTTCCGTGAACATCATTACCAATTGCTGCTTTTAAATTTGAAATTCGTCCAGCTTCTTTAACAAGGTAATCTTCACCCGTTTGATTATCTACAAAAATACCAGCTGAATCATATCCTCGGTATTCCAATTTTTCTAACCCATTAATTAAAATTTCAACCGTATTTGTTTTTCCCGTTACGCCAACAATTCCACACATAGTTTATATCACCTTTTTAAATGTATTTTTAGATATTAATTAAAATTGGTATAGACGTTTAATTAACAAGTAACCCTTACCAATATCTAATAATATACCTTTCTAGAATTATTTTGTCAACAATTAATATATTGGTCTACATTAAATGCTATCCTTATTAAATAAAAAAAGCGTTATTTGAATTTTCATCCAAATAACGCTTTAGTCTTACTTTTAAACACCCATTTCAGTTTGAACTGTTTGTACAATTCGATCGACATAGGCTTTAACTTCTGTTTCAGTTGGTGCTTCAGCCATGACACGTAGTAGGTTTTCAGTTCCACTAGGTCTAACAAGCACACGCCCATCCCCAGCCATTTCTGCTTCAACTTCTGTAATCTTATCTTTAATTTTTTGATTATCTAATGCAGCTTGTTTATCTGTCACTTTAACATTTACTAATTCTTGTGGATAAGTTTGAACGGCTGCTGCTAATTCAGACAACTTCTTACCCGTTTTCTTCATTACATTTAATAATTGAATAGCAGTTAGCATCCCATCACCTGTTGTATTGTAATCTAAGAAAACAATATGTCCTGATTGTTCGCCACCAATATTGTAACCATCAGCTCGCATTTTTTCAACAACATAACGATCACCAACTTGTGTTTTAACGGATGTTAATCCAGCAGTTTCAAGTGCCTTGTATAACCCAATATTACTCATAACGGTTGTCACAACTGTTTCTTTTTTCAAACGACCACGTTCATTCATGTACAAACCACAAATATACATAATCTTATCACCATCAATAATATTGCCTAATTCATCGACAGCAATACATCTATCACCATCACCATCAAAAGCAATTCCGGCTTCAAGTTTATTTTCAACTACAAATTTAGCCAAACCTTCTGGATGTGTTGATCCAACACCATCATTAATATTTAACCCATCAGGTGATGTCGCCATCGTCTCAAAATCAGCATTTAAATCAGCAAATAATCTTGAAACAAGACCACTTGTTGCCCCATTTGCAGAATCAATTCCGACATGTAATCCTTCTAAATCATCAGGAATTGTTTGTTCCAAGAATTGCGTATATTTCAAAACACCTTCTGGATAATCTGTTAACGTTCCAAGTCCTTCACTATCAGGTCTTGGTAAATCATCAGAAGCCTTTTCTAATAATACTTCAATTTCTTCTTCTTGTTCATCAGATAATTTATAACCATCCCCACCGAAGAATTTAATTCCATTATCTTGAACTGGATTATGTGAAGCTGAAATCATGATTCCAGCAACTGCATTTTGTGCACGTACAAGATAAGCCACACCCGGTGTTGAAATAACCCCTAAAGATAATACTTCAATCCCAACTGACAATAAACCTGAAATTAAAGCTTGTTCAAGCATTTGACCTGAAATTCGTGTATCGCGAGCAACAAGTACTCGTGGTCTGTCATTATTTTCAAGTTGTGCATGTTCTGATAGAACATAGCCACCTAATCGTCCTAATTTAAATGCTAACTCAGGGCTTAATTCTTTATTTGCAATACCTCTAACACCATCTGTCCCAAAATATTTCATCATTTTCTCCTCACTAATTGTTTGAATTATTTAATGTACTTTCTGATTCACTTGCACTATCTGAACTTGCCGCCGCTGACGAAGCAGTGCTTTCACTACTTTCCGAACTTGATTCGGAGCTTGACGATACTCGATCAGCTGTTGCTTCACTACTTGATGCTACTGATGTCGCTGCTGTAGCTGATGTGCCACTAGAAACGTCAATTTTTACTTTAACAGAATTTGGATCTGATGAAATTAAATTATTCTTATCCAAATCAATACCAAGCATTTTCGTAACGGAAGACCGAATATTATCTATCGGAACAACCACATCAATTTTATTTAATTTATCTAAATCTAATTTGGTACCTGTCACTGTAATTTGTTTCGTTGCACTTGAGAACTTATAGGTCTTCCCAGACACACCCGTTCCACTTGAAACAAAATTCAAAGAAAGTTTTTTTGTTGTGCTTGAACTTTCAACTGGTATTGTAACACCCACAGTCTGCGGTGTCATGACAACGTTCAATGTCTTACCATTCTTATCTAAGGCTTCAAGCAACACTTCTTGCGAAATTTTAGATTTTATTTGATTACTTTTTGCATTAACTTGAGCAACAACTTCTGAAATAGCATTCACGTCATCTGTTGCTCCTGATACAGAAACCGTATTCTGATCAAGAACAGGCACTCCCATTTTATAACCCTGAGCTAGACGTCGTTCATTGAATTTCACCTGAATAGGGAATGTAGCTGTTTTACGTTGTTGAATATTAACATCAATTGTAGCAGGTTTAATTTTATAACTAATCTCTTTATTTAATCCCTCTGCTTGCAATTTCACAGTATGTTTCCCTGGTTTTAACCCTTTTAAATTAGCATAAACACTAAAGTTTTGGGTATTCATAGTTGTCGTAATTAAAGCACTTGGACCGTCCAATGTCAGTTTTACATTTTTAGGATACCCAGTAATAAAGTATTTATCATTATCCGCTGTAATTTGAAGCCCAGTCTTAACCGTTCTCGATGTATTCGCAACCAAACTAGTTTTTTTTGAATCAGCTAAATTATTTGTATTTGATAATTGATCATAATTAACGTAAATAAATAATAGAATGGCTAGGATTAAAGATGTCCCAATAAAAAATGAGCGGCTATTAAAAAATTTGTTTAGATTCATTTTTTATTCCCCCTGTGTCCGAAATTTTCAAAAAATTCCCAGAAAGGATTATTCTTTTTATTTTCATCATCTTTAATTAACTCATTGTTCAATAATTTGAGATAATCTTCTTGTGATAAGTCACGAATCAACTCATTATTTAGCGTGATTGTAACCGCCCCTGTTTCTTCTGATACTACGATTGTAATCGCATCAGTCACTTCACTAATTCCGACTGCGGCTCGATGACGAGTCCCTAATTCTTTAGGAATTAAATTACTTTCAGAAAGGGGTAAATAAGCGGCTGCAACAGCAATTTTATTATCCTTGATAATTACTGCGCCGTCATGTAAAGGCGTATTTGGAATGAAAATATTGATTAATAATTCACCGGTAATCTCAGCATCCAACTTGATACCAGTTTCGATATAATCTTCCAAACCCGTGTTCATTTGAATTGTAATTAATGCCCCAATTCGACGTTTTGACATATATTGAATAGCTGAATCTAGCCCAGCAATCATATGTTCTTCATCTTTATTTTTTTGTTTACCTCTTGAAAAAAAGGACCCACGACCAAGGTGTTCCAAGCCACGTCTTATTTCCGGTTGGAAAATAACGACCATGGCAATAACACCCCAATTAATAACTTGGTCCATAATCCACGATACCGTTTGTAATCCAACAACGACACTAATTAGTTTAATCACAACAATGATTATAATTCCTCTAAAAAGTTGAACCGCCTTAGTTCCTCTTAAAAGTACCATGAGTTCATAAACAACAAACCAGACGACAATAATATCTAGTATGTTAACCATATGTCCCCACGTTACAAGACCACCCCAGTTAATGGACATTACTCGGCCTCCTCTATATTTATTAACCGTTTTATTATACCACGTTGTCGAATCGGTTGCCTTATTATCACGGTTTTTCTGTTATTTTGGCACATATTCATTTGATTTCATACTATTATTTGCTACAATAGAAGTCATTAAAGAAAAGGATGACCATTATGATAAATACGACCATGAAACGCGGCATCAGGTTATTTTTTATAGGCTACTTAATTATTATTTATTTGTTCATTTACAAGCAACAAGCACTTTTTAGTTTTTTGCTGCTGAATACATTCTTAGGCTATCTGCCAATCGAATTAGCCTTCCACATAAAAAAAGACCAATCAACTCTTTCTTTTTGGTTATTAACGCTACTTTGGCTATTCTTTTATCCAAATGCGCCTTACTTATTAACAGATCTTTTTCACTTATCATTACTACAACCTTATAGTGTAACAACCGGTTTGATCCGATTGGATATTCATATGTGGTTGAATTATACCTTTTTAATGGTAAGTGCCCTATCCTGCACCTTACTCGCTCTCATCGGTCTTTCTCAAATTGCTGACCAAATAAAAGACAGATTACATTTAGAATTACCTTATTATCATTATGTGATTATGCTTGGTCTAACTGTTTTATCATCAATAGGTGTTTATATCGGTCGTTTTTTGAGACTTCACACTGTATACCTAGTGACTTCTCCAAAATGGGCAGTAAAAATGATTACTGATATGTGGACTATTAAAATGTTAGCCTTTGTTGTCTTACTCACAATTGTCCAACTCACAATTATTATTTGTTTAGAATTATATCGAAAAACAATAAAATAGACGGATTCGCATAAAAATTGCGAATCACGTCTATTTTTTTAATCTTCTTCAGAAAGCATAATCACATTTTCAGAATAATTGATATATTCACGTAAACTTGAAGCCAATGCCCACGTGATATACCCCTGTTCCATCAATTCCTGCATTGCAGACCGTTCTGCCGCAATAGCTTTCAATCTTAATTCATAGCTTTGTTCTTCAAATTCAGATTGATCCATTTTTTTTGACCGTTTTAACGTTTCAATACGATTACGATAATACACAATCAAATGATAAATAGCTTGTTGATTAAATTGTTGTTGCCTACCATCAGATTTTTTTACGTACGCAGATAACGATTTAATAGCTGCCTTCGATAAAGCTTTTTCGATACTCCGACGTTCATAAACCATTTTTAATTCTTTTTCAGAAAACATGGCACGTCTTACAAACTTAACCAACTGCTTAAACGCATGCTTACTATTTCTAATCGTGACGAAAGAAACTTTTCGATTATTAATTCGACCTAACTTTGCTTTTTGTTTCATAATTTTTTTATTAATAATCGCATAATTTTGATCACCAACAACATTTTTCAATTTCATTTTATCTAAAGCTTCCAATTCACCATCTAAAGCAATCCGTCTGATATCCGCTTCTTCTTCAACAATTTGTCGTAAGCGTTCATCATCCTGATCAGAAAATTCAAGTCGTCGAATCATAAATTGATATTCCAAAATTAATTCATAAGCAACTTTTTGATTCGTTTCTCGCCTTTCAGACTCTAATTGGCTAATGGCAACACGCATAATATAAATACGCGCTTGTTTTTCATTAAATTGCGTATTTTCACTATCATTATTCACGATAGCAGTTTCATCCAGATCATCTGGCAGCTCACCACTCGTTTTCATAATACCTTTTTCTTTAGTTAACAAAGGTAAGATTAAAATGGCAGCTAACAAACTTAAGATAATAATGCCACCCGCAATAAATAACATTAATGAACGTTCCGGAAAATGAGCACCCGTTTTTATAACTGTTGGCACCGTTAAAACTCCGGCCATTGTAATCGCGCCACGAACACCTGAAAAACCTGAAATTAGCGAAATACGCCAACTTGGTGTCTCAGCATTTTTTACTTTACCGCTTTTTATAATAAACACCATGTTAATGTATGTCCAAATCACTCGTATCAAAACTAAGAATAACCAGATTACAAAAACATCAACAATTGCTGAAAAGGTACTACTATTATTGTCTTCTAATGTATTTGACATTGCAGTCGGTAATTCGATTCCAAGAATAATAAACACAAAGCCATTCAAAAGATAAACAACAATCTCCCAAGTTTTTTCCGTAACTAACTTAATTTCGGGTAAATAGGTAGCAAAACTATTTTTACGCATACTTGAAATAACACCCGCAACAACTACTGAGATAACCCCAGACGCATGTAAAAATTCTTCCGTAAAAAGAAAAATAACGAATGGCGTTAAAATTTGTAAGACAGTATTGAATACAACATCATTAATCCCTTGTCTCATTAAAAAGTCTCGAATCGTTGAAATTACTAACATCAAGACTGCTCCTGAAATAAATCCAATAATTGCGATATAGAAGAAATCACCAAAAGCTTGAGTTAATGAAAAATAGCCCGTAACAGCTGCTGCAATGGCATATTTAAAGGCAATTAGGCCACTAGCATCATTGATTAAACTTTCACCACTCACTAAATGTAAAATATTACTAGGTAATTTAGCTTTTTCAGAAATAGATTGTACGGCAACTGGATCCGTTGGAGACAAAATAGCTGCCAACGCAAATCCAACCGCTAATGGCATTTTAGGAATCATCAAGTGAATGAATAGTCCACCAACCACCGTTGTTAGAAAGACTAATAAAATTGCATTCGCAAAAATAGCTCCTCTTAATTTCCATAATTCGCGCTTTGGAAACTTTCGACCATCATTAAACAATAACGGTGCAATAAATAACAATAAAAACCAGTTTGTTTCTAATTCAATGGAAACTTTAAAAATAAGGGCAACAATAAGTCCCAAACTAATTTGAATTAAACCAACGGGAATTGAAACCAGATAATGACTGATTACGTTTGATAACAAAACAAGCGCAGCTAAGACAATAACTGATTCGAGTAATGGCATTGATCATCTTCCTTTCTGCTTAATCTTCTCCAATAATTCTAACTTCCGTTTCTAATTTAACTTTAGCGGTCTCCCAGACAACATCTTGGACATGTTTGATAACATTCATATAGTCTGTTGCCGTAGCACCATCCACATTGACAATAAATCCAGCATGTTTCTTTGATACTTGAGCGCCACCAACTTGATACCCCTGTAACCCGGCTTCATGGACTAGCTTACCAGTAAAGTATCCCTCAGGTCTTTTAAAAACACTTCCACATGATGGATATTCTAAAGGTTGTTTCGAGGCACGAAGAAAATTAAAGTCATCCATTTTTTTACGAATATCCGATTTATTACCCTCTTTTAAGGTAAAGGTTGCCTCTAATATAATGTCATGATCATCTTGAATTTGGCTATGACGGTATGAAAAATTCATTTCTTCATTAACCATTGTTTTCATATAGCCTGTACGTGTTATCACACTAACTTCAGTTAAAACATGACTGATATCGCCATCATACGCACCAGCATTCATAAATACGGCACCACCAATACTCCCAGGAATTCCAGCAGCAAATTCAAAATGAGTTAACCCCGCTTGATACGCTTGTTCTGTTGTTTCAATCAATGAGGCACCAGCTTGTGCTACAATCTTTGTCCCAGACACAGTAATTTGATCCATATCCGTCAAAATCACTACAAGTCCACGAATTCCGCCATCTTTTACAACTAAATTACTTGAATTTCCTAAAACAGTTAATGGCATTTTATTTTCATTAGCCACGTTCACCAAAAGTTTGACGTCTGAAACAGTTTTTGGAAAAGCCAATATATCAGCCACCCCACCTGTTTCAGTATTTGTATATTTAGCAAGTGGTTCATTTTTTAAAATTTTCATAGATGGAAATAGTTCTACAAATGTATTGATTTTCATGATTTATACGATTCCTTTCAACATTTAGCAATTCCTTTTATTTTAACACGTTCACCGTTTATTTTTCTAATTTATCCTATTAAACAGCTGACTTTTAATTTTATAGGCTAACTGTTATACTTTATGAACATTCAGGGCGAATAGGCTTATTCTCCCAATCAGCCAATAGTAGATTAAAAAGGAGTCACTTATGAATTTTGTTACAATGGATTTTGAAACTGCTAATAATCAGCGTCACAGTGCCTGTTCAATTGCATTAACAATTGTTCGAAATAATCAAATCGTCGATGAATTTTATTCGCTCATTAAACCAGAAACACCTTTTAATTGGCGTAACATCCAAATTCATGGCATTCATGAAGAAGATGTTGAATTTGCCCCAAAATTTCCAGAACTATGGTCACACATCTCAACACTTTTCCAAAATAACCGTCTAATTGTAGCGCACAATGCCCCATTTGATAACAGCGTGTTGCATCATACATTAGCTTATTACGGTCTAGAAACACCCAATTTTTTATTGTTAGATACCGTTAAAACAAGCCGTAAATTATTCCCAGACTTTCCAAATCATAAACTAAACACCGTTTGTGATGAATTAGACATTACTTTAACGAATCATCATAACGCATTAGACGATTCAGTTGCTTGTGCTAACATTTTACTTTATCAAGAAAATAATTTCGGTCAAGATAGCTTAAAACCATTCGTAAAACCAGCTTAATCAAGCTAGAGTGGTACAATGAAAGAAATTAAGTTAGATTAGGGGGAATTTATAATGTCAATTTATGATTATCAGGTTACGCTAGAAAATGGTGACACTTATTCACTATCAAAGTATACAGGTCATCCTCTATTGATTGTTAACACAGCCACTAAGTGTGGTTTTGCCCCACAATTCAAGCAATTAGAAGAATTATATGAGGAATATCAAGATCAAGGTTTAGTGGTGCTTGGTTTCCCATCTAATCAATTCCATCAAGAAGTCGACGATGATGCCCAAGCAGCTGCAACATGTCGCATGACATATGGCGTTAGCTTTCCTATGCACACCATTCAAAATGTAAACGGCAAAGACGCGTTACCTTTATTTAACTATTTAACTGAAGGCACTCAAGGCGTGTTGGGTCATTCGATTAAATGGAATTTCACTAAATTTTTAGTTGATCGTAATGGACAAGTCGTTAACCGCTACTCACCTAAAACTAATCCATTGAAGATGAAACCAGAAATTGAAAAATTAGTTAATTAAAAAGAATCTCTGTTATAAGAAGGCTTGATTAAAGAAAACGAGTTGATAAACCCAAATTGGTTTTATCAACTCGTTTTCTTTTTAGTTATATATCCTTTTTTTAGTGGCTCTTCGTCAACTGTTGTTGGTGAAATTGTCATTGAGAAATCTGTTATTTGATAACAGGTTTCTTTTTTTGCTTAAAATTTAATTGTACTCAAAATACGTAAACGATACTGGCTAAAATTTTTAAACCCATAAGCATTGCGCTTAATTACTTTTAGTTTATTGTTAAGTCCTTCTAAAGGACCGTTAGAATAGGGATATCGTAGCGCATTTTTTAAATAATCTGGTTGTTTCATGAGTGATACAGTTACCTTTTGAAATTGTTCTGAAACGCCTTTGGCGTTAGTTAACTGATAATTAAGTTTTGACCAATCTTTATTACGGATGGCAGTTAAGCTATTTTGAAGACAATCATAGGTATTAGCTAAGATTGGATCAATAGCTAGTAGATTTTGAATTAGATCTGTTTCAGTTTGCCATTCTTTGAAGTAAGACCAATGACGAAAATTCTTATAATTTAATTGGCTCATTGGTTTTAATAACAATTTCCAATATCGTTTTAATTGTTTGTAGGATTGGGAACTTACTGTAAGTTTTTTCATAACTTGAATTCTAGTTTGATTGAAAGCTCTAGTCATAGATTGAACAATATGAAATCGATCATATACAACAATGGCATTAGGAAACAACGTTTCAGCTAGTTTAGGATAGGTATAATTCATATCTGTCACAATTATTTTGACGTTATCACGTGCAGTTTTAACATAACGATTAAAGTGTTTGGTAATCTGATAGATGGTTCGTGCCTCGATTAAATCAATTAATTCGTGAGTTTTGGCATCCATATATTCAAAGCTTAAGGCATCTTTTGTTGTTTTAATCTCATCGAAAAGAAGAACTTCTGGTAAATAATTTAAATTCACTTTGAAATCATGTTTGGTTAAAGCAAGCACACGACTAACGTAGTTAGTCGAAGTAGCGAGTTCTTTTGCGATATGGGTCATAGAACTCGTTTCTTTTAATTTTTCAATACATGCTTTACGGCAGTTAAGTGAAATGGAACAATGTTTTGTTGTGAGTGTTGTTTGTGCCAAAAAGTAACCGTGGCATGTTTTACAGTGGAAATTTTGTTTGCGTAATTTAAGAATAATAGTCCGTTCAAATGAACGAGGTAAGCGAACCGAAACAGTTCGCCAACCATAATTAATAATCTGATTTGTATTGATAACGCCACATTTTTGGCAAGCTTTAGGACGATAATTTAAAGTACCATAAATAAAAATAGTACTATCAGAATCAGACTGAATAGCTAAATTATTATCAATTATAATATTTGGGTCTTCTATTCCAAGTAAAACTTTAGTATGATTAATCATGAGGGAACCTCTTTCTTTTGGGCTGGCTGGCCATTAAAGGAAACGAAGTTCCCTTTTTTGTATTATTATATAAAAAAATTGCCGCCAGTGATAGATTTTCTATCACCAACAACAAATATTGTAGAGCCTTTTTAGTTCAAATGTTCCAGCATTTTTGTGTATTGTGCCCCATGACTTTCAAGCTTAATAACACGACGATTATCATCATGGTCATCCTTCAATAAGGTGATTCTTAGTGACTCATCTGGCAATTCTGCTTGAATAAATTCAGACCATTCAACCACACTCACACCATCGGAATTGAAATATTCATCCAATCCTAAATCTGCGCCACCCATCCCTTCAAGACGATAAACATCCATATGAAATAAAGGCAAGCGTCCTTCACGATATTCTCTCACAATCGGAAACGTTGGGCTTTTTACATTTCGTGTAATCCCTAAGCCAACCGCTAATCCCTTGGCAAAAGTTGTCTTTCCTGCGCCCAAATCACCATCTAGTAACAAAATCATATTTGGTTCAACAAGTTTTCCAATTTTTTCAGCAATTTTTTGTGTTTCTTCGACAGAACTCACTTCAATATTCATTAATTATTTCACCATTTCATTCTAAACTTTGTGCAGCAGTCGTAATACCAACTTTATAAATTTCTTCAACATTGGCACCCCGAGATAAATCAGAAACAGGCTGATTTAAGCCTTGCAAAATTGGCCCGATAGCTTCAAATCCACCCAATCGTTGTGCAATCTTATAACCAATATTACCTGATTGTAATTCAGGGAAGATAAAGACATTGGCCTGCCCTGCAACTTTTGAATCAGGTGCTTTTTGTGCGCCAACACTTGGCACAAAGGCAGCATCAAATTGTAATTCACCATCAATCGCTTCATCTGGCGCTAACTGCTGAGCAATAGCCGTTGCTTCAGCAACCTTTGATACCTCTGGTGCTTGAGCTGAACCTTTGGTTGAAAAGCTCAACATCGCTACTTTGGGATCAATGTCAAAAATACGAGCCGTCTTGATACTTTCAATCGCCATTTCTGCCAATTCTTGCGCAGTTGGATTAATACTAATTGCAGCATCAGAAAATAAATATTTTTCTGTATCATTATTTCTAGTCATAATAAAAGCGCCACTAGTCCGGCTAACACCTGGTTTTGTTTTAATGATTTGTAATGCGGGTCGAACAGTATCTCCGGTTGCGTGAACTGCCCCAGAAACCATTCCTTCAGCTAGACCCATATAAACAAGCATTGTCCCAAAATAGTTAACATCTTGTAACATACTATCTGCCTGTTCTGGTGTATTTTTACCTTTACGACGTTCAACAAAAGCAGCCTTCATCTCAGCAAAATCCGTTTCCGCATATGCCTTAGGATCAAGTAGCTTTATCCCAATACCTTCAATTTTTAAGTTTAATTTTGTGGCTAATGTTTTTATTAGTTCAACATCCCCTAATAAAATAGGTTCAGCTAGGTTATCTTCAGCCAACTTAACAGCGGCTCTTAAAATTCGTTCTTCTTCCCCTTCAGGAAAAACCAGCTTAATTTTTTTACCCTCAATTTTACTTTTCAAACTTTCAAATAATGACATTTTGTTTCCTCCTCATTAAATATTGGGTAATTGCCAATTAATAGGCTCTAATCCCCAACTGATTAACTTTTGATTTATTTTTGAAAATGGTTTTGATCCGAAAAAGCCGCGATAGGCAGATAACGGACTTGGATGAGGTGATATTATCACAAAATTACGCTCCGTATCAATTAATTTAATCTTATTTTGAGCTGTTTTTCCCCATAGCACAAAAATAACGGGTTGGTCTGCTGCTGATAGCTGTTCAATCACAGCATCTGTCAACATCTCCCAGCCATGATTACGATGCGAATTTGCAGCACCCTCTCGAACCGTTAAAACTGAATTAAGCATCAAAATGCCCTGTTCTGCCCACGCTTTTAAATACCCATGATTCACTGGCTTAATACCCAAGTCAGTCTCTAATTCTTGATACATATTACGTAAAGAAGGCGGAATCTTCTCTCCAGGCAAAACTGAAAAACTTAAGCCATGCGCTTGGTGTTTCTCATGATAAGGGTCTTGGCCTAACAAACAAACTTTGACATTAGAAATTGGTGTCAGGTTAAAACTTTCAAATATTCGTTTCTGTTCTGGATAAATGATTTCATTTTGATATTCGTTAGCAATAAAAGCCTTCAGATCAGCATATTTAGGTTTTGAAAGTTCTTTTTCTAAAAATGGCTGCCAATCATTTTCAACATTAATAGTCATTACACAACACCTCATGAATCAAGTTTACCATATTAGTGACTGCAAAAATAAATGATTTGATTAAAATATTGAGCGGTTTCATGTTAAAATAAAACAAGTAAATAAGATTAGAGGAGTGTTGCATTTATGATAAAAATTATTGCATCAGATATGGATGGTACATTATTGAATGATCAAATGGTGATTTCTGAAAAAAATGCCGATGCGATTAAACAAGCACAGGCTTTGGGAATCCATTTTATCGTTTCTACAGGCCGTGGCTACACTGAAGTTAAACCTTTGATTACAGCTGCTGGGTTCAATAGTCCAATGATTACCTTCAATGGCGCCGAGGTATTAAACGAAGAAGGCGAAACACTCAGCACCACTCCAATCTCAAAAGAAGTCATCCAGACACTAGTCCAATTATTCAAAAAAGAAGGATTTTACTTTGAAATGACCACTTCAAATGGAGTTTATTCTGATAACCGAGCAAACCGTATTCAAAATGTGGCACGTTTAATTTCAGATACAAATCCAGATACACCTTTTAAAATTGCTGTTTCATTAGCTGCAGCTAGACTTGAATTAATGAATATCAATTACGTTGACGATTACCAAACAGTCATTGATGATCCTGAAATTGCTATTTTCAAGTTAATTGTGTTCAGCATGGACGGTCAAGCTGAACTCATTCCTTTAAAAGCTAAAATTGAAGAAGAACAGTCACTAGTTGTGACCTCTTCTGCACCAACCAATCTTGAAATTAATCATATGAACGCCCAAAAAGGGATTGCCCTTCAAGCATTTGCTAAGAATTTAAATGTCCCAATGTCAGAAGTTATGGCGATTGGCGATAATTTAAACGATATTTCAATGTTAAAAGTCGCTGGTGTAAGTTACGCCATGGCCAATGGTCACGAAGAAGTAAAACGTATCGCAAATCATTCAGCAAAAACAAATTCTGAAGACGGTGTTGGCTTAGCCATCCTAGAACAATTAGCTGAAAAATAAATCACTAGCATATAAAAATGCCAAATCAGTTAGTATTCCTAACCGATTTGGCATTTTTTATCCACAAATATCCTTGAACTATTATTTATTTTTATCGTCCAGATCAGTATTTTTAGAGCCACTGTCATCCATAACATACTGTTTAATTAACGCTACAATTTGTTTATTCTGTGGCAAATCAGAATGTTCTGATTCATTTCCCGTAACGGTTATCTCCGTGTAAGATTTCGCCTGATTTTGATAAACGTACTTTCCAGCGTTAACACTTTGATAAGGGACAATCCCATCGTTAACATAATTCTCCGTCCCAGCAATAGAATACATCACTAGGTCCTTGGGAATTTTTTTGCGATTCGCTACAAAGTCCGCTAACATTTGGGTTCTCGTACTTTGATTCGTTTCTTCACCATTATATGGAGATCCAATGGTCATCAATGTATTAATAGAAGCCGCTTTGTTATCAAAATATTTTTCTAAAAAAGTCGTATAAATCAGACCACCATTAGAATGCCCGATAGCATTAAATTGATTAAACTTATATTTTTTAGAAAGATAATTAAATGCCGTATTAAACCACTTGGCTTGTTTTTTGATACTGCTATATCCATTTGAATTATCTTCAAATCCGACAACAATAAAAGGTTGCCTATCACGTTTAGCAATTTCACCAGTAATCTTTAATTTCCCCGTTTTTCGAACTGTAATTTTTAATAAACTATGCGCTCGATTCGTTGACGTATTTAAGACATCAATTAATTCATCAAAGCGATTTTGACTCGCACTACTTCCTGGAATAAGAATAATCGGATTCAACTTTGAATTATGAATAATACGACTATTTTTAACTTTTTGCCTATTCCAATTATTTGCCGGGATAATAATAGCTAACAGACAAGCTAAAACGGCTAACCCAATCAACAACCGTTGACCCATTTTTCGTTTATTTTTCATTTAGCTTACCTCCATCATCCCTTGCCGCCTGATTATTCAATTTGACAAATGGTATATAAATTAAGACCGTAACGACTAGAACGATTCCCGATACAACAAGCGCACTCCAATGACCATTAGTTCCCAAAAATGCCATCAATGGTGCCGGTGTTGTTTTAGGCAAATTATAAACGGCTGGCGGCATCCACTTGAAATAGATAAAAAAGTACCCAATCAGCATTGATACAAGTGGTGCTATGATAAACGGAATCATTAAAATTGGATTTAAAATAACCGGTAATCCAAACATCAAGGGAAAATTAATATTCACAAAACTTGGAATAATTGAGAATTTTGCAATTTCACGGCTATTTTTATCCTTAGATGTGATAAGAATCGCTATAATTAAGGACAAAGTCATCCCTGTCCCTCCAAAACTACCAAAGCTATCATAAATTGTATGAATTGAAATAGGAAAAGGAGCCCCAAATGATGTCCCATGTTTTAGCGCATAACTTAGGTTACTGACCACTGATGTATCATCTAAACCACCCTGCATAATACCTAAAGGGCCTGAAATACCAACACCAAACAAAATATTATTGAAAAAAGCTAAAAATAAAAGCGTTACAATTAAATGTTTAGATTTAATTTCGGTTAATCTGAATAATGAATATAAAAGACCATTCACACCCATCTGATTAGCAATCGAAGCTAACATCGTTAATCCAATTAAAATACCTAATATGATTACTACGGGTATCAAGCTCACTATACCACGGGAAATAAAAGGGCTATAATCCCCTTTACCTTGCCTATTTCTAGGTGAAAACCATTTAAATATATAACCTACAAAAACGCCTAAAATCAACGAAATAAAAACGCCTCTGATTCCTAGTTCTTGACTAAAAAACGTCTCTTGAGTTGCATCAGAGGTGAAACTCGCTAAATTATAATTTAACACAAGCATCCCTATTGCCCCAGTAAATCCCGCAATTTGTTCGTCCTTTCCCAAAAATCGTGTCATGTATTTTGCGCTCAAAAAAGCTGTCATTATGGCAATAAAACCCATGGTTACTGTATTAATTATTTCAAATATTTCTTTTATTACGGTTTCGTAAGGCAACCATGATGAAATATCATATACCTGATTAAAGAACCCTTGCTTTGAAAAAACGCTAGAACTAAGTGCAAGACTCAAACTGCCAATAATAATAAAGGGTAAAATAATTGCGAATGTTTTTTCAATTGCTTGATAAATAAAAGATTTTTTTATGCGTCGATCAAAGCTTAATAACTTTCTTGAAAACCCCTGCCATATTGCCATCATCAAATTCCTCCTTACTTTCCTTCATTATAAACTGATCAGAACATAACAACATAAATGTCGCCCGATTTTCAAAAATAAATGCAAAAAAAAGAAACCCGTTATTAGATAACCGATTTCTCAATGACATTCCCACTGACAAGCACTATTCTTTATACATTTAAAACTTTATTTAAAAAGTCTTTTGTTCTATCATTTTTTGGATGACTAAACATTTCATCAGGTGTGCTACTTTCTAAAATGTACCCATCAGCCATAAAGACGACACGATCGGCAACCTCTTTAGCAAAACCCATTTCATGTGTGACAACAACCATCGTCATTCCATCCCTAGCAAGTTGTTTCATGACATCTAAAACATCCCCAACCATTTCTGGATCAAGCGCAGATGTCGGTTCATCAAACAACATAACATCTGGTTTCATTGCAAGCGCACGTGCAATTGCGACACGTTGTTTCTGACCACCAGACAATGAATTAGGTGTGGCATCAGCTTTATCACTTAACCCAACTTGGGCTAATAATCGTTTTGCATCTTCAATTGCTGCTTCTTTTGTTTCCTTTTTTAATTCAACAGGTGCCAAAATAATATTTTCAAGGACTGTTAAATGTGGAAATAAATTAAAATGTTGAAATACCATTCCAATATTTTGACGAACACGATTCAAATCAGTTTTTGAATCGCTAATATCATGTCCATCTATAATAATTGAACCTGACGTTAAATCTTCTAATTTATTTAAACAGCGTAAGAAAGTACTCTTACCAGAACCCGAAGGCCCAATCATACAGACAACTTCTTTTTCCTCAACTGAAATATCTAACCCTTTTAACACTTCATTTGAACCATAATTTTTCTTCAAATTTTTAACTTGTATTTTAGCTGCCATTATTTAATCTTCCTTTCGACTAAATTAGATAACCATGTCAATAACGTAATGATAACAAGATAAATCACTGCGATAATCAACCACATTTTAAACCCTTCAAGGTTTCTTGCAATAATAATCTTACCTGTTTGAGTAAGTTCCAAAATACCAATAACAGATAAAATTGATGTATCTTTTAACGTAATAATAAATTGATTAATGAATGATGGAATCATAATTTTAATTCCTTGTGGCATAATAACTTTCAACATTGATTTACCATACGGAAGCCCCAAACTACGAGCGGCTTCCATTTGACCATTATCAACAGCCTTGATACCACCTTTAACAAAGGCAGCCGTATAAGCTCCTTCATTTAACGTTAACGTGATAATACCAGCAACAAATGCCGGTATCTTGCTACCCGTTAAATTAGGAATACCAATATATATGAAGAAGGCTAAAACAATTAATGGTAACCCACGGAAAATATAAATCAATGTACTTGAAAGACCATTAAGCCATTTATTAGGTGCAACACCCATTATACCCAGAATGATACCTAATAACGTTGCAAAAACAATCGCAACAATTGTTAATAACATCGTCTGTTTAAATCCATCTAATAAAGTCCCACTATTCGTTTTCAATAAACCTAAAATTGTTCGAGAATTTTTTGAATTTGCACTCTTAGCATTTGTTCCCGTATATTTATCCACAATCTTTTTATATTTACCGTTGGCTTTAAGTTTCTCTAAACCAACATTAAATTTCGCCAGTAACTCTTTATTTTCACCTTTTTTAACGGCAAATCCATATTCACCTTTTACATATGTTTTACCAACAATCTTCATTTTGACACCATTTTTAATACCATAAGCCAAAACGGGCTTATCATCAAAAGCGGCAACGGAATTACCCGTTACAACATCATCATACATGTTACTTGAATCATCAAAAGTTGTTGTCGTAATATTATATTGTTTTTTAATCGAATTTACAAAAGCGGCAGAAGATGTTCCCACTTTAATCGCAACTTTCTTCCCCTTTAAATCTGCTAAAGATTTAATTGTACTATTCTTGCCAACCGCCATGGCAGTCCCAGAATCATAATAGCTATCGGAAAAATCAAACTTCGCTTGGCGTTCTGGCGTAACTGTCATTCCAGCAATAACACCATCAATTTGATTTGCTTCTAATGCCTGAACGGCTGCATTAAATCCTAAGGCCTTAATCTGAACCTTAAAGCCCTCTTCTTTAGCAACTGCACGCATAATATCCATATCAATACCAACATATGATTTCCCATTTTCTGCCTGATATTCAAATGGTGCGTAAGTCACATCAGTTCCAATAGTGTACGTTTTTTCCGCTGCATTTACTTGATTACTATGTAAAAATAATACAAATCCACACGTGATCATCATTGTCATGATCATTGACTGCCATTTTTTCATAATATCCCCCTCAAATTAACTTCATGTTACATAATATAACATATCTAATCGTAGCACGCAATTAGGTTATTTTTGACAATTATTTCTATCCCCTATACACTAGAGAGATTATGGAAAGGATGGTTTTTATGATTATTAGAAGTGCAACAAAAGAAGACGCACATGAAGTCGTTCCTTTAGTGAACATTATTTTAGAAGAGATGGAAATTCCTATTCTTCAAGAGATTCCATTACCCGACCTATTCAAAATATTAGAACTTGCTTTCGAAACAGAGGATTACCGTTACAGCTATGGTCGTGTCCAAATTGCGGACATTGATGGTAAAGTTGCCGGAATTGCCTTTGGTTACCCTGATGAAGATGAAGAACATCTTGACGATGCATTGAATCAATTCTTCCCACAAATTGGGCTACCTGAATCAACTGAACTCTTCCCTGATTCAGAGGTTTATCCAGATGAATGGTACCTTGATACAATCGCTGTTTCACCAGATTTCCAAGGCCAAGGTATTGGTACAAAATTACTAGAATCACTACCTGAAATTGCCCGTGCAGCTGGAAAAAATAAAATTGGCTTAAACGTCGATTTAGCAAATCCTAAAGCTGAAAAGTTATACACAAGAATGGGTTTCAAAACTGTTGGTAACATGGTCATCAGTGGTCATGACTATCACCATATGCAAAAAGAGATTTAACTTTAACTAATTAATAAAGAACTTTTAGAGTAACTGGTTCATGATCAGCTACTCTTTTATTTTTACCAAAAAGACGACACTTAGAGATTTTTCTCTAAATGTCGTCTTTTTTCTGGCGCTTAATATGGTTAGCTCTGTCTAAGCTTATTACTTCTTTATCTTTTTTATATTTAAAAGTATGATTAAAACTGTTGCGACATTATATCTTAGTAAAACAGGTATACTTTGTGTAAAGATTCCTGCGTATCCTAATACAATTACAAGCACTACAGCTAGTCGTCTAACACGTTCGTTCATTGTTGTTTCCAAGAAGCAAGAGACTCCCTAATAACACCATGTGAAACATTCACGTGAGCTGAAACAACAGCTACTTGCTTATTTCCCCCCATAATATTATCCCCTTTTTAGATTTAAAGTAACAGCCCTTTTAAAACGATTTCATTCTAACTCTAATTATTTTACTCGTCAACAATTTAGTAGTCTACAAACTAATCACTTAGAAACGTCATTTAATCCCTTTATTTTTACACCATTGTACAAAAAAACGACATTTTTCTCTAAATGTCGTCTCTTTCCTGGGACTTATACCACAAGCCCCTATTTTTCATACGTCTAATTTAAAATTTTTACCGTTACACTTTTTTTACCCCATGCATAACATCTTGCATTTGATAAGAAATGAACATCAATTCGGTTGCCTTTAATTGCTGAACCAGTATCACCAGCAATTGCGACACCATAACCAGATACCCAGACAACACTACCTAATGGAATAACTGATGGATCAACAGCTATTTGTTGTGGATTCGTCATCAAACTTAACCCATACGAACCATGTGTACCCATCCCTGGTGCATTTGCTGAATAGGCAGTTGCGACCATTTGTAGCGTTTTTTTAGTTGTTTTACCAGAAAGATCGTTACTTGCTTTTTGACTAGTTGAGTCGCCACTTTTTTCTTTCTTAGTCGTCTCTTTTTCCGTCTTTGCTTTTTCCTCTGCGGCTTTTTTGGCTGCGGCGGCCTCTTTAGCTTCTTTGGCTTTTCTTGCCTTTTTTGATAATTCTGCATTTTTTGCTTTTGTAACCTTAGCTAGTTCTTTTTTTGAATCATCCAATGTCCCTTTTAAAGATGTTAATTGGTGATTCATTTTTGTTGTTTCTTTTTTAGTCTCAACTTTTTTTGACTTCAATGCCTCTTGCTCAGTTTCTAGCTTAACTTTAGCCTCTTTCATCATTTTAATCTTAACTGAAACATCTTTCATCGTTTTGTTATCAGCAGATTGTAAGACAGAAACGGCATACAAGCGACTAACAAAATCTCCTGCATTTTTAGCTTCAAGAATAGCCGTAACCATTTTACTGCTTGAATCATTAACTTGTAAACTTCTCAATCTATCTTTAGCATTTTCAATACGTGTCTCTAATTGTGCCTGTTGATCATCAATTGATTTATCTTGCGAACCAATCTTTTTCTCTTTATTAGTAATTTCTTGATTCAGTTTATCAATTTTTGAATATTCGGCATTAATACTCGTCATTGCCTTTGAAATCTTCAAATTAGCAGCCGTAACCTTTTCTTGTGCAGAAGATTCTTGTTTCTTTAAGTCACTGATAGATGTTGCACTAACAGAAACTGATCCACCTAATAGTCCAAGGACAATTGCGCCAAGGACAATAATATGTCTAATGTTCAAAATAATGCTCCTTCATAACCCTTAATTAACTTATCTATAGAGTATATCGGACTGACAAGTCAAGCATGTGTCAGGAACATTACAAAATATCACTCATATTACAGCCTTGTGACTAATTTGACATCATTTTCAGAAATAATCACTTTATTCGTGTTCATTTTCAAAACTGTTTCATTTTAGGTCTAAAATATGCTATGATATATAGATTATACAAACGATAGTGAGGGTATTAAATGATAACTGTAAGTAATGTAAGTTTAAGTTTTTCAGACCGTAAGTTATACGATGACGTCAATTTAAAATTCACGCCTGGTAATTGTTACGGACTAATCGGTGCTAACGGCGCTGGTAAATCAACATTTTTAAAAATTTTATCTGGTGAAATCACACCAAGTACTGGTAAAATCTCATTGGATCCCAATGAACGTATGACTATGCTTCAACAAAATCATTATGGCTTCGAAGAATATACTGTTCTTGAAACAGTCATTATGGGTTATAAAGAACTCTATGCCATTATGAAAGAAAAAGATGCTATTTACGCAAAAGCTGATTTTTCTGATGAAGATGGTATCAAAGTTGCCGAACTAGAATCTGACTTTGCCGAAATGAATGGTTGGGAAGCTGAATCAGAAGCCTCAACACTTTTACAAGGTTTGGGCTTTGGTGAAGACATGCAAGACAAAAAAATGAGTGAATTAACGGAAAGTCAAAAAGTTAAAATTTTGCTTGCACAAGCACTTTTTGGTAATCCTGATGTTCTCTTACTTGATGAACCTACTAATGGGCTAGATATCAAGTCAATTAACTGGTTAGAAGATTTCCTAATTAACTTCTCAAATACAGTTATTGTTGTTTCTCATGATAGACATTTCTTAAACAACGTATGTACTCATATGTGTGATGTCGATTTTGGTAAAATTAAATTATTCGTTGGTAACTACGACTTCTGGATGGAATCAAGTGCATTAGCTTCAAAACTTGCAAATGATTCTAATGAAAAGAAAGAAGCTAAAATCAAGGAATTACAAGATTTCGTTGCCCGATTTAGTGCCAATGCTTCTAAATCTAAACAAGCAACTTCCCGTAAGAAAATGCTTGAAAAAATCACACTTGATGATATCCAACCTTCATCACGTCGCTACCCATTCATTAACTTTGAAATTGATCGTGAAGTTGGTAATGATTTATTATCAGTTAGTGGCGTTTCAAAAACAATTGATGGTGTCAAAATCTTAGATAATATCTCATTCAGCTTGGGTAAAGATGATAAAACAGCTTTCACAAGTGAAACAGATATTGCCGTTACGACTTTAATTAGAATTCTTTCTGGTGAATTAAAACCAGATACAGGTACTGTTCAATGGGGTGTTACAACTTCACAGGCTTACCTTGCTAAGGATAACAATGACCAATTTGCTGATGAACATTTAACAATCATCGATTGGTTACGCCAATTTGCTTCTAAGGAAGAAAGTGATAATACTTTCTTACGTGGATTCTTGGGTCGTATGTTATTCTCTGGTGAAGAAGTCGATAAAGAAGTTGGCGTCTTATCAGGTGGAGAAAAAGTTCGTTGTATGTTATCAAAAATGATGTTAACAAGAAACAATGTTCTTTTACTTGATGATCCTACTAATCATTTAGATTTGGAATCAATTACTTCATTGAATGAAGGTCTTTCAAACTACAAGAGTGCCTTATTATTCGGTTCTCATGATCGTGAATTCATTCAAACAATCGCTAACCGTATTATCGAAGTTACACCAAACGGTCTGGTTGATCGTGCGGACACAACTTATGATGAATTTTTAGAAAATAAAGATGTTCAAAATCAAATTGCTGACCTTTACAAACAAGCTTAAATAAAAAAAGAAGTCGTCATTTTAAAATGGCGACTTCTTTTTTATTTAATAATTTTTAAGCACACGTTGGATTTGACGTTCTTGATCTCGACGCTTAATTGTTTCACGTTTATCGTAATCATTCTTACCTTTTGCGACACCAATCAGCACTTTAGCAAACCCATTTTTAATGTAGACCTTTAAAGGGACAATTGTGACACCCTTATTTTTAGTTGCTTCATCAAATTGAGCAATTTGTTTTTTATGCAATAATAGTTTGCGATTTCTAAGTGGATCATGATTGAACTGATTACCTTGATCATAGGTTGAAATATGCACATTCATCAGCCAAGCTTCACCATTTCTAATTTGCGCAAACCCATCTTTTAAATTAATGCGACTATTTCGGACAGATTTAATCTCAGTACCGGTTAAAACAACTCCCGCTTCAACCGTATTTTCAATATTATAACTATGTCTTGCTTTTTTATTTTGAGCTAAGGGTTTATCAAAAGATGACTTTTCTTTCCGCAATCTTAATCCCCCCGATATTATTTTTGACGTGTATTATTTTTTCTTGGTGCATTATTCTTGTTAGCTGATTTATAGAATGGTTTCTTACCATTGCCAGCAGGTTTTCCATTACGATTATAAGGTTTCTTATCGCCTGGACGCCCATTCCCTGGACGTTTGAAGTTACCACCCTTACCTCGTAAATCAGAAGTTGGTGTCTTTTGTGGATTAACAATTTCAAAATCAATCGCACTTTGTTCAATATCAACTTTGGCAACTTTTACTTCAATTGGTTGACCAATTCTGAAGGTTCTCTTCGTTCTCTTACCCACTAAAGCCATGTGCATATCTAAGTATTCATAGTAATCATCTTTCATATTACTAATATGAACAAGACCTTCAACCGTATTTGGCAATGATACGAAGACGCCAAATTTCATCACTGAACTAACGACCCCTTCAAAGGTTTCGCCAACATGATCAGCCATATATTCAGCTTTCTTCATTGCATCAGTGTCACGTTCAGCATCAATTGCACGACGTTCCATTTGTGAGGCATGCGTTGTAATTTCAGGTAATTGTTCAGCATATTTTTCTTTTTGAGCATCCCCAATACCATTTTCTTCGTAAAAACGAATCAAACGATGAACCATCAAATCAGGGTAACGTCTAATTGGTGACGTGAAATGAGTATAATCCGTAGCGGCTAACCCAAAATGACCTAATGATTCATCTGTATATTTAGCTTGTTGCATGCTTCTAAGCAACATAACAGAAACCATTGATTCTTCTGGCTTACCAGCAACTTCTTTTAAAACACCTTGTAACATTTTAGGGGTTACGTTTTTACTATCCCCTTTAACAACGATACCAAAACTTGTTAATGTTTCGAAGAAACGCATAACTTTTTCACTTTTTGGTGTTTCATGAATACGGTAAACAAATGGGACTTTTAACTTATCATAATGTGCTGCAACTGTTTCGTTAGCAGCCAACATGAATGATTCAACCATTCGTTCACTTGTTCCACGCGTTCTGATTTGAATATCAATTGGGTGACCAGATTCATCAACGATAATCTTAGATTCATTATCATCAAAACTAATTGCACCACGTTTTTTACGCATCTTTTCAAGAATTTTATGTAACTCGCCCATTGTTTCAAACATTGGGACTAATTCTTCATATTTTGCTTTTGTTTTTTCATCATCTGATTCAAGAATTTTATTAATTGCTTTGTAAGTCATACGTTCTGTTGTTTTAATCACACTTTGGAAAATTTTGTGGTTAACCACATACCCCTCTGGTGTAATCTCCATTTCACAACTCATTGCAAGACGTTCAACCTTTGGATTCAATGAACAAATCCCATTTGATAATTTATGAGGCAACATTGGAATCACACGGTCAGTTAAATAAACGCTAGTCCCACGTTCGTATGCTTCTCGATCAAGAGGCGTGCCAGGTTGGACATAATGTGAGACATCTGCAATATGGACACCTAAATGGAAGTTCCCATTATCCAGTTTCCAAGCAGTGACAGCATCATCTAAATCTTTAGAATCAATACTATCAATTGTTACCAATTTTTGGTCTGTTAAATCAACACGGCCTATTTTTTCTTCAGGTAGGACAACATCTGGCGTTGCTTCAGCTTGTGCCATCACGTCTTCAGGAAATTCACTAGGAATATCATGTTGATAAACGACTTGTAAAATATCCATACCTGGATCGTCTTTATTTCCCACAACTTCTTTAACCAATGTTTCAATAACCAAAGGTTTTTCACTTGTTGGATAAGCCGTAATGTCCGCTGTAACCACTTCACCAGCAACTGGATGTAAACCAACACCCGTAACTAACAAGTTATAACGTTGTAATTTCTTGTTCTTAACAACTAAATGACCAATTACACCTGTATTTTCAAGATCAGCTGGCTCTACCTCGAACTCACCAACAATAGAAGTCACATTGTGTTCAACAATTTTGTTAACTTTACCTTCTGGGCCACGGTCATCCCCAGGCTTAGCTGGACTTGTAATTTCTATTTCAACACTATCCCCATTTAAGGCAGACATTGTTTGTGTTGGATTAACAAAAACGTCAGGTTGTTCTGGATCAATAGTTACAAATCCAAACCCACGATCGTTTGCATGAAAAATACCAACTAATTGTGGTGTTTGAAGCGCAATTTGAAATTTACCTTCAGAAGTAATTTTCACTTCACGTTTACGTTCCATTTCAGCAAGCATCTTAACCAATTCCTTGAACGAGTCTTGACCCTCTAATCCAAGTGCAGCTGTTAATTCTTCAACACTAAATGATTCATTTTCTTTAATTTTTAATTCCTTTAATATAAGTTCTTGCATTTTTTTATCCATGTATACCTCATTTTCATTTCCATATTGGAATTACTATCATTTTTATATCTAAAGAAAAGCCTCCTGCTGCAACAACTAATTTGCACAGGAGGCTTTTTTATTATTTTGAAGCTAAATAGACAAGACCTAATGCTAGACAGAAAAATAGAACGCCTAACACGAAGGTTACCTTTTGCATAAATGCTTCGAATCCACGTGGCTTTTGTTTGCTAAATAAATCGTCAGCACCACCACCAGACAAGGCACCTGATGCGTTATTTGTTTTTGCAGGTTGCATCATTACAGCGATAATCATTAAGACTGAAACAATAATAATTGAAATTGTTAGTATGTTAGTCAAATCATTTACCTCCTTACCCCAATTGGATAATCTATATCTATACTAATTTAGCACAGATTACATTAATTTTCCACCGTTATTATTTTATTAAAGCGATTCAAATCCAGATAAAGCGTCCATTTCTGTTCGAAGGTTTGCTCTATTTTGATGTTCCGTCAAAAGAACTAATGTATCCCCCGCTTTTAAAATAGTCTCGCCATGTGGAATCAGCTGTTTTTCACCACGCCTAACTGTGATTAATAAACTATTTTCAGGCCAATCTACTTCTGAAACTTTTTTATTTTCTAATTCTGATCCAGCAAAAATTGGTGTTTCAAGTCGATCTTTTTTGCCACCTAAATCAATTTCATTTTGGCCAATTAATTTTTTGAGTAATGAGTCATAGATCGGTGCGCCGCCTAAAACATCAATCACTAAAAACGACACCAATGAAATGATGGCTAATGGCATTAAATGGTGTAGACTTCCCACCATTTCTGTAATTAATAAGATAGCTGTAAAAGGTGCTTTTCCAATACCAGAAAAATAACCTGCCATTCCAAAAATAATAAAATCAGTTAAATATTTAGCTGGTAGTAACCCTAATGCTATCATCGCAGTAGCATAAGCAGCACCAATAATGGCACCCAAAGTTAAAATCGGTAGAAAAATACCACCAGGCAAACCTGAACCATAAGATATCATTGAAAAAACAAATCTTAGAAGGAAAAGCCCCAATAAAAGCGTTAATGTATTACTTTTAACTAAACTTAAAATAATATCATTCCCACCACCCAATGTTCGGGGTAAATACAAGCCAATTGGGATGACTAAAATAAAGGGCACAATTGAGCGATAAAAAATAGGAATTTTATGTAATATATTATATAAATCTGATGCTCTCAGCAATACACTCTGATACAGATAGCCTAGAAGCCCCAAAATGAGTCCTAGGACAATCAAATGCCAATATTGTGGCAACGATAAGGTTTGAATATTAACCATTTGTAATGCAGGTTTTAAGCCAAAAAAATGCAACGAAATATAATTAGCTGAAATTGAACTTGCCAGTGCCGTTGTCCAAATTAATGGCGAAAAATTATGATAAACTTCTTCCAAAATAAAAAGGGTACTCGCAATCGGTGCATTAAAAGCTGCAGATAAACCTGCAGCACCACCACCCGCAATCAAAATACGACGTTCAGATTCAGTCTGTTTAGTCATTTCTGCAAATCCTTGTCCAACAGCTGCACCTAGTTGAATAGATGGGCCTTCGCGACCGAGAAATAATCCAGAACCAATTCCTAAAACACCACCAATAAATTTCCGCCATAAAACGGACCACCAACGCATTTCAAGATTTCCAGCAAGTTGCCCTTCCACTTGCGGAATCCCAGATCCCATAATATTTGGCTCTTGTTTCATTAACGTTCCAATTCCTAGTGCCATCGCAAAACTCAACAAAATCATTGGAATCAATAACCACATATTTTGGTTAATCATTTGATAAATATAGTTAAACAATTTAAAAACATAAATAATGGCTAATCGAAATAAACTGACGACAACTCCTGTTACTAACCCAATCAATAATCCTCTTAAGATAAAGATGAGATTAACTAAATTTAATCGTTCTTTAATACCTAGTTTTGTCATAAATACTCATACACCTCTTCAACTACTAGTATATGCTAAAATCCAATGTTTTTCATATAACCATTAAACAAAAAAGAATTATCTAAATTTAGATAATTCTTTTTCAAGCTATTATTTTCGTTACTAAGTGTTTTAGAACAATCGCGTCCCACTCATTGCGATTAATCCCCAACCTAAATTTTTATTAAATAAACCATTTGTAGAAATATCCATATACAACTGACCAACATTAGGGCTTAATTTCACTTTATATTTTAGATTACGAACTGCTAACTGACGTAAGGCTTCAGCAAGATCCGACTCAGCTTTTGTAAAATACATCCCTGTTTCAACATGATTTTTAAATATGACCAATATCTTGCGTTCATCCTCTGTCGTTTCCAGATTCAGAATAAGATCATAAACTGTTTCCGTTAATTTTTCTTCTAATGCAATTCGTTCTGCTTTCTTCATCCGTTATCAAATCCCTTGGTTTTATTCTCCCCTAAGCATTCTCGCCTAAATAATACATCACAACCTTATAATATTCAACAATAGATCACAATTAAAATAAAAAGGTCGACCTAATTTTATTAGGTCGACCTTTTTATCAAAACGCATAATTCATAAAGAATTATTTGTTAATGATTGTGTCGCGAGCATCTGAACTCAAGTTGTAGAATGAGTGGATACCTTTGTATTCTGCTGTTTCTTCTAAGTTATCTTCAATTCTCATTAATTGGTTGTACTTAGCGATACGATCAACACGGCTCAATGAACCAGTCTTGATTTGGCCAGCATTAGTTGCAACAACTAAGTCAGCGATAGTTGTATCTTCAGTTTCACCTGAACGATGAGAAACGATAGCTGTGTAACCAGCTTCTTTAGCCATTTCGATAGCTTCCATTGTTTCTGTAAGCGTACCAATTTGGTTAACTTTGATAAGGATTGAGTTTGAAACGCCCATTTCGATACCTTTTTTAAGGTAGTCAGTGTTTGTAACAAATAAATCATCCCCAACTAATTGAACTTTAGCGCCCAATTTAGCTGTCATCATCTTCCAGCCTTCCCAATCGTTTTCATCCAAGCCATCTTCAATTGAGATAACTGGGTATTTGTCAACGATTGCTTCAAGGAATGCTACCATTTCTTCTGAAGTGTAATCTTTACCATTTTCGCCTTCATATTGTAATCTATATTTGCCAGTTTCAGCATTGTAGAATTCAGATGAAGCAGCATCAAATGCGATAGCAATATCTTTACCAGGTTTGTAACCGGCACGTTCGATTGCTTCGATTAAGATTTCAAATGGTTCTTCGTTGTTTTTAAGATCAGGAGCGAAACCACCCTCATCACCAACAGCAGTAGAATAGCCTTTTTCAGCTAAAATCTTTTGTAAGTTATGGAATGTTTCTGAACCCATACGTACAGCTTCTTTGATAGAAGGTGCGCCAACAGGCATGATCATGAATTCTTGGAAATCAACACTGTTATTAGCATGTGATCCACCATTGATAACGTTCATCATAGGAGTTGGAAGGACATGTGCGTTAAATCCGCCTAAGTAACTGTATAAAGGAATTTCTAATTCATCAGCAGCAGCACGAGCAGCAGCAATTGAAACACCTAAAATAGCGTTAGCGCCCAATTTACCTTTGTTTGGTGTACCATCTAATGCGATCATAGCTTTATCAATACCAACTTGATCAGTAACGTCAAATCCAACAATTTCTTTAACGATAATGTTGTTTACGTTATCAACAGCTTTAGTAACACCTAAGCCCATGTAACGAGATTTGTCGCCATCACGTAATTCAACAGCTTCATGTTCACCTGTTGAAGCACCTGAAGGAACAATTCCGCGGCCCATTGCGCCGTCTTCTGTGTAAACTTCAACTTCAACAGTTGGGTTACCGCGTGAATCTAGAACTTCGCGTGCATAAATATCTGTAATCATTGACATAAATTTGTACTCTCCTTTAAAAACATTTTTTGGCCGGGATTTAACACCCTTACCACTATTTTAATAGTTTATTGGTTCATTTTCAATCTTTTTAATAGTTAAAAATCGAATTATGCTTTGAAGTTAACAAGGTCTAAGTATGAAGCAGGTTCCATACTTGCACCACCAACTAAACCACCATCAATATCTTCTTTACCCATTAATTCTACGACGTTACCAGGTTTAACTGAACCACCGTATTGGATACGAACTTTATCAGCAACTGTTTGGTCATACAAATCAGCAACTGTTTTACGAACAACTGCACAAATTTCTTGTGCTTGGTCAGAAGTAGCTGTTTCACCAGTACCGATAGCCCAGATTGGTTCGTATGCAATAACAGCAAGACTAACTTGTTCAACAGATAAGCCTCTCAATGCAGCAGAAACTTGTCCTTGAACCCATGATTCTGCTTCGCCGGCTTGACGTTGTTCTAACGTTTCACCACAGCAGATAATAGGAACCATACCATTATTGAAAATAGCATGTGCTTTTCTGTTAATATCATCATCAGTTTCACCGAAGTATTGACGACGTTCTGAATGTCCAATAACAACGTAATCAACACCCATTTCAGAAAGAACTTTTGGTGAAGTTTCGCCAGTAAATGCACCTTCGTCTTCGAAGTATGCATTTTCAGCAGCAACTTTTAAGTCTGTGCCTTTAGCAGCATCAAGTAATGTTTGTAAATCTACTGCAGGAGCAGCAATAACAGATTCAACATCTTTAAAATCTGGTAATTTACCTTTAAGACCTGCAACGAATTCTGCAGTTTCTTTAGGGCCTTTATTCATTTTCCAGTTACCAGCAATAATTGGTTTACGCAAAATAATAACTTCCTTTCGTTAATAGACAGTTTACTTACAACAATTTAATTAAAAATTATTTTGTTGTAATAGCAGCGATACCTGGTAATGTTTTACCTTCAAGGTATTCAAGTGAAGCGCCACCACCAGTAGAGATATGAGTTAATTGATCAGCAACACCTAATTGTTGAACAGCAGCAGTTGAATCACCACCACCAACGATTGTTGTAGCGTCTGATAAAGTACCCAAGAATTTACCGATTTCAAGTGTTCCGTTAGCGTAGTTACTCATTTCGAAAACACCCATTGGTCCGTTCCATACAACTGTTTTAGCATCTTTTAAAACGTCTTTAAATTCAGCAACAGATTTAGGTCCGATATCCAAAGCCATGTAACCATCAGGAATGTCACCATCAACCGTTTTATGTTCAACATCGTTATCAAATTTTTCAGCAACAATTGAATCAACTGGTAAGACTAATTTGTCGCCAGCTTCTTCAATGATTTGTTTAGCTAAATCAATTTTGTCAGTTTCAACTAATGATGATCCAATTTTCATACCTTTAGCAGCGTAGAAAGTGTAAGTCATACCACCACCAACGATAACTTTGTCAGCTTTTTTAAGTAAATGAGAAATAACACCAATCTTATCTGAAACTTTTGCGCCACCTAAGATAGCAACAAATGGACGTTTAGGTTCGTCAACAGCTTCACCCAAGAATTTGATTTCTTTTTCCATTAAGAATCCAGCAGCAGCTTGGTCCATGTTGCTTGAGATTCCAACGTTAGAAGCATGTGCACGATGAGCTGTACCGAAAGCATCATTGACGAATAAATCGCCAAGTGAAGCCCAGTATTTACCTAATTCAGGATCGTTCTTGCTTTCTTTTTTACCATCTAAATCTTCAAAACGTGTGTTTTCCATTACTAAAACATCGCCGTCTTTCATTGCTGCAATTGCGTCTTCTAATTGAGGACCACGTGTAGCAGGAACAAAAGTAACAGGTTTGTTTAATAAGTTAGATAAACGTTCTGCAACTGGACGTAATGATAATTCTTTTTTGTCATCTTCAGTTTTGATACGACCAAGATGAGAAAGAAGAATGGCTTTACCACCATTTTCAGTTACATATTTGATTGTTGGTAATGCAGCAACGATACGGTTATCATTACCAATCACACCATTTTTGATAGGAACATTAAAATCAACACGGATTAAAACTTTTTTGTCAGTAACATCTAAATCTGAAACAATTAATTTAGCCATTATAATAGCCTCCTGTTTAATTTTGATTAAATAAAAAGGCAGAGGGAGTATTGCCTCCCTCCGCCTAAGCATAGTAACTATGCGGTTAAAAAAGTTTGACTAGCTTATGCTTCTAAACCAGCAAATTTTTCTAATGTACGAATCATTTGTGCTGTAAAGCCAGATTCGTTATCGTACCAAGCAACAGTTTTAACCAATTGGTTAGAACCAGTACCAGTTACTTCTGTTTGTGTTGGGTCAAAGATTGAACCAAAACTTGTACCAATAATATCTGAAGAAACGATTTCATCAGCATTGTAACCGAATGATTCGTTGTTTTCAGTTCTTGCTTTGATAGCAGCATTTACTTGGTCAACAGTAAGATCTTTAGAATCTAAAATTGTAACCAATTCTGTTAATGAACCAGTGATAACTGGGACACGTTGTGCATGGCCATTCAATTTACCAACAAGATCAGGGATTACCATACCGATAGCTTTAGCAGCACCAGTAGAATGAGGAATAGTATTACTTGCAGCAGCACGTGCAGCACGTAAGTTTCCACCACGATCAGGACCATCTTGTAATTTTTGTGTAGCTGTGTAAGCATGAACTGTTGTCATTGTACCAACTTGGATACCAAAGGCATCGTTGATAGCGCCAGCAAGTGGTGCTAAACAGTTAGTAGTACATGAACCAGCAGAAGCGATTTTTGTATCTGCAGTTAAGATGTCATCATTAACACCGTAAACAACTGTAGGCATTTTACCAGCTGGAGCTGAGATTAAAACATGTTTTGCGCCAGCTTTGATATGTGCTGATGCTTTTTCTTCTGATGCGTAAAAACCAGTTGATTCTAATACGATATCAACATTATCGTTTTTAACCCAAGGAATATTTGATGCATCTGCTTCTGCATATACAGGAATTTCCTTACCGTTAACAACAATACCATTATCTGTTGCGCTAACTTCTGCGTCGAAGTTACCATGGGCTGTATCATATTTTAATAAATGAGCCAACATTGATGGAGAAGTTAAATCGTTGATTGCTACAACTTCGATGTTATCTGAAACTTCAGCAATACGACGGAAAGCTAAACGACCAATACGACCAAAACCGTTAATACCAACTTTTACTGACATACTTAAATTTCCTCCTTTAGGAAATGAAGATTTATTTATTTTAAAAAGCGTGCTTACACACTACTTTTTTAAAATCGAGTTTGCGGCACCCTCATCCGTGATTAACCACGTCTGTTTAGGTGCAAGTTTCATGTATGCCACAATTGCTTCAGCCTTTGAATGACCACCTGCAACTGCGAAAATACATTTTATATGCGTGAGATCCTCTATTTGTAAACCGATACGAGGAATCTTATAAACGACCTTACCTTGAGCATCAAAGAAATATCCGAATGCCTCACCTACAGCTTTGTCGTTCTTCAACATGCTTATTATACCACTAGACATGTCTCTACGCTTAGCCATATGCATTGCTTCTCCAATACTGTGAATCACAGCATTGCTTTCCTTGATTAAGCCCAAAACTTCTTGAATGCTCGGTTCTTCAAGAAGAGGCTCGTACGTTTTCTCACTTAATTGTTCGGGTACATACAAGGCTCTATGATTCCCTCCTGTATGTAATGCCATTTTACCACTAATTGAGTTGGCTTGTATATCAACTGACTCGCCAACACCACCTCGGGCCGGTAAAAAAGTTAAATCGCGTTTAATTGAAATGCGTGTTGTTAACTGATCAGCTACTTGAGCCATCGTTGTTCCACCCATGACCGCAATTAAATTTTTACCTTCGGGCAATAAAAGTGCTAACTTCGCAGCTAAACTTTTACCCATTGCGTCTAAAACTTTAGGTTGTTCATCAGAATCACCTGATACAATCAAACAATGCTTAATGCCTAAAATTCGACTTAATTCTTGTTCATTTTGCTGAACACCAACTAAATTGTCCATCACTTTTTCAAGACCATGTAATACTGATAAGCCCCTGTCCGTTAGTGTCATTCCTGACTTACCAACGATGATGAGTTCTTGCTTACGCAGAAAATCTGTTTCAGTTCTCATAACGCGTTCACTAAGATTTAAAGTTGAGGCCAACACTCTTCGACCAACTGGCATCATCCACTCTATCTGCCTTAAAACAAAATATCTTTGTTTTAAGGCTTTAATCATGTCCGGTGCAATTGCTTCAATCCATTCTAATTCATGATGCATAGTGCACCTGCTCTCTTGCGGGGCGTAAAACGTCCCGTAGTGTCGCATTATGACCCATTGATTCCAAAAAAAACAAAGCACAATAACATTCTGCGTTAATCAAAGTGTCTTCATACCTTTATTACAAGACAAATTATAGCAGTTTATTTTATGCTTTGCAAGCACTTCAACAGACTATCTGCTATGTTAGCAGTTGCCGTTTGATATGCAAGAGGAGAGTCCCTAATGTTCTTAATCTTTGTAGCGTTTTCTTGCCGATGATGACGGAATGTTCAGGTTTTCGCGATATTTAGCAACCGTCCGTCTTGAAATATCGATATTTTGTTTCATTAATTGTAAAACTATTTTTTGATCTGATAAAGGCTTGGTCTTCTCTTCGGCATCAATCAACGTCTGAATAGTTGTCATGATAGCTTTTGAAGATAATTCTTCAGCATTCTTTTTATTTTTATTTGCTACTTGTCCAAAGAATGATTTTAACTCATAAACCCCAAACTCCGTTTCGATATATTTATCGTTAACCGTTCGACTAATCGTTGATTCATGAACATCTAAAGCAGCCGCAACTTCTCTTAGAAGTAATGGTTTAATTGGTTTTGATTTATCAGCGAAAAAATCTGCCTGATATTTCAAAATATATTGTCCAACTTTTAATATAGTATCACCACGTTGTTTCAATCCACTAACAAGCCATTCATATTCTCGTTTCTTATCAGCCAGATACTTTGTCACTTCAGGATCTTGGTCTTTTGACATATCATCAAAATATTTTTGTTGGAAAACAATTTCAGGCTGAGCCCCACGAACTTTATATAGCACGGATTCACCATTATTATTTTTTAAAACTAAATCTGGATATATTTTCCCAATTCTAGTTGTCCCAAAACCTGCACCAGGATTAGGTGATAACGTCCGAATAAAATCCGATATTTCCTGAATTTTCGAGACATTCACACGGTATTTTTTTGCAATGTCTTGCCATTTACGATCAACGAAATCATCGAAATCATCTTTAATAACCGTATATGCCATCTTAGGAGCTAAATCATCAGAATCAATCTGTAACATCAAACTTTCTTGCACGTTTCGTGCACCAACACCAGGTGGATCCAAACGTTGAATCAAGGTTAATGCATCCATCAACATAATAGGTGGTATCCCTGATTCTTCCGCTAAATCATCTAAATTCGCATTAAAATAACCCGTTTGTTCAATATAATCTACTAAATAAAGAACAACTTTTCTAAGTGGCGTCTGTCGCATCGTTAAATAAATTTGATCCAACAAGTAATCTAACAAAGACTGCCCTTCATCATCACTTACCGAATTCATATAGTCAGCATCACCGTCTGTTGTTAGATTCACTTTATATCGAGACTCACCTGCTTGAATTCTTTGATTATCATCAACCGCTTCAATCAAGGGGTTTTCCATGACTTTATCAGTGATAAATTGTTGTAAATCTTCTATATTATATTGCAACATTTTGATAGACTGCTGCAATTCAGGTGTCATAGCCAATTTTTGAATTTGGGTTTGTTGTTGTTTAAATTTCTGTTCAAATGCCATTTTCTTCTAGACCTCCAATTTCGTTGCTTGTTTTTTCAACGTAATTCAGCTAAACTATTAATGTACTGCGCCGTTGGTGTAATGGATAGCACGTAAGATTCCGGTTCTTGAGCTGAGGGTTCGACTCCCTCATGGCGCATCATTATCACTGATAAAGCAACATTTATAGTACTTTTATGTCGTTTTCGTGTAGTTAAGTTAGGATTAATAATTTCTTGTTTTAAACACCTCACATTAGTGTCAGGTGTTTTTGTTTTCGCTTACATTATTAATTATATATCATGTTTCTTAAGATAGCTATTAGTCCTCAAATTTATCGCATAATTATTTTAAAAAAATAATTATGGAAGGATTACACGAGATCTGACTATTACGATAATGAGGCAGTCAACAACAGAAAATAAGAACGGACACTTCCAATAAAAATGTCCGTTCTTATTTTTTATTTATACTCAAATCATTTTATTTGACCTTTTTTGACCAAGGGTTTAAACTAGCATTACATTAGTTCAAATGCTAATATAAAAAAGTAATTAATAATAATTTGGAGGTTTTCAACTATGAATGTAGTTCCTACAGTTATCGAACAATCTGCCGGTGGCGAACGTGCATACGATATTTATTCTCGTCTTTTAAAGGACAGAATTATCATGCTTTCAGGTGAAGTTAATGACGACATGGCAAACGCTATTATCGCCCAATTGCTCTTCTTGGATGCCCAAGACTCAGAAAAAGATATTTCAATTTACATTAACTCACCCGGTGGTTCTGTTTCAGCCGGTTTAGCTATCTACGATACAATGAACTTTATCAATGCTGATGTTCAAACAATCGTTATGGGTATGGCTGCTTCAATGGCCAGTGTATTGGCAACTGCCGGTACAAAAGGTAAACGTTTTGCATTACCTAACTCAGAAATTATGATTCATCAACCACTTGGTGGCGCTCAAGGTCAAGCAACAGAAATCGAAATTGCTGCTGAACATATCTTGAAGACAAGAACATTGATTAACAAAATTTTGGCTGATGCAACTGGTCAAGATATCAAAGTTCTTAATAAAGATACAGATCGTGATAACTATATGACTGCTGAACAAGCAAAAGAATATGGTTTGATTGATGAAATTATGACTAACAAAAAAGGCCTTAAATAAGTTTCAAGCCTCAAAGACACTGACAATTTAATTTGTTAGTGTCTTTTTTTACCTATTTTCGTAAAATAAAAAAATAATCATCTGTTTGATAGCTGAGGTACCAACGATCAAACAGATGATTTTTTTATATTAACCTTTTAATCCTTTAGATTGTCTTACCATATCTTCAACAACAATATCAAAGATTTCTCCAAGTCCGGCACAATATGCCAAAATTTTCCATGGATAATTCGTATGAAAATGTAGTTTCATCAAATCAGAATCACCAGCAACGAGTAAACTATCCCCTTCAAATTGACGCAATATTTCACTATATAATTGATCTTCACTCAACGTGCTGCCTTCTAACAGTAACTGCGTATCATATTTAAATTCTATCACGATATTTTATCCTTCCAAAATGCTATTTTTCACCAATTCGAACTTTTTCAGCAAAATCATTAATTTTCCGTAATCGATGATTAATTCCAGATTTTGAAATTGGACCACCAGGTACTAAATCGCCTAATTCTTTCAAACTGACTTCTTGATGAACTAACCGTGCTTCAGCCACTTCTTTTAATTTAGAGGGCAATTGACCTAATCCCACTGATTGTGCAATAAACTCAATATTTGCAATTTGTTTGTTGGCAGCATCAGCAACTTTATTCATATTAGCCGTTTCACAATTAACCATTCGATTAACGGAGTTTCGCATATCACGGACAATTCTGATATCTTCAAATTTCAACATAGCAGTTGTAGCGCCAATTAATGAAAGAAAATCAGCAATTTTTTCTGCCTCTTTCAAATAAACAATATAACCACTACGACGTTCAGTCATTCTAGCATTAAACCCAAACTTATTAATCATTTCACAGATTGTTTGATTATGTTCTTCATAGACAGAATATATTTCCAAATGATAACGACTTGTTTCAGGATTATTAACTGAGCCACCTGCCAAGAAAGCCCCACGTAAATAAGAACGCATCATCATGTCATCATGTTCCAATAAATCAGTTGGCACACCCATCTTAAGTTGCATATCTTCAATGATATCCAAGTCTTTTAAAACAAAATCACTACCCGTTTTCAAACGAACAATATAGACATTATTTTTTTTCAATTTCATTTTACGACGCACTAATAGTTCACTCGTAATATCATAAAACTCATTTAAAAGTTCATAAATTCGTCTCGCAATTGCGGGATTTTCTGTCTGAACATTTAAAACGAATTGATGATTAATGATACTCAAAGAACCATTCATTCGAATCAACGCCATTAATTCTGCTTTAGCATTATTCCGTCTAACTTTGAGGGTCGTTAATTCTTTTTTTACTTCACTTGCATACGACATTTTTTCACCTTATCTCTGTGCTAACTATTATTTCTGTGTCTTAATTCGTGGTTTGGTCGACCAACTAAACGCATCAATTCTTCAACAACCTTATCACCATCATGGAAAACACCTTTATCTTTTAACTTCAAAAAGTTAGATGAAATGACACGACAATGCTGTCCTCTTAACCCATTAAAATCGTGTTCAACTTGAATCAAATTTTCATCATATTTTTCTTTATCCATGTAATCACTTGGCACTGGTGCTGTGTTCACAAGCACTGTATTTACAAAACAATTACCAAGATGATTATTTAAAATACGAACATGATCCGCATCAGTAAAGCGTTCTGTTTCACCTTTTTGTGTCATAATATTACAGATATAAACGACTTCAGCTTTGGTCTCAGATAGTGCTTTACCAACATTACCAATGACTAAATTAGGTAAAATACTTGTGAACAAACTACCAGGTCCCAAAACAATTTGATCTGCTTCAAGGATGGCCTTAACCACCTCTGGGACAGCAGCCGGAACAGCATCTTCACTCGTTTCACTTGAGGTTACCCAAACACGTTTAATTGATTTTCTAGCAGCCGTTATCTCAGCTTCACCAGATAAAAAGGTTCCATCAGAAAATTCCGCATTTAAAACTAAAGGTTCATCAGCAACAGGATAGACATGTCCATCCACTCTCATCATTTCTGACAATTCTTGCACTGAAGCAAAAACACCCTTTTTCATTTCAGCCAATGCCGCAATAATTAAATTACCAATAGCATGGCCCGCAAAGAATCTATCTGATGTATCAAATCGATATTGAAAAATATCTAAATATAATTCTGGTAACTCAGATAATGCCGCAATCACATTACGAATATCACCAGGTGGCACAACATTCACATAATCTCTAATGATACCTGATGAACCGCCATCATCAGCAACTGTTACAATGGCTGTGATATCAGCATTTTTATCCCTTAAACTTTTTAAAATGACTGGTAGTCCAGTTCCGCCACCAATCACCACAATTTTAGGTCTGCGTCCATTTCTTGTCATGATCTATTTACCGATTCTTTATTTTTATTAATATCTCGGTGTGTGACATTCACTGGATATTCAAGTTTCAATTCTTCACTTAATCGTTTAGCTAAAGCAACTGATCGGTGCTGTCCACCTGTACAACCAATTGCAATAGTTAAATTGGTTTTACCTTCAGCTTCATAGCCTGGTAAAATTGATTCAAGTAAAGATTCAAACTTCGTATAAAATCCCTCTGTTGCAGGTTGTTTCATCACATAATCATAAACGGCTTTATCCAAGCCTGTTTGTGGCTTTAACTCTGGAATATAATGTGGATTAGGTAAGAAACGAACATCCATGACGATATCTGCATCAATTGGTAATCCGTATTTAAACCCAAATGACAGCACTTCAACATGAAAATTAGCTGTTTCTCTTGTTTCAAAATTATGGAAAATTTCTTCACGTAACTGGCGTGGTGATAAATTAGTAGTATTAATCACCAACTGTGCCTGCGTTTTAATATCGTTTAATAACCCACGTTCTTTTTCAATACCATCCATAAGACGGCCTTCCATTGCTAATGGATGAGCACGTCTTGTCTCTTTATAACGAGAAACTAATTCTGCATCAGATGCATCCAGAAATAAAATCTTAGTTGTGACGAATTCAGTGTTATCAAATCCTGATAACATTTCGATAATTTCATCATAGAAAGCCCTTGATCTTAAATCCATTACGAGTGCAATTTTTGAAATTTTACCTGACTCTTTTACCAGTTCCCAAAACTTAGGTAATAAAGTTGGTGGTAAATTATCAATACAAAAATAACCAAGATCTTCAAAACTTTGCATTGCGACCGTCTTTCCGGCCCCACTCATCCCTGTAATTACAACTAATTCTAATGTATCTGCCATTTTCATTCCTCCAAATCTGCTTTTTCAAGTATAACATACCTGGTGTTTCTTTTGTATCAGTGGACAAAAAAAGAGTTGTTCCCAACCCTAAATAGTTTCACCAAATATTTTCATCTTAATTGCCTGACCTGTTGGTGTACTGGCTAATCCGCCAATTCCCGTTTCTCTAAGGGCACTTGGCATCCGTTCACCAATATCCTTCATCGCCATAATAACTTCATCAGCAGGCACCTTATTCGATAATCCAGCAAGAGCCATATCAGCCGCTGTTAAAGCATTAACGGCGCCAATTGCATTCCGTTTAATACAAGGAATTTCAACCAATCCAGCAACTGGGTCACACACCAGCCCTAATAAATTACTCAATCCCATCGCAAAAGCTTCAGCACACTGCTCAGGTGTTCCCCCTGTAATCTCAACCGCAGCTGCAGCCGCCATAGCCGATGCACTCCCAACTTCTGCCTGACAACCACCCGTTGCACCAGCAATCATGGCATTATTAGCCACAATCATTCCGAATGCACTAGACGTAAATAAAGCTTGAATCATTTTTTCATGCGATAAATTCAAACGTTTTTGAATCATGAAAATAACCCCTGGCAATGTCCCAGATGAACCGGCCGTTGGTGTCGCACAAATAAGTCCCATTGATGCATTAACTTCATTGGTCGCAATTGCGTATTGCATCGCTTCTAAATTGGCATCCCCAGATAAAGAATGCCCTTTTTCACGATATTTCCGTAATAAAACAGCATCTCCTCCAGTTAATCCAGTGGACGAAGAAACCCCTTCACCAGTTGATCCTCTATCAATCGCCTGTTTCATCACGTCTAAATTAGCTGACATTTTCCCAATAATAACCTCTCTAGTTTCACCAGACTGTGTCATTTCTTGTTCAATCATTAATTCTGAAATTAATTTATGTGCCTTATTTGCGGTTGACACTAATTCAGCAATACTTTTATACAAGATAGATTCCTCCTATTTTAAATAAATGAGATGATGCGTCAATAATCGTAGTTGCTTAAGCTGTGCCTCATCAATGTTTCTGGTTAAATCATATTCATACATACTTTCATCTGGCGCTAACTCAGATTCACTTTGCTGAATGACTGATGTTGTTTTTTCAATTTGGCTTTTAATTGCCTCTTTATTGACTGGATTAGCTTCTAATACCAGAATTGGTAAGCTCCCCTTTGGAAAAAATTGTTGTTGTTTTATCGTAAACTCTCTAATTTCAATGGCGCCACCACCGATTGAGCAACCCATTAATTCAACCTTTTTTGTCTCATTTTCGAGTGTCAATTCAACACTATTTGGATGATTAATTGGACTTGGATTGCTGTCTTCAATAAACTGAATTTCAATGCCCATTTTTTCAGCAATTTGGATTGACTGGGGACAACGTGAATCATCAGGATTAAATCCTAATACGCCCGCCACTGTCGCAAAATCTGTCCCATGACCGCGATGTGTCTTGGCAAATGATTCATAATAACGAACTTTTAATTTAGTCATTTGCCCATTAAACAATTGGAAACCGACTTTCCCAATTTTGACGGCACCAGCTGTATGCGAACTAGACGGTCCTATCATAATTGGTCCAATAATATCAAAAACACTTTTATAGTTATTGCCCACAGCTAACCGTCCTCCAATTAATTTATTTCTTCTTTAAAGTTACCACTTTTTTCAAAACTTTGATGTAAAATCACTGATTTTTTCATAAAAAGGTCATAAAAAAAGACAGATTCTCATCTGCCTTCTCAAAATCACTTATTTATTCATTCGTGCACGATCACGTTCTAAGATTTTTTTTAGATAATGTCCTGTATAACTTGCGGGCACTTCAGCAATTTCTTCTGGCGTTCCAGTTGCGAGCACGGTACCACCACCCTCGCCGCCTTCTGGACCCAAATCAATTAAGTGATCAGATGTTTTAATGACGTCTAAGTTATGTTCAATCACTAATACGGTATTTCCAGCATCAACTAATCGATTTAACACACCGAGTAATCGTTTAATATCATCCGTATGCAACCCAGTTGTAGGTTCATCTAAAATGTAGAAACTTTTTCCATTTGATTGGCGATGTAATTCAGAAGCCAATTTCATTCGTTGGGCTTCACCACCAGACAAAGTCGTCGCAGATTGACCTAATGAAACATAGCCTAACCCGACATCCACAATTGTCTGTAACTTACGTCGAATCTTAGGAATTGGTTCGAAGAATTTTAACGCTTCTCCCACTTTTAAATCCAAAATATCAGCGATTGTCTTATTCTTGTAGGTTACTTCAAGTGTTTCAGAATTATACCGCGCACCATGACAAATTTCACATGGTACATAAACATCTGGTAAGAAATTCATCTCAATTTTAATAATTCCATCACCCTTACAGGCTTCACACCGCCCACCTTTAACATTGAAACTAAAACGGCCTTTTTTATAGCCACGTAATTTAGCTTCATTAGTTTCAGCAAATAAATCACGAATATTGTCAAAGACACCTGTATAAGTTGCGGGATTACTTCGTGGTGTACGTCCAATTGGGCTTTGATCAATATTAATCACACTTTCAATATTTTGAACACCAGAAACAGATTTATATTTACCAGGTTTTTCAGAATTGCGGTTTAACTTTTGTGCCAATACTTTTTTCAAAATACCGTTCACCAAAGTTGATTTACCAGAGCCTGAAACCCCCGTTACAGTAATGAATTCACCTAAAGGAAAATCAACAGTAATATTTTTCAAATTATTTTCTTTTGCACCGGTAATCCGAATTTTCTTACCATTACCATCACGACGTGTTTCTGGTAATGAAATAAACTTTTTACCAGAAAGGTATTGTCCCGTTAATGACTTACGACTCTTTTTAACTTGTGTAGGCGTTCCGGCAGCAACAATTTCACCACCCAATTCGCCAGCGCCAGGACCAACATCAATTAAATAATCGGCAGCCATCATTGTATCCTCATCATGTTCTACGACGATTAATGTGTTGCCCAAATCACGCATTTTCTTAAGTGATTCAATCAAACGATCATTATCTCGTTGGTGTAATCCGATTGAAGGTTCATCTAAAATATATAAGACACCTGATAAATTTGATCCAATTTGTGTTGCCAATCGGATTCGTTGCGCTTCCCCACCTGACAAAGTTCCAGCTGAACGAGATAATGTGAGATAATTTAGACCCACATTTTGCAAGAAAGTAAGGCGATCACGAATCTCTTTCAAAATTGGTGCGGCTATTATAGCTTCTTTTTCTGACAATTCAATATTATCAAAGAAAGGTAAACCAGCACCAATTGAAAGAGCAGAAATTTTACCAATATGCTGACCATTAATTTGGACAGCTAATGCTTTACGATTTAAACGGTAACCATGACAGGTTTGACATGTCAAACTCGTCATATACTTGCGCATTTGGTCACGTGTAAAATCACTATTTGTTTCCGCATAACGGCGACTAATATTAGTCATAACACCCTCAAATAGAGCATCAACATCGCGAATACCACCAAAATCATTAGCATAATGAAAATGAAATTCACGAGTACCTGCACCGTTTAAAACAATATCGCGTTGTTCATCCGTTAACGTTTCAAATGGCACATCCATTGGAATACCAAATGCTTCTGCGGCTTGCGCCAACATTGAAGGATAATATTGCGAACTAATTGGATTCCAAGGTTCAATGGCGCCATCAGCCAACGTTTTAGTTGGGTCAGGCACAACTAAATCTTCATCGACTTCTAACTTCATCCCTAATCCATCACAAGTTTCACATGCGCCAAAAGGAGCATTGAATGAGAACAAACGTGGTTCTAATTCACCTACTGTAAATCCACAGATAGGGCAAGCATAATGTTCAGAGAATTGAATCGTAGCACCATCTGCATCACCATCAAGGATATCTGCTGTTGCATACCCAGATGATAAGCGTAAGGCAGCTTCAAATGAATCAAATAAACGTGATCGGATACCTTCTTTAACAACAATTCGGTCAATCACAATATCAATTGAATGTTTAATATTTTTTTCGAGATTAAAGTCTTCATCAATATCATGTAATTCACCATCAACTCGTACACGAACAAATCCTTCACGTTTAATTGTTTCAAAAATCTTTTTATGTTGTCCTTTTTTATTACGAATAATGGGTGATAAAATTTGTAGTTTTGTACGATCTTCTAATTCCAAAACACGATCAACCATTTGTTCAACGGATTGACTCGTAATTTCATGACCATCATTTGGACAAATGGGATGCCCCACTCTTGCCCATAATAATCTTAAATAATCATTAATTTCAGTTGCCGTCCCAACTGTTGAACGTGGGTTTTTTGAAGTCGTTTTTTGGTCAATTGAAATCGCAGGTGATAACCCATCAATCGAGTCAACATCTGGCTTATCCATCTGACCTAAAAATTGACGTGCATACGCAGATAAACTTTCAACGTAACGTCGTTGGCCTTCAGCGTAAAGGGTATCGAAAGCTAAGGAACTTTTCCCCGATCCTGAGAGCCCAGTGATGACAACTAGCTTGTCTCTTGGGATAGTGACGTCCACATTTTTTAAATTATGGGCACGTGCACCATGAATCACAATTTTATCGTTTTTCAAGAAAAATCCTCCTATTATAACATCTGTGTTTTTAATTCTAGTACAGTATCACGCAATGATGCAGCCGTCTCGAAATCTAATTTTTTAGCAGCTTCTTTCATTTGTTCTTCTAAGCGATCAACCATATCTTGTTGTTCTTTTTTATCCAAATCCAAAAACTCAGTTTCAGTAAATGTCTTAACTGTTCCTGAATTATCTTCAATTTTAGTTGGTGTAATTAACTCACGAATTGCCTTTTTAATTGTAGTTGGTGTAATATTATGCTCTTTATTGTAAGCCATTTGGATATCACGGCGACGTTGTGTTTCTTCAATCGCAGCCTTCATGGAATCCGTTTCTTTGTCAGCATACATAATGACACGCCCATTCTCATTACGAGCAGCACGTCCAATTGTTTGAACTAATGACCGTTCACTACGTAAAAAGCCTTCTTTATCAGCATCTAAAATAGTCACCAATGATACTTCAGGGACATCAATTCCTTCACGCAACAAATTAATCCCAATTAAAACATCAAATGTCCCCAAACGTAAATCACGAATAATTTTCGTTCGTTCCATTGTCTTAATATCACTATGCAAGTACGCAACTTTCATCCCTAATTCTTTCAAATAATCAGTTAAATCTTCCGACATTTTCTTGGTCAAAGTTGTGACAAAAACACGTTCATTTCGTTCAACACGCAAATTTATTTCGCCGACTAAATCATCTATTTGGCCCATAATTGGACGCACTTCAATAATTGGATCAAGTAGTCCCGTTGGTCGAATGATTTGTTGAACAACATTTGTTGTCCGTTCCATTTCATAAGGTCCTGGCGTCGCAGACATATAAATAACTTGGTTAACATGCCCTTCAAACTCAGCAATCGTTAATGGCCGATTATCTAGCGCACTGGGTAAGCGAAATCCATAATCTACCAACATTTGTTTACGAGCACGATCACCATTGTACATGCCTCGGATTTGAGGCATCGTAACATGCGATTCATCCACTACAATTAAAAAATCTTTTGGAAAGAAATCAATTAATGTATAAGGCGGTTCGCCAGGTTTACGACCATCCATATGTCGTGAGTAATTCTCAATACCGGATGTGTAGCCCATTTCACGTAACATTTCCAAATCATAAGTTGTCCGTTGCTCTAGCCTTTGAGCTTCTAGTAATTTTTCTTCGCCTTTTAATTCTTTTAATCGATCAGCAAGTTCCGTTTCGATGCCTTCAATTGCATGGTCCATCACATTGTCATTTGTCATAAAATGAGTTGCGGGGAAAATAGCCATATGTTCTAATTCACCCATCACTTCACCCGTTAATGAATCAACTTCACGGATACGATCAATTTCATCGCCGAAAAATTCAACACGGACAGCCTTTTGGTCACGAGATGCAGGGAATATTTCCACAATGTCTCCGTGGACTCTAAAACGGCCACGTTGAAAATCAATATCATTTCTTTCAAATTGAATATCCACCAATTTTCTAAGTAAATCGTCACGTTCCATTGTCATTCCAGTCCGTAGAGAAATAACATGATCTCGATACTCTGTTGGATCACCCAATCCAAAGATACTTGAAACAGAGGCAACCACAATGACATCATTACGTTCTAATAATGAACTGGTTGCTGAATGTCGTAATTTATCAATTTCATCATTAATGCTTGAATCCTTTTCAATGTACGTATCACTTGAAGGGACGTACGCTTCTGGTTGATAATAATCATAATAACTCACAAAATATTCTACCGCGTTATTCGGAAAGAATTCTTTTAATTCGCCATATAATTGACCAGCTAATGTTTTATTATGTGCAAGCACTAACGTCGGACGATTAACATCCTTAATCACATTCGCAATCGTAAATGTCTTACCTGTTCCTGTTGCACCCATTAAAATTTGTTCTTTTTCCCCATCGTTCAACCCATTTACTAAAGTTGCAATAGCGTTGGGTTGATCACCAGTTGGTTCGTACTTTGATACTAAATCAAAAACACCATCATCATGTCTATCAATCAAGTTAATCCCTCCAATGCCATTCTTTTTTTAAATAAAAAAAGCCCGGAATAACCTACCAGGCTCATTTAAAAATGATTATTCTCTATCAATTATATTAGCATACCGAACATACTTTCGCACGACATCTCACTTATTTTTTCAAGATAACTTAATCAACTAAATAATCACGACCCCAAATAAGGCCCATCGTTTTTTCGCCAGTGTGAACACCAATAACAGGTCCAATATGACTAACTTCAACTGGTATTTCAGGATAGTTAGCTTTAATAAAGGCCACCCATTTCGCACTATCTTCGGGATTATTTGCATCAACAATACTAACACGAATCGGATAGCTGACTTCTTTAATCGCATCTGCAAAATCTGCCATCACACGTTGAAAAGCCCGTTTTTTAGTACGTTCTTTGGTTAAAGGAATAATTTTACCTTCATGATTAAAAGTCAAAATAGGTTTAATTTGCAATAAATTACCGACAAATGCGGCACTATTTGTCATGCGTCCCGTTCTAAGCAAATGGCTCAAGTTGTCCACAACAAAGAAAATACCAACTGTCTCACGCATGGCTTCTAACTTAGGCACAATTGTCTCAGCATGCTCACCTTGAGCCACTAACTGAGCCGCTTTCAATACAAGAAAAGCTTCTGCGGAACTGGCTGCTTTAGAGTCAATAGGATAAACGGTAATCCCTTCAACATTTTTCGAATAAGCACGCAAATTATCCACAAAACTTGTAATTCCTGTTGAAAGATGAATTGAAATCACTTCATCAAAGCCTTCGGCAATTAATTTATCAAAGACAACTTGCATTTGTCCCATTGTGACTTGTGACGTTGTTGGTAATTTATCAGTATTTTGCATTCTTTCATAAAATTCAGAAGAAGAAATTTCCACATCTTCTAAATAAGTTTGTTGTCCAAAAATAACAGTAATTGGTACAACAATAATCTTTTGAGCTTCGGCTACTTTTGGATCAATATACGAAGCACTATCAGTTACAATCGCGGTTTTCATTAAATTCTCCCTATGATCCTTTTTTGAACATTACCACCTTAGTAGATGGCTTTGAAACATCTAAAAATTTTTCTATAAAAAAAGATTGTTCTGTATGCATTATTTTAGCATACAACCCAATCTTTCACACATGCGTGATCTATTTTTTAATAATATCCAACGTTATTTTTTTGATTTTATCTTTATCCGTAAAATCTTCAGTTAACAATTCGGGTAAAATTTCTTTCAAAATATATTGAACACTAGCCAAATCAGAAAAGCCCAAAATTGTTTTCAAACTTTCTTGATAAATTTCAGTATAAACCGCTTCAGGATTACCTTTTTGAATTTCACCAAATGATTCATATAACAAATCTAGCTTATCAGCTACGGATAAAATTTTACCTTCTAAAGTATCATCCTTACCTTCTGATAATCGACGACGATAAGCATCTTGAAATTCTTCTGGAATTTCATTTTTAATAAAGTTTTCAGATAATGATTCTTCAACGTTTGCTAACATTTCTCTTAACGTCGGCGTTGCATACTTCACTGGCGTTTTAATATCACCAATAAACCGTTCTGTATAATCATGATTCAATGCTTTTTCATATAACATGCGCCAATTAATCTTATTACCAGCGTTTTCTTCAACGTCCCCTAAAAATTGAGCAGCCTCTGTTACTTTGAATGAATGCTCAGCTACCGAATGTTCTTCATATTTAAAATAACCTGGTGCTCGTCTCAGTGTTTCTAAATTGCTTAAACTTTGTAGGTATTGATGCATTCCCATATTAACAGCTCCTTCTCATTTTTTACTTAAATTTTTACAATCTTACCACATATTGAAAAGACAATTCAAGCGTCACTAGTTATTAACAAAAAGCTTATACCTTTTTAATCATTATAAAAAAGACAACATTTAGAAAAAAAATCTCTAAGTGTCGCCTTTTTGGTATAATCAACTTTTATTTTTAAGTGCTTCTATCACACTATTTTCAAATTAGGCGTTAACAATAGCCATAATAGCTTCTTCAAAGGCAAGACACTTAGCTTGAGCCTTCTCATTAGTGTCAGCTTGTGTTCCCACGTAAAATTTAATTTTAGGTTCTGTCCCTGAAGGACGAATTGCGATCCAAGAACCATCATCTAAGATATATTTTAAAGCATTCGCTGTGGGTAATCCGATTTCTTCAGATGTGCCATCAGCTAATTGCGCCATACCTGTTGTGAAATCTTCTAACTTAGTCACTTTGTAGCCAGCAAAATTTTTAGGCGCATCATCACGGAAAATAGTCATTAAGTCTTTAATTTTTTGAACACCTTCAATACCTTCAAATGTTAAAGCTTTCGTATTTTCAGCATAATACCCATATTCTTTGAACAAATCATCTAATCCATCAGATAAAGTTTTATCAAATTGTTTGTAATATGCCGCAACTTCAGACAACATCACTAAGGCTTGGATAGCATCTTTATCACGAACGAACGGACGAATTAAGTAACCGTAACTTTCTTCAAACCCAAACATGAAAGTATGTGCATTCGTTTCTTCATAACTTTTAATTTGTTCTGCAATAAATTTAAATCCCGTTAAAACATTAATCATTTTCGTATGATGTGCTTCAGCAATTTTAGTTGCAAGTTCACTAGACACAATTGATTTAACCCCAACAGCATTAGCAGGCAATGTTCCAGCTGCTTCAGTTGCTGTCAAAATGTAATTGAACATTAATGCAGCAATTTGGTTACCTGTCAATAATTTGTATTCCCCATCAGCTTGTCGAACGGCAACTCCCATACGATCAGCATCTGGATCAACAGCGATTAATAAATCAGCATGTTCACGACGACCCCATTTGATAGCTAAATCAAATGCTGGTGCATCTTCTGGATTAGGCAACTTGATTGTTGGAAATTCAGGATCACCTTCCGCTTGTTCAGGCACAATTTTAAATTGTTCAAATCCTGCTTGTTTTAAAGCACGTTCGCCCAACATTTTACCTGTACCATGAAGTGGCGTGAAGACAAGTTTCATTGAAGCCCCAACTTCATCAACTAATTTTTGATTAATTGTGACTTTTTTAACTTCAGCAAGGTAAGCAGCATCAACTGCTTCACCGATAATTTGAATTGTTTTATCAGCTTTTAATGCTGTTTCATCGCCTACTTGAATAGCAAATAAATCATCAGCTTCACGGACAAAACCAGTAATCATATCTGATTCTTTAGGTGGCATTTGACCACCATCTTCACCGTAAATCTTATAACCATTGTATTGTTTAGGATTGTGACTAGCTGTAATCATGATTCCAGCATAAGTAGCCAAATGACGAACTGCGAATGATAATTCTGGTGTTGGACGTAAGCTTTCAAAAACAAAACTTGGAATACTATGAGCACCCAAGACTTTAGCTGATTCCATAGCAAATTCTTGTGATTGGTAACGAGAATCATAACTAATGGCGACGCCACGTAATTTAGTTGCATCGTCCAAAGTATCCATAAACCGGGCTAGGCCTTCAGTCGCTTGGCGAATTGTGTAGATGTTCATTCTGTTAATCCCAGGTCCCATCAAACCACGCATTCCAGCAGTACCAAATTCCATTGGTTGATAAAAAGCATCTTTTAAATCTTCTTGATTATTTTTAAGTGAAACAATTTGATTTTTCAATGTTGCATCTAATGTTTCTTCGTTTAACCATGTTAAATAACTATCTTCCCACGTCAAAAATATCACTCCCATTCATATAATAATCTCATTATACAATAAATACGCTTACTATTCAGGATTAAAAAAAGATATCAAGATAATTCCGATATCTTTTTACCTGCAAGACGCTCACGTTCAATTCCCGATTGAGTCACTTTTTCCAAAATATGCTTAAACTGATTCGTTTCTTCTTCACTAAGTGCCGACACACTTTCCTCGTTAACAGCTGTGATTCGATCAAAAATGGCTTGATAATTATCTATTGCTTTCAGCGTTGGATAGAGCTCTGTCTGCCGTCTGTCTATTGATGACCTTTTCTTTTCTATCCAACCATTTTCGATTAGTTTTGAGATAGCACGTGTCACAATACTGTGATCCCGATAAATATTTTGGATTAGCTTATCCTGACTAACGCCGGGTGACTCACAAACCAATAACACATAAAAAAAATTACTTTCAGAAAGCTTATATTCTTTTACTGCATCATTTATTCTTAATCGAATCATTCTGTTGTAAATCGTTGTCAATTTTTCAACTTCATGCGTGTCATAAAAAGAATCTTCATTTATATTTTGCATCCCAAAACTCCTTAATCTTTACTTTTTCTAAAGTATACTGATTCAATAATACTAAGTAAATAAAAAAACAAATCTTAGTAGATTTGTTTTTTTCGATTCATTTTTAAGCCTTACTTGTTTTTCTGAAGTACACTAGACCAACTAATCCAATCACAATTGAAACAATCATGATAAAGATCATTGAAAAACGGTATCCAACAACAAATGATGCTGGAATACTAGCAATAACAATAATGATTGTATTGAACAATGACCCACTCACTTGACGTAAGGTATTCGTCAACGTCGTTGCATGATTGATTTCCATTGGATTTAAATCTTTCAAAGCTTCTGTTGTAGCAGGTGCCATAATCGCACCAACCCCCGTTAATCGAATAGCATACGTAACAACCGATAACCAAACTGGGAATGTTACTGTTAAAAATAGCATTGGCAATACTGAAATAAATAACATTAAAAAGCCAAATGTAAATATTTTTTTGTAACCATATTGATCATAAAGATTACCAACAATAGGTGAAATAATTGCATTAATTGCAGCTCCGGGTAACATAATTAATCCAGCAGTCATCCCTGATAAATGTTGATTATTTTCTAAGAACATTGGCATGACTAATTCTGTTGCCATTAAAATACCAAAAACGAGCATAATTAACGAAATCATAGTTGAGAATGAACGCACTTTAAAAATACGAATATTTAAAAAGGGTTCTTTTAACGTTAATTGACGACGACCAAAATAGATCAAAACTAAAATACCAATAATAATTAGAGCAAGTGCAATTAACAATTGATTTCCAAGAATTGAAATACCAATTAAAATAGCAGTCAATCCAATTAATGATGAAAAGAATGAATTAAAATCAATTTTAACATCTTGTTTTTCTGAATAGTTAGGTAAAATGAATAACCCAACAATTAAAATCACCAACATAATTGGAATAATGAAAATAAATAAGGCTCTCCATGGTAAAAAGGTAATCATAATACCTGATAAAGTTGGACCAATTGCGGGTGCAGCTGAAATCACCAACATAGCAAGTCCCATCACCGTACCACGACGTTCGATTGGATTAATGGCAATCATACTGACCATAGTGAAGGTCGTTAATACGCCACCAGCTGCTGCTTGAATTAATCGGCCAATTAGAATTGCCCAAAAATTAGCACCACTTGAGGCAACAATACTACCAATCAGAAAAACGACCATAATACCAACGAAAATTTGTCTTGTTGAATATTTTTCGTATAAAGTTGCTGATAATGGCGTTGAAATTCCAACCATTAGCACGTAGCCTGTCGTTAACCATTGTGCGGTTGCAAGGTTAACATTTAAGACTGAAATTAATTTTGGTAATGCGGTAATCATTAATGTCTGATTTAATAAGGCGGCAAAAGTCGCAATTAATAAAACAGCACCAATTGTATTTCTTTTTTTGTTTGTCATTCTAACTCTCTTCTCACTTAGATTTACATTTATGCCTTAATTGCATATCAGTAGCTTAGACTATTATAATGTGCATATGCACATAAAGTCAACTAAAAAAAATAAGCCCCACAAAAGGCTTATTTAATAGATTAGCTTAATTCTGCATCTTTTAATGATTCTAGATAACTAAATACTTGTTGTCCAGCGATACCACCATCACCAACAGCAGTTGTAATTTGACGTAATTCTTTTTTACGAACATCACCAATAGCGAAAATGCCAGGTACGTTTGTACGCATATGTTCGTCTGTTGGAATCCAGCCGTAATCATCCGTAATACCAAGCTTTGTGAATGCCGTCGTCATTGGTTTAACACCAACATAGATAAAGACACCACTCGCAGGAACTTCTGACGTTTCACCAGTTTTATTATTTGTGACTTTTACACCAGTTACTTTACGATCATCACCAACAATATCCGTCACATTACTATCCCAAACAAAATCCATTTTATCGTTTGCAAAGGCACGATCTTGTAAGATTTTTTGAGCACGTAATTTATCACGACGATGAATAACCGTCACTTTTGATGCCAATTGTGTTAAATAAGATCCTTCTTCAATCGCTGAATCACCGCCACCGATGACAACCACTTCACGATTTTTAAAGAATGCCCCATCACACACGGCACAATATGACACACCTCGGCCACCAAAGGCTTCTTCGCCTTCAGCACCTAATTTTTTATATTCTGAACCCGTCGCAATAACTAAGGCTTTTGTTTCAAAAACGTCACTATCTGTTGTGATGAATTTCGTATCACCTTCAGTTGTAATATCGTTCACACTTCCATAAGCATATTCTGCACCGAATTGTGTTGAACTTTCATACATTTCTTTTGCCAAATCAGGTCCCAAAATTGATTTAAAACCAGGATAATTTTCAACTTCGGCCGTATTATTCATTTGACCACCATAAATCCCACGATCAATCATCAAAACTGACAGATTTGCACGTGATGCATAGAGCGCAGCAGTCATTCCACCGGGACCAGCACCAATCACGACAACATCATATTTTTTTGTCATTAGTCCAACCTTCTTCCTTTTAGTAAGTAACATAACAATACCTCATGGCACTTTTTTTGTCCATTTTATTGCTTGACCATTTAAATAAAAACAGGTCCCAAGTTTAACTAACTTGTGACCCATTTGACTTTAACGGCTATTACTTACTCTTAGCCGCATCTTCTGCAATTAATTTTGCACCTAAAGTCTTCAAATATTCTTTTAATTCATCTTTAACTTCTTTATGCTTCAACCCATACTCAATGCTTGTTTTTAAATAACCAAATTTATAGCCGACATCATAACGAGTCCCTTTAAATTCGTGAGCAAAAACACGTTGTACTTTATTCAATGCATCAATAGCGTCGGTTAATTGAACTTCATTACCAGCACCCGGTTTTTGATGTTCAAGAATACCAAAAATCTCAGGTGTTAATAAATAACGTCCAATAATTGCCAAATCACTAGGTGCATCTTCAGGTTCAGGCTTTTCAACAAAATTTTTAACGTTGAATAATCCAGGTTTAACTTCTGTTTCCGGATTAATCACCCCATACTTCGATACTTCTTCGTGTGGGACCTTCATCACAGCTAAAGTCGATGCATGTGTTTCATCAAAACGATTCATTAGTTGACGCGTTAATGGCACTTTATCCTCCATTAAATCGTCGCCTAACATCACAACAAAAGGTTCGTCACCAACAAAGTCTTTAGCCATTAAAACGGCATCACCAAGACCTCGTGGATGTGATTGACGAATGAAATATAAATTAATATCAGTTGTTTCTTCAACTAATTTTAATAATTCATCCTTATGCTTTGCAGTCAAATTAGCTTCAAGTTCTGGCACCGAATCAAAATGATCTTCAATCGGTCTCTTACCTTTACCTGTGACAATCAAAATATCTTCTATACCTGATTGACGCGCCTCTTCAACAATAAATTGAATCGTTGGTTTATCAACAATTGGAAGCATTTCTTTTGCCATAGCTTTAGTTGCTGGTAAAAAACGAGTGCCTAATCCAGCAGCCGGAATGATGGCTTTTTTTACTTTTTGCATATTGTAATCCCCTTTTATTCTGCTAATTCAGATTTTCCTTCGCGATTAATTAAAGCATCAATCACAGAGTTAATTTCTTTATTATTATATAAAACGTCATAAATAGCATTGGTAATTGGCATATCAATTCCTTGTTGTTGTGCTAATTCATAAGCAGCTTTAGCTGTCCCAACACCTTCAATGACCATTCCCATATCGGCAACCACGTCATCTAATGATTTTCCTCTACCTAATTGATCACCGGCACGCCAGTTACGTGAATGAACACTTGTTGCAGTAACAATTAAATCACCAACACCTGAAAGGCCCATAAAAGTTAATTGGTTAGCACCAAATGATGTTCCTAAACGAGAAATTTCAGCTAAACCACGTGTAATTAAAGCGGCTTTAGCATTATCACCATAGCCCATACCATGTAACATACCAGCACCAACAGCGATAATGTTCTTCATAGCTGCACCCATTTCTACACCAATAACATCATTATTTGTGTAGATTCTTAAGAATTTGTTCATAAAGATATCTTGAACAAAACTTGCTGCTGCTGCATCAGCACTTGCTGATACAATTGTTGTTAAATCGCGATTAGCAACTTCTTCAGCATGACTTGGTCCAGAAAAGACAACAATACTGCCACGGATATCAGCAGGAATTTCTTCTTCGATAACTTCTGAAATACGTTTATGTGTGACTTGTTCTAATCCTTTACTTGCATGAATAATAATAGGTTTATTACCTGTTTCTTTTAAGATTGCTGCTACTTGTTTAGCAACAATACGGCTTGCTTTTGTTGGAACAACAAATAAAATAGCATCAACTTGATCCAAAGCTTCTTGTAAATCTTCATATGCATGTAGATCTTTAGAATAAGTGTAATCTTCCAAGTAATGTGTATTTGTATGGAACTCATTTATTTCCGCTACTTGTGCTGGAACATTTGACCATAGTCTGATATCGTGACCATTTTCAGTTAAGATGTCTGCAAGAATACTACCCCAAGAACCTGCACCTAATACTGCTATTTTTTTTGTCATTATATAATCTCCTTCAAAATTTATTCACTCTAAGCATACCAAATTTTGGCTCTAATAGCATTAACTATGAGAAAAAATTATTCTTATTGTCCATCTAAATACCATTGATTCTGTGGTTCCCAGTATCGTCTCAATAATAACCAGCTAATCGATCCAATAAAAATTACTAGTGACAGAACCTGAGAAACACGAATAGTTGAAAATAACATCAAACTATCCGTCCGCATCCCCTCAATGAAGAAACGGCCAAATGAATACCAAGTCAGATAAGCAAACATAATTTCACCACGTTTAAAGAGATGAACACGATGTCTCAAAGCAATCAATATCAAAAATCCAACAAAGCTCCACACTGATTCATACAAAAAAGTCGGTTTATAGTACGTTCCATTAATAGACATTTGATTAATAATAAATCCCGGTAAATGTAAATTTTGCAACGCCTGTAACGTGACTTTTCCACCATGGGCTTCTTGGTTCATAAAATTACCCCAACGCCCAATTGATTGTGCAAGTAAAACTACTGGTGCAGCTAAGTCAAACATTAACCAAGCTGATAAATTCCGACGACGGCAAAAAATAATAACTGTAATCATTGCACCGATTAAACCACCATAAATAGCGATACCACCATCCCAAATACGATAAATTTCACTGAGATTTTGAGAGTAATAGGGCCATTCGAATATAACATAGTAAATACGTGCGGAAATAATTGAGATTGGTAATGCCCATAAAATCATGTCATAAATGGTGTCTTCGTCAATACCTATCCGTTTACCTTCAAATACGGCTAATATAACCGCAAGAATCACTGCACTTGCAATTATCACGCCATACCAGCGAACCTCAATGGAACCTAACTTAAGTGCGATGGGGTTCAATGCGCCTAATAAAAAATTCAATTTGCTCTCATCCAATCTCTAATCTTTTTTTGAATTTGTTTGGATTAATCCATTTAAATTATCTTCAAATACTTTAGTTGCATCATAACCCATTGTTTTCGCACGGAAGTTCATTGCAGCTACTTCAATAATGATGGCTAAATTACGTCCCGTCTTAACAGGGACTGAAATTTTAGGTACATTAACGTCAAAAATTTTAACAAATTCATCATCGTTACCTAATCGGTCAAACTGTTTATCTGGTGTCCAATTTTCTAGGTGAATAATAAGTGAAATATCTGTATCATCACGGACTGCACCTGCACCAAACAAGTTCATGATATCAATGATACCAATGCCTCTAATTTCAAGTAAATGTTTTAAAATAACAGGCGCTTCCCCAACAAGTGTCTCTTCATCTTGTTGAAAAACATCCACACGATCATCCGCAATCAACCGATGTCCACGTCTGATTAGTTCAAGCGCTGTTTCAGATTTACCAACACCTGAATCACCTGTAATCATGACACCAAGTCCATAAATATCTACTAAAACGCCATGTATTGATTGACGTTCAGCAAGTTTGGCTTCCAAATAATTAACCATATTGGATGATAGACGTGATGTCGTCAATTTTGAAATTAAAATTGGAATATGTCTTTCTTTAACGATAGACAATAATTCAAGCGGCACATCTAAATCATTTGAAACCACAAAACAAGGTGTTTGTTCTGTTGCGAGTTGACTCATCACCGTTTGCCGATTTTCATGCGTTAACCCATTCGCATATGCATGTTCTGTCATACCAAATAGTTGAATGCGTTCTTTAGGATAAAAGTTAAAATACCCCGTTAATTCAAGACCAGGACGCGAAATATCACTTGTTGTTATTTTTTTATCATCCAAGTACTCTTTCCCAATTAAAACCGTTAATCCCATTGCATCTACTAAATTTCTAACTGAAACTTCATTTCCCATCTTGCTGCCCCCTATTGTCTATTTCTGATAAAGTAATTTGTTACGACTGTGTTAGCAATACTCATCACAATTGATATGATGAAGGACGACCAAAAACTTGAAAATCTAAATTCATTACCCACAAAAAATGACGTCATTTGTAACATAAATGCGTTAATAATTAGATAGAAAAAGCCTAAACTAAAAACGGTTACTGGCAGTGATAAAATCACTAAAAATGGTTTAACCAGCATATTTAAAACGGCCAGTACAAAACTAGCAATTAACGCGACCCAAATACTTTTAACAAATAATGTATCCGGAAAAAAACCAGATATTGCCAAAAACAGTATGGCATTAATTAAAATACGTTGCCAAAATCCCATAAAATATCACCTCATCGTTATTTTTTATTATCTGTTACTTCAACATCTTTTATAATTTTACGATCACTTTTATTTTTAGTTGACGAGCCAGTACGTTGACCAGTGTTAGACGTAAACTGTTCAAAAGAACTAGTAAATGAACGCTTTTTCCCTGGAATGCTAATGGCTAATAAGATGTATACAAGTATAAAGGCACCTTTTGTCGCAAAAATTAACATTAAGAATAAAAATCTAACAAGAGTTGGATTCCAATTCAAGTATTCGGCAAGTCCAGCTGCAACGCCGGATATAATTCTGTTGTTTGATTTTGTAAATTTTTTATTTGTTTTCATTTTGTAGTTCCTCCATTCAGAATAATCTAACATCATTGTACTTCTTATCAGACTCATTTTACAATTTTAACACGCGTTTTTTACCTAAATTTTAACGTTTAAACCAAAAATAACTAACAATCGTTAAATTGTTAGTTATTAGCCGATCATTACCTTATTCATTTTCTTTTTCTAACTCAGATTTACCGGGATTCAATTCAGTAATTCGACCATTCTTCAAGTAAACAATCCATTCACAAACGTTTGTCACATAATCACCAATTCGCTCAAGGTAAGTGGCAACCATTAAATAATCGGCACTCCCGACAACCGTTTCAGGATTCGTCTTCATTTCATGAATACATTGATCATAAATCGTACTGAAATATTGATCAATATCGAGATCTAATTTGGCAACTTTACGTGCTTTTTCAGCATCTTTCTTAATATATGCTGTTAACACTTCTTCGACCATCTTACGAGCATGATCACCCATAATCCCAATTTCTTCTTCAATCTCTGGCACTCTAGGATTTCCTTTAACACGAATCGTTGCTCTTGCAATACTGACTGCATGATCGCCCATTCGTTCTAGGTCAGAAATTGCCTTCAAAACAGTAACGATATCTCTTAAATCACTCGTAACGGGTTGGTACAAAGCAATCATTTCTAATGTTTGCTTTTCCAACTTCATTTCGCGTTCATTAATTTTATAATCACCAACAATAACCTCATGAGCCAACTCTTTATCGTGATTAATGAAGGCTCGGACAGATTTATGAATGGCTTCACTGACCATCATGCCCATTTCGCTAAATCTAATGTGTAATTTTTCTTGTTCTTCATCAAAAAGTAATCGCATAATTTTGTCTTCCTTTCTTAACCGAATCGACCACTAATATAGTCATCCGTTTTTTGATTTTTAGGTCGTGTAAATAACTCTTTTGTTGGGGCAACTTCAATCAGATTACCTTCTAAGAAGAAAGCTGTCCGATCTGAAATTCGAGAAGCCTGCTGTAAATTATGAGTCACTATTATAATAGTATATTTTTCACGCAGTTCAAGCAACATATTTTCAATTTTACTACTTGATCCAGGATCTAAAGCGCTTGTTGGTTCATCCAACAAAATGACTTCAGGTTCAACCGCTAAGACACGAGCAATACAGACACGTTGTTGCTGTCCACCAGATAACGCAAGCGCATTTTTGCCCAAATCATCCTTAACATCATCCCAGACAGCCGCCTGTTTCAAACTTTTTTCAACTGCTTCGTCAAGTGTCGCTTTATCTTTAACACCAGCCAATCGTAACCCATAAACCACATTTTCGTAAATTGAAAATGGAAATGGATTAGGCTGCTGAAAAACCATCCCAACATTTTTACGTAAACTAACGGTATCCATTTTTGGCCCATAAATATCTTCGCTTTTTAATTTAACCGTACCCGTAATCGTTACACCTGGAATAAGATCATTCATTCGATTTAAGGTTCTTAAATAAGTCGATTTACCACAACCAGATGGTCCAATTAGGGCGGTAATCCCTTTTTCATTGAAATCAAGATTGATTCCTTTGAGGGCTTCTTTTTTACCATAATACAAATGAACATCATTTGTTTCAATTATTTTACTCATTTGCGCTCCCCCTTAACCGAAGTTTCCTGAAACATAGTCATCCGTTAATTTAATTGTTGGTCGTGTGAAAATAGTTGTCGTTTTATCAAATTCAACCGCATTACCTGAATGGAAAAAGGCCGTGTAATCTGAAATACGTGATGCCTGTTGCATATTATGTGTCACAATCACAATCGTATATTTCTTTTTCAATTCCAATAATGATTCTTCAACAATCCGACTTGAAATAGGATCTAAAGCACTTGCTGGCTCATCTAATAATAGAATATCAGGCTCCATTGCAATGGCTCTAGCAATACATAATCGTTGTTGTTGCCCACCAGATAATGATAACGCACTCATATTTAAATCATCTTTAACTTGGTCCCAAAGCGCAGCCTGTTTTAATGATTTTTCAACACGTTCAGCCAGTAACTGTTTGTCTTTCATTCCATGCCGTTTCAAAGCAAATGTGATATTTTCATAAATTGATTTTGAAAATGGATTAGGGCGTTGAAATACCATCCCAATATGTTTTCTCATTTCATAAATATCAACATCATTTTTATTAATATCCAAATCACGATAAATAATTTGACCTGTTACATCGGCAATACCATCATTCATCCGATTCAATGATCTAAGGTAAGTTGATTTACCAGAACCTGATGCACCAATTAAAGCTGTAATTTTAAACCGTTCAAATTGTAAACTAACATCTCTGATAGCCTCATTAGAACCATAATGAACATGTAAATCTTTTGTTTTCAAAGCAATTTCATGTTGGTCTTCATTGAAGGTCATAATTCTAGATTTTTCATTTTTATTTTCCACCATATGCTTGACCTCCTAAATGATTTATTTACTTGATGTAATTTTACGATAAAGTGCCTTGCCACCGAATCGGGCTAAGAAGTTAAACAATAGCACTGCGATGATTAAAACTGCTGACGCACCAGCTGAAACTGCTGACGCATCAGGCATAATCCCTTCTGAATTAATCTTCCAAATATGAACAGCCAATGTTTCAGCTGGACGCATGGGATTCAATGGGCTAGAAATATTAGCTGGATTCCAGTTGGTAAAATCTAGAGCAGGTGCACTTTGTCCGGCAGTATAAATTAAAGCAGCCGCTTCACCAAAGATACGACCAGCACTTAAAATAACCCCTGTCAAAATACCAGGTACTGCATCCGGAACAACGACTCTTGTGACTGTTTCCCAACGTGATAATCCTAACGAAAATCCGGCTTCACGTTGTGAATATGGAATGGCACGTAACGACTCTTCAATCGATCTGGTTAATAAAGGTAAATTGAAGAAGGTTAACGCCAACGCTCCTGATAAAATGGAGAACCCAAAGTTAAATTGAACAACGAAAATTAAAAAGCCAAAAAGTCCAACAACAACTGAAGGTAATGAACTCAAAATTTCAACTGACGTTCTAATAACCGTCGTAATCCAGTTATTTTTAGCATACTCTGATAACCAAATACCCGCTCCCAATGAAATTGGAAAAGAAATTAATAAGGTTAAAAGTAATAAGTAAAATGAATTAAATAATTGAATACCAACCCCACCACCACGTGAGAATGATTTTGCGGGAGAAGTTAAGAAATGCCAACTGATATGTGGTACGCCTCGAACCAATATGTAGCCAAGTAAGGCAGCTAAAATGAGAACGACAAAGCCTGCGATACCGTACAAAATACCTGTTGCAATTTTATCTGCTTTTTTCGGATTCATTATTTAAGCGCCCCTCTCTTACCAATTAATCTAACAACCATGTTAAAGAATAATGACATTAATAATAGAATTAAAGCAAGTGACCAAAGTGCATTATTTTCTAACGAACCCATGACCGTATTCCCAATTCCCATTGTCAAAATACTTGTTAAAGTTGAAGATGGTGTAATCAAACTTGTTGGCATCAATGAGGCATTACCAATAACCATTTGAACGGCTAAAGCTTCACCAAAGGCACGTGCCATACCGAAAACAACGGCCGTCATAATACCTGGTGTTGCAGCTCTTAAAATAACTTTATAAATAGTTTGCCAGCGAGTTGCCCCTAAGGCTAATGATGCTTCACGATAATAACGAGGCACTGATTTTAATGTATCAACAGTCATTGACGTCACTGTTGGTAAAATCATAACGAATAAGACAAATGTCCCTGATAAAATACCAAATCCCGTTCCACCAAAAAGATGTCGAACGAATGGTACAACAACTGAAAGACCAATGAATCCATAAACAACTGAAGGAATCCCAACTAATAATTCAGTTACTGGTTGTAATATTCGGCTCCCTGTATTAGGTGATATTTCAACCATGAAAATGGCTGTTCCAATGGCAAATGGTGTCGCAACCAACGCAGATAGGAAAGTTACAAAGAATGACCCAGAAATCATGGGTAAAGCCCCAACTTCAGGTTTACCTGATTTACTAACAGTCCCCGGATTCCAGTTTTTTCCTAATAAGAAATCTTTAATTGAAACTTTATCAGTAAAGAAAGTAGCTAATCCTTTTGAAGCAACAAAATAAAATATAGCAAGAACAATAGCAACAATTAAACCAATACAGAAATACGTAATAATTTTGCCACGCGTCTCAAGCTTAGAAGCCTTTGACTTTTTAAGTAAACTTTCACGAATCGGATCCATAACTACATCCCCTTCTTAATTATTGTTATTTTACCATCAACAGAACGACTAACTTTCATCTGTGTTACTGAGATGTAGCCTAATTTACTAACAACTTTTTTCTGAATCTTGTCTGACATTACGTAATTTAAAAATTGTTTTGTTAGCCCTGTGGGTTCCCCATTCGTGTACATATGTTCATATGACCAAATTTTCCATTTATTTGTGGTAACATTCTTATCCGTTGGTTTGACATTATCAACGGATAACGATTCAACCGTTTTATCAACATATGAGAAGGCCATGTAACTAATTGCACCCGGCGTTGTTCCGACAATTTGTCGAACCATCCCTGTTGAGTCTTGCTCTTGTGCATCTTTACTTTGTTTACCATCTAAGCCCCATTTTTCAAATGTTAATCGTGTTCCTGAACCGGATGCTCGATTTAAAAGTACAATTGGTAAATCTTTACCACCTAATTGTTTCCAATTTGTTAACTTACCCGTAAAAATTTTGATAAGCTGTGTCTTAGAAACATTTTTAACACCAACACCTTTATTTACAATTGGCGTAATCCCAACAACGGCAACTTGGTGATCAACGAGTTTGCTCGCCTTGATACCTGATTTTTCTTCAGCAAAAACATCTGAGTTACCAATACTAACGGCTTTTTCTTGCACTTGACTCAACCCTGTTCCTGAGCCACCACCTTGAACATTGATAAAAGCACCAACGTTCTCAGTACCATACTGTTCGCCGGCCGCCTCAACTAATGGCTGTAACGCCGTCGAACCAACGACTGTTATTGACTTGCCTGAGCTTGATTGTGTCTCACACCCAGTTAGTGTTAATAACATGACTGATAAAAGTCCACCAATCAATAATAAAGGTCCTTTTTTCATAACAACTTCCTCCAGAAATTCTCGACATTTAACTTATATATTAAGTTTATAATTTCAATGTAAAGGTCATGTGGGTGAATTGTAAAGATTGTGTAAAGGTTACAAAAAAAGGGGTCTACAATATCTGTTGTTGGTAATAGAAATTAATTCTATTACTAATAACAGTTTTTTTGTATAATGACAAAAAAAGACCCAAAAGCCATAAGACTTTTGGGTACGGTTTATCCAAATCCATTATCGTTCAACCACCACAGATGAATTAATAAGAAAGAAGGAATCTCCGCATGTCTAATCATACTAAATTTTGGCTTGGAATAGAAGACAATAATCTAATGATTATTGATTATGAGACATCTAATGATGGTGTCACCAGGTTTAACGGTATTCTCGATTACCAGCCGAAGGCTTGTCCCAACTGCGGTATTAAGCACGAAGGTCAGATAATTAAGTATGGTTGGCGTCAAACAACCATTCGTTATCCTAAGGTATTAGGAAAAAATATTATTTTGTCTCTCAAACGCAGATATTTTAAATGTAACGAGTGTCAATCATACTTTTTAGCTCAAACTAGTGCAGTCCCTAAGAACTGTACGATTTCCAATACTTCTAGAAAACTCTGTTTAACTAAATTGACAGAACCCGTTTCTTTAACTCACATTGCTGATGAAATTTCGACTTCTGATTCCTTTGTAGGTCGTATTCTCATGGCCTCTGAACGGGATTTTAAACCTAATTATAAATTTTTACCCAATGTTCTACTCCTTGACGAAGTCAAGAGTACTAAATCTGCTACAGATGCCATGAGTTTTGAATTTATGGATGCTAGTAATCATGAATTAATCGATTTTTTATCTTGTCGACGACTCTACCAAATACAACGCTATTTTTATCGTTATTCAGCTACAGCTAGAAAAAACGTGAAGATTATTGTGACTGATATGAATTATACCTATCCTAAACTAGCCAAAGAAATCTTTCCTAATGCGATTGTTATTATCGATAAATTTCATATTATCAATTCAGTGAATCGTGGATTCACCAAAACTAGAATCAAACTTATGAAAGAACTGCCAACATCATCACAAGACTATAAGGCCCTAAAACGTTACTGGAAGCTCCTATTAAAACCGGCTGAAAATCTGGATTACAAGAATTTTAAAAAATGGACCTACTTTCCATACTTAACAACAGAAATTGATATCATTGACCATTTACTAAGTTTAAATCCAGAATTGAAAAAGGCATATGAACTCATGAACCAAATTAGATCAGCCCTTCACCTAAAAGATTGGAAGTCCTATGATTCAGCAATTAAAAACACCGAAGGTTGTTCCGAAGAAATGACTAAAAGTATTGAAACGTTGTTTCTTCACCATTTTGAAATTAAAAATACCTTTAATCATCATTATTCTAACGGTCCTTTAGAAGGCACAAATAATAAAATAAAGGTCATTAAACGCGTTAGTTTTGGTTTTAGAAACTTTTATAGATTTCGCATCAGAATATTTTATACCCTTAAGATTCATACAAAAAAAGGCCTAATCACTAAGTGATTAGAACCTTCATAATATTATCCACCAACAACAGTTGACGAAGAACCAAAAAAAGCCATAACATGACGTTATGACTTTCATTACTACTTCAATTCTGGTGCGTCTGTTTTAAATAGAGACTCGGTAGACACGCCACCGTTTTGTTCAATCAAACTAGTTTTTTCTTTCTTTTGTGCTTTTTTCAACGTCTTAAGTGCTGCACTCTCTTTGTAGTTATAATCAGATTTATCCACCTTAGTAAAATTACTTGGTGTATAGAATCTTAATAAATCACCGGTAATAACTTCATCTGATAACGATAATGAAGTTGTCACATGTTTTAACTCACTATTGTAAACTTTTTGTTGTGCAGCCGTTAACTTCTCTATTTCTTTACCCGTCTTCGTATCATATGTGGTATTGCCGACCTTAGTAAAGGTTGGCGAAATAAAATCACCATTTCTAAAAGCAACTGTTTGATTGCGATTCTTCGATAATAAATCATTACCAAATTGAACCGTATCCGTATTCTTAACGCCTAATAAATCAAGTAAGGTTGGTAAAACATCAATTTCACCACCATAAGTATGCTTAACGCCACCCTTAAGGCCATTCATATGAATCATAAATGGTACCTTTTGGAACATCGTTAAATCATAACTTGTGACTTCATCTTTACCTAATAATTGCGCAATGGCTTTCTTGTGATTATTAGAAATACCGTAATGATCACCATACATCACAATCATACTATTTTTATACAGCCCACTCTTCTTCAAATAATTAACGAATTCTCCGAATGATTGATCCAAATATTTAGACGTTTGAACGTACCCATCAACGGTACTATCATCTGTATCCGTTTTTTTGATCGACACATTCTCACTATCCAAATCATATGGATAATGATTCGTTAAGGTAATGAGCTTCGCATAAAAAGGTTGTGGTAATTGTTCAATATACTTAACAGATTGCTTCAAGAAAATCTTATCTTTCAGGCCATAACCCACTTTATAGTTAGATTTGACGTTGTAATAAGGTTCACTAAAGAAGTACTGGTACCCAAATGATTTATAGGTATTATTACGATTCCAGAAACTACCAACATCCCCATGGAACGCAGCTGTTGTATATCCTTTTTGATCAAGGATAGCTGGCGCTGATTGGAAGGTATTTTGTGTTCCATAAGTTGTCATTGCTGACCCAGATGATAAGCCATAAAGTGACGATTCTAACATCATTTCAGCATCAGACGTTTTACCTTGTCCGACTTGATTAAAGAAATTATCAAATGATAACGTATTCTTATCATGATAATACTTATTAATATTAGGTGTTACCTCTTGACCATCCCATTTATAATCAATCATGAATTGTTGGAAACTTTCTAAATGAACCACAAAAACATTTTTACCTTTTGCTTTTCCATAATACTGAATATTAGAACTAGCACGATTCTTATCCAGATATTTTAGAACTTTAGTCATATCTTCTGATGTTGCATTCTTACGTGTCGCACTTTCTTTTTGCGTTTGGTAAACGTTATATCCCGCATAAAAATTCAATCCTAAATATTTAACAATATAATTATTATCAAATGTTCTTGTCAATAATTGAGACCGATCCTTTTCAGCTAGGCCCAAATTACCAGCAGCTAAAAGAACAGCCACAATTGTAACAATAAATGCATAACGTTTTTTGATAGGATTATAATCAATTTTGACAAGTTTAAAGACAAGAATCAAAATTAAAATAATAATATCAATATAAACAAAAAAATCAGTTGGACGTAGAATTCCCGCGATTCCTTTATCTAAGTTATTAGCTACTGAACTTGAATTTTTTATGATTCCCAATGAAAGGAAATCTGAAAATTCTCGGTAATAAATCATATTCGCAAAAAGCCATGATGTTTGAATAAAATCAATAATGAGCATAATCCAATATGATTTCTTACCTTTAAAGTAAAGCGCAATTCCAAACAACAAAAGTGCCGTTGGAATTGGATTTAAATAAAGTAAAAATTGTTGCATGCTACCCGTCGCACCCAGCGTAAATTTTGTTTCATACGCAACGACAGTTTTGGCCCAAAATAAAACGAGCATCAAGAGGAAGAATCCCCATCTTGAGCTCAATTTATCCTGAACATATTTTAAAGTTGACCGCATTTTAGTGCCTCCGTTTTTTAAGATCAGTTTTCGAGAACACGAAAATGTCTTTAAATCTATCTTTCAGTTGATTATTAACCAAATAATAAGTCGTAAACTTCCATGGCAATTAAATCGATATCATCAAATGGAAATTTAGTATGGTTACTTAAATCTTCCAACGTATATGCTTTCATAGCTGGATCATATTCAACGATTCCTTTTTCAACACCTTCATGTTCAAAGTGTCTTGTTTGGATTTCACCGTTATCTTCTTTTTGCATAGCCTCTAAGCGACTAATGATTGCTACTAACTGAGAATTTTTCATAGTTGTTCCCCTTTCAATATCATAGTTAATAATACCAAAGTTTCTATGCATTTACACCTGATTCCTCATATTATAATCGTTTCTTAACATGTTTTTATGCTAAACTATTAGTTATTAGACTTGGAGGCCGAAAAAAATGAGTTTATTTAGAAATGATTTGAACGATCAAGTATTTAAAATAGAAGTTTCAGACATCCGTCAATTCGATGATGAAGTAAGCAAAATCCCTGATATGATCAAGTTAACCATGGGTGAACCAGACTTCAACACCCCCGATCATATAAAAAAAGCTGCTATTGAAGCCATTAATGAAAATTACTCACATTATATGGGGATGGCTGGTGATATTGAATTACGTGAAGCAGCCAGTGAATTTTTCAATGAAAAATATGCCGTTAGTTATGATGCACAATCAGAAATATTAGTCACAGTTGGTGCTACCGAAGCTATTGCCACTGCTCTACAGACTATTTTTAACCCTGGTGACGCCGTTCTGGTACCAATGCCACTTTATCCTGGTTACATGCCTCTAATCACCTTAAATCGCATCAAACCAATCTACATTGATACGCGTGCTAATAACTTCAGGTTAACACCTGATATGATTAAACAAGCTGTTGCAGATAATCCTGATGAGAACATTAAAGGTATCATCTTAATCAACCCAAGTAATCCAACTGGGATTTCTTGGACCGAAGATGAAATTATCGCCATTACCGATGAAATTAGAAAACAAAAGATTTGGGCTATCAGTGATGAAATTTATAGTGAATTAACTTATGATCATAAACATGTTTCAATTGCTAAATATATCCGTGATCAAACAGTGTTAATTAACGGTTTATCAAAATCACATGCGATGACTGGTTGGCGTATTGGCTTCCTGTTAGCACCCAAAGCCATGACGGATGAATTAAAGAAAGTCCATCAATACTTAGTCACTTCTGCGACCAGCATTTCACAACGTGCTGGTGTCGCCGCTTTACGTGATGGTAAAGATGACGGTCGTATTATGAATGTCGAATACAAAAAGCGCCGTGATTTTGTAATGACTGAAATGAAAAAAATGAATTTTGAAATGGCCCAGCCTAGTGGTGCTTTTTATATTTTTGCTAAGATTCCTGAAGGCTATAATCAAGATGCATTGGCCTTTTGTAAGGATTTAGCATTTAATAATAAACTTGCTTTGATTCCAGGAACTGCATTTGGCGAATCTGGTAAAGGTTATATTCGCTTAAGTTATGCCGCAAGTATGGAAAATTTAGTTATTGGTATGGAACGATTAAATGCTTACATGACACAACACAAATAATTTATTAATAAAATAAGGTCCCAAATCACTTCGCTTTTGCCGAATGATTTGGGACCTTATTTTTATTTTTTTGTTAACGAGTCACTTTCATACATCATGTTCTCTAATTCAATTTGTGTGATATCCGCATGATTAATATCAATCGTAATCCAATATTTTTTATTCATATGAAATCCAGCCGTAATGCCCTCTACCTGTTTCATTTGTTCAACATGTTCTGGTTTTAGTTTGAGATTTAATGATAGCTTATCCTCTTTTTCAAAAATCATAGCCATCATTTTCCCACTACCAACCTGTTTCATAATCGTCCACACAACTGTTTGGTTAGGTCTTACCTTATTAAATGGATAAGACTCTATCGTATCTGTCATTTCCAAAATAAATTGAATTAAGTCACTTCTTGTAAATTTCATAATGTCCCCTTTGATTAACTAATCATCAAGTCCAATTTCTTCTACCTTATCCGGATTAACTACTAATGCAAACATACCGGCAAATAGACCAACATAATACGTTAAAATACGCCATAATAACATCGCTAAAACTAATTTACTATTACTTGTCATAAAACTAGAAAAAACAATCGCAAAACTATATTCTGCGCCACCTGTCCCACCGGGAATTGGAAAGAGTGAGATAACCATCACAATAAGCACATGCAGTGCCGTAATCATGATGACATTCACTGACGTGTAACCCAGTGACAACATAATAAAATATGGAATCAAATAGTAGAATGCTAGTTGAAAGAACGTTAGTATAAAAACGTCAAAAATTATTTTCTTTTCATTTTTCATACGCAAACTCTCTTGATGAAAGTTTGCTATTTTAGAATAGATGCTGTTATTTAACCGTTCAAAACGCTCAGCCTTGATAAAGACCTTAACAGCAGATAAACAAACACCTACCAACTTTTTAGTGAATGTGTACCAATACATAATCATTAATAACCCAACAATTACAGCTAAATGAATGACAAATCCAAAAATCACAAAAACCATCAAGTAATGGACTTTGTCTTGAATATATTGAAACCCAATGACTAAACAAACGACAAAATTAATGACAATCATTGCTTGATACACAACAAATTTCATTAATAAAATTGAACTCGCACGTCCAGCATCAACTCCTGACTGCACCATTGCAAACAATTGCGCAGGTTGGCCACCCGTTGAAAACGGCGTAATCCCATTAAACAATTGTTCAATCAACGGAATTCGAATCGCATTTTTAAATGTAAATTTTTTATGTTGCCCTTTTACAAAACGCTTAACCACAAACGCCTCAAGTATAAAGTACATGCATATACAAAGGATTGCCACTAACAGCCACCAAATATTAATATGAACTAAATCTTTAATCAGTGACTGTATTGATACATTTCTTAAGGAAAAAGCGAATATGCCAATTCCAATTATGACCATTAACGTCAATAATCCTATATTTTTACGCGTCATTTTCTAGTCCTCTTTGCTCTGGTCCAAATAAAATTGATGCCAAATCTCAGCCAGTCTATCTTCAGAATAGTATGCTGACGCCTGATCTGCTTTATCGTGTAAGGCTGATAAAGCGTTAGAATCTTCTTTTAATTTTCTCAATTTAATTTGCATATCATCTACATCCGTTGCAGCATCATAATAACCATCAATAACCGCTTTATAAAGATCTAGGTCGCGCAATAATACAGGTGTCCCACAACTAAATGCTTCTAATACTGACATTGGAAACAACTCGTTGAAAGAAGGCAGTAAGAAAAGATTAGCAATATTGTAATAATTCACTAGCGCTTCACGATCGATAATCCCAGTAAAAATTAAATTACTAGGTGGATTATCAACGACTTTTTTTAATTCAGCATAACCATCCGTTAACTTACCAAATGAAAAACCACCAGCCCAAATAAATTGGATGTCAGGATTTTGCTTTGCTAACGTAATAAAATCGGGCACACCTTTTCTTTCTTGAACTTGACCATCACCAAAGACAATAAATTTATCTGCAGAAATACCTAATTGATCTCTGAATGCTTGTTTTTCTTCAACCGTTTTTTCATAAAAAACTTTTTTAGAAACAAAATTAGGAATATACGTGACTTGTTCCTTTGGAATCTTAAACGCCTCAAGCTTTGGAATAAAACTTGGATTAACCACAACAATATGATCCATTCTCTTATAAAAAGCAATCACGTACCAATAAAAGATTGCTCTGAACGGTTGCGGAATTTTGACGCTACCCTCAAGTGTTTCTGGTAAAAAATGCACATAACCAATCTTTTTACCACGACCTGGCATAAAAGTTGAAAGGTAGTAAGGAAAATTAATCGTATGATAATGACTAATATCAGAACGACTATATTTATTCACACTGATTTTAAATTCAGTTGGAAACCGATCTTTAAGTAACCTCATCATTTCAGTATACGCACTACCGACCCCTTGCCCTTTGACGGAATTGGCCGCAGAAAACATATTAATTAATAGCATAATTGAAACTCCTTTAAAAATAGATTCATTTTATAGATGACTAATCTCGTCATCTTCTTCCATTTCAACATATTGAATCTGAGCATCTTGATAAAATGCAGCGACTTTAGACCCAAAGGTTGCAGCCGAAATTTCTTTTAACTTATCCAATCTAGGCTCTGGATTAATTTTTTCATTACGTTTATTGAAATAATAGATGATATCCGTAACCATTTCAGCTTCAGAAGCAAATGTTTTACCGATTTCTGGTTGATCCATTAATTCATCGGTATATTCACCCGTTTTAGCCAACACTGGTGTCCCAGCCGCTAAAGCTTCAATAAATGTTAAGCCTTGTGATTCCGTCACAGAAGCAGATACAAATAAATCTGCTAACTGATAAAAATGGCATACTTCATCATTATCTACTTCGCCAGTAAATCGAATATTCTCTTGTAAATTTAAAGTAACCACTTGTGCTTCAAGTGTTTCTCGGGCGGGTCCATCCCCAACAATCAATAATAAAACATTTGGAATCTTCTCAATAATTGCTGGCATCCCGTCAATAATTTCTTTTGTATTCTTTTCAAATGCTAATCGACTTAACGCAAGCATCACTGGACGATCTTCGGCAATATCTAATTTAGCACGATAATCTTCTGTTTCCACCTGTTCAAATTGAGAAATATCCACACCCGTCGGAATAACGCGCATTTCTGATTTCACACCATATTCTTGTAGCAAGTTCTGAACACGAGCACTTGGCGCAATAATTCCACTCATATGGAAGGTAAATGTCTTCGTCATTTGTTTAACATGATAAGGCTTCAATAGTTTACCATTTGCAATGTAATGTAAATAATCTTCATACATCGTATGGTACGTATGTAAACAAGGAACCTTTAAGTTTCTCGCAACAAACTTACCAATCCAGCCCATAGAAAATTCAGTTTGTGTATGGACAACATCTAAGTTTAGTTCTTTAGCCACTTGGTACGCCTGAAATAAGCCTCTAACAGCGATTCGTCTGTCCGTAAAAGAAATAAATGGGATGCTAGAAAACCTAAATATATTACGTTCATAAACTGTTTTATCAACTCGTGGATCAGTCGTTGTAAAGATATAAACTGTATGACCCTCTTTTTCGAGTTCATTTCTTAATGTCTTTATCGAAGTCGCCACACCGCTCACTTGTGGAAAATATGTATCTGTAAAAATCCCAATATTCACGATAAGGTCTCCTGTCTGTTTTGATATAATAAGTTTAATTATATTGGTTTCTAGTCCGTTATGCAATAGAAGTCCATTTTTCTCATTTGTTCCCAATTGAACGCAAAAAAAAACTGATAATCATAATTATCAGTTTTTCAAAAAAATTAATTACTTCATGTAAGATTCAACTAATGCAATAACTTCTTCATTAGTTTCACAATCAGTAACAGCTTTATCAGCTAATTCTTTCATTTTTGTTGTATCTAATTTTTTCATTAAGCTACGTGTTTTAAGGATTGATGATGCACTCATTGAGAATTCATCAAGACCCATTCCAGCTAAAATAGGCACAGCAATTTGATCTCCGGCCATTTCACCACACATACCTGCCCACTTACCTTCTTTATGAGCCGAATCAATTACCATTTTAATTAAACGTAAAATTGATGGGTTATAAGGTTGGTAAAGGTATGAAACTTGTTCATTACCTCGATCAGCAGCCATTGAATATTGAATTAAATCATTTGTACCAATACTGAAGAAATCAGCATATTTAGCTAAATGATCACCATTCATAACAGCAGCAGGAATCTCCATCATCATACCAACTTCAAGTTTATCTGCTACTGGTACCCCAGCGTCAATTAACTTAGTACGTTCTTCAACATAAATTGCCTTAGCTGCTTTGAACTCATTAACAGTTGCAATCATTGGGAACATAATTGCTAATTGTCCATAATGAGAAGCTCTAAGCAAAGCACGAAGTTGTGTTCTAAAGATATCTTGACGATCCAAACTAATACGGATTGCACGGTATCCTAAGAAAGGATTCATTTCTTCTGGTAATGGTAAGTAAGGTAGTTCCTTATCGCCACCAATATCCATTGTTCTTACAACAACTTGTTTGCCGTCCATTCCTTCAACTGCAGTTTTATAAGCTTCAAACTGTTCGTCTTCTGTAGGAAATTCACTAGCATCCATGTATAAGAATTCTGAACGGAATAATCCAACTGCTTCAGCACCATTATCTTGTGCACCAGCAACATCCTTAGGTGTACCAATGTTAGCAGCTAAATCAAAATGCACGCCATCAGCCGTAATTGTTTTAGCGTCTTTTAATTCTTTCCATTCAGCTTTTTGATCAGAAAAAGCTTTTGCCTTTGCTTCGTATGTTGAAATTTCTTCAGCAGAAGGATTGATAATTCCGTCACCGTTGATACCATCAACAATCACCATATCGCCTTCTGAAATTGCAGTTGTTGGATCACCAGCACCTACAACAGCAGGGATTTCAAGCGTTCGAGACATAATAGCAGAATGAGACGTACGTCCACCAACATCAGTAATAAATCCCTTAACAAATTTACGATTTAATTGAGCAGTATCCGATGGTGTTAAATCATGCGCAACGACCACAACTTCTTGGTCAATAAGCGCAGGATTAGGAATCGAAACGCCTAATAAATGGCTCATCACACGTTTTGTAACATCACGAACATCGCCTGCACGTTCTTGCATATAAGCATTATCAGTCATGCCTTCAAACATTGAGATGAACATATCTGTTACATCTTTCAATGCTGATTCAGCGTTAACCTTATCATTTTTGATTTTATCGCCAATGTTACCCATAAGTTCAGGATCTGAAAGGATTGTCAAATGAGCTTCAAAAACCTCGGCTTCTTCAGCACCGAGGTTTTCTGCAGCTTTTTGTTTGATTATTTTCAAATCTTCACTTGATGCAGCAACTGCAGCATCAAGACGTTTAATTTCTGACTCTGGATTGTCAATGCTTACTTGCGAGAATGATAAATCGGGTTGAACTAACATATATGCTTTAGCAATGGCAATACCATCACTAGCAGCAATCCCCTTTAACATTTTCGACATTATTCAGCAAGTCCTTCTTTCGTCATTGTTTCTGTAATAGCTGCGATTGCGTCTGCTTCATCAGCACCATCAGCAGTGATTGTAACATCAGCGTTTTGACCAACACCTAATGACATAACACCCATGATTGATTTTAAGTTTACTGATTTTTCTCCGTAAACCAAAGCAACATCAGCAGTGAATTTACTTGCTGCTTGTACCAATAATGTAGCTGGACGTGCGTGGATACCTGTTTCTGCAATTACGTGAAAGTCTTTCTTTTCCATGATTATATATCTCCTTGGTGTTCTATATTTTTTATTTTAGAAAAATGTACAACCCACTTACAAAAGCAAAGAACACGTTTTCATTAGTAAGTTAAACACATTAATCTCTAGAAATAAATAGTACCATTTTTTAAAAAATGATACAAGTCTTTAGCCACTTTTTTAGTTTTTTAAACTAACATATTTATAGATAATTTGTCCTTCTCTTTGTGCATTACCAACAATTGCCTTACGTAATTTTTCTTTTTGCCAAACAAGTTGAAACGCCATAAATTCGTCTGGATTAATGGTGATGGTCTCTATTTCGCCGGCAATCAACGCATCAATCTTTGCTTTATAATCTTCACTCATTTTTCAAACCCCTTTTCACTGAAATCTACTATACTATTTCATTATAGATTAGCCTTCATAAAATGTAAAAAAGTGAGGGCAAGTTACTTGCAGAAATTTTTTAAGTTTTGTATAATAATCATCGAAGGTCAGAGATGGTCAATCCACTTTGATCTTAAATAAAATAAACGATAACGAATTAAATACGAAAGGTTGTGACACATATGATCTGTCAAAATTGTCAAATCAATCAAGCAACAATCCATTTATCAACTAATTTAAATGGACAACACCAAGAATACAATTTATGTCAAAATTGTTACCAATTGCTTAAAGACGAACAAGACCGTTTAAGCAATGGTCAAATCCGCAACAACCAACAAGATCCATTTAGCTTTGGTAACCTTGATGAATTGTTCAACGCAATTGCACCAAATAACCAAAATAACAGTTCACAAAGAAGAGACCAAACACCACCTACCCAAGCTGGTAGAAATGGCGGCGGTAATAAAAATAATGGTAAAGATACCGTTCTTGGCCAATTTGGTCTTAACTTAACGGATGAAGCTCGAGCAGGAAACATTGACCCTGTCGTTGGCCGTGACCAAGAAATTGATCAAATTATTGAAATTTTAAACCGACGTACCAAAAATAACCCTGTTTTAATTGGAGAAGCTGGTGTCGGTAAAACAGCCGTCGTTGAAGGTTTAGCTCAAAAAATTGTTGACGCTGCCGTTCCTCAAAAACTACTAAATAAACAAGTCATTCGTTTAGATGTTGTTTCATTAGTTCAAGGCACCGGTATTCGTGGCCAATTTGAAGAACGCATGCAACAATTGATGAAAGAATTAAAAGAAGATAAAAGTATCATCCTCTTTATTGATGAAATTCATGAAATCGTTGGCGCCGGTAATGCTGAAGGCGGTATGGATGCTGGTAACGTCTTAAAACCAGCCCTTGCTCGAGGTGAATTACAACTTGTGGGTGCAACCACTTTAAATGAATATCGTCAAATTGAAAAAGATGCTGCTCTTGCACGTCGTTTACAACCTATTCAAGTTGATGAACCTAGTGTTGCAGAAACAATTGTTATCTTAAAAGGGATTCAAAAGAAATATGAAGCCTACCATCATGTTCATTACAGTGACGAAGCAATTGAAGCAGCCGCATCATTGTCAGACCGTTACATTCAAGATCGTTTCTTACCAGATAAGGCGATTGATTTACTAGATGAATCAGGTTCAAAAATGAATTTGACCATTAAAGCAATTGATCCAAAATTGGTTGAAGAAAAAATTAAGAATGCTGAAACACAAAAACAAGCTGCATTGAGTGACGAAGATTATGAAAAAGCAGCTTACTACCGTGATCAAGTCGCTAAATTCAAAGAATTACAAGATAGCAACACTGATTCTGATGAATTACCAATTGTGACTGAAAAAGAAATGGAACAAATTATTGAAGAAAAAACAAATATCCCTGTTGGTGAATTGAAGGAAAAGGAACAGCAACAATTGAAAAATTTAGCCACTTCCCTTCAAGCTAGCGTCATTGGTCAAGACGCTGCCATCGACAAAGTAGCTCGTGCCATTCGTCGTAACCGGATTGGTTTCAATAAATCTGGACGCCCAATTGGTTCCTTCCTGTTTGTTGGCCCTACTGGGATTGGTAAAACGGAACTTGCAAAACAACTATCTAAAGAATTATTTGGTACAAAAGAATCAATGATTCGTTTTGATATGAGTGAATATATGGAGAAACATTCCGTTTCTAAATTGATTGGTTCACCTCCTGGTTACGTTGGTTACGAAGAAGCTGGTCAATTAACTGAACAAGTTCGTCGTAATCCATACAGCTTAATCTTGTTAGATGAAGTTGAAAAAGCACATCCTGATGTTATGCACATGTTCTTACAAATTCTTGAAGACGGTCGTTTAACAGATTCGCAAGGCCGTACAGTAAGTTTTAAAGATACGATTATCATTATGACATCAAACGCCGGAAGTGCTGATGCTGAAGCTAATGTTGGTTTTGGTGCAACATCTAATGGTGCTACACATGCCATCATTGATAAACTATCTAACTACTTCCGTCCTGAATTCTTGAATCGTTTTGATGATATCGTTGAATTCAATCCACTAAGCAAAGAAAACTTAGTTTCAATCGTAAGTTTGATGCTTAACGATGTAAATGATGTTCTTAAAAATCAAAACTTAGAACTCCGTGTGACAAATCGTGTTGAAGAAAAATTAGTTGATTTGGGTTACAATCCTGCCATGGGTGCTCGTCCATTGAGACGTGTTATCCAAGAACAGATTGAAGACCAAATTGCTGACTTCTATCTTGATAACCCTGATGTAACGAAATTGGTTGCAAAGATTGAAAAAGACGAAATTAAAATTTCATCAGATACTCCTTCTGATGATAAAGAATCAGATAAAGCTGAATAAAAGACCAAATTAAAGGCGCTAACTCAGAATTAATTTTCTGAAGTTAGCGCCTTTTTTTATTTTCATTCGCATTTTGAATAAATAAAATGATCTTTTAAACACTTTTTCCCAATAATTAAGCTTTTTAGGTTATAATTGTGTTATTAGATAATGAATGGAGCTGATTAAAATCGCCTTAAGAGATTTCTTCCGGAATGTGTTGTCTGTTTTTACAAAACCAAGTCAACCTCATCCCACTTCCGATATACAATTCACATTTAATTCAAATCCAACTAAGAAAATAGAACCTTCAAAAATAAAAAGGCATGAAGTCATTGAAAATCAAACTTTTTTACCAACATCTGTTTCTGATGCCACGATGATTATCTACTACAAAGATCAAGATGATCATAATTTGTCACGACCTCAAATTATCAGTGGTACCAAAGGCAGTGATTTGAGAATTCAATTTGACCCCATTCCAGATTATCATTTAATTGGTATTTCTGGATTCACAAGTACCTTTGTAGCCAGTTATGGCGCCATCATTTTAAGTTATGAAAAAAAGCATGGCGCTGCCGTCTGGATTTATAATCAAGATATTGATGGTGGCTATCTCATTGGCCCTCCTACTTTATTGCGCGGACAATTACATGAACCTTTTACATATGATCCTGTGAACATTCCTGGATTCAATTTATTGCGTGCATCAAAAACGAGTTATGGTAATTTCACAAATGAACAACAGACTATCTACTACTATTACCGCAATTTAAATTGGCGAACAGTCGACAAAATTGATGCCTACATTCAGATTACAGAACGCGCACGCTGCTTCGATCTCCCTGATGGCAACTTTTATCCTGCTTTCTTGCCTGCCGGTGGTATTTTACAAGTATTTGAAAAAATTGAAACTAATTCAGGCACCCATTGGTACGGTATGGGTGGTAATCAATGGTTGGAAGACACATCCAATGTCCATCTCATCGATCAACCTGATTACACCTCATTAACAACAAAAGAAATCGATAAATTAACAAAAAAAAGAGTTAATCAACCCGCTTTAATTGATTATATTCCTGACAAATCAGTCACTATTTACGCTGAACCTTATGGCAAAAAGTTACGCACTCTAGCAGATAACACACAAGTCACTTTAATCAGTCAATTAACATCACCAAATAGCATTGTTTGGTTTGAATTAAAAAATGGCGGCTTTATCAACGAATCTTATATCAAAATAGCTTACTCATTGAACTAAGAGCAACAAAAAAGGCATACCAGATGGCATGCCTTTTTTGTTGCTCTTATAGTTTTGATGTTAATTTAACATCTGGATATTTGTCAGCAAACCAACGTTCTGCGAATGCATTTTCAAATAAGAACAAGGGTAAATCTTGTCGATCTTTAACAAGTAAGTTACGAGAGCTCGACATTTTTTCATCCAATTGTTCAGGATCAATCCAACGCGCTGTTTTAGAACCCATTGGTGTCGTAATTACTTCTGAGTTATATTCGTTTAACATTCTAAATTGGAAAACTTCAAATTGAAGTTGACCAACAGCACCAAGAATATAGTCGCCAGTATTGTAACTTCTATATAATTGAACGGCACCTTCTTGAACCAATTGTTGAATTCCTTTATGGAATGATTTCTGCTTCATCACATTTTTAGCCGTCACACTCATAAATAATTCAGGTGTAAATTGAGGCAATTTTTCAAAGGTAATTGGTTTCTTCATGTTGCTAATTGTATCACCAATTTGGAAATTACCAGTATCATATAATCCAATAATGTCACCAGCCACAGCTGATTCCAAGACTTCACGAGAATCGGCCATAAATTGCGTTGAGTTTGATAAACGCATTTTTTTATCCGTTCTTGCTAATTTAACATCCATCCCACGTTCAAATTCTCCCGAACAGATACGGATAAATGCAATTCGGTCACGATGATTAGGATTCATATTCGCTTGAATTTTGAAAACAAAACCAGAAAAATGATCATCAACAGGTTGAATGATTTTTTCCTCAATCGTTTTATGCGATTGTGGTGCTGGTGCATAATTCAAATAAATGTCTAAGAACGTTTTTACACCAAAGTTTGTTAAAGCTGATCCAAAGAAGACAGGTGTTAAGTCCCCCGTCGCAATCTTGGCTTCATCAAAGGTATTACCAGCATCACTCAACAATTCAACTTCATCTAGCACTTCTTGATAGATACTGTCTTCTTTTAATGAATGAGCGCCTTCAATTTCACCAGCAGCATTTAGGTCAACATAATTACCGCCTTTATCTTCTTTTTGATAAAGTTCAATACGGTGATTATAAATATCATATAAGCCTTTTAAGCCTTTACCCATACCAATTGGCCAGTTCATTGGGTATGATTCAACGCCCAATACCTCTTCCAATTCAGCCATTAAATCAAGTGGTTCGCGACCATCACGATCCATCTTGTTGATAAATGTAAAAATAGGAATGCCACGCATTTTACAAATTTGGAATAACTTCTTTGTTTGTGGTTCAATTCCTTTAGCAGAATCGATCACCATGACCGCAGAATCTACAGCCATTAATGTCCGATACGTATCTTCAGAAAAATCCTCATGTCCAGGTGTATCCAAAATATTAACGCGTTTATCGTCATAATCAAATTGCATAACTGAACTGGTAACAGAAATACCACGTTTCTTTTCAATTTCCATCCAATCAGATTTTGCGAAAGTCCCTGATTTTTTACCTTTAACAGTTCCGGCAGAACGAACGACACCACCAAATAAAAGCAATTGTTCAGTAATAGTTGTTTTACCAGCATCGGGATGAGAAATAATCGCAAATGTCCGACGTTTTTTGACTTGAGTCTCTAATTCTTCTGTATTCATTAATTGTCCTCTCTAAAACATATTATTTATAGTTTATCATAAATGACAATGAACTTCGACGTAAAAAAATAAGGGCAATAGAACCACTACGTTCTGTATCCCTTACTTTACTTATCTCATATTTTATTCTTTCGTTTTTAAATTATCAGTTGGTACACTGGCTCGAATAATAACCTTCAATTCTACTAATCGAGAGCCATCCATTTTTTCTGTTTCCAGAATTAAACCATTATCAAGCGTAACTTGCAATTGTTCGTTATCGTCAGGAATTCGACCTAATTCAGTCAATACGAATCCGGCAATTGTATCCACATCTTTGACATCAATGTCACAATTAAATTCATCATTAAAATCATCAAGAGTCATACGACCTTGCACAATATATTCATGTGCATTAATTTTTTTCAATGTATCGTCAGGTTTATCAGATTCATCATCGATATCCCCAACTATTTCTTCAATCAAATCTTCAATTGTGGCTAATCCAACAACACCACCATATTCATCCAATAAAATAGCCAATTGCGTATGTGTTTTCTTCATTTCAAATAACAAATCATCAACGGCCATTGTTTCTGGAATAAACATTGGCTCCTGCATAATTTGACGTAGCGTAATTCTATCAAATCCATATTTTCTAGCAGATTTAAGTAAATTTTTAATATGAATAACACCCACAACATTATCTTTATCATCACTATAAACGGGTACACGAGAATAAGGTTGTTTTAAAATTGCATCAATATTACGATCATTATCATTTTGTAAATCAATCATGAATGCATCCGTTCTAGCAACCATAACTTCACGAGCTAACTTCGTATGTAACGAAATAACCCCTTCCATCATTTCATATTCATCTGAATCAATGGCGCCACGTTCCTCACCTGTTTGAATCACACGAACGATTTCTTGTCGACTAATCACTTCTGTATCATTTTTATTAAATTTGATTGGGGTTATTTTTTCTAAAGCGAAAAGCGAAATTGATAACAACCAGTTAAGTGGTTTGAAAAATATCGCGATAACTTGAATAGGTCCAGTCGTTGCTCTGGCAATTTTGTCCGGCATTTGTAATGCCAATTGTTTAGGGTATAACTCGCCTAAAACTAGTGAAAAATAAGATAAAATCAACGTAACAATAACGACTGCAACATCATGTGCCCAAACTGCATTCCCGAATGCCGGTTCAACATATTTAGCTAAAGCTGTTGCTGCAAAAGCTGAAGACAAAAATCCAGCGAAAGTAATACTAATCTGAATCGTTGATAAAAATGAAGTTGAATTATTTAAAATACCAAGAATTCTTTTAGCACCTTTATCTCCGGCTTGCGCCTCTGTCTCAATTTTATTACGATTTACTGAAACTACTGCTAATTCTGCAGCTGAAAAATAGGCATTAATTAATGTCAAAATGACTAACAATATCAGCTGCAACAGCAGTTCGTGACCAGGGTCTGAACTCATTTACTCATCCGCTCCAATTCATTTATATTTATTTTTTAACCATACGCATTATACACCCATTAACAATTGACTGACAAAAAGTAACGATTAGTTTGCATTTGTATTGTTACTGTTACTTGTTGAACTTGACGTATCTGAGCTTGAATCCGAATCCGAATTTGAATCTGAATCTGACGAATCTGTACTTGAGTCTGAATTCGTGTCCGAACTAGAATCTGTACTTGTCGTATTATTATCTGATCTGGTTGTATCTGTATCCGTTGTTGTGTCTGTACTTCCACTTCCAGCAATGACTTTAATTGATTGGCCTGGTCTTAACGTCGTATTTTCCATGTCATTTAACGCAATTAATTCTTTTACCGTCATTCCATGGTATGCCGCGATAGATGATAATGAATCACCATAAGCAACAATCAATGTATCCGTATCAACATTAGCACTTGATGATGACGCCGTTGTCGTTGTTCTTGTCTTACTTTTCTTAGTCGTGACTTTTTTCTTTTTTGCTTTTTTCTGTTGTGAATCTGAGCTTGAACTAGAATCCTTTTTACCATATTTATCTTTAGCAGCTTTTTGTTGTTCTGCGTATTCTTTTTTCTGTTGTGAAGCTGATCCTGTTTGTCCACGATTAGCGACCCATTCGACCACATTGTGACCAGATTCTGTACTAGCTAATACTGTTCCCCCACCAACACATACAACTACGGCTATCCCAATAATTACCTTTATTCTTAATTTCATAGCTTCCTCCAAGTTAACTTATAGTTATCCCATTATTTATTTGGGCACTTTTATTTTTTGTCCTAAATGTAAAAAATCTGATGATAAACTATTAATATCCATTAATTTGTCACTCGTTGTATTATTCGCAGTCGCAATACTTGATAAACTATCGCCATCGCCAACTTCAACCGTCTTTGTACTAATTTTATCGATACTTTCTTGTTTCGAAATACTCTCTTTTTTAGCAGATTCAGAACTAGCCAGCTTTTCAGATGACTCCTTAGCCACAGCTGATTCACTTGCTGCCTTGGCTCTAAGTTCACTCTCTACCCTGGCTTTAGATTCACTTGCTTTAACTTTGGCAACTGATTCTTTCTTCCGTTTTGCAGAAGAGACACTGGCTAATTTACTTGAAGTTGCTTTAGAAGATGACGCCACTTTTTTAGAGGCATCAACCACACTAATTGAACTAGAAATTGCCATTTTTTTTGCTTTAATTGACGACTTTCGATGACTGTCAATTGAGATAGACTCCTGTTTAGCATTATTCGTTTGAATATACTTCGCAGAAACCGTTCCCACCACCGCTAAAATCAAAATGCCGATAATAACTAAAGCTAATCTACCATGACTTTTGCTATGCCCATTGCTTTTTTTCTTTTTTGATTCATATTTTGCCTCATCAAATGCTTGCCCATTATAAAAGGCCTCCCGGCGACGTAACTCAACAGAACGAGGCATATCGGGATCAAAATGAGTTTCTTTATACTGTGTGTACAAAGCCTCTACACTAAATGATTTACGCTCTACATCACGTTCTTTATCGTATTCATGTCGCTTTATATCAGACAAACTATCATACCAAGCAACAAAATCTAAATAGCCCATAACAACATGTTCAGATTCGCCAATATCCATTAACTGACCATTTTGAATCCATGCAATTCTATCTGTTAAGAATTCCATTTGTTGTAAATCTTGGCTAGCTAGTACAAAAGTCTTACCTTCTGTCTGTAGGCTTTTAATTTTTTCAACCGTTTTTTGATAAAAAATATCATCTAACGCTGACAAAACACCATCTAAAATAATAATATCAGGTTCAATAAAAAAAGCCATTGCTAATTCAACTCGAGCGCGCATATCAGGTGAATAATCTTCAATTTTACTCTCTTTTAAAACGCCCAAATCAGCAAATCTCAAGACATTGTTTAATGTTTGATCACTATTCTTATAATCAATGTTTGAATCTGTAATCGCATCTTGAATATTCTGAACAGCCGTCTTATCACGCTTCAATTGTGTTTCATACGACACAATTGTTGTGTGCCCGGCCATCGTTAAGAAGCCCGTCGTTTGTTTTGCTTTACCAGCAAGAATCTCAGATAACGTTGCTTTTCCTGAACCTCCCATGCCGATAATACCAAAAAACTCTCCAGGATAAATATCGAAAGAAATCCCCCTTAAAGCCCAATAAATATCTTTTGAATCTTTATCAACTTTTCGATTTTTCTTACTTGTGATCCCTTTTGTAACGTACTCTAAGCGAATTTTATAGTCTTCCATTTTACCACCATTAACCACCCAGCTATTTTGATTTTAAACAGCAACCTGTATACAATTACACTTATATAATTTTACCATTAATCAATAAAAATTAACATCTTATCTAAATATTTCAAGAAATAAAAAACATGTTCCTTAGAAAAAGCGAACATGCCTACTTACCTAAGATAATGTCGGATACTTTTTTAGAAGCTTGCCCATCATCCCACTCAATAAATTTAGCTTGAAAATCTTTAAAACGTTTTTCATAACCAGGATAGTTATCATTTTTAGTGTAAACAGCCAATTGTTTATAGAAATCCGCTTCTTCAACAACAACAGGTCCTGGTGCCTCTGCTTCGAAATCAATATAGAAGCCCCGTAATTCATCACGATAATGGTCTAAATCGTAACAATAAAATAACATTGGCCGATTTAAATTAGCATAATCAAACATCACTGAAGAGTAATCCGTAATCAACATATCACTCATTAAATAAAGTTCCGTAATATTTTCATCAGCCATAATCTTAACCCGGTCTTCAAAACCAGTAACATCTATCCCATTTTTGACTAAGTAATGAGGTCTCATAATTAAAATAGTATCATCTGACACATGTTTGAAAAATTCTTCAAATGAAAAAGCTAAGTTAAATTTATAGACTCCTTGACGGAAAAAGCTGTCATCACGCCATGTTGGCGCGTATAGAACCACTTTAGCATCTTCATTCCCAAGATAAGCTTTTTTTAACGCTTTAATATTTTTTTCATTATTGTCGGCGTATAAAATATCATTTCGCGGGTAACCAATATCTAATGATTTATTGTTAAATGCAAACGCACTTTCAAAAATATCTTTTGAATATTGATTGGGCGCAATCAAATAATCCCAACGTGCTGTCTCAGCCGTAAAATTAGCGTGATATAACTCCGTCGTTGTGCCTGGCATTGCAACATTTTCAATATCCATACCTAGATGTTTCAACGGTGTGCCATGCCAAGTCTGAATATAGGTTGTGTTTGAATTCTTTTTCCACCAAATAGGTAACCTTGAATTAAATACCCAGAACTCAGCTCTGGCCATCTTAATTGTCCAACCGAATCCAAAGCGTTTAATCAAATTAATTTCGGGGTACTGTTTTTTTAAGCTATTATATAGCCCTGGTTTAACACTAAAATACAACCGTTTTGCATTTTCTTCACCAAAATCAGCTCTGACCTGTTTGTAAATAGCCATTGGATTATCGTTGATATCGCGACCGTTAAAACTCTCAAATATCACTTGCTGTTTCTTAACAGAGAATATCGTCATGAAATCATTCAAGAGTATCAAAACTTGACGCCCAACTCGTTTAATTATCTCTTGCAGTATTCCTTTAAATTTATGTTGCATCAGTACCGTCACACCCCTATCGTTAAGGCTTTACTATAAAAAAACGTAAAATATTCTCATATTTTACGTTTTTTTATAGATTCATTCCTAAATCTTTTTTAATTTTAGTTGTTGAAATACCGTCCGTTCTTGGTAGGTAAATAACTTCACAGTATTCACTGAGAAAATCAAACTTACCTTTCCAATCATCACCCATTACAAATGTATCAATATGATTATCAACAACATCACTAATCTTTTGATCCCATTCCGTTTCCGGAATAACTTCATCAACATATTTAATGGCTTCTAAAATAAATTTACGATCTTCATATGATATATAAGCTTTTTTACCCTTAATTGCATTAAATTCATCGGTTGAAATACAAACTGTTAAATGGTCACCCATTGCTTTTGCACGTTGTAAAATTCGCACATGTCCTTTGTGTAACAAATCAAATGTTCCATAAGTAATTACTTTTTTCATGTTATTTCTCCTTTGTCCCTATTGACAATAATAATTTATTTTATCATAACCCACAATTATTGTCTGCTTTATTTTTCTTGTAGTCGTCTAATATCGTAAACATATTGAACCACAACTTTCACAACTGCGTACAATGGGATTCCTAGAATCATCCCTAATAATCCAGCAATATTACCAGCTACTAACAATAAAATAATGATTGTCAATGGATGAATATTCAATGATTTACCAATAACATTTGGATAAACAAAATTACCATCAACTTGTTGCACAATTAAGACAACAATAATCACAAAGATAACTATTTGAGTCGACTGCGTCACTGCAATAATTAATGCTGGAAAGAGTCCAATATACGGTCCAATATACGGAACAATGTTGGCAAAACCAGCAACAACCCCTAATAATAGCGCATAGGGCATGCCAATAATTGAATATCCAATTGCAGTAAAGACACCAACAAAGAGACATTCAATCGCTTGACCACCAATGTAAGCTGAAATAGTATCACCCATTCGACCAAGTAATTCAACCAGTTCATCACCATGTTTTTCTGGAACCAGTTTTTTGAGACTTGGCACTAATTTTTGACCATCTTTCAGCATATAGAACAACATCACAGGCACCGTTAGTGCAACAACGGTCACACTAGTTACCACACCAATCATCGAACCAATAGAATTCGTTAAATTTGTTGCGATTGATTTAAAATAAGTGCCCATAGAACTTTCAAATTGATTTAGATAACTATCAAAATCGATTTCTTTAAACCAAGCATATTTATTTAAATGATCAAACATGTCCGTTGATGAATCACTAACTGCTTTCGCATAACCTGGTATGTGAGTCACTAACTGGCCTAATTGACTTAATAGTCTTGGAATCATGTACCCGATTAATGCAACGAGAACAATTGCTAAAAAGACAAAAACAATCGCGACCGCACCCGTTCGACTAATTTTAAATTTTTTAAATTTCACTTTCATTAAAAACTTAACAACTGGATTAAAAAGATAAAATAAAAAGCCAGATACAATAATTGGAATAAATAGGGTAGAAATAAATGTACCCACAGGACTAAAAATAAAACTTATTTTTGTACACATCCAAATTAATGTAGCCACAATTAACAATTCAAGCGACCAAAACATTAATTTGGAATTTCTTAATCTATCTAGCATCGTAATAGTTCTCCTTTAATTTACAGCTAATAAAATTATTATACCGTAATACGACTAACAATTATAGCGTTATCCACCTAGTTTAGTCTTATATACATTTAAGTTTACTGATTTAAATCAGTAAACTTAAATGTATATAACTAAAAAAGCTTAAGCAATATTGCTTACTAATTTTGAATACAATTACATTTTAAGCAAAAAAAGAAACCTGTTATTTAATAACAGATTTTTCAATGACATTCTCACCAATAATAATTGATAAAGAACCAATTTTACTTTGTTTACTTACAAAAATATATATTTCATAAAAAACACTTATATTTTATTATAAAAGCTGTTCATTGCTTCTTTATTGTATGAATTATAATCAAAAGCTTCATATTGAGGCTTATTTTCAACTGCATTAACCATCCCATCAAAAATTCCCTGTGCTGTATTTTCTAATGTTAAATAACCATACTTTCCATCCTCTAGTACAAATCTACACGATGGAATATCAGTTGATATAATTGGCATTCCAAGTGTCATTGCTTCCAATAATACCATAGGTTGCCCTTCATATTTTGAACTTAAAACAAAAGTATCAAATCGTGATAAAAATTTAAATGGTTTTTCTAGCTGACCAACCATTATAATATTTTCAGACATATTTAATTCAATAATCAAGTTTTTCAATTCAGCTTCTAAGACCCCTTGTCCTAAAATATATAACATACCTTTATGATATTTATCAAAAAACTGGCTGAAAGCTAAAATCATATCCTTATGATTTTTTTCAGGAGATAATCTCCCCATAGTAACAAATGTTGGAACATTTTCTGGAGGGAAACTAATATATCTTCCTTTTTGATTTTTAACCCCCATTTCATCGTTAACAACAACCTCATCTTCATTAACAAAGTATATGTCACCATTAATTTCAACTTTTAATACAGTCGTTCCATTACTAAATAAACTAGATTCAAATACCTTAATATTTTTTTTAGTCTTATTTAAATTCATTGTCATCGTTTCTTTTAATTCAATGTTTGAAGAAACATTTATTGTCTCATATCGATTCAGTGCATAGTATGGTGATACTGAAGTCCAAACATGGGAACTCGTATTATTATACAATTCAATATCCTGTTCCTGGACCCACCCATATCTACCATTCTGTTTTCTTACAAAATATAATACATTTTTTTTATTATCTATTCGTTTTCTTACAACACTAACAGATTCTCCTGGAGTAATAAATTCTGTAGTAGATAACCTATTAATTTTAAGATTAAAAAATGGATTTTTATTTAAATGTACATTGTCTTCTTTTATATTTTTTGCAAATAATTCTACTTTTTCCGTACTAATAGGATGTCGAACCACTTTTAATAGTTTATCATGATACTTCAGTTTATTATATCCATAGAGCACGCTAGGCGTTAGTAGTTTAGGTAATAGTTTACTCCTATTTATATGCTTAGAAATATGAATATAATTAACGTTTATCCATCCCAAATTATATTTTCCAATCTTAATAAATGCATATTTTTGTGTCCCATTAGTACCCCATTTAGACACCTTAACGTATAAATTACGTAAATACCATGCTGGTCCAGCAATATAGACATCTTGTTCAAAATTTGGTACCTCTTGATATAAATTTGAGCCCCTTTTGGTATTCATCTTACCAATTATCGTTTTATTTTCTATCGTTTCATTAAATTTATTTTTTCTTCTACCCAATATAACATTCAAATCAGAAACCCATCCAATATAAATATCATCAACTACAATTTTATAATATATTTCTTCACCATTTGTTATTAACTGCACTGCAACTACTTCTTGATTAACCTCAGATACAATTTGTATTTTTTTAATTGAATTATTATCAAATGGATTCTTATTCCACACATTTATTCGATTTCCATTTATTATCTTTACATAGTTTTGAAGTGATTTCTTTTTAAATTCTTTACTCTTCTCTTTGCTTTGAACATCAAAATTTAAAATACGATCACTATTTATAGAATTTGGCGTGAAATCAAACTTATCCGCAGGAGCAAATTCTATTAAATTTTTTCTATTAATTTCCATATTTTGCTCTGATACAGAAACTAATTTATCAAATCTATAATAAATAGAAAAAAGGGCATACAAATTTTTATGATGTGGCATCTTTCCATTTATTACTTTTTCAGCATCAGCTTTCAAATCATTATGCATATAGATTATTTTTTTTGAAGCATTTATGCTAGACACAAATTTTCCCCAATAAAAACTATAGCCACTAAAATCTATTGCTGTATCAAAATGTGTGTCCCCAAGTAAACGAAAAACATCTCTTTCATATATATCACTTGGAAATTTAGTCTTTTTATTTTTATCAACACCATTTTGACTTAATTTACGATCCCTATATATTTCCATAGGTTTATATGCTGGATTTCCAAATCTAAAAAAGATATGTGCTTCTTTAGGTATTCTTAAAAAATTAGCAATTTGTTCTTTACTTTTGATTGTACCTAAAATAACAGAAACATCTGTTTTAGTTAAATCAATATTATTAACGACGTTTAAAAAACTAGATGTAATACCATTACTTTTTAATCCCCCTGGATAGAGAATAATTTTCTTTTTATCTTCATTTTTACTTACTATCGAATACACATCACTTTTTATATCATTAAAAATATAATCAACATATCTTTTCGTTGCTTTTCCATCATCGTATTTAACAAATCTGTTTTTAAATTCTAAATATTTTGCTTGATATTCACCTGCTATTACCTCTATATTCTCTATATCGTTAGAAAGTTCCTCAATAGTATATGCTACCTTCCCTGGAAGTTCAGATAATTCAAAATAATTCCCTCTATAATCTTCGTAAGTATCCTCATCCCAGCAATAAAATAATATAGGTTTATCAGTCACTAAAAAATCAAAAAATATACTTGAATAGTCAGTAATTAATATATCTGCAATAGAAAGTACTTCGTTGGTGTCAATTACATCCGGTATCAAATATTTTTCTAAAGATTCCATTTCTTTAGCTTTTTGATACAAGTATGGATGGACTTTTACAAAGATTTGATACTTTTCTTTATATTTTTCATTCAGACTATCCATCTCCGCCACAATTTGATTCAAATCATTTCTGGCATTGCTTAATGTCTTACCCTTCCATGTAGGTGCATACAAAATAATTTTTTTATTAGGATTAATATGTACACCAAACTTCAATAATGTTTCACTAACTTTATTTTTATTTTGATATATAGTTGCATCTATCCTAGGATAACCAGACTCTAATATTTCTCCATTATAGCCATTCCTCATTCGATAACTATCTAAAAACATATCAGTTGTATGTTTATTAGGGCTCAGCAAAAAATCTGCAATATAAAAATTTCTAGCAACATTTCTAGAATTAAACGGTGTATCTTTCATATCGTATCCCATATATTTTAGTGGTGTACCATGCCATGTATTTATATATGTTTGTTCTTTTTTCTTAATAAAAAAAGACTGGAATGTTGAATTATTAATTAAATACTCTGAGGTTGTTAATAATTTTAGATAAGCATTCGAATTTCTTTCAACAAAATGCACATTTTCCAAGTGCCCATACCCTTGTATGATTATATCTAATTCGTCTGATTTTTTTATAGACCAATAATGTTGATATTTTTTTTCTGGATCATTTTTTAATAGATACTCAAAAATAGCATAAGGCGAATCAGTCATAGAACTCCCATCTCTACTTTCGTATAAAATAGTATTCCTAAGGACCTTCTCCTTTTCATAGTACTTAATGAAGCCATAATTTAATTTATAGTATGGACTTCGAATTTTTTTAATAATTACCTTGAATTTATTGAAAATTTTCATTATTTTCTCCTTTTAAATAATATACTTATTATATTCTACCTGAAATAAGATCTAAATTCTATATTTAATACAAAAGATAATACACCTTATAAATTGCCTTTTATACATTAATTACCATACTTTAGAAAAGTTTAAATTGGAAAACACTTAATTTAATTAGCTATACTAAAAAACCAAGATATTGGATTTTAGCCCCAATATCCTGGTTTCGCATTACAGATTTTAACACAATTCAAATGAATTTTTTACTACTTAAAGGTACTTACTGCGCCTCTACGCAAGTATCCAAGCCAATTACCCGCATTATCATATACTGAATAATATGTTACTCCATCACCTAGTATATATCGACGTCTAACATTTAAAATTTGACCAACATATTTATCACTACTACTTTTCTTTGTTTTCCAAAGAAGATCGTTCCAAATACCATATCCTTTTTTGTTAACTTTAACTTGTTCAGTAAAACCTTCTACAGACAATGCATAAACTGCCCCACCGTTAAGGTAGCCCTTCCAGTTCCCTTTACCATCATATAAGGAATAATAGGTAGTCCCATTAACTGAATAAGCATACTTCGCATCAAACGTTTGCCCTACAATACTTTTTCCCTTAGAATAATTCCAGTTGAAATTACCCCAAATATTGTATCCACCTTTTTTTATTGTCACTACTTTATGATATCCAACACTCACTGCACTTACTTTACTTACTGCGCCTCTACGCAAGTATCCAACCCAGTTTCCCGCATTATCGTATAATGAATTATACGTTACTCCGTCGCCCAATACATATCGACGTCTAACATTTAAAACTTGACCAACATACTTATCACTACTACTCTTCTTTGCGTTCCAAAGGAAATTACCCCAAATACCATATCCTTTTTTGTTAACTTTAACTTGTTCATTAAAAGTTTCTGCAGACAATGCATAAACTGCCCCACTATTAATGTAGCCCTTCCAGTTTCCTTTACCATCATATAAGGAATAATAGGTAGTCCCATTAACTGAATAAGCATACTTCGCATTAAACGTTTGCCCTACAATACTTTTTCCCTTAGAATAATTCCAGTTGAAATTACCCCAAATATTGTATCCACCTTTTTTTATTGTCACTACTTTATGATATCCATTTGATGAACTCTTGCCGTTTAGATACCAGCTACTGTCATGATTCGTCGTACTTGCATCCACTGCCCCACCAAGTCCACTATTCGTATACGAATCGGTGTATTGCCACATATCATGAGCAGTATCAGCAGGTTCATTCTGTTGATATGCTGCTAACCAAAATCCATCATACGTCTTAACTGCTTCCGAAGCGTAACTTTTCATAAATGAAGCATAAGAATAGAGCAATATTTTTTTATTGCCACCAGTTAATTTATTAAGCGTTTTATACCATTCTTCTGCTGCTTCATCACTCTTATTAACATTTTTTACAGTTTGATCTTCATAATCATTTACAAAGAATTTTGCATTCTTAGCCCGATTATATAAATCAGTTGCTTCTACTTTAGCATCAGCAGTACTTTCATACTGACTAAAAGAGTAAACACCATATGGAACATTATATTTTTCCATTAACGCAATATTATTTTTAATTTGTTTATCATAATAGCTTGATCCATATTGAACTCTTAAAATAATAAATGGCGTTTTCTTTTTTAATGTTTTAACTTTAGCATCAGTCAATTTACCTTGCCATTCTGAAATATCAGGTACTGCATTAGACTTACCCGCTACAGCTTTCACTAATCTATTAACAGGCATTGAACTTTTTTCACTTTTCGAACCAGGAACCTTTGACCCCATAACACCTACAGGTTTTTCATCGGCAGAAATACTATGATTGTTACTGTAAAATCCTATTCCCATTCCTATAACTAAACTTGATAAAAGTAATATTTTTTTTGATACTTTTCCCATATCCATAATAACCATCCTTTGATTTTAATAACAATTAAGTATATCACATTTATCTTATTAATTTATATAGAAAAAAAGGAAAATTCTGTTTCAAACTTAGAATCATCCTTTTTTTCTATTTTTTATTCTCACGCTCCGCTAGTTCGAGGTAACGATTGTACCAGATATCTATATATTCTTTAGAAAATGGCCCTTTCCCGTTATCTATCCAGTCTACGAGTGTCCGGACATTATACTTCAATATCTTATCGATATCGTTAGAATAATCCCATTTTTTCCCGTGTTCTGCATATTCATCTACATCCAATAACCGTTTCTCACCATCTGGGAAAACTTTGACATCTAAATCATAATCTATATATTTCAAAGCTTCCTTATCCAAAGTGGCTGGTGATGCCAAATTACAATAATAAGAAACGCCGTTATCACGTATCATGGCTATAATATTAAACCAATAATGCTTATGAAAAAAGATGATTGCGGGTTCTCTGGTCACCCATCGTCGACCATCTGCTTCGGTCACTAAGGTATGATCATTACAACCAATAATCATGTTCTCACTTGTTTTTAACACCATCGTATCACGCCAAGTTCGATGCAAACTACCGTCGTGTTTATAACTCTTTATGGTAATGAAGTCGCCTTCTTTAGGCTCCTTTGACTGATTACTCATCTCTACCAAAACCTACTTTCTAAACACGTCGCACATTTTACATCGATTGCAAAGATATTATACCAAAAAAAGAGCCATTTTACTAAGATTTATTTGAGGAAAGACTTAAATATCGGTCCCAAATCTTTTGTTGCACTTTAGGCACTGCAATCTGATCAAAATCTTGCACAGATACGAATTCGCCAGGAAAATAACTTAAATCAAACGAAGTTGTTTTCACAACAAATAAGTCAATCAGCCATTTTTGATGCGTAAAGGTATGTTTGACTACTTGTCCTTCCAACGCAGAAAACGCCAACTGATGAGCCAAATTAGTCTGGCTCCATTGACTTAATCGAGCAACCACATCATCTGTTAACAATTCTTCATCTGGCTTGTCTTTCAACTCTTCCACTTTAATTAAAGGAAAGGCTAATAAATCAGCAAGCATCCCTTTACTTGACCGTTTCTCGAACAAATACCCTTTGTCCGTTTCGATGACCAAGGCAACATAGGGAATTTCAACTGGCCGTGGTTTCTTTGACTTCACTGGGAATGCCAATTCTTTTCCATCTAAATAGGCTTGATTGAAGGCTTTAACTGGCGAATGTTCAGCGTCAGGATTCTTGGCACTCATATAACTTGAGCCTAAGTCCATGATTGCTTGGTTAAAGTCACCAGGCCGTTTTTTAGAAATGACTTGTTGAATCACTTTTTCAAAAACCACACGTGTCTGTGGCTTCGCAATGTCCTCTTCTATCTCAAATAACCGTGAAAAGACCCGAAATGCATTTCCATCAACCGCAGGAACCACTTCATTAAAGGCAATACTCGCAATTGCCCCCGCCGTATAAGGCCCAATACCAACTAAATTTTGTAATTCCACAGCTGTTTGTGGCCATTGCCCTTCATAATCTTGAACAACTTGCTTAGCTGCTTTTTGCATGTTGCGGACTCTCGAATAATACCCAAGCCCTTCCCACGCTTTTAGAATTTTTTCTTCTGGCGCATTTGCAAACTGTTCAACCGTTGGAAACCAATCCATAAACCGTTCATAATACGGAATAACCGTGTTGACTTGCGTTTGTTGCAGCATAATCTCTGACACCCAAATGTGATAAGGCTCATGGTCTTTACGCCAAGGTAAGACACGTTTCTCACTATCATACCAAGTCAACAAAGTGTCTTGAAACTCTTTAATTTTTGCGTCATCCCACATCTTCATTCAAGCGCCTCATCTTGTTCTTTCAATTCAATATATTCATTAATATCGTCAAACTGGAACCCTTTTTGAAATAAGCCTTGTTTCACTTTCATAGCTCGTTGACTACCTTCTAAGCCGCGTTGTCGTTTCCAAACTTTATCTCCTTGTTTAACAAGGGCATCCCATTCTTCTTCAGGATCCATCTCAAGTTCTAAAGCATCCATGATTTGTGAGACCTCGTCCGATTTAAAGCCTTTAGTCATCAATGCCTGACGAACCTTATTGGTTAAATTTCTAAATGATTGATCATGATAATGTTTAACTAATTTTTCGGCAACTTTAATTCCATTTTCTAGCTGCTCATCAACTGGAAACTCTTCTAATGCCTCATCAATGCTCTCAACGGCAACACCTTTTAATCGTAACTTCTGACGAATAACCGTTGGCCCTTTATCAGAAGTATGCATCATGGTGCGCACATAGCTCTTAGCATACTCGAGATCATTAATTAATCTAAATTCATCTAATTTTTCAATCGTTTCTTCAATTGCATCTTCAGTAATTTCATATTTTTTCAAATAATCTTTAATTTCTTTGACTGTTCGCATTTGCGTAGATAAATAGTTCAACGCCTTAGAATAAGCCTTTGAACGATCATCTGCATTAGCGATTTGTTGAATTAATGCGTCATCTAACTCCATCCCTTTTGCAAGATGAAACGAAATCAGCACTTCTTCTCCAATTGGAAAAGCATACTTCTCATCTAGAAAAACATTATAGCGACCGGCACGTTTTTGTGTCGTAATTTTTGTAATTTTTTTTGTCATGTTTACTCCTTTAAATGCTTATCTTGTTATTATATCTTTGAACTGCCAAAATGCCAATATTCCTGTGTTATAATAAGAAAAAAGCAATAAGGAGTTTATAAAAACTATGGCAGACAATCAAGAATTTGGAACAGAAATCGAAGCCGGTTCACGCTTCCCTTTAACTATTAAACGCTTAGGCATTAATGGTGAAGGTATCGGCTACTACAAACGTAAGATTACATTCGTACCTGGTGCACTTCCAGACGAAGTCGTTGTGGCAGAAGTAACTAGTGTGTCACCCACTTACATCAACGCTAAAATTCACAAAATTCGTAAACAAAGCCCCGTCCGTGTTGAACCAAAAGATGCCACTTACGGTGAAGTTGGTGGTATCGAATTAGAACATTTAAACTACAAAGGTCAATTAGATTTCAAAAAAGATGTTATCGTCCAATCTTTAGAAAGATACAAACCTCGTGGTTATGAACATTATGATTTAAAACCAACTATCGGTATGCAGACACCTTATGAATACCGTAATAAGGCGCAATTCCAAGTTCGTGAAAAAGACGGTCATGTGATTGCGGGTCTTTACAAACCCAAGAGTCATGATTTAGTCGACTTAAAAGAATTTAGCACACAACGTCCAACAACGATGTTAGTTATTCGTCATGTAATTGCTTTATTAGAAGAACTTGAAATCCCTATCTATAATGAAGAAGCCAAATCAGGTATTATCAAAACACTTGCTGTTCGTGAATCATTCGATACTGGTGAAGTGCAATTAACTTTCATTACAAACTCATCTAAGTTACCTAAGAAACGCGAATTAGTCATGCATATTTTAGAAGAATTACCTATGGTCACTTCAGTGATGCAAAATATCAACAAAGGTGAAACCTCTCTTGTTTGGGGCGACGAAACAATCAACATTGCCGGACAAGATTTCATCATGGAACGTCTTGGTAAAATGAAATTCAAATTGTCAGCACGGGCTTTCTTCCAATTAAACCCCGTTCAAACCGGTGTTTTGTACGACGAAATTGGTAAAGCCCTTAACTTGGATAAGAGTGAATCATTAGTTGATGCTTACTGTGGTGTTGGTACAATTGGCCTTTATGTTGCCCATGGCGCTAAAGAAGTTCGTGGAATGGATACGACACCTGAAGCAATTGAAGATGCTAGAGAAAATGCAGTCTTATCACATCAAGAAAATACGACTTATGAAGTCGGTAAAGCAGAAGATATCTTACCAAAATGGTTAGAAGAAGGCTTTGTCCCTGACGCCTTGGTCGTTGATCCCCCACGTACCGGTTTAGATGATCAATTAATTGACGCAATCAATAAGAGTCGTCCTAAGAAATTTGTCTATGTGTCATGTAATCCTTCGACACTTGCCAAAGACCTAGAATTATTAACAAAATCATACCGTGTTGATTACATTCAATCAATCGATATGTTCCCACAAACATCAAAAGTTGAAGCCGTCGTTAAATTATCACGTCGTTCTTCTGGAAAATAAGCCCTCTGGCTTATTTTTTTTACTCATATTCAATGCTTTTCATAATCTAATTATTTAAACTTTCAATAAACATAATTATTTAACAGTTTAAATTAGGTATTTTACAATTAGTAATGTAGTATGCCTCTATTCGTATGCGTCCAACTACATGTCTGCTTAATAACTGAATCATCGGGAGCTTCATCAGAATAACCTTTCAAAGTATAGACAGCTAATAATCGTTTCACTTCCTTAATAAAATCAATCTTATCCACGTAAGTATCACATCGATTTTGAACCAATGATAAAATCGCATCATGGTATCTAAATTGGGGGATTGGCGTTTCATAACCAAGCTCAGCAGCGACTTTACTAGCCAAGGAATCCTGAATATCCGTAAAAAGATGAGCCAAATTCAATTGTTTCAGGAATTGGGCATAGTTACTTTGAACCCGAATTCTCAATCCATTATTAAAAAATAAATCCGTCCCACTTTCGACATCAGAAATATTTGCCAAGTGATGCCCTGCGGTCCACGATGCTTCACGTTTTGAAGGCCCACTATCCGGAAACAATTGATACATGCCACAGGTATAAGGTAAGGCTTGTTTTTTTTCAACTAATGACCCAATTGCGCGCATTGCCACAAAAGTTAGAATCTTTTCATTAATTAAACGGTTCACAAAATTTGTTGTTGTATATTTACACAATAAAATGCCTTTATGTTTATCAAAAATAATAGAACGTAGATCACCCCGTTTTTCATTCATATGATGGATATACAATGTGGTCTCCATATTAACCTGATAATTATCGGTCACTATCCCATGTTCCGTGAAAAAATCATCATCCAACACATCAATAATCGGATGGTTCTCCAACAACGTCCGCCAATATTGTGTCCCAACAGATAACAAGCGTGTTTCCGGATAATCAATAATTTCCTCAAAATTCCGGCTTCCTTCTTTCTTCCAATTCAATAGCTTACTCCCTTTCTTGTTTCAATTTGTTAAGCAACTTAACTTACGGTACAGATTTTATCGCTCACAATCTTGTGTGAACTTAAGCGTAATGATTAAGTTTATCTTAAGAAAGCTTAAAAATGACCTTTATTTAACAAATGCTCATCAAAAACCCATAAATAATCCCATTTCGTCGGGTATTTTTTGAACCAACAAGTCCGTATTCTAATGAAGAACCTTGGCCAAGGGATCCTAAAATGAAGCGGAGCTACTATCTAACATGACAAATCAACCAAATCCAGGATTAACTTTCCTATTAGAAAACAATCGTGAAGCACTTGTCTTCGGCGTCTTGAAAAAAATGGCTTTAAATCAAAATCATCCTTCCTATGATGATTTCGTGCAAGAAGGTCGCCTAGCTTTCAGTGCAGCTTACGACCAATATCCTAAATGTATTGAAGATAACGAACAGACTTTCATGGTTTACGCCTATCAACGTGTCTACTGGCGACTGCTTGATCTGATTAATCGTCAGTCCAATCAACAGACCCATCTAGAACCTAATGGGGATGATTCAACGAACCCAACTGATGCCATTATTGATTTAACCCTTCAAACGCAAGATACCATTGCTGAAAAATTATTCACTGAACATCTTTTTAAAGCCCTATACGATTTGTGTTCAACCGTCGAACAACATTATCTAGTCGATTGTTATATCAGACATCAAACAGTCGCTGAAATTGCCACAAGTCACCACGTCAGCCGTCAAACTGCCTATAACTGGCGCAATAACGTTGGTAAAAAAGCCCTTTTAGTCATTGCGCAAATGAATCGAGAATAAATTTTGACTAGTTGCTTTACAAAATGCGTCACTGATTCTTTATTATCTATGTAAGGCGTCGCGGCACTTATCAAATAAAGACACACAAAGGAGAATACACATGAGTAAAACTTGGGTAAAAACAAACGTCATCGTTGAGGGATTAAGTTCTGATGGGGCTGAACGTAAACGTTCATTCGCTAACATTACTGAAACTGCCTCTAACGAAGCCATTGCACAACTCGGTACTACAATTGAAACCTTAACGGGAGATAACACAGTTAAATTAGTCATCCGTACGGAATCAAGTCTTTTAGCTTAAACAAAAACTAAGGAGGAAAACATATGAAACAATTAGATTTAGCCTTTAAAAATGAAGCAGGTAAAACACGCCATATGAAACTACGTTACGTGAATACAGATTTAGATCCAGCAACTGTTAAGAAAGCCATGGACGATATCACGGCTGCTGATTTATTCCATCGTGATAACGAAAAAATGTTCGTAACCCCTGTCTCAGCACAGTTTGTTGAAACAATTGAAACACCAATCTACAAGAACGAATTAGTCTAACCCTTGAAAGCCAACTTAATCGTTGGCTTTTTTTATATCCTCATAATGGCTATCAATTGCGTTTTAACACGACATTCGATATGCTAAATTTAGGACATTTGTCTGGATAAGGGGAGATATAATGAACAAAATAAAAGATAAAAAAATGACATTCTTTACCGTTTTCTTATTAGGGATTAACGGAATTATTGGCTCGGGGATATTCTTGCTATCTGGTAACATTTATAACGATATCGGGGCATTCAGTATTGTCACAATCATTCTTGCAGCATTAGCTGTTACAACGATTGTTCTCTGTTACGCAACACTGGCTAGTAAATTTTCGGAAGATGGTGCTGCATGGCTCTATGCTTATAATGCATTCGGTAAGTTTACCGGCTTCCAAGTTGGTATCTTCACTTGGGTATTAGGCGTTGTCACGCTATCAGCTGAAATCGCCGCTCTATTGACCATTCTAAAAATTATTTTTCCAGCCTTGAATCAAGCACCTATTTATAATTTAACAGCTATTATTTTAGTCACAATTTTGGGCATCATCAATTATTTTGGCACAGCTATCTTGGATTTCGCAGATAACCTATCATCTGCAGCGAAAGTCTTCATCATGCTACTCTTTATCATTGCGGGTGCTCTATTCGTTAAAAGTGCCCATTTTACACCAATTATTCCAGCTGATATTCACAATGGTACGCAATTGTTTACGAGATTCAATACCGCATTTGGTGTGATTTTCTATATGTACACGGGTTTTTCATTCTTACCAATTGCTGCAGCAAAAATGGATAATCCAGAAAAAAACATTCCCAAAGCCTTATTGAGTGTAATTGCGACCGTAACCTTACTCTATGTCTTACTTCAATCGGTTGCCGTTGGTGTCCTTGGCCCTAAATTAGGGACACATAGTTTACCAATTGCGGAAGCCTTCAAAAGTATCTTCGGGCAATGGGGGTATATGATTATCGTCATTGGCATGATCATCTCAATCCTTGGTGTCGCTATCTCAGTTTCCTTCAATACACCTGTGGTCGCTGCTTCTTTAGCAAACGAGCATCAATTATTACCAAAAATTGTCGGCAAACAAAGCAAACACGATACACCCGTTGTTGCCATTATCGCAACGTCGGTCACAAGTATCTTGCTGCTACTGAGCGGAAGCTACTTGTTCCTAGTGTCATGTATTGTCTTCGCCTCATTTGTCCAATATGTACCAACTATTTTAGCAACATTTAAATTCAATAATGATTCCAACTTGCCAAAAGGTTTCAAATTACCTGGTGGCCCAATTATTCCAAGTATCGCGCTGATTGTATCACTTTACTTACTCTTTAGTTTCACTTGGAAAATTGTCTTGTTCGGCGTTATCGTTTTAGTATTAGGTTGTTTATTGTACTGGTTTGATAATCGAAAAAAATAGAGCTACGGTCTGATTCATTGTTGTGAAGTGAATCAAACCTAAGCTCTATTTTTCTAGTAAATTCTGTAAATAGTCATGACTTTCAAGCATTTCGCGGCAATCATTTTGATTGGCTAAATCAATTTCGTAGATTGAAGTTGCATTTGGGTTCAATAACGTATAAGCCTGCTTCCAGTCAATCTTCCCCTTGCCCAGCGGTAAACTATCGTGGAATTCACCCATTGAATCAACTAAGTGATAATGAACGATATTGGGCATCAAGCGTTTTAAGCTTGCTTGCAAACTAGCATTACTGCCTGATTGTTTAATAAACGTATGCGATGTATCAAAAGCTAACCGATACCCTTTTTGTAAAATAAGGTAATCTGATTCTTCAGATCCATAATAAAATAAATCAGAAATCGAGTTTTCAAACATCACATGTTCTTGCCCATATTGTTGATAATAGTCCATCCGTTTAAGCAAGGTTGCTTGTGCAGCCTCAAAGTTGGGATACTCAGCGATAATCATAGGTGTTTGTTTACTATATGACCCATGGATTAACGTTTGAATTGACTTATCTTTCGCTAATTGAATTAATGTCTCCGTACTCTCTCTAACAAATCGATATAACTTGGGATCAGCCGTCTCAGACACAGCTAACTCAACCGCCTGCTCCCCAAACTTCATTGGATGATGCATCACAATCTTGTTAGTTGTGTCCTTCACTTCATCAATCTCGTCTGATAATCGTTTTAACCCATCACCACTGACGTCGAATTCATTAAGATAAAATTCGAAAATGTCTGGTTTATGCTGCAAACGATCATGCAGTTGAATAGGTTCAGTGCCTGCTTTTAATCCTAATGGCGTTGTCATTCGAATCATCTCCTTATTACTATGTTAGCATGAAAATGATTAGAGCTTCCAAAAAATGCCTAACTTTTTTGTTGAATTACTCCAAATACATACAAAATAACAACATCTTATAAATTGATATATATCAAAAATTTAATTGCTTTAAACTCGCCATCTCATGACACTTTTACCCCATGAATTTGCTAAATCTTCTTCGAAAAAACTAACTGCTTCTTCAATTGATGAAACATCTAATGTCATACCAATCAAATTTTTCAAATAATTTTGTGCATCTTTATTATCTTTCAAAAATTGCACCGTTTTTTCAAAATCTAATCGACTACTTCGACTACTTCCAAGTAGTGTTAATCCACGTTCAAGTACCATTCGAGTATTAATTGGTACAGCTGTTTCAGAGACACCCATCAAAGCAATTGTCCCTTCTGGCTTGATATGATCAATAATCTGCTCAATTGCAATTTTACTACCATCACCACCAGTACATTCAATTGCCTGCGAAATTTCTAACTCATCCGGAATTGAATCTACATTAAAAGTTTCATCAGCAAATGAAAAATAGTTTAATTTATAATCATGTCGACCAAAAATATAGACCTTACTATCAGGAAATAGTTTTTTTGCAATAATTGCGGAAATATAACCTAAATTGCCATCTCCCCAAATACCAATTGACTCATGATCTCGATTCATTACTCTTTGAAGACGCGTAACTGCCTCCATAGCAACAGTTACCATTTCAGTGAACGCAGCAACAGTTAAATCAATTCCTGCAGGTAATGGTACCACTCGGTCATGATTTAAAAATACATATTCCTGCATAAACCCATCAAATCCACTAGATCTAAACTTAGAAGTTTTTAAATAATTTTCATCTATAATATCATTTTTTTCAATTGGCGTATTAGGAATCATCACTACCTTATCACCTACTTGATACATTCCGGTATCATCTCGCACAACTTCGCCAATACCTTCATGAATTAATGCCATTGGTAATTTCTTTTTTAGAATTTTTTCACCACGACTACCAGTGAAGTAGCGTTGATCCGCATGACAAATAGACAAGTACAACGGACGGACAATGATATGATTTTCGATATTTTCTTCAACAGTAACACTCTCAAATTGTCGTTCAGAAACTAATCGATAAACTTGATTTAACATATTAGTTCCTTCCCTCTACTGTTGCATTAGCAACCTTTAAATCGTAAGGTGTTGTAATTTTAATATTAAAGTTTTCACCACGAACCATTTTAACTTTCTCTCCGGCTAACAAACAAATCTTGCATGAGTCTGACAGAATCACTTTTTCATCATCAGATAATGATTTATAACTCTTTTCAAGAACCTTAATATTAAAACTCTGCGGTGTTTGACCTTGAAACATCAATTCGCGAATTGGAATTTCAGTAATCATTTCATCTGCTCCTTTAACAATTGTATCAATTGCCGGAATAACTGTATCTACAGCAGCATACTTTTGAACCATCTCAATGTTATCATCAATAATTCGTTTTGTTATAAAAGGACGAACTGCATCATGAGTAATTAAAACATCATCATCGTTCACACCAAAATTTTCTTCAATATAAGCAATTCCATTCATTAATGTTTCGTTCCGTTCAGCACCACCAACAATCACCACAATACGACTGTCATTAATGAAACGCGCAATAATTGACTTTGTATGCTCAAGCCATTCTTGTGGACATGAGACAAGAATCACATCAAATCGACTTTCTAAAATAAATTTTTCAAGTGTATGAATAATAATGGGCTTATTATTTAACATTAAAAATTGTTTAGGCATTTTAACGTTACCCATTCGAGTTCCCTTACCTCCAGCTAATATTTGTGCATAAATCATAATATATTCCTCCATTTATTATTTTTATCATATAAATATCCCTAAAATTACCTACCTATTTAGGAATCTGCAATAGAAATAGTCTTTATTCTTATATTCTTACCATAAACTTTTGTAATGCATCCTGCCAAGTTGGTACTTCAAAACCAGTTGCTTTAACTTTACTTAAATCCATAATTGAATGTTTAGGTCTAAATGCTTTTTGTGGATATTCCTCAGACGTTACCGGACTAATTTCGACTGGTTTATCTTTTAGAATTTCACTAGCAAATTCATACCAGGTACATGAATTATCATTTGAAAGTTGATATAAACCGTAAGGAACCTTATTCTCAATCGCATATGTCATAAATTCAGCTAACGTCCGTGTCCAAGTTGGGCGTCCAAGTTGATCACTAACAACAGTTAAATGATCATGTGTTTTAGCTAAGTTTAGCATTGTGTAGACAAAGTTTTTACCATATTCACCAAAGACCCATGATGTACGGATAATAAAATATTTACTCATTATTTTAGCAACAGCTTCTTCACCAGCTAATTTTGTCCGCCCATATTCATTTTTAGGAACGGCCGGTGTTTCTTCTGTATACATTTGGTCATTGGTCCCATCAAAGACATAATCGGTACTAATATAAACTAATGTGGCACCAACCTTTTCAGCTGCCTTAGCTATATTTTGCGTTCCAACAACATTAACCTCATAGTTAGTTGATTTACCAGGTTCTTCTTCAGCTGCATCAACTGCCGTATATGCTGCACAGTGATAAACTAACTCTGGACGATTATTTGAAAAATAATTATCAACTGCCTTTGAATCTGTTATATCTAACTCTTTAGAACCTGTCCCCGTATAGTCAATCTGTTTTTCATCTAATAAATGACTTAATTCTGTTCCTAACTGACCATTTACACCAGTAATTAATATTTTCATGACTAACTCCTTCAAAAAAAGACGGACCTAGGGCCCGTCTTTAGTTATTATTGTCCATTTTTAGCATAATTAGCTTCAACTGCATCTTTTTCAGTCTTCCACCATTTTTCATTTTCTCGATACCAATCAATGGTACTTTGTAATCCTGATTTAAAATCAGTAAATTCTGGCTTCCAGCCAAGTTCTTCACGCAATTTTGATGAATCAATTGCATAGCGTAAATCATGTCCTGGTCGATCTTTAACAACATCATAAGCACCCTTAGGTTGACCCATTAACTCTAAAATCAATTCTAAAACAGCTTTATTATCTTGTTCACCATCGGCACCAATTAAGTAAGTTTCGCCAATGCGACCTTTAGTTAAGATAGCCCAAACGGCACTTGAATGATCATTCGTGTGAATCCAATCACGAACATTTTTGCCAGAGCCATATAACTTAGGACGAATACCACTTAAGACATTCGTTACTTGTCTTGGAATAAATTTTTCAATATGTTGGTAAGGTCCATAATTGTTAGAACAATTAGAAATCGTTGCTTGTAAGTTGAATGAACGGACCCATGCACGAACTAATAGATCAGAACTAGCCTTCGTTGATGAATAAGGGCTACTTGGATTATAGCGTGATTCCGGCGTGAATTTTTCTCCTACGCCTTCACCATGTCCTGGTAAATCTTCACGTAAAGGTAAGTCTCCATACACTTCATCAGTTGAGACATGATGATAACGGACATTATACTTACGACAAGCTTCCAATAAAGTATATGTCCCAATAATATTAGTTTGGATAAAAGGAGAAGGATCCTTTAATGAATTGTCATTGTGACTTTCTGCAGCATAATGTACCACTGCATCAGTTTTGCTTACAAGTTCATCAACTAATTCAGCATTAGTAATATCGCCCACTACTAATTCAACACGATCAGCAGGTAATCCAGCTAAATTTTCTTTATTGCCTGCATAAGTTAACTTATCTAACACTGTGATATGGATATCTGAATGATTATTGACCACATAATGAACAAAGTTAGAACCAATAAACCCAGCGCCACCCGTAACAATAATATTTTTCATTTAAATCACCTTTCCTTTTTAGATTTCGCCGTATACAAACGGGTTATCTTTTTCAAACTCTGTAAATGTTGGTTGTGCAGCATCTTTTTCAGAAGTAATTGCTTGACCAAAATCAATTGGCCAATCAATATTTAATTCAGGGGTTTTGAATGAAATACCACCATCTGCAGTTGCATTATAATAACCGTCACATTTATATAGAAAGTTGACATTATCAGTTAATGTCACGAAACCATGCGCATAACCTTTAGGAACCAATAATTGGCGATGATTACTTGCAGAAAGAATATATCCTTCCCACTGTTTATAGGTAGGTGAACCCTTTCGAACATCAACAATAACATCCAATACAGCACCAGTCACAACACGAATTAATTTTGTTTGTGCAGCTTCACCACGTTGAAAATGTAATCCTCTCAAAACGCCAGCCTGTGTTGATAACGAATGATTATCTTGAATAAAATCAATATCTATACCAGCTTCTTTGAAGTCTTTGTCTGAATATGACTCTGTAAAGAATCCACGATTATCACCAAATATGGCTGGTTCAATAATTTTAACATCTTGTAATTTTGTAGTGGTAACTTTTAATTTTCCCATTTTTATTTATCCTCTTCTGCTATACGTAACAAATATTGACCATAATTATTTTTCTTCAATGGCTGAGCTCGTTCAATTAATTGCTTGCGAGAAATATAACCCATTCGATAAGCAATTTCTTCCAGGTTAGCAACTTGCATATTTTGCATTCTCTGAACAGTTTCAATAAACTGACCAGCTTCAAGTAAACTTGCATGTGTCCCTGTATCTAACCAAGCAAATCCACGTCCCATGATTTCAACATGTAATCGTTCTTGTTCCAAGTACACTTTATTAATATCCGTAATTTCAAGTTCACCACGTGGTGACGGCTTAATATTTTTTGCAATTTCAACAACATTATTATCATAAAAATATAATCCAGTAACTGCATAATTACTAGCTGGATGATCAGGTTTTTCAACAATTGAAATAGCCTTATGATTTTCATCAAATTCGACAATACCGAAACGTTCCGGGTCACGTACTTGATAGCCAAATACGGTTGCACCTTCTGGTTTGGCTACAGCACGTTTGAGCATTTTAGTCATACCTGGACCATAATAAATATTATCCCCTAAAATAAGAGCTACACTATCCTTACCAATAAAATCGGCACCAATAATGAATGCTTGCGCCAATCCTTCTGGTTTAGGCTGAATGGCATATTCTAAATTAATCCCAAATTCAGAACCATCTCCCAATAACTCCTTAAAACGTGGCGTATCTACTGGTGTTGAAATAATTAAAATATCCTTGATACCTGCCAACATGAGCGTTGATATTGGATAATAAATCATTGGTTTATCATAAATTGGCATCAATTGTTTACTTGATGCACGTGTAAGTGGATACAGCCTTGTTCCACTACCTCCAGCTAATACTATTCCCTTCATAAATAACTTCCTCCTATATACAGATGTTAATAACTGAATTAGTTTATCATATATTATAATTTATTAATTCAAAATATATGCGCATATCTAAACATAGACCCCTATACCAAATATCCCGAAAAACAGTTTACTATCAACATATTTTTCAGGATACTGAATTAAAACTATATTTTTTTCATTGCACGCACTGCTTGTAAAATATCTTTCTTTTTAATTATTAAATATACGATTAAAATAACTATATATCCGATAAATGCCCCAAATACTGATAGATACCATGCTAAAGCAATAAACGCGATAATCATCACGGTTTCAATCAACATTTCCACTGAAAATTTTATTTTTAATTTTGATTTAAGATAAAGTTCAGCAATGGTACTTCGAATTGCCATTACAATTATTATTGTAAATACTGTCATTGTTAAATTATGTAAAGTAAATACGGAAACAATCGTCAATATTACACTAATGAGCAATGTAATCACGTTTATAAATAATAGTTGTCTCTCCATACGTAACACTTTCAAAAAAGTATTAGATAAAATTTCGAATTTAGCTTGATATGCCACCATCGGAAAAAGCACCGACATATAAATTAACGCCGAGTTATATTTTGGTAACCATAAAGGAATTAGGTAACTGATTGGGAAATATACCAAAATTCCTATAAAAATGGCTGGCATTAATGTATCACGAAGTATCGGATATATCTCGTTCATTTTATCTCGTTCTACTCTTCTTAATTTTGGAAAAAGTACAAGACTAATTGCGCCAATAAATACCATTAATAAATTTGAAATTTGTAAAGTTAATGATATTTTCCCAAATGTTTCGATTCCCCAGCCATTTTGAATCCCGATTCGAACGACACCGATAATCAGAAGAGAAGCAACATTTGCGATTAGCAATTGGGATCCAACTTTAATATTCAATCTCATTTCTGACCAAGTCCAATGAAAATTATTAATTCCAGAAATAAATATATCTTTTATTAAAAACCCTCCATAAAACATAGCCACTGTGTTGCCAAAAATAAATGCCCCAATTAGCAGTTCAAATTTCCTGTAACCCAGAAGTAGTAACAATATTATTGATATAACATATAGTAAACTAGATATTAATGTGATTACTGAATATTCCCTGACTCTATTAGTTAACTGCAGTACAAATTTAAAAAAAGATTGGGCTATGTATACAATTAAGTATCCTGCTAAAGAAAACGCAATAAATGCATAATGTGAATTTTCCATAAATAACCCAGAAATAACTATTAGAACAGCAAAAAATAGTTGCAAAATCATCAACATAACAAACTGAGAGAAAAATTTATTTTTATCTAAATCAGAATACTTTTCTCCACCGTAACGTAAGTAAATTCCATCAAGCCAACCTAGTGGAAGTAATCCCAAATAACTTGAAAAAAAAGTAAATAACTGCCAGTACCCAAACTCTTTTACACCAACTAATTTTGGGACAACTAAGATTACAATTGTTGAAACCATAAGTACAAGCACGTTAGAAAAAATTACGTATCCAAAATCTAACAATATTTTTTTAAGTTTCATCCTATAATTCCTTTTTTTTTGACATTTTTTTAAATTCACTACTGTTCAAAAATGTATCAATATTTCCATTCAACAATTTGTTATCACTCGAGAAAAATTCGTCAGGAATTTTAGAATAATCTAATTCAATCAATTTTTTTATTTGATTTTCTGTAAACCGAAATCTAATTATTTTAGCTGGGTTTCCTCCAACTATAGCATATGGAGAAATATCTTTCGTCACCACACTTTTAGCAGCTATTACGGCCCCTTGTCCCACCTTAACACCTGATAAGATGAAAGCACCCTGTCCAATCCAAACGTCATCTTCAACAACGATAGGTCCATTAGAAATTGCTTCTGAAACTTTATTTTGAAATTTAACCTCAAATGGAAATGTAGTAAAAATATTTAATTTATGATTCCCGCCGCCCAAAAATATGACGTCTTTTGCAATCGAGACAAACGAACCTATAATAAGCGCTTCATTTTCAGCACCCCATGTTTCGAATTTTATACCGCCATATGTATGATTTCCAACCGAAATTTTTTCCATAGGAAATCTATTTACAACAACTGTCTCATTATGATGATTACTTTTTCGCCATTTATATCTCATTATTTCTAATTTAATTCGATAAGTTATTCTATTATATTTTATTGCTTTAAATGTATCAACTATTTTTCCATCCATATTTCCACTTTTCTCCCAATCTAAATATTGCTCTTATGGTAAATTACCGGACAAAAATATTGTTTGATATCTAGCTTTTTTTGAATACGTTTGCTAATAATTTGACCATTCATTATTAAAATTGAACCAGTTATTATATTTATTCATTGATTCATAACGTGCTCCATCGACTAAAATTATTGCTAGGAAATTTTCCCATTTTTAAATAAAGAATGAAATCCTTCAATATAGATGATTTTTTCATGAATAGGACTATTTACCCCTGTTTGCTAATAGACATGATTCAAACAGCTAACTTATCTATTAGCTGTTTTTCAATATCACTATGAATAATTTTACCCTTTAGTCAATAGAACTTCTGAAATCTTGCTCATAACGCTTTGTCGTAAAAGCACCTCTTATGATATAAGATATCGAACGAAATTTTGTCCGTAAATACATCTATAGAATCATAATACAAAATTAAGTATCAATACCTAATTTTTATATATCATTTTTTCCAACTAACCTCTAATTTATGTGTACCCTGATGTGCTAAATCTGGTATTTCCATGAAATTTCCATAATTATGTTTTAAATATGCTTTATATTCTCCAGGAACAAAAAAATCAATTCCATTAAATTTTAATTTCTTTCGATTGGTAAACCATTCTTCAGGAAATCCCTCTTTATCTGTCAAGCTTTGTCCCTTAATAACAAGTAAAGATACCCTTTTAGAATCCGTTTTATTATATTTCTGAACCAATAAATCAAAATACTTATTTAATATATTATTCGATAAAAATTTTCCAATTATCCAGAGAATTAATGTTTTCACACTATCAGGATGAATAATTAACGTTACTGTAATAAGGCTTCTAACTATTCTCACTTTCATTAAATATAATTTATTTTTTTTTTTATTTTCTGGTAAATTATCACTAGGGAAAATATCAATAAATGCTCCACCAGAAATTCTAGATTGACGTTCTCTTAGTGTAGTAGTATTATCAACAATTTTAATATATGGTACTTTAAACCTCGTTTCATCATAAGGAGATAACATTTTATACCTATCAGATTCTCTAAAAGTTTTAATAAATTTCATATAATCTCTTCTTGGCATGACCAAATCAACATCATCATCCCATGGAATAAATCCGTGATGTCGAACTGCTCCTAGTAATGTTCCACCATCTAAACAGTAAACTAAATTATTTTCGTCTAATATTTTTACAACGTATTCTAAAATATTAAATTCAATTTTTTGAATTTCTTCTAGCGTTAGTAATTCATCTCTCTTCAAAATTAATTCTCCCTTCATAATATGCTCATTATCTACTATCTAACAATTTTTAATTAACTTTAAATTTTTTTTAAAGTTAATTAAAAATACTAAAGAAAAATTATCAACAAATATATTCAAAATCAGCTAAATCATTAATAATTTTTTTATTCGGATATTTGATGTAGGAGCACTTTAGCTGTTCTAATGAATCTTATCATCAATCGCTTCTATGTTAATTACTTTAAAATTTAATTAAGAAAAATTCTGAGACACAATGCAATATTAATCAACCAATCATAATTCGATATATACTCATGCCTATGAAAAATTATTGATATAATATTTTTCTTTTTAAACCTGTCAAACGATTTTGTATATTCAAATATAATCTTATTAGCTAAATCAAGTTCATTTCTATATTGTTCACTATCCATCTCAAATAATATTTTATACATTTCAGAAAGAAACTGAATGTTCCTTGTATAATCAACTATCTCTCTTTTTCTTAGCTTATTAAATTTAGATACATCGGTTTCTTTTTTTTTCGATTCTGATCTGACAGCACTTTTCCCATGTTTTCGCCAACTACCTAATTTAGTGCTAACAAAATATGCTTCCGACCTCATCAAGGCTGTAGACCAAACTGCTTGATCATGTGAAACCCATTTTGCAATATCAAAGGATTCATTAGCAACATTCATAAAATCTTTTCTAACCGCTAATGACCATCCAGGACTAATGATATCATAATTTTTTCGATTAAATTTTATTTGGGCCACCCTATCCTTACTACTTATTTTTATTTGCTTACGCTCATGTATTCCGCCTTCTTCTATTTTTTCATCGTATGCATGTGCAAGAACCTTTATATTTTTATTAGAACTCATAATTTTTGTCATTACTTGTAGTTTATTAGAATACCAAATATCGTCCTGATCACATAAAAATATTATTTCACCACTTGCTCTATTCATGATATTTATAAAGTTATCACGCCATCCAATATTTTTTTCATTAATTGAAAAATGCCAACTATCTAAACAATTATCGTTAATAAATCTCTGAACTATGTCACTAGTATCATCAGTTGACCCATCATCTTGAATAATGACTTCATCAGGTAACACAGTTTGACTAATTAGGCTTTCTAATTGTTCCTTTATATATGCTGCCCCATTATACGTAGACATCACTACAGATTTTTTAATCATATTTAACCCTCTATTAACAAATTTATTTGTACGGTTATATTTGGTATTAACTTCATTCTATAAATAAAAAATATTTTCTATATGTTAACAAAAAATAAATTTAATTCATTACTTCTTGCTAAATTATTCAGAGTAACCATCATTTAAGTTTTATGCACACTAATAATTTTATTTTACAATTTCTTCTAACTTAGTAACAAAATAATTAAAATCATGCTCATATTCTCTACCACCATTATTTGGAATATAATTATCAATTTCAAATGATGCATAATTATATTCCATATTTTGTTGTATTTTATCCCTAATCTCTCCAACATCAAATGGATTATTTATTACTGCTTCATCAGGAATATCTTTAAATAAATCTACTATGCCTACCGTACGGCTAATCAAAATATTAGCACCTAAAAATGAAGCTTCAGCAACAGCCAATGAAAAACTTTCAAACGTGCTATTTTGAACATACAATTTTGCATTTGCTAATATAGCATTTACTTCTTTTTCAGAAAGACTTCCGCGATAACTTACGCACTCATACTTTTTTAAGTCTTCAGTATCTGGACCATCTGCTCCAGCAATGATTAATTCAATATTCATTTTTGTTTTAGCATTTAACTCATCAATTGCTTTAGCAACGACTATGTTATTTTTCATAACTCTTCCACCGCCAAAAGAAACAACAATATCTTTTTTTTGAAGAAACGATATTTTATCGTATTTATCACCACTTTTATAAGGGGTTACATTATAAAAATAATCTATTTTTTTGGAATAATCCGGATTTATAATTTTTAAAAGCGTTGCAAAACTTTTTGAGACAGTAAATATCTTGTTAGAATTTTGAAACATAAACTTTTCTAACCTAGTATATTTCCACCCTTGGAATATGTTTCCATTTTGTAACTCATTATATTCCTGTTCGTTAAATCTATGTCCTTCTATTGATGACATTCCATGAGCAATATAAATAATTCTTTTTTTTTGCACCTTTGCAAAAAAAACCGCAAAATAATTAATTTTAGAAAGCGTCGAAATGACAACTACGTCAGAATTCCTCATTGCCTTCCATAATTTATTTATTTTCCTTGATTTTTGATATTTTTGATGTTCAAAATTAATGATATGTACATCAACGTATTTATCTTGTATCGCTTTTGTTAAATTACGATTTGCAATCGCTGGACCCTTGGATAAGGTATGTTCACCCACCAGTAAAATATTCATATCATTAATTTCTCCTCTGACTTACTTTTTTAACGACGAATTGTCAAATCAAGTGCAACAATTTATTATAAAATAATTCATAAGGTGCCTTCCATCCCAAAATTTTTCGAAATCTGTTATTTAAGTATAGCTATAAATTATTGAATATCATTTTGACTGTAATTATCAACATCCGTTCTTTTAGGTAAATATTCACGTATACCCATTAACATTTTCATTAGTGCCTCGTTACCATGGAGCATGCGCATCAAGAAAATAGATGGGGACGTTTAGTACATTAGTTAATATAGCGTATTTTTCTCTATCTGTTATAGCTGTTAAAATATGACTACTGGGTAATTTTGATAACAATCGAATCATCATTGAAATTGCTTTTATGGAAATCTTTTTAGGTACTTTAGCTGTTAGTAAGTATCGACTACGTCGATCAACTAAAGTGACAATACCTGAGTGACCTAATTTTTCAATGACTGTATCAGCTTTCCAATCACCAATTCGATTACGCTTGTTAGCATTTTCCGGTCTATCATAAATTGTATTAAATATTTTTATTTCGCCACGCGTTTCAATATGAGACGCTGAATGTCTTGTTTTGCCACGATGTCGTAACTTACGAACGATTCCTTTAAAACTACGATTTTTTAATTTAATTCTCAGGTTATTTGAGTAAATTGCTCGATAAATAGTATTGTAGCTAATTGAAAATTGACTAGATTCATGTTTTAACCTACATGATGTTTGTTCCGACGACCAAGTCAGTCACGTAATTAAATCAATAACCAAATTTCTTAACTCATTATTTTTTGAATTTAATTTTCTTTTAGATTTATTCAGCCGTAGGCTACTTGAGCGTCTACGGCTGAATAAACGAAATGATTACAGCGTAATTCATGACTAACAGATGATTGGTAATTGCTACAATTCTTTTGCAATTGACCGAACCGATAGATTTAAATGAACACCTAATAGTATTGTTTCTCGTTCATTTGCAGTAAAATGATGATAGTATTTTATAAGCTTTTTTATTTTAACTGAGTATTGTATTTCAATTATAAATTCACCACTAAATTAATTTTTGCATGGATTTCCATTTTAATTAAATATATATGGAGTAATAGTCGTCCAATTAGGACGATAAATTAAAATTATTACAAAATAAGAAATACTTAAAATAATAACACCAATATTCATAATTAATCTAACCCAAGGCTTATTAATCATATTAATTGCATTACCCACATAAATTAAATAGGCCATACTAAAATCTAAAGCCATTCTATCCAAAACTGCAAATTTTGTTGATAAAATTAATATTACAATATTCAATATAAGCATCATCTGTAATATATTCCATGTTTTATTGCTAAAGTTTTCCAAAAAAAGTTTCTCAGTCGTATTTTTTTTAGCATACAATCCAATAAATAAAAACACAATTAATACTAAAATATTAAAAAATGTACCCCATTTCAAACTTGTATCAAATGTAGTCCCTTCATAATAGTCATATGTTGGCATTAAACTAACAAATATATTCATGATTTGAGATAAATAAGTCATTAATGCTAGTGTAATAACAAGTATAAAAACTAGCATTTTTTTTGTTACTGTTACATGTTTAAAAAATAAAAGTATCATAAACAAAATTGCCGCCTTATGAAATAAAAAAGCAACAAATACCGTTAATATAAATTTAGTTGTTTTATCATTAACTAGATATTTAAAAGCAAGCATTAATACAGCGATAGCCATAGCTTGTCTCATGATGTTCATAGATTGTGCCATAAATCCCATCGTGATGAATAGAACTATACTAACTACGATATTAGTCGAATATTTTTTCAAGAAAAAATATAAAAATATGCAAACTACAAAAGAACTACAGACCAATAATATTCTAGGATTACTTGTTATATGTGCTAAAATACGATTAAAGTATAAAAATCCAATTTCAAATCTGGAATTTAAAATACTATCTCCGTGATTCAAGATTGGACCCGTAGAACTAGTTCTATTAAAAAGCGATACATATACGGGTGTATCACTCCCAATGGTCAGTGCCCTCCAACCAACTACAACAAAAATTAATCCAATTGAAAAAAATAAATATGCACTTTTACTAAATCTAACGATACTAGAACTGAAGATAGTAAACATTAACATAACAATATAAATCATCATAACTTATCATTCCTTTATTCGTTAGTAATATAAATCTTCCCACAATTTAGAATTAGTTTTTGCATCAAAACCATTCTTTTTAAAATACTTTTCTACATTACACACATGATTATTTAAATTAATTTCTTTAATTTTATTAACCCAATCCTTTATATTTTTACTTTTTATACCAATATATTCAGCGTGTACGATATTAGCTTCTTTAGTGATTGTATCACTAAAAATTATTGGCAACCCATTGGCTTGTGCCTCTACTCCAGCCATTGGTAAGCCTTCAAAGTATGATGGCATCAGAAAAATATCCATAGCTGAATAAAATTTTTCAGGACTCTTCGTAGAATTTATTATTATTACATCATTTTGTAACTCAAAATTATTTATATCTTTTATTATTTCATTTTTGTCTGGCCCAGATCCAATTAATAATAATTTCGTATTTTGTTTTTCAGAATGTAGTACCTTGAAAATATTCAATAAATATTTATGATTTTTTTGTTTGGCAAACCTTCCAATATGCCCAATCAAAATAGTATCATTGTTAATTTGATATTTATCTCTTATTTCATATCGATTACTATTATTATATTTAAACTTACCAATATCAACAGCATTAGGTATTACCTTATAATTTTTTCTTGGCCAAAATAGGGTTTTCCCCGCTTCTTTAGAAGCAGCTATATATTGATTGACGCCCCATAGTACATTCAAACTGAATATTCGATTCCGAGGTCTCTTCCACAATGACTCACTTAATTTTGTTGCATGACTATGTACAATAATATTAGGAATCTTCATCTTTTTTAGCATTCCTAAAGTAAATCCCCATTCTGAAATAGCATGGTAATGGACATTTTTATAATGATACTTTTTAATAACGGATTTTAATGATTCTCGTAATTTAGAGATACTAGCATCATCTTTTTCCACTAAAAATATTTTCCCACCCATTTGTCGTATTTCATCAGCATAGGTATCTCCAGGTGCTTCTACTGCCATGAAATCAAATTGGAATTTAGACCTATCAATGCTTTTATATGCATTCATTACAACACTCATTCTACCGTCTTTTCTAGTTATTGTTCCGGGTAACTGTAAAATTCTAATAATATCTTCCACTGATTATTACCTCCAAGGTTAGTACAAATGTTTTCAAATTTATTTTCTATTTTTACGAGATATAACATTTTTAATAAAAAATAACATTGAGACTATACTTGAAAAATAATTTAATTTAGCCACATTTCTATATATTTTCCAGGTCCAGATAATAGTCTTAAATTTATTACTTGAAATTGACTTATGTATTCTATACTGTGCCATTGATTTTGATGTTTCCAAATAATCGACAATAACATTGTCTTTTGTCATAGCAATCCATGTTGCGTAATCTTCATGACCTATATGTGGCATACTATATTTTTTAATTACTTGGCTTTCAATCATAACAGTTAATAACCCTACCTGGTTTCCACGAATCATCTTTTTAAAATCTATATGCTTGTCCTTTCCAAATCTTTCACCAATAATAAATCCTTTTGAATTAATTAGCTCATAATTCATAAATGAAAATTGACTTTTATTTTTGACCATAAAAACAAGTTGCCTTTTTAACTTATCTTTATTCCATTTATCATCAGCATCCAAAAAAGCAATATATTTTCCACTTGAATTAGAAACACCTATATTTCTACTTTCAGCAACACCTATATTTTTTTTATTTTTAATTAAGTTAATTCGTGAATCGATACTCAAAATTTCTTCAAGAATATCAAGTGACGTATCTGACGAAAAATCGTCAATAATTATTAATTCAAAATTTTTATAGCTTTGAGAAAGTACTGAATTAATAGATTCTTCCAATGTAGTTGCAGCATTATGCACTGGCATAACTATTGATATTTTTTCCAATTTTTTTCCTTTCAAACCATTAACTATATTCATTAAACTTATATAACTAACTATTTTAGCTTTTCTCAATATATTCTATTTCAATAATACTTTTTTCAAGATTTGTTAATTGATAATTTCCATTAAAATTATATTTAATATTAATAATCAAACTTCCATAAACCTTATTCATTACATCAGTAAGATATGCCACCATTTTAACAGCAAACATTCCAAATGGTAAGATAATTGTTTTTTTACCATGTGCCTTCCGAATCATTTTTATCATTTGATTAGTATCCACTAATTTTTCATTTTGTGGACTAAATGTACCCCCTAGTTGCTGATTAATCATTTGATAAATAAATTCAACTAAATTTCCTATATAAATCATACTTCGTTGATTTTTAATACCAGGTAAAATGGGCAATTTTAAAGCCAACCTTGCTAGTGAATTGTAATTACCAGGAGCATCTTTACCATATACCATTGGTGGTCGTAATATAGTTATTATAAAATTATTGTCACTTAATGATTGAAGTTTAACTTCCGCCTCAGCTTTCGTTTCACCGTAAAATGTTTTAGGTCTAATTGCAGTCGTATCATCAATTACTTCAACATTTCTCAAAGTACCTGTTTTACCAAAAATAGCAATTGAACTCATAAAAACAAATTGCTTAACTCCTTCAGCTTTAGCCTTTCTAGCAATTTCAAATGGTAAATCACGATTTATTTTTTGATATATTTTCAACGTATTAACACTTTGTTTTTGGTGTACAATAGCAGCTACATGTAAAACCGCATCATACTTTCCAAAATTCATATTTTTCCAACTATCATCTCGGACCGAAATCCCATCAACTTCCATACCATTAGACTTTGCTCGTTCCATAAATGACCGTCCAATATAACTATTTTTGCCTGTAATTAAAACCCTTTTCATATCATATCATCCTTTTATATATATAAAACACCTCTTGATTAACATAAATCAATCTATACTAGTTATTTCTTGTCTATATCATTTCCATTAGTTCCTTCAGCTACTCCATCAGCTTTTAATACTGATAAAAACGTGCCAAAAAATAATTTTACATCACCTATAAATGTAATATGTTTTACATATTTACCATCAAGTCTACTTTTAATAGGAATAGGTAATTCATCACGACCTGATATTTGTGCTAAACCAGTTAACCCTGGTAACACATCATTAGCACCATATTTATCACGTTCATTAGCTAAATCATTTTGATTCCATAACGCTGGTCGAGGACCAATAATACTCATATCCCCCTTGAATATATTTAACATCTGAGGTAATTCATCTAATGATGACTTCCGTAAAAATTTCCCTACTGAAGTAATCCATTGCCCTGGATTATCTAATAAATGAGTAGGAACATCTGGGGTATCAATGCGCATTGAACGAAATTTATATATTTCAAATAATTTACGATTTTTACCAATTCGCTTTTGTCTAAATAATACTGGTCCCGGCGAAGTTAATTTAATGGCAATAATTAATATTAAAAATAGCCATGATAAAACAACTAATCCTATACTTGAAAGTAAGATATCAATTAAACGTTTAAAATGTTTTTGATACATAAATTTTTACCGCCTCACTATTGTATGTCTATTTCAATAACTAATACTTATGAGAGCTCTGACTTTTTATTATCTACTGCACCATTATGATTGTTAGCATATGCGATAATTTTTTCTTCTACTTCATCATCTGGTAACAATAATAATTCACTTGCAAAGGTTTTAATGTCTTCTGGATTTATTTTAGAAACAATCCCTAAATATATTTTATCAAATACCTTTTCACCACTAGATTCACCATCTGAAATTAATTCTTCATATAGTTTTTCGCCAGGACGCATACCGACTTCTTTAATCTCTATTTCAGATTCAGAAAGTCCGGAAAGTCTAATCATATTCTTGGCTAAATCAAGAATTTTCACTGGTTTCCCCATATCTAGAACGAACAATTGACCACCCTTTGCAATTGCACCTGATTGAATCACTAAACGTGATGCTTCAGGAATAGTCATGAAGAAACGAGTCATTTTAAAATCAGTAACTGTAATTGGTCCACCCGCTGCAATTTGACGTTTGAATAAAGGAACTACAGACCCGCGAGATCCCAAAACATTACCAAATCGAGTAACCGTAAACTTAGTATGTCCTTCTTCATTCAGGTTTGTAACAATTAATTCAGCCATCCGTTTTGTTGAACCCATTACGTTAGTTGGATTAACCGCCTTATCCGTTGATATCATGACAAATCGATCAACATTGTTGGCCTTAGCTGCCTCAGCGACATTAGTTGTTCCAAATACATTATTTTTCACTGCTTCTTTAGGATTATATTCCATTAATGGTACATGCTTATGTGCCGCCGCATGGTAAACAACATCAACGTGTAATTTTTCCATTAAACTAAACATTAATTCACGATCTCTGACATCTGCAATAGTTGGTCTAAAATCAATCTCACCAGTAGGATACTTTCTCTGCATCTCCTTAGTAATAAGATAGATTGAATTTTCACCATGCCCCAAAAGAATAACTTGTTTTGGCTGAAAACGAGACACTTGACGAACAATCTCAGAACCAATAGAACCACCCGCACCAGTTACCATAATAACTTTTCCAGTAATCGTATTAGCAATCTTATTCATGTCTAATTTCACTTCATCACGATTTAATAAATCTTCTATATTAATTTCTTCAAGTTCTGCTTTACCACCTTCAGAAATTAAATCTTCTATATTAATCATACGATTAAGGACAATATTTGTATCTGTTGCATGGACCGTATCAACAATGTAGCTATAGGCAGAGCCATCTAGCTCACTAATTGCCACTGTTACCTGATCAACTTTATGGTTATCTAAAATACGTGCTAAATCTTTAACCTGTCCTAAAACTTTTTTACCTTCCATTATCATACCAAATTTATTTTTATCATCATCTAAAAAACCAACTATCTCAAAAGTTGTATCTTCCATTTTGATTGTACTTGCAAAAAAGTTACCAGACCGACCCGCTCCAATAATTAGAACTTTTTTTTCAACTCCTGTATTACGTTTCCTAATACCATTAATTACACGCCATACATAGCGTGAGCCAGGTACAAATAGCGCGGAAAAAATAAGTGATAACAGAAAAAAACGACGTGAAAATTTTTCACCAATTAAAAATGTTGTCATCTCAGTAACACCAAATGATACTAAAAGACTAACCACAATAGCATCAATTTCTTTTATTCCAGTAAATCGATTTATATGGCTGTATACTTTTAAACATCCTGCCATTATGAGATAAATAGCAATTTCAATCAAAAAAAATATAACCATATATTTCGGTTCAATATATAAGTAGCGGCCAATAAAGGATAACGCTAATATATTTGCTAAAAAAATCAAAAATATATCTACCAATATTAATATAACTTGTTTCATACGTCTTGTTAATCTCATTTGATTTATTCCCATCTAATCTATTCTTGAATTTAATTATTAAGTTTTTTAAATTCATGCAAAATTATATCAACTTTTACTTACTCCACCCAAATAACTTATTTTATTTATAATACCCATAGTAACCACCGTAATAACCAGATTCATCACTACCTGAAACATCATTTAAAATGGTTCCAATTATTTTCGCATGAACGCCATCTAATAATTCCTTAGCTTTCATAACAGCACCTTTACTGGCTACACCTTCTCGCACAACTAAGATTGTGCCATCAACTTTAGTTGCCACAATCTGTGCGTCTGTTACTGAAATCAATGGCGGTGTATCAATAATAACCATATCCATTTGTTCAGCAACAGCAGCCAATATTGCATCCATCCGTTTTGTATTTAACAATTCAGAAGGATTTGGTGGTGTAGGACCTGATGGCATGACGTATAGATTCTCAATTGGTGTTTCTTCAACTGCTTTAGCTATATCAATATCTTTTTCAGTTAAACAATTTGTCAATCCAGTCTGATTACTCAAACCAAATGTTTGATGAGCCGTTGGTCGACGCATATCTGCATCAATTAATAAAACTTTCAATCCTTGATTAGCATATGTTACTGCAAGATTAGTAATGACCGTTGATTTCCCCTCAGAAGGTCCTGAAGAAGTTGCCATAATTATTTTCATTTCTTTATCAATACTTGAAAATTGGATGTTCGTTCGAACCGTACGGAATTGTTCAGCAATTGTTGACGTTGGTTGCGTCACGGTAATCAATCCAACCCCATTATCAATACTATCGGTGGATAATTTTTTTTCTTTTCTAAATAAATTCATTCTATATAACTCCTATCTGCCTAAGTTAGTATGTTTTCGAGCTCCCAATGTCGATTGTCCAAAAAGACCTTGGCTTTTCTTAGTTTCATCAATATGATTAATCATACCAAGATTAGCCAACCCAAGGTCAGTCAAAAATTCAGTCCCCTTGATTGTTTTATCAAGCAACTCTATTGCAAACGCAATTGCGATTCCAATAATTGCACCAAGTAACAGACCTATTAAAACGTTCATTTTTTTATTTGGTGACACAGCATTAGGCTTTGCAATTGCATCAGCAACAATTGTCACATTATTAACCTTCATCATTTTTTTAATTTTCTTTTTAAACGTATCAGCTACAGTATTCGCGATATCAGCAGCCCGATACGCATTCGTATCTTGAACAGTCACACTAAATACTTGTGACTGTTCTTCATTTGAAATACTTATTTGTCCCTTTAAGTCATCACTTGTCCCAATAAAATTATCTTTTTTAGCGATTTCTTTTCTGACAGGATCTAACACAATTTTATTTTGAATAATATCTTTATATGTGCTAATCATCTGAACATCTGCTTGTTGTGTATTATATGCAGCGGCCATATTATTGTCTGTTTCTGTTCTATTAACTAAAATTTGAACGGTTGTATCATACTTTGGTGTCATAAAGAAGATTGTTGCAAGAAGTGCGAATAGTGCTCCAAAAATTGTCAATCCACCAATTAATTTAAGATGTTTCTTTAAAATATTAAAAATTTGTTCAATATTAATCGTTTCTTCCATTGGTATAAGTCTCCTAGTCTAATTCTAATTGTTTTCTGATCATTTTAGATACCTTCGTTACTTGTTCTGTTGGGACCACTTCGTATGACACGCCACCTATCATCTGTGACTGGCCTTGAAGTTGTATATCTTTAATTGTCCCAATTGCACCTCTATATTTAGTCGCAATTGCTTTCATATCGGAGAACTTTAAGTCTGTTTTCATATTGCTTTCTAAGGCACTTAAAATCTGTTTGTACTTTGTGACACCACTAACTGATGCAATATTCTTACCTAACGCAGTCACAATTGATCGTTGTCTTTTTTGACGACCATAATCACCATTAGGGTCAGAATGCCTCATTCTAGAAAAATCTAATACATTGCTCTCAGTTAATTCAACCTCGCCTTTTTCATAAGAATGTTTTTCAGCTGTAAATGTGAACGGATTATTAACTGTAATGGGACCAACAGCACCAGTTAATTCTTCTAACCCTTTCATATTCATTTCAACGTAGTAATCAATTGGAATATTCAAATAGTTTTGAATCGTATCCATTGCTAACGATACATCACCATACGCATATGCGGCATTTAACTTATTCTCTGTCCCATGTCCAGTAATCGGAATCTTCGTATCACGAGGTAAACTAGTCAACATTGTCGTTTTCGTCTTGGGATTAACGGTAGCCACCATCATTGTATCAGAGCGTCCTTGATACGTTCTACCAGCCTCACCTGTATCAATACCTAAAATTAATACTGAAAAGGGTGCCTCTTTTTTTAATGACACCGCACCAGTTGCTCGTTTACTTCTAACTTCTACTTTTTGATAGGTATTATCTACGACATCTTTTGCATCTAGATAAATCTTAGCCATCATTCCTCCGCCAATTACCAATAAAGCGGCGATAACAACACCAACGCCAATTCCCCATTTTTTTGGTGTACTCATTATTTTTTTTTTGTGGCTATGATGCCTCTTGTGACTACCTTGATGATGTTGATATTGCTCTTCACTCATAATTGATTACCCCTAAATAATTTTTTTAAAGATGTATACAGTAACACAATAATTCATTATACCTGTTAACATTCTTAAATGAAACTTAAATTCTTTTGTTTAATCATTATTTAATTCTATTGTCAATAGATAAGCCTCTCTTTTTTATTTGTTTTCGCTTTCAAAGCCTAAACGTACTGCTTCTTTAATTATACGTTACGTTTACTATTGAAATATTTCATTTTCAATACAAAAAAATTTCTTATTAAACAATAATTTCTACAAATCAATAATTTTAGTATCAATAATAACAAAAAAATTATTTTATACTATTTCCTTCTATAATATAAATAGAAAAAACAGACTAACATCTACGAAACGTTACTTTCGCAAATATTAATCTGCATCACACTCATTACTTATTTTTCTACTTTTTTCGATTTGATCGATCTGTATATTGATTGACTAACGTATTCAACCGACTTGATTGCTCTTCAATTTCTCCATGACGAATAATTGCGATTGTTGCATTCAGTACAGCACCTAACATAATTATCCAGGCACCAAAGTTCAACCAAAATAACATAATCATTACTGTCCCAATGGCACCGTAACTACTGAATGAACCGCCAAAGTACCGAACATATATTGAAAATCCCTGAGCTAGTAAAATCCAACCGATAGTTGTCAAGATGGTCCCAGGTAAAACTGACTTAATTCTTAGTTTCACACTAGGTAAAATGCGATATAACAACAAAATAATAATAAAAATACCTATCAAAGCAACTGGCCATTTAACCGTCGTAATCACGGTTAAAAAGGTATTTGGCAGATGGAAGATTGGTGTTAAGAACTCAACGACCATCTGACCGAATCCAAAGAACAGAACAATTGCGCCCAGTGCGGCCACTAAGGAAATCGTTAAGACTAATGATGCAACCCGACTAATAATAGCATTCTGTTTAGTTGCAACACCATAAGCATGGTTAAAACTCTTTTTAAGCGCATTAATGCCTTTACTTGCCGTCCACAATGTCACAACAGCCCCAATTGACAACAACCCACCACTCCCATTTTTCAAGAATGATTCAATTAATGGCGCTAAAATATTATAAATGGTTGATGGCATCACAATTTTTAAATATTCTAGGATAACTGAAACTTTTAAATGTAGCATAGGTAATAAATTTCCAATAAAAATAATCGCTGGAAAAATAGATAGCAGCGTATAATAAGCAATAATGACCGCAGAATTACTAACATCAGCATTTGTAAATTGCATTTTAAAGACATTAATAAATTGAATGAACTTACTTTTCATGTGATTCCTCCGACTCCGATAGGTCTCCGTAAAAATAAATTGTATCACATTTAACCAAAAAAATAGGCCAAGTCACCTAAAGTGACCTAGCCTTCTAACATAATTATAATTTTTTAGATAGTTCTTTAATGTATTCTCTGAGTTCATCTTTAACTTCTGGATGTTTCAATCCAAATTCAATACTTGTTTTTAAGTAGCCAAATTTGTTACCAACATCATAACGATCACCTTTGAATTCATGTGCGAATACTCGTTGAACTTTATTTAACCGATCAATCGCATCTGTTAATTGAATTTCATTTCCTTCACCAGGTTCTTGTGTTTCTAACATACCAAAAATTTCTGGTGTTAATAAGTAGCGACCAATAATAGCCAAATCACTTGGTGCATCTTCAACAGCTGGTTTTTCAACAAATTTTTCAACATCGAATAAGCCTTTTGAAACTTCATTTTGTGGTGCAATGACCCCATATTTTGAGACTTCTTTATGAGGGACTTCCATCACAGCAAGTGTTGACGCATGTGTTTCTTCATAGCGATTCATTAATTGTTTCGTTAAAGGTACTTTATCTTGCATGATATCGTCACCCAACATCACAACAAATGGTTCGTCACCAACAAAATCTTTAGCCATTAAGACAGCATCCCCTAATCCACGAGGATGCGATTGACGAATAAAAAATAAGTTGATATTTGTTGTTGCTTCAACAATCTTCAATAATTCTGTTTTACCTTTTGCTTTTAGATTAGCTTCCAATTCAGGAACTGAGTCAAAATGATCTTCAATTGGACGTTTTCCTTTACCCGTAACAATTAAAATATCTTCAATTCCTGCCGCTTTAGCTTCTTCAACAATATATTGAATCGTTGGTTTATCAACGATTGGCAACATTTCCTTAGCCATTGCTTTAGTTGCTGGTAAGAATCTTGTTCCCAAACCTGCTGCAGGTATAATTGCTTTTCTAACTTTCATAATTAACTTCTCCTTTTATTTTTTCAGATTACTAAATAATAACTTTATTCTATCATATTTATAAATACTGATTATTCATTAAAAATAATCAATCATCTGCTACTAATCGCCTTAAAATCTGCTCAGATTAATTATAGAAATTGCCCCTCATAAAAATAGTTCAACTTATTTTTTATAAAATAAAACATAAGATTCTGCAAAACTATTCTGTGCCGTAGCTTTCACTTTATAATTAGCTTCTAACGTAGCGCGTAAGTGAGGATCAATCGCTGCATTAACTTGTTTTATTAGTGCTTGCCTTGACTTTTCAGGAGCTTTATATAATTTGACAATCACAAAATCTACTTTTTTAGTTTTCATATTGTGATTAAACGACTTATACATAGTTGGTAATTGATCGTAATTCATATTTAATCTATGAAAAAATGTTGTTACAGGTAAGGATTGTGTTGCTAAAAAGAACCCACCGTCTAAAGAGTTAATTAACATTAATGTTGGCTTTTTATCCGTCTTACGCATGATTTTTCCAAAACTAGATTGAGCATTTAAGCTTTCATTACTATAAGATACCTTCTCGCCTCTCAATACTAATTGATTTAAGCTCTGATTATTTACGAAAGGTAGGCTAAGCAATGATGCAGAAATTAATAAATAAACCGGTAAAAAAAGATACTTTGTGTCCCTATTTTCAATATCAAGTCTAACTGATACTAAACGAATCAGTGAAACCCCTAAAAAAGGCATCCATACTAAATTATAATAATCCATTCCTTTTTTCTGCATTGTAACAAATACAAGTGCGAAAAAAAACATAGCTATTTCCAAGGCAATTTTCTTTTTCTGAATAATCATTTTAATCCAGCCGGCCAAAATAATTGATATTACAATATAGTGAGCAGAAATTTCTTTACTAACAAGAAAAAACATATTCCACAATTTCATAATTTTTGACTGATCTGTACTACCGTATGCAGTCAAATTTTGAACGAAATATATCTGAACTAGATTTTTAATAGCTTCTTGCCAAACGAAAAAAGTAAGAACAACAAGTGATACACTTAAAAAGCCCGCAATCGATACAAAAAAAACTTTAATAAATCGTTGGAATTTTTTTTGGTACATAAAAAGACAAAATGTCCAAATAAAAAATAAAACAAATGGACCAATCATTGAATACTTATTCCAAAAAATCAAGCTCAAATTCAGTCCAATAAAAAAGAATGATCTAAGTGGCATATCAATAACATCTTGATGATAACGATTAACAATAAACAATAAATACAGTACTGATGTAAATGCAAATTCTTCTGGAGAACCACCTAGCTTCATTGAACTAGTTATAAACAACGACAAGGGCCCAAGAATTGCAATCCACTGTGGCTGAATATTAGTCTCACTATCTTTAGCAATTTTAAAAGATAACGTATAAATAATCAAAACATTTACAACCTGTATAAGAAATACGCCAAAAAAATTTGTTTCTTTTATAATCGCACCAATAGCGTAGATTGCGTATAGGACCGGTCCGCGTTGATCAATCACATCCTTATAGGGAACAAGCCCATGAAGCATTGCTCTTCCCATCGTTAACATTGCATTGCTATCTACCCAGCTGTTTGTTTGAAATAATGGTGAAGAGCCTATTGTTAACAAACACCCCAGTAGTACCACAAAAATCGGTGCTATAAATGATAATTTAAAATAATTATTTCTTTTCATTTATCTTTTTCTCCGTCACCAACAGATTATCCTGAATAATAAATCGAGGACGCTCTTTAGTTTCATTAAAGACTTTTCCAACATACTCGCCAATCACAGAAATCCCAATCAGTTGAATTCCACCGATAAACCAAATTGAAATCATCAAGGACGACCAACCTGGAATGACTCGTCCAGAAAGATATTGCCAAATTGAATAAACTACCATAAAAAATGAAACCAAGGTCGTTATAACACCCATTCCTAAAACGAAATGCATTGGCGCCATCGAAAATGAAGTAATTCCATCCCATGCGAATGCTAACATTTTCTTTAAGGGGTATTTCGATTCCCCAGCTTCTCGTTCTTTCCGTGCATAATAGACAACTGTACTAGGATAACCAATCTTCGGAATAATACCTCTTAAAAAGAGATTACGTTCTTTGTACTGTAACAAATGATCTACAACACGTTGAGAAGTTAACCGATAATCTGCCGCATCTGGTACCATTTCCACTCCAATTTTTTTCATAAATCCGTAAAATAATTCTGCAGTCCATCGCTTGAATTTTGTATCTGTTTCTCTAGCATTTCTGGCACCATATACGATATCATAACCTTCTAACCGAGCGTCCAACATCTGACTCATTGCCTCAACATCATCTTGAAGATCAGCATCAATCGTTATGAAAACATCTCCATAATCACGTGCTGCTGTTAATCCACCAATAATTGCATTTTGATGGCCAAAATTACGACTAAATTGAATTCCCGTTATGTTTTTATTTTGTTCAGCACTACTCTTAATAATCTCCCATGTTTTATCACTTGAACCATCATTAACAAAAAGAATCTTACTTTTCTCTGAAATACGTTTTTGTTCGATAAAACCTTCTAATAATTCGTCTAATACCCTGATTGATTTAGGTAATGATTCTTCTTCATTATATGCAGGTACTACAATAATTAATCGTTCCATCTTCCCAATACACCTCATCCATTCATTTAATTACTAACCTTTTTATCTTATCCCAACAATTATTAAATTATATTTTATCACACCTAATCATTTAAAGTAGTAAATTCTATCATGAATTCGATTTAAAATTAAAAAAATTGCCTTTAGATTAAATAAGTTAAAAATAAACTTATTTAATCTAAAGGCAATTTTTGAATATAGTTAGTGAAGATTTTATAGATATTTTGCGTCAAATTCTGGATCTTGTGATGTTAAAATCTTGGGACCATCTTTTGTGATGACAATCACATGTTCATATTGACATGACAAACTACCATCAGCAGTTCTTGCAGTCCAGCCATTAGGATCGTCACTTTCTGATTCCCAACCGCCAACGTTAATCATGGGTTCGATTGTAATGGTCATTCCTTCTTTAAGGCGTAACCCTTTACCAGCTTGGCCATAGTGAGGAACTGAAGGACTTTCATGCATTGTTGGTCCAATACCATGCCCGACATATTCACGGACATCGCCATAACCCATTTGGTCTTCCGTATAAGTCTGAATAGCATGACCAATATCACCAATACGGTTACCAATAACTGCTTGATCAATCCCTAAGTAAAGTGCTTTATGTGTGACTGCCATTAATTTATCAATTTCTGGCGTTGATTCACCAACAACATAGCTCCAACAAGAATCACTCATTGCGCCATGTAAACTAACAACTGTATCCACTTTAACTAAATCATTGTCTTTTAAAATTAACCCTTTACGTGGAAAAGCATGACAGATTTCATCATTAATGCTGACACAAGTTGCGTATTTGTAACCTTCGAAACCAATTTGTTCAGCAACACCGCCATGGCTTTCAATATATTTACGTGAGAAAGTTTCAATTTCCCAACTAGAAATACCTGGTTTGATAACATCGCGTAATCCCTTATGCATCCCGGCAATAATAGCACCTGAAGCACGCATTTCTTCAATCTCGCGATCTGATTTTAATGTGATCATATAAATATTTCCTCCTAAGTTATAAATAATTCTTCTTAATTATTATACCGCAATTGATTAGAATTTGTTACGAGATGCTTAATTCCTTTCACAATCATTTTTTTATCTGATATACTTTGAGTATTATTTAAAAATGGAAGAAGGAATTTAGTTTGGTTTCAGCTAAGGTTATTTTTGCAACAATTACAGGTAATAATGAAGATGTTGCTGACATTATTACAGAAGCATTCGAGAATTTAGGTGCCACCGTTGAGATGGAGGAAATCTCACAATCAGATGCCTCTGATTTAACCAACTTCGATATAAGTGTGGTTGTCCCTTACACTTATGATGAAGGGTCACTCCCTGACGAAGGAATGGAGTTCTATGAAGACTTACAAGAACTTGATCTAACTGGTAAGTTATTCGGCGTTGCTGGGTCTGGCGATACATTCTATGGTGAATTCTTCGGTACTGCCGTGGACAAGTATGGTGACGCATTTGAATCAGCTGGCGCAACTAAGGGTACAGCTAATCTAAAAATTGATTTAGCCCCCGAAGAAGAAGATATTGAGAAACTTGAAGGTTTTGCTAAAGAATTATTTGATAAAGCAAATGTTGGTGAAAATTAACCTATGAAAAAAATTAATGAATTAATTCGAACGCATTATGCATTAATTTCGTATTTAATTTTTGGTGGACTAACAACTTTAATAAATATTATTATTTTTGTTATTTTCCATTCCTATCTTAGCGTGAACTATCAGTTTGCCAACATCATTGCTTGGTTTGTCTCTGTTATTTTTGCATTTGTTACGAATAAGCTCTGGGTTTTTGGTTCAAAAAATGCTAACTTTTCTGGTCTAATGCGTGAAATTCTGTCATTCTTTGGTTTCCGGATTCTATCATTAGTCATCGATCAACTGATTATGACAATTGGTATTTCTGTACTCCACTTAGATGCTTCACTTGTTAAGTTAATTGACCAAGTCTTCATTGTTGTAATTAATTATGCATTTAGTAAACTATTTATTTTCAAAAAATCATAAAATTTAATTCATATTTAGGAGGGCTCCATTTATGTCAACCAAAGTTCTTTCAATTGTCGTTCCATGCTACAACGAACAAGAATCTATCCCACTCTTTTTTGATGCGGTTGAAAAAGAATCTGTTAACTTACCAAATATTCAATTAGAATATTGGTTTATTAATGATGGCTCATCAGATAAGTCACTTAGTGAAATGCGTCAGTTACAAAAAAAACATCCAGAAACCGTTCATTATGCCTCATTTTCACGTAACTTTGGTAAAGAAGCCGCCCTATATTGTGGCCTTCAAAAATCTACTGGCGACTATGTCACAGTTATGGATGTTGATTTACAAGATCCAACTTCTTTCTTACCTAAAATGTTAGCTATTTTAGAAGATCCCGATAATGATTACGATTGTGTTGGTACACGTCGAACGACCCGTAAAGGTGAACCTGCTATTCGTTCTGCCTTTGCGACTCTTTTTTACAAGCTAATTAACCGTATTTCAAGTACTGAAATTGTAAACGGTGCGCGTGACTATCGATTGATGACCCGTCAAATGGTTGATGCCGTTTTATCTATGTCGGAATACAATCGGTTCTCAAAAGGTATTTTTAGCTGGGTAGGTTTTAACACAAAATATTTAGAGTACACAAATCAAGAACGTATTGCCGGAAAAACCAGTTGGAATTTCTGGGGATTATTTAAATACTCTTTAGACGGCATTATCGCATTCTCTGAGGCACCTCTTTCAATTGCAACTTACGTTGGCTTTTTGTCATTTATTGGCTCTTTCTTTGCTATCATCTTTATTATTATTAGAGCTTTAGTCTATGGTGATCCAACTGCTGGATGGCCCTCTACTATTTCAATTATCTTAATGATGGGTGGTATCCAACTATTCTGTGTTGGTATCTTAGGAAAATATCTTGGAAAAATTTTCTTAGAAGTTAAAAATCGACCTATTTATATTGTAAAAGAATCAGATGTGTTCAGTTCAAAAAAGGATATTTAACAGTCTGGTTTATCCTTACCTACACATAATAAGAGAAAGAAATCACTTAATTAAAAAATCAATCAACAAGGTATTCATAATAATTTATAAACACCTTTTTTGTTATATTTAAATCGTAAAAAGTAAGGAGTCACTTATTATGACATTTCAATTCGGTATTAAAAAGTCTAAAATGGTTTACTTATACTATATTGCCTTTTTTTTAGTCCTTACCGCTCTTATTTTTGGCACTTATGCCTTTTTTGGATATTCACTCATTCAAAGTCATGATCCCGCAGAACAGCATCTACCTATCTTAGAAAACTATCGAAACTTGCTTGGTACTTATCTCCAACATCCATTTCAACCATTAACCATGTGGTCATGGAAATTAGGTCTTGGCGCTGATCAGTTCCAAATCTTTGCCTATTATATCATTGGTGATATTTTTTCTTATGTCAGCTTATTATTTCCTTCAAGTTCCGTGATTACTGTTTATCAGTTCACACTAATCTTGAGGTTATTCTGTGTTGGGGCATCTTTTATTTTCTTTGCAAGACACTTTAATCTGACTAACAGTTCTATCTTAGGTGGAACCTTCATCTATACCTTTACATCATTCACACTCTATTCATCATTAATGCAGCCATTCTTTCTGACACCCTTCATTATTTTTCCACTACTTATTATTGGTATCGAGAAAATTTTACAAAGTCAGAAACCACATTTTTTTATTTTAATACTGTCATGGACCTTTATTAATAATTTTTATTTCTCAATTATCTTGGTAGTTGGTGCCTTAATTTACTTAATTTTACGCTACCTACTGTATTACCGAAAAAATTTATCTTTTTTACGTATAACTAGAACGTTCATAGTAACAGCACTAATCAGTCTGTTACTATCTGCTTTCATGCTAGTTCCATCAACTATCGCAATCCTCGGTTCAACTCGTTCAGGGGGGGTATTTGCTAATGGCTTAACTTTATTTCCAGCATACTACTACATCAATCTTCCTGCTCAATTACTTGCCAGTGGTGAATCAACCTTTTGGACAAAATTAGGTTTAAGTAGCTTTGCTGTAATTGCTATTTTCCATATTTTTTATCATCATAAAAAATATCCATTAATTTCTATTAGCCTTATTATTGGTCTAATTATGCTCCTATTCCCAATGTTCGGTGCTATATTCAATGGTTTCCAATCAACATCTAACCGTTGGATTCTGACTTTATTTCTTCCCATCGCGTTAACCAGTGCCTTTTTAATTGACTCATTGGCCACAATAAAACTAGCTGAGATCAAATTTCTGACAAAAATGTTAGTTGGCTACCTTCTGCTACTGATTATCCCATTCTTTATTAATGGAAATTCAGACGTTTTTATATCCATTATTTTTTTAACTCTCTTCTTTATTGTTATACTTTTATATAAGAATAAAGACAATGCAAACCGTGTGATATTTGGGTTAATCCTGATTAATATCGCATGTACCGGTATTATGTTTGCATCACCTTTTACCGGTTTTTTCAGTCAGACCCTTATTCCAGCTGGTAGTTATAATAAATTGTTAACAGGTGCTTTTTCTGACTTAGATAAATCTATCCCCACATCAAACTCATTTCGCGCATCAACAAGTAGTACTAACTACGATTTAGGTGCCAATTTTAAATTAAGAAACAACTTAAATAGTCACTTAAATATAATTAATTCTTACTACTCTATCCAAAATGGTGATATTGGCAAATTTTCAAATATTTTAGGCAATGTTCAGTACAACAATAATGTCCCCATCGAAAACTTTGACGATCGAACCGTCGCAAATAACTTTTTAGGCGTTAAATATCTATTTTCAAAAAAAAATAACGATACTATCGCAAAAATCCCTTATGGTTATACATTATCTAAATCGGCCATTACCGATACCGGTAAAATAACGCAAACTGACCGCTACTCAACTAAGAATAATTTTCCACTTATCTACTGGCAATCAACTGTCATTTCAGATAAGAACTATCAAAAATTATCTCCAAGCGATAAAGAAAGAAACCTTTCTAAAGCTGTTAGTGTCAATGATTCTACCGGATTAACGAAAGCATCGCTAGAATCTAGCACTGAAGATGTTCCCTTCATAATCGAAAAAAAATCTAATATTGGCCAATCAAATGAAAAGACTAGCGTCATTAAAAATAATAAGTTTATAACTAATCCTGATTTAGACCAATTTAAGATTAAATTTAAATATCCAGAAAAATATAAAAATTCCGAGTTGCACATTTCCTTATCCGGAATCAAACAAAAATCATTATCATCAAAAAAACAAATTCAATTGTCAGTATTAAATAATGCTAGTAATCAGTCAAATGAATTATTAGACATAAATAGGTCGTTATCAGAGAAAAAGGCGTTCAGAAAGCAATTACGCTCTGGTACGTCTGGTACTGGTTATTCAATTTCAATTCAATCAGCAAAAACAACCAATAAAATTAACCAATTAAGCGTTGAAAATTCATCATTCTATAAAGTACTATCAGATACAACTTTTAACATGGGGTATTTGAAAAAGTTTCCAAGTAGTCTTAATCTTTTACTATCAAAACCTGGTACTTACTCATTCAAGATTAACGTGACTGCAGTTCCTCTTGGTAAAACTTATGTAAAAGAGGTTCGCAAACTACAAAGTCACAAACTGAATGATTTAAAGTTTACAACTAACCAAGTATCTGGAAATATGACAACTAGTAAAGTAGGTATTTTAACCTCTTCTATTCCTTATTCTAAAGGCTGGAAAGCTACTGATAACGGACATTCTATTCCTGTTTTAAAGACCAATATTGCCTTTGTTGGTCTAAAACTAAAAAGTGGTTCACATCAAATTGTTTATCACTATGAAACTCCCGGACTATACGTAGGAATCATTCTAAGTATTTTAGGCGTACTCATTTGGTTTATTTATATTCTTGTTCCTATTATTTGGCGTTATTTTAAAAATCGGTAATTATGTATCTATTGTTAAAGATTAGTAATAATGATATTCTTACTACTTAAATCTATTAAATAAATTATTTAGGGAGATGTTATTTTGGAAAGAAATTTTAGCTGTTTAAAAAAAAATGGACTTATATTTGGTGTTATTTTTAGTACTAGTTTATTTTTAGTGCTTCCTTTAATGTTAAATCATAGTTTAATATTGGGTGCTGATTCAATATTTCATTTTAACCGTGTCTATGATACGTATATGCAATTTAAAACAGGTAATTTCAATTATTTTCAATCTAATTATGGTTTTCATCAAAGTGGTCGAATTGTTAACGCTCTATACGGCCCCGGAATCACTTACCTTTTAGGACTATTATTATTGTTCGTTCATAGTTGGATTAAATTCGAAATTATAACTTCTTTTTTCATTTACTTTATTAGTGGCTATTCGATGTACTTTTTATCTAGAGAGATGAATTCTACCAAGAAAATTTCGATACTTACTTCTATTCTTTTCATGGGTAGTTTTTATATCATTCGTTGGTCATCCTCTCAAAATTTTATGACCTTTGGAGTTATGTTACTACCGCTGATAGTTTTGACTGGGCTTAAGATGATTAAAAATAATGCAAAAGGTTTGAAAGTACTCCCTTTAGCATTAATTGTCTCATTGCTCATTCAAATACACGTATTCAGTACCCTAATGTCAATCGGAGTTTTAGTTGTTTTTTTCATTGTTGGCTTCATTAAAACTAATCAAAAATTTAGTCTTTTAATAAAATGCTTTATTGCAAGTCTATTAACGTTAATTCTGACGTTTAATGTTTGGGGCGCTTTCCTTGACGTCTTTACAACAAATAAATTATATCCCACTGTTGCTTATTTAAATATGTCGAGGTCAACCTTTAGTATTAATATTAATACACAAATTGGTCTAATCATGAGTACAATCTTCATCTTACAAATCATTTGGCTATTTTCAAAATGGAGTGAGCTAAATACATCCAATAGAATAGTCACCATTTTAGGTATATTTTTTTATATTCTAAGTTCAAATTTAGTTCCTTGGACAAAGCTATCAACTATAATTCCACAATTTCAAACACTTTTACAATTTCCCTATCGCTTTTATAGTTTTGCTTCTATTCTACTATTAGCAGGATTTGGTTCAACAATCTCCTCCCAAAACTTACAAAAAAACGGGAAGTTATTTTTGATTGTGGGAAGTATTTTTATTTTAGGACAATCTTATGGAGAAATTCAACAAAAGAGTGAACTTTGGAATTCAGAAAATCCTATCGTAGCAAGAGAGAACATCATAGTATCAGACCATGTAAGTAACAATCAAATCACTAAATCATTTACTAGTAAAGATTTAGTGAAAGGGTTAAACATAGTTCAAAAACCTACCCCTGACTACTTACCCGCTAACCGTGGAGTTAGTAACCGTCCTTATAGAGATTATAAAAATGAAATCCTTATGAACAAAGCCCATGTTAAGAAAATAGTTAAAAGTGATGGATCTTTAGTCATTAGTTGGAAAGCAATGACTAAAGGTGAATCTATATCCTTACCAATCGTGATATATAATCATTCAACTGTTAATCTAAACGGTAATAAACTTAATCCAAAAAAGATTAAGTTATTGCCTATGGGCAGTCCGGTCATTAAATCAACTAAAATAGGGGAAAATAGATTAGTACTTAATTATCGCTCTAAAATTATTACTAAAAATAGGCTAGTAGTTGTGATTGCATCCTGGATATTCATTATTTTGGCTACCATCATTTTTACTTATAAAGATAAAAAAAATAATTAATTCTTTTGGTAAACAAATCAGATATAGTTTATGATTTCCGTGAAATATATCCAAAAAGTTAGCCATATTAATATTATTTAAGATGATAAGGCATGATTTCGATATTCTGATATATTTCCCTCTTCATCAACTGTTGTTACATAATACAAAAAAGTTCTGATCACTTAGTGATTAGAACTTTTTTTGTATGTACTTTGAGTGTATAAAATAGTCTGATTCGAAATCTGTAAAAATTTTTAAAGCCAAAACTACCACATTTAATAACCTTGATTTTATTATTGGTGGCCTCCTAAGTGCCGTTAGAATAGTGCTGGCTAAAGGGGTATTTTTGATTTCAGATGAAGGGCTGATCTTATTCTTATTTGATTCATGGTTCATATGTTTTTCTAAATTCAGGATATAACTCTAATAAATGGTTAATGATATCAATTTCTGTTATTAAATACGGAAAATAAGACTGGCACTCACTGCATTTAAAATATCTTTGTTGAACGCCGTTAAATCGAGTAACATCATCATTAGATTATTTTCTCTAATTTCAAGCCAAAATTTAGTATGCTTAGACATGTGGAGATTCCTTCTTTCTTATTAATTCATCTATGGTGGTTGAACAATAATGGATCTGGATGAACCCGTAACCAAAAGTCATAAGACTTTTGGTTATTATACAAAAAATCCGTTGTCAGTAATAAATTAAACTCTATTACTCAACAACAGATATTGTAGGCCCTAAATTTATGAGTGTTTTTTAGTCTAATCTTGTTTTAAAATATCACGAACTTTAGTTGATAATAAATCAATGGCAACCGTATTTGCGCCACCTTCTGGCACAATAATATCGGCATAACGTTTTGTTGGTTCCACGAATTGATTATACATCGGTTTAACCGTTTTAACGTATTGATCAATAACGGATTGCAATGAACGATCACGTTCCTTCATATCGCGGGTAATACGGCGAATGATTCTCAAATCATCATCTGTATCAACGAATACTTTGATATCCATCAAATTTCTGAGCTTTTCATCCCCTAAGATCAGGATTCCTTCAACAATAATCACATCTTGAGGTTCTGTTCTGATTGTCTCACTTGAACGCGTGAATTTTGTGTAGTCATAAACTGGCATATCAATGGCTTCATTGTTCAACAATTGTTCTAAATCACTAATCATCCGTTCATTATCAAAAGCAAGTGGATGATCATAATTAACTGCTTTACGTTCTTCCATGCTCATATCAGCTTGATCATTATAGTACGTATCTTGCTGTAAAATCATAATTGATTCACCAGCTAATTGTGAATAGATCGCATTACTAACTGTTGTTTTACCACTACCAGTACCACCTGTCACACCAATAATAATGGGACGTTTTGTTCGTTTGCTCATACTTTAAAAATCCTCCATTTATTCGAAACGTTCAGGTTCTTGCTGACTATCTCCAAGTCGGTAAGCAATGGCATCTAAAATCCGAGTAGCCGCTTGCCCATCTCCATAGGGATTTTTTGCATTTGCCATTCGTTCGTACTCTCTCTTATTAGTTATTAATGATAGCATGGTTTCTTTAACTTTTACAGGGTCAGTTCCAACCAACTTCAATGTCCCCGCATCCACGCCTTCTGGACGTTCTGTATTGTCACGCAAAACCAGCACTGGTTTCCCAAGTGAAGGCGCCTCTTCTTGAACGCCACCTGAATCCGTCATAATAAAGTAACTTTTAGCCGCTAAATTATGAAAATCAACAACATCTAACGGTTCAATAAGATGCACACGGTCTACTTCACCTAAAATTTCGTTAGCTAAATCCTTAACAACTGGATTTAAATGGACAGGATAGACCACTTCAACATCTGGTTGATTATTAACAACCTCTTTGATGGCTTCAAAAACCCGACGCATTGGTTCACCTTGATTTTCACGACGATGCATTGTTAATAAAATCATTTTATTGTTAGGATTTACTTCTGCTAACACATCATGATTATATTCTTTTTGAACCGTTTGTTTTAAAGCATCAATTGCGGTATTTCCGGTTACAAAAATTGCTTCTTTCGGATGATTTTCTAATATTAAATTAGCTTCGCTTTGTGAGGTTGGTGCAAAATACAGATCAGCCAAGACATCCGTTAACTGACGATTCATTTCTTCTGGGAAAGGTGAATATTTGTCCCACGTTCTGAGTCCCGCTTCAACATGCCCAATCGCAACCTGGTTATAATAAGCCGAAATACTGGCGGCAAATGTTGTCGTCGTATCCCCATGAACTAAAATAATGTCAGGTTGTTCCTGTTTAATAACGTCATCCAATTTCTGCAAAACATTACGAGTGGTATCGCTCAATGTTTGGTTGGCATGCATGACATTCAAATCATAATCTGGAATTATTTTAAATATGTCTAAAACTTGGTCCAACATTTGACGATGTTGTGCTGTCACAACCGTCACTGTTTCAAATTCTGCGTTACGTTCTTTTAATTCTAAGACAACTGGTGCCATTTTGATAGCTTCTGGACGTGTGCCAAATACAGTCATAACTTTCACTTTTTTCATGATTGGCCTCCTCAATAATGATTCTAATTAGTATTATACCAAAGAAACGAAAAAAATCTGAAGTTGTTAGAAAAAATTTAATGTTCTAAACACTAATCATTTTCTCATTAATATGTTATTATTATTTCATAAATGAATTTGGAGGTTTTGATATGTCAAAATTAAATTTTAAAGATCAACTCAAAAAATACGCCGAATTAATCGTTAAAGTCGGTGTTAATGTGTCAAAAGGCCAAACAATTGTGCTCCAAATTTCCGTTACTCAACAGGAATTAGCTCATTTAATCGTTGATGAAGCTTATGCTGCCGGGGCAAGTGAAGTTATCGTCAAATGGGCCGACAGTCATGTGTCAAAATCATTTCTTGAATTTGCCCCACTTGACCGCCTAGTAGATGTCCCTGGCTACACAACTTCAGAAGTTGAAGATTGGGTTGCTAAAAAGGCCTCACGTATTTCAGTGATGTCAGATGACCCCGATGCTTTTGCTGGGATTCCTTCTGAAAAAATTGCCTCTCGTCAAAAGGCTATGGGTCAAGCTTTACGCCCTTTACGTAAAGCCACTCAAAATAATGACGTCAGTTGGACAGTTGTCGCAGCTGCTGATACAGCTTGGGCGGAACTCGTCTTCCCTGAATTAAAAGGTGAAGCAGCCGTTTCACGTCTTTGGGAAGAGATTTTCAAAACAACACGGATTGACCATGCCGATCCAATTGAAGCATGGCACCAACATGATTTAACCTTACGGACAAAAGCTGACGAACTAAATAAAGAACAGTTCTCTGCTTTACATTATGTTGCACCAGGCACAGATATCGTCATTGGTTTACCCAAAAATCATTTATGGGAAGGCGCTGGCTCATTTGATGCCCAAGGTCACGAATTCATGGCCAATATGCCAACTGAAGAGGTCTTCACTGCCCCTGATTCTAGACGCATTGATGGCTACATCTCTTCGACAAAACCATTAAGTTACGCTGGAACAACATTAAGTGGTATGAAATTCACGTTCAAAGCTGGTAAAGTCATTGAAGCAACTGCTGAACAGGGCGAAGAAGTCTTGAAACACCTACTTGATACTGATGATGGCGCCAAATCATTGGGCGAAGTTGCCTTAGTTCCAGACCCTTCTCCCATTTCACAGTCAGGAATCACATTCTACAATACATTATTCGATGAGAATGCGAGTGATCATCTCGCACTTGGCTCTGCTTATCCATTTTCTATCAAAGATGGCACTAAAATGAACGATGATGAGTTAGCTGCTGCTGGTTTAAATTTAAGCCAAACACATGTTGATTTCATGGTCGGATCTGCTAAAATGTCAATCGATGGTATTCGTGAAGATGGTAATGAAGTTCCCGTATTCCGTAATGGCGATTGGGCCTAATTATAGCGAAGTCGAATTAGCGAGTTCTTTTAACTTTTCAATACAAGCTTTACGGCAGTTAAGTGAAATAAAACAATGTGTTGTTGTTTGTGCCAAAAAGTACCCGTGGTATTTTTTACAGTGGAAAGTTTATTTATGTAATTTTAGAATAATAGTTCGCCAACCATAATTAAAAATAGTACTATCAGACTGAAGGCCCAAATATTATTATAATAATATTTGGGCCTTCTATTCCAAGTAAAACTTTAGTATGATTAACTATGAGGGAACCTCTTTCTTTTGGGCTGGCTGGCCATTAAGGAAACGAAGTTCCTTTTTTTGTATTATTATATATAAAAATTGCCGCCAGTGATCGATTTTCTATCACCAACAAATATTGTAGAGCCTTTTTTTGTGTCTTTTTTAAGTCTTACAATGAGATAACTAGTTTTGTTACAGCATTAATCACTTTAGCAAAAACCAATATGATTGCTGATACTCCACCTAAAATCACAAACGAAATTCCGATTAGATCCAATTAATCATTTTCTTTCATCTAATCAGTATTTCCGAACACAACATATAACGTAAAGAAAATTGATAAATTATAGCACAGTTATTACCTACTATGACTAACTGTGCTATACTAAATATATGAAAAAGAAGCCCTGCTTCAACAGGACTTCTCACATAGAACCGTTTAAGACGGTGACCAGATTTTAATTACTAATAATCGTTTATCTCGCCAAAGATAATGAGACGATTATTTTTTTTGTGTCTTTTTTAAGTCTTGCCATGAAATAATGAGTTTTGTTACAGCATTGATTACTTTAGCAAAAGCTAATATGATTGCTGATACTCCGCCTAAAATCACAAGTACAATTCCGATTAGATACAATCAGGCATTTCCTTTCCTAGATTGAACACTTATTTTCATAAGCATCACCTCTCCTCAAGAATAGCCACCGTCTTTTCACTTTTCTATTTATTCAGTATAGCATATAAAGACTACCCTAACCCACGTTCAATTCACGTTTGAAGTGCCTTAGCTCAGAAATTATCTGGGCTTTTTCTTGAGATCTGACGCCATTTAATAACTCTTATTTTAAAGAAATAGTCATAAAAAATCTTCTTGAATGAATTTTCTAACCCGGTTATTCCAAACAATTTAAATTGTTCTATCCATTGATAAATAGTTGCGAATCCACGAATGCCGTAGACAATCATTAGTTGACTACCATTTAGATACTTTTTTAATGTTAATCCAAAATTTTTCCTTTAGTTTCATCACCTAACCAGAAAACGGCAATCACACCGATTACGATGGCTATGCAGAATAATGTGAAAATATGACCCACAGTAACGTGATTACTAATCAAATAACCAACTAACAATGGCCCAATAATACCACCAATTCGGCCAAATGAAGCCGCCATCCCTGTTCCCGTTCCACGAATTACGGATGGATATTGTTCTGGCGTATAGGCGTACATCACACCCCATGCACCGAGATTGAAGAATGACAGTAAAGCGCCATAAGTAACCAGTGAGAAGACACTAACTGCATTTCCAAAAAGAAACGCAAATAAAGCCGTTCCTAATAAATAACTAATTAAAACAAGTTTGCGACCTAACTTTTCAATTAACCATGCTGCACTGAAGTAACCCGGCAACTGCGCTAAAGTCATGATCATAACATAACTAAAACTATGAACCAGATCGAATCCTTTCATCACCATCACACTGGGTAACCAAAGGAACATCCCATAATAAGAAAATACGACGGTAAACCAAAGAATCCACAACATACTTGTTTGGCGACGGTATGCTTTCGACCAAACCTCTCGAATTGACGCAAAAAATGATAATCGCTGCATTTTATCAATAACTGTAGGTTCGTTTATGTCTCTCATTCCTAAACGCATAAAGATAGCATAAATAGCCGTCAACATCGTTCCGACTTCTGCTACTCGCCAACCATATCTAGGAATCACAACTGTCGCAACAATTGCTGAAACAATCCATCCACCTGCCCAAAAGCTTTCGAGTAAAACAACAATTCGACCACGTCTTTTAGGTGCAACATTTTCAGAAACAAGTGTTGATGCTACCGGTAATTCACCACCAAGTCCGGCTCCAACAAAGAACCGCATGATGAGGAAAAAGGTCAGGCCTGTTGCTAATGCAGACAGCCCACTACCAATTGAAAAGAATAATAGCGTTACAATTAAAATAATTTTCCGACCCATACGATCGGCCAACATACCAAATATTAAAGCACCAACAGCCATTCCGATTGAACTCACACTACCAATCCAACCCATTTGAACTTCTGATAAATGCCATTCTTTTTCAAGTGCTGTAATTAAAAATGATAAAAGACCAACATCCATTGCATCAAATAACCATGCAAATCCTGCAACAGCAAGTAATTTATGTTCCTTCTTTTTCTGAGCATCCATCTAACAACGTCTCTTTCCATCCATTTATTTAAAGGTGTCTTGACATCCTCTAGAACAAAGTATGCCAATGAATGGATGTCTTGTCAAATTAATCTGTTTGATAACTAAGACCAGCATCCGCTAATTCTTGTTGAATTTTAACAAAACTTTCTTCAGATGGGACTTTAATCAGATGTGTGTGAATCCCTGACGTTAGTTCTGAAAGAAGATGTTCTTTATTCTCATTGATTCTTGTCATAAATTCATTTACATCACTTGGCGTTTTAATCAGTAACGTTCCAGACAACTCACCATAAATTTCATGATTAATAGTGACATCTTGCATTTCAGCACCATTACGAACTAAAATGTCTAACTCTTCCCTAACACGTCTAGCTTGGTGTTTGCAGACAATCATTTTAATAATTTGATTTGGCCTTTTTTCATAGGTATAACCATTGAACGATGCCAAAATCTTTTCACCATGGGCTCTAAGCAATGCGATATCTCCCACAATTGTTTGGCGGCTCACCTTAAATTGTTTAGCAAACTGATTCGCACTAATTGAAACTTCATTATTACGCAATTGTTCTTTAATACTTTCTTGTCTTTCTTTTCCTGTCATTTTACTCACACTTTCATTAAGATATTATTATATCTTATCACAAATTCCAGCACGTATTAGCCTTACCATTAAAATCAAATTGACTTATTTATTTCTGCCATTTATACTGAAGTAGCTAGTCATTTGTCTCTGTAGCTCAGCTGGATAGAGCAACCGCCTCCTAAGCGGTAGGTCATCAGTTCGACTCTGATCAGGGACATCCCATTACCTTTAACACCGTGCTTTTTAGACGTTTTGTGTGGTTTTTGTGTGGTTAACGTAGAATAATAGCTATTTTCTGATTCAATTCGTATCTATATTACGAGTTGAATTTTTTATTACAATCAACTATTATTTGATGTCTTATAACTAACTATATCAATAGTAGAAAAAACATTTTAGTTTAATTAATAAAAAACAGACTAACTGATATGACTGCGTTTTGGAATATTTTAGGTTAATTGAGAAAATAAGACTTCAACAAATTAATTTTTTTGTTGAAGTTGGACAATTACGTGTATATCGAACTTTGACAAAACATTATTTTTGTTAATGTTTAATTATTTTTAACCAAACAAAAAGCCTACCTCAATTAAGAGATAGGCTTTATCTTCTATTTAATTATCTTTATCATTATTCTCTGATGATATATCATTATTTCCCGACAATATAGTAACATTATTTACCAATGTTCCTAAAAATGTTAAAAAAGAGCCAGCGCCAAAAACTGATCCTATTGCAGTATGTCCTGTCATAATTAATTCAAATGAAAAAATCATAAAAACAACACAAACTATAGTAAGAATAATCATGGATGCCCACGCTAAATTTCCTCTGCGTTTCTGACGAGCTGTTTCTAGTGTTCTTCTATGACGTGATTCTTCTAATCCATTTTCAATTATTTTCTCTGCAGCATCAGGATAAAGCGCCTGATAACCTGCTAATATTTTAGGATGAGGAATGGGACCACTGTACATTTCCATAGTAGCAATTATATCTTCTTTTTCATTTTCTGAAATAGGAAGATTTTTAACCTGATCAAGTATTTCTTGGTCGTCTTTATCTAGATTATTGGAATTATTTGCTAAACTATTTTCATTATTGTTTTCCAAACTGTATTATTCCTCGCTTCATATCACTACCAATATTTTCCCAATCTTTATTAGTAAATCCACCTACAGTTTTTGACTGATTTTTATGTGGAGTATCCTTTTTAGAAAGTTTTAAAATATCTGAAAAAGCAACTGCATCACTAATGGTCTTAACTGTTATATTAATAAAATTTTGCATGCTCTACTACCTCCTATTAATTAACTTATTAACTTATTGTACTACACTTGAATTAAAAAGTAATAAACTTTCTTTCAAAATAAGAATTGAAATAAGTCAAAATAAAAAAGCCAACCTCTTAAATCAATAAGAAGTTGGCTTTAATTTTAGCATTTAATTATTTAAAACTACCCCAGTAATCTTTACGTTTACCGTTCGCTGCGTTACCAGTAGCCATGTAACCATATCCATTACCTCGTGGTTGTCTAATCCAGACGTAACCATTACCAATTCCATAAGCGTTGTAATCAATAGATTGACCTTTACCAATATTAGCGATTAAAGCACCCTTACCACTAGCGTCTTTTGTTAATGGCAAGTTTGAATTTAATTTAAACGTTCCTTTTTGCGCAATCCATTTAATACCTGTTGATACACTAGGCTTATTGGGTTTACTTGGTGCGCTTGGCTTGTTAGGTTTAGCTGATGAACCGACACCATTCTTTAAATCTTTAGCGAGTTGTGCTTTTGAGATACCCATCTTAGCCAAGTAGGCATATGGATCCTGATGATTACCCGTTTTATTATCGGATACCCATTTATGTGTTTTAATCCCATAATCATGCTTAGTATCTAAGTCTAAATCAATATCATATTTCTTGGCCATATCACGAGTTAAAGCAATAAATGTAGCATAGCTCTTTTTAAATTTAGCTGGATCCGTTTGGTTATCAATTTCAATCTGAACTGGTGAATTTTCATTTGCCCAATCAAAAGCACCATATGCTACATAGCCTGGTTCGCCCACTTGGTAGACAGTGTCACCATCAATAAAGAACTGGACATATGCATTTCCCCAATTGTCCCTGGCATATGAGGCATTAGCTTTACCAGTTGTACCCATGTTACCGACATCATGCAGGACAATAACGTTATTTTTAGCTTTTCTTGCATCGCCTTGTGCCCCTGATAATGCGAATGTTTTATTTATTTTATAAGTCATGATGTTCTCCTTTGTTTGTAGTTGTGTCATATACAATCCCAAATAACCCGCCCATTGTTAATAGTGTGTTAATTAATCCGCCTACTTGACTCTCAAATCCTTCTGGTAGCGATAAACCGAATAAAGCAAATACTTGTTCAAGTAACACAATGAATAGACTGGTTAGTGATACCCAGAGTGCTTTCGAATGCCAATTTACATTAATATTTTTCATATGTTTCCTCCTAATTTTTTGTATAAAAATAGACACCTATTTATGATGCCTGCTAAATCGTATGTGTTAAAAATCCTGTGATTAACGTTAATGCAAATGTGATAACGAAGCCCCAAATCCATTTATTGTTATCTTTAATTTCGACGATTTGTTTCTTATTTTCTTTCGCAATCATGTAAGCCTTATCAGCCACTCTAGCCGCATCATTTGCTTTTATTTCGACCTTATTAAAAACATCTAGTTTTGTTTCAATGCGAGCTAAACGGTCAACCACATCTTTATCGTTATCCAATCTCATCACCTCATTTCATTTTTGAATTTTTTATTTAACTAATTCACCATATTCTCCCACAGTGATCATGCCTGACGTTTGAAACGTCTCTAGATTTTCTTTTGTATACAATCCCATTTCATAATATGTCTTAATATAATCAAACATTTGTATTCTCCTTTGATTTAGCTATCTCTAACAACATTTGAGCGTTAAATTTATCCTGGGCCAGCTTTTGCTGCGCTTGCTGTAACATTAATTGTGCGATTGTTTTATCCGTTTTAGTTGGGACCTTACTTGGTTCCTCAATGACCGGTTCTTTATAGTCCGGATTACCGATAATCACATCATTTTCAAGCATAAAAAAAGACGGTTTGAATTTAACTTCAAAATCGTCTGGGATTACGCCAACGTATTCAATTGAATTTTCAATATCACCAATTTTAGCAAAATTAATAACCTCATTTAAGTGATTTAAACTAATTTTAATCATTCAATCACCCCCTCTATTTTAACGATTGCTCCCAAGCCACTATCATCTATCACTAACCCATTTGTTCCGCTTAAATGCATTTTCCTATTCGTTACCAGCGTCATGCTGGTGTCTGTTTTTTTCCAAACACCAGCCTCGTATAAAGAAATTTCTGCATAAGAATCTGATTTGGCTTGATTCATTGATTCAACATTTCCGCCAGAAATTAATATTTTTGTCACGCTTCGGCCAATAGCCCCATTGTCGAATTCGACGTTTAAATAATCAAATTTTGAAAGTGAATCATTAAGTGTCATGTTTTGACCAGGTGAGTGTAGCGATCCAGCCCACAGTGTCTTCCTACGTGGAATGGACATCCAACCAAAATTATCGACACTACCAGTAGAATGCCAAGTGTATGACCATAATTGTCCAGTACTTGAAACGCATAAGAAAATTTGTTTTCTGCCACCTGCACCAATAGATACATCAATTTCTACTAAACCGTTATTGGGGGAATTAATCATGTTAACTCCCTCGTAATGTCCAGGCGTTAACGTAAATACATCCGCTCCTACAGGTAATACCGTGCGTCGACCACTCGCAGCGTCCAATTCGTCACTTTGTTTTGAACTCATAAATCCATTATGCTCTGTATCTGCCACTGAATGAGCTTTATCGCCTGCTCCTGCGTGTTCTTTAATCATTCGATACAGCATATTAAGTGTTCCTTTTAATGTCGACATTCCGTATCCTCCTTTAATATGTAAATTCTCTGTCCGTCGCCGCTCCAAAACCGATTAAATTTACTTTTCTATTTATTGTATCAACAGAAATAACCGTCCAAGCATCTTCTTCAGGCGTATCCAATGGACGTTCATCAATTTTATAATCAATTGAATTCAATAAGCAGCAACATGTATATGTGCTACCAAATTGTGTATAGACACTGATTCGTTCATCATGAACATGACCATTAAAGTAACCAATAAAATTTCTAGCGCCTTGTTTTGAAAAATTAGCCGTCACATTTACCTTGAAATCTTCTTCTATTCCGTTTAATGTCACATTATTTCCTTGTTTAAAAGCTTCTAAAAGATTCATCATCAATCCAAAATTACGATGCGTTTCTATAGAATCTCCACTACCATTTGAATCTAGCGTTGCATGCGCATGCGTGACTACCATCGTGTGATAATCTTCTGGAACGTTAGCCAATGCTACTTCTGCCAGCCATTGTAGTTGTTCTTGTCTGACTGCAAAATCGTGTAATCGAATGTATTTCAACGAACCATCTTCTTTGGTTAACGTATCATCGATATCCATTGTATTAATCCCAATTACTCTTATTTTCTTATCTGGATAATCTTTATAAAAATACAGGCTATCTCCATTTCTGACTTCATCAAACAATCTATCACCGGTATGGTATGCTTCCTTCAAATAATCCTCGCTCGCAATATCTTCAATGTGAAGTGGTCTGTTTAGTCTACCTGAATAGCTTCTGAAATCCCCATTATCATGATTACCTAATAACAGAAATCTATCTGCACTTGTCCCTTTAAATAAGAATCTTTCAGATATTTCAGTCAAATTATGTTTAACTAAATCAACTCCTAACGAATAACTATTATTGTTATCCCCACCAGCAACTATCACATCTACTTTATCCTGGACAGCCAACACGTTATTGAGATGATTCATACTTAAATAGCCGTATGGATAGCCTTTTACTTCGCGCTGGAAATGTGCATCCGTCCAAAATGCCATATTAAAGTTTTTTTGATTAATCTTACTGCCTAATCTAGCCAAGGGCTGCTTAAACACTTCTTTTACCTCGGTATCTGTTTCCGTAAATGGCAATTCATTGTATTCCTTGTCTAATCGCTCGCCCAACGTCTTATATCCATTCACATTTTTAGGTTTCCGCGCATCAATCACTTCATCCAAATCAGTAGCTCCAGCAATCTGGTCATCATAGCGGTCTTCTAAATCTCCAACACGATCATCGGCGTCTTCTACAGCATCATTTACTTCATTGACAGAATCTTCTAGAAATCCACCTACACCTTTACCAAAATTTCGCAATGAATCCCAATTAAATTGTTTCTGGTTGCGTGCTTCTCGATTCTGCATTGGACTTGGTTCATCTTTTAAAAATAGGTTTGGAAGCTTCATTATTTAAACCCCTTTCTTATTCACTAATAATTTTCCGTCATTTGAAACGGTAATCAAAAACGCTGTCCCGTTTGGAGAGTTAATCTCTAACGATTCAGCGTTTAGTTTGTTCATTTGTATTCTATCCAACGATGTCATCAGGCCGTCTTTTAGTTCGGTGGCCGGTTCGTAAACTTGTAACAACAATAATTTGACATACATTTCTTTCGACATTAATCCATCATTTAACTCATCGGCTATCACAAAAGTTGGTAGTTTCCCGATTAAATAATCATCTAATCCAATTATCGCATCCACATGCGTCCTAACATAGAAACCAACACCGTCATTTCCTTTTAACTGTGCAATATCAGTCAACTGTTCCCACCATCTCTCTTAAAATTCGACTATCAAATGAAATCTGAACGTTTTTTGAAACAGTATCTATTTTTTTAACCTGATTTTTCATGTTCGTGGCAATGCTTCGCTGGATTCGTACCATATCCTTTTTGGAATTGTTAAACGTTAGTGTTGGGACACGATAAGCAAACTCATGCCCTTTATTCAAACTGATTAATTTAACATCTGTTTCATAACCCATTTTCTCATGGATGAAGTACCACAGTTCACGCTCGTTAATTTCTTCCGTCTGCGTGTAATTAAGTGTCAAAGATGTTTCTGGCACGTCTTGCAGTTGAGATTTTGCGTACGCTGCTAGCGACTTTACATCTGTAAAACGATCGTCATGGATTGGGTCAGCCATTCTAATACCTAACTCGTTAATAAATGGAGACTTATATATCGTCTCCGCAAAATAACCTTTGTTATCATCTTTAGCTTTTCCGTATGCATGAACGTACGTCTTTAACGTCGTTGAGTCGGTGGCCACTTTTACATCATTCGTATTATATTGGTATCGAAATGTTTTTTCAGCTGGAATATAAAAACTTTCTTCGGTATAAAAAGTTATTTTTTTATTGTCAGCAAAATAAATGGCACCAAATTTATCAGCGATTGTCGTTAATGTGGTCATCCCATTAATCTCACCTAGATTTTCAATCTTCACTTTTCCAAAAGTGCCTGAAAAAGCAAACGTGAATCCTAGTTTATTATCTTTTAAGCAAAAATTAACCACATCATTAATTGAATAGGTTTTGGTCCCTTCGTTCTTTTTATCAATGACCCAATCCTGCACGCTAAACATCACATGATAAGCAACGATAGCTTTTGAAAAGACATTACCACTTTGCGTTTCATCAACCGTTTTAATGATATAAGTTTGATTATGATACATAATCTCCGCCTCATTAACAGCCAAAACATAAGGTAATTCACTTTGCTCGGCTCTATACATTGTGAACGTAATCGTCCGCTTGCTATTTTTCTCATAATCATATGAAAAACTACCGTAATCAATCCCAGTCATGATTTCTTCATATTCTTTTTTGTGATCAGTAATAATTAAATAATCCATATACTCACCTCATCGATATAGGTAGTGAAAATTAAAAGCAATATTAACATTATTAGCGTTCGTTATTTTAATATTATTCCAACCCTTAGCCAGCTTGATAATTCCATGGTCCGTATTTCGACCACAGCGTTTATCATCTAAATAAGGATAGACACCATTCAACAATAAAACATTTGATTTAGTTACCTGTTTCTTAAAACTGATAGAACTCCCATTAGTCACATTCCTAATTGTCGGCATCCCTTCACACGTCAAGGCAATGTCCAGCTGATGACCCATAAGTGGATTAACCTCAAACGACGATGCATTATACACAGAAAAAGAATTCCGTTGAAATACGTACTGTAGGTCTTCGCCATTTGGCAAGTTCTGACCGATTTGCCACTTTTCAGCGTCGTAATTGAACATATCTAACATCGTCCCAAGCGACTCTGAAAATCCTTTATAAATGTTAAAACTCAACGTAACATCAGCACGATTAGCACTTGTTCGACTTCTTGAAATATCACAGCTATCCACGGCGTACATCATGCCAGGACTTTTTTCATGAATAATATAATATGGCTTATTGCCACATAAAATATCATTTGCTTCTCTTAAAATCATGTGATAATCATAATTATCATGTGCTTTTAGCTTGAATTTAATATCTAATTTAAGCGGTGCATAACTCCCGTTTATCGGCAATTCGCCGTCTATTCCTTTTCGTGAAATATTATTGCTAGAATAACTAGGGCTTGATAAATCAACTTCAATTAAATCTAAACTCAACAAATCCGTTAAATTAAATTCCTTACCACCAATTATTGCTTTTACCCAATATTTTGAAGTCATTAGATTCCTCCCTCTAGGTAACTTAACGATCTATAATCAGCCGCTTGGCGTTCACTAGTGTTTCTAGAAACCTTATCGCCGTCCAAATAAATAGCCGTTTGGTTGGTACTAGCTAAGTTTTTAAGCTGGCCCACAACTCGTTCGTTGCTTGCAACAATCTTATCAGCCATTTTACTCATGTTATCTGCAACCGTGTTATTTGTTGTATTATTAACATTTGAATTATAGGTAGAGTAGTTACTTGTTTGTCCAGATTGTGAACCAGATAGCATGCTCTCAGCCGTAATAGTTCCATTTCTGAAACCCTCAAGGCTTGGCATAGATACATTAGATAGCTCTGCAAATGGATCTGTATTCAATCCATCTTCTACTGTGTCGTTAATCATTTGCGTCATATTTTTTACAGTTTTTTGAACTGAACTGAATTTATCGTTTAATCCACGATTTAATCCAAACACGATAGCATTACCATTTTCAACAAGTAACTTCTTATCATAAGAAATAGGACCTTTATGCTCTTTAATCCAAGTAGCCCAACCGCTAACAGTATTTTTTACAGATTCAAATCCTTCGACTAAACCATCTAATAAGCCAGATACAATAGCTTTACCAGCGTTTACCATATCTCCTATAGCATTACCAATTCCTGCGCCAATTTTACCTACCATTTCACCACCCTTGCTAAGTAGTTCTCCAAGTAGTTGACCAATGCCCTTAATAAGTGCCATCACAACTTGCGCACCTGCACTTATAATTTTAGGCATATTGTCTATTAAAGCGTTAGCTAGCGCAACAATAATTCTCAATGCTGCTACAATCAATTGTGGTAGTACCTTAATTAATCCATCAATTAACGCAATCAATAATTTAACACCCGCACTTATTATTTTAGGCAAGTTGGTTATTAAAGCATTTACTAAAGCCAATATAATTCTAAGTGCCGCTTCTATTAATTGAGGTAATATTTTAATTATCCCGCTTATTAATGCCATAAGTATCTTTACACCTGCGTCTATAATCATGGGTAGACTTTTTATCAGAGCACTTACAATAGCTAATATAAGTTCAATTGCTGCTTCTATTAAGACGGGTAATATTTTAATTATCCCGCTTATTAATGCCATAAGTATCTTTACACCTGCGTCTATAATCATGGGTAGACTAATTATTAATGCATTTATAATTGCCATAATAAGTTGAATTGATACACTTATTAATTGCGGCAGGATGCTAATAATTCCACTAATAAGCGCCATTAATATTTGGATACCAGCATTCATGAGCATTGGTAATAGTGAAACAAGTGTTGCTATAATTTGAGGAACAAGTGTGACGAATAAAGTTATAAGTTGAGGTAAAGCTTGAACTATCCCATTTATTAACGCTATCAATATCTGTATCCCTGCGAGCAATATCATAGGTAATAGTGGCAAGATGGCGTTCAACAAAGTGTTAACAATTGTTATAACTGCATCCACTATCTGCGGTAAAGCTGTAATAATCCCATTCAAAAGCGCTACTAATATGTTAGTTCCTGCTTCTATTAAGACAGGTAGTACCAATGTAATGGCATCTATTAATTTATCTATAATTCCTATCATTGCATCAACAATCATCGGAATTGCTGTGGTAATACCTTCTACTAGTTTAACGATAATGTCCGTTCCGGTAGCAATAATTTCCGGTAAATATTTTTCTATAGTTGCAGTGACTGTTTCAATGGTTGCAGATAAATTATCGAACACTTTTGTTATTCCGTCAGCTGATAAATCACCTGTTTTTATCCAAGCCATAACAAAACTGGTTACTAATCCAATCACAAGCCCCATTGGTCCACTTACGCCTAAAAAAGCCAAAGCAGCAAACTTAAGCGCAGTAACGACAACGCTTAAGGCTGTCCCAGCATATCCAAGCGATCCACCAAATTTTTCAAGTAGCGGTGCAATAGCTTCTATTGCCTTACCGAAAATACCTTTAATTCCTTGACCAGCAACTCCCATTCTAGTAGCCAACTGGTCTATTTTAGTTTTAACACCATCTATTATTGGACTAAAAAAACTACTTATGCTAGTTCCTAAATCTATAAATTCTTGTTTCATAATTTTCAAACCTGGCTGTATAGCCGATAATAATTGTCCGAATTTAGCTCCCACAACATTTAAAGCGCTTTTTACAACAGATGAAAATTGTTCAAACCCTTGTTTCATAACATTTAAATTGGACTGTACAGCAGTTAATAACTGTCCAAATTTTTGAATAAATTCATTAAAACCTTGTTCAGCATTTTCCATTCCCTTATTTAAGGCTTTCATAAATGAGGCCCATATTTCTTGACCTTTTTTTGTTTTAGTAAAGAAATATGTTAATCCAGCGACTAACGCTGCTATTGCAACAATTAATACTCCTATAACTGTGGTACTACCAAATACATAAGATAGCGCTCGAAATGCACTTGTTGCCACACCAGCAGATGCAGACGATTCAATAAAAGCTAACTTCAATATTTGCAATGTTACTATAAAGCTTTTAGTTACTGCTATTGCTGTACTTACAACATTGTAAGCTACAATAGCCCCCTGCATTACAAAAAAAGCAGTAGCGCCCGCCATAATAGACACAGCTAATGTTTTAAATACATCTTGATGCTTTGTCACAAAATCTAAAAGTTCCTTAATTTTAGGCCCTAATGTATTTAATAGCTTAACTAACTTATTAAGAGCTGCCTCTGTACGTGCACCACTATTAGTAATAATAGTAGATATATCTGTTCCTAAAACAGTTTCCAACAAATTATTAAATGCCGCTATTAAGTTAGCCAGTCCACGAGTTACCGCTGTTTTCATATTAGAAATAGACGTTCCTATACCACTAGTCGCATCCTGTACAATTTTGTACAGCGACTTCAGACCACCGCCGCCTTTTGTATCAAGATTAATTAATGCATCTTGAAACTTAGAAACACTAACACTTCCATCAGACAAACCTGATTTTAATTGTCCAGAAGTCATACCCATTTCTTTAGCTAAAGCATTCAATGCTGGTCCCAAACCCGAATCTATCATAGAATTCCAAGTTTCAGCATCGACTTTACCATTTGAAAAAGCTTGTGATAATTGAATTACTGAATTATTAACTTGATCTGTTGTCCCACCGAAACCTAGTATTCCATCATTTAACGCAGCAAATATTTTTTGAGATTTACCTAAATCATTCGTTGATGACGCTATTAATTGAACGCCTTGTACAGCTCCATCCAACGGAGTAGGCAACCCTTGAATGCTGCTTTTAAGATTATCCATCGTTTGAGTTATATCTTTTGTTGTAAAACCCATGTTTTTAAACACTCTATTGGAATTATTTAAAGTATCAACACGTTTAATAGCTCCATCCATCGAATCTTTTAAAGTGTTAAATGCTATACTAGTAACCTTAACTAATCCTAAAGATGTGACCATACTTTTAACTCCACCGATTGATTTCCTAGCTGAGTCACCAACGCTGTCTATATCATTTTTTAATTTATTTGGTCCATCCGTTCGACCAATCCCACTAGCTGTTCTCATTAAATCATTCAGATTCTTTATAGCTTGTTTAGCATCAGAAATAACGGATATTTTAACAGTCCCATCGCTACTCATTTTCTTCCTCCTTTCCTTCTATTTTTTGTCCAGGTAATGCAAATCTTTTTTTAGCTTTTAACAATTCTCGTCTTTCTTTAGCTGTACCTTTCCCCTTCGGTAACTCCTTTGTTCTAATATCTCTCACTTGAACAAATCTAGTATTGTCAGGAAGGCTATTCAGTAAAGCATTAAATCGAGACCAACTTAATTTATCCTGTTGATCAATCAAATCAATGCCATACGTTTGCATAAATGCAGAGTAAATAAGGTCAGAATCAAAATCTAGATCATAATCACTCTTATTTTTACTTGCATACTTTCGTGGAAGGGGATTTCCGCTTAAATCATATTCAACAACATCAGCCGCCTTATTTAAAAATATAAAATTATTCAATATCCCATTAACAAGTTCCGAATATTGTTTATTATTTTCATCAAATGACCCCAAATCAGGAACTTCATCAATTGTTAATCCAAAAAAGATTCTATAAAAAAATTCATTATTATCTATTTTTTCCTTACAAAAATTAATCACTTTGATAATATTATTAAAAGAAGTATCAACGTTATAAAAAATGCCATTAAATTCAATTTCATTTTCTTCGGAATTAGCAAGGGAGAGCATAATCTACACCTCTCTTATTTATTTGATTTTCTTTTTTTATCTTTCAAATATTTATCAGCCATTTCTTTTTGTGTTTTGCCTGAAATACCTAATTTATCAATTTCACCAGCTAATCCTTCTCCAATTGAAAATACATAACTAACCATAATGACTTTACTTTTAGTTTCCTTGTAAAGTTTTTCAAATGCCCCTTCTCCACACATATCATCTAATGTTTCTTTGATAATGTTCATCATTTTAATCTCTTGTTTTTCCGCTGTTAAACCTTCTTTGTTTTTATCAATACTTTTAATTTTTTTATAGCTTTCATTCAATGATTTTCTAAAATTTTCTAATTTATCATCTGTTGCGTTAAATTCAAATTTATGAGTCGTTTTACCATTTGTTCCCTCAAATTCTACAGGGATCACCGTTGTTTTTTGTTTAATTACAATTGCCATTTTATATTCCTCCTAAAAAAATAGGGACTAGGTTTTACCCTAGCCCCTTTCTGTTTAACTTATTCTGCAGCTTCTACAGTCACGGACAATTCCGATTTAACTGTTGGTTTATTTTTACTTGATACATTAACTTTTACAGTTCCAACTGCAATACCTTTAATCTCTAATTTGCCACTATTCAAAGTTATGGTAGCAATTTTGACATCTGCACTCGTAACTGTCATTTCTTGATTCGCGCCAGTTGGTTCAATAGAAGCAGTCACGCTACTATCTGTTTTTCCAACTCCCAACATTAAAGTTTTTTTACTTAATTTAACGTTTGTTGGGTCAGGCTTATCAGGGTGTCACCGTTGTTTCTTCGGGAATCTTGTTGTACGTGATCGTGCAACTGAATTCTTCGTAATCCCCAGCATCTCCAGCACCGGCAATAATATCGGTAGCCGTTGCAGGACCTACCCATTGTTTTGCGCCATCTGCTGATACTACTTTGTGCCAAAGCTTACGGCCATCCCCGATTTTGTATTTCATCGAGGCGATAAGCGCTTGCGCAGGATCTTCTGGATCGTAGAATCCTTCTGGACTGTAAGCGCCCGAAACAGAAATGACTTCCATATTTTTAGAACCATCACCATCGTACATAGGCGTATCATCTGTTTCCTCATCAGTATCATCCCCAATTGATGAAATAAATTTAGCTAATTCTAAAAATTCATCTTCTTCTGGTTGAACTGTTGGTTTTTCTGGGTCAAACGGTGCAATAAAATGACCACGTAGTGCGTTTTTTGATCTTGACATTATTTCACTCTCCTAATTTTTGATTGTTGTAATTTCTGCTTGAATTAATAAGCGGTAAATAAAATAACCGCTCTCGTCTTTAGCTGACGGAAACGGCATTGATGTTGTTTTAATATTGTTAAATTCATAACTATTATTTTCACTCGGTAAATCGTCTAAATTGTCGACAGATATAGCAATTTTATTAAGTGCTAATTCAATTTTTTGAATATCTTTAGATTTGCAAGCAAACTCATAATTCAACCGCATGTCCTTAATGTCATCCATATAAACACGCGACGTTTGACCTCCTGCAACTTCGTTTAAAACAATTGAATCATCAGACAATAGCGCCCCAAATTTACAATGAAAATTACCGTCTAAAGAATTCACAAAATTACAAATTTGTTGTTTCAAATCAATTCCAGCCATGCTTCAACAACCCCTTTGCATACACCTTTTGCCAATCGCTAATGTAAAGACTCTTCGCCACTAAATCCCAACGAGGACCAGTACCTGGTGTTGTATAATTAGTCATCTGTTGATAAAACAATCTAGAGGCATAAGGCATTGTGTAATTGATATTAGAATTTTCATCTAAATGAGAAATATCACGTAAATCGCCACTTTCCATAGGAACAAATGGTTCCATATCCTTATGAATCTGATTGGCCATGACGTAACGTGCGTAGTCAACATTGCCCTGACTAAACGTTTTATTAATACTACTAAAATCAACATCTACTTTGACATTTCCCACTACAACACCTCCAACTCGTGTGCCCATGCTTCATTTTTAAACGGGTGCGAAACTTTAACATCATTCTTAATGATGTACTCGTTCCCATTAAATATAAGCTTAGAACGCAATGCGAAATCGTCTAAAAACGGTGTTGATGTATCACGATAAACAAAGCAAACAGCATTAAACTGTCTAGTTTGTTCCGTTAAGTTGGAAGACGATTGGAGCGAGTCATCAAATCTAACATATTCAACCGTGACAGGTTCAGCAAACATTGGCTTATCATAATCATCAACGCCCAAATACTCGAAGTATTGAATCGTATGTGGTGTAAATGACCTAGGAACTTTAGGAATACCCGTCATACGTAGCCAACTCCCTTATAAAGTAAGCCAGTATGGTATAAAACGTTTTTGGCATCACTTGTAATCAAGGACGTTTTAGATCCGTCAGAACCATTACTAGAGCTTCCACCTTTAGATAACGAAGTACGACCAATTGACATGGATGAAAGTGTGCTATTAAGCATCTCCACACTCGTGAAGCCACTTTCGTTCATGTAATTAATTTGGATTGCCATAGCCCTTTTAAACTGATTTCTTCTAAAGGTAAAACTATCCTTTTCTAAATCATTTCGTTTATAAAAGGCTGATGTTTCAAAATCAAGCGTATCTTCAGCAATCATTTCAAATTGATCGTACTCATTTTCGTTAACATTTTTATAACCTAATTCAGTATATTCTGCATACGTTAGATACATCTAACCACCTACTTTTCAACTGCCTTAGTTGTTTTTTTAGCTGCTGATTTTGCGTCTACTTTTGCTACTGATTTATCAGACGCAAATTCCACCTTAACCGCTTCGGACCACTCAGACCCGTAACCGGTCGTGTTTGCATTTTGAGCTTTTTCAATCTCATCCTTACCCTTGAATGTTTCATTGAATGCCTGGACGTAAAAATTAATTGTTTTACCTGATAAAGCACTACCAAATAGCTCATCATTAAACACTAATTCTGTACCTTCAACGTAATGCATCATAGTCGCATCTTCTGGCTTACCACTGCCTAAATCATGATGTACTATCCAACTTTTAGCCTTTTCGTTAGCGTCCCATGCCAATTTAACAGAACTATCAGTTAAATCAGTTGCACTAACCCCAGTTACTACCTCTGGGCGAGGATTAGGGTGCCGTAACCTTAGCTTTGCTCATGTAAATAGCTGGTTTAGCATTTTCTAAAACAAGAACGTCATAGTAATCTAAACCTTTAACAGTTGTACGGTAACCGTCACGATCTGTTGAAGCGTCAATTACATCAACTGAATTGTATTTTTCGATAGGCATTGCAACATTTAAAGGCACTAAGATAAAGTTAATGGCACCATCTTTAAGGACTTGTAAACGTGATTTTGCAACTTTAACAATGGGAATATCATTATCAAGAGTAGCCACTTTACGGTTAATACCTGAAAGATTTACTTCGTTAGTTGTGAATGTCTTAGCCACTTTAGGGCTGTTTTTAAGAGCCTTGTAATAAGCGCTTGATGCGAACATGATAAAAGGTCCAATGACTTCTGTATCAGTCATATATTGTTCTGCCTCATCAAATACTGATAAGGCGTTATCTTCTGTAACATCTTCCTCAACAATCTTACCTGCATTTGTTACTAAGGCTGTGACTGCCGTTTTATCCTTTTCTGGAATAGCAACTAGACGCGTATGTTCTTCAACTGCATTAGCAACTGTGTTTGCAAAATTTTCTTCTGTATCAAGTACGTCTAAATCGTAAGCCATCCAACGTTCCTGCATTAATTCCAAAGTTTTCTTCGAAATATCTAATTTAGCTCGGCTGTTATCACCATTACGTTTGTACGTTGATGCGGTGAATCCAGTCATTGTATTAACACGAACTTCTTTTACACCTACGAAATCAGCACTAGTTACCGCCTTAGCGCCTCCCTTTAATAATTCAAATACTTGAGAATCTGCTGCTAATTTTTGATCTAATGTTGCTAAGTCTTTACTGTTTAATGCGACTGGCATGTTAGTACCCCTTTTCTATTTTCCTAAATTTGCTTTGATCGTGTCCGCCAAGCTTAATTTGCCACTTGCGCCACCGCTTGGATCCGGATTACCACCCGCTGTCCAATTTGGATTAGCTGGTGTTTGTTCTGTACTTCCGAATAAATAAGCATCGCTTTCTTTTAACGCTGTTAGTTGTTCAGATAATCCTAATAATTGACCTTTATCGTCAATTTTAAGCGTATCGTTATCTAACAACGCCTTAGCTGCTTTAATATTCTTGGCACCATTCTGTGTTAACCCTAATTCAATTGCTGAATTAAGTTGTGTTGCTGAAAGTTTAGTATTTAGATCAGCAGTATCAGAATCGTATTTACTTTGTAAATCAGCTAATGAAGTCTGCAGTTCTTCACTATCTTTTGACTTGCCTTGTAAATCCTTAAGGTCTGTATCACGTTGAGTCAATTGTTCTTTCAAGCCATCACGTTCAGTAGTTAGCTGTGCTAGCTCATCTTTTGATGATTGAGTTGACTTACCATGTTCAACCATTACCTTATCGATAACTTCTTTTTCTAAACCTAAACCTTCTAAATATTCTCTGTTCATATTGCATTCCTCCTACGTTTTATTTACGTGGCCACGACCACGAGAGTATAAAAAATAGACCTTTTAACGACATATCTAGGTCGAATCTATTTAATTAACGTTTAACAAATTAATATTGGGTTCCGTTTGAATAATCAAAAAAAATTTCTTTACCGCTTTTTATTGCATTTTTTGCTAGTTTTATTCTATCTTCGATTGGCGTTGTTCCGAACTCCATCAAGTAACGAATGTCATCACCGAACAACTCTTTATATTTTTCGATAATCTCATCGTTTGTCATATCTGACCCCTTACTTAATAATATTTTTAATTAATTCTAAATACATTCTATAAGATTCCGGTAGATACTTTTTGGTTATCTTTAATCCTTCTGGGTTTGTAACCGTATCGGCGGTAAAACCAGCGAATGCTTCTGATGCCACCATGTTTTGTTTCCACGCTATTTTTTCAGCTTTTGATAGTTTCTTCTTGACGGCATGCCCTGTTTCGTCATCCCATTCAAAAATAGTTGATGGTGCCTTCCAATAACTTGCATTATGACCTGCTGAGCTTCTTAAAATATTATTTGTGGACCCACCAAATACATCTGAAACGGTTCCAACTAATGTCTTATCTTTTTTATCTAACGCTTTAAATTCGGCGAGTATCTTTTTATCAGCTTCAACAGTATCTGTGCTATCCCCTTGCATTTTTCTCCTATAGGCTGAGACTTCATCTACAATAGTCTTACCTAATGTTTTACTGTTACTTAATTTAGCCGTTGTTGTTATACCATGCCAACCATGCAATTTTCTATGGTCCGTACCTGATGCAATGTCATCAAGATGATGCCCAAATTCATGAAAGAATATTTCATGCGGTGCATATATCTGGTATCCGGTATCTTTGGCCACGTTCATACTTACGGTTCGGAATTTAGGCGTATACCTAGGATTATTGTCCTTTGTTCCTGCTATTTTCAAATCATCCTTATACTTGGCGAAAAGTCTCTGTACGTCAGTTGGTGCTTTATTTAATAATTCATTAATAGGTTTAAGTTCTTTTTCTGATAATTTATCAGAAATACCAGAACCAAATGGATTTTTATCTGGCTTGTATTTTTCAATGACTTTCTTTGACTTACTTGTCATTTTAATCTTTTGAAGATTATCAGATTTGTTTACATCATTGACTTTAGATCCAAATACTTTTTCCCTTGAATAGTCACGATGTAAAAATCCGTGTCCATCAACATGTTGCCGTAACGCACTTTGATTCTTTTTTATTAAATTCTTATACTTTTTAATGCCTTGCTCGTCGCCTAACTCATTTGCGGTATTCAATTTACGTTTATTTTGTCTAACCTGACGTTCCAACTGTCTCTGTTTAGCTTGGATATCACTATTCTTAATTGCCTCATCAGGACTAGGAACCTCTTCAACATCACGAATAATATTAATATCTGGGTCCCAAGGTGTAAATGTATGATGACAGTTAATCCCTGCTACTCCTGCAGGCTCTTTATACCCGTGATCATAAACACTAGGATATTTATCTCCTAATTCACTCGGACGCATATAAACAACTCTGCCTTGGATAGGTGCACAAGCAGGTCGAGCTGATGCATGCGATGACATCAAACAAGTTTCTATTCCATATCTGTCCATACCTTCCGTTCTAATTTCATGATAAGCGTTTCTAGTCGTGGTATTAACAACCATTCGAACATAACTTTCAATACTCCAAGTATGGCCACCTTTATCCATAAATGAACTAGGAATCCCTTTGTCCATCCATTTATAAATAGTATCTGATATCGCTTTGTTAGGTGTTTTAAGCCCCGTTATCACGCCAGCCGTTGTGTTCTTAATAATATCCTCATAAATCTTTTGTGCCGAACCTTTACCGTAATTGGTTGTAATCAACGTTTGATTGACTAAATTATCAATGTCTAAAAAGGATTGATTAAGATACCCTTTTAATTGCTGGTCCATATTACTTAATGGCGGTATTTCAACACCTTTAAACTTACTAAATTCTGCATTAGCTTCATCAGCAATTTGATACCCATTATCAACAATTAAACTTTGTAGTTTTTTCTTAGATATCTTAGTTGTCTTGGTCAACTCTTTAATGACATCACCATTAAACATATTGGCTTCATTCATTTTTTTGAGTTGCCATTTAAAGACGTTATCCTTATCTAAATCATCAAAATTTGACGTTTTAAGACGTTTGACAATCATCTTAAATATTTCATCTTCAAGTGATAAATAGACATCAGAAAGTGCCCCAGATTCAGTTGATAACTGCCGTGGTGTGATTGCCATTATTCATCACCTGACCCCAGTAATGTATTTTCATTTTGTTCTTGTTGATCCGGTTGCTGATTAATCATTTCACTATCAATATCAGCCAACATCTTATCAGCTTCTTTATCGGTAACACCGAGTTGCTTAGTTAAAAAGTACTTCTTACTAATCAACCCAGACGATAACAAGCTAAGTAAATAGGTAGCTTGTGCCTGTTTATCTACAAAGATTGCATCATCAAAATCAATCGTAATCTCTTCATCAGTTGGACCGCTGTATATGCTAACGCTCTTGGCCAACTCTAGAATACTGGTAACTAGCTCTTTAATATTCTGTTCAACGTTAGTTAAGTGACTATTACGTGTTTGGTAGGTCATGCTATTCTCACTTACTACTTCAGTAGCCGTTTTTAAGCCATTTGAATCAAATGTGAAAGTCCCAGCAGATAATCCAACTTGCATTTCTAGTAATTTTAAATTAGTGCTAATTGAACTAATAAAAGGCTCAACTCTTGGTTCAAGTGAAATATCTTTAATCGGAGTCTTATCATCAACTCCACCATCTAACGATAGGAATACATCTTGGTCAGAATCGAATATCTGTTTAAATCCTGCTTGATTATTCTCATCTGGAATTACTTGAATAGCATCAGCAGATACCGTTACTTTCTTCTGTGACATCTTAACTTCCCAGTTCAACTTATCAAATGAATCATCAATCTGTTTTAATGTGTTCTTGGCATTATCCGTAACAGATAACCCAAGTAAACTATAGCGGTCTTTATTGTTCATTCCCGCAGGTTTGAAGTAAGTTGGTAGCATGCGAGTTAAAACACCTTGCGAATGTGTTTCTTCTTCTAACTCAGGATAAAGTTCACTCAACGGAACTCGTTTACCTACAAAGTTAATCGTATCTACTGAATGATAAAGTTCGTTAGTGATAATGTAATCATCATCTTTCCATTCATGGAACTCTAATAATGTATAACGATTAATAGCTTTACCAATTACCTTAGTTGTAACACTAGCAATGGCCACTCCTGAAATGCCATTTGAGTTACTTCTCAAAGGATAGAAAGCGTCAGCTTGAATCCAAGACAGTTTAATCTGATTATTATCATCAACGTACGGCTTAATTGCCATACCACCTAATGCCATACCCGATTCTAAATAACGTTCATAACTTTTGTAAAAATCGTTATCTTTAAATGTCTTATCAATAAATTTCTGTGCTTCGCTGTCCTTTGTGCCAACTGTGATAACAGCATGTTCATTAAAGCAAATACTTGCTATTCGTTTGGCCACAATCTGTGCCATATTCAAACTAACAAATGGACGTGTCTTTGTGACTCCGTAAGTATTTTTGTATCTAACGTTATCAAAGAGACCAGCATAGTATCTTGAATTACTTTGAATCCGTTCGTATTCTTCGCTCGTCATATTAATTTTAGGGTGATCAATAATTTTACCTAATGAATTTACTCGTTGCACACTACCACCTCCTCTACTAAAAAATTGTTTAATTTTTTCAAACATTCAATCACCTCTGTTTCCATCTAAGGTCCTTAGCGTTATCAATTACAAAATACTTAAACATATCTGGCATATGATCGTCTTCTTTAATAACTGACGGGTCTTCACTTTGCAATGTCTTTTCATCCCAGCGATAACGTTGATGTTGGTCGATAAATATTTTATTGTTCTCAGTATCCAGATAATAAAAACGACCTTGTGCCAGTAGTATCTGCACAAAGTCGACCATATCTACATTTTTCTTTTTAGCTACTGGGTGCCAGCGTTGACCGTAATCATAGAAATATTGGTTACGTACACCACCTTCAGCACTATCAATTGTTCGGTTGCGAATTTGGTATGTTCTGCCATTGATAACCGATGACTTCTTGATAAATTCATAGAAGTCCTTGCTAAGCTCACTAGGTGGCTTCTTATTCGTCTGTCCAGCTGGAGAATAGTAATAAGTATCTATTAAAATAACTTTACCTTTTGCAGTTAAAGCAAAACAACCAACCGCATCGGCACTTGTCTGATGACCGACATCGGCTGAATAATATAGACAACTAATAGGATCATCAGTAAATAATCCTTTAATCCGTTTAAATAGATTCATATTATAAACGTTATTACCTAAGCCGATTGCTTCACCTAAATACATCCACTTATAATAATTTAAATCATTGTTCTTAACTGTCTCAATCTCATTCAGATAGTCATCAGATAAGATATTTGGCAACGTCACATCTTGATAAGTTGAATGGTCAATATACCAACCATCTAATCCTGAACGTTCAGCAATCCATTTGTTTATCCAATCATATGGATTCTTAGGCGGATTGTAGGAATAGTAAGTGATGACATGTTTACCAGGTGGCAATACTTTACGAGTAAAAGAAGCACGTACTGTATCGACTTCTTCCCAGCTATCAAACTCAGCTAGCTCTTCAAACCAAATCCACTGAACATATCCTTTAGCAACTAACATTGATTTCAACTTAGCTGGGTCATCTAATCCACTAAAATAGAACGCTGTACCTGTTGGCTTATGCATAATTCGATATGGCGACTTAGTAAACTTAAATTGACTATCAACATGTAATTGATAAATGGCCCATTTAATTTGTTCATATACAGATAATTCAAGTGTATTGGCAACCTTACGAATGATTAAGGCATTGGCGTTGCTATCTTGCAGGAAATCAATCACAATCCTTAAGCTAATCACTGATGACTTAGTTGAACCACGTCCACCTTTAAGGACCTTATTCAACGCATTAGAATACAAGACGTAATCGAAGTGAGGATTTATCATATCATCTAAATTAATCTTTATTTTCATCTGATAAATCCCTTCGATCTGTTTGATTGATTTCTATTGTAATACCATCATTATCAGTATTGTTAATAGCTGCAACCTCTGCTTCTTTGATATCCGCTTCAGCCTTAACCTTGCGAATCTGTTCAACTTCTAATGAACTCTTATCATTTAACGGATATCTCTTCAATATTTCTTTCGCTGCAACGATACGAGTCTTTAAATCAGCTTCCTTTGTGAACTCCTCTGCACCTAAAGGACTGCTTATTATAACCGTTTCTTTCTCTTCCCCTCTAGCTATACTAGAAAGTAGCTCAACCGCTTCTGTGGCACTCATTATTCGTTCAGAAGCAAGTTGTTTCATACGTTCGCCTACATACTTTTTAATAACAGGTTTTAACAGGTTTTCACTTCCTGTTTGCTGTGCAGTTTTCTTACTATAACCTGCATTAATAGCTGATTGAGTAGCATTGCCACTCTTAATATACTCATCGGCAAATCGCCGTTGTTTCTCTGTAAGTCTCACATGAATCACCACACTCCTTCTAATTAATTTTAGATACAAAAAAAGACCACTCATCTGAATAGCCTTGCTTATCTATTAAACTGTTACCCAATCTTCCGCTAACATATCTGTTTGACTTGCTAACCATGGTACAAGGTCTCTGGGCGCATCTTCATTGTCAGTAATCAATCCTGTTGTATCAATATAAATGTACTCATGAGTCATATCAGAATCTTCATTTGGTAATTGCAATTTGATAAAGATGCCTTTGCCGTTCCAACCTTTACGTGCGATGCTCTTACCTTGTTTTAAACATTCTAGTGCTTTGCCAAAATTCATAATAGATCTCCTTTTATTTTAAATTATTGTTTTATAACACAGGCAGGTCTCGAACCTGCATATTTCAGTCTTACCAAATTTAGACGACTGCGTTTCCCAAAGGAGTGGTTATTTAAAACTTTCTACTCTACAAATATAACACCTTAATCCGTGCAAAATACGTCAGATTTTGGTCAATATTTGTTCACTTTTTGGTCAGATTTTGGTCAAAATAAAAAACTATTAGCAAAATGCTAACAGCTCTTCTAGTGGATATGCTTCTGCAAAGTTAAGTAATGCTACTTTTAGCATTCTATCTTGGGTGCTTTTGCTAATGCCTAAAGTACTCTGTATCTCGTAATCTGAATCTCCATGAATATACGTATTCTCAAGTAGCATTCTATAATCACTGCCAACAATTGATTCAATACAATGTTCAATCGTTTTAACGATAGTCTCTGCTTCTAACTTATTAACAATTTTAACTTCTTCATTATTGGCACCTGATTTACTTTTAGGCATACCTTCCATGGCTGGTGATTGTAGAAATAGGATATTCCTATTAGCGATACGTTTATATCTCGGATAACTTCTTAACACTTTAATTGAATTACGTTTTGTAGCAGTCTCATCAAGTTCATCTAATAACATTTAGCCACCCCTTTTGTATGCTATAATTAATTTACGCGATTACTTACAGCTACCTTTAAGGGTGGCTTTTTTTGTGCCTAAAAGAAAAAGTCCCACACGTTTACTGTAAACTTCATTAATATAATTACCGAAAAAATAATGACGAATAGCATTGCTAACAATTCTAATAAGTTTACTATTGCTTTAATCATTTAAATCCTCCTTACTTTTCAAGAAAAAATTAACATCATTAGTTAAATCCTCCTATGCATCCCTTAATTAAAATATATTTCCTGCTTGAGAATACGATTAACGCGTATAAAAAATGGTAAATCCTTTAATAGCAACATTCTCATCCATGCTCGAGTTAAAACATTATCGTCCCAATTAATTGTTCGATATCTCTTTTTAGTTCTTCTCGATCCGTTGAAAAATCTATAACTGATTTTTCATATGCTTCTTCACTAGAGATATCAGGATTCTCAAGTTTCAAAAAATTCATTTTTAAATTTATCGCTTGCCAACAAGATAATGATGAAACAAAGGAATCGATTGAATTTATCTCTTTTTGTATTTTCATTTTTCTACCTTCAAAAATTCTTCGGCAAGAATTCCATTCATTCCATTAAACAACATATTTAGTTCATTGATAACAAATGGATTATTTGTGTCAATAGTACGTTTAACTAACAAAGTATTGATATCAACATTAGCAATTAATACCGGAGTTGAATTGTATGGTGTCGAAGAAAGAATCTCAACTTTATAATTTTGCTGTTTCCCCAACAAGTCATCACGGCTTGTAATATAATCAGTGATTGCACTTAAATGTCTATTATACTTACTATTCATTACTTAACTCCTCCACAACATGCATCTAGTATTCGTTTAGTCATTCTTTCACTTCTTCAATCGATGTAATCTCAACGATGTTTTTTAAATTAATAATATTTCCATTTAATTCACTTTTAATAACTTCGCCGTGTTGCATTTTACCAGCTAATTTATTAATAAATTCATATTCTTCTTCAATATTTGTTGATTGAATTACAGTTCTGATTTTGCTATTAACATCTGCCATCTTAATTTCATACTTTTTCATGATTCATCCTCCAGAACCTCAATTAATAAATTAATATCATAGTTACTTTTAATAAATTTAATCGTTAAATCTGGTCTTATGTGATTACCTAGCAATTTATAAACTAAGTGAATATCATCATTATTAAAATTAGTTTTTAAAAATAGATTTAACCCTTTTAATATTTTAGAATTGTAATCCGCACGTCTGCTACACCATTCAATAATATTGGCTTTAATGGCTAGTTCATCTTTATCCTTAATTAAAATAAATAAATTAGATTTTTCCTCTAGTATCAGTTCTTGTTGATCATTAATAAATGAACCTTTAAATATAGTCATTAATTCTAAAACACAATCATCAAACTTCATGGTTAAACCTCCTCATAAGTTGCTTGGAATGTATAGTTACTCATTACACGAATTTTATTCTTGATAGCAACGTGAATACTTGTATCGGTGATAATCCAATCACCAATTTCAATGTGACGAATGCCATCTGATGTAGCTATATAATATTCATTATCAGGGTCAGTTCTAATTTTTTGAATCTTATACTTATCAATCATCTCTTGTGATCCATCAAACTGTTCAGCTTGAATATTTGCTATTTTCTTGTATGTTTTAATCATTCAATTCACCTTCTAAATATGAAATCACATATCTAGTTAAATCGTCCTTTTGTATATAATTTGCCTGCGCTAATGCACCTAGGATGCCGTCAAAACCTTCTGTGATTAGTCTTAGTGATTGTTTACCATTGAGATTACTTTTGTAGTCAATAATGCCCCGCTTAGTGAATTTGATATGTGCTTCGTTTTTCTTTGTCATTTATCCAGCCACCGCTTCTTCGAGCATCCCTGAATAATCTTCGTCATATTTAACTTCAAGCTTGCGTACTTCTTCCATCGTGAAACTAGGCTTCCAGTGTACGTCGTTAGCACTAATACCTACTTTCCCTATCCTGATATTTCCATTTGCATGCACCTTTGTACCTTCAATACATTCAATCAAATATCCATCCTCACCCATTTCTGGCACACGGTGAATATAATAACGTTTAGGCTCTGTTCGTTCTTCAATTGGTGTTGATGCTAAATTGTTTAATGTTTTGAGTACTAGTTTTCTATCCATTTCGGAAAGATTAGTGAATGCCAAATAATTTGTATCAATCAAGCAGAGTACATTTGTCTTAACTACCCCAATCACTAGTAGTAAATCTTCGCCAACAAAATTAACCTCATATACGTTAGTTGAGTGTATTCTAACCTTGAAACCCGCTTCTTCTAATATTTTAGTTGCTTCCGTGTATTTCATCTGATACTCCTCCAGTAAACGTAAATTATTAACGCTAGTGCTCCGATTGTGCATGCTACTGCTTGAATGTATGTCATAAGACTGGTCCGCCTTTCATTTTGAGATTAATCATTCTTGTTAACTGATATTTTAGCTTTGTGCATTCGTCGTATGAGATACTTGATGAGTTGATTACATGGATTAAATCGTCAATATCTTCGTAAGCACCCAACTTAGTCATTTCTATTTTTAATTGATTCCATTCTTCTATTTTTTTCGTTTTTCGTTCTTGCTTATTCATGATTCAACTCCTTAATTCTGACTTCAATACGTGGTGTAACTGAATAGTATTTCTTAGTTTCCGACTCAACAATTAAGTTATCGTCTTTCCATACGATTCCCGTCAGTGCATCTTCTATGCCTTTTGCATAATTTGTTGCATCTGGCTTTACTATTGGCAAAACTAACTTTCGCTCTCTTAAATCAATCTGCTTTTTACTAGTCCCTTTATTGTTAGGACGGTAGACGTCAATCTCAACTCTAATCGGGCAATCAACCAATGGTCCATGATATTGTTTCCTAACTTCATGGCCAACGAACAGCTTATAGTTTTTACTTTTGATTGGATCGTGGGCCCTTTTTGTATAGCTGTTAAATATAGGTCGTCCCTGTGCTACTGGATTACCTAATATAATTAACTCAATCACTGGACTACCTTATCAATTAAATAACCTTTAATTTCATACCGATTTTTAATCGCACTTTCTAATATTTCGTCTCGAACGTCGAAGAATTTTTTAAGATGGCGCCAACTTCTGAATTTTCTAAACGTTTTGTTTTCTTGGCTAACTGGGCGAATAATATAATCATGTTTATTCAGATTATTCTCCTCATTTGACGCACCGATATTTACCGCATTAGTCACCAAGATAGGCTCTGGGTATACCTTGTCAGTATTTAACTTAGTTTTTAATTGATGGCCATTTAAAAATCTAATGACCTCGCTTTTTAAGTTGTTTTCGTAATACACATCACGGCTTGCCATACCGATTGCTTTATACATGTTTAATCCCCCTTAGGTGCCGTTTTATTAAATTCATCTAGCTGTTTCTGTAAGGCAACTTTATCAATCGTCGGCTCTACTTCTGGTGGCACATAATCATCTTTAGCCCAGTCAGGTAAGTTTTCTTTCTTAATTATTTTGCCGGTCGATTTAGCCTTTCCCTTATAGTTTTTTTGCGCAATTTCTACGTCTTTAACCGTCAGTAACTTTTTAGTTTCCCAACCTTTCAAGATAGCCTCTGCATAGCCCCAGTTACGTACGTTGCTATCCACGGATATTTCTAAAGCCTTAATAATTAGCTTCTCTGGTTCGCTAGATCCTGCTTCTTTAAAATCATCAATCCACTTCGTTATCTTTTCGATTGTGAAAGGTGACATGGTTCCAAATCCGTTTTGTTCGTAAAAATCCGCGACGTCCCGCAGCGAGTCAACAATTGTTATTTGTTTCTCTTTACGTTTTTCTTTATGTTTAATTAATGTACCACCTTGTTGTGCACTCCCTTGTACACTCTGTTGTGTACTCCGTTGTGTACTATCTGACGTATGGATATTATCTTGTACACTTTCTTGTGTACTATCTGACATATAGAGTTTAAATATTTTATACGATGTTGCCTTTTTACCATTGCTTCTGAAATCAATAAGTCCAAGCTGTTTTAAAATATTTCTGTTTTTATTAATACCTGACCTAGATAATCCCGAAAGTGTTTCAAGCATTTGATTAGTAGATGTGAACCATTCAATCCATGAGCATTTATTGTTGATTTGCATCAATGCATGCCACAATGCGATTTGCCCAGAAGATAGTTTGGTTTCAAACATTTGATAATCTCTAAATGCGAGTAACTGTGATAAATAATTCATAAGTAGTCCCTCCTAAAACGGAAGGTCGTCGTCTGAAATATCGACTTGCTGTCCATTATTAGCGGATGGGTCTGATGCTGCTTGTTTAGTTGATGCAGGTCGTTGTGTGTTTGTCTGTGTTGATTCATTCTTACTATCTAAGAAATCAAACTGATCAACAACGACGTCCGCCGTATAAACTTTGTTGCCATTCTTGTCATCATAGCTACCTGTTTCAAGAAAACCGCCAAGTGCTACCTGTGACCCTTTATGCGTATAGTTAGCAAAAACTTCTGCCGCTTTTCGCCAAATTCGATAACGGATAAAATCGCTTACGCTTTCACCTTGTGCATTTTTAAATTGTCTTTTTACTGCAATAGTTCCACTCAATACCGCAATGCCTGACACTGTGTATTTTAATTCTGGGTCAGCTGTTAAGCGACCAACTAAGTTAATTCGATTCATTAGATGCACTCCTATTCGATTAAATCATCTTTGTAGACGCAGCTTTTGACAACCTTGTGTGCTTTACAGTAATCACATTTGCCACACATTACTGGGTTAATTTCGCCATGTAAGACTCTTAAAATATTTGGCAATTCTAGTTCAACAGTTCGTAATTGTTCAGCTAAATCATCAGGTTTAATCGCAATCGCTGCGACGTCTGGAATATCTGATTTGGTTACTGCCATGATGTAAGGTGTGAATGGTTTGCCATACTTTAATTCGAGTAACTTGCTATAAATTGCCATTTGTAACGTGTAGCCATAACCATCAACAAATGATTCCCATGTTCTTTTTTCGTTGTTCCAGAAGCGCTTATGAATGTCTGCTGACGTTTTAATATCACAGAAGTAGCCTTCTTCAACGTTCAAGCAATCAATACGTGCTTTCCAATTAGTATCAAATAATTTACCTGTCAGGATCACTTCACGTTCTCCTTTGTAGGCTGCTTTAAAAATTGGTTGCTTAGCTAATGATTCAATCATTAAGTCGGCATTATCAAATGCAACATAACGTGCCTTGCTATTCTTATAAATAAATTCTTTTTTCTCTTCGATAAAATCTTGATGTGCCTGGGCACTTTCAAAATAAGAATGAACATAGTTACCGACTATTAACGGCAGTGCATTATTTTCTGTTGGATGATTCATATCGTATACAGCAGACGCCTCGCACTTCACAAACCGTTTAAACCAAGAGACCGACATATACTGCCAGTCTGTTTTGTTTGAGTAATAGTTGCTTCTATTCAGCGTTATCATTAGCTTTACCCGTAAATTTATCTACACCTGATTGTGTAAATAAATCCCCCGATGCTTGTTCTTCAACAATTTCAGCGTCAATAACTTCTGTTTCTTTTTCTGGCTCCTTTTTAGGAGGTTGTTTAGCTTCGATTTCTGTATTCATTCTTGCTTCAATACCAGATGGTGCTTTTGTTTCAGCTGTTTCTACAACTTTAGCGGTATCATTAGGGCTTTTATCATCTTCTGTATACATGCTGCCTAAGGTCTCAGGAAACGCTTCTCGTAAGGCGTTAACAATTGCTGTCTTTCGAATCATATTTTGTGGCATTGATTTCCAAGTTGATTGTCCTTTGCCAAATTCTTCCATCGATAAAATAATCTTAATTGGTTGTGTTCTATCATCTCTGACTACTTCTGCCCAACCACCTATCAAAATATCTTTCGGTAACTTTAATGCGCCTTCCAGCTCAACCATGTCATCGCCACGCTGTACGACGATTCCTGCCGTCATTCCTTTAAAGTGACCGTTAGCATTAGCTCGTTTCATAAAGGCTTCTTTTGACACAATGATTTGTGCTGGTGAACTTCCAAACTTAACCAGATAAGCTTCATTTAAATATGGATTCAAATGTTGAAACTTACATAATTGCAAAAACATAAAAGCTTCTTGATCAGTAATTGCTCCGTTACCACTTTTGATAAATGTTGAAATGGTATCGCCACTCAATCTAACTTGTTCGCCGTTTACTTCAAATTCCTCTACGTGTTCCATTAATGCATTAGCCATTTTTATTCGTCTCCTTTATTATGAAAATCCTATTGGTTTATCCATTTTTTCTTCTGTAGGAACATATTGAATTAATTGTGAAATGTCATCTATGTCTAAAGCCATCATGATTTTATCCAATGTATTCAATTGAACCATCTTACTTTTTCCTGTTCTTAATGCCCCTAAAGTATTTCTTGATACTCCTGTCATTTCTGATAATTGAGTTACTGTCAGTCTTCTTTCTGCGAGCAAAACTCTTAATCTAATATCTATCATCAATAGTTTCCTCTTTAACTTCTTCTGCACCTAAGTCTTCCATAGTTTCAATTGCTCCATGATTTTCCAATAAGTCCTTTAAAACTTCTTTAGCATGATTTTCAATAAGATATTCTACGTATTCATCAACAGTATCTTTTGTAAAATAATCTTTACCGTATGAATAAATTTCTTCATCTGAAAAAATTGGGCGATCATTAAAATCAAGCACAACAGCGGTCGTATTCATAAACGCTCTGTCAGCCGCTTCATCAGCTAGCTGTCTATCATTAAATGTTAATTGCATTGTCATTTACCGCCATTTCTGCTAACATTAGCTAATAAGATATTTTCCAAAATAGTTCTGTTCAACTGTTTACGAGTAGGATCGTAGGCAGTTTTTTTGTGCATAAAATTAAGCGCTCTTCTTTTGTGCATCCCTGCGACTGGTAAAGTGAATTTCATTTTGTTTCTCCTTTCCGAATAATAATTCCTTATTAAATTTTTCAATCCTGTCTCTGTTGTAAACACCTAAAATGATTATTCCTGCATTTACAGCTCCAAAGATGAAGCTTGGTAAATCTACTATTGCCATCATGTTCATTCCTCCTATGATTTTATTGTTTCCATAATCCCCTTGAAATTAACTCTGATAAATTTAATGAATTTAGATGATTCAATTTTGTATTTACCGCCGTTATATGGATAGTACACACAACCACCACGATCAACGTCTAATCCATTTTTGAAACTCTGAAATATCATGGTTAATTCTTTTTTAGAAAACCCAGTAACTTCAACCGCTTTATTTAAATCCCACATAATCTGCTTATCAGCTTCTAACCGGTCATGTTCTTCTCTACTGATTAACTCAAATCCATCAGGTATAGTTATCATCGCTGGTATCATCTCAGGCTCCATATTAAGATTCATAATCCTGCCCCTTTCTATGCCGTTATTCCTTCCATCTTCCATTTAACATTTCGTTCATCTAAACTCTGCTGCATTGATAAATGATGTTCTTCAGATACAAATGCTATAAAGTTAGTTAAATATAAAACAACATCCCATGATTCGTTAATCGCTTTGATTGGATCAACTAAGTCCTTCTCGGTTAATTCCTCAACTGGAATTGTTAACTCGTCTAAGCTCTCTTTAATCGCTTCTATTGATTGATGTAATTCTGGCATTGCTTTAATCGCCATCGCTAACGACTCCTTCACTACCTTGTTACCGTTAATAATCGGAACGCTCACACCGATTAACTTATTTGCTATATCCATTGCCAAAAATTGATTATCTGGCATTTTTTTCAATATCGATTGAACTGAATCAAACTGCAGTTCTGTTTTGCCATGTGCCATTTTTGAAATATTCGATTGCGAATATCCCATTTCATTTCCTAACCGTGTTGATGACATTCTGTTAATCTTCATCGTTCTAGGTAACGTATTCATAATGTTCACACCACTATGAATAACGATTCTGCTGATATGGTTCTGGTTCATATTATTCACACTCCGTTATTTTTTATACTTAATACGTTGGTTATAATTAACCTATGCCAAAGCGATTAGATCATTAACTTGTTGCTCTACATATTTAGTTTCAATATCTAAAATATTGTTTAAAGTCTCAACACTCATACGTTCTAGCATTGGTCGTTGCTCTTCTTCAAATCTTGGCATGGTTAAGATTGCTGCGATTAGTTTTTCTTTCATGGTTATCACCTCCTTAAATTTGGTAGAATAGAAGTAAATGCGAAAGCTGGTATTTCTATGAGTAAATATAGAAAAGATTTAAAAAAATTATTAATTATGGATAGTAAAAACAGACATTTATCTAAATTAATGCTATCCGAATCCGATATGTCTTATGAAAGACTTAGGTTTTTAAACGCAAAAGGTTTAATTTCATTAACTAACTATTCTGATAGAACTTACGGTGTTACTGTAACTAAAACTGGTGTTACATATTTCCAAGACATAAAAGAAATATTATTTGCCAGAATCGTATGGAGCGTTATTACTCCAATAGTCCTAGCGTTCATTACAACCTTAATTACAATTTGGATTAAAGGCTTTTTCTAAATTATTCCTAGTTTTGCCAAAATGAACACGGTCACTACTGACGTAAGTAAACTAAGTACTACTCCAACCAAATGCCATATAGTTTCATTTTTCATGTTGTCACCTCCTTTCCGTAAGCTTTACTCTTTGGCTATATCAAATTGAGTAATGACATCCCGCAGTACTATGTCTACGTCGTCAAGCTCACAGGTAATCTTTAATACCGGCTTTCCTCTCGCGGGCATATCAAGATTAAAGTTGGTAACTCCTGCTCCTAAAATCCAGTTACCTAACCTAATGTCATAGTCAGCTGATATTTCTGCATCACAGTCATTACGTTTTATAGATAAACTTAATTTTTCCATTGCTGGCACCTCCTTAAAGGTTTCATTTCGTTACTATATTAATTAAAAAAAATAACCCATTTAAATTTTAATGTTTTTGCTATATCCTGCGCTACTTCTGGGCTAGGACGCCTAGTTCCATTTTCTATAGCTGTATAATACGCTCTTTGTATGCCTGACTTATCTGCAACCTCTTTTTGAGTCATACTTTTAGCTACTCTTTTTTCTTTGAGCCACGTTCTCATTTAATCACCGCCTTAATGTTTCACTACGTTACTCCTATTATAATACGTCACACATTGTTACTTGTCAACGTGTTCTTGTAACAAAATGAAACTTTATTATCGGTAACAAAATGTTACTATGTTAGTTGTAACAAATTGTTACAATTCGCTGTCGAAAGGAGCCTCTTTATGTTTTCAGAACGAATAAAAGAACTAAGAAAGAATATGAATAGGACGCAACAGCAAGTTGCTGACGCTATTGGTGTTACACGACCAGCCTACACGGCGTATGAAATTGGAAACAGAGAACCAGATTTTGAATTACTAACAAAAATAGCTGAATATTTTAACGTATCAACCGATTATTTACTCGGTCGAGTTAATGGACCACATGATGACTTATTAGTTGCTGCTCATATGGATGACAATTTAACAGAACAACAAATAGAAGAAATCAATAAGTTTATTGAATTTCAAAAGCAAGAATATATTAAAGATAGAGACGAAAAAAACAGACTCAAAAAGGACTAGTTATGTATGAATGAAATCGAAAAGATTATGTCTAGCTACCCTAACCTGTCATTAAAATGCGTTGATATGCCTACTGGTATTCGCGGATTAATTATTGGAAACCGTATTCTACTTGATTGTAATTTATCAAGTGAAGAAAAGTTACAGTGGTTGTATGAAGAACTTGGCCACTATGAAACAACTATTGGTAATATAACACCTACTAATTCAATCAGTAATAGAAAACAGGAACGGAAAGCTAGAGTTTGGGGCATGAAAAATCTAATACCAGAAGTTGATCTTCAAACATTCGCTGATAAGGATGTTAATGACTTTGAGGTTGCCGATGATTTAGGAGTTAATGTGGACTACTTACGTGAAGTTGGAGAAACTTACGGATTTAACGCAAAAAGCAGTTAAAACTAACACAAACTTTGGAGGAATAAATATTATGAAAAAAACGCTATTAATTACATCTTTATTATTATCTACGTTACTTTTCACAGCATGTGGTTCATCAACACCTAATGATAAGAAAGCTAGTTCATCACAATCAAGTAGTTCTAAGGTTGAAAAAGCTTCTTCAAGAAAAACGAACCCAAAAGACGCTTCGAATGATAAATGGTCATTTAAAAATAATACATTTTCGGCAGGAATATTAACTTATAAATTTACTAAAACTGAAGTTTCAGACTCTGGTTTAGACGATAAATCAAAAGTCATAGTATTACATACGGATATTACTAACAACTCAGATAAAGAACAAGATCCATCAAATATATTTATGGTTTTACATGCGTATCAAAAAACGGACACGGCAAATAAGAATCTAAATCCCGGCTCTGCTCCATATGATTCTGAAATGAATGTTCCTCTTCAAAAAGAAAATGATGCATTAACTGATAAATTATTACCGGGGAAAACTACAAAAGCGATTATTGTTTTTACACTTGAAAATACTAGTGATGTTACTTTAAAATTCTCTAACTCAGATTTCCAAACGATTGGCAAAAAAATTTATAGCGTTAAATAAATTTCCAATAGCTATATTAAGTGGGTGCGATCCCCACTACTCGTTTTGCAACAATAAAAACTTCGGAGGAGCTATTATGACATTATCAGATGTATTTAAATTAACTGAGTTTAAAAACAAAATTAACGAACTTGAAAAAGAAAATGCCCTATTAAAGATACAAACGAATATCAAACTTTCTATAAAAGAACAATCTAACTTTGATTTAGATCAACAGCTGCATATATTAAATACTCAAATTATTAATAAACAAAAAGAACTTATTATTTCAGAACAAAATATTTTAGAAAGCAATGATAGATTTGAATCAGCTGAAATTAAGTATAATGATTTAATAGAAAAGAACAAAAAACTAGAAGATACCTCTACTAGACTGAACACTGTTAACAATATGGCTAAAATGAAAAATGCCGAAAGTTATGTCAAAGAAGCAAAAGAGAAAAAACACGCAGCGAATTCCCCTCATTGCCCTAAATGTAAATCTACTAATATTCAAATATTAGATAATAAGAAGAAAGCTTTTTCTGTTGGCAAAGCTGTTGGCGGGGCTGTATTGACCGGTGGCATTGGAACAATTGCTGGATTTGCGGGTAAACGTGGTAAAAAATATCACGCCATCTGCCTAAACTGCAGAAAATCATTCGATATAAAATTATAAAAACATTTTTATTAATTGCCCTATTGGGCTTTTATTTTACAGATAAAAAGAACGTACGTTTTCTAACTAACGATAATAAAATTTTCTTCATACCACAAAAAACGTAAAAAAGCTATTCTTTTGTTTTTCTTTTGATTATTACATATATTTATCAATAATTTTGTGAAAATCCTAATATATAGGCGTTTTTACTTTTGATTTACTTTTGATTTACTTTTGATTTACTTTTTTAAGAAAAAATAAAGGAGTTATTTATGTTAAAAAACGAAGGTATCCAGCTAGAATATAAAACTTCAAGTAACACACTTCCAAAAAGTTTTTGGGAGACTTACAGTGCATTTGCCAACACTAAAGGTGGCACCATCGTATTAGGTGTTTCCGAAGAAACTAAAGGAACTTTTAAAATTGTCGGTGTTGAAAATCAGGAAAAATTAAGAACGGAATTATTATCCTTAGTTTGTAATACTAATAAAGTCAGCGCTAACTTAATAAATGAAGATAATATCACAGTTTTTAAGCTTGAAGGAAAAATGACTATCAGTATAAAAATACCGGAAGCATCATTTATGCAAAAACCGGTATATTTAAATAATTCAAAAGAAAATTGTTATATGCGGCTTGGAGATGGTGACCATAAGGCAACGCCCTCTCAATTTAAATATATGATTGCTAATTCGTCCGAAGAAATGGATTCCGAATTATTAGACAACTACACCATAGACGATTTAAATATAGTTGACATTGAGAACTATCGTTCAATAATAATTAAAAATACTGGTAATCAAGATTTACAGGATTTAAATTATTCTGATTTTTTATTTAATATTGGTGCAACTAAAATTGATTATTCAAATACCGATAGAAAACAAAAGCTCACAATCGCCGGCTTACTTTTTTTCGGTAATTACAACGCAATAACTTCCCGTTATCCAAATTTTCAATTAGATTATTTCAAAAAATATTCTTCATTAGATAATAAATGGGAAAATAGAGTTTCTACAGGTGATATGAATTTCCCTAATTTAAATATTTTTTCGTTTTACAATAAAGTGTCTGAAATTTTATATAACAACATTCCTGATAAATTTACTCAAGATGAAGATATGACTAGAGGATCCTATTATTCTGATATGAAAAATGCTATTAAAGAAGCACTTGTTAATACTATCATGCATGCATACTACGGTTCAGATACCCCTATTCGAATAGACGAGTATGATGATTATTTAGAATTTTACAATCCTGGAAATATGCGTGTAAGTAAACAAGAATTTATACACGGTAACACATCAAAATGTAGAAATGGAATATTGTCTCTTTTATTCAGAAAAGTCGGAATTGCGGAAAGAGCCGGGTCAGGCGGACCTACTATTTTTAGTTCAGCACAAAAAAATAGTCTCCGTACTCCAGATATTAAAAATCAATCTGACAGTACTTCGATAAGAATATGGAAAACAGATTTAGCATCTTCTTTAAAAGATTTAGATGAAAACCAGAAAAATATAGTTTTATTTGCTGTTGAAAGATCGACTTTTAAAATAAAAGATGCTGCTAATGAGCTTAATCTAAGTGATTATACAGTAAGAAACACCGTTGACGAATTAATTGAAAATAATATATTAATAAAAATTGGAAATGGCAGAAGTACTGCCTATTCAACCAATATGAACGAAGAAAGCGGTATGTTAGGAATGAAATTACTATTGAAACGTGTTGAAGACGGTTTTAATAGTCCTAATTAATCTAAATCAGTCAGTATAATTTACTATGAAAGGAGTTGCTTATGGCTCAGATATTCAAACGCAATAACCTATGGACCTACCGTGTATGGCTAGACTCTAAACATAGTAAATCTAAGAGTGGATTCAAACGTAGAAAAGACGCACAAGACGCTGCTTTAGAATTAGAATTGAAGAAAAAAGATGGCACATTATCAGAGCTATCTGACATCTCATTCGCTGAATATTTTAAAACGTGGGCAGAAACGTATAAAATCGGTCGGTTGCACCCGACTACAGAATCTAAATATAAATCAGCTATCAGATTAGTTGAAAATACTTTTGGAGATAAAAAGCTAAAAAGTATAAAAACATATGACTATCAGCGGTTGCTAGATACATATGCATTAACACATGCTAAAGCCAGTACCAGTCATCTTAATAACTACTTTAAAAATGCTGTTCGTTACGCTATGAATGATGGAATTGTTACACGTGATTTTACATTTGGTGCTTTAATAAGTGGGAAAGAATCTAAAGATAATAGCCTTAAGTTTATTGAATACGATGAAGCTGAAAAACTTAAGAAGTTATGTATTGATACCGGCTCATTCTTGACGATTACACGTCTTGAGATACTTTTCGGACTATTAACCGGATGTCGTTATGGAGAAGTAACCGGATTAACTTGGGACTGTGTGGACCTAGTCGAACGAACTGTTCAAATTGATAAAGCGTATGATTATATACACAGAACTGGATTTAAAAAAACTAAAACCACTTCATCCGTCCGCACTATTTCAATTAATGATACTCTGATAACTATGTTAAAAAAACTAAAAACAGAACAAGAAAACGAATTTTCAAAACAAAATTTTAACAATAAATTAAACTTTGTATTTATTACAAAACGTCACGAAGTACCAAGCGATAACGCTGTGAACAAAGTTCTTAGAAATCTCCTTTCAGAAATTAACGCTAAAAATAAAATTACTTTTCATGGCCTACGTCATACTCACGCTTCTATGCTAATAGCTCAAGACGTTTCTATTAATTATATTTCCGAACGTTTAGGACATGCTAACATAAGCGTGACGTATAATATTTATACTCATTTGCTTAAAACTAGTCGTGAACAAGAGAATAATAAGGCTATGGACGTACTAAATAAGCTTTAAAAATAGGTGTGGTTTTTGTGTGGTTAACCCATAAAAACGTGGTAACTGTGTGGTTAAATATTCAGTGCTTATCTATCGGTTTATTGCTCTACTTTTTAAATAATTACTTTTATACCAATGCTTTCTATTTTTTTGTAATTTGGTTGTTAATCGGTCATCATGTGGTTAATACGTCGATCAGGGACATCCCATTACCTTTAACACCGTGCTTTTTAGACGTTTTGTGTGGTTTTTGTGTGGTTAACGTAGAATAATAGCTATTTTCTGATTCAATTCGTATCTATATTACGAGTTGAATTTTTTATTACAATCAACTATTATTTGATGTCTTATAACTAACTATATCAATAGTAGAAAAAACATTTTAGTTTAATTAATAAAAAACAGACTAACTGATATGACTGCGTTTTGGAATATTTTAGGTTAATTGAGAAAATAAGACTTCAACAAATTAATTTTTTTGTTGAAGTTGGACAATTACGTGTATATCGAACTTTGACAAAACATTATTTTTGTTAATGTTTAATTATTTTTAACCAAACAAAAAGCCTACCTCAATTAAGAGATAGGCTTTATCTTCTATTTAATTATCTTTATCATTATTCTCTGATGATATATCATTATTTCCCGACAATATAGTAACATTATTTACCAATGTTCCTAAAAATGTTAAAAAAGAGCCAGCGCCAAAAACTGATCCTATTGCAGTATGTCCTGTCATAATTAATTCAAATGAAAAAATCATAAAAACAACACAAACTATAGTAAGAATAATCATGGATGCCCACGCTAAATTTCCTCTGCGTTTCTGACGAGCTGTTTCTAGTGTTCTTCTATGACGTGATTCTTCTAATCCATTTTCAATTATTTTCTCTGCAGCATCAGGATAAAGCGCCTGATAACCTGCTAATATTTTAGGATGAGGAATGGGACCACTGTACATTTCCATAGTAGCAATTATATCTTCTTTTTCATTTTCTGAAATAGGAAGATTTTTAACCTGATCAAGTATTTCTTGGTCGTCTTTATCTAGATTATTGGAATTATTTGCTAAACTATTTTCATTATTGTTTTCCAAACTGTATTATTCCTCGCTTCATATCACTACCAATATTTTCCCAATCTTTATTAGTAAATCCACCTACAGTTTTTGACTGATTTTTATGTGGAGTATCCTTTTTAGAAAGTTTTAAAATATCTGAAAAAGCAACTGCATCACTAATGGTCTTAACTGTTATATTAATAAAATTTTGCATGCTCTACTACCTCCTATTAATTAACTTATTAACTTATTGTACTACACTTGAATTAAAAAGTAATAAACTTTCTTTCAAAATAAGAATTGAAATAAGTCAAAATAAAAAAGCCAACCTCTTAAATCAATAAGAAGTTGGCTTTAATTTTAGCATTTAATTATTTAAAACTACCCCAGTAATCTTTACGTTTACCGTTCGCTGCGTTACCAGTAGCCATGTAACCATATCCATTACCTCGTGGTTGTCTAATCCAGACGTAACCATTACCAATTCCATAAGCGTTGTAATCAATAGATTGACCTTTACCAATATTAGCGATTAAAGCACCCTTACCACTAGCGTCTTTTGTTAATGGCAAGTTTGAATTTAATTTAAACGTTCCTTTTTGCGCAATCCATTTAATACCTGTTGATACACTAGGCTTATTGGGTTTACTTGGTGCGCTTGGCTTGTTAGGTTTAGCTGATGAACCGACACCATTCTTTAAATCTTTAGCGAGTTGTGCTTTTGAGATACCCATCTTAGCCAAGTAGGCATATGGATCCTGATGATTACCCGTTTTATTATCGGATACCCATTTATGTGTTTTAATCCCATAATCATGCTTAGTATCTAAGTCTAAATCAATATCATATTTCTTGGCCATATCACGAGTTAAAGCAATAAATGTAGCATAGCTCTTTTTAAATTTAGCTGGATCCGTTTGGTTATCAATTTCAATCTGAACTGGTGAATTTTCATTTGCCCAATCAAAAGCACCATATGCTACATAGCCTGGTTCGCCCACTTGGTAGACAGTGTCACCATCAATAAAGAACTGGACATATGCATTTCCCCAATTGTCCCTGGCATATGAGGCATTAGCTTTACCAGTTGTACCCATGTTACCGACATCATGCAGGACAATAACGTTATTTTTAGCTTTTCTTGCATCGCCTTGTGCCCCTGATAATGCGAATGTTTTATTTATTTTATAAGTCATGATGTTCTCCTTTGTTTGTAGTTGTGTCATATACAATCCCAAATAACCCGCCCATTGTTAATAGTGTGTTAATTAATCCGCCTACTTGACTCTCAAATCCTTCTGGTAGCGATAAACCGAATAAAGCAAATACTTGTTCAAGTAACACAATGAATAGACTGGTTAGTGATACCCAGAGTGCTTTCGAATGCCAATTTACATTAATATTTTTCATATGTTTCCTCCTAATTTTTTGTATAAAAATAGACACCTATTTATGATGCCTGCTAAATCGTATGTGTTAAAAATCCTGTGATTAACGTTAATGCAAATGTGATAACGAAGCCCCAAATCCATTTATTGTTATCTTTAATTTCGACGATTTGTTTCTTATTTTCTTTCGCAATCATGTAAGCCTTATCAGCCACTCTAGCCGCATCATTTGCTTTTATTTCGACCTTATTAAAAACATCTAGTTTTGTTTCAATGCGAGCTAAACGGTCAACCACATCTTTATCGTTATCCAATCTCATCACCTCATTTCATTTTTGAATTTTTTATTTAACTAATTCACCATATTCTCCCACAGTGATCATGCCTGACGTTTGAAACGTCTCTAGATTTTCTTTTGTATACAATCCCATTTCATAATATGTCTTAATATAATCAAACATTTGTATTCTCCTTTGATTTAGCTATCTCTAACAACATTTGAGCGTTAAATTTATCCTGGGCCAGCTTTTGCTGCGCTTGCTGTAACATTAATTGTGCGATTGTTTTATCCGTTTTAGTTGGGACCTTACTTGGTTCCTCAATGACCGGTTCTTTATAGTCCGGATTACCGATAATCACATCATTTTCAAGCATAAAAAAAGACGGTTTGAATTTAACTTCAAAATCGTCTGGGATTACGCCAACGTATTCAATTGAATTTTCAATATCACCAATTTTAGCAAAATTAATAACCTCATTTAAGTGATTTAAACTAATTTTAATCATTCAATCACCCCCTCTATTTTAACGATTGCTCCCAAGCCACTATCATCTATCACTAACCCATTTGTTCCGCTTAAATGCATTTTCCTATTCGTTACCAGCGTCATGCTGGTGTCTGTTTTTTTCCAAACACCAGCCTCGTATAAAGAAATTTCTGCATAAGAATCTGATTTGGCTTGATTCATTGATTCAACATTTCCGCCAGAAATTAATATTTTTGTCACGCTTCGGCCAATAGCCCCATTGTCGAATTCGACGTTTAAATAATCAAATTTTGAAAGTGAATCATTAAGTGTCATGTTTTGACCAGGTGAGTGTAGCGATCCAGCCCACAGTGTCTTCCTACGTGGAATGGACATCCAACCAAAATTATCGACACTACCAGTAGAATGCCAAGTGTATGACCATAATTGTCCAGTACTTGAAACGCATAAGAAAATTTGTTTTCTGCCACCTGCACCAATAGATACATCAATTTCTACTAAACCGTTATTGGGGGAATTAATCATGTTAACTCCCTCGTAATGTCCAGGCGTTAACGTAAATACATCCGCTCCTACAGGTAATACCGTGCGTCGACCACTCGCAGCGTCCAATTCGTCACTTTGTTTTGAACTCATAAATCCATTATGCTCTGTATCTGCCACTGAATGAGCTTTATCGCCTGCTCCTGCGTGTTCTTTAATCATTCGATACAGCATATTAAGTGTTCCTTTTAATGTCGACATTCCGTATCCTCCTTTAATATGTAAATTCTCTGTCCGTCGCCGCTCCAAAACCGATTAAATTTACTTTTCTATTTATTGTATCAACAGAAATAACCGTCCAAGCATCTTCTTCAGGCGTATCCAATGGACGTTCATCAATTTTATAATCAATTGAATTCAATAAGCAGCAACATGTATATGTGCTACCAAATTGTGTATAGACACTGATTCGTTCATCATGAACATGACCATTAAAGTAACCAATAAAATTTCTAGCGCCTTGTTTTGAAAAATTAGCCGTCACATTTACCTTGAAATCTTCTTCTATTCCGTTTAATGTCACATTATTTCCTTGTTTAAAAGCTTCTAAAAGATTCATCATCAATCCAAAATTACGATGCGTTTCTATAGAATCTCCACTACCATTTGAATCTAGCGTTGCATGCGCATGCGTGACTACCATCGTGTGATAATCTTCTGGAACGTTAGCCAATGCTACTTCTGCCAGCCATTGTAGTTGTTCTTGTCTGACTGCAAAATCGTGTAATCGAATGTATTTCAACGAACCATCTTCTTTGGTTAACGTATCATCGATATCCATTGTATTAATCCCAATTACTCTTATTTTCTTATCTGGATAATCTTTATAAAAATACAGGCTATCTCCATTTCTGACTTCATCAAACAATCTATCACCGGTATGGTATGCTTCCTTCAAATAATCCTCGCTCGCAATATCTTCAATGTGAAGTGGTCTGTTTAGTCTACCTGAATAGCTTCTGAAATCCCCATTATCATGATTACCTAATAACAGAAATCTATCTGCACTTGTCCCTTTAAATAAGAATCTTTCAGATATTTCAGTCAAATTATGTTTAACTAAATCAACTCCTAACGAATAACTATTATTGTTATCCCCACCAGCAACTATCACATCTACTTTATCCTGGACAGCCAACACGTTATTGAGATGATTCATACTTAAATAGCCGTATGGATAGCCTTTTACTTCGCGCTGGAAATGTGCATCCGTCCAAAATGCCATATTAAAGTTTTTTTGATTAATCTTACTGCCTAATCTAGCCAAGGGCTGCTTAAACACTTCTTTTACCTCGGTATCTGTTTCCGTAAATGGCAATTCATTGTATTCCTTGTCTAATCGCTCGCCCAACGTCTTATATCCATTCACATTTTTAGGTTTCCGCGCATCAATCACTTCATCCAAATCAGTAGCTCCAGCAATCTGGTCATCATAGCGGTCTTCTAAATCTCCAACACGATCATCGGCGTCTTCTACAGCATCATTTACTTCATTGACAGAATCTTCTAGAAATCCACCTACACCTTTACCAAAATTTCGCAATGAATCCCAATTAAATTGTTTCTGGTTGCGTGCTTCTCGATTCTGCATTGGACTTGGTTCATCTTTTAAAAATAGGTTTGGAAGCTTCATTATTTAAACCCCTTTCTTATTCACTAATAATTTTCCGTCATTTGAAACGGTAATCAAAAACGCTGTCCCGTTTGGAGAGTTAATCTCTAACGATTCAGCGTTTAGTTTGTTCATTTGTATTCTATCCAACGATGTCATCAGGCCGTCTTTTAGTTCGGTGGCCGGTTCGTAAACTTGTAACAACAATAATTTGACATACATTTCTTTCGACATTAATCCATCATTTAACTCATCGGCTATCACAAAAGTTGGTAGTTTCCCGATTAAATAATCATCTAATCCAATTATCGCATCCACATGCGTCCTAACATAGAAACCAACACCGTCATTTCCTTTTAACTGTGCAATATCAGTCAACTGTTCCCACCATCTCTCTTAAAATTCGACTATCAAATGAAATCTGAACGTTTTTTGAAACAGTATCTATTTTTTTAACCTGATTTTTCATGTTCGTGGCAATGCTTCGCTGGATTCGTACCATATCCTTTTTGGAATTGTTAAACGTTAGTGTTGGGACACGATAAGCAAACTCATGCCCTTTATTCAAACTGATTAATTTAACATCTGTTTCATAACCCATTTTCTCATGGATGAAGTACCACAGTTCACGCTCGTTAATTTCTTCCGTCTGCGTGTAATTAAGTGTCAAAGATGTTTCTGGCACGTCTTGCAGTTGAGATTTTGCGTACGCTGCTAGCGACTTTACATCTGTAAAACGATCGTCATGGATTGGGTCAGCCATTCTAATACCTAACTCGTTAATAAATGGAGACTTATATATCGTCTCCGCAAAATAACCTTTGTTATCATCTTTAGCTTTTCCGTATGCATGAACGTACGTCTTTAACGTCGTTGAGTCGGTGGCCACTTTTACATCATTCGTATTATATTGGTATCGAAATGTTTTTTCAGCTGGAATATAAAAACTTTCTTCGGTATAAAAAGTTATTTTTTTATTGTCAGCAAAATAAATGGCACCAAATTTATCAGCGATTGTCGTTAATGTGGTCATCCCATTAATCTCACCTAGATTTTCAATCTTCACTTTTCCAAAAGTGCCTGAAAAAGCAAACGTGAATCCTAGTTTATTATCTTTTAAGCAAAAATTAACCACATCATTAATTGAATAGGTTTTGGTCCCTTCGTTCTTTTTATCAATGACCCAATCCTGCACGCTAAACATCACATGATAAGCAACGATAGCTTTTGAAAAGACATTACCACTTTGCGTTTCATCAACCGTTTTAATGATATAAGTTTGATTATGATACATAATCTCCGCCTCATTAACAGCCAAAACATAAGGTAATTCACTTTGCTCGGCTCTATACATTGTGAACGTAATCGTCCGCTTGCTATTTTTCTCATAATCATATGAAAAACTACCGTAATCAATCCCAGTCATGATTTCTTCATATTCTTTTTTGTGATCAGTAATAATTAAATAATCCATATACTCACCTCATCGATATAGGTAGTGAAAATTAAAAGCAATATTAACATTATTAGCGTTCGTTATTTTAATATTATTCCAACCCTTAGCCAGCTTGATAATTCCATGGTCCGTATTTCGACCACAGCGTTTATCATCTAAATAAGGATAGACACCATTCAACAATAAAACATTTGATTTAGTTACCTGTTTCTTAAAACTGATAGAACTCCCATTAGTCACATTCCTAATTGTCGGCATCCCTTCACACGTCAAGGCAATGTCCAGCTGATGACCCATAAGTGGATTAACCTCAAACGACGATGCATTATACACAGAAAAAGAATTCCGTTGAAATACGTACTGTAGGTCTTCGCCATTTGGCAAGTTCTGACCGATTTGCCACTTTTCAGCGTCGTAATTGAACATATCTAACATCGTCCCAAGCGACTCTGAAAATCCTTTATAAATGTTAAAACTCAACGTAACATCAGCACGATTAGCACTTGTTCGACTTCTTGAAATATCACAGCTATCCACGGCGTACATCATGCCAGGACTTTTTTCATGAATAATATAATATGGCTTATTGCCACATAAAATATCATTTGCTTCTCTTAAAATCATGTGATAATCATAATTATCATGTGCTTTTAGCTTGAATTTAATATCTAATTTAAGCGGTGCATAACTCCCGTTTATCGGCAATTCGCCGTCTATTCCTTTTCGTGAAATATTATTGCTAGAATAACTAGGGCTTGATAAATCAACTTCAATTAAATCTAAACTCAACAAATCCGTTAAATTAAATTCCTTACCACCAATTATTGCTTTTACCCAATATTTTGAAGTCATTAGATTCCTCCCTCTAGGTAACTTAACGATCTATAATCAGCCGCTTGGCGTTCACTAGTGTTTCTAGAAACCTTATCGCCGTCCAAATAAATAGCCGTTTGGTTGGTACTAGCTAAGTTTTTAAGCTGGCCCACAACTCGTTCGTTGCTTGCAACAATCTTATCAGCCATTTTACTCATGTTATCTGCAACCGTGTTATTTGTTGTATTATTAACATTTGAATTATAGGTAGAGTAGTTACTTGTTTGTCCAGATTGTGAACCAGATAGCATGCTCTCAGCCGTAATAGTTCCATTTCTGAAACCCTCAAGGCTTGGCATAGATACATTAGATAGCTCTGCAAATGGATCTGTATTCAATCCATCTTCTACTGTGTCGTTAATCATTTGCGTCATATTTTTTACAGTTTTTTGAACTGAACTGAATTTATCGTTTAATCCACGATTTAATCCAAACACGATAGCATTACCATTTTCAACAAGTAACTTCTTATCATAAGAAATAGGACCTTTATGCTCTTTAATCCAAGTAGCCCAACCGCTAACAGTATTTTTTACAGATTCAAATCCTTCGACTAAACCATCTAATAAGCCAGATACAATAGCTTTACCAGCGTTTACCATATCTCCTATAGCATTACCAATTCCTGCGCCAATTTTACCTACCATTTCACCACCCTTGCTAAGTAGTTCTCCAAGTAGTTGACCAATGCCCTTAATAAGTGCCATCACAACTTGCGCACCTGCACTTATAATTTTAGGCATATTGTCTATTAAAGCGTTAGCTAGCGCAACAATAATTCTCAATGCTGCTACAATCAATTGTGGTAGTACCTTAATTAATCCATCAATTAACGCAATCAATAATTTAACACCCGCACTTATTATTTTAGGCAAGTTGGTTATTAAAGCATTTACTAAAGCCAATATAATTCTAAGTGCCGCTTCTATTAATTGAGGTAATATTTTAATTATCCCGCTTATTAATGCCATAAGTATCTTTACACCTGCGTCTATAATCATGGGTAGACTTTTTATCAGAGCACTTACAATAGCTAATATAAGTTCAATTGCTGCTTCTATTAAGACGGGTAATATTTTAATTATCCCGCTTATTAATGCCATAAGTATCTTTACACCTGCGTCTATAATCATGGGTAGACTAATTATTAATGCATTTATAATTGCCATAATAAGTTGAATTGATACACTTATTAATTGCGGCAGGATGCTAATAATTCCACTAATAAGCGCCATTAATATTTGGATACCAGCATTCATGAGCATTGGTAATAGTGAAACAAGTGTTGCTATAATTTGAGGAACAAGTGTGACGAATAAAGTTATAAGTTGAGGTAAAGCTTGAACTATCCCATTTATTAACGCTATCAATATCTGTATCCCTGCGAGCAATATCATAGGTAATAGTGGCAAGATGGCGTTCAACAAAGTGTTAACAATTGTTATAACTGCATCCACTATCTGCGGTAAAGCTGTAATAATCCCATTCAAAAGCGCTACTAATATGTTAGTTCCTGCTTCTATTAAGACAGGTAGTACCAATGTAATGGCATCTATTAATTTATCTATAATTCCTATCATTGCATCAACAATCATCGGAATTGCTGTGGTAATACCTTCTACTAGTTTAACGATAATGTCCGTTCCGGTAGCAATAATTTCCGGTAAATATTTTTCTATAGTTGCAGTGACTGTTTCAATGGTTGCAGATAAATTATCGAACACTTTTGTTATTCCGTCAGCTGATAAATCACCTGTTTTTATCCAAGCCATAACAAAACTGGTTACTAATCCAATCACAAGCCCCATTGGTCCACTTACGCCTAAAAAAGCCAAAGCAGCAAACTTAAGCGCAGTAACGACAACGCTTAAGGCTGTCCCAGCATATCCAAGCGATCCACCAAATTTTTCAAGTAGCGGTGCAATAGCTTCTATTGCCTTACCGAAAATACCTTTAATTCCTTGACCAGCAACTCCCATTCTAGTAGCCAACTGGTCTATTTTAGTTTTAACACCATCTATTATTGGACTAAAAAAACTACTTATGCTAGTTCCTAAATCTATAAATTCTTGTTTCATAATTTTCAAACCTGGCTGTATAGCCGATAATAATTGTCCGAATTTAGCTCCCACAACATTTAAAGCGCTTTTTACAACAGATGAAAATTGTTCAAACCCTTGTTTCATAACATTTAAATTGGACTGTACAGCAGTTAATAACTGTCCAAATTTTTGAATAAATTCATTAAAACCTTGTTCAGCATTTTCCATTCCCTTATTTAAGGCTTTCATAAATGAGGCCCATATTTCTTGACCTTTTTTTGTTTTAGTAAAGAAATATGTTAATCCAGCGACTAACGCTGCTATTGCAACAATTAATACTCCTATAACTGTGGTACTACCAAATACATAAGATAGCGCTCGAAATGCACTTGTTGCCACACCAGCAGATGCAGACGATTCAATAAAAGCTAACTTCAATATTTGCAATGTTACTATAAAGCTTTTAGTTACTGCTATTGCTGTACTTACAACATTGTAAGCTACAATAGCCCCCTGCATTACAAAAAAAGCAGTAGCGCCCGCCATAATAGACACAGCTAATGTTTTAAATACATCTTGATGCTTTGTCACAAAATCTAAAAGTTCCTTAATTTTAGGCCCTAATGTATTTAATAGCTTAACTAACTTATTAAGAGCTGCCTCTGTACGTGCACCACTATTAGTAATAATAGTAGATATATCTGTTCCTAAAACAGTTTCCAACAAATTATTAAATGCCGCTATTAAGTTAGCCAGTCCACGAGTTACCGCTGTTTTCATATTAGAAATAGACGTTCCTATACCACTAGTCGCATCCTGTACAATTTTGTACAGCGACTTCAGACCACCGCCGCCTTTTGTATCAAGATTAATTAATGCATCTTGAAACTTAGAAACACTAACACTTCCATCAGACAAACCTGATTTTAATTGTCCAGAAGTCATACCCATTTCTTTAGCTAAAGCATTCAATGCTGGTCCCAAACCCGAATCTATCATAGAATTCCAAGTTTCAGCATCGACTTTACCATTTGAAAAAGCTTGTGATAATTGAATTACTGAATTATTAACTTGATCTGTTGTCCCACCGAAACCTAGTATTCCATCATTTAACGCAGCAAATATTTTTTGAGATTTACCTAAATCATTCGTTGATGACGCTATTAATTGAACGCCTTGTACAGCTCCATCCAACGGAGTAGGCAACCCTTGAATGCTGCTTTTAAGATTATCCATCGTTTGAGTTATATCTTTTGTTGTAAAACCCATGTTTTTAAACACTCTATTGGAATTATTTAAAGTATCAACACGTTTAATAGCTCCATCCATCGAATCTTTTAAAGTGTTAAATGCTATACTAGTAACCTTAACTAATCCTAAAGATGTGACCATACTTTTAACTCCACCGATTGATTTCCTAGCTGAGTCACCAACGCTGTCTATATCATTTTTTAATTTATTTGGTCCATCCGTTCGACCAATCCCACTAGCTGTTCTCATTAAATCATTCAGATTCTTTATAGCTTGTTTAGCATCAGAAATAACGGATATTTTAACAGTCCCATCGCTACTCATTTTCTTCCTCCTTTCCTTCTATTTTTTGTCCAGGTAATGCAAATCTTTTTTTAGCTTTTAACAATTCTCGTCTTTCTTTAGCTGTACCTTTCCCCTTCGGTAACTCCTTTGTTCTAATATCTCTCACTTGAACAAATCTAGTATTGTCAGGAAGGCTATTCAGTAAAGCATTAAATCGAGACCAACTTAATTTATCCTGTTGATCAATCAAATCAATGCCATACGTTTGCATAAATGCAGAGTAAATAAGGTCAGAATCAAAATCTAGATCATAATCACTCTTATTTTTACTTGCATACTTTCGTGGAAGGGGATTTCCGCTTAAATCATATTCAACAACATCAGCCGCCTTATTTAAAAATATAAAATTATTCAATATCCCATTAACAAGTTCCGAATATTGTTTATTATTTTCATCAAATGACCCCAAATCAGGAACTTCATCAATTGTTAATCCAAAAAAGATTCTATAAAAAAATTCATTATTATCTATTTTTTCCTTACAAAAATTAATCACTTTGATAATATTATTAAAAGAAGTATCAACGTTATAAAAAATGCCATTAAATTCAATTTCATTTTCTTCGGAATTAGCAAGGGAGAGCATAATCTACACCTCTCTTATTTATTTGATTTTCTTTTTTTATCTTTCAAATATTTATCAGCCATTTCTTTTTGTGTTTTGCCTGAAATACCTAATTTATCAATTTCACCAGCTAATCCTTCTCCAATTGAAAATACATAACTAACCATAATGACTTTACTTTTAGTTTCCTTGTAAAGTTTTTCAAATGCCCCTTCTCCACACATATCATCTAATGTTTCTTTGATAATGTTCATCATTTTAATCTCTTGTTTTTCCGCTGTTAAACCTTCTTTGTTTTTATCAATACTTTTAATTTTTTTATAGCTTTCATTCAATGATTTTCTAAAATTTTCTAATTTATCATCTGTTGCGTTAAATTCAAATTTATGAGTCGTTTTACCATTTGTTCCCTCAAATTCTACAGGGATCACCGTTGTTTTTTGTTTAATTACAATTGCCATTTTATATTCCTCCTAAAAAAATAGGGACTAGGTTTTACCCTAGCCCCTTTCTGTTTAACTTATTCTGCAGCTTCTACAGTCACGGACAATTCCGATTTAACTGTTGGTTTATTTTTACTTGATACATTAACTTTTACAGTTCCAACTGCAATACCTTTAATCTCTAATTTGCCACTATTCAAAGTTATGGTAGCAATTTTGACATCTGCACTCGTAACTGTCATTTCTTGATTCGCGCCAGTTGGTTCAATAGAAGCAGTCACGCTACTATCTGTTTTTCCAACTCCCAACATTAAAGTTTTTTTACTTAATTTAACGTTTGTTGGGTCAGGCTTATCAGGGTGTCACCGTTGTTTCTTCGGGAATCTTGTTGTACGTGATCGTGCAACTGAATTCTTCGTAATCCCCAGCATCTCCAGCACCGGCAATAATATCGGTAGCCGTTGCAGGACCTACCCATTGTTTTGCGCCATCTGCTGATACTACTTTGTGCCAAAGCTTACGGCCATCCCCGATTTTGTATTTCATCGAGGCGATAAGCGCTTGCGCAGGATCTTCTGGATCGTAGAATCCTTCTGGACTGTAAGCGCCCGAAACAGAAATGACTTCCATATTTTTAGAACCATCACCATCGTACATAGGCGTATCATCTGTTTCCTCATCAGTATCATCCCCAATTGATGAAATAAATTTAGCTAATTCTAAAAATTCATCTTCTTCTGGTTGAACTGTTGGTTTTTCTGGGTCAAACGGTGCAATAAAATGACCACGTAGTGCGTTTTTTGATCTTGACATTATTTCACTCTCCTAATTTTTGATTGTTGTAATTTCTGCTTGAATTAATAAGCGGTAAATAAAATAACCGCTCTCGTCTTTAGCTGACGGAAACGGCATTGATGTTGTTTTAATATTGTTAAATTCATAACTATTATTTTCACTCGGTAAATCGTCTAAATTGTCGACAGATATAGCAATTTTATTAAGTGCTAATTCAATTTTTTGAATATCTTTAGATTTGCAAGCAAACTCATAATTCAACCGCATGTCCTTAATGTCATCCATATAAACACGCGACGTTTGACCTCCTGCAACTTCGTTTAAAACAATTGAATCATCAGACAATAGCGCCCCAAATTTACAATGAAAATTACCGTCTAAAGAATTCACAAAATTACAAATTTGTTGTTTCAAATCAATTCCAGCCATGCTTCAACAACCCCTTTGCATACACCTTTTGCCAATCGCTAATGTAAAGACTCTTCGCCACTAAATCCCAACGAGGACCAGTACCTGGTGTTGTATAATTAGTCATCTGTTGATAAAACAATCTAGAGGCATAAGGCATTGTGTAATTGATATTAGAATTTTCATCTAAATGAGAAATATCACGTAAATCGCCACTTTCCATAGGAACAAATGGTTCCATATCCTTATGAATCTGATTGGCCATGACGTAACGTGCGTAGTCAACATTGCCCTGACTAAACGTTTTATTAATACTACTAAAATCAACATCTACTTTGACATTTCCCACTACAACACCTCCAACTCGTGTGCCCATGCTTCATTTTTAAACGGGTGCGAAACTTTAACATCATTCTTAATGATGTACTCGTTCCCATTAAATATAAGCTTAGAACGCAATGCGAAATCGTCTAAAAACGGTGTTGATGTATCACGATAAACAAAGCAAACAGCATTAAACTGTCTAGTTTGTTCCGTTAAGTTGGAAGACGATTGGAGCGAGTCATCAAATCTAACATATTCAACCGTGACAGGTTCAGCAAACATTGGCTTATCATAATCATCAACGCCCAAATACTCGAAGTATTGAATCGTATGTGGTGTAAATGACCTAGGAACTTTAGGAATACCCGTCATACGTAGCCAACTCCCTTATAAAGTAAGCCAGTATGGTATAAAACGTTTTTGGCATCACTTGTAATCAAGGACGTTTTAGATCCGTCAGAACCATTACTAGAGCTTCCACCTTTAGATAACGAAGTACGACCAATTGACATGGATGAAAGTGTGCTATTAAGCATCTCCACACTCGTGAAGCCACTTTCGTTCATGTAATTAATTTGGATTGCCATAGCCCTTTTAAACTGATTTCTTCTAAAGGTAAAACTATCCTTTTCTAAATCATTTCGTTTATAAAAGGCTGATGTTTCAAAATCAAGCGTATCTTCAGCAATCATTTCAAATTGATCGTACTCATTTTCGTTAACATTTTTATAACCTAATTCAGTATATTCTGCATACGTTAGATACATCTAACCACCTACTTTTCAACTGCCTTAGTTGTTTTTTTAGCTGCTGATTTTGCGTCTACTTTTGCTACTGATTTATCAGACGCAAATTCCACCTTAACCGCTTCGGACCACTCAGACCCGTAACCGGTCGTGTTTGCATTTTGAGCTTTTTCAATCTCATCCTTACCCTTGAATGTTTCATTGAATGCCTGGACGTAAAAATTAATTGTTTTACCTGATAAAGCACTACCAAATAGCTCATCATTAAACACTAATTCTGTACCTTCAACGTAATGCATCATAGTCGCATCTTCTGGCTTACCACTGCCTAAATCATGATGTACTATCCAACTTTTAGCCTTTTCGTTAGCGTCCCATGCCAATTTAACAGAACTATCAGTTAAATCAGTTGCACTAACCCCAGTTACTACCTCTGGGCGAGGATTAGGGTGCCGTAACCTTAGCTTTGCTCATGTAAATAGCTGGTTTAGCATTTTCTAAAACAAGAACGTCATAGTAATCTAAACCTTTAACAGTTGTACGGTAACCGTCACGATCTGTTGAAGCGTCAATTACATCAACTGAATTGTATTTTTCGATAGGCATTGCAACATTTAAAGGCACTAAGATAAAGTTAATGGCACCATCTTTAAGGACTTGTAAACGTGATTTTGCAACTTTAACAATGGGAATATCATTATCAAGAGTAGCCACTTTACGGTTAATACCTGAAAGATTTACTTCGTTAGTTGTGAATGTCTTAGCCACTTTAGGGCTGTTTTTAAGAGCCTTGTAATAAGCGCTTGATGCGAACATGATAAAAGGTCCAATGACTTCTGTATCAGTCATATATTGTTCTGCCTCATCAAATACTGATAAGGCGTTATCTTCTGTAACATCTTCCTCAACAATCTTACCTGCATTTGTTACTAAGGCTGTGACTGCCGTTTTATCCTTTTCTGGAATAGCAACTAGACGCGTATGTTCTTCAACTGCATTAGCAACTGTGTTTGCAAAATTTTCTTCTGTATCAAGTACGTCTAAATCGTAAGCCATCCAACGTTCCTGCATTAATTCCAAAGTTTTCTTCGAAATATCTAATTTAGCTCGGCTGTTATCACCATTACGTTTGTACGTTGATGCGGTGAATCCAGTCATTGTATTAACACGAACTTCTTTTACACCTACGAAATCAGCACTAGTTACCGCCTTAGCGCCTCCCTTTAATAATTCAAATACTTGAGAATCTGCTGCTAATTTTTGATCTAATGTTGCTAAGTCTTTACTGTTTAATGCGACTGGCATGTTAGTACCCCTTTTCTATTTTCCTAAATTTGCTTTGATCGTGTCCGCCAAGCTTAATTTGCCACTTGCGCCACCGCTTGGATCCGGATTACCACCCGCTGTCCAATTTGGATTAGCTGGTGTTTGTTCTGTACTTCCGAATAAATAAGCATCGCTTTCTTTTAACGCTGTTAGTTGTTCAGATAATCCTAATAATTGACCTTTATCGTCAATTTTAAGCGTATCGTTATCTAACAACGCCTTAGCTGCTTTAATATTCTTGGCACCATTCTGTGTTAACCCTAATTCAATTGCTGAATTAAGTTGTGTTGCTGAAAGTTTAGTATTTAGATCAGCAGTATCAGAATCGTATTTACTTTGTAAATCAGCTAATGAAGTCTGCAGTTCTTCACTATCTTTTGACTTGCCTTGTAAATCCTTAAGGTCTGTATCACGTTGAGTCAATTGTTCTTTCAAGCCATCACGTTCAGTAGTTAGCTGTGCTAGCTCATCTTTTGATGATTGAGTTGACTTACCATGTTCAACCATTACCTTATCGATAACTTCTTTTTCTAAACCTAAACCTTCTAAATATTCTCTGTTCATATTGCATTCCTCCTACGTTTTATTTACGTGGCCACGACCACGAGAGTATAAAAAATAGACCTTTTAACGACATATCTAGGTCGAATCTATTTAATTAACGTTTAACAAATTAATATTGGGTTCCGTTTGAATAATCAAAAAAAATTTCTTTACCGCTTTTTATTGCATTTTTTGCTAGTTTTATTCTATCTTCGATTGGCGTTGTTCCGAACTCCATCAAGTAACGAATGTCATCACCGAACAACTCTTTATATTTTTCGATAATCTCATCGTTTGTCATATCTGACCCCTTACTTAATAATATTTTTAATTAATTCTAAATACATTCTATAAGATTCCGGTAGATACTTTTTGGTTATCTTTAATCCTTCTGGGTTTGTAACCGTATCGGCGGTAAAACCAGCGAATGCTTCTGATGCCACCATGTTTTGTTTCCACGCTATTTTTTCAGCTTTTGATAGTTTCTTCTTGACGGCATGCCCTGTTTCGTCATCCCATTCAAAAATAGTTGATGGTGCCTTCCAATAACTTGCATTATGACCTGCTGAGCTTCTTAAAATATTATTTGTGGACCCACCAAATACATCTGAAACGGTTCCAACTAATGTCTTATCTTTTTTATCTAACGCTTTAAATTCGGCGAGTATCTTTTTATCAGCTTCAACAGTATCTGTGCTATCCCCTTGCATTTTTCTCCTATAGGCTGAGACTTCATCTACAATAGTCTTACCTAATGTTTTACTGTTACTTAATTTAGCCGTTGTTGTTATACCATGCCAACCATGCAATTTTCTATGGTCCGTACCTGATGCAATGTCATCAAGATGATGCCCAAATTCATGAAAGAATATTTCATGCGGTGCATATATCTGGTATCCGGTATCTTTGGCCACGTTCATACTTACGGTTCGGAATTTAGGCGTATACCTAGGATTATTGTCCTTTGTTCCTGCTATTTTCAAATCATCCTTATACTTGGCGAAAAGTCTCTGTACGTCAGTTGGTGCTTTATTTAATAATTCATTAATAGGTTTAAGTTCTTTTTCTGATAATTTATCAGAAATACCAGAACCAAATGGATTTTTATCTGGCTTGTATTTTTCAATGACTTTCTTTGACTTACTTGTCATTTTAATCTTTTGAAGATTATCAGATTTGTTTACATCATTGACTTTAGATCCAAATACTTTTTCCCTTGAATAGTCACGATGTAAAAATCCGTGTCCATCAACATGTTGCCGTAACGCACTTTGATTCTTTTTTATTAAATTCTTATACTTTTTAATGCCTTGCTCGTCGCCTAACTCATTTGCGGTATTCAATTTACGTTTATTTTGTCTAACCTGACGTTCCAACTGTCTCTGTTTAGCTTGGATATCACTATTCTTAATTGCCTCATCAGGACTAGGAACCTCTTCAACATCACGAATAATATTAATATCTGGGTCCCAAGGTGTAAATGTATGATGACAGTTAATCCCTGCTACTCCTGCAGGCTCTTTATACCCGTGATCATAAACACTAGGATATTTATCTCCTAATTCACTCGGACGCATATAAACAACTCTGCCTTGGATAGGTGCACAAGCAGGTCGAGCTGATGCATGCGATGACATCAAACAAGTTTCTATTCCATATCTGTCCATACCTTCCGTTCTAATTTCATGATAAGCGTTTCTAGTCGTGGTATTAACAACCATTCGAACATAACTTTCAATACTCCAAGTATGGCCACCTTTATCCATAAATGAACTAGGAATCCCTTTGTCCATCCATTTATAAATAGTATCTGATATCGCTTTGTTAGGTGTTTTAAGCCCCGTTATCACGCCAGCCGTTGTGTTCTTAATAATATCCTCATAAATCTTTTGTGCCGAACCTTTACCGTAATTGGTTGTAATCAACGTTTGATTGACTAAATTATCAATGTCTAAAAAGGATTGATTAAGATACCCTTTTAATTGCTGGTCCATATTACTTAATGGCGGTATTTCAACACCTTTAAACTTACTAAATTCTGCATTAGCTTCATCAGCAATTTGATACCCATTATCAACAATTAAACTTTGTAGTTTTTTCTTAGATATCTTAGTTGTCTTGGTCAACTCTTTAATGACATCACCATTAAACATATTGGCTTCATTCATTTTTTTGAGTTGCCATTTAAAGACGTTATCCTTATCTAAATCATCAAAATTTGACGTTTTAAGACGTTTGACAATCATCTTAAATATTTCATCTTCAAGTGATAAATAGACATCAGAAAGTGCCCCAGATTCAGTTGATAACTGCCGTGGTGTGATTGCCATTATTCATCACCTGACCCCAGTAATGTATTTTCATTTTGTTCTTGTTGATCCGGTTGCTGATTAATCATTTCACTATCAATATCAGCCAACATCTTATCAGCTTCTTTATCGGTAACACCGAGTTGCTTAGTTAAAAAGTACTTCTTACTAATCAACCCAGACGATAACAAGCTAAGTAAATAGGTAGCTTGTGCCTGTTTATCTACAAAGATTGCATCATCAAAATCAATCGTAATCTCTTCATCAGTTGGACCGCTGTATATGCTAACGCTCTTGGCCAACTCTAGAATACTGGTAACTAGCTCTTTAATATTCTGTTCAACGTTAGTTAAGTGACTATTACGTGTTTGGTAGGTCATGCTATTCTCACTTACTACTTCAGTAGCCGTTTTTAAGCCATTTGAATCAAATGTGAAAGTCCCAGCAGATAATCCAACTTGCATTTCTAGTAATTTTAAATTAGTGCTAATTGAACTAATAAAAGGCTCAACTCTTGGTTCAAGTGAAATATCTTTAATCGGAGTCTTATCATCAACTCCACCATCTAACGATAGGAATACATCTTGGTCAGAATCGAATATCTGTTTAAATCCTGCTTGATTATTCTCATCTGGAATTACTTGAATAGCATCAGCAGATACCGTTACTTTCTTCTGTGACATCTTAACTTCCCAGTTCAACTTATCAAATGAATCATCAATCTGTTTTAATGTGTTCTTGGCATTATCCGTAACAGATAACCCAAGTAAACTATAGCGGTCTTTATTGTTCATTCCCGCAGGTTTGAAGTAAGTTGGTAGCATGCGAGTTAAAACACCTTGCGAATGTGTTTCTTCTTCTAACTCAGGATAAAGTTCACTCAACGGAACTCGTTTACCTACAAAGTTAATCGTATCTACTGAATGATAAAGTTCGTTAGTGATAATGTAATCATCATCTTTCCATTCATGGAACTCTAATAATGTATAACGATTAATAGCTTTACCAATTACCTTAGTTGTAACACTAGCAATGGCCACTCCTGAAATGCCATTTGAGTTACTTCTCAAAGGATAGAAAGCGTCAGCTTGAATCCAAGACAGTTTAATCTGATTATTATCATCAACGTACGGCTTAATTGCCATACCACCTAATGCCATACCCGATTCTAAATAACGTTCATAACTTTTGTAAAAATCGTTATCTTTAAATGTCTTATCAATAAATTTCTGTGCTTCGCTGTCCTTTGTGCCAACTGTGATAACAGCATGTTCATTAAAGCAAATACTTGCTATTCGTTTGGCCACAATCTGTGCCATATTCAAACTAACAAATGGACGTGTCTTTGTGACTCCGTAAGTATTTTTGTATCTAACGTTATCAAAGAGACCAGCATAGTATCTTGAATTACTTTGAATCCGTTCGTATTCTTCGCTCGTCATATTAATTTTAGGGTGATCAATAATTTTACCTAATGAATTTACTCGTTGCACACTACCACCTCCTCTACTAAAAAATTGTTTAATTTTTTCAAACATTCAATCACCTCTGTTTCCATCTAAGGTCCTTAGCGTTATCAATTACAAAATACTTAAACATATCTGGCATATGATCGTCTTCTTTAATAACTGACGGGTCTTCACTTTGCAATGTCTTTTCATCCCAGCGATAACGTTGATGTTGGTCGATAAATATTTTATTGTTCTCAGTATCCAGATAATAAAAACGACCTTGTGCCAGTAGTATCTGCACAAAGTCGACCATATCTACATTTTTCTTTTTAGCTACTGGGTGCCAGCGTTGACCGTAATCATAGAAATATTGGTTACGTACACCACCTTCAGCACTATCAATTGTTCGGTTGCGAATTTGGTATGTTCTGCCATTGATAACCGATGACTTCTTGATAAATTCATAGAAGTCCTTGCTAAGCTCACTAGGTGGCTTCTTATTCGTCTGTCCAGCTGGAGAATAGTAATAAGTATCTATTAAAATAACTTTACCTTTTGCAGTTAAAGCAAAACAACCAACCGCATCGGCACTTGTCTGATGACCGACATCGGCTGAATAATATAGACAACTAATAGGATCATCAGTAAATAATCCTTTAATCCGTTTAAATAGATTCATATTATAAACGTTATTACCTAAGCCGATTGCTTCACCTAAATACATCCACTTATAATAATTTAAATCATTGTTCTTAACTGTCTCAATCTCATTCAGATAGTCATCAGATAAGATATTTGGCAACGTCACATCTTGATAAGTTGAATGGTCAATATACCAACCATCTAATCCTGAACGTTCAGCAATCCATTTGTTTATCCAATCATATGGATTCTTAGGCGGATTGTAGGAATAGTAAGTGATGACATGTTTACCAGGTGGCAATACTTTACGAGTAAAAGAAGCACGTACTGTATCGACTTCTTCCCAGCTATCAAACTCAGCTAGCTCTTCAAACCAAATCCACTGAACATATCCTTTAGCAACTAACATTGATTTCAACTTAGCTGGGTCATCTAATCCACTAAAATAGAACGCTGTACCTGTTGGCTTATGCATAATTCGATATGGCGACTTAGTAAACTTAAATTGACTATCAACATGTAATTGATAAATGGCCCATTTAATTTGTTCATATACAGATAATTCAAGTGTATTGGCAACCTTACGAATGATTAAGGCATTGGCGTTGCTATCTTGCAGGAAATCAATCACAATCCTTAAGCTAATCACTGATGACTTAGTTGAACCACGTCCACCTTTAAGGACCTTATTCAACGCATTAGAATACAAGACGTAATCGAAGTGAGGATTTATCATATCATCTAAATTAATCTTTATTTTCATCTGATAAATCCCTTCGATCTGTTTGATTGATTTCTATTGTAATACCATCATTATCAGTATTGTTAATAGCTGCAACCTCTGCTTCTTTGATATCCGCTTCAGCCTTAACCTTGCGAATCTGTTCAACTTCTAATGAACTCTTATCATTTAACGGATATCTCTTCAATATTTCTTTCGCTGCAACGATACGAGTCTTTAAATCAGCTTCCTTTGTGAACTCCTCTGCACCTAAAGGACTGCTTATTATAACCGTTTCTTTCTCTTCCCCTCTAGCTATACTAGAAAGTAGCTCAACCGCTTCTGTGGCACTCATTATTCGTTCAGAAGCAAGTTGTTTCATACGTTCGCCTACATACTTTTTAATAACAGGTTTTAACAGGTTTTCACTTCCTGTTTGCTGTGCAGTTTTCTTACTATAACCTGCATTAATAGCTGATTGAGTAGCATTGCCACTCTTAATATACTCATCGGCAAATCGCCGTTGTTTCTCTGTAAGTCTCACATGAATCACCACACTCCTTCTAATTAATTTTAGATACAAAAAAAGACCACTCATCTGAATAGCCTTGCTTATCTATTAAACTGTTACCCAATCTTCCGCTAACATATCTGTTTGACTTGCTAACCATGGTACAAGGTCTCTGGGCGCATCTTCATTGTCAGTAATCAATCCTGTTGTATCAATATAAATGTACTCATGAGTCATATCAGAATCTTCATTTGGTAATTGCAATTTGATAAAGATGCCTTTGCCGTTCCAACCTTTACGTGCGATGCTCTTACCTTGTTTTAAACATTCTAGTGCTTTGCCAAAATTCATAATAGATCTCCTTTTATTTTAAATTATTGTTTTATAACACAGGCAGGTCTCGAACCTGCATATTTCAGTCTTACCAAATTTAGACGACTGCGTTTCCCAAAGGAGTGGTTATTTAAAACTTTCTACTCTACAAATATAACACCTTAATCCGTGCAAAATACGTCAGATTTTGGTCAATATTTGTTCACTTTTTGGTCAGATTTTGGTCAAAATAAAAAACTATTAGCAAAATGCTAACAGCTCTTCTAGTGGATATGCTTCTGCAAAGTTAAGTAATGCTACTTTTAGCATTCTATCTTGGGTGCTTTTGCTAATGCCTAAAGTACTCTGTATCTCGTAATCTGAATCTCCATGAATATACGTATTCTCAAGTAGCATTCTATAATCACTGCCAACAATTGATTCAATACAATGTTCAATCGTTTTAACGATAGTCTCTGCTTCTAACTTATTAACAATTTTAACTTCTTCATTATTGGCACCTGATTTACTTTTAGGCATACCTTCCATGGCTGGTGATTGTAGAAATAGGATATTCCTATTAGCGATACGTTTATATCTCGGATAACTTCTTAACACTTTAATTGAATTACGTTTTGTAGCAGTCTCATCAAGTTCATCTAATAACATTTAGCCACCCCTTTTGTATGCTATAATTAATTTACGCGATTACTTACAGCTACCTTTAAGGGTGGCTTTTTTTGTGCCTAAAAGAAAAAGTCCCACACGTTTACTGTAAACTTCATTAATATAATTACCGAAAAAATAATGACGAATAGCATTGCTAACAATTCTAATAAGTTTACTATTGCTTTAATCATTTAAATCCTCCTTACTTTTCAAGAAAAAATTAACATCATTAGTTAAATCCTCCTATGCATCCCTTAATTAAAATATATTTCCTGCTTGAGAATACGATTAACGCGTATAAAAAATGGTAAATCCTTTAATAGCAACATTCTCATCCATGCTCGAGTTAAAACATTATCGTCCCAATTAATTGTTCGATATCTCTTTTTAGTTCTTCTCGATCCGTTGAAAAATCTATAACTGATTTTTCATATGCTTCTTCACTAGAGATATCAGGATTCTCAAGTTTCAAAAAATTCATTTTTAAATTTATCGCTTGCCAACAAGATAATGATGAAACAAAGGAATCGATTGAATTTATCTCTTTTTGTATTTTCATTTTTCTACCTTCAAAAATTCTTCGGCAAGAATTCCATTCATTCCATTAAACAACATATTTAGTTCATTGATAACAAATGGATTATTTGTGTCAATAGTACGTTTAACTAACAAAGTATTGATATCAACATTAGCAATTAATACCGGAGTTGAATTGTATGGTGTCGAAGAAAGAATCTCAACTTTATAATTTTGCTGTTTCCCCAACAAGTCATCACGGCTTGTAATATAATCAGTGATTGCACTTAAATGTCTATTATACTTACTATTCATTACTTAACTCCTCCACAACATGCATCTAGTATTCGTTTAGTCATTCTTTCACTTCTTCAATCGATGTAATCTCAACGATGTTTTTTAAATTAATAATATTTCCATTTAATTCACTTTTAATAACTTCGCCGTGTTGCATTTTACCAGCTAATTTATTAATAAATTCATATTCTTCTTCAATATTTGTTGATTGAATTACAGTTCTGATTTTGCTATTAACATCTGCCATCTTAATTTCATACTTTTTCATGATTCATCCTCCAGAACCTCAATTAATAAATTAATATCATAGTTACTTTTAATAAATTTAATCGTTAAATCTGGTCTTATGTGATTACCTAGCAATTTATAAACTAAGTGAATATCATCATTATTAAAATTAGTTTTTAAAAATAGATTTAACCCTTTTAATATTTTAGAATTGTAATCCGCACGTCTGCTACACCATTCAATAATATTGGCTTTAATGGCTAGTTCATCTTTATCCTTAATTAAAATAAATAAATTAGATTTTTCCTCTAGTATCAGTTCTTGTTGATCATTAATAAATGAACCTTTAAATATAGTCATTAATTCTAAAACACAATCATCAAACTTCATGGTTAAACCTCCTCATAAGTTGCTTGGAATGTATAGTTACTCATTACACGAATTTTATTCTTGATAGCAACGTGAATACTTGTATCGGTGATAATCCAATCACCAATTTCAATGTGACGAATGCCATCTGATGTAGCTATATAATATTCATTATCAGGGTCAGTTCTAATTTTTTGAATCTTATACTTATCAATCATCTCTTGTGATCCATCAAACTGTTCAGCTTGAATATTTGCTATTTTCTTGTATGTTTTAATCATTCAATTCACCTTCTAAATATGAAATCACATATCTAGTTAAATCGTCCTTTTGTATATAATTTGCCTGCGCTAATGCACCTAGGATGCCGTCAAAACCTTCTGTGATTAGTCTTAGTGATTGTTTACCATTGAGATTACTTTTGTAGTCAATAATGCCCCGCTTAGTGAATTTGATATGTGCTTCGTTTTTCTTTGTCATTTATCCAGCCACCGCTTCTTCGAGCATCCCTGAATAATCTTCGTCATATTTAACTTCAAGCTTGCGTACTTCTTCCATCGTGAAACTAGGCTTCCAGTGTACGTCGTTAGCACTAATACCTACTTTCCCTATCCTGATATTTCCATTTGCATGCACCTTTGTACCTTCAATACATTCAATCAAATATCCATCCTCACCCATTTCTGGCACACGGTGAATATAATAACGTTTAGGCTCTGTTCGTTCTTCAATTGGTGTTGATGCTAAATTGTTTAATGTTTTGAGTACTAGTTTTCTATCCATTTCGGAAAGATTAGTGAATGCCAAATAATTTGTATCAATCAAGCAGAGTACATTTGTCTTAACTACCCCAATCACTAGTAGTAAATCTTCGCCAACAAAATTAACCTCATATACGTTAGTTGAGTGTATTCTAACCTTGAAACCCGCTTCTTCTAATATTTTAGTTGCTTCCGTGTATTTCATCTGATACTCCTCCAGTAAACGTAAATTATTAACGCTAGTGCTCCGATTGTGCATGCTACTGCTTGAATGTATGTCATAAGACTGGTCCGCCTTTCATTTTGAGATTAATCATTCTTGTTAACTGATATTTTAGCTTTGTGCATTCGTCGTATGAGATACTTGATGAGTTGATTACATGGATTAAATCGTCAATATCTTCGTAAGCACCCAACTTAGTCATTTCTATTTTTAATTGATTCCATTCTTCTATTTTTTTCGTTTTTCGTTCTTGCTTATTCATGATTCAACTCCTTAATTCTGACTTCAATACGTGGTGTAACTGAATAGTATTTCTTAGTTTCCGACTCAACAATTAAGTTATCGTCTTTCCATACGATTCCCGTCAGTGCATCTTCTATGCCTTTTGCATAATTTGTTGCATCTGGCTTTACTATTGGCAAAACTAACTTTCGCTCTCTTAAATCAATCTGCTTTTTACTAGTCCCTTTATTGTTAGGACGGTAGACGTCAATCTCAACTCTAATCGGGCAATCAACCAATGGTCCATGATATTGTTTCCTAACTTCATGGCCAACGAACAGCTTATAGTTTTTACTTTTGATTGGATCGTGGGCCCTTTTTGTATAGCTGTTAAATATAGGTCGTCCCTGTGCTACTGGATTACCTAATATAATTAACTCAATCACTGGACTACCTTATCAATTAAATAACCTTTAATTTCATACCGATTTTTAATCGCACTTTCTAATATTTCGTCTCGAACGTCGAAGAATTTTTTAAGATGGCGCCAACTTCTGAATTTTCTAAACGTTTTGTTTTCTTGGCTAACTGGGCGAATAATATAATCATGTTTATTCAGATTATTCTCCTCATTTGACGCACCGATATTTACCGCATTAGTCACCAAGATAGGCTCTGGGTATACCTTGTCAGTATTTAACTTAGTTTTTAATTGATGGCCATTTAAAAATCTAATGACCTCGCTTTTTAAGTTGTTTTCGTAATACACATCACGGCTTGCCATACCGATTGCTTTATACATGTTTAATCCCCCTTAGGTGCCGTTTTATTAAATTCATCTAGCTGTTTCTGTAAGGCAACTTTATCAATCGTCGGCTCTACTTCTGGTGGCACATAATCATCTTTAGCCCAGTCAGGTAAGTTTTCTTTCTTAATTATTTTGCCGGTCGATTTAGCCTTTCCCTTATAGTTTTTTTGCGCAATTTCTACGTCTTTAACCGTCAGTAACTTTTTAGTTTCCCAACCTTTCAAGATAGCCTCTGCATAGCCCCAGTTACGTACGTTGCTATCCACGGATATTTCTAAAGCCTTAATAATTAGCTTCTCTGGTTCGCTAGATCCTGCTTCTTTAAAATCATCAATCCACTTCGTTATCTTTTCGATTGTGAAAGGTGACATGGTTCCAAATCCGTTTTGTTCGTAAAAATCCGCGACGTCCCGCAGCGAGTCAACAATTGTTATTTGTTTCTCTTTACGTTTTTCTTTATGTTTAATTAATGTACCACCTTGTTGTGCACTCCCTTGTACACTCTGTTGTGTACTCCGTTGTGTACTATCTGACGTATGGATATTATCTTGTACACTTTCTTGTGTACTATCTGACATATAGAGTTTAAATATTTTATACGATGTTGCCTTTTTACCATTGCTTCTGAAATCAATAAGTCCAAGCTGTTTTAAAATATTTCTGTTTTTATTAATACCTGACCTAGATAATCCCGAAAGTGTTTCAAGCATTTGATTAGTAGATGTGAACCATTCAATCCATGAGCATTTATTGTTGATTTGCATCAATGCATGCCACAATGCGATTTGCCCAGAAGATAGTTTGGTTTCAAACATTTGATAATCTCTAAATGCGAGTAACTGTGATAAATAATTCATAAGTAGTCCCTCCTAAAACGGAAGGTCGTCGTCTGAAATATCGACTTGCTGTCCATTATTAGCGGATGGGTCTGATGCTGCTTGTTTAGTTGATGCAGGTCGTTGTGTGTTTGTCTGTGTTGATTCATTCTTACTATCTAAGAAATCAAACTGATCAACAACGACGTCCGCCGTATAAACTTTGTTGCCATTCTTGTCATCATAGCTACCTGTTTCAAGAAAACCGCCAAGTGCTACCTGTGACCCTTTATGCGTATAGTTAGCAAAAACTTCTGCCGCTTTTCGCCAAATTCGATAACGGATAAAATCGCTTACGCTTTCACCTTGTGCATTTTTAAATTGTCTTTTTACTGCAATAGTTCCACTCAATACCGCAATGCCTGACACTGTGTATTTTAATTCTGGGTCAGCTGTTAAGCGACCAACTAAGTTAATTCGATTCATTAGATGCACTCCTATTCGATTAAATCATCTTTGTAGACGCAGCTTTTGACAACCTTGTGTGCTTTACAGTAATCACATTTGCCACACATTACTGGGTTAATTTCGCCATGTAAGACTCTTAAAATATTTGGCAATTCTAGTTCAACAGTTCGTAATTGTTCAGCTAAATCATCAGGTTTAATCGCAATCGCTGCGACGTCTGGAATATCTGATTTGGTTACTGCCATGATGTAAGGTGTGAATGGTTTGCCATACTTTAATTCGAGTAACTTGCTATAAATTGCCATTTGTAACGTGTAGCCATAACCATCAACAAATGATTCCCATGTTCTTTTTTCGTTGTTCCAGAAGCGCTTATGAATGTCTGCTGACGTTTTAATATCACAGAAGTAGCCTTCTTCAACGTTCAAGCAATCAATACGTGCTTTCCAATTAGTATCAAATAATTTACCTGTCAGGATCACTTCACGTTCTCCTTTGTAGGCTGCTTTAAAAATTGGTTGCTTAGCTAATGATTCAATCATTAAGTCGGCATTATCAAATGCAACATAACGTGCCTTGCTATTCTTATAAATAAATTCTTTTTTCTCTTCGATAAAATCTTGATGTGCCTGGGCACTTTCAAAATAAGAATGAACATAGTTACCGACTATTAACGGCAGTGCATTATTTTCTGTTGGATGATTCATATCGTATACAGCAGACGCCTCGCACTTCACAAACCGTTTAAACCAAGAGACCGACATATACTGCCAGTCTGTTTTGTTTGAGTAATAGTTGCTTCTATTCAGCGTTATCATTAGCTTTACCCGTAAATTTATCTACACCTGATTGTGTAAATAAATCCCCCGATGCTTGTTCTTCAACAATTTCAGCGTCAATAACTTCTGTTTCTTTTTCTGGCTCCTTTTTAGGAGGTTGTTTAGCTTCGATTTCTGTATTCATTCTTGCTTCAATACCAGATGGTGCTTTTGTTTCAGCTGTTTCTACAACTTTAGCGGTATCATTAGGGCTTTTATCATCTTCTGTATACATGCTGCCTAAGGTCTCAGGAAACGCTTCTCGTAAGGCGTTAACAATTGCTGTCTTTCGAATCATATTTTGTGGCATTGATTTCCAAGTTGATTGTCCTTTGCCAAATTCTTCCATCGATAAAATAATCTTAATTGGTTGTGTTCTATCATCTCTGACTACTTCTGCCCAACCACCTATCAAAATATCTTTCGGTAACTTTAATGCGCCTTCCAGCTCAACCATGTCATCGCCACGCTGTACGACGATTCCTGCCGTCATTCCTTTAAAGTGACCGTTAGCATTAGCTCGTTTCATAAAGGCTTCTTTTGACACAATGATTTGTGCTGGTGAACTTCCAAACTTAACCAGATAAGCTTCATTTAAATATGGATTCAAATGTTGAAACTTACATAATTGCAAAAACATAAAAGCTTCTTGATCAGTAATTGCTCCGTTACCACTTTTGATAAATGTTGAAATGGTATCGCCACTCAATCTAACTTGTTCGCCGTTTACTTCAAATTCCTCTACGTGTTCCATTAATGCATTAGCCATTTTTATTCGTCTCCTTTATTATGAAAATCCTATTGGTTTATCCATTTTTTCTTCTGTAGGAACATATTGAATTAATTGTGAAATGTCATCTATGTCTAAAGCCATCATGATTTTATCCAATGTATTCAATTGAACCATCTTACTTTTTCCTGTTCTTAATGCCCCTAAAGTATTTCTTGATACTCCTGTCATTTCTGATAATTGAGTTACTGTCAGTCTTCTTTCTGCGAGCAAAACTCTTAATCTAATATCTATCATCAATAGTTTCCTCTTTAACTTCTTCTGCACCTAAGTCTTCCATAGTTTCAATTGCTCCATGATTTTCCAATAAGTCCTTTAAAACTTCTTTAGCATGATTTTCAATAAGATATTCTACGTATTCATCAACAGTATCTTTTGTAAAATAATCTTTACCGTATGAATAAATTTCTTCATCTGAAAAAATTGGGCGATCATTAAAATCAAGCACAACAGCGGTCGTATTCATAAACGCTCTGTCAGCCGCTTCATCAGCTAGCTGTCTATCATTAAATGTTAATTGCATTGTCATTTACCGCCATTTCTGCTAACATTAGCTAATAAGATATTTTCCAAAATAGTTCTGTTCAACTGTTTACGAGTAGGATCGTAGGCAGTTTTTTTGTGCATAAAATTAAGCGCTCTTCTTTTGTGCATCCCTGCGACTGGTAAAGTGAATTTCATTTTGTTTCTCCTTTCCGAATAATAATTCCTTATTAAATTTTTCAATCCTGTCTCTGTTGTAAACACCTAAAATGATTATTCCTGCATTTACAGCTCCAAAGATGAAGCTTGGTAAATCTACTATTGCCATCATGTTCATTCCTCCTATGATTTTATTGTTTCCATAATCCCCTTGAAATTAACTCTGATAAATTTAATGAATTTAGATGATTCAATTTTGTATTTACCGCCGTTATATGGATAGTACACACAACCACCACGATCAACGTCTAATCCATTTTTGAAACTCTGAAATATCATGGTTAATTCTTTTTTAGAAAACCCAGTAACTTCAACCGCTTTATTTAAATCCCACATAATCTGCTTATCAGCTTCTAACCGGTCATGTTCTTCTCTACTGATTAACTCAAATCCATCAGGTATAGTTATCATCGCTGGTATCATCTCAGGCTCCATATTAAGATTCATAATCCTGCCCCTTTCTATGCCGTTATTCCTTCCATCTTCCATTTAACATTTCGTTCATCTAAACTCTGCTGCATTGATAAATGATGTTCTTCAGATACAAATGCTATAAAGTTAGTTAAATATAAAACAACATCCCATGATTCGTTAATCGCTTTGATTGGATCAACTAAGTCCTTCTCGGTTAATTCCTCAACTGGAATTGTTAACTCGTCTAAGCTCTCTTTAATCGCTTCTATTGATTGATGTAATTCTGGCATTGCTTTAATCGCCATCGCTAACGACTCCTTCACTACCTTGTTACCGTTAATAATCGGAACGCTCACACCGATTAACTTATTTGCTATATCCATTGCCAAAAATTGATTATCTGGCATTTTTTTCAATATCGATTGAACTGAATCAAACTGCAGTTCTGTTTTGCCATGTGCCATTTTTGAAATATTCGATTGCGAATATCCCATTTCATTTCCTAACCGTGTTGATGACATTCTGTTAATCTTCATCGTTCTAGGTAACGTATTCATAATGTTCACACCACTATGAATAACGATTCTGCTGATATGGTTCTGGTTCATATTATTCACACTCCGTTATTTTTTATACTTAATACGTTGGTTATAATTAACCTATGCCAAAGCGATTAGATCATTAACTTGTTGCTCTACATATTTAGTTTCAATATCTAAAATATTGTTTAAAGTCTCAACACTCATACGTTCTAGCATTGGTCGTTGCTCTTCTTCAAATCTTGGCATGGTTAAGATTGCTGCGATTAGTTTTTCTTTCATGGTTATCACCTCCTTAAATTTGGTAGAATAGAAGTAAATGCGAAAGCTGGTATTTCTATGAGTAAATATAGAAAAGATTTAAAAAAATTATTAATTATGGATAGTAAAAACAGACATTTATCTAAATTAATGCTATCCGAATCCGATATGTCTTATGAAAGACTTAGGTTTTTAAACGCAAAAGGTTTAATTTCATTAACTAACTATTCTGATAGAACTTACGGTGTTACTGTAACTAAAACTGGTGTTACATATTTCCAAGACATAAAAGAAATATTATTTGCCAGAATCGTATGGAGCGTTATTACTCCAATAGTCCTAGCGTTCATTACAACCTTAATTACAATTTGGATTAAAGGCTTTTTCTAAATTATTCCTAGTTTTGCCAAAATGAACACGGTCACTACTGACGTAAGTAAACTAAGTACTACTCCAACCAAATGCCATATAGTTTCATTTTTCATGTTGTCACCTCCTTTCCGTAAGCTTTACTCTTTGGCTATATCAAATTGAGTAATGACATCCCGCAGTACTATGTCTACGTCGTCAAGCTCACAGGTAATCTTTAATACCGGCTTTCCTCTCGCGGGCATATCAAGATTAAAGTTGGTAACTCCTGCTCCTAAAATCCAGTTACCTAACCTAATGTCATAGTCAGCTGATATTTCTGCATCACAGTCATTACGTTTTATAGATAAACTTAATTTTTCCATTGCTGGCACCTCCTTAAAGGTTTCATTTCGTTACTATATTAATTAAAAAAAATAACCCATTTAAATTTTAATGTTTTTGCTATATCCTGCGCTACTTCTGGGCTAGGACGCCTAGTTCCATTTTCTATAGCTGTATAATACGCTCTTTGTATGCCTGACTTATCTGCAACCTCTTTTTGAGTCATACTTTTAGCTACTCTTTTTTCTTTGAGCCACGTTCTCATTTAATCACCGCCTTAATGTTTCACTACGTTACTCCTATTATAATACGTCACACATTGTTACTTGTCAACGTGTTCTTGTAACAAAATGAAACTTTATTATCGGTAACAAAATGTTACTATGTTAGTTGTAACAAATTGTTACAATTCGCTGTCGAAAGGAGCCTCTTTATGTTTTCAGAACGAATAAAAGAACTAAGAAAGAATATGAATAGGACGCAACAGCAAGTTGCTGACGCTATTGGTGTTACACGACCAGCCTACACGGCGTATGAAATTGGAAACAGAGAACCAGATTTTGAATTACTAACAAAAATAGCTGAATATTTTAACGTATCAACCGATTATTTACTCGGTCGAGTTAATGGACCACATGATGACTTATTAGTTGCTGCTCATATGGATGACAATTTAACAGAACAACAAATAGAAGAAATCAATAAGTTTATTGAATTTCAAAAGCAAGAATATATTAAAGATAGAGACGAAAAAAACAGACTCAAAAAGGACTAGTTATGTATGAATGAAATCGAAAAGATTATGTCTAGCTACCCTAACCTGTCATTAAAATGCGTTGATATGCCTACTGGTATTCGCGGATTAATTATTGGAAACCGTATTCTACTTGATTGTAATTTATCAAGTGAAGAAAAGTTACAGTGGTTGTATGAAGAACTTGGCCACTATGAAACAACTATTGGTAATATAACACCTACTAATTCAATCAGTAATAGAAAACAGGAACGGAAAGCTAGAGTTTGGGGCATGAAAAATCTAATACCAGAAGTTGATCTTCAAACATTCGCTGATAAGGATGTTAATGACTTTGAGGTTGCCGATGATTTAGGAGTTAATGTGGACTACTTACGTGAAGTTGGAGAAACTTACGGATTTAACGCAAAAAGCAGTTAAAACTAACACAAACTTTGGAGGAATAAATATTATGAAAAAAACGCTATTAATTACATCTTTATTATTATCTACGTTACTTTTCACAGCATGTGGTTCATCAACACCTAATGATAAGAAAGCTAGTTCATCACAATCAAGTAGTTCTAAGGTTGAAAAAGCTTCTTCAAGAAAAACGAACCCAAAAGACGCTTCGAATGATAAATGGTCATTTAAAAATAATACATTTTCGGCAGGAATATTAACTTATAAATTTACTAAAACTGAAGTTTCAGACTCTGGTTTAGACGATAAATCAAAAGTCATAGTATTACATACGGATATTACTAACAACTCAGATAAAGAACAAGATCCATCAAATATATTTATGGTTTTACATGCGTATCAAAAAACGGACACGGCAAATAAGAATCTAAATCCCGGCTCTGCTCCATATGATTCTGAAATGAATGTTCCTCTTCAAAAAGAAAATGATGCATTAACTGATAAATTATTACCGGGGAAAACTACAAAAGCGATTATTGTTTTTACACTTGAAAATACTAGTGATGTTACTTTAAAATTCTCTAACTCAGATTTCCAAACGATTGGCAAAAAAATTTATAGCGTTAAATAAATTTCCAATAGCTATATTAAGTGGGTGCGATCCCCACTACTCGTTTTGCAACAATAAAAACTTCGGAGGAGCTATTATGACATTATCAGATGTATTTAAATTAACTGAGTTTAAAAACAAAATTAACGAACTTGAAAAAGAAAATGCCCTATTAAAGATACAAACGAATATCAAACTTTCTATAAAAGAACAATCTAACTTTGATTTAGATCAACAGCTGCATATATTAAATACTCAAATTATTAATAAACAAAAAGAACTTATTATTTCAGAACAAAATATTTTAGAAAGCAATGATAGATTTGAATCAGCTGAAATTAAGTATAATGATTTAATAGAAAAGAACAAAAAACTAGAAGATACCTCTACTAGACTGAACACTGTTAACAATATGGCTAAAATGAAAAATGCCGAAAGTTATGTCAAAGAAGCAAAAGAGAAAAAACACGCAGCGAATTCCCCTCATTGCCCTAAATGTAAATCTACTAATATTCAAATATTAGATAATAAGAAGAAAGCTTTTTCTGTTGGCAAAGCTGTTGGCGGGGCTGTATTGACCGGTGGCATTGGAACAATTGCTGGATTTGCGGGTAAACGTGGTAAAAAATATCACGCCATCTGCCTAAACTGCAGAAAATCATTCGATATAAAATTATAAAAACATTTTTATTAATTGCCCTATTGGGCTTTTATTTTACAGATAAAAAGAACGTACGTTTTCTAACTAACGATAATAAAATTTTCTTCATACCACAAAAAACGTAAAAAAGCTATTCTTTTGTTTTTCTTTTGATTATTACATATATTTATCAATAATTTTGTGAAAATCCTAATATATAGGCGTTTTTACTTTTGATTTACTTTTGATTTACTTTTGATTTACTTTTTTAAGAAAAAATAAAGGAGTTATTTATGTTAAAAAACGAAGGTATCCAGCTAGAATATAAAACTTCAAGTAACACACTTCCAAAAAGTTTTTGGGAGACTTACAGTGCATTTGCCAACACTAAAGGTGGCACCATCGTATTAGGTGTTTCCGAAGAAACTAAAGGAACTTTTAAAATTGTCGGTGTTGAAAATCAGGAAAAATTAAGAACGGAATTATTATCCTTAGTTTGTAATACTAATAAAGTCAGCGCTAACTTAATAAATGAAGATAATATCACAGTTTTTAAGCTTGAAGGAAAAATGACTATCAGTATAAAAATACCGGAAGCATCATTTATGCAAAAACCGGTATATTTAAATAATTCAAAAGAAAATTGTTATATGCGGCTTGGAGATGGTGACCATAAGGCAACGCCCTCTCAATTTAAATATATGATTGCTAATTCGTCCGAAGAAATGGATTCCGAATTATTAGACAACTACACCATAGACGATTTAAATATAGTTGACATTGAGAACTATCGTTCAATAATAATTAAAAATACTGGTAATCAAGATTTACAGGATTTAAATTATTCTGATTTTTTATTTAATATTGGTGCAACTAAAATTGATTATTCAAATACCGATAGAAAACAAAAGCTCACAATCGCCGGCTTACTTTTTTTCGGTAATTACAACGCAATAACTTCCCGTTATCCAAATTTTCAATTAGATTATTTCAAAAAATATTCTTCATTAGATAATAAATGGGAAAATAGAGTTTCTACAGGTGATATGAATTTCCCTAATTTAAATATTTTTTCGTTTTACAATAAAGTGTCTGAAATTTTATATAACAACATTCCTGATAAATTTACTCAAGATGAAGATATGACTAGAGGATCCTATTATTCTGATATGAAAAATGCTATTAAAGAAGCACTTGTTAATACTATCATGCATGCATACTACGGTTCAGATACCCCTATTCGAATAGACGAGTATGATGATTATTTAGAATTTTACAATCCTGGAAATATGCGTGTAAGTAAACAAGAATTTATACACGGTAACACATCAAAATGTAGAAATGGAATATTGTCTCTTTTATTCAGAAAAGTCGGAATTGCGGAAAGAGCCGGGTCAGGCGGACCTACTATTTTTAGTTCAGCACAAAAAAATAGTCTCCGTACTCCAGATATTAAAAATCAATCTGACAGTACTTCGATAAGAATATGGAAAACAGATTTAGCATCTTCTTTAAAAGATTTAGATGAAAACCAGAAAAATATAGTTTTATTTGCTGTTGAAAGATCGACTTTTAAAATAAAAGATGCTGCTAATGAGCTTAATCTAAGTGATTATACAGTAAGAAACACCGTTGACGAATTAATTGAAAATAATATATTAATAAAAATTGGAAATGGCAGAAGTACTGCCTATTCAACCAATATGAACGAAGAAAGCGGTATGTTAGGAATGAAATTACTATTGAAACGTGTTGAAGACGGTTTTAATAGTCCTAATTAATCTAAATCAGTCAGTATAATTTACTATGAAAGGAGTTGCTTATGGCTCAGATATTCAAACGCAATAACCTATGGACCTACCGTGTATGGCTAGACTCTAAACATAGTAAATCTAAGAGTGGATTCAAACGTAGAAAAGACGCACAAGACGCTGCTTTAGAATTAGAATTGAAGAAAAAAGATGGCACATTATCAGAGCTATCTGACATCTCATTCGCTGAATATTTTAAAACGTGGGCAGAAACGTATAAAATCGGTCGGTTGCACCCGACTACAGAATCTAAATATAAATCAGCTATCAGATTAGTTGAAAATACTTTTGGAGATAAAAAGCTAAAAAGTATAAAAACATATGACTATCAGCGGTTGCTAGATACATATGCATTAACACATGCTAAAGCCAGTACCAGTCATCTTAATAACTACTTTAAAAATGCTGTTCGTTACGCTATGAATGATGGAATTGTTACACGTGATTTTACATTTGGTGCTTTAATAAGTGGGAAAGAATCTAAAGATAATAGCCTTAAGTTTATTGAATACGATGAAGCTGAAAAACTTAAGAAGTTATGTATTGATACCGGCTCATTCTTGACGATTACACGTCTTGAGATACTTTTCGGACTATTAACCGGATGTCGTTATGGAGAAGTAACCGGATTAACTTGGGACTGTGTGGACCTAGTCGAACGAACTGTTCAAATTGATAAAGCGTATGATTATATACACAGAACTGGATTTAAAAAAACTAAAACCACTTCATCCGTCCGCACTATTTCAATTAATGATACTCTGATAACTATGTTAAAAAAACTAAAAACAGAACAAGAAAACGAATTTTCAAAACAAAATTTTAACAATAAATTAAACTTTGTATTTATTACAAAACGTCACGAAGTACCAAGCGATAACGCTGTGAACAAAGTTCTTAGAAATCTCCTTTCAGAAATTAACGCTAAAAATAAAATTACTTTTCATGGCCTACGTCATACTCACGCTTCTATGCTAATAGCTCAAGACGTTTCTATTAATTATATTTCCGAACGTTTAGGACATGCTAACATAAGCGTGACGTATAATATTTATACTCATTTGCTTAAAACTAGTCGTGAACAAGAGAATAATAAGGCTATGGACGTACTAAATAAGCTTTAAAAATAGGTGTGGTTTTTGTGTGGTTAACCCATAAAAACGTGGTAACTGTGTGGTTAAATATTCAGTGCTTATCTATCGGTTTATTGCTCTACTTTTTAAATAATTACTTTTATACCAATGCTTTCTATTTTTTTGTAATTTGGTTGTTAATCGGTCATCATGTGGTTAATACGTCGATCAGGGACATAACAACGTAAGCCACAACTCTCTTAAACGATAGTTGTGGCTTATTTTTATTTCAGTATCAACCCTTTTAAGTTCTCACTAAAACTCACATATCATTTAATACTATACAATTATTTTCCCCTAACAACTGTGAAAACCACCACACCATTGAACAAAAAAAGATTAAATGCTTTTCTATCACATTTAATCTTTTCATTTAATTTATAATTCGGCACCATTTGTCTCAATGACATTTTGATACCAATAGAACGAATCTTTTCTTAAACGTTTTAACGTTCCATTACCATTATTATCACGATCAACATAAACATAGCCATAACGTTTGGCCATTTCACCAGATCCGGCACTAATTAAATCAATGCATCCCCATGAAGTATAGCCTAGACAAGGAACTCCATCCGCAATGGCTTCCCCCATTGCTTGAATGTTTTCATTGAGATAAGAAATACGATAATCATCATGAATTTTATCTCCATCTTCCACAACATCTTTTGCACCCAATCCATTTTCAACAACAAATAAAGGTTTTTGATAGCGATCATAAACTTGATTCATCGTCGTTCTCAACCCAAGCCCATCTGTTTGCCATCCCCATTCACTCGTTTTTAAGTAAGGATTTTTTAGACTTTCAAAGACATTAGCTGCCGTCTTATCAGTCATCTCAGGATCAGCACTAGCCAAACGTGATGAATAGTAACTAAACGAAATGAAATCAACCGTATTCTCAAGCAACTCTTTTTCATCAGTTTCAGCCATTTTAATTTTCACGCCTAACTCTTTAAATAATCTTGCTGAATAACTTGGATAGTAGCCACGTGATTGCACATCAATAAAGAAATAACCTTCGCGATCTTTTGTCATCGCTTCGAAAACATCTTTTGGATTGGGCGTATTGGGATAAGTAACTCCAGCCGCTAACATACAGCCAATTTTAAAATCAGGATTGATTTGGTGAGCTAACTTTGTTGCAAGTGCCGAAGCAACTAATTGATGATGTGCTGCTTGATATTTAATTTGATCAGGGTTATCAACACCTTCGAGATCCAACCCACCACCCAATAGTGGAATATGCAAAATCATATTTATTTCGTTAAACGTTAACCAATACTTAACTTTATTTTTGTAACGCATGAATAAGACACGTGAAAAAGTTAAATAATTATCAATCATTCGGCGGTCAGCCCAACCATTCATTTTTTTCAACATACCTAGTGGCGTATCAAAATGATTGATTGTAACCAACGGCTCCATTCCTAATTCGTTACAAAGATCTATCACCTTATCATAAAATTGTAACCCTTTTTCATTTGGTTCTTTTTCATCACCTTGTGGAAAAATTCGTGGCCAACTTATCGATAATCTAAATGTCTTAAATCCCATTTCTGCCATCAATCGTAAATCTTCTTCATAATGATGATAAAAATCAACTGATTCATGACTAGGGTAGAACGCTTCTTTCATTTTCATAGCTTCTTTTACATTAAATAAATAATCCCAGCGACCATGATGTGCATCTGGTAAGATATCAACTAATGATAATCCTTTACCATCAACATCATACGCACCTTCAATTTGATTGGCAGCCGTGGCACCACCCCATAAAAAATTATCTGGAAAATTTGATTTCATCATTATTGTTTACCTCCTATAGTAACTTCTAAGTCCAATAAGTCATCACCAACAATTACATCTGATTGTTCTTTAGCAAGATCACTAATTTCTTTGTATCTTGGTGTATTTGTCACAATAATTGGCGTAATAATTTCATACCCAGCCTTTTTAATAGCTTCAATATCAAATTTCAGTAGCAAATCACCTTTTTTAACAACTTTATCCATTTCAGTTTGAATTTCAAAAAATTTACCTTCCAATTCAACAGTATCCATTCCGATATGCATCAATATTTCAGCACCGCTATCCGTCTTCATACCAATTGCATGTCCCGTTGGAAAAACTAATGATATTTTTCCATCAGCCGGTGCGTATAATTGCCCAATTTCAGGTAAAATTGCGATACCTTTACCCATTGCACCGGAATTAAAAACAGGATCTTTAACCTCTGACAATGGTAAAACTTGCCCTTTAAGTGGACTAACAAGAACCTCTTCTTTAACTGCTTCTGATTGAACAGGTGCTACTTTTGTAGTTGTCGTTGTTGCTTCAGCAGCGACTGGGACTTCTTGATCTGCTTTTGTTAACCCAAACATCAATGTTAATACATATGCCAATACGAACGAAACAACCATCGCAATCATAACAGCGTAGAATGACATATCGATACCCGTTTTAGGATTCAAATAACTTGGAATTGAGAAAATTCCTAATCCACCCATCATGTAACTTTTTGTTCCAAATACACCTAGAATCATCCCGCCAATAGCGGCTGAAATACAGGTAATGATAAATGGTTTTTTACGAGGTAACGTAATCCCATAAATTGCTGGTTCTGTTACACCAAAAATTCCTGAAATAAACGAAGAATAGCCAAGACCCTTTAATTTTTTATTTTTTGTTTTAATTGTAATAGCTAAAACTGACCCAATTTGCGCAAATGTTGTTCCAAGCATAAGTGCAAGAATGGGATCTGAACCTTTTGTCGATATATTAAGAATTGCAAGTGGGATAAGTCCCCAATGTAACCCAAAAATAACAAGTACTTGCCACAAACCACCAAGTACTGCTCCAGCGGCAATTGGACTGAATGAATAGACAACTGAAAATCCTGTAGCCACAAGATCACTAGCCCAAGTTGATAAAGGACCGATGAATAAGAATGTCACAGGAACGACAACAAGAGCTGTCAACATTGGTACTAAGAATGTTCGTACCACTTCCGGAACGACCTTTTTGAAAAATGGTTCTACTTTCGATGCAAACCAAATTGACACAATGATTGGAACGACAGATGATGCATAACTCATCATAATAACTGGAATGCCCAAGAATGTCATATAAATAGGTGATTCAAAAATTGTACCTGAGAATAGCGTGTAGAGTACTTTACCACCTGAGGCAACCAGTGTTGCTGGTACCTGCGCCACAATAGTTGGGTAAACTAACGTCGCCCCAATGACCATCGCTAATAATGGATTAACGTGAAATTTCTTACTTGCGCTATAAGCCAATATAACTGGGAAGAAGTAGAAGAAAGAGTCACCTAAAGCATTTAAAATAATATAGGTTCCTGAAGTTGTTGCAATCCAATTAAATGCAACAAATAACGCTACGAATCCTTTAATCATACCTGTTGCAGCTAAAACCCCTAAAGTTGGTGCGAAGATTCCTGAAATCATATCAATAAATGCATCAAGTGGTTTCATTTTTTCGCCATCATTATCTGGTACAATCCCGTCTCCGTCAAGGCCACTACCTTTAATGAGTTCGTCATAAACTTCTGGCACTTGATTCCCTACAACTACTTGGTATTGTCCACCACTTTTAACAACCGTCACTACGCCATCCATATCTTTTAAAACGTCTGTGTTGGCCTTACCTTCATCTTTTAATTTAAATCTTAAACGGGTTGTACAATGAACGACACTATTAACGTTAGCTTCTCCACCCACGTTTTTTAAAATGTCTTTAGCTAATTTATCGTAACTCATCACAATCACTCCTTTTATTTTTTATAAATGAAAACCCAGTTATCCATTCCAACTCAAAAAAATTGAGTTCAAAATGGATAACTGGGTTTATGCTTGCTTATAAATGGCAATAACACACCTTATTATCAATTTATTTAATTATCTTCTTGCCTGTGGGTGACTCGCCAAATATGTAGTACTAAATACACTTGCTCATCAGCTTGTAAATCCCAATTGGCACGTTCTCTAATATAATGCACAATTTTTTCCACTGTTTCGTAAACTTGTGGATAACGACTAATCATCATTGCAAGTAACTCAGGATCAAGTTCCGCACGATCAATCTCAGTATTATTAAAATGTCTAATAAATAAATAACGCAAATGTGACACAAATCGACTATAATTAAATGTTTTTTCATCGAGAATAATACCAGTATCTAATTGAATAATATTAATAATTCCTGAAATAAGTTCAGACATTTTCATTGAATCTTGAACAGCATGCCCACCTTCTTTGACGTTAATCAAATGATAGGTTAGCAAAATAAGTTCGTTTTTTTGAACCGTAACATTAAATTCTGATTCAATCTCACGAATACCAACCTCGGCTGCGTGAAATTCAACTGGAAATAACTTTTTAATTTCCCAATGAACTGAACGATCATTTAAAAACATTTCTTCACTATTCTTCTTTAATGAATATTGCAAATGATCCACCAAAACTAAAAATTGAACATCATCAAATTTAGCTTCAATTAATGGTTCAATCACTTTAACGAGAGCGGTAGCAATATCTAAAATTTGTGCATCAAATCCTGATATGAGTTTCATTGTATCTGAATCTTCTTCGGCCTTGAACCGACGGTCAATACGTTCTTCATCGATGCTATCTCCGGAATGATAACCGAATCCAATACCATTACCAATAACGACCCACTCAACGTTATCGGATGATTCAACTAAAGCTGCATTATTATTAAAATTTTTAACAAACTTCACATCAAACCGACCCCTTTCCATAAAAAAAGACCCATAAATACAGACATTTACACATCTCTATCAATAGGTCATGCCTGATCGAATCAGTAACACTCATTTCACTTACTAGTGTACCACCCCATGTAAGCGCAATCAATAATTATTTAGATTTTTTACAGGTTACTGCCATTTTCTTTAATAATCTTTTGATACCAGTAGAACGAGTCTTTCTTATAACGTTTTAATTCTTTGGCACTGTCTTCGTCACGGTCAACATAGACAAAGCCATAACGTTTTTGATACCCATTAGACCAACTCAATAAATCAGTAAAACTCCAAGTTGTATAGCCTATTACTTTGACACCATCTGTAATCGCTTCTTGAATAGCTTTAATATGTTCATTGATAAAGTAAATGCGGTAATCATCATGAATGATATTGCCTTCTTCTAATTTATCATATGCACCAAGACCATTCTCAGTAATTAAAACGGGTAAGTCATAGCGACTATCAATTCGTCTTAACGCAATTCTTAAACCTTCAGGATCAATATTCCAATCCCAATCAGTTTGTTTTAAGAACTCATTATTAGTGGTCTTGAACATCCCTGGCACACCACTTTCAGAACTAGTTCCTTTTTTACCTGTATTATTTTCAGCAGCAAGTCCCACACCACCTACTAATGGGTTAGCAGCAATTGTTTGCGTCTGATAATAATTAAGTCCCATAAAATCAGGTTTTCCTGCAATTAAAAGGGCTTGATCTTCATCCGTCACAACAGGAGCTGTTCCACGCTCAGTTAGCCATTTGAAAATCATCTTTGGATAACGTCCGTAAACATAAACATCCATCCAAAAATGAGCAGCATAGTCTTCATAGTTAGTCGCTGCAACTTGATTTTTAGGATCTCCATTAACAGCATAACCCGGGCTATAAGCAAAACTTGGTCCAATACCACCTTGATAATGACCATCATGGAATGCCTTAATTGCTGAAGCATTGGCTAAATTAGCAATGTGATTTGCAGCATACATCCGTTTTTCATCATTAACTGCAGGTGGATGACTCTCCATTTGGTAACCATGAGAAATAAACACATTTTGTTCATTCAATGAGACCCAATATTTAACACGGTCACCAAAAGCATCAAAACAAGCCTTAGCATAGTTAGTAAAATCAGTAATAATTTCACGAGATTCCCAACCACCATATTCATCTTGCAATGCTTGAGGCAAATCCCAATGGTAAAGTGTGACAACTGGTTCAATGCCATTGGCAACTAATTCGTCAATTAAACGATTGTAAAAATCAATTCCTTTTTGATTTACTTGCCCTTTACCTTCAGGATAAATCCGTGTCCAAGCGATTGAAAAACGATAAGCTTTCAATCCTTGTTCTTTCATCAACGCAACGTCTTCTTTATAACGATGATAATGATCAACTGCAACATCACCATTTGTTCCTTTAAATGTTTTCCCAGGAATTCGGACAAATTTATCCCAAACTGAAAGACCTTTACCGTCTTCTCTATAAGCACCTTCGATTTGATAAGCTGCTGAAGAAGCACCCCATAAAAAATTGGTTGGGAACTGACTCATTTTTTCATATTCCATCTTATTTCTCTCCTTAAAAGTAATCACTTAATATTGGTTGTTCTTTAATTAATGCGCGATCAAATGCCATAATATCATCAGACACGAAACCAAATTTTTCCATTTGTTTAAGTGTTCGATAACCCATCATACTTCGGGTTAAATTTTGAATATCAATTGATAGTGTTGGTGCTCGATCCCTAACTTTTTCAACTGAGGTCTGCCCAGCTACTCGGCTAACTTGCCATTGCCCATCATTGGCAGCAATATTCGTATCTTTGACTTGAATCACAACTGCTTCAAAGTCGTGTTGATAAGGGTAACGCGTAAGAAAATCAGCTACATTTACAATTCGTGCCATCATATAAGGCTTTGTTTTAATTTCAACTTGAGGGTTTGCTAACAGATCTGGAAATGGCTGTCCAATTGGACTTGCATAACTAAACCATTCGTATGCAGACTGATGTTTAATCACAAAATTCTGTAATTGAAGCCAACTCTCACTGGTTTGATAGACCCACTCCACAATTTTAAATTCATCAGCTTCTCTTTGATAAACCAGGTAGCCTTGTGCCTCATCTGCTTCGTTATAGTAGATGGCCGTCTCCCAGCCAGGATGTTTCTCGGCTGAATACGTTAGCCACCAGTCGGTTCTTTCGATACCACCTTGTTGTGACAATTGATTATTCTGATACAAAGTCTTCAATTCATCTTTTACTTCCGAATAACGTCGCCTTTCAATATGCCCAATTGGGTTCACTTTTAATCGAGGTAGCGACTTCGCATTCATCCGATAGATGGTCTGATCAAATGTCGCTTCATAACCAAATTTACGATAAAACGGATATGAAAACGGTGCTAAATATGATAAGGTCATTCCGTCAGCATACATGTCATTCAAGGCCAAATTCATTAGCTGTCCAATACTACCCTGACCAGCAAATTCTGGATAACTTGCAACATAACCGATTCCACCCATTTTAAAGTGAGTTCCATGAAAATGTGTCATGAACGGTGTATTAATCACACCACTAACAACTCGACCTGCCTCAACTGAGCCCCAATTTACTGAATGCTCATACAATTTTCGAAAAAATTGTTTTCTTTGAGGCGATACCTTTTTGTTAAACGCATAAATCGATAAATCAAAGTAATCTTCAAAATGAGTCTCGTCTAACCGAACGTTTGCCATAGACACATTCAACTCCCTTATCTTATATAGATTAACCTCTTTAAATATAGCACGATTACCGCTGCATTGCAATCGCTTACAGAGTTCCTTAATAAAAAAAATCACCCAATAATAATTGGATGATTGCTATGATTAATCGAAATGTTCTGCTTTAGGTTTACGTCTTTTACCTTTATTTTTTTGATTTCTTAAACGAACTTTACGATGGGGTTTCTTGATAGGTTCATCAGATCGTTTTTGCCCATCACCCGTTTTAGCTTTTACTTCAACTTGCTTAGGTTTCTTGGCTTTAGGTTCAGCCACACGTTCTGGTCGTTCCGTCACAATTGCACCATCATATAAGTAGCCTTTTTCAATCTCAAATGGTGTATTTTTCAAGTCTTGTTTTAATGTACGTAAATCGTGTTCATTCCCAAGGTTAATCACCATTCCCTCAGCACCCATACGTCCAGTACGACCCACACGATGAATGTATGAAGTTGTATCTTTAGGCATATCGTAGTTCACAACTGCTGGTAACATTGGAATATCTAAACCTCGAGCAGCAACATCTGTTGTTAATAGTAATTTAATCTCATGCTTGTGGAGTTGCGATAAGGCATTAGCGCGATTGACTTGGCGTTGTTCACTATCTAAAACAGCAACTGGTACATGATCATATTTTAATTTTTGAGCCATGTCTTGTAACGACGATAATTGATTGAAGAAAACTAATGCGTAGAAGTCTTCAACATTGGCTAAGCGGCGCAAGGTTGATTGGCGTTTCCGTGTTGGCGTTTCAATAGAATAATGATGAACAACACCTTGTGTTTGATCAATATCCCGGACATCGTAAGTGACAACATCGACACCAAACCATTTTTTCAAATCATCTAAAATAGCTGTTTCCGTTGCCGAAAAGAAACTTAATTGGATACCTGCAGGCGCTTGGCTAATCAAGTCACGACAAGTTGTCAGGGTTTCATCCGTCAATAAATCGTCTGCTTCATCAATCACAACAGATTTAACTTTATGTAATTTAATTTTTTTATCTTCAGCCAAATTCATTAAACGACCTGGTGTTCCAACAATAATTTCAGGTTTTTTCTTCAAATTCTCAATTTGGCGTTTCATATTTGCGCCACCAATGATTGCTTGAACTTTTAAATCAAGTTCCTTAGCCCAAGGACGAATAACGCCAGCTAATTGCATTGCTAACTCTTGTGATGGTGCAATAATGAGTAATTGAATCCCATCTTTTGGTATTAATCTTTCAAGCAATGGTAAACTGAATGCTAACGTTTTACCTGAACCAGTTGGCGCTAATCCAAGGACATTTTCACCGGATTTTAATGGTTCATAGACCGCTTCTTGAATAGGTGACTGTGTTTCAAAACCTTGTTCTTTAAAATATGCATCAAATTTTGGATTCATTTTAGTCTCTTTCTTTTAACTTCATAGGATTAGTTTTAATAGTTAAGTATAGCATATAAAAAATAAGCTTCCATTGATTCGCGAAAACTTATCTCAGTCATGCTTATTTATCGTCAGCTGGAAATTTAATTCCAGCGCTTTGCCTTAAATCAACCAAGACTTTGTTAACCGTCACGCTAAGTTCTTGCCATTTTTTGTAATTGGCTTGATTAATTTCATCATTCGGTTGGTTAATCACTTGCGCAAAATCAATAACTTCAGCCAACATCGGATTTTTAGCGGGAAATTGGCTCAGCATTTCTTCTTTGTCAGAACCGTATCGATAAGTGACTTCGTTTAATTCAGCAGCATTATCCATCACAATTGTTTCTTTTAGACCATAAATTTCGCTTGTTAAATATGAATTAGCGGTTTTGCCAATGTTCAATGTCACACTGAAATCTTTGTAAGTTAGAATTGCAACGCCTTTACCATCAACACCAGTTGGTAGTAGCGTTGGCTTATATTGCACCTCAAGTGGTGTACCAAACCAAGAAACAGCATCATAAACTACGTAGACACCTAGATCTTGTAAGGCCCCACCCGAGAATTTTGGTGAGAAAATATTAGGTTCTTCACCAGCCAAAACGGCATCATAGCGTGACGAGTATTTCATATAAGTTAAGGTTGCCCCCTGAATAGTTGCCATATCAGCTACCTTTTGTTCAATTATTTTGAAATTAGCTTGATGAATTTGACGAGCTGCTTCGAATAATTGACTTTCAGGATAAGCCTCTAAAACGGCTTGAATTTCACTCATTTCTGTCGGGTTCGATACCATTGGCTTTTCGGCAATAACTTTTTTCCCTGCTTCAATAGCTAATTTTATTTGTTCAAAATGTAAACTATTGGGCGATGCAATATAAACGGCTTCAAATGTATCTGATGCAAAAAAATCTGTCATATTATCGTAAAAATTGCTTGCTCCATATTTTTTACCAAACTCTTTGGCTTTTGCTTCTGACCTTGAATAGACACTAATCAATTTAAATTCTTTTGATTCATGCGCTGCGTCAACAAATTGACCAGTAATCCAGTTAGTTCCAATGATACCTAATTTAATCATATTTACAGCCTCCGTTTTATTATTAAATTCATTGTACCAATAATTGAATCGTTTTCATAACAATCCTTTTATTTCAATTTCGTGACGATAGATTAAATTTATATATATTTTGGGCAATTTATTCCGCGTTGTTCGTTAAAAGTGCTATATTTAAATAAAGCAGTTCTAACAGGAGGGATAGCCGTGAAGAAACGTAGTTTTGCACTAATAGGTGCATCATTTTTTATTGGATTAACGAAAGATATCAAGTCAATCACCGCACCTAAAACTAAGGTTTCTCTACCTACTCTTTATGCTGGACATTGGTTATTCTATGATGAACTTAGTCACCGTCACCATAATCTAGACATTTCATCAGATCTTACCATTCAAATTGATGAACGTATACTCAATGGTAAAGTTGAGCATTTAGATGAACGTGAGCTTAGTTTCTTAGACGAATATGGTTTTCATCTAAGAATTGATGCAAATGATAAAGGACCTATTAGTTTATTCGATGAAGCAGATAATCGCACTTATACCATTAAATTAGCACTCATTAAAGAGCGTACAGAAGACGAAAGTGAAGATGAAGATTAACAGATTTTTGTTGGTTTTCTTCTTCATTTTTTGTTTCATTACGGGATTAAATAGTCTAAAATAATGAGATACATATTTCAAAATAGAAACGAGGATTTTTCCATGAGTAATGATCACCTAAAACGAGATATTGGCTTTTTTGCTGCCCTTTCAACTGTTATGGGCACCGTTATTGGCGGAGGTGTTTTTTTCAAAGTTTCAAGTGTCACACAACAAACGCAATCCGCTAACCTCACGTTATTTGTCTGGTTACTTGGTGGATTCCTGACAATTTGTGCTGGACTAACCGCTGCAGAACTTGCAGCTGCCATTCCTGAAACAGGTGGCGCAATTAAATATATCGAATATACTTATGGTCGTTTCCCAGCATTTTTACTTGGTTGGGCGCAAACAATTATTTATTATCCAGCAAATATTGCGGCCCTTTCCATTATTTTTGGGACCCAATTTACCAACCTCTTCCATCTGGATGCTCACCTAATTATTCCAATTGCTTTAATTAGTGGCGTTAGCATCACGTTAATTAATTTCTTAGGGGCAAAAGTTGGTGGTGCCTTTCAATCAATTTCATTAATTTTAAAATTATTACCCATTATCGTCATCGTTGTTTGGGGAATTTTCACGCCTGAACATGTTTCATTTCATTTAATTCCATTAACAGCTGGCGCACATCATTCATTCGTTACTGCTTTAAGTGGTGGCCTACTTGCAACAATGTTCGCTTATGATGGTTGGATTGGTGTCGGAAACATCGCTGGTGAAATGCATCATCCAGAACGAGATTTACCAAAAGCAATTATTTCTGGACTATTCTTCATTACCATTATCTATACACTGATTAATTTTGTCTTCCTTAAAGCACTACCCATTTCTGGATTAGCTGGTAATTTAAATGCTGCTTCCGATGCTTCTCAACAATTATTCGGTCAATTTGGTGGCAAATTCGTCACAATTGGCATCTTAGTTTCCGTCTATGGTGCCATTAACGGCTATACACTAACTGGTATGCGCGTTCCTTATGCAATGGCATTAGAAAATCAATTACCATTCAGTAATTGGCTAAAACGCTTATCCCCTCATACAAAAGTGCCTTATGTAGCAGGTCTTTTACAAATTACGATTGCCATTCTTATGATGTTCTTAGGGAGTTTTGATTTATTAACGGATATGTTAATTTTTGTCATTTGGATTTTCAACGTGCTTGTTTTTATTGCGTTATTCATTTTAAGAAAACGAGAACCTGCCCTAAAAAGGCCTTATAAAGTACCCCTATATCCAATCATTCCAATTATTGCCATTATTGGCGGTCTCTTCATTTTAGTGACTACCTTACTGACACAAACCACTTTAGCACTTGTCGGTTTATTGATAACAGCCATTGGAATTCCGGTTTATTTTATCCATAAAAAAATTTAATTATAATTTCAGAAAGGCTGACTTTTAACGGTATTTGACGTTAAAGGCCAGCCTTTTTTTAAAACATTTATTCTTATTGCTTTCCTTTTCATTATTTTTTTGTTATAGTTAAGATAGTAAATAAATAATAAAAGGAGATGCTCATCATGACAAACAAAGTAAAATTCTACGATGGTAAGAATCACATTCGCCGTAAGCTACTCACTAGGACTACATTTTTAACAGTTGGTCTTTTCACATTCTTAACGGGTATACATAGTATTGGTGCAATCTCTGCATCCACTATGAATGGCACTGCAGAGATCAAGACAGAACTCGTTGAAAAGTCTTCTGATTCTAGTATTAAGGCAACAGATGCAGCTACAAGCATCCAAGCAAGTGGATCTGTTTATGATGATGTCGCTAACATTAACACACCACTTAAACTTGCTTCTGCTTTCCACATTTTTACTCGTAAAGCAACATTAGACACACATACGAGTGGTAATATTGCCGTTGAAACGCTCGTTGGAAACACTGATTTCGGATCTAAAATTGTTGATCAATCATTAGTTAAAGATATTTCATACATTAAAAATGTGGAAAATATTTTAGGCAGTTCTTTTGTAACTAAAACTGATACACGCATTAATAAAGCTGTCTTTGGAATTGATAACGACCTTGACATCACTGAACCAAATCGTCCAAAAGTGAACGGAACTTATCTAGATCACTTAACTTTAGATCAAATTTTCCAAGATAAACCGGGACTATCACCCTATATCGACTTTGATAAAGAATTCGATGCACTTAAAGCCACAAACCGTACATTAGCATCACTTACACCGCATAAATCATACCAAAACTCAGACTTTGCCAATCGAAATTCACGTGAGATTGACATTTCTACACTGACACCTAACCCTCAACATCAGATTATTATTAATTTAGAGCCTGATGTTCTAGCAATGGATACACCTCTTACTATATCTGGACTATCAAAAAACGCGAATGATCGTGCAACTATCATTTTTAACGTCAATGCTAGTCACGGAACTATGTATAACATAAACTCACAAATTAAACTTAAGTACCTTGATGGCTCATTCAGACATAACCAAGAAACTGAATTTTTCGGAGATAACCATTTACTTTGGAACTTCTACGAAAGAAGTCTTGACCTCCCTTCTAAAGAAGGACTAAAAATCGCAGCTCCATTCCAAGGTAGTATCTTAGCTCCATATGCCACTATTGAAGTCATTCAGAACCTTGATGGTAACATCATTGGTAAATCTGTTCATATAAAAGCTGAATCACATCGTTGGGACCTTCAAGAAAGTACATCAACTTACAAGGAACCGGATCCTGTTGTTCCGGACCCTATAGTTCCGGACCCTATAACTCCTGATCCCGTTGTTCCGGATCCTATTGTTCCGGACCCTGTAACTCCGGATCCCGTTGTTCCTGATCCTATTATTCCGGATCCTATTATTCCGGACCCTGTAACTCCTGATCCCGTTGTTCCGGATCCTATTGTTCCAGATCCTGTAACTCCGGATCCCGTTGTTCCTGATCCTATTATTCCGGACCCTGTAACTCCTGATCCCGTTGTTCCGGATCCTATTGTTCCAGATCCTGTAACTCCTGATCCCGTTGTTCCTGATCCTATAGACCCGGACCCTGTAACTCCGGATCCTGTTGTTCCTGATCCTATTGTTCCGGACCCTGTTATTCCGGACCCTGTAACTCCGGATCCCGTTGTTCCGGATCCTATAGTCCCAGATCCTGTAACTCCGGACCCTATTATTCCGGATCCTGTAACTCCGGATCCCGTTGTTCCTGATCCTGTAACTCCGGATCCTGTTGTTCCGGACCCTGTAACTCCGGACCCTGTTATTCCGGACCCTATAACTCCTGATCCCGTTGTTCCAGATCCTATTGTTCCGGATCCTATTATTCCTGACCCTGTAACTCCGGACCCTGTAACTCCGGACCCTCTAAATCCAATAGTTTTTGTTAAACCCGTAACTATTACTCCTGCTAGACCTTACATGACCATCGCTCCAAAAGTAACTAACACCAACGTCACACCTAACATTTCAAACAACGTAAAAAATGAAACCGTTAACAAAAAGAACAATGTTACTACATCAAAAGCAACATTACCTCAAACTAATGAACAAAATACAAGCCGAGCGCGAAAAATGGGACTTTTAATAATTGGTATCGCATTTGTTGGAATAGCTATTCAAACAATACGACGCCGATTCATTAAATAACAAAAAACATTCGACTTAAGTAACATGAGCCTGACCAGCTCAAAAGTCGAATGTTTTTATTTTGCTTATTTTTATAAAACGTTTAAAAAGTCACTATAACCTGCTTTTATCATTTCTGTTTCAGGGATAAATTTCAGTGAAGCTGAATTAATACAATAACGTAATCCACCTTGTTCTTGAGGACCATCATCAAAAACGTGGCCCAAATGTGAATTAGCTTCATTACTTCTCACTTCTGTTCGCTGACGGCCTGGTAAACTTGTATCAATCAGTTCAGCAATCTTTGAACCAGGAATGGGCTTAGAAAATGATGGCCAACCACAACCGGCATCATATTTTTCCGCTGAACTAAAGAGTGCTTCACCACTGACAATATCAACATAAATACCTTTTTTATAAAAATCATCGTACTTACCTGTAAATGGTGCTTCTGTTGCAGCATGTTGCGTTACTTCAAACGCCTCTTTTGATAAGCGTGCGCGTAACTCATTTTCAGTTTCTTTTGCCATAATGAACCCTCCTCATCCTAAGTTAATTCACATATTACTCTTTTTTCAAATGGATACAACTAGTTTGCACCAAAAAATCGCATTAAAAACAAACCCGTTTTCAATGCGATGCTATTATTATAGATTTTCTCCATTTGATTGAATAACTTCTTGATACCAATTAAATGATTTCTTTTTAAAACGATCTAACGTCCCTTGGCCTTCATCATCTAAATCAACATAAATAAATCCATATCGTTTAGACATTTGGCCAGTTGATGCACTGACTAAATCAATACATCCCCATGGTGTATAGCCCATTAAATCAACCCCATCATTAATGGCATCCGCCATGGCTTCAATATGCGCACGTAAATAATCGATTCGATAATCATCAACAACGTATTTATTTTCATCTGGCTCATCTTTTGCACCAAATCCATTTTCAACTATAAACAATGGTTTTTGGTACCGTTGGTAAAGTTCATTCAACGCAATTCTCAAACCAGTTGGATCAATTTGCCAACCCCAGTCACTGGCTTTCAAATATGGATTTTTAACACCACCAATTAAGTTACCCTGTGCGCTATCTTTTGCCACATTTGTTTCATCAACAGTTGCTGACATGTAATAACTGAATCCAATATAATCAACAGGATTGGCTTTTAATAAAGCTAACTCCTCAGCTGTTGTCTCTAAATCACTAAACTTGAACCCATATTTTTGCATTAAACGATTTGTGTATGTTGGGTATTCACCACGAACTTGAACATCGCCACAAAAATGGTTAAATTCTTGATTTTGTTCAAGCGTTGCCATTTGATTAACAGGATCAGAATTATAACTGTACGTTGTCGCGTATAAAATCATACAACCGATTTGTAGGTTAGCATCTAATTTGTGCCCCGCTTCAACAGCCATAGCTCCTGCTACAAACTGATTATGCCATGCTTGATAAATATTTTGCATATCGTTTGCGCCATTACTTGCCACTAATCCTTGGCTCATAACTGGAAAATGTAACGCACTATTAATTTCATTAAAAGTCATCCAATAATTAACTTTTGTATGGTAACGTTCTAAAATTGTTTCAGAAAATCTGGCGTAAAATTCAATTAATTTTTTATTTTTCCATCCACCATAAGTTGTCACTAGATTAAGTGGTAATTCATAATGTGAAATTGTAATAACGGGTTCAATATTATATTTTAGACACTCATCAATAACCTTATCGTAAAATTCTAAGCCTTCTTCATTTGGCGTTAATTCATCGCCTTGTGGAAAAATTCGTGACCATGCAATTGAAAAACGATAAGCCTTAAATCCCATTTCTGCAAAAAGGGCAATATCTTCACGAAAGCGGTGGTAATAATCAATTCCGGCATGATTTGGATAAGTATATTTTTCAGAATCAATTTTCCAATCAAAATCTGGTTGATTAATAATATCAAATCTTTCAGTCCCACCTGGTAGCGCATCCGGAATTGATAAACCTTTTCCGCCTTCATTATAGGCACCTTCAAGTTGATTAGCAGCAGTTGCGCCACCCCATAAAAATCCTTTTGGAAATTTTGTCATTTGACTTCCTCCTTTTAGATTACGTATAAAATAGTATCATCTTTTGTAACAACCGTCTCTTCCGTTGGCACAATTTCAACAAATTCTGCCGTATTTGTTACAACCACTGGGGTCGTTATATCATAACCAGCATCTTGAATTTGTTTTATATCTGCTTCCATGAGTAATTCACCTTGCTTGACGTGTTGACCAGCTTCAATATGTTGTGTAAATGGTTTCCCTTTTAAATTAACGGTATCTAACCCAAAATGAATTAATAGTTCAATTCCTGCATCACTTTTCAATCCAATAGCATGTTTGGTTGGGAATACTGTTACAACTTTCCCAGAGAAAGGTGCAACAATTTTACCATTTTTTGGAATAATTGCGATACCGTCACCTAACATTTTTTCTGAAAATGTGGGATCATTCACGCTTTCTAGTGTGATAACTTCCCCAGAAACTGGACTAAATATTTTCTTTGTCTCTTTTGAACCCGATTCTAATGTCTTAATTTCTTCTGCATTAATGTTGGTACTTGCAGTAACAGTTGCAACTTTAACTTCGCCCTCATCAATTCCAAAAAGGTATGTCAAAACAAAACTAATTATAAATGACGCAACTAATACAATAACAGCTGTATAAATATTTTGACCATCTGTTTTACTTACAAATTGAGGCATTGAAATAATTGACAGTACAGCAAATGCAAATGATTTCAAATGCATAATTCCCATAAATAATCCTGTAATACCTCCTGCAATCATTGAAGCATATAAAGGTCTCTTATATTTAAGAGTGATCCCATACAAAGCAGGTTCAGTAACACCAGCTAATAAAGCTGAGATACTTGCGGCACTTGCAATTTGTTTTGTATTTTTATTTTTTGCTCTAATGGCAACAGCTAAACAAGCAGCCCCTTGCGCAATATTTGCAGCTAGCATAGCAGGCAAAATAAGTGAATCCGGTGACGCAATCGAAGCATTAAGAAACAATGGTGCGAAAGCCCAATGCATCCCAGTCATCACAATTAAAGGCATGAAAGCTGACATCACGATCATTTTCTTTACCTTAGGGTATATTATATTTAGAAAAAAACGATTTTAAACTTACCCACCTCAGTCCCTAACTCTTTCATTTTAAAGAAACCTTTTCAATATACATGTCGCCCCAATTTCCCATTGCTTTAATAACTGGCTGTAGCGTATTACCGAAGTCAGTCATTCTGTATTCTGTTTTTACAGGAATCACAGGATAACATTGTTTGACAATAATGCCGTCAACTTCTAGCTCTGCCAGTTGCCTTGCTAGCATGCGTTTGGACACATACGGTAATTTTTTCTGGAGTTCTGAAAATCGTAAAACCTTATTTTCAAATAAATGATATAAAATAACTGATTTCCACTTTCCATTAATAAATTGTAATGTATTTTGCACTGGACATCCTAAATCACAATTATACATTTCTCTCACTATAAGTCCCCCTCCGCTTCAATAAGTATCTCTTACATTCTATATTAGCACTTTGAAATAAAAATGAAGAGGTGCATTTAAATTCACCTCTTCACAATATCTAAAAAAGAGATTACGATTATCTTTGGAGGTAACGTAATGAATAATACAATTAAAGCTGTTGGTTTTTATCAACATTTACCAATTACAGATGTTAATTCTTTTCAAAATGTGACAGTGCCTATTCCAAAAATTTTGGAACACGATTTATTGGTGAAGGTCTCCAGCGTATCAGTCAACCCCGTAGATACCTTTGTTCGAAAAGGCGGTCGAAATACTAAATTAAAACAACCGAAAATTATTGGTTGGGATGCCGTTGGAATCGTTATAAATGTCGGAAAAAGTGTTACATTATTTAAAACCGGTGATCGCGTTTGGTACGCTGGTGACTTTACTCGATCTGGTAGTGACACACAGTTACAAGTCGTAGACGAACGAATTACTGGGTTTGCGCCTAAAAATTTAAGAGATACTGATGCAGCCGGGATACCTTTAGTTGGTTTAACAGCTTACGAATCATTATTTGAAAAATTAGGTGTCAATTTACTTAATAACACAAATAAAACAATCTTAATTATTAATGGCGCTGGTGGAGTCGGTTCAATGGCGGTTCAATTGGCTAAATTAGTTGGACTGACAGTCATCGCAACAGCCTCCAAAGAAGAATCAATCAATTGGGTTAAAAAATTAGGCGCAGATTACGTAATTAATCATCATCAAGATCTTGTTAGCCAAATTGAACATTTACCCCTAACGACTGTTGATTATATTTTAAATTTAAATAATTTGGATGCTCATTGGAATGAAATTGCTGAAATAATTAAACCAGACGGCTTTATTGCAGCAACTACAGAAAATCATCGGTTAATTGATTTACAAAAATTAACCAAGAAACGAGCAACATTTAGCTGGGAATGGATGTATAGTAAATCCTTTTATCACACAGAAAATATGATTTCACAGCACGAAATTTTGAATAAAATCGCTAATTTATACGAAAATCAGCAATTAAAAACAATTACAACGCTCAACTACCATCCCATTAATGCTGAAAATATGAAAAAAGCACACGCTGACATTGAGTCAGGAAAAATGGTCGGTAAAGTTACCCTAACAAATTGGGAGAATTAGTTGCAATCACTAGTATCTAGAAGTTACAGGTGTGATTCCTTTAAAAAGATTGAAGTCCCATTGACTTAATAATACTTCAATAGTATTATTATTTTATGATTATCAAACAATTAAGCGAAGATGAAGTCAGAGTACAAATTCTAAAAGCCCTTGCTGATGAAGCGAGATTAAAAATTATCCGAATGTTATATATCAAACAAGACGAGATGAATTGTGGAGAGATAGGTGAACAATTAGCTATTAACAAGTCAACAGTTTCTTATCATTTTAAAAATCTACGTGAAGCTGGATTAACAACAACGCGTAAAGTAGGACAAAATAAATTTGTCAGTTTGAACGAAGATGTTTTTAATGAATTTATACCTGGGTTTTTAGATACCTTATAAATATAAATAAGGTATCTATTTTTTAAACAATTGTTTGATAGTTTTAAAACAACAAAAGGAAGCGAAATTATGAAACGTTATTCAACCATGTTTTTTTTAACTATGTTTTTAATTGGCACTGATACATTTCTTATCTCCCCATTATTACCAACACTTAGTAAATTATACGGAACTTCTACATCAATTTCTGGATGGATGGTAAGTGCCTATGCCATTGGTTATGCCATTTTTGCACTCATTTCAGGTCCTATTTCTGATGGACGTGATAGAAAGAAAGTAATGTTATGGGGTCTTCTAGCTTTTTCAATATCAACTCTTTTATGTAGTTTTGCTTTCAATTTTGTATCCATGCTCTTATTCCGATTTTTAGCAGGTGTTAGTGCGTCGTTTATAACGCCACAAGTTTGGGCATCTATACCTGTCGTTGTTGAAAAGAAAAACATTGTTAAAGTTATGGGATACGTAACTGCAGGTCTATCAGTATCTCAACTTGTTGGCATTCCTATTGGTAGTTATTTAGCCGTAATCTCTTGGCATACCCCTTTTTTCGTTATTTCAGGAGCTTCAATACTCTTACTTGTCCTTAACCTTTTCGCACTTCCTGAACTAGAAATCGGTGCTAGAGAACATTTTTCATTTTTTAAAACTTACTCTCAAATTTTAAATAACAAACTTGCTCTAAGCTACCTTCTTGCTTATTTTGTTTTTCAAACTGGATCATTTACCGCAATCACTTTTATTTCAACTTGGTTTACTACGAACTTCGGTTTAACGCTAACAGGTGTAGGAACTGCAATGATTGCCATCGGAGCCGGTAATTTAATCGGGGCACTTTTTGGCAGTCGCTTAGTTACTCACATGGGCTTAGCTAAAACATTTCTTTTTGAATTAATTGCTTTAATTGTCCTTTATTTGATTATCCCATTTGCTAATAATTTCATGACAGCAGAAATTTTATTATCCGTTATTTTCTTGTTTAATGGTTTCATTTTCCCATTATTTATGGCAACTCTTCAAAGTACAGCTCAAAATGCTCGTAGTACTATCTCATCACTCTCCAATGCAGCAATGTATTTTGGCGAAACAATTGCAGGTATTGTTGGCGGTTTTTTGTTCAAGCAATTTTCAGGCTACTTAGGTATTTCCATCTTTGCAGCATTACTGATGTTAATTGCTCTAGCACTTTACTTTAAATCAGGAATTTTTAAATCAAAGAAACTTGAATAATGATGCAACCAAAATTTCCATTATAAATCATGTCATACCTTTTTGATAACTACTTACAAAAAAATATTTATTCCATCTTAATTAACCCAAAAAAAGACACCCCATTGGCATCCGCCTTTGAAGTGTCTTAATTTTTGATTATTTTTCTAAAATTGTAACTGTTTCGATATGTGTTGTTTGTGGGAATTGATCCACTGGTAAGATTGGTTTTGTTACTTTATAACCATCTGCCATAAATCCTTCGATATCACGAACCAATGTTGATGGGTTACAACTGATATAAACGATTTTTTTAGGTTGCATCTTAAGTGTACTTTCGATGAATGCTGGTTCTAAACCTTTACGAGGAGGATCGACTACTAAAACGTCGGGTCTCAAGTTAGCATGACTCCAGTTTTCCATCCAGTTTTCTGCCATCCCTGTTTCGAAACGAACATTATCAATACCATTAATCTTAGCATTTTCTTTCGCATCTTTAACCGCTTCAGAAACTAATTCAACACCATAAATTTGGCGTGCATGTTTTGCCATTGATAATGAAATTGTACCAATACCACTATAAGCATCGATAACTGTTTCGTTACCTGTTAAACCAGCACGTTCAAAAGCTGCAGCGTATAATTTTTCTGTTTGAACGGGGTTAATTTGGTAGAAAGAATGTGGTGAAATTCTAAATGTTAACCCATTCAATTGATCCTCAATGTACCCAGGGCCAAAGAGAACTTTGTTTTCGCGACCTAAAATTACATTTGTTTTTTCAGCGTTTGTATTTTGAACGATTGTTGTCACATCTGGTAATGCTTCACGGATTGCGGCAGTAATTTCAGTAAACATTGGTAATTTCTTAGAACGTGTTACTAAGACAATCATCATTTGTTTTGAGTAATGACCACGGCGAACCATAATGTGACGAATAATTCCTTTGTGTGCACGTTCGTCATAAGCTTCCACATGGAAACGTTGTAAAACGTCACGTACAGCAACGATTGCTTTATCAATTTCTTCATCTTGGATTAAGAAATCTTCAATTGCGATAAAATCATGACTGTTTTTCTTGAAGAAACCAGTCTTTAATTCACCCGCAATTTCACGAACAGGCACTTGTGCTTTATTGCGGTAATGGAATGGATCTTCCATCCCAACAGCATCAGATACTTCAATATCTAAATGTGCTTTTTTCAATAATTCTTGAACTTGTGCTTGTTTGAATTTCAATTGTGCTGGGTATGCTAAATGTTGTAAAGGTGCAATACCTGTTTGTGTGTATGCTGAACCCTTTGTTTCAACACGATCTGGGCTTTCGTTACGGAAAGCTAAAACTTTAGCAAAACCAAAGTTCTTGCTTACTTTCATCACACGAATACTAACTTTTTCACCTGGTAAAGCATTTTCAATAAACAATGGGTAGCCATCAACTTTGGCGACACCCATGCCTTGATAAGTTAAATCGATAATTTCTGCGTCAAATTCTTGGTTCTTTATTACTGGAGGTAGTTTTTTCATTGTTGTCCTTTCGATGTTCCGCGTATTTACTTTATTCAACCATGTTTAACCCCTAAAAGTCAATAGATTCTAACTTTAGGAATAAAACAGGATTGAGGTCTTTACCGAGCACCTCAATCCTACTTGATTTCTTATTTATCGCTTACTTTATTAATTGTACCATTGCCGTCAATATCTTCGTCATGCATTTCTTCAACTTCTTGCACAAAATGTTCCTCCGCTTCAATTTCTGCAGCTGTCCGACTTGATGTGATTAAAGCATCTGGTAAAGCATCCGTATTGGCAAACATTTCGATATGTTGTTTCAAATTTTTGAAAGTCATTGGGGCATCGCCACCATATTCACCATCAATATTGATCATCATTTTATTATTGACTGGTTTAGCAATTAATTTTGACGTTTTTACATAAATCACACGTTTATCATTAATATGCTTACCACCATTCAATACAAGTGCCATTAAATGCAACATTTCGGCGATATTACTTGCTTTAACAACGAGCAAGGTAAACTTACCGTCATCAAGTGATGCGTCTGGTACGATTTGTTCAAAGCCACCAACGGAGTTCGTCAATGCGAGTAAGAACATTGATGCTTTCCCTTTGAAAATTCCCCCATCATATTCGAGGTTCATTTCAATTGGCTTCATTCTAGGTAACATTTCGGCACCCTTAACTAAGTAAGCCAGGTAACCAAAAAGAGATTTAAATTGTGAAGGAACATCATAAGTCAATTCCGTCAATAAACCACCACCGGCGATATTAATGAAATATTTTTCTCCAGCTTGTCCAACATCCATTTTGATAGTGCTACCTTTAGCAATCACTTTTGCAGCAGCAACTGAATCATCCCTAGGTATTTTTAAAGCTCGGGCATAATCATTCGTCGTTCCAGCAGGAATAACACCCATTTTAGGTCGATGCTTTAGTCCAGCAATCCCATTAGCGACTTCATTAATAGTCCCATCTCCACCAGCAGCAATAACTAACTCAAACCCTGATTTTGCAGCTCTCGTTGCTTCATCACGAGCTGAATGTTTTTTGGCTGTTGTGGCATAAGCACTTGTTTCATACCCGGCATTTTCAATGATATCTAAAATACTAACGAGATCACTTTTTAAAGCTTCACGGCCGGATGTTGGATTATAAATAATTCTGGCTCTTTTTCTCATTCCGTTCCTCCAAATGAACCTTATTTTAATAAGATTATCTTTGCTTCAATGAAGCCATCAACAATTGATTAACCACATTAGGATTTGCTTGTCCATGTGTTTGTTTCATGATTTGTCCGATTAAGAATCCAACAGCACGATCTTTACCATTTTTAAAATCTTCAATTGATTGTTCATTGTTATCTAAAATACCATCAATAATGGGTTGTAATTTAGCTGGGTCTGATAATTGTACAAGTCCTTTAGACTCAACCCAAGCTTTAGGTTCACTCCCATTTTTGATAATTTCTTGGAAAACTTTTTTGGCAATCTTACTTGAAATGGTCTCATCAGTAATTAAATTAATCATACCAGCAAGATTTTCTGGTGTTAATTTAGTATCTTGTAAGTTTAACTTATTCGTATTCATGAAGGCATTCACTTCACCCATTAACCAGTTAGCGGCTAATTTAGGATCAGCATCCAATTGAATGGTGTCTTCAAAGAAATCTGACATTTCTTTTGTTTGTGTCAAAATTTCAGCATCATATTCAGGTAAGCCTAATTCGCTTGCATAACGCGCACGACGTTTATCAGGCATTTCAGGAATTGATTCTCTGACTTCTTGAATCCAGTCATCACTAATATGAATAGGTGGAATATCTGGTTCTGGGAAATAACGATAATCGCTAGCCCCTTCTTTGACACGCATTAGAATGGTTGTCCCAGTCGGTGCGTCAAAACGACGTGTTTCTTGTTGCACAAGACCACCAGCCATTAAGAGGTTCATTTGACGTTTTTCTTCAAACTCAAGTCCTTTACGAACATTTTCAAATGAGTTTAAATTTTTCATTTCAGTCTTTGTCCCATAACCTGGTTGACCAATTGGATTGATTGAAATATTAACATCAATTCGCATTGACCCTTCTTCCATCTTCACATCTGAAACACCAGTAAATTGGATAACTTGGCGTAATTTTTCAAGATATGTGTAGGCTTCTTCAGGCGTTTTAATATCAGGACGTGACACAATTTCAATCAAAGGTGTTCCTTGACGGTTTAAATCGACGTAAGAATAGCCATTGGGATTATGCGTATTTTTACCCGCATCTTCTTCAACATGCATTTCTTCAATCCCAATTTTTTTTGTTTCACCATTGACTTCAATTTCTAAGAAACCATTACGACCAATAGGTTCTTCTGATTGTGTGATTTGGTAAGCTTTTGGATTATCAGGATAAAAATAGTTTTTACGATCAAAATGGTTATCTTTGGTAATTTCACAATTTAAAGCTAATGCGGCACGCATCCCATATTCGATTGCGCCTTTGTTAGCCGTTGGCAAAACACCGGGATAACCCCAATCAATAACATTGGTATTTGTATTAGGCTCTGCTCCAAAATCAACTTTTGAAGGTGAGAATGCCTTAGATTTAGTTTTCATTTCAATATGAACTTCAAGTCCAATTGTTGTTTCAAAATTCATTAGTTTTGACCTCCTAACGTAGGGATTTCTTTATGGAAATCAGTTGCTTGTTCAAATGCATACCCAGCACGATACATCGTTGCTTCATCAAATGATTTAGCAATTAATTGTAAGCCAACGGGTAAGCCATTAGAGAAGCCAGCAGGAATTGACATTCCGGGTAACCCAGCTAAATTAACTGGAATTGTTAAAATATCATTCATATACATTGTAATAGGATCTTCAATTTTGGCACCAATATTGAACGCTGTGTTTGGTGCAGTTGGGCCGATAATTAAATCGTAATCGTTGAATACGTTGCGGAAATCATTGCAGATTAATGTTCGAACTTGAGCTGCTTTCTTAAAGAAAGCATCATAAGTGCCAGCAGATAATGAGAACGTTCCTAACATAATCCGACGTTTCACTTCATCGCCAAACCCTTCTGAACGAGAACGAACGTAAACATCTTCTAAACTCTTAACATCTTGTGCACGGAATCCATAACGAATACCATCAAAACGTTGTAAGTTAGATGAAGCTTCAGAAGAAGCTAAAATATAGTATACAGGCACGCCATATTTACTATTTGGTAAGCTGACTTCATCCACAGTTGCACCCAATTCTTCAAACGTTTTAACCGCTTTTTGAATGGCTTCTTTCACGCCAGCATCAACCCCTTCACCTAAATATTCTTTAGGCAAAGCAATCTTCATTCCCTTAATGTCACCCGTTAAGCCTGCAGTAAAATCAGGAACAGCTTGAGCTGAACTTGTTGCATCATGAACATCATTCCCGCTAATTGCATTCAAGACAGCAGCATTATCTTTAACGCTACGTGTAAATGGCCCAATTTGATCCAAACTTGAAGCAAAAGCAATTAACCCATAACGAGACACACGACCATAAGTTGGTTTTGTCCCAACAATTCCATTAAATGAAGCTGGTTGACGAATTGAACCACCCGTATCTGATCCTAGAGCGGCAATCACTTCACCTGAAGCAACTGCAGCAGCAGAACCACCTGATGACCCACCTGGAACCTTAGTTGTATCCCAAGGGTTTTTCGTTGTTTTAAAAGCTGACGTTTCAGTAGAACCACCCATGGCGAATTCATCCATGTTTGTTTTACCAATCGTTACCATTTGTGCTTGACGCATTTTTTCAATAACCGTTGCATCGTAAATTGGGTTGAAGTTTTCCAACATCTTACTTGCAGCAGTCGTTGTGAGGTCTTTTGTGACAATATTATCTTTAACAGCCATCGGAATTCCGGCTAAGATATTAGTGGCATCAATACCAACGGCATCAACGGCTTTAGCTTGGCTAAGAGCCATTTCTTCATTCATAGCGAGGAAAGCTGCTATTTTTGAATCGCGTGCTTTTATTTCATCAAAAGTCGCCTTCGTTAATTCTTCAGAACTCATTTCTTTATTAACTAACGCGTCATGTAAACTTGATAAATCTTGTTTGAAATAATCCATCGTTAAGCTTCCCCACTTTCATCAATAATTGCTGGCACTTTAATAAAGCCATTTTCACTATCTGGTGCATTTTTAAAGAGTAAATCACGATCTGTCCCTTTTTCAGCAACATCTTCACGCATGACATTAAGCACATCCGTAATATGTGTTGTAACTGGCACGTCAGTTGTATCTACTTCTGACAATTGTTCAGCCATCCCAATAATATCATCTAACTGACTGGTAAATAATTCTAATTCTTTGTCACTGAGCTCTAATTTAGCTAACTCTGAGACATGCTTTACTTCTTCTTTACTAATTGACATTCAAAGCCATCCCTTCAAAATTCAAATTAATTTCATTTTTAATAACTGGTAAATACATGCGTATAGTATGAGCTTTCTTTAGCTGTTTTGGCAAGGAAACTTTGCACGGTCCCATCACTACCTTTGACGGTAATATCAATCGGAATTCCCGAAGCTAAATATTTCGCAGCGGTTGTTGATAAGTACTGTGTAAAACTCACAATTTCAGTTTCACTATAGAATTGCGATGTAATGTTAATATGCATCCCTGTAATTGCTTTGTTCTTATATTGAACTTGTGCTGTCACACCCGCTAAATTAGGGAAGAAACTTTGCACTTCAGTTTTGAAATTCGTAAATGACGTTTCATCATTTGTATTGGGTGTTGTCGATGTTGAAGTGGTTGGGAATGTATAACTTTTAATTGAGACGTTTTTCCAATTATCAATGGTTGTTTTACCATTCTTGTTCACTGCGTAAGCGTAAAAACTGCCACCAACTAAACTATCATTTGATGCTTGCTTATACAAAGCGACCATGATTGGGATATTATCACTAATTCCCTTAGTTTTACGAAGACGAGCAACCACTTTGTTAGCAGCTTCTTCCCCTTTTGCCTTCATTGTCGCATCAGAAATGATGGTTTTGTATTCAGCGCCATATTCTTCTTTTTGATAGTAATCAACTGAATTCATCCCGATACCCACAGACATACCTGAAAGTGTCATCTTGTTTCCTTTTTTAGTCATGAAATCTTGTTCTTCAACTTGTTGCACGTACATTGGATTACGAGCTGTTTCACCCGTTTTACCATTATCCTTAGGATTCAAACCAGCTTTATTCGAACTCGATTCACGCGCTAACCAACTTTGAACCGTGTCTTTTGTTAGATACTGGCCTTCTTGGAAAATATAGCTATCTGTTGCAAACTGGTCTTTCGATAAATCTAATAACCCAGATTCAAAACTTTTTAAATTCAAGACGTTATCATTTTGAGTGAGTGCTACACCTCTTGATTTACTTGTTAAATACTTACCATCTTTAATGACACCTTCGTAATTACTATCACTTGTTTGGCCCGTTGTCTGATAACCAGAACTTGACGTACTCTTAGAAACGCCTGATGTCCCTGAAGTTGATGAGACGTTCCCACAAGCTGCTAAAAGAAGCAGTGAAAAACTTAGCATAAGTCCAATTTTAATTTTTTTCATGTTACACTCCTTCCATAACTGAAATGAATTTTTGTTCATCCCAAATTTCAATTTCTAGTTGCTCAGCCTTGGTTAATTTACTTCCAGCATCATGCCCGGCAATTAATAAATCAGTCTTTTTCGAAACACTCCCAACAACAGAAGCACCGTGCGCTTCTAACCATTTTTTAGCGTCGGTTCGTTTCAATTGGTCAAGCGTTCCAGTTAGGACGACTTTTTTGTCCATAACGGGACTACCTTCAGCTGCTTCTGCTATTTCAGTAGCTGTTTGACCTAAGAAAGTTAAATTAACTTTGGCTGCAGCCAACTCAGTAATTAATTCATGTACTTGTTCATTCGCAAAATAGGTTATAAGACTATCCGCAATGACTTGCCCAATTGAATCAATTGCTACTATTTCTTCAGCCGTCACTGTCATTAACTGTTGCATACTTTTAAATTCAGCAGAAACTAATCGTGCTGCTTTAGCACCAACATGCCGGATTCCTAATCCAAATAACAACCGCTCCATTGAATTCTGTCGGCTAGTATCAATTGCCTGCAATAATTTGTTAACAGATTTTTCTTTAAAATTATCTAACGTTAATAATTGATCAGCCGTTAATTGATATAAGCCAGCCACATCAGTAATTAACTGAGCTTCAAATAATTGTTCTACAATCCTAGGACCAAGTCCATCAATATTCATCGCATTTCGAGAAGCAAAATGGGTCAAACTTTCTTTAATAAGCGCAGGGCATTTAGGATTAATACAGCGTAAAGCCACTTCTTCATCCAAATGGACTAACGCTGCCCCACAAACGGGACAATGCGTTGGTAGTTCATAATCAACACTGTCTGCAGGCCGTTTATCTAAAACAACTTCAGAAATTTCTGGAATGATATCTCCGGCTTTATGTAACTTGACCGTATCCTTAAGTCTAATATCTTTTTGTTTAAGTAAATCACCATTATGCAATGACGCTCGCGAAACCGTCGTTCCAGCTAATGTTACTGGCTCCATGATAGCCGTTGGCGTTACAACACCCGTTCGACCTACCGTCCATTCAATATCTAAAACTTTTGTTTCCTGTTCATCTGGTGGAAATTTGTAGGCGATTGCCCATTTAGGCACTTTAACGGTATTCCCAACTGCCTCATGAATCGTAAATAAATTAGCTTTAATCACAATGCCATCAATGTCGTAAGACAAATCATGGCGTTTTGCTTGGTATTCATCAATATATGCCGAAATTTCCGTCATATTATGCGTAACACGTGAATCCCTATTTGTTCTGAAACCCAGTTCAGATAATCGTTTTAACGCATCACTCTGTGTTTTTACATTCAACGCTTCCGGATCAACTAAGTAATAAATAAATGTACTTAATTGTCGTTGCGCTGTTTCAGCGGTATTTAATTGTCGCAAACTGCCGGCGGCTGCATTTCGCGGATTAGCAAAAATCGGTTCTCCAGCTTCTTCACGACGTTTATTCAACGCAATAAAAGCCTTGGTTGGCATATAACATTCACCACGAACTTCCAGCGAAATCGGTTCTGTCAACGTTAACGGAATCGACTTAACTGTTTTAAGATTCTCAGTGATATCTTCACCAATTGTCCCATCCCCACGAGTTGACCCTTTAACAAATAGGCCATTTTCATACGTTAACGAAATCGCTAACCCATCAATTTTAAGCTCAGCATTATAGCTAACTTCAGCCTCAACTGATTTTTGTAATCGTTGATCAAACTCAGCTAATTCTTCAATTGAGAAAACATCCCCCAATGACAACATTGGGACCTCATGTGAGACTTTTTCAAAGCCCGGTAGTATTTGTCCACCAACACGTTGCGTAGGTGAATCTGGTGTGACTAAACTAGGAAAGGCTTGCTCAAGTTCAATTAATTGTTGATAACGATCATCATAGACATGGTCTTCAACAGTTGGCTGATCAAGGACATAATATTGACGCGTCCACTTGATTAAGTCAGTTTTTAATTGATTAATTTTGTTAGTTGCTTCTTCCAACGTTATGGCTTGATTTGACAAACTTGAACCCTCCTTTATTTAATCGACCTTCTTTGTTATTGGTGCAAATGCCGTTAACAATCGTTTAATGCCTTGTTCTTTGAAAGCAATATCCAATTCAGCATCTGAACCTGAGCCTGAAACTTTAACGATGGTTCCAGTCCCCCAAGCTTTATGTTCAACTTTTTCACCAATACGCCAAACAACTGCATCAGCACCCGTACCACTATCTCGTTCAACCGTCTTAGTAGGGCGGTGATAAGTTGTCGCCGTCGCACGTTGATTTGAGTACGAAGCACGCACAGAAGATGCCGATGGTGCTGCCGTTTTGTTATCTAATTCAAGTAAGGTTTCATCAATTTCACCAATAAAACGTGACGCTTGATTACTTTGGCGGCGTCCATATAACATTCTTGAAAAAGCATTTGTCAGATATAATTTACGTTCAGCACGTGTAATTCCCACATAAGCTAAACGGCGTTCTTCTTCTAATTCATCATCCTCTAACATGGCACGAGAAAGTGGGAAAATCCCCTCTTCTAATCCCATTAAAAAGACAACTGGGAATTCAAGCCCTTTGGCAGCATGTAACGTCATCAATGTGACTTCTTCAGGTTCTTCTGCAATATCATCTTGCGCAGAAACTAACGCCAAATCAGCTAAGAAATCAACATAACGATCACTATCATCTTCTTCAGCTTCCCAACGGTCATCAAATTGTTGTGTTACAGACAAGAATTCCTCAACATTTTCAAGTCGCGTTTCATTTTCGATTGTTTTCGTCTTTTTCAAACTAGCTTCATAGCCAGATTGTTTCAAAATTTCTCTGGTTAATTCTGTCACATTTAAAAATTCACGCATTTTTTGTAAACCACGAATCATTGTGGCAAATTCTTGAAGTGATTTACCCGCTTTACCAGAAATGTTAGCAAGTGCTGAATTTTCAGCCCCTTCAAGCATTGTCCAGTTATTCATGTCTGAAAATTCACGTAACTTATCAATGCTACTTGCACCAATACCACGCTTTGGCACATTCACAACACGGTCAAAACTCATTGAATCTTGATCATTAGCAATTAAGCGAATGTACCCCAAGATATCGCGAATTTCTAAGCGTTCGTAGAACTTGTGTCCACCAACTATTTTGTAAGGAACACTTGATTTTAAGAATGTTTCTTCAACCACACGAGACTGTGCATTCGTCCGATATAAAATGGCAAAATCACCATAGTTCAGATGGTTATCTTTGATTTGTTCTTGAATCTTCTCAACAACGTAATGTGCTTCATCATTTTCACTTTGACCGCGATAATAAGAAATCTTCTCACCATCTTTATTATCAGTCCAAAGACTCTTATCACTGCGGTTTGTATTGTTGTCAATAACCGAGTTAGCCGCATTTAAAATCGTTTTTGTTGAGCGATAATTTTGTTCCAACTTAACCACAGAAGCATTTGGATAATCTTTTTCAAAGTTCATAATATTATCCATATTGGCACCACGCCAACCATAAATACTTTGATCCGCATCCCCAACAACACAGAGATTTTTAAAACGTTCCGCTAGCATATTAACCAACGTATATTGGGCTTCATTGGTATCTTGGTATTCATCCACATGGATGTATTGAAATTTATTTTGGTAGAAAGCCAACGTTTCTGGTTTCTCCTTGAATAACCGAATCGTTAACATAATCAAATCATCAAAATCGACAGCTTGATTTGAGCGTAATTCTTTTTGGTATGCCGTATAAACCTTAGCAACCATTTGTTCAAACATACTAGCAGCACGCTCAGCATATTCTTTTTCTGTTAGTAAATCATTTTTAGCATTCGAAATAGCACCCAAGACAGATCTTGGATCAAATTTTTGTGGATCAATATTTTGTTCTTTTAAAATTCGTTTAACTAATGTCCGTTGTTCGCCTGGATCAGCAATGGTAAACGCACGATTATAACCAATTTGATCAATGTCGCGTCTTAAAATACGCACACAAAGTGCATGGAAAGTTGAAACCCAAACATCTTCTGCGCCTTTATCAAGTAATTTATTAACACGTTCGCGCATTTCTTTTGAGGCTTTATTCGTAAACGTAATGGCTAAAACGTTCCACGGATTAACCCCTTTTTCTTCAATTAAATAAGCAACACGATGTGTTAATACGCGTGTTTTTCCACTTCCGGCTCCAGCCATAATCAAGAGTGGTCCCTCTGTTTGTAAGACGGCTTCTTTTTGTTTGTTATTCATTCCGTTCAATAAGCTTTCAGTAGTCAAATTAGTCAATCCTCTCTATAAATCAGTCACTATACATTATAGCAAAAAAACGCCCTAACTTCTTTAATTTTTGTTTAATATATGCGGTATTTTACTCAATTAAAAAGGACAAATCGAATTAATTCGATTCATCCTTTCATTTTTATTAATTTATTGATTCTTTTTTAGTCCAAATCCCAGTATCTTCAATTTGGTTTAGTGCTTCTCGTACCGAATCTGATTGAACTAAAATATGTCCAGCCCGATCCATTTTATGATTTTCTGGATAACGATAAAAATGGTAATACCAATTATTTTTAAGGACCCATTGTGTCTTCAAATCAGCACATTCTTCCTCTTTTAAAGACACCATAATAGTTGGTGCAAGGAATTTAACTTTTGATAATGGTAACCCACATATCGCACGTAAATGCTGTTCATACATAGAAACGTTCGTGGCTTTATCAAAGACATACCCTGATTGGTGCATAGCGGGCACAATGCGTTTCACATAAATGGCACCAGATTTTGTGACAAAAAAGCCAACTTCTAACGCACCAGTATAATCTAAATTCTCAGCAATTTTAATGGCAATTTTGTGAATTTCAGCAGACGTTTCCGTATCTAAATTAGCAGGAACAATGGCTTCATGCAATCTATGATCACTATATCTACTTTCAATAGCTGGGAAAAAATTAATTTCCTTACCGTTTTTGATGAGAATCATTGAAATTTCTTGTTCATAAGGAATCCATGATTCTAAAATATATGTCCCGCGTTCAACCAAGTGTGCGGCATCCGAAATATCAGCTTGCGTCCGAATCACACTCTGATAATTTTTACCAAACCCTTTTTGAATAGGTTTTAGAACACTGGGATAACCTATTGAAAGTACAGAATTATAAACATCTTCAAGTGATACGATGGTTTCAAATGGTGGAATGTTAATATTTAATTGCTCAAAAAAAGCTCTCTCCAACAAACGATCTTGTACAATTTCTAGGGCGTTATATTGCTGTGGGACATAAGTGAATTTTGAAATATATTCAATGACTTCTGAACTGACATGCTCAGATTCGTATGTCACAATATCTGTTCGTTCAGCGAATTCTTTCAATTTATCCTTATCATTCATCTTACCCACAACAGAATAATCTGCTAATTGAAGTGCTTCACTGACTTCATTTTGACTGTATGCTGCTATTTTGAAGCCTAAATTTCTTGCAGCCATGGCCAACATTGCACCCGTTGGACTATCTCCAATTATTCCCAATGTACTTCCAGGAAAGATTACTTTTTTTTCCACTATTATTCACTACTTTCTACTTTAACTTTACTCTTAATCATACTGTTATCACGCAATTCAAGCAAGCTTTAGCATCAATAATTTAACAAATTCATTAGAAAATAAAAAAAGAACGCAAAATGCGTTCTTTTCAATAAGTTTAATCTTCAAAATGAACTTGACCACCATCAAATGATGAAATCTTAGCAAGTGATTCTAAGCGAACCCCACGTTCATGAATTAATTCAGCACCCTTTTGGAATGATTTTTCAATCACAATCCCAATACCTGCAATTTCAGCTTTAGCTTCATCACAAATTTTGAATAAGCCTTCAGCTGCTTGACCATTAGCCAAAAAATCATCAATAATTAAGACACGATCATTCTCGCCTAAAAATTTATTGGCAACAGCAATCGTACTTTCAATTTTTTTCGTGTATGAATAAACAGAAGCTGAATACAAGTTATCTTGCATTGTTACACTTTTACTTTTACGCGCGAAAACAACAGGAACATGGAATTGTAACCCAACAAAAACAGCTGGTGCAATACCTGATGATTCGACTGTTAAGATTTTAGTAATTTTTTCATCTTTGAATAGTTTGGCAAATTCTTTACCCATTGTAAACATTAAATCAGGGTCAACTTGGTGGTTTAAAAATTGGTCAACCTTCAATACATCTCCTGGTAATACAATACCATCTTGCATAATTCTGTCTTCTAAAAGTTTCACGTTAGGGTACGCTCCTCTTGCTATCTATATTTTTTGGGTATAAAAATAGCTTTTTCACTTCGGTATCAGTAAAAAAGCTACATTCCGGTTTTGAATGACTCAAGAATAACATAAAATAGGGTTAAATTCAATTTGAATCCACTCATTTATTGCTATTGTAATTGCCATAAATCCGTTTTACTTATCGTATTGATCTAACTTATATTGCTTAATAATATCTGTTAATTTTGTACTATAATCATTATCAGTTGCGTATCCATCAACAATTAGAGCTGCTGCTGCATCTTCATACGTTGTTGCTGAGATAACATCAGAAAATTGGTTTTTATCCCAAGTGTTCCCATGAGCCAATAATTTCGAATGAGACATAATGGCTTCATCCCAATCTTTGAAAACGATAAACTTAGCAGTTACTTCTTCCCACTTGCCATCTTTCCCTTGTTCTTTTGTTCTAAAATCTTTAGCTCGCTTACCCGTTCCTTTAATACCAAACAAGTTGTTATAATCTTTAGCTAAAGAACTTGTTCCCCAATCAGATTCTAAGATTGCTTGTGCAATCGTAATACTAGAAAAAACGTGATATTTTTTTTGCATTTTTTGTGCTTCAGGTGAAACTTTTTTTATGAAAGCTTGCTTCTTAGCAGCTTCTGCGGCCTTTTTAGCTGATTCACTTGCTTCAATTTTTGAGGTTGATAATGACGTTGCAATTGATTCATCTCGAACAACGTTATTTTTATGAACGTGCATCGAAATAACGACTGTGATAATGCCTAGAATCAAAATTAAAACAACAATATTCGCAACTTGAACTTTCCCATTTTTAATAAAAATCCCTCGTCCATTTTTCTTTTTCATTCGTACACCCGTCCCTATACTTTTTAATTGATTTACCTATTTTACCCTAATTTTGTACCTATTTCCATCGTATTTTTTCTCTTTTAATTAAATTTCTGTTAAACTGGATGTATCTTAATCGGGATAGGAGAACAATTATGGCAAAAAATTTGAATTGGGGAATTATCGGACTTGGTAACATCGCTCACAGCTTCGCAACTTACTTTGACCAACCATTTGGTGAAATTTATGCAGCGGGCTCACGCGATTTAGAAAAAGCACAAACGTTTGCGAACGAATTTAACATTCCACATGCCTATGGTAGTTACGAAGACTTATTAGCTGACAAGGAAATTGATATCGTTTACATTGCGACACCTCACAATTATCACATTGAAACAATCATGGCCGCTCTTGAAGCTGGCAAACATGTTTTAAGCGAAAAAGCCATTACAATGACAAGCGCTGAATTAAAACAGGCAACTGATTTGGCTGAAAAAAAAGGCTTGATTTTACAAGAAGCAATGACGGTTTACCATATGCCACTCTACAAAAAAATCATTGAAGTTGCTGAAGAAAACAACTTAGGTAAGTTGAAAATGATTCAAGCTTCATTTGGTAGTTCTAAAGAGCCAGATCCAACAAATCGCTTTTTCAATCCTGATTTAGCTGGGGGCGCATTATTGGACATTGGCGTTTATGCGTTGGCATTCGTTCGACAATTCATGACAGCAACACCTGAAATTACAGGATCATCAATGAATTTATTCAAATCAGGCGTCGACGAATCTGAAACTATCAGTTTAAGAAATAACAACGACGAACTTGCAAATGTGTCTTTAACCTTTAGAGCTAAAATGCCTAAAATGGGAATCATTGCTTACGAAGGTGGTTACTTTACCGTTTATGATTATCCTCGTGCTAACAAAGCCACGTTAGTCTTTGCCGATGGTGCTACCAAAGAAATTATTTTTGGCCATACAAAACAAGCCATGAATTATGAAATCAAAGATGTTCAAGACATGGTTTCAGGCAAATTAGATCCCAAACCTTTCTTAGAAAAAACAACAGATGTGATGTCAATCATGACACAAGCTCGTGAACAATGGCACTATCAATACCCATTCGAAAAATAAAAGGCATTCAAAAAGTTATCAACGTTAATTGTTGATAACTTTTTTTAATTTCATGCTACACTAAAAGAAAAAGAGGCAGGGCTTAATTTTATGAAACGAAAGAAACGCTACTACAAAAATCGAACACGAAATTACTTAGTTGGACTCGCAGTCCTTTTAATCGTGTCACTTTTCAGTGGTAAATTACCTGATTCAGTGAAAAACTTACTACAATCAAATAATCATACCACTTCCATCCGTGTTAAAAGCGGAACAGGAAAAGCAAACACAAGTGCTATTAATAGTAATAAAGCTGTTAACGGGATTATTGATAATAAAAATCCAACATTTTCAAAAAGTGACCTAGCAGATTCTTCAAGCGGCTGGATTAAATACGGTGCTCTCGATTCACTTGGACGTGCCACACAGGCAAACGCCCTTTTAGTTAAGGCTTTGGAAGCTAGAGGGACATCAGCTAACGCTTCTATCCGACCCACTGGCTTTGTTTCTGGACTGTCACCTTACTACCATTCCCGTGGCCATTTAATTGGGCGACAACTTGGTGGTAACGGTGATAAGAAAGAAAATCTAGCAACTTTGTACCAGAATCCCGTAAACACACCTTACATGACTAAATACGAAAATGCGGTTCGGGCAGCCATCGATAAAGGTGATCATGTTCGTTATCAAATTACCCCTATTTTCTCTGGCAAATCGCTCTTTCCTAAAGCGATTCAGATGCAAGGTAAAAGTACAACCTCTTGGGGAAATATCAATTTTAATGTTACTATTTTGAATAAACGTTAATTCAAAGGAGTGTGTTAGTCATGTTCACAGAATTAAAAGGCCAACTATCAGATTTAGCACCACAAACGTTGCAAAAACTGCTACTTGATTCAAACATCCATCAAACAAGCGATGGCTACTTGCAATTTCCAGGTCGCTCACTTCAAACACAATTTCTTGAGACCATGAATTTTTTACAAACACCTGATACAATCTCTTTAAATTGGGATGATGTCTGCATTTTAGGTCAGACAATTGATGGCGATTACCTTGCTGGGGATGCTTATTCAACGACTTTCTTTATTCCTAAAAGTTTACTTGCTGAAGAGACTGAAATCCATCAGATGCCCCTCATTGATGCTTTAATTGCATTAGAATCTGGCGAATTAAACTCGAAAATTATTTCTAAATTCAATTAAAAAGTTGTTAACAGCGAAAAATCTCGTTGTTAACAACTTTTTTTATACATAGATTTAACTTTTGCGAACCATTTTTTGTAACGGTCTCGCAATTAATGGGGCAACAATCCCTGCCAAAATCATTTCTGGCACCCCATTTGTGACAACTAATCCCATAATATAAGGCAATAATTGTCCCATATCAACTTTATAAAAATTAGCAGCCTGTCCATGATACAACAGATAAATAAGGCCTAAAACTAAGACCGTATTAACTAATGAACCAATAATGGATGCCATGACCATCGCCAATGTTTGATTTTTCCACCATTTATATAAAAAATAAAAAACGGCTGCCGTAACAATTCCAATTAGGATTCTTGGCACAATTGATATCAGTGGATTGGTGAACACAATCGGCGCAATTGGACTTGTGGGTGACACAAAAGCTCTGATAAATGTGATTAGTCCCCAGATACCACCAACAAATGCTCCATCCTTCCAACCTAATACCAAAGCCGCAACAATAACGGTAATGTGAATCGTTGTAATACTTAACGGTCCAACCGGAATATAACCAAATAAGGGAACGAAATTTTGAACGATAATAATCGCAATAAATAACGCTAAAATACTCATATGATATGTTTTATTATTAGTTTTCATGTTTTTACTCCTACAAATTTAATCGTCTTTTCAATGTTTCTTTATTATAACTGATTTAACGTACGTTGCCATTAATATGCAAAAAAATAGTTCTTCAATGATTATGGGGGTAATCATTGAAGAACTATTTAAATCATTTTATCTTACATGAAAGAGATAAGCGTTGTTAAGATAGGAACAACAATGATAAACAAGATTGTACTTGAAGTAACAATGTTTGTTGCGTATTTAACGTCTCCATGTGCTTCATTAGCTAAGATTGGCAATACAGCTAACATAGGTGTTGCTGATTGAACAATCAATGTTTTTTGTAATAATGGTGCTAAATCTGCGCCAGTTAAATGTGTGCCCAAAAGAATAACAGCAATCAAAATGATTGGTGATAAGACAAAACGTCCAAGTAAGGCAACGATTGTATCACGGTCAAATCTGATACTCTTCAAACCAGCTTTGGCTAACACAATACCAATATAAATTAATGATAATGGTGTCACTAATCCACCGACATAGCTTAATGTTTGGTTAATAAAATCAGGAACTGGAATTGCAAGAACCAAGAAGATTAATGCAACGATAAACCCAACAAGTGGCATTGGGATTACTTTAGCCCAGTTGATTTTCTTTTTCGTTTTATCTGATTTATCTTTTGTAGGATCATCATTTGAAATTAAGAAAACACCAAATGCCCATGTTGAAACTGTATTAATAATATAGTAAACAAGGAAATATGAGATACTCTTGTCGCCAAATAATGCAATATTTAAAGGTAACCCAATGAAAATTGTATTTGCATTAACAACGGCATTCATAAAGATACCACGACGACCAGGTCTGATGTTCAAAAGATGAACAAGTGCCCAAGCAATCAAGTAACCGATAATAACCGCAATTGCAGGGTAGAGTAAACTACCTGATAATGCAACTAATTGATCACGTTTTAAATATTTCAAAACAGAAACGAAAATTGATGCTGGCAAAGCAATTTTAGTAATTAATGATGAGATGTTGCCACCAAATGAATCAGCGAACCATCCTTTAACTTGTAAAATATAACCAAGTAACATCATCAAAACAACAACTAGAACACTTTGAATTGATTGGAAAAATACCATAATTAATTGTCCTTCTCTCTACGCTTTTTTTAGTACTTAGGTGTCCATTTCATATCTGCAACAGTCTTCTTAACATCCGTAATTGCTTCTTTGTTTAATTTTTGGTCTACGACACTTTGGGCAACAACTTCTGCGATTGTTTGTGAGAATTCTGCTAAATGTGTAACAGGTGGTAATACAGCAGCACCAACGGCTGTCGTATCAACGATTCCACCTAAAGCATGGCTAGCTTGTGACAAAATTTCGCCATTCACTCTTGAAGCTGTTGATGCAATAATACCAAATCCAAGACCTGGGTACATAAGTGCATTGTTAGCTTGACCAATTTGGTAAGTAACACCATTGTAGTCAACGTTATCTGCTGGGATACCAGTAGCAACTAATGCTTGTCCATCAGTCCATGCAATCAAATCTTCAGCTTTAGCTTCTGCTAATTTTGTAGGGTTTGATAATGGGAAGATGATTGGACGTTCAACATGTGAAGCCATTTCTTGAACAATTTCTTTCGTAAAGGTACCAGGTTGTGTAGATGTTCCAATCATAACAGTTGGTTGAACAGCTTTAACAACAGCTTCTAAAGAAGTTAATTCATCAGCGTTAGCAAATTCTGAACGTTTGTGCGTAAATTCTTTTTGGCCAGGTGTTAAGTCTTCTGTATCATCAAACAACAACCCTTGTTTGTCAACTAAGAAGAAACGTTTGCGAGCATCTTCTTCTGAAACACCAGCGCGTTTCATTTCGTCCATGATTTGGTTAGCAATTCCGACACCAGCAGTACCAGCACCGTAAGTGATAACTTTTTGGTCAGCAATTGAACCTTTAGTGATACTTAGCGCACCTAAGATACCAGCTAAAACAACAATCCCTGTACCTTGAATATCATCATTAAATGTTGTGATATCATTTTGATATTTTTCAAGAATGTTAGCAGCATTTGAGCGGCCAAAATCTTCCCAATGTAATAATAATTCTGGGAACAAGCCTTTTGTACTTTGAACAAAACCATCAATGAAGTCGTAGTATTTGTCGCCAGTTACGCGAGCATGTTTGTTACCAAGGTATAATGGGTCATTCATCAATGTTTCATTGTTTGTACCAGCATCAATTGAAACGGGTAAAACTTGTGAAGGATCGATTCCAGCAGCAGCTGTATAAACCATTAACTTACCAATTGCGATATCAACACCGTTGACACCCCAGTCGCCCATACCTAAAATACCTTCAGCATCTGTCACAACGACCAAACGAATGTCACGGCCTGCAGCAGCATTTTTTAATGTTGCTTCGATATCTTCTGGATGATCGATTGATAAGAATGCAGCATTTTGTGGGTTAACATAAATTTCATTGTATTCTTCGATTGAGTCAGCAACAACTGGATCATAAACAACTGGCATGAATTCAGCAACATGTTGGCCCATTAAGTAAAAGAATAAGGTACGGTTTTCGTTGAATAATTCCATTAAGAAATGGCGTTTTTCAAGGCCTGATTCTTTACTTAAGTATTGTGCGTAATTTTGTGTCGCTTGTTCTTCGATTGTTTGCACCTTAGCTGGTAACATACCAATAAGTCCTAATTCACGACGTTCGTCCATTGTAAATGCTGTTCCTTTATTTACAAATGGGTTATTTAAAATATCTTGTGCTTTTGTCATAATTGATTCCTCCATTATTTTTTTATATTTTTGTTTTCTCTGTATCTTACAAAAACTAGAATATACCCCTTGGAAAATTATAGTCAAACATATGTTATACTATAAATATTATTTATATGAGGACTAAAAACGTTGATTCTAAGGGGATTATAATGAACATTCGAGATTTAGAATATTACCAACAAATAATTAATTTAAGAAATTTTTCAAAAGTTGCTGATTTTTTTTCAGTTAGTCAACCCACCATCACAACTTCTATGAAGCGATTGGAAACAGAACTCGATACACAATTAATTATCCGTGACCAATCTCATCACCAAATTTTATTCACACCAAGTGGTGAACAGTTTGCGGAACACGTTGCGATTATTCTGCGAGAATTAAAAATCGCAAATCAGGAAATTGAACAACTTAAAAATGAACGTATCCGATTTGGCCTGCCTCCTATTATAGGAACCTACTACTTTCCACAAATTGTTGGTAACTTATTCCAATTAGGCTTAATTGATCATCTTGATACTGTTGGTAATGGGTCTCAGGACCTTCTCATCCAATTAATAAATGGCTCATTAGATATGGCTTTGCTCGGTTCGGTTAAACCCATAGAAGATGATCGCTTAATTGTTAGAAATTTTGCCTCTAAAAATTTCAAAATCATCATGAGTAAACGACATCCACTTGCATCAAGGAAATCTATTAAATTTGCTGAACTTAGAAATGAAAAATTCATTATGCAGAATGAAGGCTTTGTTCACCCAATCGCTTTTAAAGAATTAACGGCCAAGAATCATTTCAAGCCACAAATCATCTATACCACGAGCGACAGTCAAATCATTAAAAAGATGGTTGCTGAAAATGTTGGTGTTGGCTTTTTAACGGAACTTGCTTTGGACGCTTCAGATAACCTTGTTGCATTACCTTTATCAGAACCAGACCAACCCAAATTCTTAATGTCACTCGTTTATCGCGTCAGCCATATTTTAACGCCCACTCAAGCAAAATTAATTGACGTTTTGATTGATCCTTCTATATAAGAATAGAAAAAATGCAAGTTCACATTTTATCATGCGAACTTGCATTTTCTTTTTTACTAAGCTTCCGGTATATCTAATGTTTCGATTTTTGAATCTAGCGCTGGTTTATCATCAGCTTTTTTTGCTTTTTTAGTTGTTTTCTTTGGTGCTTCTGTTTCTGCCTTAACTTCTTTAGCAGGAACTTCTGCTTCATCAGGTGCAAAGATTTTTGCACGAACTTCTTGATCCATTTCATGTAACATTTCTGGTTTTTGTTCCAAAATATTAACAACGTTTGGTTTACCTTGACCTAAACGTTCACCATGATATGAGAACCATGAACCAGCTTTTTCAGCAATGCCATTTTCAACAGCAAGATCTAAGATATCAGCAGTAGCTGAGATACCTGACCCATACATCATGTTCAATTCAGCAATTTTGAATGGTGGTGCTACTTTATTCTTAACCACTTTAATTGTTGTTTCATTCCCAATAACGTCAGTACCATCTTTAATTTGTCCACGACGACGAACATCCAAACGGATTGTTGCGTAGAATTTCAAAGCACGGCCTCCTGGTGTTGTTTCAGGGCTACCGAACATAACCCCAACTTTTTCACGTAATTGATTAATAAAAATAACGGTTGTTCTTGTTTTATTAATTGAACCAGCTAATTTACGAAGAGCTTGTGACATCATACGGGCTTGCAACCCAACATGCGCATCACCCATTTCGCCTTCAATTTCAGCACGAGGAACTAAGGCTGCAACTGAATCAATAACAACAAGATCAACGGCACCACTGGATACCAAGGCATCAGCAATTTCTAATCCTTGTTCACCAGTATCTGGTTGTGATAATAATAGACCATCAATATCAACACCTAGTGCTGTCGCATAGGCAGGATCCATCGCATTTTCAGCATCAATATAAGCGACCGTACCACCATTTTTTTGTACTTCTGCAGTTGCATGAAGCGCAATCGTCGTTTTACCAGAACTTTCTGGTCCGTATATTTCGACAATACGGCCTTTAGGAAAACCACCCACACCTAATGCGTAATCCAACGATAAAATACCTGTTGAAGTGACATCAATCTTTGTATCGGCTTTGTCCCCCATCTTCATGATAGCGCCTTGTCCGAATTCTTTTGTAATTGCTGATAACGCTTTTTCTAATGCTGCTTCGCGTTCTTTACCATCTTTTCTTTTGCCGTCTCCGGTTGCAATACTTCTGTTAGCCATAGTTAGTACCCCATCCTCTCAATAGTAGAACATCTGTTCGTTTCTATCTACTTATCATACCTTATTAAATTTTATATCGCAAGCGTTAAATTATTTTTGTCAAAAATAAAAAGAACGATGCATTTATCGTCCTTACTAAGTGTCAATCCATTCAACTATAACGTACGCTTATTAATTAAGTACGTCATTTTATTCAAAAAAAATTTAATTTCCTAAATTTATTCCATTGCTTCAATCTGACTAATTGTTTCTTTCAAAACTCGTCTAAAAGTCGCTAGATCTTTACCAGTCACTTGTGTCTCTAATTTACTTTCCAATTGATTCCAAAAATCACTATTGACGGTCGTTAACTCTTTATATTTATCTGTCACAAACAAATGAATGACCCGTTTGTCTGAAATGTCCGCTTTCTTCGTCACTAACCCTAACGTAATTAATTTCTTCAAATGGTAATTCGTATTTGGTGTCGACTGATTCAATAACGTTGACACACGCCCAATTGTTGGGCTCTTCAACTGCTCGATTGCGTTTAAATAATAAGTATCAATTGTCCCTAATTGCTTAATATTCATAAGCCCATCTTGCTTCCCATACAAGCTCAATAACTGATTTAATTTGTTGAAAGTTCCGCTTAACTCAATCATTTTTATCCTCCTAGTTATATGCACTTAGTTCTCACCCAAAACAAAATTAAAAACAATTATCAATTTCTAATACCTAAATGCTCATTTCACTTATTATAGATTAAAAGGGGGGACATATACAAGTAATATGTTCCCCTCTTTTCTTAAAAATATAAAATCAGTGAAAACGTTTAACTCCCTGTGACCGTTGACCCTTGCCAACTAAGCATTCCGCCATAGACATCAACAACATCTTTACCTTTTTCAAATAAAATATCTGCAGCCTGCGCACTTCGACGTCCCGAGCGACAAATGATATAAGCTTGACCCTCTAACTCATATTGATCAATTTCATCTAAAGGCACATTTATTGCGCCGGGAATATGCCCTTCCGCAAATTCAAAATCTTCACGCACATCAATGATTTGTGGCTTATCTGGTAACAATGCTTCGAGTTCTGTCGTTGTGATTGTTGGAATATCATCTTCAAAGTTCATTTTTGATTACCTCTTTTATTTAATAATTATTTTTGATTATGTCATAGAAGCTTCCTAATTGCACCTTTGACGCTATTTTTATGCTTCTTAGAGACTATTCACGATCAAAAAAAGGCCACGCCATTATTCAGCGTAACCTAATTGAACTTTATTTATTAATGCATACTATCATGAATGATGTGTTGTCGTGTGATTAAATTTTTCTTTGCTTTTTTTAAAATTTTTAACGAAGTCCGAGCACTTTCAGTTGAATGATCTTTAGATAAATATTGCCATGTTGAAATAATCAGTAATAATGACACAAAGATTATTGGGAACCCAGCCATCAAACAAATGGACTGAATCGTTTTAAATCCACCAACGAAGACAATACCAAATGAGAATAACATAAAGATTGCCATCCACACTAAACGGTTAACTAGACTTGGTTGTTGTGATGAACTGAGCTTTGTGCTGGTAAACGATGACACAATATATGCAGACGATGATATTGTCGTTGCTAAGAAAATAAAACATGAAATCGCATAAATTACCAACATCACATATTTAAATGGCAAGGTTGTAATCACTTGCGCAATCGCTGCAGCTTGACCGTACGTATTCAATGTGTGAATTAAATCAACAGCGCCACTTTGTTGAAGATAAAGTGAATAGCCACCTAAGATAGCGTAGAAACTCATACAACCTAAAGCACCATAGGCCAACATTCCTAGAATCACTTGACGAATCGTTCGGCCACGTGAAATTCTAGCAATGAACAAGCCCATAAATGGCATAAAGGTTAACCACCAGCCCCAATAGAAAATCGTTTCTGATTTAACAGGATCAACTGCATGCCCTAATCCTGAAGCAGTCCCTGTACTCATTGAAACAAATCGTGTCACCATCAACATAAGACTGTTACCTTCTGATTTCAAAATGTACATGGTTGGTCCGACTAACAAGACAATCAACAAGAAACCAATTGCGGTCCAAATATGGGCCGAACTCAACCGATCAATCCCACCTTTAATTCCTTTAAACATTGTTAATGTAAAGATAGAAAATAAAACAACAAATAAAGCTAATTTCAAAAGTATGGTATCTTGAACACCTGTTATCGTTGAAATAATTCTCGATAATACGGGTATTTCCATTCCGACTGACGAGCCAACGCCACCCATAATACCAATTACGACAAGAAAATCAACCACTTTTCGTAATACTTTTTTATAAGGTTGATCACCCTTTAACATAGGAATCACATCACTAACACACATGACTTTTACATTTTTAACATACATGACGTATGAAATAATCACGGCCGAAGACGCAAACATCATCCACGCCATTGGCCCCCAATCAAACTGTCCCAACATGTGAGCATTTTGATAATTAGCAGGAGACATCGCCTTGGCACCAAACAAAGGTTGTTGCACATAACGAAGTGGATCGACCATGCTAAGCATTAAAATACTGGCATCAATGGCAGTTGCAAATACCATACTTCCCCATTTAAAATCACTGTATGCGGGACTCTCACCTTTTTTACCCAGTCTAATTTTTCCGTAGTGACTCAATGCAATATACATAAAGAAAATAAAATTAATAATATATATGCCAAGATAAGCCCAACTCAGATGTGCAGTAATCACATCCATTGTTGCACTTAACGTCGACTTCAGACCTGACCCACCGAGTAATAACCCAGCTGATACCAAAATAAATAGTGCCACGGTTGGCACAAACATTTTCTTGTCGATATTTTGTTTTTCTAAAATAAAAATTTCCTCCTAAATTTTAAAGTACGATCTAGTTAACTAGCGTACTCATTCAACAAATCCCAATTTATTGCACAAAAAAAAACACACTGATACAGTTTCTCCACTAGGGATATCTGCACAGCGTGCTTGTTAGCTTTGCCATCTTATACAAATACTCATAACGTCAATTAATATTCTATCGAATCATTAACCTGGACTGACATCTCCATTATCATCTAGGTAACGAATGATTCGTGCCGGATTACCCGCAATTACGAGATCATCACCAAACGACTTTGTGACCACTGAACCGGCGCCAACCACGACCCGACTACCCAGAGTAACCCCTGGTAAAATCGTGACGTGTCCACCCATCCAGACACTATTCCCAATCGTAATTGGTTTACCCATTTCAACATCTGCGTCACGTAATTTTGCAGATAATGGGTGCACTGGTGTGTAAAAGCCAACGTCTGGACCAATGTAACAATGATCACCAATCGTGATTGGACACGTGTCCAACATCGTTAAATGGTAGTTCGCATAAAAGTGATTTCCGATATGAATATTAAATCCATAATCAAATTCGATTCCCGTTTCGGCCCAAAAGTCTTCACCGGAATCAGCTAATAACGCTTTAATCTTTTTATTCTGTTGTTCATTATCGTCAAGTTGGTTGATTGTCAGCAGTTCTCGCCGAATTAGTTTTCGTCGTTCAACTAGTTCCGGGTCCAACTGCTCATACGGTTCACCATCTGACATTTTTTCTCTCTCATTTTTTATCATGTTATAAGAATACCACTTATGACATGATTTGTTAAAATTACTTTTAAAATCAGCTACAATGGCTTTTCTAACATGAACTAAGATTGGTACTATGACACGTATAAGCCGACATTTCAAACATTAAATAAAAAAATTTGAACAAACTCATTTTGTTACTATTACAAGTAGTCCTAATACCCAAACAAAAAAATTTATAACATCTGTTGTTGGGTTCTGATTCCCCAATAATCGTTGACTCTGATGCTAATAACACGCGCCTTATTCATGGGACTTTGAATTATCGGCCTGAAGTTTGCGAAAAATGCGGTGCTATCAATACCAATCAAATTATTAATTATGGTTGGCGGACCATTTCAGTTCACTTCCCTAGTTCATCCGAACAAACAATTATTCTTAAATTACGTAAACAATATTTCAACTGTAAGTCATGTAATGGCTATTTTTTAGCACAAACAACACTCACAGCTAAGAACTGCTTTATTCCAACTAATTACCGTAAAGCCTAATCATTTTGAAGTGCAACAAAGAAGTGAGTCATTTAAATGCTTGGCAGTAATCTAAAAATTACATAACGTCTTAATTAGCGACTAAACCTGTTGTCAAAACCCTGAGGACTTGTCCAAATGTTGCAATAATTCATAGTGATATGGGAAGCCAATATACAAGTCAGTTGTTTGAATCCTGTCTGAAATCAAACGGGATTGAACCTTCATAATCATTAAAAGGTCATCCATATATTGAAGGATTTCATTCACTTTTAAAAAGAGAATGGGTTTACCAACAAAAATTTAAGTCAATTGAACCAATTAATTTATCAACAAATATTTTCAAAAGTTAGTTAAATTTCAACAATATTTTTGTCCAGATATTTGACACAGGAGCAATTAGTATTTCCGAACCCAACATACACTGTAAAGAAAAATGCTAAACATATGAAAAAGAAGCCCTGCGCTAACAGGACTCCTTACATAAAACCCGTTTAAGACGGTGACCAAATTTTAATTAATAATAATCGTTTATCTCGCCAAAGATAATGAGACGATTATTTTTGGCTCTATGTCAAATAGTGTTGACGAAACAAAAGAATGATAAAAGAGCCCATGATTTGCCATTTAAGTTATGCTTTATGACTTTCTTGACTGAGTTCAGTAATAATTTTTGATTGTTCGGTAATGTGTTTCTGAATATCTCCTAGCATTTCTAACTGCATTTTTTGAATCTCCAGAAAGCTGGTATTTTCTTCTTGAAGGAGGTGATCGAGTTTTGAATGAACTTCTCGAATTTCATTTTCTGATTTCTGATTAATATGGTAGTCGTTATTGGCCTGTAAACGATCATATTCAGCGGACCGATTCTGGCTCATCATAATTAAAGGGGCTTGCATAGCTGCTAGCATACTTAAAAATAAGTTAAGTAGAATAAACGGATAGGGATCAAAATCTTTACCAAATAAATGAGTAGTATTGATAATAATCCAAAAAATCAAAAAGAAGACAAAAATAATAATAAATGGCCAACTGCCCCCAAATTTGGCTACATTATCTGCAAGTTTTTGACCAAAAGTTTGTTTTGATTCTAGCTTTTGGCTAATATCAATTACCTTGTAAGCGTCGGATTTCATTATTTCTGTTAGTCGTTCGTTAGATTTTCGGTTTCGTTTAACTCCCTTAGAAATGATGGCGTTTGCATATTTTAGCCGATAATCGACTAGATGCACGTTACAAATAAGATCGTGTTCACTTAATTTAGGATAATCTTTTAGAATTAAATTTTGGATAGTAGGATTCAGTTCGCAAATCTCCATACCATCTTCGGGTGAAAAAATTTGATTGTCTACTATACATTTCTTTTGACTAGTCATGATTAAAAACTCCTTCTGATTTTCATATAATCGACTAGATGCTCATACCAGATTTAGCATTTCCCTAGATTGACTACAATAAAAATAGACCACTTGTTGTCAATCCATGGAAGTCCCTTGTGGCAAAACACAGTCTTGTTATAGCTGTCTATTATCTTTGGATCAATAAAGTAAGAAACGCTAATATAATCATCTGTAGACTGGTATTAAGTTGTCGTTCACAATTTCCCCATAGTCGTCGACACCTATCCAGCCAGCTTAATGATTGCTCTATAATCCAACGTTGTGGCAAGTCTTCAAACTTTTGCAATTCATTGCGCTTATGTTCTGCCGTATCGGTATTCTTGACTCTTTGTGCATCAATTATAATAAAGGTTATTTTCGCTGACCGAGCTTGTTTATTTCGGAATTCAGAGACAATTTTTTAAACAAGCTTCAATAATAGACTCTTCGGCCATTCCTGGCTTAGTCGACCATGGTTATTTTTTTGTCCCAATTTTACAATGACGACAACCAATCCTAAGAAGGAAACAATAAATGTTCCAAATCCTAGCATTAACTGCAGTGCATTAAATACCGACAAAAGGCATTTCCTTTCCTAGATTGACCACTTATTTTCATAAGCATCACCTCCCTCAAGAATAGCCACCATCTTTTCACTTTTCTACTCATCACTAGGAAATAAATTCTCTGGCCCAATATATGGAAAGATAACTGACTCATTTAATTGTGCTCTAATATACTCACTTTCACTGCTTTCTTCACCACTGAAATTTTCATTGCTTTTAAAGTCTTCTATCATCAGTCTGTTACCATCATTATTGGTAAAAATGGTACCCAGTAATTTCCCAGTACATTTAGTATTTTTTATAAATGCCATATCGGTTTGGTTAACACCTCTGTCTCTCATGATATACGTATTCTTTGAAAAATTTGATGATCCAACCATGTAAAAAATACTTTCACCGTCACATTTTATTAAAATTTCCTTAGCGTGGCCAAACTGCTTATCGTCTTTTATTATTGAAGTAGTAGTTGTCTCGCTTATATAATGATCGATAAGTGCATCATATGTATTATCGATTGAAGAACTTATATAATGATTTTGTACATGAATAAAACTCTTAGATTTAAAATGTATGCCTTTGAAAACCTTATCTACTAATTCCTTAGCTGTCGAATATTTTGCGGACCAACAAGCACCCCTTATTAAATATCTCAATTTTACTATTTGGATTATCACTTGTGACTCTTCTAAGTATAAAATTAACATAACCCGCCATATACTTATTTCCCATTTTTGACTTCCTTAAATACTGAAGTATAACCGCATTTTTACTCACTAAAATCTCCTCTACTTAACAATACTATTAAAAAACTGCATGCATCATACCTCTCTTCAATCCACAAAAAAATATTCTATCACTTACTAAAGCGAATTTATATATATTACTTTAGACCAGATTTCAGGGCTAGATCAATTACCGCGTCACATGTATCTCCAAATTTAATTCCGTGTGCATATTCATTAGGTTTTTGGTAATCAAGCCACAATTTTTGAAAATGTTGGTCTGTTAATACTGAAATATAATTACCTAATTGTTCAGTTATTTCTCGCTTTTCTGAGGTTGCTTGTATCGCCTTATTTAACACATCAAACCTAATCACGGTCTTATCTTGATGATCAAATAGATATAAATCGTAAAAGTCCTTCAATCTTGTATTTGCGTCAGCACGGCTAACGATTGTTTCCAACTTTTCAGCTATGACGGTCTCCACTGTATACGCCATAATTTGAACAGTCCGATTTTCAAGTATCATTTTATGCCCATACTTAATAGCACGTTCAGTGATTACATATCCAGTTGATACATCAATTTTAACGTCAACTCGCGTGGCATAAATTTGAGCACAAATATGAATACGATATCCAGAATACCTATCTTCTTCTCTAATTTCATCAATTTTCACAATTGATAGTTTGATTATGTCTTCTGGTAATTCAATATTACAAATTTCTTGAAACACATTTTTCATTTTATCTTCTGTGACGGGTAAGCCACTAATCGATGTATCAATATCACGTGTAGAGCGAGTATTAGTACCAATTAGCGATGCAATTAGAAAGCCTCCCTTTAGTACAAGATTATCTTTGTATCGAGAATTGGAAATTTGATCAATCAGGTCATCCAAAACGATCTCCTGTAGCATAATCTGTGGCGTTATATTTCTTTCTTTTGCCAACTTTTTGATTTTAGCCAAAAATTGCTTCTTATCAACAAATGCAAGTTTCATAGTAAAACCCCCATATATTTTCTGATTTCATCCTCTACTTTGAATATTCGTGCGTACTCCATTAATTGATGAAAAAAATTTTTTTCTGATGGGCGTAACTATTCATTGCTTGTTTAATTGTTTCAGCATCGGATCTATCTCGTGTTCGAATAATATCACACAAGGTACGTTCAACATCATAAACGCTAACCATATGTCCACCAGAAGTTTTAGTTGTCGTCATACCAATTTTGTAAAGTTCTTTTTTTGTCGATAAATTTTTATCGGCGCATCATTTTTAGTACTATACGCATATGGTAAAGGGAAGTTCATCTCATAGGTACAGGGCGTTCGATCAATCATTCCATAAAGAAATAATACTGTATCCTTGAAGAAAACACCTTTTGAGAGTTTATATTGGAGTGCAGCAATATCATCGCCAAACTCAAGCGGATCGATATAAACACCTGGCGCCAATCTTTCGAGTTGCCCGTGAGCATACATATTTCGCAGTATTCTAGATGATACTCCCCATTGAATTAGCACCTTTTGCTGTGATCTGTCCGCCATTTTTATTTAAATATTCAAATATTTTATCTTGTTGCTTCATTTATTTCACCCCAAATTTATAAAGTCCGCTTTCTACTCAAATTATAATACACAGTGAGTTAAAAAACGGACTTTATCTTATTAATGATACCCTATAGAAAGGCTATTGTCTTTCCACTTATCTGCCAGATAAATCTACTCTAACCCTCGTTCGATTCGCTGCCATTTTTTTACAGAAAAAGTAGAAATACCAAACTGCTGGGCAGTTTCTTTAATGGAATGTGTCTTTCTAAACTCCAGGACATTTCGTTCACGTATTCCTAGTACCTTTTTTGGTCTTCCCTCTTTAAAATTTGGATCAGTCAATTTAGCATAATCTTTACCAATTTGCATTCGTTCAACAATTTGTGCTCGTTCAAACTCAGCAAACGCCAGGAACATTGTTTTCATCATTTTAGTAATCGCAGAATCATCAGCAGTAAAGACACCCATATTCTTTATATTAACACTAACGCCCCTATTATTTAATTCGTCAATTAATTCAAGGCCCTCTTTTGCATTACGAGCAAGCCGATCCAGTTTGATAACAGCTAATTCGTCACCACTACGTAACTGATCCAATAATTTATTTAATTCAGGTCGATTAGTTGTTTTTCCCGTAAATTTATCTGAATAAATATTATCTGAAGAGATTCCAAGATTTAACAACTGATTGATTTGATCGTCTAACGATTGAGCTAAAGTTGATACTCGAGCATAACCAAATTTCATATAATTTACCTTCATTTTCACAACAGTGCATGAAACCTGTTTTGTTAATGATTTTATTCAGAAAGATTAGAATATAAGTCCATCAATTCTTTTTTCATCTCTTGTCTAGTATAACTTATGTTGAATATATTAAAATCGAACCCTTTCACAGCAATTTATCATTATGAATTTTGTTGAACCTTTTAAGAAGGATATCTACCACTTAAGACAAAACTACTTTCCCCTTAATAGTTGTGTCATAATATTCCCAAAAGGGGTGTATATTATGTATTATTTAAAGAAAATTGGCTGGTACTTAGACTATGAAGATCGCTTATTTATGTATAAAGGTAATCCAAAACTTGAAAAAGAACTTAAAACTTCAAGTTCAAAAAAAATATTTAGTTTCATTAAAAGTTTAGCTAATCCAGTTCCAGAAAATGAGTTACGATCACTAAACGGGTCTCTTTCAGATAATGAATTTAAAGAAATCCTCTTATTTTTTATGAAACAGAAATGGGTTTATAGCTCAAAAAAAATAAGTAATTTAGAACTACGACTTAAAAATTTTGTCGATTGTATACCCGGTCAAACCTTTCCTGAGTATAAAAGTACAGTTAAGAAAAAAAACATATTAATCCTAGGAGTTGGTACCGGTGGAAGCTATCTATTGGAAGTGCTCACAAAATTAGGATTTGAAAATTTTGTTCTGATTGATGGCGATACTGTAGAAGAAAAAAATATAGCTGCACAAAACTATTCAAAAGAGGATTGTGGAACATATAAAGCAATTGTACAACAACAGAAATATTTCGATTCAAATATTTCTGTTAAGATAATTACGCAGAGCATCAATAGCTATGCACAATTAAAAAAAGATGTAGATTTCGAAAATATAGATTTTTTCATAAATTGTGCAGATGACTTCAATCTTCAAGAAGAAATACTAAATAATATTTTCTTGGATTATCCTAAATTAAAAATGACATATGGTGGTTATTCATTTTTATTACACAGTGACACTCTGATCACAAAAAGTAATTACCAAAAATTATTAAAACGTGCTCTTAGTGAAAAGAACGCTACGAATTTAGATACTTATATAAGCGAAAACTCTGGATCTATATTCAATGGATTCTTGAGTGCCTACATTATTCCTAAGATTATTTTTAACGATATTGTCCGTCTTCCAGAGCAGGAAACCTTTATAGCTGATCTATTCAATGATAAGTATGTATTTTTATAACATAATTACATGGTATACTTTAAAAGAACGGAGTGATAATTGTGCTGTTTATTCTTTTAACATATACCATAGGCTATCTAATTTGTCTGCAATCTTTACCAGGCAGTATTACAAAAAAAGACAGCCTTATAGTCGGTTTAATTACAATGTTTATACAAGCAATAGTAATTTGGTCTATTAGTCTGATTGGTGCAAATATAATACTAATTTATTTGATTAGTATCGAAATGTTGGTTGCGACTTTATATTTTTTTATCAGGAAGCACTCAATAGAACAGCTCCCTGCTGTTCTATTTGTCTTCTTACTACTTGCACTAGGAATACAGTTAAGTGAATTGCTGCTCTTTAAAATAATGGGATTATCCTATATAACGCAAGAAAGTAATTTTTTTTGGATTTGCATAAATACCATTAATCCGATATTATTCTCGCTTAGTACTTCACGGGGAATCTCCTATCTTTATCGACAATATAAACTAGATTCCGGTTTGCTAAAAAATCACGATAGCTTAAAAATAAGTAGTTTGATGCTAAGTATGATAATTATTTTCTTTATAACAATAATAAAATCGGATAACCTCTCAAATAATAGATCAAATTCGCTAATTACTAACAGTGCATTATTAATGCTCATTATCACAATTACCTGTATCATTTTTATTATTTCATGGATCTATCGTAATAAAACACTAGAGAAACTACGTTATGAAAAAATCATTAACAATCAACTAAAAGAATATTTGAGCTCTCTTGAAGAATTGGAAAATACACAACGTCAATTCAGACATGATTTTATAAATATTTATGGAAGTTTATCGGGGTATATCGAAGATAATGATATGGCCGGTTTGAAAAAATATTATTATAAAGAGATTGAACATATTAACTCCGAACAAAACAAGAAATCTTTTCAGTTAAAATCACTAACAAATATGAAAATAATTGAATTAAAAGGTTTACTTTCTTTGAAAATTACTAAAGCCGATACATTAGGTATTTCAATAAACATAGAAATCGTCAATCCAGTTACTGATTTACCCATTAATTTATTTGATTTTAATAGATGCATTGGTATATTACTAGATAACGCCTTAGAAGAAACTTCTAAAAGAAGTAATCCTAGTAAAGTTGTAGATGTAGTTATATTTAGTGAAAAGAATAAGATAACCTTTTTTATAAAGAATACTGTTTCTCAAAATATTAATATTGATACAATATTTACTAAAGGATACAGTACTAAAGGATACAGTACTAAAGGAGCACACCGTGGGATAGGTCTATCTGAGGTTGAACGAATTATTAACGAGGCTCCAAATATGTCATTAGAAACTACAATAGAAAACATGATTCTCACTCAAAAAATCATTATATTGAAAGAAGCCTAGCCATTGATTCCTATATATATTTGTGAAGACAATGATAATCAAAGAAAAAATATTGAAAATATTATTAAGAAGAAAATAATAATTGAAGACTTTGATATGTCCATAGCAAAATCAACAGCCGATCCTACCGAGATTATTCAAGCAGTAACCAATAATATTACAATAGGTATATATTTTTTTGATATCGATTTAAATAACCCTGATTTAAATGGCTTCAGTTTGGCTCAAGAAATTAGAAAACTGGATAGCAACGGATATATTATCTTTATAACAACTCATGCAGAGATGGCTTTCCAAACCTTTCACTACAAAGTAGCTGCACTTGAGTACATACTTAAAGATGATCCACTCAAAATAAGTCAAGAAATTGCTGCTTGTTTTGAAACAATAAAAAAACAACTTGGTACCGATACAACCCATAAAAAAATTTTTAATGTTACATCTGAAGATAAACTATTATTTATAGATGAAGAAAAAATCACATTTTTTGAAGTCACTAGTCCTCATAAAATAATAGTCCATAGTATAGATAAACGTATTAACTTTAATGGTGATTTGAAAGAAGTTCAAAAGAAACTCCCACAAAACTTTATCCGCTGCCATCGATCTTTCATTGTTAATCTGGATTATATTGATTATGTTGATAAAAAAAATAATTTAATTATTTTAAAGAATGGCTCTACTTGTTACCTTTCCAGACGTAAATTAAAAACAGTTTTAGATGGTTTAGCAGCAATCTAGTTTAAATAAAAGGCTCTTTGTCAACTGTTGTTGGTGAAATTGTCATTGAGAAATCTGTTATTTGATAACAGGTTTCTTTTTTTGCTTAAAATTTAATTGTACTCAAAATACGTAAACGATACTGGCTAAAATTTTTAAACCCATAAGCATTGCGCTTAATTACTTTTAGTTTATTGTTAAGTCCTTCTAAAGGACCGTTAGAATAGGGATATCGTAGCGCATTTTTTAAATAATCTGGTTGTTTCATGAGTGATACAGTTACCTTTTGAAATTGTTCTGAAACGCCTTTGGCGTTAGTTAACTGATAATTAAGTTTTGACCAATCTTTATTACGGATGGCAGTTAAGCTATTTTGAAGACAATCATAGGTATTAGCTAAGATTGGATCAATAGCTAGTAGATTTTGAATTAGATCTGTTTCAGTTTGCCATTCTTTGAAGTAAGACCAATGACGAAAATTCTTATAATTTAATTGGCTCATTGGTTTTAATAACAATTTCCAATATCGTTTTAATTGTTTGTAGGATTGGGAACTTACTGTAAGTTTTTTCATAACTTGAATTCTAGTTTGATTGAAAGCTCTAGTCATAGATTGAACAATATGAAATCGATCATATACAACAATGGCATTAGGAAACAACGTTTCAGCTAGTTTAGGATAGGTATAATTCATATCTGTCACAATTATTTTGACGTTATCACGTGCAGTTTTAACATAACGATTAAAGTGTTTGGTAATCTGATAGATGGTTCGTGCCTCGATTAAATCAATTAATTCGTGAGTTTTGGCATCCATATATTCAAAGCTTAAGGCATCTTTTGTTGTTTTAATCTCATCGAAAAGAAGAACTTCTGGTAAATAATTTAAATTCACTTTGAAATCATGTTTGGTTAAAGCAAGCACACGACTAACGTAGTTAGTCGAAGTAGCGAGTTCTTTTGCGATATGGGTCATAGAACTCGTTTCTTTTAATTTTTCAATACATGCTTTACGGCAGTTAAGTGAAATGGAACAATGTTTTGTTGTGAGCGTTGTTTGTGCCAAAAAGTAACCATGGCATGTTTTACAGTGAAAATTTTGTTTGCGTAATTTAAGAATAATAGTCCGTTCAAATGAACGAGGTAAGCGAACCGAAACAGTTCGCCAACCATAATTAATAATCTGATTGGTATTGATAACGCCACATTTTTGGCAAGCTTTAGGACGATAATTTAAAGTACCATAAATAAAAATAGTACTATCAGAATTAGACTGAATAGCTAAATTATTATCAATTATAATATTTGGGTCTTCTATTCCAAGTAAAACTTTAGTATGATTAATCATGAGGGGACCTCTTTCTTTTGGGCTGGCTGGCCATTAAAGGAAACGAAGTTCCCTTTTTTGTATTATTATATAAAAAAATTGCCGCCAGTGATAGATTTTCTATCACCAACAACAAATATTGTAGAGCCAAATAAAATAACTCATAAAAAATGGCAGCCTACTACCTAATTAGTAGTGGCTGCCATTTTTTATTTGTAAATGTAACTAACATGGCGTTTATATTATATTTTTACCATTTAAGAGAATATTTTACCACTTAAGAAAATCTGTCTAGCGAAAATAAAAATGAACGTATACTAGTGTTCATAGGAGATGAAAATAAATGAAGAAAAATAAAAAAAGGAATATCATAATCGGATCACTGATTATCGTGTTGTGCATTTGTATCGGAACAGGCATTTACATGTATCAAAACAAAAGTAAGTTATCTTATTACCATACCGAAGTATCTGCCAACAATTCAACGAAAGTTGTGAAACTATATTCTGATGGAAACGACGTTAATCTAACTTTTACCAATGATTCTCAACCGAACATTAAATTGAATGGATATTTTAGCCCAGCAGCTCTGCAGAGAAATAGACAGGAACAAAAAAAAGGTAAGAATTTAGTCTTTGATTTTATTGATAACAAAGAGAATTCATTCATCAACAAACATACAGATGAACAGCATACCATTAATATTTCAATTCCAAGTAGCAACCATAAGAGCAAAGATATTTCTATTGTAACGAATGGCGGAAATATTCAGATAAAAAATATCAATAGTACAAACTTTAAGCGTAATTTTGATACTAATGGTGGAGAAAATAAATTTACCAACAAATCGCAAGATTCAATCTCAAAGAATACACTAACAATTAAAACAAATGGCGGGAATATCACAGCATCAAAATAGCTTATTTATAAGGTGGTAAATACTCATGAACTTCAAAATCATTTCAACTACAGATACTGTCGATCCAACGTGGTGGTGCTTAATCAATCACTAAAATACTATCGTAAATATTTCTTATTATAAGGTGGTGAATACTCATGAACTTCGAAATCATTTCAACTACAGATACTATCGATCCAACATGGTGGTGTTTAATTAACCACTAAGATAATTCAATAAACATAAAAATAAGATAATTTACAATACTGTAAATTATCTTATTTTTTTATTCTTATCAATAACTTTTAAACAGATTGTTTACTACGTATATTTCATCTTAAGTTTGTTGTTCCATAAACTGAACAGTTTTTGAGACTTATTTAAAAGTGTGTTATATTGGGATTTACAAGGTCTCACATTCTTAGTCTCATAAAAGGGTGATATTTATGCTTAATATTTATGGTTACGCTCGGGTTTCAACTTCAAGTCAAAATTTAGAAGAACAAATTTCTCAATTAGTCGTTGCTGGGGTTGATCCTCAAAATATCTATTCTGAAAAATTTACTGGCACAACCACTCATCGACCTACTTTTGATCTACTATTAAACACAATTTCTAGTGGTGATACTTTAGTCATTACCAAGCTTGATCGGTTCGCTCGAAATACGCGTGAAGCCTTAAATATTATTGAACCATTACTAGATCAAAATATTAGTATTAAAGTTCTCAATCTAGGGACTATCGAAAATACACCAATGGGCAAAATGATTGTTCGAACTCTGTTATCAGTCGCCGAGATGGAACGTGCTATGATTGTCGAACGAACCCATGCAGGTAAAGAATATTCCAAGAAACACAATTCTAAGTTTAAAGAAGGTCGCCCTAAACGAAAGATTGGCCCACATGAAATGGCAATTTATGAATATTATCAAAACCATTCTATTAAAGAAACCACTGAAGCTTTTAATACTTCTAAAGCGACCCTCTTTAGGATTAAGCAACAGATTGAATTGGAGTCACTACAAAAAAATAAGGTCTACAATATCTGTTGTTGGTAATAGATTTTATTCTATTACTGATGACAGTTTTTTTGTATAATAACAAAAAAAACCAAAAGCCATAAGACTTTTGGGTACGGGTTCATCCTGGTTCCACTATCCATTTCACCTACCACAGAAAAACTAATAAGAAAGAAGGAATCTCCGCATGTCTAATCATACTAAATTTTGGCTTGGAATAGAAGACAATAATCTAACGATTATTGATTATGACACATCAAATGATGGTATTACTAGGTTTAACGGTATTCTCGATTACCAGCCAAAGGCTTGTCCCAACTGCGGTATTAAGCAGGAAGGTCAGATAATCAAGTATGGTTGGCGCCAAACAACCATTCGTTATCCTAAGGTACTAGGAAAAAGTATTATCCTATCACTCAAACACAGATATTTTAAATGTAATGAGTGTCAATCATACTTTTTAGCCCAAACTAGTGCAATTCCTAAGAACTGTACGATTTCCAATACTTCTAGGAAACTCTGTTTAACTAAATTGGCAGAACCCGTTTCTTTAACTCACATTGCTGATGAAATTTCGACTTCTGATTCCTTTGTAGGTCGTATTTTAATGAGCTCTGAACGAGATTTCAAACCTAATTACAAGTTTTTACCTCAGGTATTACTTCTTGACGAAGTCAAGAGTACTAAATCAGCTACAGATGCTATGAGTTTTGAATTCATGGATGCTAGTAATCATGAATTCATTGATCTTTTATCTTTTATCTTTTCGACGCCTCTATCAGATTCAACGTTATTTTTATCGTTATTCAGCTGCAGCTAGAAAAAATGTGAAAATTATCGTAACTGATATGAATTATACTTATCCTAAATTGGCCAAAGAAGTCTTCCCTAATGCACTTGTTGTTATTGATAAATTTCATATTATAAATTCAGTGAATCGTGGATTCACTAAGACAAGAATTAGACTGATGAAGGAACTTCCAACATCATCTCAGGACTACAAAGCACTTAAACGTTACTGGAAACTATTACTAAAACCTTCCAAGAGTCTGGATTACAAGAATTTTAAAAAATGGACCTATTTTCCATACTTAACAACAGAAATAGATGTCATTGACCATTTATTAACGCTACACCCTGAATTAAAAAAATCATATGAACTCATGAACCAAATAAGATCGTCTATTCACCTAAAAAATTGGCTATGATTTGGCACTTAACAATACTGAAGGCTGTTCTGAAGAAATGACAAAAAGTATTGAAACGTTATTTTTACATCATTCCGAAATTAAAAACATCTTTGATTATCAATATTCAAATGGTCTTTTAGAAGGCACAAACAATAAAATTAAAATAATTAAACGCGCTAGCTTCGGCTTCAGAAACTTCCATAGATTTCGTATTAGAATATTTTATACCCTTAAGATCCATACAAAAAAAGGCCTAATCACTAAGTGATTAGAACCTTCATAATATCATTTACCAACAACAGTTGACAAAGAGCCAATTTTTTTAAGATATCACGTTCCATTTTTACTAACTGAAGTTCGTTTTCAAGTTCTTCTATTTTTTTATTTTTATTATTGTCTTCAATTTTATACTTCTTTTTTTATTTATCATGATGGTCTGTCTCTTTTCTAATGCTTTTAAGCCAACTATACCGTGTTTTTGATAAATATTGAACCATCTTTGAAAAGTTGAAGGAGATATTAAAAAATGAGAAGCAATTTTATTAGGTCCTAATCCTGTATTTAATGCATATTTAATGACTTCTAATTTAAATTTAATAGGTTGATGCTGTCGTGATACATGGTGCAACCCAATATACCCATGTTCTTCAACCAAGCAAACCCAATATTTTGTGCCGAAACATTAAATTCATCCGATAGAGTTTTGTAACTATAAGATGAACTTAAGTATAAGCTCACCATTTTAGATTTAAAATCTATGTCATATTTTGTCATAAAAAACACCCCAATAAAGTTAGATTTTTAAGTCCAACTTTATTAGGGCACTCCAAATTCCAGTGAAATTTTTTTCTCTCAATAAATCATATATATCTTCTACATACCAAAATTCCATATAGATATTAACCAAGTTCTTTAGACGGTTTAATTAGTACGTATAACTGAATCAAAGAAAGCGTCATAAAAGTCACAATATAAACAATTTGATTAATCATACCTTTAATAATAATAAAATATATTAAAAGCTTTCCTATTAAAATTAATACATACCATCTCTTTTGAATACCAGCATCATTAGCCCGTCGAAAAGCTATTGAAATCATCGGTATTAACATTGCCAACTCATATAAACCTAATATTAATAATACCAAATATGATTTTACAGATGGTATTATTAATATATTTTGTCTTGGTGCCATTACCAAGCTCATTACGAATGACTTAAAAGCATAATTACTACCATAAATGTATATCTCTAATATTGAATTTATACAATTAGTAGTAATAAATAAAATCCAAAATTCTATTCTTGTACTTTTTCCACGAAAATCAAAATAATGTTTAAAAAAATTTATATACGTTTTTATTAAAAAAATTTAACTATCCTCCATAATTAACCTATTAGGGTATTATTGGTACACTAGTTACAAGTTCTCCAAAAGAATCCGTTAAATATGTTAGTATTGCTTCTCCTATTGGGACAATAACTATGACTACCTTACCCATATTCATCGCAAATTTATTTAATTCGCCCGCAAAGTCGAATGCCTCATCTTCAATGTAATTCCAAAGCTTATTATAAGAGTCTACCGGATAAGGCTCACCCGCAACTTGTTTATAATATAATTCAAATGTCGCTGATACCTCTTCTGATACTCCACCATTCTCTATCGTGAAATTATACGTTATTTTAAGTCCAATTTGGTTCGGTTCTTCAGTACGTGTCGCTATTCCGTAGACGATTGTTCCATTTACTAATTGCTTAGACGTTTTATTGACTGCTTGTTCTACCTCTATTAATTCCAAAGGATTATAAAATGGACTAGATGGATTTAGTACAGATGATCCAAAAGTGTCTTCTATTTTCCCATTCTTAATAGTAAACAATAAATTTTTTCTGTTTTTGCTTCCCATTTACTTGTGGTCGTAATCCAAATATCCATGCCTGGCGCAAAATAACTATAGGTTTTATCTATTTCAAACTCTACATCAGCCATTGGACTAAACGTTGAATTAGTTTTAATTAATTGCTTAACTTTATCATCAAAACGTTCACTCTTACTTGTATCGAACGTTTTACATCCAAGATCTTTTTCAGAAGAAGCGACTTGATCAATATCAACCCCACCTTGTGTGTACTCAGTAAATTGGTCAAAATCCCAATCCTCAGGCATCGGAAAACCTATTAGATATCGACCCAACGATGGTAAAATCTACTGCTTTTAAGGCTTTAATTTCGGCTAATGATAATTGCGTTGCCGTATCAAATGCAATAGAATCACGACTCGTATTCCCATTACTTGTTAATAAACCTTTAATAACAGTTAAATCAGCTGTACTTGAATAAGGTGTTAGCATCATAAATTTTCTAAATACTTCTACTTCTGTTGCGGTATAAGTATCGAATGAGCTATTAAATTCAGCCTTTTGATTAAATCCATTAACATAAAGTCCCCACTGAATTAATCGAACTATTTTCCCAGTTTCACCTGAATTAACTGTGGGTGTTGCAGCAATTGTTGCGGGTCCATAAGCGCCATTGGCCGTATCAGTATCCATACCTTCTTCTGCTTGAAGAGCGTAAATTAAAGCAGTGTTCGTGTCTCTTTGGTAGATTCCATCACAAGGTAATATACCAAAGTAAGCTGTATAATCATGATTTAATTCTTGTTGCATTGTTCGAATATGAGTATCACCATTTTCAACTAATGAAAATGCCATCATATCAAATAATGCTTTCATAAATTCAACTGTAACAATACCATTTCCAGATAATCCTGCATCTATTTGCAGTAAAACAACGGCTGCCGATGTATCAGCACTAAAGGTTGTATTAAAATCTACAGGGTTTATTCCTTTACACCAAAATGCACCTTGAATTAATTTAGCAATATTTCCCTTGTACCCAACTTTTAATGAACTAATAATTGGCTTTAATGCGGCTTCGGTTTGTTCACCAAATCCCTCCGCAACTGGCGAAAGTCCTAATTCATGTTGAAGTCCTTCTCTTAAACTATAAATCGTACCCCAACCAGTATTCCCATTTTCAGTTACTTTTTCATAACCAGCTACAGAACTATACGTTGTATTTAACCATTTTTGTACTTCTAAAACCTTTGCATCACGAACTTGTTTTTCCATCGAAAATCACGTCCCTTAAAGTTTATTAGATTACAAAATTAGTATACTACTTTAACAAAAACAGGCAACTCGGAGCATTTTTGTTAAAAATTATTTTGTTTCTTTGACGCTAAAAAATTAATCCCCTCAAACTTTTCATCTCGTATACCCAAGGCTACAGAGACACCATCTACAAATACATTTAATATATTAGCTAATTTATTAAGAGCATACTTCGAACTTTTACGATCAAACGTTTTGCCTTCAGGAATTGTCAATAAGTCATCTCTATTATTTGGAATTTCCATCATACAAGTTCCTCAGCAAACCTACCTAAAGCTCAACAGCTCCACTCTCAGCCCTAATCTCCTCAATCACCTGAATAATATCAAACGTATCCTGTAAACTATGTCTGTCACAAACACTGGCTCCTGCTTCAACTAAATCGATAAAGCCCTGAATTTCAAGTGTCATATCATCCCCAACAATAGAATACTCACGTTCAATCGCTTGCCCTTGATTTAATTCAATCATATAATCTTGAATTCTATTATACATTGGAATCGTGATACGCCCTTGCTTTCCAGTAATAATAGCTACGCGTTCTTTAGCTTCATTAATTGCGCCCTCAATAAATGCTTGACTCCCATTTTCAAAATAGAGGGTTGCCGAGAAACTTTCATCAATTCCATTTTTCATTGCTATCGTGGGTTCAATCTTCAAAATAGAAGCACCTAAAATATCTAATACAAAGCCAATTGGATAAGTCCCAATATCATTTAATGCGCCACCCTGCCCTTTTTGTAATAAATACGAGGTTTCTTTTTGTGTTGGAATTGCGTTGGAACAAAAGTTTGCAGATACCGTTTGAATGGGGCCAATTAGCACTAGGTCTTCTTTTAAATGTGTCATTCCGACGTTAAATTTGGTTTTGAATGCCTCAACGAATAAGGTTTGATTTTCAATTGACGCCATTTCAATCTCTTTCATATCCACTGTTGTTAATACAGCCGGTTTTTCACATAAAACTGGTATTTTCAGCGCTAACGCCTTTAATGACCACTCTTTGTGCAAAATATGAGGTAACGCAATATAAACGCCATCAATCGTGTCATCCTCTAAAACAGCTTGGTAAGAATCATAAACGCTTATCTTTGGATTCTCTGCTTTAAACACGACATCGTTATCTAATGACTTCGAACCAATAGCCGTCACTTGGCCATTTTGCGTATATTGAATACTTCTAAAAAATCGCTTTGCGATATTTCCGTAGCCAATTATGCCAAAATTCATTATCATCCCTCATTTCTTTTTAAACGTTTTCAAATTTCATTATAAATGACTAACCTACTAGGCGCCAACCTTAATTTTAAGCAAAAAAATAACACTCAACAAAGTGAATGTCATTACTTAACCCACAATCTCAATCTGATTTCCTTCGGGATCCAAAATAACAGCTTCATAATAGCCATCACCCGTTGTCCGAGGCCCACTAATAACATTAACCCCAGCCGTTTTCAAATCAGCAACTAGCTGGTCAACCATTGCGTGACTCCCGACAGAAAATGCCAAATGAGCATAACCAAATCCAGCAGGATACTGCTTTGTAATATCCATTCTCGTCATAATTTCCAGCCGCTCTTGACCATCCGGAAAACGCATAAAATAGGATGAAAAACCTTTGGTCACATTATCGTAACGTTCACCAAAAGTTGCTTGAAAATGCGTAACATAAAAATCACGCATTCCTTCTAGATTCTTCACCCATAAGCCAATATGTTCAATTTTCATTCATTTTATGCCTCCGGCGTTTCAATTGGGAAAACTAATTCAAACTCTTCACATAAAACAGGCGTTTTTTCATCAAATTTCTTGTGAACACTTTCTAAATCTTCTTCAAAAAAAGGTTCATGAATGCTGCGCCAGTAAGCCAAAGTTCGGTCATCTTCGCCTTCAAGGAAAGCATGTTCTTCAGTAACTTCGTTAAATGGTGTAACGTAAACTTTAGTCGTTTTCGTAATCGCCATTGGATTATCTTTATAATCCACAATCACGTTATAATCGCCAACTTTAGGCAATGGCTCTTCATCAAAATATAGTCCATAAGCTGATGACGTTGCCGTTTTAAGACCATCTAAAACTAATTGTCCTAGTTCCAACGATTGCTTTTTTGTATTGCCAAATGCCCAGGCATCATAATTGTCATGTTCAATCTTGTTTGCTTTTTTGAATGCTTGCCAATAATCATAAATTGTCATGTGAACTCTCCTTCAAGAATTTAATCTTCTGCGTTTAAAATATCTAAGAATAACTCGCCATATTTTTCCAACTTACTTTCACCAACACCTTTAACATCTAACATGTCTGTTAACGTTTCTGGCATGATCTCGCACATTGAATACAACGTTTTATCCGAGAAAATAACAAATGGTGGGACACCTTGTTCTTCTGCCAGTTCTCGTCGTAATTGTCTTAACTCTTCAAATAACTCATTATCTTCTGGTAATGTCTGCTTAACTTTAACGGCCATTTTACGGGTAACTTTAGTTTCACCTTTCAAAACCCCAACACCATCTACCGCAAGCTGTAAAACTGGATATTGCCCGCTTGAAGCTTGTAAGAAACCTGATGCAACCAAGTAGTCAATTAACCCGGAAACTTCTTTTTGTGATTGGTCTTTCATTAGCCCATAAGTTGGTAATTCATCGAATCTAAATTGCATGACCTTTTGCACTTTTGAACCAGTCAAAACTTGCGCAACTAACCCTTTACCAAAATGTTCACCCATTCGTTTAACACATGATAATACTTTCTGCGCATCGATCGAAATATCCTGCGCCTCTCGTGTGTCTAAACAATTACTGCAACGGCCACACTCTGGCGCTTCATCGCCAAAATAGTTGACAATTGTTTGTTGTAAACATTGTTGCGTATTCGCATATTGCGTCATTTCTTGTAATTTCAAATATTCATGTTTTTTATTAACGTCATCCATTTCAGATTGATCAATGAAAAAATGTTGAATTTGAACATCTTTTAAATTAAAAAGTAAAATGGCTTCACTGGGTAACCCATCACGTCCGGCACGCCCCGCTTCTTGGTAGTAAGCTTCCAAACTACCCGGAATTTGGTCATGGATAACAAACCGGACATTACTCTTATCAATCCCCATCCCAAAAGCATTCGTCGCAACCATAACTTGAACCCGATCATACAGGAAATCTTCCTGATTCTGACGGCGTTCGTCTTCCTTCATACCGCCATGATACATTGCTACTTTAATTTTAGCTTTTTTAATTAATTTCGTTAACCGTTCCACTTCTTTACGCGTACTGGCATAAATAATACCAGATTGTTGCTTCTGCGCTTTTAAATAATCAAGTAAAAAACGATCACTATTTTGATTTTTAACAACTTGAAAAGCTAAATTCTCACGTGAAAATCCCGTTTTAACTTCATGCGTGATTGCTAAACGTTGCATAATATCAGCGGCTACCTGTGTTGTTGCCGTAGCCGTTAGTGCGATAATCGTCGGATTTGAACTTAGTCGCTGAATCGTTTCCGTCAAACGTAAATAGCTAGGTCGAAAATCATGCCCCCATTGTGAAATACAATGCGCTTCATCAATTGCGACGAGATCAATCTTCAACTGTGATAACTCTGCCATAAAATCATTAGAATCTAATCGTTCTGGTGAGACATACAGCAATTTAACGTCACCACGTGCTGCTTGATTGAAGCGTTCACGAACTTCCATATAATCTAACGTACTATTAATAAATGTTGCCGGAATCCCATTTTCATTTAAAGCATCAACCTGATCCTTCATTAATGAAATTAATGGTGAAACAACTAACGTTAAACCATCTAAGATAAGTGCCGGAATTTGGTAACATAGTGACTTCCCGCCACCCGTCGGCATAATGGCTAAGACGTCTTCGCCGGCCAAAATGCCATCAATAACTTCTTGTTGACCTTGACGAAAATTATCATAACCAAATTTTTCTTTTAAAACTGATTGTGGATTCATAGGGTCCTTTCTCTCTGCTCATTTTCCTCGATGATTCTCTCTAACTAAATTATAGCATAGGTTATTTTGGAGATATGAAAAAGATGCCTTCTCAAGTTGAGAGGCACCTTAGTTGGAACGGATTTGTTAATAAATCAAGATGCCACCGATGTTTTAGAAAATGTATTAATCACTGCTTCAACCCGGCTTAAATTAATTTTCAGCATCTCAGGATTTCGTTGTGCTGCCCTGAGCTTGGCACTGTAATCGACTACAATCGTCGAATCAGTGACACTCTCTGTATCTTCAATTCGATAATAAATATAGTCAATCGAATTCGTTTTAGGCTCAAGAATAACACTTAAGTACCAACTATTTTGCCCAATTCTGACAGTCGACGTTTTCTTAAAGGTCCCACGATTTTTCTGTAGGGCATCTTGAATTACCCCTACTTTGACAGGTACCGTCGCAGGTATCACGCCACCAGAATAAGCATCCGCTGTATTTATTTGGACACTAGATTTTCCTAAATTAGTCTTTTTCAAATGAAACAAAATTCGCGTATTGGCTGTATTCTTTGACCCTTTGCCAACAGTCCAATCAGCGGGAACATAATAGCTTTTATGTGGCAATATTGCCGCCCCACCAACCACTTTTTTAGCTTGAACAGGTAGCCCATTTGTTCCCGCATTAATCTTATGTTTCTTTGTTAATTCAAGACTTCCAGCTGGTTGAATCTGTAAGACTTCTGCCCATTCAACTGGCTGTGTATCTTTAACTTCAATCAACGTCTTAAATCCTAAAATACCAAGAAAAAGGACTAATAAAAAACCAATAAAAATTAATATATTATTTCTCATGTCAAATCTCACCTATTATCTATTCAGATTATTAAAACTTTTTTTCATAGTAAAACGCTAGTCCAATCGAAATGAACATCAATGTTGTGAACAGCATTGAAAAAACAATTGCTAACCACATTAACGTATTAATTTTAAAAATGGCCCACAAAATAACAAAAATGATTGATAAACCCCAAATCATATTATACGCAATTTTCCCAATCATCGCATTCAAAGATTGTTTAATATACTGATTTCGTTCATCTTCTTCCTCTAACTGAGCTTTTTTTAACCCTTTTTTAAAAAAAGCACTATAAAATTCTTCCACTGCAACTCCAAATGCAATAATGATGTAAAAAAGTGATTTTCCTAACTCTAACCAATCAAATGTGTCTTTAAAATTTAGATTGATTGTCCAAACGGACCCAACACCCATAACCAGAAAAAATAATCCCACAAAAAAATGTCGATAACTATAAATTTTCATCTTAACTCTCCTCCAATGCTAAGTTTTCCTTTAATTGAAATAAGTCTTCAATCTGACAATCAAACAACACACTTAAACGATACGCTAACATAATGGATGGTTTATATTTCCCTTTTTCAAGTGAAATAATCGTTCGACTGGAAACTTGAACTTTTTCAGCTAACTGTTCTTGCGTTAGCTCACGTTCTGTTCGATACTCTTTAACTTTATTTTGCATTATTAACACCTCTTGATATGAAATGAACTTCATGTGAAGTCAACTTCATATTACGACGATTACTTTTTAAAGTCAATCAAAAAAGAACCTCTAAGTAAACAATTTAAAAACAAAAATTGTTTACTTAGAGGCCAAGTTGCCATTCAATTTTAAGGCTGCATTATTTCTAATTCTTTGTCTGCATGAGGATTATATATGGCCTTACCAGCTTTCAAATCATCCAGTGTTCCAATTTTTACTCCCTTAGAATAATAACCATCCATAACACCAACAGCTTGTAATACAGTTTGTTTATAAGCAATACTGGCATTCCATTCCATCGTATCATCAATAGATAGTGCCTTATGCAAAGCAGTCGATCCATTCATATCTTTGCCACCGGTAGTAATGAGCACACCATGACTATTCAAAAGATACTCATGCGTTAATGCATCATCACCAATTTCACGAATTTTACCTGAAACAATTTCTGCTAAATCTTCAGAACAATTTGGACGAAATTTCAGCACTTCAACGTTTCTAACCTTTTGAGTTGCTTCAGTTAAGTTTGGTAATGGTAACCCAGAAGTTGCCCAAAATAGTTGTTCTTTTGAATGTGCATGGAATACACACTTAATATCAGGATTTGCTAAATAAATAGCCTGATGCATATTAATTTCACGTGTCAAATCGCCAACACCATCAACCTTGATACCTAACGTTCGACCAGTCGGTACATCAATAATTTCTCCAGCAGTAGGGTCGACTACTAAAATCTGAGAAGCTGATAATCTTCCTAAGTATGCTTCTGACATCATGGTTGGCGTCATAATAATGTAACGTTTGCCTTTTTCACCTAAAGAACCATCTTCATCAACTGCAATGAAAGAAATATTTCCGCCCGCTACATTTGTATCATCACGATCAAATACTAATTGAACAACCTCTGCCAAATCTTCACGTTCTGATTCAAATACCATACGTCCATCTGCTAACATAATTTATTATCCCCTTTTAGTTTTTTTGTGTGCTTGCTATGATTCACGACGATCTTTTCTTCTTTCTATCATCGCCATCTTTAAACAATGTATCCCAACCATAATGACGAACTAAAATAGCTAAAACAAGTGAAATCAGTCCCAACAATGGTTGATGATATTTAGACGCCAAATACATTGCACCAATTGCTATCACAATAACGACTGTCCAATCATATTTATTTATTTTCATGGCTGATACTCCTTTTTACTTCACACTCTCTTTAAAAACCAACCCATCTTTAATATCTTTTTTAACAACCATACGATATACATGTACAGCTAACGCCATCAATATAACACATCCACCAATTGCCCAAACATCACCTTGCCCAGCATAAGCGAATAAAATTCGAAAATCAGGAGCCTCAATTGATGACCAAGTAATTTGCGAACCAGTAGGAATTTTAACAGCTCCAGTAATACGACCTAATTTTGTTAAAATAGGAGCTAATAGAGTTGCGCCATATAGAAATAGTGGTGTATAGATAATATCTAAGATAATCATTCGTGGTAGATTCCCTTGTGTTAATAACAAACCACCGACGGCAATACAGTAGTTAATAACTCCACCAAATGGTAGAACAGTATTACCAGGTAATACAAGCGCCCAAAGAATGAAGATTGGGACACCAATGATAGCTGTTACCCATAATTCAGGTGATGAACCTAAGATAGGCCAATCGAGCCCAATATAAAATTCACGATTTTTAAATTTAGTCTTCATAAATTCACTCATTGCATTACCAAATGGTGTTAGTGAATTTTGGAAAAATTTAGCAACAACTGGGAATAATGCCATAACAGCAGCCATTGAAGTTGCAAGATTTAAAGTTTTGCCAACATCATAAGCACTTCCAAAGCCCAAGAAAATACCGATAATCAGTCCCATCATAGCTGGTTCTGACAAGATACCAATTTTCTTTTTTAAAGCGTTAGCATCCATCTCTTTATTTAAAAATGGAATAAAGTCCATTAACCGATTGACCGGGTACATAATAACAGCAGTAAATGATTCAATATGAGTAACTGTAACACTAGGTGCACCAATCATCCTTTGAATCCGTGGTTGCCATACGTCTCCTAGCTTTAATTCGATGATAATTTGAATTCCAGCAACAACAAAAGCATATATTAAGCTACCTGAAATGATGTAGACCATATAACCTGTTAAAACTTTTCCCCAAACATTCCACATATCCGCATTAATCGTTTTAGTCCATTTAAGTAATAACATGATAAAGTTAACACCAATAGTTAATGCAAAAAACGAGAACGCCCATGACCAGCCCCAACTAACAGCAGCAGCTCCTGTCCAACCAACATCAATTGCTGGCAGGTTAATACCTGTATTCTTTGCAAGTGCTTTAGATACTGGAGTTATTAAATCAACTAAGTAACCAATGACCATTGACATCCCAACGAATCCAATAGATAAGTTCAAAGCTGATTGTAATGCCTTAGAAAACTTCATTCTGAAGATAAGACCTAAAATTAAAATCAAAACTGGTACAAATACCTGTGCTCCAGGCGCTAAGATTGCTTGAACTATATTGTTCATAACAGTATCCTCCATCTCTATTCGTTCAATTTAACAGCAATTTTTTGAAATGCTTCATCCAACCCCATACCAGTCAACCAAGGTAACCCCTGCAAGCTTAGAATATTCTTTTTATTTAATAGTTCTTGAAGCTCTTCATCCGCCTTAGCCATTCCGATATAAACTAAAATATCATCATTGCTTTCAACTTCTGGAACAGCTGCTAACATTGGCTTTTCATAAACTTCCACATTAGCAATACCAGCATCATCTAATTGTTCTTTTAATTTTTCAACTGTTTGAACACTTGTTGCTACCCCACTGCCACAACATACTAAAACTTTTTTCATAATGAACCTTCCTTTCGTAACACTCTATTTTTGTAATGCATGTTGCATAATATTAACTAACTCTTCTGGATCTTGTAATTCAACAGCATCTTGATAAGCTTTAATAACTGATTTTTCTTGCAGTGCATTAAGAATTCCAGATAGCAAACCCACTTGTTCATGTCCATCTTTAATACCTAGAAAAAAGAAAGTATTAGTTAACATAAATTCTTCTGTAACCATTGCTCTAACCATTAATGGTTTAAGGGTAGTGACTAAAAATACAAAAGGTTGTTTGATATATTTAGTATCAACATGTGGTAAAGCAATGTTAAATCCATCAATATCTAACCCTGTTGGATAACTAGATTCTCTTTCTTGTAACCCCACACAATAACCCGGATATGCTAGAAATAACTCGTTAGCCTTTTTACCAATAATGTCAAAAAGTTCATTTTCAGAATCAGCTTTAACATTTAATGCTACCCAATTATGATTAAATAATGATTCTACTGTCATAAATATCACCCTTTCTTGTTCACACTTGTTCGTTTGTTTGACTTTGTTTATTACAAGCTCAGTGTAACCGTTTGCAATTAACTTGTCAATAGCTAATAGTCACTTTATTTTAACTATTAATAGCTTAAATATATATATGAACAAAGTTGGACATTTATAGTGAGAGTGTTATAATTCAAAGTAAATGATATGCTTCATTAGAAAGGAAGTACTGATTATGTTACAAGAACAGCGGCAAACTAAAATCCAACAATTAGTCAACGAATATGGGTTCATGACCATTAAAGCGCTAGCTGAACGAATTGGCGTAGCAGATATGACTATTCGTCGTGATGTTACAAAATTAGATTCCTTGCATCTATTAAAACGCGTATATGGTGGCGCTAAAAGCTTAACCAAACCGATGAATGAACAACCTAGCTCACTAAAACTACAATTACACTCTACTGAAAAAAAAGAAATTGGCGCCAAAATTAGCGATTACGTATATGAAAACATTCAAACTATGGATAAGCATATTATGGTATATTTGAGTGCTGGCACAACTACCTATGCAGCTGCTCCTACCTTGCCTGAACAAGCAACTTACGTCACCAATAACTTCTTATTATTTCAAAAACTATTAACGCGTAATCTGGACGTTCTATTAACTGGAGGTCATTTCCATGAGAATACGTCAGAATTTATTGGACAAATGGCTATTAACTCACTTCAAAATATTAATTTTGATATCGCATTTTTAACAACTAATGGTGTATCCGGTCAAGAGGTATCAACATCGACCATAGAAGAAGGAACAATTCAAAAAGCAGTCTTAGATCAATCAAAGCTCAAAATTTTAGCAATGGATGATTCAAAATTCAATCATTTAGACACACATACTTTTGCTACCCTAGACCAATTCAGTGCCATTATGACTAATACCAAAAGCATCCCTGAAGAAACACTGGCAGGGTATAATAACCGTATTTCATTCATTTAGAAAGTGAGGGTTACAATGATTATTACTTTGAGTCTTAATCCATCAGTTGATACTTACTATCAAATATCTAATTTTAAAATTGGTAATGTTAATCGACCAACTAGTATTGTTAAAAGTGCAGGAGGAAAAGGCAACAATGTAGCTCGTGTGTTAAGTGCCCTTGGTAATCAAAAATCACTAATTGCTACCGGGTATATTGGCGGTCTAAACGGTAATATTATTCATGCTGATATGAATAAAAATAAAATTGAAACTAGTTATCGTAAAACCCCCAATGAAACCCGCAACTGCATTATTGTCGATGATGGCCACAAACAAACAAATATCAACGAAACTTATAATATTGATAACACATCAGAACAAACCTTTACGTGGACAGACAAACTTATTGATATGTTTGATAAGAATCATATTGCTGGCGAAACAGATTATCTCATCTTGGCTGGTAGCCTACCCAATGACTATCCAGTTGATACGTACAGCAAAATATTAATCAATATTAATCAATTACGACCAAATATTAAACTGATTGTTGATTCATCTGGTGAACCATTTAAATTATCTATCAACAGCGGTGTTCCACTAGAATTTATCAAACCGAATTTAGATGAATTAAATGAACTATTAAATATACAAATACACAACGAAGACGACATTACAGACCAACTTATGAGACAAAGTATGCCAAACGTTGCCAATCTAATTGTTAGCAATGGTCACAAAAAAGCTTATGCCCGTTTTGGTGACACCATCTATCAAATTACTCCGCCAGAAATTAATGCAGTGAATGCAACTGGATCAGGAGATGCATCATTAGCTGGCGCTTTATATGGCTTATGTAATAATTTAAATAATTTAGATAATTTAGATACCATAAGATACTCAATGAGTTGTGGTGCTGATAATGCCTTGCATGTTCAATCAGGGATGATTGATATTAATTCTGTTAAAAAACTGTGCACCCAAGTAAATTATAAACAATTAAACTAAAATAAACTGGCATACTCTTGTAAAGTGAGTAAGTTAAAAACCAAAATATTTAAATTTCCATCTAAAGACTAAACTCAATTCTTCCATGTGAGCTTAGTCTTTTATTGTATTTTGATGTCATTCATAATCATACCAAGCCATGTCTTAATTGATTTATTAAATCATTTTTTTAGTAGATACATAATAAAATCAGTTTCAAAATTTCCAATAGTCCATGCTACGATTCGATGATTATACAAGCTTTTACAAACACTTATTCTAAATTTTAATGATTTGATTCAGTTTAAAATTTTTATCATGTTGCCAATAGCTTCATGATAATATCACTCGTTTTCAATAATTCACTGAGCTATCTCTAACTTTTCCAGATTATTTAATTTTCTTCCACTAAATATCAGTTTTGTTCGAATTCAAAAAATCCCCTCCAGATAGACAAGTCAAAGAACAAAACTTGTCTATCTGGAGGGGATTTTACCACGGATATTAAAGGCTCACTTCAAGTTCTTTACTATAAATAATTTAATAGCCATTTATTTTGACCAATGATTCGCTAACAAATAACCAGTTATTCCCATACCAATAAAAAATAGTGCAAAATGAGTGGTCGTTAATGTTGGCATCGTTAATGAAAAAATAACGACAGCGATTAACCAATTGATTATAGACCATACAATATTTGTTGGCGCACTAGCTGGCTTTTTCCAAGGAACATCCCATTGTTGCGCCGTAATGCCTTTAATAAAATGCGGAATTCCATTTGCAAAAATAATTCCAATAATCAGTGAATATAAATAAGCCATGTTAATTCCTCCAAGTCGTTTAATTTGAACACCCACTTTAATACCATAGAAGCCTTAATCTATCATTCCGCAATGAGCCAGCTTTCATCCAAATCCTTATCTTTGCGGAATGCTTTTCCATGTTCATCAATCACTGCATGCCATTCACGACATAAGTTAAGTGGTACTTTTTCAGCGGCACTTGAAAAATCTGCCTGCATTTTTGCATAGGTTTTATATTCGCCAAAACCTATGCGGCCAAATAAACGCATGGCATATTGATCCGCAATAAAGACATTCCTGCCGAACGTATACAATAAAATATCATCCGCTGTTTCCGGACCAATCCCCTTAATCGCTAAGAGTTCCTTACGTAAATCTAGTGTTGTTACCTTTTTAAAAGAGTCAAAATTAGCGTCATGTTCAGCAAACCAATTGATTAAGTTTTTAATATAAGTACTTTTTTGTTTGTAGAATCCCGCTGACCGAATGCGTTCTTGTAAGTCTTCGATGTCCATCGCTTGCAGCTTTTCAACGGTTAAATAACCGGCTAATTTATTCATTGCTTTTTCAACGTTCACACCCGTTGATTGTTGAATGAGAATCATCGTTACCCAGTCTGAAATTGGATTTTCGTTTAACCACCAATTTTGTGGTCCATAGTGGTCTGCCAAACGATTAAGCACTTTTATAATGTCTTTATCTGTTTTCATTACCGTCTCCTTGCTGAATTTACAACAAAAGGACATCCCCTACTAACAGGAAATGCCCTTACTATTATCCTTTTATTTAAATATCTTAGGACCCTTACGCATCTTAGTACGATCATTGCGAGCAGTTGCTTTTTTGTTAAAGTTACCACCATCAGTTTGTTTCTTTTTAATAATTTCTAACATTTTTTCTCTGTCTGTCTTTGCTTTATCAGCCATCAGTGTTTCCTCCTCGCTCTATTAATTAACAATTTTTTTCAAAGTTAAAGATTCATATACTGAATAAATGCCTTCAAATACAGTTGATTTCTTAATCATCAACCTGTGTCTATTTTAATCCTGTATAATTTACTAATCAGTGCCCGATTAAAATAGCTATGCTTTTAACATTATATCATTACGACTCACTTTATATCAATAGACGCAAACATTTGAACCTCAGTAAAATTTAGTTCTACTAAAAAAGAGCATACGTTAATATGCTCTTTTTCCATGCTATTAAACTTTAAATTCATCATCATTACGGAATAAAGTAAACTGTTTTGTATTCAAATTAGCAACCAATTTGGCAGTATTAGACTTAGTTGCGTCACTACGAGTAATAATAATTTCATTTTCGTTAGGTATTTGTACTTCAACCGTTCCCTCTAAATCAAACCCTTTAAACTCATTTCTAAATTTTAGTAATGCCAGCAACGATTTTACAACTGGCCGTTTAACTGTCTCCTTAATTTCAGGTAGTTTATAATAATGTCTATTAATATTTCTACCATCCTTCGAAGCTTCTAACAATTCTAAATCATTTTCACCTGCTAGCAATCCTACATAATATACTTGCGGAATTCCTGGGGCAAATATTTGTATTGCACGTGCTAGTAAATAGCTTGCATCATCATTCCCTAAGGCAGAATAATATGTAGAATTAATTTGATAGATATCTAAATTATTATATGCTTCGGATGAATATATTTTTTTAACATTCGCGCCTACTTCATATAAATGGTTAGATGTAAATTCAATTTCATCAGGATTTAAAATATCACGTGCATCAACTACACCAATTCCATCATGTGTGTCCAATGTCGTAAATTGTTTCATTGGAGACATTTTAAGCCACTTCGCAAGCTGGTTGACTTTACCACTATATAAAGCATTCAATAAAACCATTGGTAAAGCAAAATCATATATAAAATAGTCTTGTTTAGCTATTTTATGTTGAATAGAATAATGTTCGTGAATTTCTGGTAAAATAATTGCTTCTTTTTCATCTGTTACTTTTTTTAATTTATTTAATAAATCCCAAATATCAGGTTCAATAAAGAAATCATTTGTATCAAGTTTTTTTATTGCATAAGCAAATGCATCTAATCGAATGATATCTGCCCCATGATCCATAAGATCCTTTAAAGTCTTCCGAATAAAATTCATCGTAATTTCTGAATTCACATTTAGATCAATTTGTTCTTCACCAAATGTATTCCAAACTTGTTCACTACCACCATTTTCAAATTCAACTGTTTGAAAAGGCGCTCTATCTTTTCTCTTATAAATTAGATCAATATCAGCTTGTGTTGGTCGATCCTTTGGCCAAAATTTATCATATCTAATAAACATATCAGCATATTCCGAATCTGGCCCTTTAGCTTTAAAATCTTGAAAAAAATCTGACTCTCTTGAAATATGATTAATCATAAAATCAAACATCAAATAATAATCTTCTCCGATAGATTCTACATCGGACCAATCACCAAATTTAGAATCAACCTTTGTATAATCAGATGGTGCAAATCCTCGATCACCCGTTGATGGAAAGAAAGGTAATAAATGCACCCCTCCTATTGCCCCTTTTAATTCATTATTCAAAACCTGATGAAGTGCTTTCATGTCTCCGCCCATACTATCTGCATATGTGATTAAGATAGACTTGTTTTCAATTGCCATAACTTACCTCCTACAATTAATTTGAAAGGAATTATCGAATTACTTCTTCCGTTTCTTTATCAAAAAATAACCCTTTTCCCATATTAAATGCCATCTCAATCTCTGTTCCAGGTCGATAATCGTCTGATGCGTCTGATTTAGCAACAAATTCATCGTCCCCTGCATTTAGGTATAGCATTGACTCATTACCTAATAACTCTGAGACAGTAATTTTAGCGAATACGTGACTTCCTGCATATGCCGAAAGTTCTATTGGTTGAGTTGAAATATCTTCCGGCCTAATTCCAAAAACAAGTGTTTTATTTTCATATCCTTTAGAGACTAATAGCTTATTTTGCCCAGTTGGAACTTCTAAATCAATTCCGTTTAAATTTTTTAGTCGGCCATCTTTTAAAGTTACTTCAAAGAAATTCATTGCAGGACTACCCATAAAGCCTGCTACAAACATATTATTAGGTTTATTATATAATTCTTTAGGCGTTCCCACTTGCTGTATACGGCCAGCGTTCATAATAACAATTCTATCTGCTAGCGTCATCGCTTCGGTTTGATCATGAGTTACATATATCGTAGTAGCACCTGAGTTTTGATGAATTTTAGCAATTTCTGCTCTCATTTGAACACGTAATTTTGCATCCAAATTAGATAGAGGTTCATCCATCAAAAATAATTTTGCATCCCTAACAATCGCCCGGCCCATTGCAACACGTTGTCGTTGACCACCTGATAATGCCGCCGGTTTACGTTCTAAGTATTCAGACAACCCTAAAATATCTGCAACATGTGTAACACGTTTTTTAATATCACTTTTTTCATACTTTCTTAATTTAAGTCCAAAAGCCATATTTTCAAAAACAGACATATGTGGATATAACGCGTAATTTTGGAAAACCATGGCAATATCGCGATCCTTAGGGGCTAAATCATTAACTATTTTCCCGTCTATTAGAAATTCGCCACTAGTTATATCTTCTAACCCTGCAATCATTCTTAATGTTGTTGATTTTCCACATCCTGATGGTCCAACAAACACAATAAATTCTTTATCTTTTATCTCTAAATTAAAATCAGGCACTGATGGATTAGGATTATTAGGATATTGTTTAACAATATGCTTCAATTTCATTTCTGGCATGTCTATCTTCCTCTCATTTAAGAAAAACTACTTAATACAACACTTTGATAAGGTTGTAAAATAATGTCTCCATTGCTATCTTTATTAATATTTTTAAAATTATTAATTAAAGTATTTTGAAATTTTTCGTCTACTTTTATTTTTAAATCATGATTATCAAAATTAATTAAAACTAATAATTCTTTTACTTCTAAAACACGACGATATGCGATTAGATTTTCTTCTGTATAATCAGTTAATACAAATTCACCGTTGATAATAACTTCTTTATACTTTGATTCTTTACGTCTAAGTTCAATTAACTTTTTATAGAAATTTAATACTGAATTGAGATTTTCACCTTCATCCATAACGTTTATCTTCTGATAATTCGGATTAACCTTTAACCAAGTATTATCTGCATCAGAAAAACCAGCATTATTATTTCTATTCCATTGCATAGGTGTTCTTGAATTATCGCGTGAACGCCTATACATTGCACCGAAAGCCTCTTCTTCACTTTGACCTGCTAAAAGGGCACGTGCATATACCTCATGAGTTGCAATATCATCATAATCATCCATAGAATCCATATGGATATTTTCCATTCCTATTTCTTGGCCTTGATATATAAAGGGGGTTCCATGCAACATCATAAATAAAGTTGCTAACATTTTTTTGGTAGTATCATTCCGGTCTGATTCTGGTAAATACTTATTAATTGATCGTGGTTGATCATGATTTTCTAAGTATTGCGCTCCCCAACCTATTTTTTGAGTAACTAATTGATGATGAAAGAGATTCTTTTTAAATTCATCAATCGTCCAGTCATGAAGTAAATACCATTCGCCAGTTTCCGGTGTATCAATATCCGTATATGAAAAATCAAATGTTGATCGAAATACCCCCGTATCACCAATAAAGTTGGGTAATAATTCATCTGCTACATCGGCTTCAGCAATAGTGAAACTATTATGCTTTTTAAAAGTTTTTTCGTCTATCTCTTTTAACCAATCTTCAATTCCTGGCTGATTTAAGATCCATTTACCAATAAATGCTAAACCATCTTCACCATCTGCCTCAAATTGACCATATTGCATATTCTTTTTAAGATTTAATATTGCATCAATTCTAAATCCACCAAATCCTTTATCTAACCACCAATTAATCATATCTATACATTCATTACGAACAGCACTATTTTCCCAGTTTAAATCTGGTTGTTTTTTTGAAAATGCATGTAAAAAATACATATTTGGTTCATTAGGTACTTTTTCCCAAGCAGATCCTCCAAAATATGAACGCCAATTATTAGGCGGATTCCCTTCTATTCCTTCTTTAAAGATATAATAATTTCTATATTTACTTGCTGGATTTTTTAATGCTTCCTTAAACCATTCATGTTCATCAGAAGTATGATTAATTACCAAGTCCATTAATAGTTTAATTCCATGATTTTTAGCTACCTTAACTAGTTCATCCATATCTTCATTTGTTCCAAACATTGGATCTATTGAGTAATAATCTGAAATATCATACCCACCATCATCCATAGGTGATTTATAGATAGGACTTAGCCAAACCAAATTAACCCCTAGTTTTGATAAATACGGAATTTTTTCAATAATTCCTTTTAAATCACCCATTCCATCTTTATTACTATCTTTAAAGCTCTTAGGATAGATCTGATAAACAACTGATTCTTTCCACCATTCATTTTGCTTCATAAATTTCTCTCCCTCATACTAATTTAAGTTTTATCCTTTAACCGCCCCACCAGTCATTCCTTCAACATAATATTTTTGTAAGAATATGAATAATATCGTAATTGGTACGGCGACAATTATGCATCCCGCTGCAAAAGCAGTATATAAGGAGTTAGCTGTATTTATATTTAGCATTGAATATAATCCTATTGCTACCGTATACTTATCAACTCTATCGCCCATAATAACCTTGGCAAAAATAAAATCCATCCATGGTGTTGTAAAAGCCATCAACGCTGTATAAACAATGATTGGCTTAGCCATTGGTAACGTAATTTTCGTAAATATTTGTGCTTTTGTTGCTCCATCAATCATTGCTGACTCATCTAACGAATAAGGGATAGTATCAAAAAATCCCTTAGCAATATAAAATGTTAACGCTGCTGATGAAGAGTATATTAATACAAGCGCTGTTAAAGTTTGTGTCATATCTAATGCTTTTAAAATATAATAAACAGCAATCATGCTCATAAATGCAGGAAACATATTTAGAACTAATGCTATTTTCATTACAGGTTTTTTCATTTTAAATCGTAATCTCGATAAGGCATATGCCATAGAAACTGTGATAAACGTTGAAAGCAAACATGATGCAATCGAGACAATCAATGTGTTTTCAAACCATTTTATAAATGGAAAATTAATATCTCCACTTAAAATATATTTATAATTATCTAACGTATAGTGTTTTGGAAAAATATAAGAAACAAATTGGCCGCTATCTGCTCGGAAAGAAGTTAGGATTAACCAAAAAACTGGAAATAACCAAACGACTGCAAGAATAAAGAGTCCAACATTTTTTACAATATACTTCTTTTTCATGTCTAGTTACCTTCTTTTTGATATGAATTTGTCTTTGTGTATGCAATTAGTGAGAAAACAGCACTAAGGATAAATGTGATAATTCCAATTACGGATGCTAAATTGTAATCCGCACGATTAACGGTTAATTTATATAGCCACGTAACTAATAAATCTGTGTTTCCCGCACTGTAAAAATTACTATTTGATGGTAATCCCCCTGTTAATAAATAGATAACATTGAAATTATTTATATTTCCGATAAATTGTTGAATAATACTTGGTGCCATAATTAACATAATTTGTGGAAAAGTAATATTTCTAAAAATTTGAAATGAATTAGCTCCATCAATCTTAGCTGCTTCAATTTGATCCTCTGGTAAGTTAACAATGACCCCAGTTGCGACTAACATGGTAACTGGGATACCTATCCACATATTGACACCAATAACAGATATCTTAGCTAACAATGAATCCGTTAAAAATGGAATTGGTGTATTAATCCATCCCATATTGATTAACATTGTATTCAAAGGTCCTGATATATGTAATAGATTTTGCCAAACTAATAGTGAAACAAATGCTGGCACTGCCATTGTTATAACAAATACTGTACGATAAAATTTCTTATTAACAATTCCTTTTGAATTAATAAATAGGGCAAGTAATACGCCAAAAAAGAAGGTCGTTGCGGTTGCTGCAATTGCCCAAATTAATGTCCACCCGAGGACTGGAAAAAAGGTTCCCGATATCTTACCACTAAATATGGCAGAAAAATTATTAAATCCAACCCAGTGAAATAAATTTCTTGGGGGTAAATGATTATGATCGTAACTAGTGAAAGCTAATGAAATCATATAAATAAGAGGTAATAATGTAAAAGCAATAACTTCTATTACAGGAATCGTCATCAGTGTGATATGGAATCGACTATCGAATAACGAGTAAATATCTTCTGCGATATTAGGTACCTTATTTCCGTTCTTTTTTAATTGAGCAACCTTATCTGCACTTTTTATGCTTTGACGCCAAATAATAAACATGGCAACACACAACATCAATACACATAATCCATTGATTAACATGAGCATTGAGTTATCACCGTTTACTTTAATTGAAAATCCCAACTTTTTATCAAACTTCCATGTCTGTGCTCGAATACCTAAATTTACTAATCCGCCTAGTACCTTTATTCCACTGGTAATCATGAAATAAATGAATACTAATTCGCTTATGAGAAAAATAAGTCCTTTAACAATTTGTTTATGAGCTAAATTACCAAGTCCAAATACGATTCCCGATAGTTTCGTTATCATGCTTCCAGTATTTAGAATTTCAAAAATACCTTTATGTGTTATGTTTTCTTCTAACATTTTTAGTTTCTCCTTTGTCTATCAATCTATTTAAGACTATCACTGGAAGCTTCTTTAACTAACTGATCTAATTTAGATTGCATCTTATTTTCAGGTATTTTCCCATTATATGCATCATTGATAATTGCATTTATTGGTATCCAAAAATTAGACATTTGTGAAATTTTTGGTGTTAATACTGAATGATCACTTTGTGACATATCAATTACGGTTGTTTTAACAGGATCACTTAAAACTATTTTAGAACTTTGAGCTATCTTGTTACTTGGAATTGTCCCCAACGATTCAGATAACTTTAATTGTGATTGCTTATTCGTAATATACTTAGCTAATTTCATAGACTCTAATGGTTGTTTTGTATCTGCATTAACAACAAATTGTCTAACACTTAAAAATGCTTTTAAATTAACATTCCCATCTCCAAAATTAGCTGTTGGATAAACTGCAGTTCCAAAATTTTTCCCTAATATTTCTTTTATTGCTTCCGCATTATAAACACCACTGAATAAGGCATGTATTTTACCCGACTTTAATGAATCAAGTTCGTCTGCGTTAACTGATACAACATTTTTATTTTTTCTTAGGTTAGCGATATATTTTAAAACATCAACCCCATCTTTTGAGTTGTACGTCATTTTCTTTAAGTCTTCACCATTTTTTCCAAATAATTGAGCACCATTAGCAATGAACCATGGCGCAATCCTGAAATCAGCACCGGCCTCTGACAGATTTAATCCAACCTTACTTTTAGCCATCATTCCTTCAAAAGATTGAATATCATTTTTAGAAAAAACTGATTTATCATAGTATAAGAACATTGATTCTACACTTGCTGGATAGCCATACAATTGATTTTTATAAGTTCCAGCAGCAATAGATTGCGCTGAATTAGCCTTTTTTTCCTGCTTTGCAAATTTTTCACTCTTATAAACCATCCCTGAATCAACTAATTGACCTAATTGATCATGTGGAATAACAAATACATCTGCTGCAGATTCCGGATCCTTACTTAAATTTTCAAGTGCTTTTCCAGATTCTGATTCAATTATTTTAATCTGGATATGTCTATCCGAATTCTCCTTAATATATTGATCAACTATTTTTTGATATCCTTTAGCTTGATTTAAATCGACCCATAATTTTAGTTCAATTGGATTTTCCTTACTACCTGTCCCAACTTTTCCATCATTAGAACATCCTGACAGCATGACTAAAAATAAAATTAACATACTAACTAAACTCAAACTTTTTTTCATCAACTACACTCCCTACAACTTATTTGTATGATTAGCACTACCTTGTTACCTTTATAACGATTGTTACTTTAAATAATCGCAGAAAAAGCAAAAATGTCCTTCGTTGTCTTTTTGTTATAAAATAAAACGCTTTCATTGACAACGAAATTTTATCATTTATTTTTTCTGAAGTCAAATGATATTTTAAATAAATAAATCAATTAAAAAAAACAGCCTTTTAAGCTGTTCCTCGAATAATTAATGAAGTTTTTAATTTTATCGCTGCTGGTTGGTCACTACCTTTTAAGTTCGCAATTAATACAGCTGCTGCATGTTCACCCATTTCTTTAATCGGTTGACGAACCGTCGTCAATTGTGGTGTTAGAACTGTTGACATCGGCTGATCATCAAACCCTACAATTGCTAATTCATCAGGTACTTTTATACTTAGCATATTACATTGACTCAAGATTCCTGCCGCCAATTCGTCCCCATTAGCAAATATGGCATCTGGGCGATTATTTGTTGGTAACATCATAAAATCATTCACTAATTCCCTACCATCGGAAATACTCCAACGATCTTCTAAATGAAATTTTTTATTGAATGGCACACTGTACTCTTCAAGTGCTTGAAGATAACCATTAAATCTTTGATCCGTTTTATCATTAACCCCACCAGTACAATAAACAATTTTTTTATAACCTTTTTTTAGTAAATAGCTAATTGCATCATAAGTCGCTTTTTTTTCATCAATATGAATTGATGGAATTGTCTTATCAGCAACATACCGATTACAAAGAACAATTTTTCCCTGCTGAACAAATCGTTTAATATCATCATTAACATCTTCAATTGAGGCAATAATTAATCCATCTAGTTGTCTCTTTTTTAACATTTCAATAAATTTTTCTTGATGATCTGCAGAATCAAGCGTTTGTAAAACGATGATTTGATAATCATTATTAGCTGCATACTTTTCAATTGCATCAACTAAATATGAAAAAAATGGATTAGTAATATAAGAAACGATCACGCCTATTAGTTTCGTTCCCTTACCTCGTAATTGTTGCGCTATTGAATTAGGATAATAATCTAATTTTTTCATAACGTCAAAAATTTTTCGTTTTGCTTTTTCTGATACGTGTTGTGGATCATTAATAGCTCTTGAAATAGTTTTGATTGAATAACCACTTTGACGTGCCACGTCATTAATATTCGACATTATTTTTTCTCCTTGGAATTTAACAACATGAATTCCTGATTATTATTTTAATACAAATAAATACTTCATAAAGCTAACATATATTAGAATCATATATCAATATCCTTTATATATCAATGTCTTTCACATCTTAATTAGCTACCTTCAATCTCAATAAATTGTGTCCCAACAGCTTCGACAAATTCTTTATCGTGATCAATCATTAGCATTGGCGGTTGAAATGTCATAATGACATTTTGAATTTGTTGGCGTGTAATGACGTCTAAATAATTCAACGGTTCATCCCAAATATACAAATTTGCTGGTTCAACCAGTGAACGACTTAGCGCTACTTTCCGCTTTTGCCCCATACTCATTTGACTGATGTCTTTCACAAACTCGTCACGTTCAAAACCTAATTTTCTTAACATATCCAACATCAAAGAATAAGAAACAGCCTTCTCTGCCGCAAATGCTTGTAAAGAACCAGCTAACCCTGCAAAATTCTGTGGTAACCAACTGACTTTTAAAGGGGATGCCAAGCTACATTGCCCTTGGTAATCTAAATGATCTAAAATTGCGGCAATCGCACTTGATTTACCAGACCCATTCTTACCTTGAATAATCACTCGATCTGCAGTTTTTACTTTAAAATTAACTGGCTCGTTAACTCGCATTTGATTCCGCATGGCTGAAAAATTGATTACTTCTAGTAACGTCTTTTCTGACACTATTCTTTCAAAATTTAACGTTAAAGGTTCCGCCACATCAATATTTTTAAGTAATGTTTTTTTCTCATCGACTGCTTTATTAGCGCGTTTTTTGATACTCAATGCCCGCTTCATTGATTTTGCAGACTTGTGACTGATAAAGCCACGGTCAGTCGCACCAGATACTTTGGCTTCCGTCTGATTAGCCCAGCCTGTTTTTTTCCGAGAGGCACCTTCTAAACGTTTAATATCACGTTGTAATTTCTCTTTTTCATTAAATTCCCAATTATTACGCGACGTATTTTCTTCATCCCATGTCTTATAATTCCCTTTAAACTGACTTATTTTAGCTCGGTCGATAGAGATGACATGGTCAATCACGGAATTTAAAAAATGTCGATCATGACTAATCACAATAAATCTTGATTTATGCCTAAGATACTCAGCAATCACCTGTCGCCCAGTGTCATCTAGATGATTGGTCGGTTCATCAATTAATTGAAATTTCCCTCCACCAACAAATAAACTAGCTAATAATAGCTTGGTTTGTTGCCCTGGACTTAATTGATTAAATGAGTCTGTCAGAAGACTTTCGGGCAACCCAAGTTTATCCATTTCAATCAAAAACTTCCATTGATCATAATCTTCTAAATCCGTGATGCTTTTAATCACCAACCAAACGGCTTCTTCAGGTCTTGCGATAGATTGCGGAAAATACTGAAATTCTAGGTCAGTCCTAATCCTACCTTGATACTGCAGTTGATTCTGTAAAAGTTTAAATAAAGTCGTTTTTCCACGACCATTTCTACCAATTAGACCTAACTTCCAGCTCGCATCTAACTGTAAATCAACATTTTTAAAAATTGGTGTTACTTGTCCATCATATTGAAAACTTAATTGTTCAATTTGTATTGTTCCTATGGTAATTACCCCATTTCTTGTGAGGTCGACCGTTAACCTATTCAAATTGAGTCCACAAAAAAAAGAGCATACAGTTATATGCTCTTCAATCATGACGCATCAAAAAAATGACTCTTTAAGATGTGAAAAAGAATTGAAATTGCAAACCGTTTGAATAGTCAACATGCATAAATAGGCACACTTCGCCATGCGTAGCCGACAGTTATTCGATTAACGATTTGAAATTTTCAATGCTCTTCACACTCCCTGTTTATTGATTGATTATAGATTATCATAGTGGTCGATTCAAGGCAAATTTTTATTATATTACTAATGATTACTAAAAATCTTACTTCATGAAATCTTATCTATCCTCTTTGTGCGTCTATCAACGCTTGCCTTAATTCATCATCTACGGCATAGATATAGAGTCCATTCACGCCACGTGTCAAAAGAACATTTAGCTCATTCTTTAATAAAACATCTGAAAAATACTCTTTTTTTCCACTTTTAAGCGTTCTTCTTCTCGTTACTTTTTTATTTTCACTCGCATCCTTATCAAAGATAATTTTACCATTTCTATATTTAACGGATGGACCAATAATAACTCCCGCATAATTCAAATCAAAACCTTGTATAGTAAACGTCGACCCTATCTCACCAATTGTCTGTTCTTGTTCTGCCCAAGATAGTAATTTATTTGTTTTTCTTTGTTCTTTACTCTCGGGTAATTGTAAATTCCACGGAAGTGAAAATTTACCTATTGTCACCATATAATGATTTGGATTATTTTTCTTATTAATATACGGCCAATCAAAAGTAGCCAGCATTCTCGAAATTCCTATACTGTTATCTTTTGATTTCACCTTTATCTCATCATACATTTTTTGAGGATCATCAAAAATCTTTAAATCATATCCTTTGGTATCTTTTTTAATCGGATTAACTTTTTGCGTATCAACTAACTTACGAATCCAATCAACTGTTATTTGATCTGCATTTATCCGCATTTGATTATATAAAAACATATAATTATTTTCATGAATAGCATTTTCTTTCAATGAATAGAGTTCATCATTTTCCCAATACTGTTCCGTTGATAGAATTTGATTTTCATCAAAAACAGCCACCACTACTCGAGCCCTATCTAAAAGGTCTTTTAATTGATTTTTTCCTCGATAAGATTGTTTTCCTTGAGTCCATAAAAGATGCGCTTCATCAACTATCACGACATCTGCTATATTATCCGTATCATGATTATTTATAAATGTAGTAGGTTTATTTACCAAATTTTTTTCATCCATATTTAATTTTCCAGCGATTTGTTTATATACCTTTAACTGCTGGTCATGATTAACTAATAAGAAATTTTTATCTTCTTTGAAAATAACATGATTTTTTTCTTTTGCCGTCTGATTTAGTTCATAAAATAAACTACTCATTAACACTGTTTTTCCAGCTCCGGCCTCCCCACTCACTAAAATTAGTTGGCCTTTTTTATCTCTTGTTATCGCCTCTACAATCTTTAACATGATATTATCTTTAATTCTTAATTGTTCTTCCGTTAACTTATGAAACGGAGAGGCCTTAAAGATTGCTGAATTACGTATTGAATTTTCCGTTGGAAATAATTTATCATTTCTTGTTTTAAGTTTTTCCCATATTGTCGAGAAAATGGAATCCAGTTCTTCTGATTTATAGTATTCATTTTGCTGATTTATTCGTTTGTTATATACATTAGTGATGCTATTTGCGCTAGCTAAATATTGCATTAATCTATTTTCTATATCAAGTGTTAATGATTTATTAAAATGCTCATGCCCAATTATAAACATCTTAGCTTCATCAGATTTTAAAAATTCATTCCATTGATTTCCATCTCTACTTTCTAGGAGATGCTCTTCAGTCCGTCTAACAATATCAGTTGTTTCGCCAACATAGACGGTATATTTTTCATTTTTTTGATTATTAATTATATACACCGTTGGATACTTCAAAAGATACTTTTCTTTCAGATTATTTTCTTTTTTTAAATTTTCATTAAATTTTTTTAAATCAGATTTATCATATGCTATTTCTTCAATAATGGGTTCCGTTTTGTCCATATACACCGGCCTCACTTTATAAGTTTATATTCTAAATAAATTATACCATTGTTATTATATAAACAAAAAAAGACACCTTCAAATAGATGGTGTCTTAAAATATTACTATACATAACTCACTAAAATTCAATATCAAACTGATAGGCAATATCCTTCGCAGCATCAATTTGATAATCAGCTTCAACATCACTACCCCAACTATCAATCCCACCCACACCTCGAACGGCACCAAAAATCGATAGGACTGTTCGGTGTGCTGCTGGTAATTCGCTATGATGGGTCGCATTCTCCAACTCCTCAGCCGTGTATGGCAAGCATGAAAACGCAATTGGCTGATCAATCGCGCTAAATTTTAGTCCAGTTTCAGGTACCTGCTGAACACGATTATCTAATACAGCCTGTCGATAAACTGTCACCCAATCCGTTTGCATATGCATCCCACAATCTTGTGGCACCAAATACGGCGTCACAGGCAACCCTTGGACTTCATATTGGCCTGGAATACCACCCGCCATTCGATCTGGATACGTTTCACCTGACAGCCCCTGATAAGTAAAACGAGTTGCTGGTGTTGGCATGATAAATCGTAAGCCAAAAACAGGTAATGATGGTAACTCGGCTTGTCTTTGGTAGGCGACTGCGACATTCATTTTACCAGATGGCTCAATTGTATACGTCACAACCACTTGAGTCTGCGGTACAGTAATTGTCTTGTAGGTGTAACTCACTGCGACTTTTTCTGCAACCTCGTGATCAGTATATCGATTATTTTCCGGGGCAAGCGGCAACTTAATCGGCTGATTGTTAATCGCCACAGTAACCGATTCACATTTAATAAATTGATCTGCCGCCAGCCACATCCCTGATTCCAATGGAAACTGACTGCCACGATCATTATCAGTTGTTGCTCGCCAAAAAGTTGGTTTGGGTGAGCGGTAAAGCCATTCTTTGCCTTGGATTCTAAATGATTCAGGACCACCCGTTTGATACGAGAAAATATAATGAAAGTTCTCTCCCTTTAAGCCAAGTGTCACATCCCCGTAAATCACAGCTAACTGTTTATTTGTCTGTTCCATAATAGTATTTAACCTCCTGCATGGCTGGCTTTTCATCTCGTGTTGCAAAAACAAGTCCGTCACCTGAAAATTCATAATCCGATGGTCGGTCATCAAAATCGCCACCGTAACGCAATTCAGATTGACCTGTCACAGAATCTTTAACCAATAAAGCCTGATCAATAAAGTCCCAGATAAAGCCACCTTGATAAGACTCATATTGTTGCAACAAATCTATATATGATTTCATCCCACCTAGTGAATTGCCCATATCATGCATATATTCACATAAAATAAACGGTTTTTGTGGGTCATTATCTAAATAGTCTTTAATTTCTGTTGGCTTCGCATACATCCGACTTTCAACATCCGAAATAACATCCTTGTATTCAGGCGCACGGAAAACACCTTCATAGTGAACTAAACGGATTGAATCTCGTTGTTTATAATAGTCATTCATCTTCGCCAAGACATCCCCAGCATATGATTCGTTACCCAATGACCAAAATAGAACTGAGGGATGATTTTTAAAGAGTTCAAAATTACTTTTAGCACGGTCTAAAACTGCTGGCTCCCACTCATCAACTGATCCTGGTACATTCCAAGACGGTTCGATTGCTCCCATCTTCTGCCAAGATCCGTGTGATTCTAAGTTTGTTTCAGCCATCATATAAATACCAGCTTCATCACAACGATTATAAAAAGATAACCGATCTGGATAATGCGATGTCCGGACTGCATTGATATTATTGCGTTGCATGCAGGCCACATCCCATGCTTCATCAGCATCTGAAATCGTCCGTCCCATTTCGGGATTCCATTCGTGTCGATTAACACCATTAATAATCAAACGTTCACCATTTAATAACATCACGCGGTTCTTAATCTCAATTTTACGGAAACCAACGGGTTGCTGAACGATTTCGATTAATTGTCCATCAGACGTTAAAACTTCTAATTGTAAAGTGTATAAGTAAGGCCGTTCATTCTGCCAAGCCGTCACGATTTTGTCTAAATCATAATGGTGTTTAACAGTTGAATCACTCACCAATTCATCACTAAATAAAATTGTTTCATGGTCTTTAAAAGTCACCTTTACCCGTTGTTTCGGTCCATTAAAGTGAAGTTGTAACGCTAATTCCCCAGTTTGATGTTCAACATCATAATCAGGAATGACCCATAAATCATCTAAGTGAGTCACTGGTTGCGCTAATAAGGTGACATCACGAAAAATCCCGAAGAAACGGAAGAAATCTTGGTCTTCAATGAAAGCTGCAGAACTTCGTTTATGAACTTCAACCGCCAAACAGTTATCTTTTACTTTTAAATAAGGGGTTAAATCGAATTCTGATGGCGTGAAACTATCTTCTGCATAACCTAAAAAATGACCGTTTAACCAGACATACATTGCCTGTTCGACTCCTGAAAAACGTAAGATAACGCGTTGATTTTGAAGTGCTGATGCTAAATCAAAATGTTTCAAATAAGACCCCACTGGATTATACGCAGCTTCACTAAACATTCCGGTATAATGATCCTGATTAAACTCTGAAAACGCAGGACGTCGGTATTCATGCCCTTCCCACGGATACATCGTATTAATATAATGCAGTTGATCATAACCTGCCAATTCAATATGTTGTGGCACCTTGATTGAATCAAATTGACTCGCATCAAAATCCGTTTGATAAAACGTTTTCAGACGACTCGCTGCATTGGGACTATAGCTGAATTGCCACGTCCCATTCAAAGATTGTTCAAAAGAACTGTTTTGAAGTGCTAATTCTGATTCATTTGCGTAGTATCGATGATCACTATGTGCTGGTAACTGACCAACTCGAAAAACCGTTGGTGTATCTAGCCATTCAATTTTTGGTATCATTATATAGCCTCCAAATTCATTTTAAAACGCTTTCATTGAAAAGTATAATCACTTAAACTCTTAATGTCAAAGCACAAAAAAGCCGACACATAGTTGTATCGACTAAAAATTAAAGATTATTAAAGTAACTAAATTTTAATTAACTTTATAATAAACATCTGACTCAGCGACTCGTGCAGATAATACCTCTTGTGATGAAACTGCTACAATTTTATCTTTATCAATACTTCCTGCTAATAAGTCGCCCATTTTTCCTGATGGTAAAAATAAAATATTTAAACCCGATCGATCAACTACTCCTTTTAACTGTAACACTTCATCCGTCATAGTTGCTTTCAATTCTTTTTTGTATTTTGTTTCATCACCACTTTTGTAGAGCCCTGCTAATTCTGGTTTCCCGTTTGCTAAATTATACTCAGGAATATTTACTGTTAAATGTTTTATATTTCCGGCTTGATTAAAACCAGTAATATCTGTAAATTTCATAACATTATCGGTCACATTAATTGTATGACCACGTTTATTTTTCCAGGTTCCCTTGATACTTGAATAATTACCGGCTTCAATTTTATTAGTATCCATTTTGGCTGTATCTGTAGAACTAGTCTTCATACTTGTTTTAGTAGTAGTAGCGCTCTCTTTATTTTTTTCAAAAACCTGTTGGTAACTATTGTTACTTGTCCAGATAACAACTCGATCCTTTGAATTATCAATAGAAGTAGGGGCACTATCTCCAGTATTAGCCATTGCTACACCTTTAGGATAAAAAGAAACATTCCATAATATTGTAGCCATTTGATCATCGGAATCTGCTGTTAAATAGCCGTTTTGTTCTTTAAATTTCAAAGCTACGTTACTATTATTATCTATTAATGTATTTCCCTGTAATTTCATTACCGACCCATCAATAATTTCGCTAGCTTTAACTGAAAGTTTTTCACCCACTCCGGCAGACCAAGTAGACCCTTCTCCATTCTGATGGTTAGTAGATATTGCTACTTCTTCCCAATTACCCAATAAACTCGTATAATCTCCTTGCTGAATCTGTGATAAATTCATCGATGGACTGGTAGCCTTGGGTTTTACAGATTCTTGTTCTTTTACTTGTTCTTTTGACTGATTTAACGTATTAACTTTTTTATCATATGTTTTCTTTAACTGACTAATCTTTGATTTAACTTTTTTAAGCGTTTTTTTATTATAAACAGTCAAATCTTGTATTTCGACTCTTTTAGAAAGTACCTTTAATGCGTTCTCCTTTATCGTAATATCTCTAGTTGTTGCTTCAGCAATATTTGTTATCTTACTATCTTCAAAACTTTTTTCATTTTTATCTATCAACAATTTTCTAGCTTGATAGATAGAATCATCATACCGTTTTATTACTTTTTTATTCTTTTTTGTTCCTGCTTTATATTCATCTGCCTCTTTGATAAGTTTTTCTAAATCTTTGAATTGTTTACTCTCATTTTTTTCTTTATTAAAAGCAATTTTCTTTTTATCTATTCCTTTTAATTGTTTGGTTAGTTCTAAGTCATTCCCTTTTTGCTTATTATATAAGTAATATGATCCACCTAAAACAACTATCACTATGATTGCTATCAACCATATAATCTTTTTATTTTTCAATTATATTACCCCTAAATTAATTTATTTTTATCATAATAAAATTACACTAAAAAACCAAACGTCCTTTGACTATTGACATTCGGTCTAGTAATATAATTTATTTTTCTTCTTTAGTAAATTTTGAATTTCCATAAGAATCAGAATTAATAATAACAAAAGAATTTTTATCATCTGATATTTTTGCCATTAACTCCCGTGTTCCCATGTCCATTTCAATTTCATTATCCGAAATTTTATATGTTCCTCTATTTTCTACCTTCCCATTTATTACTTCTTTGACATTATCATCCTCAAAAGTAAATGTATCATCTTCTTGAGAAAATACATAATTTATTTTTGCTGTATAATCCCCATTCAACTGATTAAATCCGCATGCCGAAAGAGTAACCATTCCTAATAAAACCATAAATGCCATAATTATTTTCTTTTTCATTTTTCTCCCTATGATCCAATTTTTCTTTTTCTAACATTTAAAAAATAAATATTTATTTTTTAAATGTTGTATTAACTGCTGATACCGTAGATGCTATTGCAGCCATTTTTGCAGAAGCAGCGGTATCTTCTTGTAAAGATCTCATTTCTTCTTGAATTGATAGTTGATCTTCATGAAAATGCTGTGTTTCCAATAAATTATATGACTCCTTTAGTGATTCTGCCCGACCTTCATTAATTAATTTCCATAGTCGAAACGCATCTGTATATGTATAAAATTTTTCTGGAAACCCATCCTTTCCATTAATATAGTCTTCATTATTTCTCTCTTGACTTAGTTTTTTATTTGCTGTTTCTAATTCTTCAATAGCAGGCTTTACCCAAAAGTTATTTTTAAATACCATAACAGCTACTGCAACTATTCCCACAAAGAATCCCCCTGCTATGTTGCCCGTTATTATCATCAATCCACATACTATCCACAACCCAATTATTGTTTTTCTTAAACTTAATTTAGCTTTTTCTGACTCAACTAGCTCTGTATCTCTCTTTTCTAAAGCTACCGCAACTGGTGCCAGTACTCTTCTTTTTTCCAATAAATAGTCTAATGTCTCGGTTCTGTCCATAATATCCCGTTCCTCCAATTATATTCTTGCTTAGTGCTCATAAATATCTTAAAAATTAACTCTCAAAAAAGTATTCACTCTCTCCCCCTTTTACTAAAATACTGATAAAACTAATATTTTATACTGTTAATAATATCATAAATCAATAAAAATACCAGCATTACATGCATTTAGTATAGTCAAATATATCATTTATTTTTGATACTCTTAATCGAGGTGATAACGAATGACTATAGATTTTTTTGGAGAAAAATTAAAAGCAATACGTAAATCTAAACGACTTACACAACTTGATTTAGCAATACGCCTAAATGTTAGTAAAGGGACCATCTCTGCATATGAACAAGGATTATCTTACCCATCAATTGAAACCCTTGTGAAAATTTGCGATATATTAGATACATCAGCTGACTACTTACTTGGAATATCTGACGATTTACCATTTAAAATGGGCGGATTAACTGACGAGCAGATGGTAAGTATATTGCAATTTGTTTCTTTGATTGAGCGTTCCAATGAAATTATTGATAAGCACTAGAAAAAGGTGAGATAAGCTCTCCATAACTGTAAAAGGAAACCTATATTCTTCCTTTTACAGTTATGGAGTTTTTTTAGCTAACTTAATACCCCAGTATAAAAGCTAATTATGTTATGAAAGCGATAAAAAAACGATTTCACCCAAATTTAAGGTGAAACCGTTTAACTAAGCTATTAATTTGATTTATCAGTTTAGATATTGCTTATTAAGGAGCTACTGCCCATTAATAGTTACTCCTGAACTGGTTCCAATTCTAGAAGCCCCTGCCATAATCATCACTTTCGCTTCCTCTAATGTATGAATACCTCCTGATGCTTTAATTTTAATTTGATTTCCAATTGTTTCATTCATCATTTTAATGTCATGAATACTTGCTCCACGTGTTGAAAATCCAGTGGACGTTTTTACAAAATCAGCACCTGCTTGTGCTACTAACCTACTAGCTATCACAATTTCTTCATCACTGAGTAATGCAGTCTCAATAATCACCTTCACTAATACCTTGTTAGCATGTGCTTTTTCTACAACTGCCTTAATATCTGCAATTACTATATCGTAATTTTTTGCTTTTAATTCACCAATATTCTGTACCATGTCAATTTCCTGTGCACCATCTTTAATAGCGCATTCTGCTTCAAAAACTTTAACTTTTGTCTTGTTTGCCCCCAAAGGAAACCCAATAACAGTCGCAATTCTTACATCAGACGTCTTCAGTAATCTAGCAGCATAAGAAACCCAATAAGGATTAACCATTACTGTAGCAAAATGATTATCTTTAGCCTCACTAATTACTTGCATTACGCCATCTTGATTTGCATCAGCTTTTAACAGAGTATGGTCAATATATTCTGCAACTTCCATTTTGCACCTCTTTTACAATCTATTAAATTTTACCCATCATATGCCGTAAATGATTTAAAAATAAATCATAATCTATTTTGTCATAATCAGTAACATCTAGTGTAATTAATTCTCCTAGAGAAAAAGTTTGATAACCACGTTCATTCGATCGATTTTTAAACACCTCGAAACTCGATAAGCCATCAACCTGATCCACATCAACTGAATTTCCTAAATGATAATGATTCATTTTTAATCCTAGATGCCTTGGTCCCTCTAAATCTCGCTTAACAGAACGTTCATAGAGTGTTCGAATGTCTGCTTCAAGTCTAACTGTTATTATTTTATACTGATAACGCTGACTCAATTTTTTGAGTTCATCTTTTTGTAAATAACTAAAAGGATAGTCTGCGATGATTGCTTTATTTTTACACATTAAATAATCGATTGATTGATAGAATCGTAAATATGCAATGTCATCTAATTCTCTTTTTTCAGCAGAATTATCAAATCCAACTTCATCGTAAATATGTTCTTTAATTAAATCTAAAGGTATCGTCGTAAATCCTATAATCGAATTTTTAATAATCGTCTCAGTATAGGTTTTACCAGTTCCTGGGGCTCCTGCTAATAAAATTAAATGATTTGTATTAGACATCCCAATCACTCCTTAATGGTTTATACCAACAAGTTCAATATTCTTTTTATTTAAAAAGAGCCCAACTTTATGATTAACAATATTATAAACAACTTGATTACAAGGCATAATATTATTACGTAAAGAACTATTCAATTCAGTTTCTTCAAATTGTTCTTTTGCTGCACGTGTCCACCCTACCAGTAATTCTGTTCCTACGTTAAATTTACGAATACCATTTTCTGTCAAACGGATATAATCAGCTTCATCTACCCCAGTTCCTCCGTGAATAACTAATGGTTTTTCAATCAGTGAATGTAATTCTTCAATTAATGGGAAATTTAATTTTGTTTTAGATTCAAATTGACCATGATGAGTTCCTACACCAACTGCTAAAGCATCTACATCAACTTCCGTCAAAAAGGTCACTGCTTGTTTAGGATCAGTATAGACACCTTCTGCCACAGTTATCCCCTCCTCTGTACCTCCTATTGTTCCAATCTCACACTCAACTGAAACATCCCGTGCATGAGCATAATCAACAACACGTAAAGCCTTTTCAATATTTTCTCTAAGTGGTAAAGCAGAACCATCAAACATAACTGAAGAATAACCTGCATCAATAGCCTCTTTAATATCGTCAAAAGATTTAGCGTGATCTAAATGTAAAACAACATCAACTAGAAGATTATTAGCCATTGATTTGCAAACTGCAACAAAATTCTCCATCCCTACATACTGTGCAGTTGAAACACTAGTTTGAATGATGATTGGTGAACCTGCATCCTTTGCAGCTCGAATCATATCAGGTACCATTTCTAAATTATGTGCATTAAATGCCCCAACAGTGTAGTTAACTCTCTGTGCCTCAGCTAAAACGTTTTTTAAATTTTTATACATAATATATTATTCCCCTTTTCTTAAATTAAAAGTTTGATTTCATAACTCTTTTTGACAAAGCAAGTAAACTATCCGTTTTTGTAATCCATTTTTGAATAGCCTCGTTATCCTTTTTCTGGGCCGCACCTTTTCGCTTATCTTCATATAAATTAAGTAAGTTATTATACGCAACACCAAAACTTTCCTTTATTTTTAAACTCTGTTCAAAAGAATTTATTGCGTCATCAATTTCACCTAACTTAATTTGATTTTCTCCCAGTTGATTATAATGCTCAATTGTCGCCTGATTTTTTCCAGATAATATTGCTGCATTTATTTTTTCATTTTCTTGTTGTAATGCTACTTTATCTTCTAGACTCAGTTCTAACGCGATAGATTGCTCAGTATGCTTTTTTTCTTTAAATAAATTTCCAAACATTATTAATCACCTCTCATTAGTTAATTAAACTGCTTTGAGAATTGGTCCTAAAATCCAAACATACATTAGTGCAGAAGTAATCGTATCTGAATCAGTTGCCGAAGCATTTACGAATCCTAATGTAGTTAGCGCAGTCACAAGTAACGCTGGTAATAAGGTTATAAATAGTCCATGAACAACACCACCAATGATAGCCCCTCGACGTCCACCAACAACATTTCCGAAAATTCCAGCTGTACCACCTGCAAAAAAATTAGTTAACATTCCTGGTAAAATAACTGCTAATCCAAACACTGGCATTAAGAACATCCCAATAACCGTACCAATCGTCGTTGTAATAAATCCAAGAATAACTGAATTAGGTGCATACGGGAAAAGTACTGGGCAATCAAGTGCTGGTTTCGCGTTAGGAACTAGTTTCATTGCTATCCCACGAAAAGCTGGAACAATTTCTCCTAACAATAACCGGACACCTGCTAGTAAAACGAATACACCAACAACAAACTGAATTCCTTGCATAAAGGCATTCATAATGTAGTTCATATTTTCTGTTCCTGCCCACTTAGGTCCCGCAAAAGCAGCCGTAATCATATAGAGTGGCACCATAATCACTGCAATCGATAAGTACGTATCTTGTAAAAATTCCATTGATTTAGGTAATTTCATATCCTCTACTGAATGTTTGTTTTCACCACGTTCACCAAAGACATATGCTGTCCCTGCCTCAACCAAATAACCAATCGTACAAAAATGACCAAGTGCAATTGAATCATTGCCAGTAATTTTACGAACAAATGGTTGGGCAACTGCTGGCATCGCAACTGCAAAAGTCCCACCAATAATACTTCCTAAAACAACTGTCCAAACACTGTTTAATCCTGCAATTTTACCACCGACAACATTCATTGTTGCCATCCATAGTAACGCTTGTCCTGTTAAGAAAATATATTTAAAAGGCGAAAAGCGTGCAATTAAAATATTGACAATGAAGATTCCTAAAAATGTAAAAGCAATTTCATTTCCCAAGCCAAGCGTATTCATTGCTTGCCCATTAAGTGCTTCAATACTAGGAACTACACCATTAAGATGAAAAGCATGTTGAAAATTTTTGCCAAAATAAGTCAGACTTCCAACAATAATGGCAGACCCTGCAGATAATACTTGAAATCCTAACAAAGTCTTAAACGTCCCTGTCAATACAGAACCAACAGATTTTCGTTGCAACAGCAACCCTAACATTGCAATCAAAGCAATCGTTATCGCTGCTTGAGTCAAAATGTTATTAATAATAAAATTGATTACATTCATACCAAATGACCTCCTCTATTCTTAATCGTAGTTAATAAGACAATTCATTAATTACGGGTACTAATTTCATTTCAATTTCTTTGGCATCAACAATATTATGTAAATAAACCATTTTAATTGCTGGATCCAAATCATATTTTTCAAATTGTGTTTTAAAATTTTCTGCTGATACAATAATATCCGTTCGAATACCTGGAGTTGACGAAATTGCTTCATGCTCTAACGACTCATCCAAATTTAATTCATTAAGTACATCTTCGGCAACCATTTGACAGGCCAATGAACTCCCTAATCCTGCTCCACAAATGAAATATATTTTTAATTTTTTACTCATTATTAAATTTCCTCTCTTTCATTAAAAAGTAATTTTTTAAATTGTTTTAATTTAGTTTGTTTTTTTAATTTTTCAACCTTTTTAGGATCATTAATTAGTTGTACTATTGCTTTCATCACATTTAAGTGCGAATAATTATCAATAGCAGCTAAGCAAAAAACAATACTAACAGGATCGTTTTCAGGACTCCCAAAATTAACAGGATTTTTCAAAGTCGTAATTGAAACACCGAGTTTATTTGCACCATCCTCAGGTCGTGCATGTGCCAAAGCTATTGATGGTCCAATTACAATATAAGGACCATATTCTTTAACTGAACTAATCATTGCTTCGACATACTTATCAGAAATAAAATTTTGCTCAATTAGTGGTTGAGCTGAAACTTTAATTGCTTCCTGCCAATTTGGCACTTCTTTATTCAGTTGGATTTGATCATCGCTAACAATATCTTTCAACATCGGTTGTACCTCTCTTTCGTTAATGTTTAAATGATGCGTGTAAAAAACTCTTTGCAACTGAAATACTAAGTCTTTACTAACATCTATATTGTTTCCTTTAAGTTCTGCTAAAATACCGTTAAATAACTTGGTTGGGTCAATCGATGCTCCTTCGTATCTTGATAATTCGGCATGATCTGATAAAAACTGAGTCACACTTTCTAACTCCTTATCCGATGGAATTGGATTTACTTTCATATTTGGTATATCTTCAATATCAATATCAACCGTTTTAAAAACTAAATCAACTCGCAATTTTTTTAAAATATTAATATCTACTGAACTTAAAACAGCAATAACGTCAATATCAAATCTTTCCTCCAACTTCGCAGCTAATAACTTTCCTGTTGCCATACCATAGTTACATACAACTGCAGTTCGATATTTAAAATCGGGATTTTTTTTAATTTCAACTTGTGCTACAGAAAAATACATTGCTAAATATCCATTCTCATCATCAGATAAATTTAAATTATATCTGTCCCTAAGAGATAGCGTATAGTCACAAACTGCCGTATAAATTTCAGGATAACTTTGCTTAATCATTGTTTTTAATGGATTAAAAACATTGAGATGTTGCCCATAACGAACTAATAAACTTGAAATATGATAGTAGACATCTTCAAACAAACTCTCACTTTTTGAAAAAGGTAATCCTAAAGTTTCTTCCATTGATTCAATTAATGAAACACTTATTACTTGTGCTTTCATCCAATTGTCAAGTACCATATCCTCATTTTTATCAAAACTACTAATTATAAAAGCCATATATCGGATTTCAGAATTCAAATCAATTTCTAAATTAAAGTAAGTAATCAGTTCATTAATATATTGAGATTGTTTCATTTTTAATTTAACATTTTCTGAATTCAAATCCTCACTAATAACATGCTTATTTTGAATACGAATTACCCAAATTAATGTTAAAATACTTGCTTGATATCGATAACTAATATTATTGGCTAAATTTCCTGTGGCAAAAAGACTCATTATTTCTTGATTAATAAACTGCATATCCTTACGCGTAAAAGTAGCCGTTAACTTGTCCACCAAATTATTACGTTCAAACACTTCACCTTCAAAAAGAATGCCTCTCTCTACTTGTCGTATAATTAAATCGCAAAACATCATACGAATGGTACGCTCATTACCAACTATGCTCGCACCACTTTTAAGATTTGTAACCAATCGTAAATTATAAGTCTGCAACAGCATCCTTACATCACGCATATCGCCGTCCATTGTACTTTTACTGATTTCTAACTGTTCTTGTATATCAATAATAAATATGGGGTCTCTCGATGCTAAAATTTCAATTAATAAGTATAAAATTCGTTGCTGTGGCGTTAAATATCGTTGACCCTCTGTGACTGCCATGCCTTCCTGAGTTAACTTTTTTTGTTGATTTTCTGATAAGTGATTATAAATAATTCCTTTACTAATTTGAAATGTTGAAAACTGATTGCTGGCCAGCATATCGTTAATTTCATGCATTTCATTACGAATAGTTCTAGGTGTAACCTCAAACTGTATAGACAAATCATTAATTGATTCGGATTTACTACTTATCAATCTATTTAGAATACTGTTTAATCTTTCACGCATTTCCTCACCCCACACTCATATAATAAGTAACCGTTTACATTTTTAAAAGTAGAACTTCTTTATCTATTTCTTAGAAAAGACTACGCTTCTTTCTTTACCCTTTTTAAAGAAATTAAATATACCCCATTATTTTCTAATATTGATAAAGCAACTCAACAACACTGCATGATATCATATTCAATTACTTTAATTAAAAAGTTAATACAATAGATCTTTCATTCACATTAAATATCTGCAAAAAAAAACACCCCACAATATACATTGTGAAGTGTTCCAAAATTTGATATACGAATATATTAACGTTTTGAGAATTGGCTTGCTTTACGAGCTTTCTTAAGACCTGGTTTCTTACGTTCTTTCATACGAGGATCACGTGTAAGTAATCCTGCAGATTTAAGAGCGGGACGGAAATCTGGATCTACTGTAAGTAATGCGCGAGCAATACCATGGCGAACTGCGCCAGCTTGACCTGAGAAGCCACCACCATTAGCGTTAACTAAAACATCATAACTACCTAATGTTTCTGTAGCGTTAAATGGTTGTAAGACAACTTCACGTAAGTTAGCAAATGGAATGTAATCTTCAATTGCTTTGTTGTTAATAGTAATTTTACCAGTACCTGGTACTAAACGTACACGAGCTACTGAGTTTTTACGACGACCTGTTCCTGAATATACGACTTGAGCCATTTCAATTGCCTCCTTAAATTAAGTTTGTAATATCTAAAGTTTCTGGTTGTTGTGCTTGTTGATCATGTTCTGCACCACGATATACATGTAATTTCAATGCTTGTTCTTTACCAAGAGTACCTTTTGGAAGCATACCTTTAACAGAGAAAGCAATTAATTTTTCAGGATCGTTGGCACGGAAATCACCAGCAGTACGAGTCTTTAAACCACCTGGATGATCTGTATGATGTTGGTATAATTTTCTGTCCGCTTTACGACCAGTTAAACCAACCTTTTCTGCATTGATAACAATAACGTTATCACCAGTATCCACATTAGGTGTGAATGTTGGTTTGTTTTTACCGCGTAAGATAGAAGCAACGACAGTTGATAAGCGACCTAAAGAAATATCAGTTGCATCAATAACATACCATTTACGTTCTATTTCGCCTTTTTTTGCTAAATAAGTTGTACGCACGATTGTTTCCTCCGTTTTTTCATGTTGTTTGTTTGACACTCAAATAAGTTTCCGGGGCCTATCAGTGGGGCAAACAATACCATTTATAATATTAACTATTAAAAGTCAATTTGTCAATCTAATTTATGGACATCCCACAAATAAATAACACCTTTTCAGATTTAAAATTGCCTTAGTATTCATATTGTCAATAACTACTAGTTTACCCTAATTCGTCCGGATAATAAACCTTTTTTAAATATAATCCACTGGCTGGAGCCGTTTCTCGAGCTTGTTGTCGATCCTTAACGTCATACAATCGTAAAATATCATGGACCGGACGCCGACCGTTCCCTATTTCTAGGAGTGTTGCGACTAAAATCCGCACCATATTGTAAAGAAAACCATTACCATAAAATTCAAAAATAATTTCATGATTTTCTTTATCTTCTCTCACGGTTGCCTCATAAATGGTCCGAACATGATTGGTCACCTGGCTACCAGCCGCCACAAAACTAGAAAAATCATGTTCACCAACTAAATCTGGCAACGCTTCTTCAATTTTGGCAAGATCAATTTTATATTTATAATGTCCTGTATAGAAACGTTTAAAAGGATCAGTGAACTCACCTTGTGACACACGATACATATATCGTTTTCCATGTGTACTAAAACGTGAATGAAAATCATCACTAACTAGCTCTGCTTTTTTTACCTGAACATCTAGCGGCAATAAGCTATTCAACGCTCGTACCATACTAGTTTCTGGAATTTCATGCATGAAGTCAAAATGAAAAACTTGTCCTAACGCATGAACTCCGGCATCCGTCCGGCCTGACCCATAGATTCTAACGGGAACCTCTGACTTACTCATAATGGTGACTGCTTTTTCCAATACAGCTTCAACGGTCCGTTGGTTCGGTTGACGTTGAAACCCGGCAAAAGCTGCGCCATCATAAGCGACGGTAATTTTATAACGTACTGACATATTTATTCATCCTTAATTTTTGAGGTAGACTAATGCGACGGTGACGATAGCAAATAAGACAAATGCCATGGTATCAGTCGTCCGCCATTTGAGAATACGGTACTTCGTTCGACCTTCACCACCTTGATAACCACGCGATTCCATAGCTATTGCTAAATCTTCGGCACGATTGAACGAACTGACAAATAATGGAATTAATAATGGAATAATTGACTGCATTTGTTTGATTAATGAACCTTGTCCAAAGTTCACCCCTCGAGCACGTTGCGCATTCATAATTTTTTCCGTTTCATCCATCAATGTGGGGACAAATCGTAAGGCAATTGATAACATTAAGGCAATTTCATAGACTGGAAATTTAATGACTTTGAGTGGCTTCAACAGCGATTCAATCGCATCCGCTAATTGAAGGGGTGCCGTTGATAAAGTCAATAACGTTGACATGAAAATGATTAAAATAAAGCGACAAAAAATATATAACCCATTTGTGACACCAAACTCTGAAATTTTAAAAATCCCCCAATGCCAATACATTTGTCCACCACTTGAGAATAACATCTGCAAAGCAACGGTAAAAATAATCAACCAAATGAGCGGGCGAACACCCTTCAAAAAGAAACTCATGTTAATTTTTGAGGCCATGATACAGCCAAGTATAAAGGCCAAAAGCATCGAGAAACTTTGCCAATTATTCGCCATAAAAATAATCCCGACAAAATAAAAACTTAAGACTAATTTAGCTCGAGGATCCAATCGATGAACAAGTGAATCACCCGCTATGTAACGTCCAAAAATCAATTTATTCATTAGCGTCATGGCCTCCATTCTGCTGATTCAGTAATGAGACAAGGTCGTCGGCTAATTCAGCTTCTGTTAAAGGCATATGACTAAATTTAAACCCTTTTTGAATTAGTTTTTTAGAAAACAGCGTTGTTGTTGGCACATTTAAATGATTATTTAATAAGAAATCTGGATCCGCAAAAACATCTTGCGGCGTCCCTGATTTGATAATTGTGCCTTTCGACATAATAATCGCATGATCTGCATAATTCGCCACATCATCCATTTGATGCGTCACTAAAATAACAGTGAGTTTCTGTTCACGATGCAGTTTTTCGAACATCGCCATCATATCAACACGGCCTCTGGGATCCAAACCTGCCGTTGGTTCGTCCAAAACAAGGATCTTAGGCTCCATAGCCAAAATTCCAGCTATCGCTACCCGACGCATTTGTCCGCCTGAGAGGTCAAACGGTGACTGTTGATAGATACTTTCTGGCAAGCCAACTAATGCTAACATTTTTGCGGCGATTGCCTCCGCTTCTACTTCCGTTTTGCCAAAATTTTTAGGCGCGAATGCCACATCTTTAATGACCGTTTCTTCAAAGAGTTGTGCTTCTGGAAATTGAAAAACGATCCCAACTTGTTTACGCAAATCATTCAATGCTTTGTTAGATGTTTCTGGCGTAATCACTTGTTCGCCAATTTGAATTTCCCCTTCAGTTGGCTTCAATAACCCATTTAGATGTTGTAGTAATGTCGACTTACCAGAACCGGTATGCCCGACAATTGCCGTAAACGATCCTTCTTTAATATCAAGATTAATGTCATGCAAGGCTCGACTTTCAAAAGGGGTCCCTTTTTGATAGGTGAAGGCTACTTCGTTGAATTTAATTGCCATAACCAATCCACCATACCTTCCTCTGTCATATAATCATCTGGAACTTCAAAATGACGTTTTTTAAGTGCGACTTTTAACCGTTCTGGATAAGGAACATCCAAGCCCATATCGACTAATTGCTCGCCAAGTGCGAAAATTTCGGCAGGAGTCCCCTGTTTTACGAGCTGGCCTTCATCCATCACCATGATTTTGTCAGCACTCGCTGCTTCATTAATATCATGTGTGATTGAAATGATAGTTAACCCCCGCTCATCTTTGAGTTGGTGAATTAGGCTCAAAACTTCATCACGGCCTTCTGGATCCAGCATACTGGTTGATTCATCCAAGATGATGACTTCTGGTCTTAGAGCGACAATTCCAGCGATTGCGACCCGTTGTTTCTGTCCACCAGAGAGTCTCGCAGGTTCTTTAGCGGCAAATTCCCACATATCCACACGTTCAAGGGCATCTTTGACTCGGATCTGCATGTCTGAACGCTCAATCCCATTATTTTCTAAACCGAACGCAACATCGTCCTCGACAGTCGCCCCAACGAATTGATTATCCGGATTTTGAAAAACAATGCCAATTTTACGACGAATATCCCAAACTGTTTCTGTTGATAAAACAAGTCCAGCAACTGTGATTTCACCTGATTGCGGTGCGAGTAGTCCATTGATATTTTTTGATAACGTACTTTTTCCACTACCATTATGACCAATGATAGCGACCCAGTCTCCTTTATTAATCGTAAAGGACACATCTTTAAGGGCCATTTCATTCGTCTCTTTTTGTGTTTCATATTGATAATTTAAATGCTCAACTTTAATTACTTCAGTCATTATCTCTGTCCTCACACTTCGCAAAATAGATTACGGTTTAAATTATATCACAGGCAAAAATTATCTTAGTCTGTTTATACTTTTATTAGCATGGTTATTTTATCTATAGCTCTCATTTTAAAGGACTAATTAATCTCGACATGTGATAATTAATTAAATCTTGTTCATGTCGATAATGATGCTGTTTGTTTTGACTTTTAAATCCTTGTTTTTCAAAAAAGGAGACTGCGGTAATTGAAGCATCCACCGTTTGTTCAGCTAGTTGTAACTCATTTCTTTGATAACTGGTTAATCCCTCTAATAACAACGTACCAATATGGTGCTTAATCATTCGACTCATAACGTACAACATATCAATGTGCCCTGTTACTTCACTGTTGCCAAATCCAACGACTTTTGACTCTTTGATGGCAACTAACGTGTAGGACTGCTTCAACCGCTTATGCCACTCGTCGAGATTAGGATGAGATTGTTTCCATTCATTGATTTCTAACTGAGAATAATATTGTCGATTTACATCTTGAATCGTTTGATTAAATAAAGCGATGATTTCAGATAAATATTGTCTCTCATAATGAACAATTCTAATTGTATCCCCAGTCATAACCATTTCCTCCTAAGTATGAATTAAGAATAATAGTTATCATACTAGATTTCAATCCATAAAAAAAGGGTTCAGAACACATTGTTTGAATGCGTTCTGAACCCTTTTAACAATCTCATTAGAAAATAAAAAATCACTATGAAGGATGACCGGCAATTCACAAATGTGAAAAACCTTCAAACTAGACTAAGATTGCTCCATCATCATAACGTTTGTTTTTAATCATCAATCAAAGTGAAAAATTATCTAGTAACGAATTATACTAATTCAATAATAACCATTTGTGCGGCATCGCCACGACGAGGCATTGTCTTCATAGTTCTAGTGTATCCACCATTACGTTCAGCGTAACGAGGAGCTACATCAGAAAATAATTTTTGTAATGCTGATTGAACAGTGACATCGTCACCATCTTCTTTCACGTCAGCAACTGTGTTTCTTACGAAAGCAGCAGCACGACGACGTGAAGCCAAATCACCACGTTTACCTAAAGAAATCATTTTATCGGCAGATTTGCGTACTTCTTTAGCGCGAGCTTCAGTAGTCACAATTCGTTCGTTGATAATAAGACTTGTTGTTAAATCACGTAACATTGCTTTACGTTGAGAACTTGTACGTCCTAATTTGCGGTAACTCATGAATAGGTTCCCTCCCTCTATATAATATTAGTCATCATGACGTAATGATAAATCAAGCGCAGCTAATTTAGCTTTGACTTCTTCCAATGATTTACGGCCTAAGTTACGGACCTTCATCATGTCGGCTTCAGATTTATTCGTTAATTCTTGAACCGTGTTGATACCAGCACGTTTCAAACAATTATATGAACGAACCGATAAATCGAGTTCTTCAATCGTCATTTCGAGCATTTTTTCTTTATGGGTTTCTTCTTTTTCAACCATAATTTCAGTGTTCTTTGCTTCGTCGGTTAAATCAACAAATAAAGTCAAATGCTCAGTTAAAATTTTAGCCGACAAACTAATGGCTTCGCTTGGTGTAATTGAACCGTTCGTCCAAACATCAAGTGTCAATTTGTCATAATCATCTTTTTGACCAACACGTGTTTTTTCTACTTGGTAGTTCACACGTTCGATTGGGGTATAAATGGAGTCAATTGGTAATACGCCAATTGGCATATCTTCCGCTTTGTTTTGATCAGCAGATACGTATCCACGACCGTTGCTAGCGTTCATGCGAACATGAAAAGATGCACCTTCTGCGACTGTACAAATGTACAAGTCGGGATTCAATACTTCAACATCACTGTTTCCAATGATATCACCGGCAGTAACTTCTGCGGGACCCTTCACATCAATTTCGATGGCTTGGTCTTCATCAGCAGCTAACTTCAAAGCAACTTTCTTAATATTCAAAATAATTTGAGTAACATCTTCCAATACGCCTTCAATAGTTGAAAACTCATGTAAAACACCATCAATTTGAATATTAGTAATAGATGCGCCTGGTAAGGAAGATAGTAGAATCCGACGAAGTGAATTACCTAATGTCGTACCATAACCGCGTTCAAGTGGTTCTACAACAAATTTACCATAGTTAGGACTTTCATCTATCTTATGAATATTTGGTTTTTCAAATTCAATCATTCTTATCTTTACCCCTTTCAAAACGTAACGTGTAATCTAGTGAAAACATTATGAAGTTCAACTCCGTAATGAATATTAATCCACGTTAAACACGACGGCGTTTTGGAGGACGACATCCATTATGAGGCACTGGAGTAACATCGCGAATTGCAGTTACTTCAAGACCAGTTGTTTGTAAAGCACGAATTGCGGCTTCACGGCCAGAACCAGGGCCTTTAACAGCTACTTCAACGGTTTTCATACCGTTTTCCATTGAGCCTTTAGCTGCAGCTTCTGCTGCCATTTGTGCTGCGAATGGTGTAGATTTACGACTACCTCTAAAACCTAATGCACCAGCTGATGACCATGCAACGGCGTTACCGTTAACATCAGTAATCATAACAAGTGTATTGTTAAAAGTAGAATGAATATGTGCAACACCGGCTTCAATATGTTTTTTAACACGGCGTTTGCGAGAAACTTTCTTAGTTGCCATAAATAGTATTACCTCCTTAATCTAATAATTATTTCTTGCGGCCTGCAATTGATGTAGCTGGGCCTTTACGTGTACGAGCGTTGTTTTTCGTGTTTTGTCCACGAACTGGTAAACCACGACGATGACGCATGCCTCGGTACGTTCCAATTTCTTGGAGACGTTTAATATTCAAACTGATTTCGCGACGTAAGTCACCCTCAATTTTGAATTGATCAACAACTTTACGGATTGCATCCTCTTGGTCAGTTGTTAAATCACGAGTTCTAATATCTTCTGATACTTCTGCTTCTACCAAGATCTTAGCAGCAGTTGTATTACCGATTCCATAAATGTAAGTTAATGCTACCACGATTCTTTTATCACGTGGAATATCAATACCTGCAATACGAGCCATAACAATTACACCTCCTAATTTTTATTATCCTTGACGTTGTTTATGTTTTGGATTTGCGCTGCAAATGATCATAACTCGACCTTTGCGCTTGATAACTTTACAATGTTCACACATTGGTTTTACTGATGGTCTTACTTTCATTGAATTATACCTCCTAAAAGTTTTTGAAGTACAATCTATTTAAAGCGATAAGTAATACGACCCTTACTTAAATCGTAAGGAGACATTTCAACCGTCACTTTATCACCGGGTAAAATACGAATATAGTTCTTACGGATTTTACCTGAGACATGAGCTAAAATTTCATGATCATTTTCAAGTACTACTCGAAAAGTCGCATTGGGTAACGTTTCACGGACCGTACCCTCAATCTCAATTACTTCTTCTTTCGCCACGTAAATGTACCTCCTTAAAATCGTGTTTTAACTTTACATGTAAAAATGGTGAGAATTAGATACTCTCACCCGTTCTTATCAAGATATTATTGCAAATATCCTCCTGAAAAGATAAACCGGAATTATTCTATCATACCGCTATCTCAGATGCAAGTTAGCCACTCCGGCACAATTACTTTGCAGCGGAATACTAAGATTATTTAAGATTGTTTAAAATCGTTTCAATATCTGCAAATACATCTTCAATATCACGGTTACCATCTACTGTATACAATAGATGACGTTGTTCATAAAAATCTAATAATGGTGTATTCATTTTGATGTTAACTTCTAAACGGTTCTTAACCGTTTCAAGCTTGTCATCTTCACGTTGATAAAATTCATGATGACCACAACGATCACAAGTTCCTTCAACCTTTGTAGGGTTGAAGATTTTATGATAAGTAGCACCACAATTACGACAAATGTAACGACCAGTTAAACGTTCAATTAGTGATTCAGGATCGACATGAATGTCAATGACTGCATTAAGAGGTTTCCCAAGGTCTTTGCCAATTTCGTCCAAGGCAACAGCTTGCGCCATATTTCTTGGAAAACCATCGAGCATGTAGCCGTCTTGAATATCATCTTCGGCTAATCGTTCTTTGACAATGCCATTTGTGACTTCATCAGGAACAAGATCACCGCGATCAATATACTTTTTAGCTTCAAGTCCCATTGGTGTTTCATTTTTCATTGCTGCACGGAAGATGTCTCCCGTAGAGATATGAGCGATGTGGAAAACGTCGACAATCTTTTCAGCTTGTGTTCCTTTACCTGCACCAGGTAAACCCATTAACATCAGGTTCATTTTCGTCATGAATATCCTCCTAATATGAGAAATGGCTAGGCATCAGCCTAACCTAATCCTCAGTTTAAAATTTGTATTTTATCGATTATCTAATGAATCCAACATACTTACGTTTCATCATCATACCCTCTAATTGACGAATGGTTTCAAGTGCAACCCCAACAACAATTAACAGACTAGTACCACCTAAACCAACTGATTCATCTAATCCAAACAAACTCGATGCTAATAATGGAATTAAAGCAACAAATCCTAAGAACAATGAACCAACCGTACTTAATCGCATCAATAATTTTGAAACATATTTTTCTGTTGCTTTACCAGGCCAAACACTTGGAATATAACTTCCTTGTTTTTGTAAGTTCTCTGAGAGTTTCTCAGGATTTACCTGGACGAAAGCGTAGAAGAATGTGAACAAGACAATCAATACAGTATATAGAATGGCACCATACGTTGTTTGCATGTTAAAAACTTGACTCAGTACTTGGTACCAAGTCGTATCACCCTGTGAGCTTTGGAATGCCAAAAGCACAGTTTGAGGAGTTGCAATGAACGAACTCGCAAAAATAACGGGGATAACACCCGCAACGTTCACTTTAAGTGGCAGATAAGAATTATCTGTCGCACCAGCTACACGTCTTGTGTATTGAATTGGAATCTTGTAGTTAGCTTGTTGAACATATGTTACAAAAGTTACAATTGCAAAGATTGCAACGAACAAGATAACTATGAACAAGATGCCCCCCCAAAGATCACCTTTATCAGCTTGGAAAATTTGTTCATTAAAAATCTGTTTAATACCACCCGGAATACGAGAAACAATACCTGCCATGATTAACATGGAAACACCATTTCCAATACCTCGTTCAGTAATCATATCACCTAACCAAGTCGTAAACATTGTTCCAGCTGTTAAAATAACACCCAAGACAACATATGTTTCCGTACTTGGATTATTAACCAAGCCTAAACTACTCAATGAGTCTAAACCTGCAGTAATACCTACAGATTGAACAAACGCCAAAACAATTGTTAGGTAACGCGTAGCTTGATTCAATTTACGACGACCAACTTCACCTTGTTTACTCCATTCTACAAAACGAGGAACAATGTCCATTTGTAGTAATTGAATAACAATTTGAGCAGTAATGTAGGGTGAAACCCCCATTGCGAAAATTGAGTAGTTAGTTAATCCACCACCACTAAATGTGTTAAGAAGACTAACTAAGTTACTACTTGTTGCACTAGCAATTGCAGCATGGTTAATTCCAGGAACTGTTATAAAAGTACCTAAGCGAAAGACAATTAAAACACATAAAGTGAAAAAAATCTTTTGACGGATTTCTTTCACAGCTAATGCATTTTTCATCACTTTAAGCATTAGATCACCTCTGTTTGACCACCGGCAGCTTCAATAGCTTCTTTAGCAGCAGCTGAGAATTTACCTGCTTTAACAGTTAATTTCTTATTAAGTTCGCCGGAAGCTAAAATTTTAATTCCTGATTTTTCGTTCTTAACAATACCTGATTCAACAAGTAAAGCTGGTGTTACTTCAGCACCGTTTTCGAATTTGTTTAAGCTATCTAAATTGACAACTGCATATTCTTTACGGTTGAAGTTGTTAAATCCACGTTTTGGCATACGACGGAATAAAGGCATTTGTCCACCTTCAAAACCTAAACGTACTTTACTACGGGCTTTTTGACCTTTTTGACCACGGCCAGAAGTTTTACCATTACCAGAAGATGTTCCACGTCCGACACGGTTACGTATTGAGCGAGAACCTTCACTAGGTTTTAATTCATGTAATTTCATAGGGTTGGCACCTCCTTATTTTAAACTTCAAACAAGATGTTGATATTATTTTACTTCTTCAACGTCCACTAAATGAGAAATCTTTGCGATAACGCCTCGTGTTACTGCGTCGTTAGGACGAATAACAGAGCTGCTAATACGGTGTAAACCGAAAGCTTTAACGATTTCGCGTTGATTTTGAGGACGTCCAATGACACTGCGTTTTAATGTAATTTTCAAATCTGTCATGTTTTAGTCCTCCTAATCAGCTAAGTGTTGAATAGAAACGCCACGTAATGCAGCAACTTCTTCAGCACTCTTCATTTTCTTTAAACCAGCCATTGTTGCGCGAACAACGTTGATTGGTGTATTTGAACCTAATGATTTACTTGTTACATCTGATACTCCAGCAAGTTCCATAACGGCACGAACTGAACCACCAGCAGCAACTCCAGAACCTTCAACAGCTGGTTTAAGCATAATGCGTCCACCACTGTATTGACCGAGAACTTCGTGAGGAAGTGTCGTACCGACCATAGGTACGTCAATCAAGTTCTTTTTAGCATCTTCAACTGCTTTACGGATTGCTTCAGGAACTTCTTGAGCTTTACCTGTACCGAAGCCTACATGACCATTGTGATCACCGACGATAACTAATGCAGCAAAACGTAGACGACGTCCACCTTTTACAACTTTAGTAACACGGTTAATCGCAACAACACGATCTTCTAAATCTAAATGAGTTGGATCAATGAAAGTCATAAACTATTTCCTCCCTTTCTTAGAATTCTAATCCATTTTCACGAGCTGCTTCAGCTAAAGCAGCAACGCGTCCATGGTATAAGTATCCGCCACGATCAAAAACAACAGCTTTGATACCTTTGTCATTAGCACGTTTAGCAACTAATGCGCCAACAGCAGTAGCTTTTGCTACTTTGCTATCGCCTGTTACTTCACTATCAATTGTTGAGGCACTTGCTAGCGTTACACCCGCTACGTCATCAATTACTTGAGCGTAGATGTGGTTATTTGAACGGAATACGTTTAAGCGTGGGCACTCTGCAGTTCCAGAAATCTTACCACGAACACGTAAATGACGCTTTGAACGTGTTTTATTTCTATCTGGTTTTGTAATCACAATTTTCACCTCTTGATTTTATTCAAAAACAAAGTAAGTAATGCTAAGCAGCATTATTTACCTGTTTTACCTTCTTTACGACGAACATGTTCGCCAACGTACCGAATTCCTTTACCTTTATAAGGTTCTGGAGGACGAACGGCACGAATTTCTGCGGCAAGATCGCCAACTTCTTGTTTACTGATACCTGAAATAATGATACTTGTATTTGCAGGAACTTCAACTTTTAAGTTTGCACGTTCTTCAAAATCCACTTGATGTGAATAACCAACATTTAATACTAATTTTTTCCCTTGTAATTGTGCACGATAACCAACACCAATCAACTCAAGTTCTTTTTTGAAACCTTCTGTAACACCAAGAACCATGTTGTTTACGTTGGCACGCATTGTACCATGTAAGGCACGAGTGCTTTTATCGTCACTTTCACGAGTAAATTTAACTGAAAGGCCTTCAACATGCATTGTAATTGCATTAGAAAACTTACGAGTTAATTCACCTTTGGGGCCTTTTACTGTAACCATTTGACCTTCTTGTGTAACTTCTACACCAGCAGGAAGAACGATTTCTTTATAACCTATACGACTCACGCGAGTGACACCTCCTTACGAATTAATTGATTACCAGATGTATGCTAAGACTTCGCCACCAATTTGTTTGGCGCGTGCATCTTTATCTGTCATCACACCTTCTGATGTTGAGATAACTGCAATTCCTAAACCATTTAATACTTTAGGAACTGCATCAGCTTGAACGTACGTACGTAATCCTGGTTTTGAAATACGTTTGATACCAGAGATTACACGTTCATTGTCTTTTCCAAATTTTAAAAATACACGGATAATTCCTTGTTTGTCATCATCGATGTATTCGATATCACGTACGAAACCTTCATTTTTAAGGATTTCAGCGATATCACGTTTGATTTTTGAAGCAGGCACTTCTAAAGACTCATGCCGTACCATATTTGCATTACGGATACGAGTTAAAAAGTCTGCGATCGGATCAGTCATGACCATTGAGTTTACCCTCCTTTAACTTGTCTTTTAGATTTACCAGCTAGCTTTTTTCATACCAGGAATTTGGCCTTTGTGAGCAAGGTCACGAAGACAAATACGGCATAATTTAAATTTACGATAAACAGAATGTGGACGACCACAACGTTCGCAACGTGTATAAGCTTGTGTAGAGAATTTTGCTGGACGTTTGTTCTTTGCAATTAATGATTTTTTAGCCAAAGCTTTGTAACCTCCTTATTATTTAGAAAACGGCATACCTAATTGTGTGAGTAATTCTTTTGATTCCTCATCAGTATTAGCAGTTGTAACAATAACGATATCCATTCCACGAACTTTATCCACATCATCGAAATCGATTTCTGGGAAAATTAATTGTTCGCGAACACCTAAAGTATAGTTACCACGGCCATCAAAGGCTTTATTGCTAACACCACGGAAATCACGCACACGAGGTAATGAAACTGATACTAATTTGTCTAAGAAATCGTACATGCGTTCGCCACGTAAAGTAACTTTAGCACCGATTGGCATACCTTCACGTAAACGGAAGCCAGCGATTGATTTTTTAGCTTTTGTAACCAAAGGTTTTTGACCAGCGATCAAAGCTAATTCTTCAACTGCTTTATCTAAATTCTTAGCATTTGTAACAGCATCACCTACACCCATGTTGATAACAATTTTATCAACTTGAGGTGTTTGCATAATTGATGTGTAGTTAAATTTTTCCATCATAGATGGTGTAATTTCATTAGTGAACTTTTCTTTTAAACGGTTAGTCATGAAGAAAGTGTCCTCCTTTCAATAGGTCTACTTAACAGTTTCACCTGATTTTTTAGAAACTCTAACTTTCTTGCCATCTACAACTTTAAAGCCAACACGAGTTGGTTCGTTTGTAGAAGGGTCGACAAGCATCACGTTTGAAACGTGAATTGGTGCTGCCATATCCACGATGCCACCTTGTGGATTCGAGTTGCTAGGTTTTTGATGTTTTTTTACAATATTGATACCTTCAACAATCACACGGTCTTGTTTAAGGAAAACTTTAGTAACAGTACCTTGTTTACCTTTATCTTTACCTGCAATTAATTGAACTTTATCACCAGTTTTGACGAACATTTAGCGCACCTCCTTGTTTTCCGATGGATTTCTTATAATACTTCGGGTGCTAAAGAAACAATCTTCATGAAATTGTTATCACGTAATTCACGTGCAACAGGTCCAAAGATACGTGTACCTTTAGGGCTTTTGTCATCTTGGATGATAACGGCAGCATTTTCATCAAATTTGATGTATGAACCGTCAGCGCGATGAGCACCTGATTTTGTACGTACGATTACAGCTTTAACAACTTCACCTTTTTTGACAACACCACCTGGTGTTGCATGTTTAACAGTAGCAACAATAACGTCACCGATATTAGCAGTTCTACGCTTTGATCCACCTAAAACTTTAATAGTTAAGATTTCCTTTGCGCCTGAATTGTCGGCAATTTTTAAACGACTTTCTGTTTGTATCACAGTAAGTGTCCTCCTTTCAATAGCAAATTAGAAATACGAATGGCAATTATGCTTAAGCAATAACTGCTTTTTCAACGATATCTAATAAACGGAATCTCTTAGTTGCTGACAATGGACGAGTTTCCATAATTTGAACAATATCGCCGATTTTTGCTTCGTTGTTTTCATCATGTGCATAGAATTTTTTAGAATAAGTCACACGTTTACCGTAGGTTTTGTGTGTCTTGTATGTTTCGATAAGAACACTAATCGTTTTATCCATTTTGTCGGATACAACACGTCCTTGATAGACTTTACGTTGGTTACGAGTTTCACTCATGCGTAAATGGCCTCCCTTTCGTAATCTACTTGTTTAATTCTTGTTGGCGTAATGCCGTTTTGATACGAGCAATTGTTTTACGAACTTCACTTAAGCGTGCGGTATTTTCTAATTGACCGGTAGCTAATTGGAAGCGTAAGTTAAACAATTCATCTTTAAATTCTTGTTCTTTGGTAATCATTTCAGCAGTGGTTAATTCATTAATTTCCTTAGCCTTCATGTGATTCGCCACCTACTTCCTCACGTTTTACAATTTTAGTTCTCACTGGAAGTTTGTTTGATGCTAAGCGTAAAGCTTCGCGAGCAACTTCTTCAGTAACACCGGCAACTTCAAACATGATCTTTCCACGTTTAACTGGAGCTACCCATCCTTCAGGAGCACCTTTACCAGAACCCATTCGAACACCAATTGCTTTTGCAGTATATGATTTATGAGGGAAAATTTTAATCCATACTTTCCCACCACGTTTCATATGACGGTTAATTGCGACACGGGCAGCTTCGATTTGACGGTTAGTGATCCATGATGATTCAAGAGCCTGCAAACCGTAATCTCCAAAAGCGACTTCTTTGCCACCTTTAGCTTCCCCACGCATTTTACCACGGAATTCACGACGGAATTTTGTACGTTTAGGTACTAACATAGGTTATTTCCCTCCTTTCACAGCGTTTTTCTTAGCTGGTAAGATTTCACCACGGTAGATCCAGACTTTAACGCCTAATTTACCATAAGTGGTCATTGCTTCAACCCAAGCATAGTCAATGTCTGCTCTTAAGGTATGTAATGGAACGGTACCATCTGAGTAACTTTCGACACGAGACATATCTGCTCCGTTAAGACGACCAGCAACTTGAACTTTGATACCTTTAGCACCAGAGCGCATTGTACGTTGCATAGCTTGTTTAACAGCACGACGGAATGCGACACGGTTTTCTAATTGTTCCGCAACGTTTTCGCCGACTAATTGAGCATCTAAATCAGGACGTTTGATTTCAACAATGTTGATATGCACACGTTTACCTGTTAAATCATTTAATTCTTTACGAAGTTTTTCAACTTCAGCTCCACCTTTACCGATAACCATACCGGGTTTAGCAGTATGGATTGAAACGTTAACACGTTTTGCAGCGCGTTCGATTTCAACGATAGAGACAGAAGCGTCGGTTAATTTTTCTTGAATGTATTTACGGATGTGTAAATCTTCATGAAGGTAGTTTGCAAAATCTTTTTCTGCATACCATTTTGAATCCCAATCACGAATGATACCTACACGTAATCCCGTTGGATTTATTTTTTGACCCACGCGTTATCCCTCCTTATTTTGTAGCTTCAGATACAACTACTGTAATGTGACTCGTACGTTTGTTGATTGGTGATGCTGATCCCTTAGCACGGGGACGGAAACGTTTTAACGTTGGTCCTTCGTTAGCAAAGATATCAGTAATAACCAAGTTTTCACCATCTAAATCAAAATTATTTTCTGCATTAGCTACAGCAGAAAGTAATACTTTTTCAATAATTGGGCTTCCGGCTCTTGGAGTAAATCTCAAGATACCGATAGCTTCAGCAACACTTTTACCTCTGATAAGATCGATTACCAAGCGAGCTTTACGCGCTGGAATACGAACAGTTTTGGCGGTTGCTTTTGCTGATGTTACTTGTTCAGCCATGTGTATAACCTCCTTTATTTAACTGCAGTTTTCTTATCGTCAGATCCGTGACCACGGAAAGTACGTGTTGGAACAAATTCACCCAACTTATGACCAACCATATCTTCTTGCATAAAAACTGGAACGTGTTTGCGTCCATCATATACAGCGATAGTTAGACCAATAAAGTTAGGGAAGATTGTTGAACGACGTGACCATGTCTTGATAACTGTTTTCTTTTCTTGATCAGTTTGTGCTTCGACCTTTTTCATCAAATGTTCATCGACGAATGGTCCCTTTTTTAGACTACGACTCAATGTGAATCCTCCTTCCGGAATATAGCTTAAGCAACAAGCAAATTATTTCTTGTTGCGTCCACGTACGATAAATTTGTCTGATTGGTTTTTCTTTGAACGTGTTTTGTAACCCATCGTCTTTTGACCCCAAGGAGACATAGGTGATGGACGACCAATTGGTGCTTTACCTTCACCACCACCATGAGGATGATCGTTAGGATTCATAACTGATCCACGAACTGTAGGACGTTTACCAGCCCAACGAGCACGACCAGCTTTACCAATTTTGATTAATTCATGTTGTTCGTTACCAACAGCACCGATAGATGCGCGACATGTTGATAAGATCATGCGAACTTCGCCTGATGTCAAACGAACAAGAACGTATTTGCCTTCTTTACCAAGTAATTGTGCTGAAGCACCGGCTGAACGAGCAAGTTGTCCACCCTTACCTGGTTTCAATTCGACATTATGGATAATTGTACCAACTGGGATATCTTGAAGAGCTAATGCGTTACCAACCTTGATATCTGCTTCTTTACCAGATTGAACCATCATGCCAACTTCTAATCCTTTAGGAGCAATAATGTATGATTTGATACCATCAGTATATTGAATTAATGCAATATTAGCTGAACGGTTTGGATCATATTCAATTGCTTTAACAGTTGCTGTTACATTGTCTTTAACACGTTTGAAATCGACCAAACGGTATTGACGTTTATGACCACCACCACGGTGACGAACAGTAATGCGACCATAGTTGTTACGGCCAGCAGTTCTGCTTTTTGATTCTAGTAATGATTTTTCAGGAGTTGATTTAGTAATTTCTGAAAAATCAGAACCAGTCATATTACGACGGCCGTTAGTGGTTGGTTTGAATTTTTTAATTCCCACGTTGTTTTCCTCCTATTTACAAAAATTTAGATTATTCTTCGAATAATTGAATTTCTTTTGAATCGGCAGTTAAAGTAACGATTGCTTTACGACGTTTTTTAGTATAACCAGCATAGCGACCTTGACGTTTCAACTTACCTTTAACATTCATGATATTTACTTTAACAACTTTGACGCTAAAAATATCTTCGATAGCTTTTTTAACTTCAATTTTAGTTGCACGAGTATCAACATCAAATGTGTAAACCTTATCAGCCATTCTGTCCATTGCTGCTTCGGTGATGACTGGGCGTAAGATAACATTTCTTGATTCCATTATGAAAGAGCCTCCTCTACTTGAGAAAGAGCTGCTTGAGTCATGACTAATTTGTCGTTGTTGATAACGTCAAGAACGTTAACACCTTTAGCTTCTACTACTGTAACGTTTGGTAAGTTACGAGCTGCTAAAGCAACGAAATCATTGCCAGGTTCAAGAACTATTAATACTTTTTTATTAATATCTAAGTTACTTAAAACTTCTTTAAAAGTTTTTGTTTTTGGTTGTTCGAAGCTAAGTGCATCGACCATAACCACGCTACCATCTAATACTTTTTGTGAAAGTACTGATTTAAGAGCTAAACGACGAACTTTTTTAGGTAATTTGTAACTATATGAACGAGGAGTAGGGCCAAATACGACACCACCACCACGCCATTGTGGGCTACGGATAGATCCTTGACGAGCACGACCTGTTCCTTTTTGGCGCCATGGTTTTCTACCACCACCTGAAACTGCACTTTTGTTTTTAACTGAATGAGTTCCTTGACGTAAAGATGCACGTTGCATGATTACGGCGTCAAAAATGACATTGTCGTTAGGTTCGATTCCAAAAATAGCATCGTTTAATTCAACTTCACCATTTTTAGTACCATCTTGTTTTAATAATGCGACTGTTGGCATTTTGAAATTCCTCCTTCCTGTTATTTAGCGTCTTTAATGACGTTTTTAATTGTTACTACTGATTTGTTTGCGCCTGGCACGTTACCTTTAATCAAGATAACATTGCTATCAACGTCAACACGAATAATTTCCAAGTTTTGGACAGTTACGCGCTTGCCACCCATGCGACCAGGTAATCTCTTACCTTTAAATACACGGTTAATAACGGCACCCATTGAACCAGGACGACGATGGTAACGTGAACCATGAGTCATAGGACCTCGTGATTGTCCCCAACGTTTGATATTTCCTTGGAAACCATGTCCCTTAGACGTACCTGTGACGTTAACGACGTCTCCAGCTGAGAAAGTATCAACCTTGATTTCGTCGCCTACTTTATATTCACTAAGCACGACATCGTTAATTTCACGAACGAAGCGCTTAGGAGTAGTATTTGCTTTTGCTGCATGACCTTTAGCAGGTTTGTTTGTTAATACTTCACGCATGTCTTGGTAGCCTAATTGAATTGCTTCATAACCATCGTTTTCAATTGTTTTCAATTGTAAAACAACGTTTGGTGTAGATTCAATAACTGTAACTGGTACCAATTCACCATTATCAGTAAAAACTTGTGTCATACCTACTTTTTTTCCTAAGATTCCTTTTGTAGTCATAAGTACACCTCCAATATGTTTATAATTTATTTTTGTAGCTCGGTTTTATAACTTGATTTCAATATCAACGCCACTAGGTAAGTCAAGTTTCATCAATGAATCAACTGTCTTAGGTGTTGGGTTAACGATATCAATCAAACGTTTATGTGTAAGCATTTCGAATTGTTCACGTGAATCTTTATGCTTATGTGGTGAACGTAAAACTGTGTATAATGTACGTTCTGTTGGCAATGGAATTGGTCCAGAAATTGTTGCCCCTGTTCTTTTTGCAGTTTCAACAATCTTGTCAGCAGATTGATCTAAAATACGGTGTTCGTAAGCTTTTAGGCGAATACGAATTTTTTGTTTTGCCATTTTGTTCCCTCCTTCGTCTATTTTAAAAATAAGACTAGCTCCGTGCAAGTGACCGGCACGCCTTGCGTGGCAAAGCTGCCGGGCGTGTCGCAATCTTGCACATCTTAGCTCATTCTATGAAACCCTGTCACAGGGCGAACTACGCCATCTGTTTTTGGGTACTTATCTATATTACTAAAGATAAAGCCCTATGGCAAGTGCTTTCTTGCTTTTTTTCAAACTTTCTCATTGTTTAATCATAATTTACTTTTTTTAAAACTCTTTTTATTTTCAACTGTTATTTTAACACAAAAAAAGAAGTTACCGTTAAACGATAACTTCTTTTAAAAAGTTTAAAACAACTGACTAATCAGCAGATGTTCCATTTTTCTTCATAATTTCTTCTTGGATTGCTTTTGGTACAGCTTCATAATGATCAAATGTCATTGTGAATGTACCACGACCTTGTGTAGAAGAACGTAAAGTAGTTGCGTAACCAAACATTCCTGAAAGAGGAACCATTGCATTAACAACTTGTGCATTTCCGCGAGCTTCCATACCTTCAACACGTCCACGACGAGCAGTTACGTGTCCCATAACATCACCTAAGTAATCTTCTGGAGCAACAACTTCAACTTTCATCATTGGTTCAAGGATGACAGCACCAGCACTCTTAGCAGCATTTCTCAATGACATTGAGGCAGCTACCTTAAATGCTGATTCGTTAGAATCGACATCATGGTATGATCCATCATACAATTTAGCTTTAACATCGATAAGTGGGTAACCTGCAAGAACACCATTTTGCATAGCTTCTCTCAAACCTTGTTCAACTGAAGGGATATATTCACGAGGAACAACCCCACCGACGATAGCGTCTTCGAATGCAAAACCGCCACCTTCTACATTAGGTGAGAATTCAACAGTAACATCACCATATTGACCTTTACCACCAGATTGACGAACAAATTTACCTTGTGCAGAAACAGTTTTTGTAAATGTTTCACGGTAGGCAACTTGTGGTTCACCAACAGTAGCTTCAACGTTAAATTCACGTCTCATACGATCAACGATGATATCCAAATGCAATTCACCCATACCAGCGATTAAAGTTTCACCAGTTTCAGGGTTAGTTTCTGCCTTGAATGAAGGATCTTCTTCAGCAAGTTTTTGCAAACCGATATCCATCTTATCTTGATCAGCTTTTGTTTTTGGTTCGATAGATACTTGGATAACTGGTTCAGGGAATTCCATTGATTCAAGAATTAATGGGTGTTTTTCATCCGTTAATGAATCACCAGTTGTTGTATTTTTCAAACCAATAGCAGCAGCAATATCACCTGAGAATACTTCAGGAATTTCATTACGGTGATTTGAATGCATTTGAAGAATACGACCAACACGTTCACGCGTGTCTTTAGTAGAATTCAAAACATAAGAACCAGCTTGTAATGTACCTGAGTAAACACGGAAGAATGTTAAACGACCAACGAATGGATCTGTTGCAATTTTAAAGGCCAAAGCAGCAAAATCTTTATCATCGCCAGCTGTAATTTCAACTTCTTCATCTGTTTTAGGATCTGTTGCATTATAAGGTTTAACATCTAAAGGAGATGGTAAGAAATCATTAACAGCATCCAACATCATTTGAACACCCTTGTTTTTAAATGCTGAGCCAGCAAGAACTGGGTACATTTCAAGGTTCAATGTTGCTTTACGAATAGCAGCTTTGATTTCATCTTTAGTAATTTCAACCCCATCAAGATATTTTTCCATAAGCTTTTCATCAACATCAGCAACAGATTCAACTAAAGCTTCACGACGTTTTGTAGCTTCTTCTAAATATTCTTCAGGAACATCAATACTTTCCCATGTAGCTCCTAAATCATCGTTATCATATAAATCGGCTTTCATTTCGATTAAATCAATAACACCTTCAAAATCATCTTCAGCGCCAATTGGCATTTGGATAGGAACAGCATTTACTTGAAGACGATCTTTGATTGTACCTACTGAATAATCAAAGTTAGCACCCATTTTATCCATCTTATTGATGAATACGATACGAGGAACTGAATATGTTGTTGCTTGACGCCAAACATTTTCAGTTTGTGGTTCAACACCAGATTGACCATCTAAAACAACAACGGCTCCATCTAAGACACGAAGTGAACGTTCAACTTCAATAGTGAAATCCACATGTCCTGGAGTATCGATGATGTTAATACGATGACCTTTCCATTCAGCTGTTGTAGCAGCTGATGTGATTGTAATACCACGTTCTTGTTCTTGTTCCATCCAATCCATTTGTGAAGCTCCTTCATGAGTTTCACCAATTTTATGGATTTTACCAGTGTAGTACAAAATACGTTCAGTAGTTGTTGTCTTACCAGCATCAATATGAGCAACAATCCCAATATTACGCGTTTTTTCTAGTGGAAATTCGCGTTTGTTTGCCATTTTGTAGGATCTCCTTCCGATTCTAAAATATATTCAAAAAAATGACTACTATATCGATTATCAAAATCATATAATAGCCATCCTTTTATAAAATTACCAGCGGTAATGTGCGAATGCTTTATTAGCGTCAGCCATTTTATGTGTATCTTCACGTTTCTTAACTGATGCACCAGTATTGTTAGCTGCATCCATGATTTCTTTAGCTAAACGTTCTGGCATAGTATGTTCCCCACGTAAACGTGCGTAACTTACTAACCAACGTAAACCTAAAGTTGAACGACGATCAGGGCGAACTTCAATTGGCACTTGGTAGTTAGAACCACCGACACGGCGAGCTTTAACTTCAAGTACAGGCATGATGTTTTTCATAGCTTCATCAAAAACTTCATTAGGTTCGTTTCCTGTTTGTTCTTTAATCATTTCGAATGCATCATACAAGATCTTTGATGCAGTACCACGACGACCATCTAACATTAAACGGTTGATTAAACGTGTTACTAATTTAGAATTGTAAATTGGATCAGGCAATACTTCTCGTTTTGGAGCTGGGCCTTTTCTTGGCATCTAAATAACCTCCTTAGATTCTATTTTTTATTAGAATAACTTATTATTACTTAGGTCTCTTTGCGCCGTATTTTGAACGACTTTGTTTACGATCAGCAACACCGGCTGTATCAAGAGCACCACGGATAACATGGTAACGTACCCCAGGTAAATCTTTTACACGGCCACCACGAATAAGAACAACACTATGTTCTTGTAAGTTATGTCCAATACCAGGAATGTATGCTGTAACTTCAAGCAAGTTAGATAAACGCACACGTGCATATTTACGTAAAGCAGAGTTAGGTTTCTTAGGTGTCATTGTTCCGACACGAGTAGCAACCCCACGTTTTTGTGGTGCAGGATTATCTGTTTGAACTTTTTTGTAACTGTTATACCCGAAGTTTAATGCGGGTGCACCAGATTTTGAACCTTTAGAATTACGACCTTTACGAACTAATTGATTAATTGTTGGCATCTAAAGTTTCCTCCTTCCTTATTATAGGTTAATTGTTTTTAAGTCCACACATCCAGGTGGTTCATTTTTTAATAATAAAAAATAACGTCCTAGACGTCTGGCTTATAATGCGCTACTGTTAGACAGAATCTCAACTATGTAGATGAATTAACTGCTCACAAAAAGCACCTTACATAGAATAGCATGGTATTTAATTTTCGTCAATGGTATTTATGCTAAAAAGCGTACTTTTTAATATAGGAGGATTTTAATTATGTTAATTAGTTACCTATTTCTATTAGGCGCTTGCTTAGGTTCATTCATCACCTGTATTGCAACACGTTGTGCATTGAATCAAAGTCAGTTAGGTCAAAGGTCAATGTGCGATTATTGTGGTGCCGAGATTCTTTGGCGTGACCTTATCCCCATCTACACTTATCTCAGATTACACGGATGTTGTCGATTCTGCAAGGGCCGATTCCCGGCTTACTCATTTATTTTCGAATGCAGCTTAGCATTTATGCTCCCTGTCACTTTTATTCAACTACCTTTACCAAATTTTTTACTAATTGTCACTTTTTTGTTTTATTTAACCTTTTTATCAGTTATGGACTTCACCAACCGTCTTATTTCTAGTCGTTTAACTATTGGTGGCGGCATTTTACTTATCACTTGGCATTATCTATTACTCGGTTTTCCAGATGCCTTAATCACTATTTTATTTTTCAGTCTATTTCTATTTATTTTATGTTTTCAACAAAAGCTTGGACTTGGTGATTTTATTTTACTACTCGTTATTCAACTAACATTGGGTGTTCAGTTTTGTCTAATCGTTACGCTTAGTGCTTGCATCAGTTCACTCATTTATTTCCTTTGTGCAAAGCAAACTCGCCATCAAGCTTTCGCCTTTGTCCCACATCTAACACTAGGTACCTATCTCACCATTATCCTATCTTTCCTCATATAAAAAAAGGCTGAGCAAATTTGCTCAGCCTTTTCAATTAGTCCTCAATGGCATCATTTAAATGACCATAATTAAATAAAATATTTAAGATAACCGCTGATAAACTACCTACAACAAGTCCGTTACCCAAAATAGTTTGAACTGTTAATGGTAACGCTTGAAGTAATGCAGGTTGCACCGTGACACCAAGACCCAAGCTGACTGAAATACCAATAATCAATAAATTGCTGTTACTGCCCTCAACTTCACGCAACATTTTAATGCCTTGCGCACCAACCATACCAAACATTACCAACATAGCACCACCCAAAACAGAAGCAGGAATAACAGTGGCGGCTGCACCTATTTTAGGTAAAAGTCCTAAAACGATTAAAAAGAATGCTGAGAAATAAACCGGTTTTTTTGTTTTAATACCTGATAATTGAACGATACCCACATTTTGTGAAAAAGTTGAGTATGGGAACGTATTGAAAATACCGCCTAAAATAGCAGCAATGCCTTCAGCACGATACCCTTTTTTCAAATCATCTTTTTTAATAGGTTGACCAATAATATCTCCTAAAGCAAAGAATACACCTGTTGATTCAATCATTGTTGTCAAAGCCGCTAAAATCATCGTCACAATTGATGACCATTCAAATTTTGGTGCAGCAAACATAAAGATATGTGGTAATTGGAACCAATTTGCTTGACTCACTGGATCTAACGTTACTTTACCCATAAAAGAAGCAACTATCACACCAACTAAAATACCAATTAAGATACCAACTTGTTGAATGAAACCACGTCCCCAAATATTTAAGATCAAGATGACGGCAATCGTAACACCCGCAACTATCAGATTAGGAATGCTACCAAACGATTTGGCAGCTGCATCCCCACCACCCATATTAGTAAAAGCAACTGGGATTAACGTTAATCCAATCAATGTAATTAACGATCCTGTAACTACTGGCGGGAAAAACTTTCTAATATTTGCAAAAAATCCAGCAATTAGGAAAATAAAAATTCCGGCAGCAATAATCGCCCCATACATCGTTCCCAAGCCAAAATGTTTACCCACAGCACTCAGTGGTGCGACATATTCAATCGCACATCCAAGTACTACGGGTAAGCCAATCCCTGTGAAACGTGTGCGTTTCAATTGTAACAATGTTGCAATCCCACACATGAAAATATCCATCGAAACTAAATAAGTAATTTGTTTTGTACTAAAACCAAGTGCAGCCCCAACTAATAATGGCACTAAAATGTCGCCTGAATACATGGCTAATAAATGCTGTAACCCTAAAATTGCTGCTTTAAAATTCGATAAGTTAGATTCGTCCAAACTACTATTTTCTAATTCCGTGCTATTTTTCATTCGATCCTCCACATTATCCTTCACACTAATAAGTCAGATTTTCTATGGATTTCATGCCCAATACGTGCTCGATTTAGTTCACATATAGTCCGGAATTTACGGCTCCGGGTAGAAACTAGCATCCATATCATGACATTATATAGGTGATTGGTATTTTTTATTGTATGACAATATTAACACAGTCCATTTATCCATACAATAGTTTACGTACATCATTTGAATGGAAGCGTTTATTGTTCGTTTATAAAACGCAAAAAAAAGAACAATTCTTAAATTAATAAGAATTGTTCTTTTTTAGCTTTAACGCTAGTCGTTCACGCCAGCTTCTTCTTCTTTCATTCGTTTCTCAATATCTGAGATTGAATAAACATTAGCTGAAATTGAACCTGTTTCTTTTGGTTTGATTTGACGGTAATCTGGCATACCAGTACCGGCAGGAATAATCTTACCAATAATAACATTTTCTTTCAAACCAATTAATGGATCATTCTTACCGCGAATAGCAGCATCCGTAAGAACACGAGTTGTTTCTTGGAATGATGCAGCTGATAAGAAACTGTTTGTTTCAAGAGATGCTTTAGTGATACCAAGCAAGACAGGACGTGATGTAGCTGGAATGCCACCCTTAATCAATGTCTTGTAGTTATCTTCTTTAAGATCCATGATATCCAATAAAGTACCTGGCAAGACGTCTGTGTCACCGGGATCCATAACGCGAACCTTACGTAACATTTGACGGGACATAACCTCCACATGCTTATCAGAGATTTCTACCCCTTGCATACGGTATACTTTTTGAACTTCACGAAGAATGTAGTTCTCCGTTGAAAGAACATCACGAACTTGAATTAATTGTTTAGGATCAATTGACCCAACTGTTAGTGCTTCTCCACGATGAATTTTATCGCCTTCGGCAACTTTAAGAACAGCAGTATAAGGTAAACTATATGTTCGTGTATCAGTTTCACCCTTAACCGTAACTTCTTTAGTACGTTCAGCAGGATTTTCTTCAATAGCTTCAATCACACCAGTTACTTCTGTAATTTCAGCACGACCTTTAGGATTACGTGCTTCGAAGATTTCTTGAACACGAGGTAATCCTTGTGTAATATCATCTCCGGCAACCCCACCAGTATGGAAAGTACGCATTGTTAATTGAGTTCCGGGTTCACCGATTGATTGAGCAGCAACAGTACCAACTGCTTCACCAACTTCAACTTGATCCCCAGTAGCCATATTACGACCATAACAATGTTCACAAACCCCATGCTTTGTGTTACATGTAAATGCTGAGCGGATAGTTACTTGTTCGATTCCAGCAGCGATAATTGCTTGCGCTTTGCTTTCTTCAATCATTTCGTTTGCAGTGACGATCACATCACCAGTTTCAGGATTTTTAACGGTCTTCATTGCGTAACGACCTAAAATACGGTCATACAATGGTTCGATCATTTCATTTCCTTCTTTGATAGCTGATACATCTAAGCCACGATCAGTGAAACAATCTTTTTCACGAATAATAACATCTTGCGCAACATCAACAAGTCGACGAGTCAAGTATCCAGAATCGGCAGTCTTCAAGGCCGTATCAGTCATCCCTTTACGAGCCCCATGAGTTGAAATAAACATTTCCAACACAGACAAACCTTCACGGAAGTTAGAAATAATAGGTAATTCCATTGTTTTACCATTAGGAGCTGCCATCAAACCACGCATACCAGCTAATTGAGTAAAGTTAGAGATATTACCACGGGCGCCAGAATCACTCATCATTTGAATAGGATTTTGTGTGCCCAATGTTTCCATTAGTTTTTGTTGAATATCATCTTTTGCTTGTGTCCAGATGGCGATAACGCGTTCATAGCGTTCATCTTCTGTAATCAAACCGCGACGGAATTGTTTTGCAACCAAAGCAACTTGTTTATGTGCTTCTTCAATAATTGCAGGTTTTTCCTTCAAATCAGTTACATCAGAAATACCAACTGTAATACCAGCATGAGTTGATTGATCGTAACCTAAGTTTTTAAGACGATCTAACATCTTAGAAGTTTCAGTTACTTTAAATCGTTTGTAAACTTCAGAAATGATATCACTCAAGAACCCTTTTTTGAAAGGTAAAATAATTTCTTGCGCTTTAATAACATCACCAACATTTTCGCCAGGTTCAACGAAATATTTATCAGCTGTTTTATTAATTAAGTTATCAGTCTTAGGTTCATTAATGTAGGCAAATTCTTTAGGTAAGATTTCATTAAAGATTGCTTTACCAACAGTTGTTACCATAATGCGTTCTTTTTGCCAATCAGTAAATGGTTTACCTTCAGCAGCTAATGTTGCTGTTTGTAATCCAATACGAGTGTGTAAATGAACATAGCCATTACGGTAAGCCATTACAGCTTCGTTAGCATCTTTAAAGATCATGCCTTCGCCTTCGCGTCCAGCTTCTTCCATAGTAAGGTAGTAGTTACCTAAAACCATATCTTGAGAAGGTGTTACAACTGGTTTACCATCTTTAGGTGCCAAGATATGATGAGCAGCTAACATAAGCAAACGTGCTTCTGCTTGTGCTTCATCAGATAAAGGTACATGGATAGCCATTTGATCGCCATCAAAATCGGCATTGTAAGCTTCACAAGCCAAAGGATGAAGACGAATTGCTTTACCATCAACTAAAATGGGTTCGAAAGCTTGAATACCAAGACGATGAAGTGTTGGTGCACGGTTAAGTAAAACTGGGTGTTCAACAATAACTTCTTCTAAAACATCCCAGATATCTTCATCGCGACGATCAAGTTTACGTTTAGCATTTTTAATATTTGATGCCATTTCGCGTTTAACAAGTTCTTTCATCATAAATGGTTTGAATAATTCCAAAGCCATCTCACGAGGAATACCACATTGATTCATTTGTAACGTTGGTCCAACAGCAATAACTGAACGGCCTGAATAATCAACACGTTTTCCAAGTAAATTCTGACGGAAACGTCCTTGTTTACCTTTCAACATATGTGAAAGAGATTTCAATGGTCGGTTACCTGGCCCAGTAACTGGACGGCCACGACGACCATTATCAATCAATGCATCAACAGCTTCTTGTAACATACGTTTTTCATTTTGAACAATGATACCAGGCGCATTCAAATCTAATAAACGTTTTAGTCGGTTATTTCGGTTAATAACCCGTCTGTACAAATCATTCAAATCAGAAGTGGCAAAACGGCCACCTTCTAATTGAACCATTGGACGTAAATCAGGTGGAATAATAGGAACAGCATCCATAACCATCCATGAAGGTTCATTTTCAGAAAGTAGGAATGCTTCCAAAATATCCAAACGACGAACGGCACGTGTTCTCTTTTGACCAGTAGCATCTTTCAATTCTTCTTTTAATGCTTCAGATTCGCCAGCAAGATCAACATCGCGTAATAAATGACGAATAGCATCAGCACCCATTCCAGCTTCGAATTCAGTTCCGTATTCTTCACGTTTTTCACGATATTCACGTTCTGTTAATAACTGTTTCTTTTCAAGAGGTGTGTTACCTGGTTCAGTAACAACATAAGAAGCAAAGTAAATAACTTCTTCCAAAGCACGAGGACTCATGTCTAAGACAAGACCCATACGACTTGGGATTCCTTTAAAGTACCAGATATGTGTAACTGGTGCAGCTAATTCGATATGTCCCATACGTTCGCGACGTACTTTAGAACGCGTAACTTCAACCCCACAACGATCACAAACGATACCTTTATAGCGAATACGTTTGTATTTACCACAGGCACATTCCCAATCTTTTGTTGGTCCGAAAATACGTTCATCGAATAGTCCGTCTTTTTCAGGTTTTAATGTACGGTAATTGATTGTTTCAGGCTTTTTAACTTCACCATATGACCAGCTTCTAATCTTATCAGAAGACGCTAAGCCAATTTGCATGCTATCAAATTTATTGACATCGATCAAAGGACCGACCTCCCTTTAGTTTTATAGTGTGTTGACCTTTTTCAAATTGAAAATTAGCTTCATCAACACAAATTCAAGTTCAGTAACTAAGCCAAAATTATTCTTTATTCATTTCAGCAGCCATTTTGCTGGCTTCTTCTTTAGCTTTTTTCTCTTTTTGTTCATTAGCTAATTTGCTTAACGCATCCACATTAACGATATCATCATCGTCATCATCCATATCGCGTAATTCAATTTCAGCCTTCTTAGCATCAAGTACTTTCATATCTAATCCTAATGACTGTAATTCTTTAACAAGAACACGGAATGATTCAGGAACACCTGGTTTAGGAATTGGTTCACCTTTGACAATTGCTTCGTATGTTTTCACACGACCCACAACATCATCAGATTTGTACGTTAAAATTTCTTGTAACGTATAAGCAGCACCATAAGCTTCAAGTGCCCAAACTTCCATTTCACCAAAACGTTGTCCACCAAATTGTGCTTTACCACCTAATGGTTGTTGCGTTACTAATGAGTATGGTCCGATTGAACGAGCATGAATTTTATCATCAACCATGTGGGCAAGTTTCATGTAGTACATAACCCCTACAGAAACACGTTTATCAAATGCATCACCAGTACGTCCATCGTATAAGATTGTCTTACCATCTTCTGAAATTCCAGCTTCTTTAAAGACATCCCAGATATCTGAATCACGAGCACCATCAAAAACAGGTGTTGCAACATGAATACCTAATTTACGAGCAGCCATACCTAAATGAAGATCTAAAACTTGGCCAATGTTCATACGAGAAGGAACACCCATGGGATTCAAGAGAATATCAACTGGTGTACCATCTGGCATGTAAGGCATATCTTCAGAAGGAACAACGATTGACACAACCCCTTTGTTACCATGACGTCCAGCCATCTTATCACCAACACGTAACTTACGTTTTTGTGCGATGTAAATACGAACCATCATGTTAACACCAGGACTTAATTCATCCCCTGCTTCACGCGTAAAGATTTTAACATCTTGAACAATACCACCACCACCATGAGGAACTTTCAATGAAGTATCACGTACTTCACGAGCCTTTTCTCCAAAGATAGCATGTAATAAACGTTCTTCAGCAGATAATTCAGTAACCCCTTTAGGCGTTACTTTACCAACTAAGATATCACCATCGTTAACTTCAGCACCAATACGAACGATACCAAATTCATCAAGATCTTTTAATGAATCTTCACCAACATTAGGAATTTCACGAGTAATTTCTTCAGGTCCTAATTTTGTATCACGCGCTTCTGATTCGAATTCTTCAATATGAATTGATGTATACACATCATCACGAACAAGACGTTCGTTAATGATAACAGCATCTTCAAAGTTATAACCATTCCAAGTCATAAAGGCAACTAATGGGTTTTGACCTAAAGCTAATTCCCCATTTTCCATTGAAGGACCATCAGCTAAAATTTCATCAGCATCAACATGATCATTCACACGAACAATTGGACGTTGGTTGTAGTTTTTACCACCATTTGAACGACGGAATTTCATTAATTTGTATTTATCTAAAGCGCCATCTTCACGACGAACACGAATTTCACGTGCATCAACGTATTCAACAGTACCTTCATTTTTATTGATTAAAGCCACACCAGAATCATGAGCTGCTTTATATTCAATCCCTGTACCAACAAGTGGTGAATGGGGATTAACTAAAGGAACAGCTTGACGTTGCATGTTAGCACCCATTAAGGCACGGTTAGAATCATCATTTTCCAAGAAAGGAATACATGCTGTAGCAACGGCCACAACTTGTTTAGGTGAAACATCCATGTAATCGACTTTATCGATATTAATCTCGACATTTTCTGAACGATTACGAGCCATAACAAGATTATTCACAAATGAATCATCTTCATTTAATGGTGAATTAGCCTGTGCAATAACATAGTTATCTTCTTCATCAGCAGTCAAGTAATCAATTTTATCAGTTACTTGATGTGATTCCCAACTCACACGACGGTATGGTGTTTCAATGAAACCATAACGGTTAACACGTGCGTAGCTTGATAAACTATTAATTAACCCAATATTAGGGCCTTCAGGCGTTTCAATTGGACACATACGACCGTAATGCGTGTAATGAACATCACGAACTTCATATCCGGCACGATCACGAGTCAAACCACCAGGTCCTAAGGCAGAAAGACGACGTTTATGCGTCAATTCACCAAGTGGATTGGTTTGATCCATGAATTGTGACAATTGAGATGAACCAAAGAATTCTTTAATTGAAGCCACAACAGGACGAATATTAATTAATTGTTGTGGTGTAACAGTTGTTGTATCTTGAATTGACATACGTTCACGTACAACACGTTCCATACGTGATAACCCAATTCTAAATTGGTTTTGTAATAATTCACCAACTGAACGAATACGACGGTTACCTAAATGATCAATATCATCCACAGAACCGATGTTTTCTTTCAAGTTAAAGAAGTAGTTCATTGAAGCAATAATATCAGCGGGTACAATATGCTTGTATTGTAAGTCAATATTACCGTTACCAATCATTGGCATTTCGCGTTCTGGGTCTACTTGAGAGTAAACTTTAACAATTTGAAGGACCATTGGTTCAGTAACAACACCATCTTCTGCTGGATGATAAGTAACCGTCTTGAAATCTGAACGGTCAAGATAAGGGGCTAACGTTTCCATAACTTGTTTATCAATGACAGTGTCTTTTTGTGCAAGGACTTCACCAGTATCTGGATCAGCCAATGTTTCAGCTAATGTTTGGTTCAATAAACGTGTTTTTAAGCTTAGTTTCTTGTTGATCTTGTAACGACCAACTGGAGCCAAGTCGTAACGTTTTGGATCAAAGAAACGTGCCGTCAATAAACTACGTGAACTATCAGCAGTTTTAGGTTCGCCGGGACGTAGACGTTCATAAACATCTTTTAAAGATTCTTCAACACGTGAATCATCCGTATTTTTATGAACATCTTTTTCAAGTGTTAGCATTAAGCTATCATTATTACCCAACATTTCAATAATTTCATCATCAGAACCAAATCCTAAGGCACGAACCAATTCAGTTAATGGAATTTTACGTGTACGATCAATACGTACGTATGAAATGTTTTTAGCATCTGATTCATATTCTAACCATGCACCACGGTTAGGAATAACAGTTGTGCCGTATGTTTCACGACCATTTTTGTCTAATGAACCATTGTAATAAACACCTGGTGAACGAACTAATTGAGAAACGATAACTCGTTCGGCACCATTAATAATAAATGTGCCTTGCTCTGTCATTAATGGGAAATCACCAAAGAAAACATCTTGTGATTTAATTTCGCCAGTTTCATGGTTAGTTAAACGTAATGTGACATGTAATGGCGCTGAATAATTTGCGTCATGTGCGCGTGCTTCATCTACAGTGTATTTAGGTTCTAATAATTGGTAATCAACAAATTCTAATGACAAATTACCAGCAAAATCGTCAATTGGCATGATATCTTCAAACATTTCACGAAGACCTTCATCCAAGAACCATTGGTAAGAATCACTTTGGATTTCGATTAAATTAGGTAAATCTAAAACTTCTTTGATACGTGCGTAGCTTCTACGTGTACTGTGTTTACCGTAGTTTACTAAATGTCCAGCCAAATTAGTCACCTCTCAAATTTATTCTGTAAACCTGCCAAAGTCCGATGATTTTATATTACATTTTGATTACAAAATGCATACTAGACGAAAAAATCGGTTTTTTTGGCAAAAGAAAAAACAAAAATAGTTTATTTATTTTTTAAACAATAACCATTTTTGTCTCTCTATAAGGCTTCTTACGGACAATAGATCGTAATCAGCTATAAAAATTCACAGTATTATACATTTAATTAGCATATACGCTATTGGCTTAGAAGTCAATAGTTCATGCTTACTAAATTTGATAACAACTACAATGTAAGTTCTTTATCCAATACTTCAATTATAGGTTGAATAATCAAATTTTCATATTTTAATGCTTAAAAAAAGTGTGACTACATTATATAGTCACACTTTTAAATCTATTTTACTGCTGCTTTAACTTTTGGTTCTTTAATTGTCACTTTAATAACACCTTTTGTTGCACCAATCGTGACATTATCATTATCTTTTATTTGACCAGAAAGAAGTGCTTCACTTAATCGATCCTCAACTTCCGTTTGTAGCGCACGACGAATTGGTCGAGCACCATACTCTGGATCAAAACCAGCTTTAGCAATAACATCAATAGCTGCAGATGAAATTTTAACCTTAATTCCCTGATCTTTCAAACGATCAAGAACTTCTTTAGTCATTAATTTCACAATTTCATGCAATTCATCTTTAGTTAATGAATGGAATATAATTGATTCATCAATTCGGTTCAAAAATTCAGGACGGAATGATTTTTTCAAAGCCGCTCGAATTTTCCCAGACATTGCTTTATATTCGTCTTGCTCAGTTTTAACACCAAAGCCAACAAATTTTTCATCGCGAATAGCAGTTGCACCTAAGTTAGATGTCATAATAATGATTGTATTCCTGAAATCAATACGGCGTCCTTTAGAATCCGTCAAATACCCATCATCTAAAACTTGAAGTAAAATATTAAAAACATCAGGATGTGCTTTTTCAACTTCATCCAAAAGGACAACAGAATAAGGTGTTTGACGAACTTTTTCAGTTAATTGTCCGCCTTCATCATAACCAACATAACCTGGTGGTGAACCAATCAAACGACTTGTACTGTATTTTTCCATGTATTCCGACATATCTACTCGAATCATTGCCTCTTCAGAACCAAACATTGCTTCAGCGAGTGCCTTAGCCAATTCAGTTTTACCAACACCAGTTGGTCCAAGGAACATAAACGAGCCAATTGGTCTGGCTGGATTCTTCAAGCCACTTCTAGCACGACGAATAGCCTTTGAAATTGAACTAACAGCTTCATTTTGTCCAATGACACGTTCGTGCAAGACATCTTCAAGATGCATCAAGCGTTCACTTTCGCTCTTATTCAATTGTTGAAGTGGAACACCTGTCCAATCAGAAACAATGTTTGCCACCTCTTCACTCGTTACTTTTAAATCATAATGTTCTGTCTTAGATTCAACAGCAGCAGCTTTTTCAGCTTCCAAGTCTTCAACTTGTTTTTTAACACGCATTTCTTTTGTACGAATACCCGCTGCTAATTCAAAATCTTGTTGACTTACAGCTTCATCTTTTTGATGACGTAACTCATCAAGTTGATCTTGCTTTTTACTTAATTTTGACTTCGTATTTGGACGTTCAATCCGAACTTGTGCTGCTGCTTCATCCATTAAATCAATTGCTTTATCAGGTAGGAAACGATCTGTAATATATCTATTCCCTAGTTCAACAGCTGCTTCAATCGCGCCATCAGTAATTTGCACATGATGATGGGCCTCATACTTAGGTCGAAGTCCTTTTAAAATAGCAACAGTTTGCTCTTCAGTTGGTTCTTTGATTGTTATCGTCGCAAATCGACGTTCCAAAGCAGCATCAGATTCAATATATTTTTGATATTCATCTAATGTAGTTGCACCGATTACTTGAACTTCACCACGAGCTAATGCTGGTTTCAAAATATTAGATGCATCTATCGCACCTTCAGCACCACCAGCACCAATTAGTGTATGTAGTTCATCAATGAATAAAATAACATCTTTAGTTGTGTAAATTTCTTTTAATATCTTCTTCAAACGATCTTCAAATTCACCACGATATTTTGTCCCAGCAACTAAAGATCCCATATCAAGCATCATTAATCGTTTACCAACCATATCTTCAGGAACATTTCCGTCAATTAATCGTTGGGCAAACCCCTCAGCAATCGCTGTTTTACCAACACCTGGTTCACCAATCAACACTGGATTATTTTTAGTTCGACGACTTAATACCTGAGTCAATCTTTTAACTTCAGAATCTCGACCAATCACAGGATCAATTTGCTTATCACGCGCCATTTTCGTTAAATCACGTGCTAATTCATCTAAAGTAGGCGTTCCTTGTACGACATTTTCTTTATTTCCACGATTTTTTTGCCTTATTTGAACTTCACTAACACCAAGCTGACGGAAGATAAGCTTGCGTACTTGTTTAATATCAGCACTCAAACTACTCATTATTCTTGAAGATAATATTTCATTATTACTTGTTAATGCCAATAAAAGATGTTCCGTCCCCACCTTATTTGCATTTAAATTTTTTGCTTCATCGTTAGCAATTGATAAAATCATTTTTGCCTTTGGTGAATAGGGTAAATAGGTATCATTTTTTGTTAATCTCAATGATCCATAGCCAGTAAATCTTTCAATTTCTTCCATTATATCTTCTGGATCAATATTGAATTGTTTCAACACTTTATCTGCAACACCATTTTGTACTTCAGATAAAGCTAAAAGTAAATGTTCAGTACCAACCGCCTGCTGACGATAGTGCTTAGCCGATTCCTGTGCTCGAATAAGAACTTCTTTTGCACTCGGAGTAAATAAATTGTCCATATTATTACCTCTTTCTACTCTTCATATCGTAAGCGATTAATTAAATTAATTAGCATCTTAGCCCGCATCATATTTTCCAATTTTGTATCTATTCCAAGAAAAACATCTTTTTTTATTGTAGCCAAGATTAAATTAGATTCCTTTTTTGTTAGCGTTTTTTCATCATATAAACTTTGGATAATATCATATCCTTCTTGCTGAGATACATTCGTGCCAATTAAATTTTCTAGTGTTTGAATAAATTCTTGATCTGCAAAAAGATTTACTTTTTCTATCCGAATATATCCACCGCCACCACGTTTACTTTCAACCACATACCCATTTTGAATAGTAAATCGAGTATTTATAACATAATTTATTTGTGATGGCACACAATTAAATAATTCAGCCACTTCGGAACGCTTAATAACTATTTCTTTTTCTTCCGAAAGGATTTTTTTAAAATACTTTTCAATCACATCAGAAATGTTCTGACCCCGCATATTCATCACCTCAAATAGTTTGACTAATGTTGACTTTAATTATACGAAATATAAATCAAAAATGAAAGTCATTTGCCTTGGGTCAACAAAAAAAGGAATTTAAACATTACGTTTAAATTCCTTTTTTAAATTAGTCGGGAAAACAGGATTCGAACCTGCGACCCCCTGGTCCCAAACCAGGTGCTCTACCAAGCTGAGCCATTTCCCGAAAATATGCACCCAGTAGGAGTCGAACCTACAACCTTCTGATTCGTAGTCAGACACTCTATCCAGTTGCGCTATGGGTGCATTAAAACAATAAATGGTGCCGAGGACCGGAATCGAACCGGTACGGTGATCACTCACCGCAGGATTTTAAGTCCTGTGCGTCTGCCAGTTCCGCCACCCCGGCATTTATTGAAAAGCGGAAGACGGGATTCGAACCCGCGACCCCCACCTTGGCAAGGTGATGCTCTACCACTGAGCTACTTCCGCAAAAAAATTAAAAAATGGTGCCGACTAGACGATTCGAACGCCCGACCCCCTGATTACAAATCAGGTGCTCTACCAACTGAGCTAAGTCGGCATAATTGAAAATGATGCGGGTGAAGGGACTTGAACCCCCACGTCTTACGACGCTAGATCCTAAATCTAGTGCGTCTGCCAATTCCGCCACACCCGCAAAAATGTGGAATTGAAAATGAGCCGTGACAGGCTCGAACTGTCGACCCTCTGATTAAAAGTCAGATGCTCTACCAACTGAGCTAACGGCTCAAATGGAGGTTACAGGGCTTGAACCTGTGACCCTCTGCTTGTAAGGCAGACGCTCTCCCAACTGAGCTAAACCTCCAAATAATAAAAAAAGCATGGCAACGTCCTACCCTCGCAGGGGGCGACCCCCAACTACTCTTGGCGCTAAGAAGCTTAACTTCTGTGTTCGACATGGGAACAGGTGTATCCTTCTTGCTATCGCCACCACACTCTTTTTTTGAGAAAACTTATTCTCTCAAAACTAGCTAATATTTATCATTGATTTTTAAGCCGTACACCGATACACATCACTTTGTGGTTAAGTCCTCGACCGATTAGTATTGGTCCGCTCCATACATCACTGTACTTCCACTTCCAACCTATCTACCTGATAATCTTTCAGGGGTCTTACTTCCATAAAGGAATGGGAAATCTAATCTCGAGGTGAGCTTCACACTTAGATGCTTTCAGCGTTTATCTCATCCATACATAGCTACCCAGCGATGCCCTTGGCAGAACAACTGGTACACCAGAGGTATGTCCATCCCGGTCCTCTCGTACTAAGGACAGCTCCTCTCAAATTTCCTACGCCCGCGACGGATAGGGACCGAACTGTCTCACGACGTTCTGAACCCAGCTCGCGTACCGCTTTAATGGGCGAACAGCCCAACCCTTGGGACCGACTACAGCCCCAGGATGCGATGAGCCGACATCGAGGTGCCAAACCTCCCCGTCGATGTGGACTCTTGGGGGAGATAAGCCTGTTATCCCCAGGGTAGCTTTTATCCGTTGAGCGATGGCCCTTCCATACGGAACCACCGGATCACTAAGCCCGACTTTCGTCCCTGCTCGACCTGTAAGTCTCGCAGTCAAGCTCCCTTGTGCCTTTACACTCTGCGAATGATTTCCAACCATTCTGAGGGAACCTTTGGGCGCCTCCGTTACCTTTTAGGAGGCGACCGCCCCAGTCAAACTGCCCACCTGACACTGTCTCCCACCACGATTAGTGGCGAGGGTTAGAGTGTTCATACAACGAGGGTAGTATCCCACCAATGCCTCCTCCGAAACTAGCGTTCCGGTCTCTACGGCTCCTACCTATCCTGTACAAGTTATACAAACACTCAATATCAAGCTACAGTAAAGCTCCATGGGGTCTTTCCGTCCTGTCGCGGGTAACCCGCATCTTCACGGGTATTATAATTTCACCGAGTCTCTCGTTGAGACAGTGCCCAAATCGTTACGCCTTTCGTGCGGGTCGGAACTTACCCGACAAGGAATTTCGCTACCTTAGGACCGTTATAGTTACGGCCGCCGTTTACTGGGGCTTCAATTCTGGGCTTCGCCGAAGCTAACTCATCCTCTTAACCTTCCAGCACCGGGCAGGCGTCAGCCCCTATACGTCATCTTACGATTTTGCAGAAACCTGTGTTTTTGATAAACAGTCGTTTGGGCCTATTCACTGCGGCTGACCTTTCGGTCAGCACCCCTTCTCCCGAAGTTACGGGGTCATTTTGCCGAGTTCCTTAACGAGAGTTCTCTCGCACACCTTAGGATACTCTCCTCGACTACCTGTGTCGGTTTGCGGTACGGGTAGTTATATTCTAACTAGAAGCTTTTCTTGGCAGTGTGACATCAGTTACTTCGCTACTTAATTTCGCTCCCCATCACAACTTGTCCTTAAAGTTAAGCATTTAACTCAACTTCAAACTTGTTGCTTGGACGCACATATCCATCAGTGCGCTTTCTTAGCCTGCTGCGTCCCTCCATCGTTCAAACAAATATAACTAGTACAGGAATCTCAACCTGTTATCCATCGTCTACGCCTCTCGGCCTCGACTTAGGTCCCGACTAACCCTGGGAGGACGAGCCTTCCCCAGGAAACCTTAGTCATTCGGTGGACAGGATTCTCACCTGTCTTTCGCTACTCATACCGGCATTCTCACTTCTAAGCGCTCCACTAGTCCTTACGGTCTAGCTTCGTTGCCCTTAGAACGCTCTCCTACCACGGAACCCTAATGGGTTCCATCCACAATTTCGGTAACATGTTTAGCCCCGGTACATTTTCGGCGCAGAATCACTCGACTAGTGAGCTATTACGCACTCTTTAAATGGTGGCTGCTTCTGAGCCAACATCCTAGTTGTCTATGCAATTCCACATCCTTTTCCACTTAACATGTATTTTGGGACCTTAATTGGTGGTCTGGGCTGTTTCCCTTTCGACTACGGATCTTATCACTCGCAGTCTGACTCCCGGATATAAATCAATGGCATTCGGAGTTTATCTGAATTCAGTAACCCTAGATGGGCCCCTAGTCCAAACAGTGGCTCTACCTCCATGATTCTTAATTCCGAGGCTAGCCCTAAAGCTATTTCGGAGAGAACCAGCTATCTCCAAGTTCGTTTGGAATTTCTCCGCTACCCACACCTCATCTCAGCATTTTTCAACATACATGAGTTCGGTCCTCCAGTGCGTTTTACCGCACCTTCAACCTGGACATGGGTAGGTCACTTGGTTTCGGGTCTACGTCTACTTACTATGGCGCCCTATTCAGACTCGCTTTCGCTACGGCTCCGTCTTATCAACTTAACCTCGCAAGCAAACGTAACTCGCCGGTTCATTCTACAAAAGGCACGCTATCACCCATTAACGGGCTCTAACTATTTGTAGGCACATGGTTTCAGGAACTATTTCACTCCCCTTCCGGGGTGCTTTTCACCTTTCCCTCACGGTACTGGTTCACTATCGGTCACTAGGGAGTATTTAGCCTTGGGAGATGGTCCTCCCGGATTCCGACGGAATTTCTCGTGTTCCGCCGTACTCAGGATACTGCTCTGAGAGATTTTCATTTAGCGTACGGGGCTATCACCCTCTACGGCGAGTCTTCCCAGACTCTTCTGCTATAAAAATCTTTGGTAACTCAAATGAGCAGTCCTACAACCCCAAGAAGCAAGCTTCTTGGTTTGGGCTCTTCCCTGTTCGCTCGCCGCTACTTAGGGAATCGATTTTTCTTTCTATTCCTGCAGGTAATTAGATGTTTCAGTTCCCTGCGTTTACCTCTATATAACCTATGTATTCAGTTAATAGTAACAGTCGATTAAAACTGCTGGGTTCCCCCATTCGGAAATCTCCGGATCAAAGCTTACTTACAGCTCCCCGAAGCATATCGGTGTTAGTCCCGTCCTTCATCGGCTCCTAGTGCCAAGGCATTCACCATGCGCCCTTGATAACTTAACCTAACTTTACATAAAGCAAAGTGGTTTTGTTAAGAACTACGTTCTTAACTAATAAAACGCGGTGTTTCTCGGCTTATTGCTTAAAAATTTAATAAATATTATCTAGTTTTCAAAGAACAAATTCGACAATTAAAATTGTCAATGGAGCCTAACGGGATCGAACCGATGACCTCCTGCGTGCAAGGCAGGCGCTCTCCCAGCTGAGCTAAGGCCCCATAATGGGTATTTTATTAATTGGTAAATGGGCCTAAATGGACTCGAACCATCGACCTCACGCTTATCAGGCGTGCGCTCTAAACCAGCTGAGCTATAGGCCCGTAAACGCTTTTGAGAGTGAATCTCTCAAAACTAAACAAATTTTCGACAAGTGTGTAGGTTTCCGTAATATTCCTTAGAAAGGAGGTGATCCAGCCGCAGGTTCTCCTACGGCTACCTTGTTACGACTTCACCCTAATCATCTGTCCCACCTTAGACGGCTGGCTCCTAAAAGGTTACCTCACCGGCTTTGGGTGTTACAAACTCTCATGGTGTGACGGGCGGTGTGTACAAGGCCCGGGAACGTATTCACCGCGGCATTCTGATCCGCGATTACTAGCGATTCCAACTTCATGTAGGCGAGTTGCAGCCTACAATCCGAACTGAGAACGGCTTTAAGAGATTAGCTTAACCTCGCGGTCTCGCAACTCGTTGTACCGTCCATTGTAGCACGTGTGTAGCCCAGGTCATAAGGGGCATGATGATTTGACGTCATCCCCACCTTCCTCCGGTTTGTCACCGGCAGTCTCATTAGAGTGCCCAACTTAATGCTGGCAACTAATAATAAGGGTTGCGCTCGTTGCGGGACTTAACCCAACATCTCACGACACGAGCTGACGACAACCATGCACCACCTGTCATTCTGTCCCCGAAGGGAACGGCCTATCTCTAGGTTTGTCAGAAGATGTCAAGACCTGGTAAGGTTCTTCGCGTTGCTTCGAATTAAACCACATGCTCCACCGCTTGTGCGGGCCCCCGTCAATTCCTTTGAGTTTCAACCTTGCGGTCGTACTCCCCAGGCGGAGTGCTTAATGCGTTAGCTGCAGCACTGAAGGGCGGAAACCCTCCAACACTTAGCACTCATCGTTTACGGCATGGACTACCAGGGTATCTAATCCTGTTTGCTACCCATGCTTTCGAACCTCAGCGTCAGTTACAGACCAGAGAGCCGCTTTCGCCACTGGTGTTCTACCATATATCTACGCATTTCACCGCTACACATGGTGTTCCACTCTCCTCTTCTGCACTCAAGTTATCCAGTTTCCAATGCATTTCTTCGGTTGAGCCGAAGGCTTTCACATCAGACTTAAAAAACCGCCTGCGTTCGCTTTACGCCCAATAAATCCGGATAACGCTTGCCACCTACGTATTACCGCGGCTGCTGGCACGTAGTTAGCCGTGGCTTTCTGGTTAGATACCGTCACTAGGTAAACAGTTACTCTTACCTACATTCTTCTCTAACAACAGAGCTTTACGATCCGAAAACCTTCTTCACTCACGCGGCGTTGCTCCATCAGACTTTCGTCCATTGTGGAAGATTCCCTACTGCTGCCTCCCGTAGGAGTTTGGGCCGTGTCTCAGTCCCAATGTGGCCGATCACCCTCTCAGGTCGGCTACGTATCATTGCCTTGGTGGGCCTTTACCTCACCAACTAGCTAATACGCCGCGGGTCCATCCAAAAGTGACAGCTTACGCCGTCTTTCATTATCAAACCATGCGGTTTAACAAATTATGCGGTATTAGCACCTGTTTCCAAGTGTTATCCCCCTCTTTTGGGCAGGTTACCCACGTGTTACTCACCCGTTCGCCACTCAATACCTTCGGTGAGTGCAAGCACTCGGTGAAGATATTGCGTTCGACTTGCATGTATTAGGCACGCCGCCAGCGTTCATCCTGAGCCAGGATCAAACTCTCATATAAAAATTTGATTGCTCTTATTGTTTTGTTGCTTTTTAAAACTAGCGAATTGACTTCGCAAATGTTTGCTCTTAACTCTTAGTTAAGAGACCCTACACATTTGATTTGTCGAAAATTTGTTCAGTTTTCAAAGATCTACTTGGTTGCTTTTGACAACTTTTATATCATATCAACCACGTCATGATTTGTCAAGATTTATTTTGAATAAATATTCATTTCATCTCGCCGTATCAATCAGCTTTATTAATATACCATCTGGTATACACCGTGTCAATACTTCATTGCATATAAATTAAAATAATTAAATTTACTTAGTTTTAATTATACAAAAAGTATCTGTCTCATCATTAATGCATTATAAATATCTGTTGTTACTTACATTATTATGTCTTAATAAAACATTATCAACTAGTAATATACATCATTTTGAAAATTTAGAACACTAAAAAAGCATTGCCATAAAATGACAACACCTTCATATAATTCTTCAACAACAGTTTTGATAAAATCTTATTTAATAATAGCTAATCCACCCATATATGGTCGAAGAACTTCCGGAACTGTAACTGATCCATCTTCATTCTGATAATTTTCAAGAACTGCTGCCAATGTACGACCAACTGCTAGCCCTGATCCATTCAATGTATGAACAAACTGTAGTTTTCCATTATCATCCCTATATTGAATGTGTGCTCTGCGTGCTTGGAATGCCTCAGTATTAGAACAACTTGAAATTTCACGGTACATATTTTGTGCAGGTAACCAAACTTCTAAATCATGTGTCATTGCTGCTGAAAATCCCATGTCTCCAGTTGATAAAGTAATCACATGATAGGGTAAGCCTAATTTTTCCATGATTCGTCCTGCATCACTTGTCATTTTTTCTAGTTCCGCATATGAGTCTTCTGGTTTAGTATATTTTACCATTTCAACTTTGTTAAATTGGTGCAATCTAATTAGTCCACGTGTATCTCTCCCAGCACTTCCTGCTTCAGATCTAAATGATGGTGAAAGAGCCGTGAAATAAACTGGTAATTTTTCTGCTGGAATAACTTCATCTCTATAGTAATTAGTGAGCGGTACTTCTGCCGTTGGGATCAATGTTAGATTTTCATTTGTAATCTGGAAAACATCTTCCTTAAATTTAGGGAATTGTCCTGTTCCATACATTGACTCATCATTCACAAGGTAAGGCGGAATAATTTCTGTATACCCGTCAATAGCATGCTCATCAAGCATAAAATTATATAATGCACGCTCTAAACGAGCCCCCCAACCTTTGTAGTATAAGAAACGGCTACCTGATACTTTAGCGCCACGTTCAAAATCTAAAATATCTAAGTTTTCACCGATTTCCCAATGTGCTTTTGGTTCGAAATCAAAAGTTCTTGGCGTTCCGACTTTTCTCAATTCAACGTTTGATTCTTCATCAGGTCCAACTGGAATCGTTTTGTTTGGCATATTAGGCAAGCGTGATGCCATATCTGTAACAGCTTCATCTAAAGTTTTTAATTGGTCATCAAATGCTTTAATGGCATCCCCAACTTTTTTCATTTCTTCAATTTGAGTATCGGCATTTTCTTTATTACGTTTTAATTGTGCAATGGCTTGTGACACATCATTTCTTTGTTTCTTCAATGTTTCTGTTTGAACAATGATATCTCTACGTTTACGATCTTTTCCAACCATTTCATCAATAAACTCCGGTTTTACCCCACGATTACCTAATTGTTCCTTCACTTCATCGACATTTTGACGAATCATTTTAATATCTAACATGTTCTATTCCTCCTTTTTTTGTATAAAAAAAGCCCACTCATCCACTAATTGGGACGAAAGGCTTATTTTCGCGGTACCACCCAAGTTCGACAAATAAACATTTGTCACACTCAAATTGATAACGGTCTCCCGTGTGGCATTACCCACCCACTTGTTCACGCCGGATTTTCAGCTTCGTAATTCTCACCACCATTACGTCTCTTAAGTGCCTACTTATAACGTTTTCCGTGTTTATTTATTATCTTAATAATAATCGTTGCTTCATTGAATTGCAAGTTTAATTCTTACCCTTTTCATTAAGCAAAGCGACGTACTCTTCCAATGAGAGATTATGCTTAACCATATACTTGGCATTCGCTTTTCCTACATAACGGAAATGCCATGTTTCATAATCAATTTTTGTTGATTTTTCTTTATCTTTTGGGAATCTCAAAATAAAACCATAGTCTACCGCATGATTTATTAACCATTTTTGGCCTTTATCTTTTGCGCTGCTATTATCTAAATCACCATGTTTGGCATACCAATTTGATGACATTATATCGACTGCCAAACCGGTATGATGTTCACTTGATCCCGGTGCTGCTACATACTCTTTTGTTAATTTTTTAGCTTCAGTAACCGATTTCCCTGCTTTTTCATAACTTTTAATTGAATCTGAATAGACTTCTTTTTGATAACTGATTGACCTGTATCCAGAAACTAAGGATGCCTTATAACCAGCTGCACTAGCTGCCGCCGCAAATTCATTCAATGCATTCTCTATTTTTTTATTTACAACAACATTACCGTCTATTACCTGTGTAAATCCCAGCTCTTTTGTTAATTTATGATCAGAATTAACCAAGACTAAATTCCAATCACTAGCTTTCACATTTTTAGGTAAGTCGCTTTTGTAACTCTTTTTGGTAACTTTCACTTCTTGATGACTGGGTGCCGAATTTTCTTTCTTACCACACGCACCTAATAACAACACACACATAGCCAATGCTGTCATCATCCATTTTTTCTTAGTCAAAATGTGCCTCATTTCTTTGATAAATTAACATCTTTCAACGGAATTAATTTGGTTTTATAACGTATTTTATAATATGTGTACAAAATAACGAACAATGGAATACTCATGTAACTGACTGAAATAGCTTCCCAGTCAAAATTCTTGAACGACTGAATATCTTGTCCAAGAATAACCAAAATACAAAGTACAAATGCTAGAATTGGACCGACCGGGAACCATTTTGCAGAGTATTTCAATTCCGACACGTCATGTCCTTGCGCCTTGAATGCTTTTCTAAATCTATAATGTGAAATTGCGATTCCTAACCAAGCAATAAACCCAGTTAACCCACTGGCACTCAGCAAGAACACGTAGACTCTTGATCCAAAAATGCTTGCCAAAAATGTGAGTAACCCAATAAATGTTGTTCCCAACAATGCTGCCATTGGAATTCCACGACTATTTGTTTTCTTGAATTTTTTTGGTGCATAACCTTGTTGCGCAAGCGAATGTAGCATCCGAGTTGATGCATACATCCCTGAATTGGCAGCTGAAAGCACTGATGTTAAGATAACTGCATTCATCACACTTGCTGCCGAAGCCAACCCGGCTCTTTGGAACACTAATGTAAACGGACTAATTGAAATATCTGAAGCACTTGACCCTAATAAATCTGGACTCGTATAAGGAATAATCGCTGCAATGATAAAAATAGCAAAAATATAGAATAAAAGAATTCGCCAAAAGACCTGTTTAATTGCCTTTGGAATACTTTTTTCAGGCGTTTCTGACTCACCAGCTGTGATTCCGATTAACTCAGTTCCTTGGAAAGAAAATCCAGCAACAACGAACACACTCAAAATCATTGGAATACCACCAACGAATGGCGCTTTTTTCATTGTGAAATTTTCAAGTCCAGTTGCGTGTCCACCTAAAATACCAAATATCGTTAAAACACCGACAATTAGGAAAACAATCACTGTTACCACTTTGATAATAGATAACCAATATTCCGTTTCACCAAATGATTTAACAGACAGCGCATTAATTGCGAAAATAATGACTAACGAAATCGTACTAAAAATCCAGCCCGGAACATTTGGTAGCCAAAATTGCATAACCAATGCGGCTGTACTAATATCGACGGCCAATGTAATGGCCCAGTTAAACCAATAATTCCAACCCATTGCAAATCCCATTGCAGGATCAACAAAGCGTGTTGAATAAACGGCAAATGAACCTGATACTGGTAAATAGGTTGCCATTTCACCTAAGCTAGTCATTAAGAAATAGACCATAATGCCAATTCCAACATAAGCTAGCAACGCACCACCTGGACCTGCCTTTGAAATTGCTGAGCCACTCGCAACAAATAATCCTGTTCCAATACTTCCACCTAAGGCAATCATTGATAAATGCCTTGTTTTTAGTTCTCGGTGCATACCTTCTTGTTCTGCCATTTGAAATCCCCCCTATATTATAGAGGAGCACTCGTGATTTTTAAAATTGAGAAAAGAAAAGAGCCTTTTTGCACAACACTATTACGCGTTATACAAAAAGACTCAGATTAATAGACTCAGTCAAATCGTTATAAGCGCCCCGTAGCCTTTTTAGTGACCACGACAGTCCCTGACCTGTTAAGCCAAAGCCCAGCGGTTGCTAAAGTTAAGTTAGCTTCTGCTTCGGCAGTTCACCCTTTCTGTTTAATTCTTCAGCACTTAATTGCTTCATTAAACATAATGATGAGAACTGCATCCTCTTCTTTCGATAAGTCCTACTATAATCAATTCACTGAAACTTTGCAAGTCAAATCTAGTTTTCAGCTAAATTAATTGCGTCCTGTAATTTTTTAACATTCATTTCATTCTTTAAGAAATCTTCATTTTCAATTGGTAGGTGTTGTTCAATTGAACTAAATGGTTGCAACTCAACTGTTCCATTTTCCAAATGATAATCCAAAATATGTCCACCCATCTCTTTTTTATCAGATAAAAAATGAAGATGGAACCCTGCTGCACCAATTCCTTGGAACAAACTAGGCGTGAAATAACCAACAATTGTGCCGTTAATTTTTTCTTCACTAAATTCTGCTTGTTTGTCTGTTACAGTAGTCAATTCTGGGTAGGGTTTACTTTGCTTAGCTACCGAACGCGTATGCATTTTGCTAAACGTTCCTTTAATGACAATGCTAAAAAATAAGTTTTGATAAGGATATAATTCTAGCAATTGTTCTTCTAAGACGTTACCTGCCACATTTTCAAATTGAATAGCCACCTCTGGCTGATTAAAATGTACTGTCGCAAACGGCACGAGAACGTCATCAGTAAGTTGATTGATCTGACCTTCTGATGTGATTTGAAATGCTTTCCCATCTATCACAATCATTTCACCGTCCAAATCACCAACCGTTCCGATACCATAATTGCCATGTTTCAATAACGTTTTAACCGGCAGCGTTCCTTCATACAATCCTTCAATTAATGCTGCTAAAGTACCGTGTTGATAAACTGTATTTTTATCTTGCATTTGGCTAAACTCCTTTCGCAATTATTCTAGTATAATTGATCCATTAAAATTGATTGGCCTAATTCTTTGTTATCTTTGTAATCAACTGGTACATCAACAATCACTGGACCATCAGTTGCAAATGCTTCATCTAACGTCTTAGCTAAGTCTTGCGCTTTTTCAACACGCAGACCCTTTGCACCAAAACTTTCAGCATATTTTACAAAATCAACCGGACCAAAGTTAACCCCAGCAGATTTACCATATTTCATTTCTTCTTGAAATTTAACCATGTCATAGTGGCCATCATTCCAGATAATGTGGACAATATTCAAATTCAATCGAACGGCTGTTTCCAAGTCCTGCGCTGAGAATAAGAAACCACCATCCCCAGAAATAGACACAATTTGTGTATTTGGTCGAACTAATGCTGCAGAAATCGCCCAAGGTAATGCGACACCTAACGTTTGCATACCATTACTAAATAGTAAATGACGAGGTTCATAACTTCTGAAATGGCGTGCAATCCAAATATAGAAACTTCCCACATCAACAGTCACGGTCATTTCATCTGAAACACGTTTTTGTAATTCTTGAATAATGCTGAGTGGATGATTGACCAACGTTTCGTTTGTCACGACAGGTGCTTCATCTCTGGCTTGTAATTTTTCTTGCAATTCATCCAAATAGTCACGTGATTCAGTAGCCATTTGATACCCTTTCATGTAAGGCAATAAAAATTCAAGTGTTTGTGCAATATCGCCGACTAACTCTTTTTTAGGTTGGAAATTATGATCGATTTCTGAACGCATATCATCGACAACGACAATATTGGCTGTACTTTCAGCATTCCAGTTACGTGGTTCATATTCAATGGGATCATAACCAATCGTAATCACTAAGTCACTTTTCTTTAGTAATTGATCACCAGGTTGGTTTCTGAATAAGCCCACACGGCCAAAGAAATCACCAACTAATTCTCGTGAAATCACACCAGCAGCTTGGAATGTTTCGACAACAGGTAAGTGTGTTGCTTCAACTAAGTTGCGAATAGCCTGCGTCACTTCAGGTGATGAAGCGCGCATACCCACAAGTAACACAGGTAATTTTGCAGTTTTAATTTCTTGCGCCAATAACGTACTTTCAACTGGACTAGCTGGTCCTAATTTAGGAGCCATCATTGGTTGAATGACTTTTGTCTTCACTTCTGAATCTGTTACATCTTGTGGCACACTAACGAAACTTGCACCTTGTTTGGCTGCTTCTGCTTCTTGATAGGCATTAGCAATCACTTCTGAAATATTCTCAGGTTCTTGCACTTCTGCACTATATTTTGTAATAGGTTCAAATAAAGCTGTATTATTCATGCTTTGATGCGTTAATCTCGTTAAATCTGATCGTTTAACTTGGCCAGAAATAGCAAGAACAGGATCGCCTTCTGCTGTAGCAGTCACAACCCCAGTTGCCAAATTACTTGCACCAGGACCAGAAGTTGTTAAAACAACCCCCGGTTTACCTGTAATACGACCAACACCAGCAGCCATAAAAGCGGCATTTTGTTCATGACGCGTAATAATTAATTGGGGTGATTTAGGATTTGTTGGGTGTTCTAATTTTTCAAAAACACGATCAATCTTTGCACCAGGAATTCCAAATACATATTTCACATCATGGTTAATTAAACTATCTACAATGGCGTCTGCGCCGTAATATTTTTTATCTGACATTATGTTCCCTCCGAATTTGTTTGACTACTGTTCATGATAGCATTTTCATAAAAAAATAACTATATTTTTAACTTACAAATTGTAAGTTTATACAAAAAAAGGCGTTATCTCACCCATTACGGTTAATAACGACCCAATTATTTATGATTTCCTGTCACATTTGCGACAATTTTTTGAATAATTAATTTACGTTGGCCACCGATATCTTCTTCATTCCAATTAATCAACGGAATTTCAGTTTCGCCAAACGTTGCGGAAATAAGTTGATAGACTGTTTGTGATTCTAAATAATTAGACCAGCGTTTGTCTGCTTCGGCAAAAACATTATTAATCACAACGGTTGCTTTTTCTGTATCTGGTTTAAATTCACGGAACACGCGACCGATGAACCCAAAGTTCGGATAGGTTTCAATCTTACCTTCAGTAGCCACCACAATTTCTAACAAATTGATGTCTTTCGCATCCCTTGCTAATGTAAACCCACCATTATTACCCGAAACAGATTTTACAAGGCCTGCAACAACTAACTTACGCATAATTTTGCGTAGATATGTTTGTGAACCACCAAGTCGGACATTAATTACTTCCGACGAAATTGGAACGCCCCTGTTCTGTGTCGCTAACAAAGAAATAATGCAAGCTGCTTGTTCAAATCCTTTTGTTAATTGCATATTAGCCACCTCAATTGATTTTCAAATAGTTATGTTACAACGCATTAAGGATACCATATGTCGCTAATAATTGGTACTCCTTTATTTTAAATCAATTGCATATACCATTTCGCTAATTAACTTAGTTGGGCTAAACAGAAATGGCACTTCTCTTTTTTCAATAAATTGAAATTGTGACCGTTTTAAAACTTTGATAGAAGCCTCGTTTTCGGCAGTCGTAACACCAATCACGCGTTTCAAAGGTAGCTCACGAGCAACTAACAATAATCCTTGAACGGCTTCCGTCATTAGTCCTTGATTTTGGAAAGCAGGATTCAAGGCATAACCGATTTCTTTTACTGTCAGACTTGATTCTTGATTCTCATCAATCACTTCATACAAGCCAATATTGCCGACCACTTTTTGCGTATCCTTAAGTTCTATTGCAAAAATCCCTTGTTTTTGCAACGTTGCAATAAAGAGACTCGCTTCAACTAGTGAGCTCACTGGTACAAAACCAGCCAGTTGCCCCACATGAGCCAACTGAGTATATTCATAGATATCATCGACATCCGAATCACGTAATGGACGTACAATTAATCGGTTCGTTTCATATTGATTCATTTTTTTAGCCTCGATTTAAATTATTCAGATTTCTTTAGATGATTTAGAAAAGGATAAATACTCCGTGCAATCACAATCCAAGTTGTTGCTAAAAGAACTGATCCCACAGTATCTGTTGGGAAATGTGCTCGCAGATAGATTCTTGAAATGGCAATCATGATGACCCATAACACTAATAAACAATTAAGTAACCTATGTCGACTGGATTTAAATTCTAATGCCATAATACTCGTGACCGTTAAACAAAATAGCGCCACACCAAATGTGTGTCCGCTCGGAAAACTGAATCCACCGATGGACCCATGCCCCATTGGCCGCGGTCTCTGGACACTATTTTTAATTAATTTAACCAGCAAAGCGCCACTTAACATTGTCATCCCAGCCCAAATAGCAGGTAAAAAGCCACGTAGCCCACCTAAAGTAACAATTAAAATGACCGAATACATAAAAATCAGCGTCGGACTGCTTAGCCAACTGATTGCCCACATGATTTTCTGTAACTGCACTGTTGGTTGAAATCTGACCACTGCTACCACACTATTATCAATATAATGAAGGACAGCACTTTGGTTCAGCACTAACCAGGTCAGTATAAGGAATAGGCCACCACATCCAATCGCTAGCCAAATAAGCTTCTTTTTCTGATTAATCATCTCTATGCCAACTCCTTAATGACCGTCTATTTCATTCTCACAATTTATCATATTTCCTAATTCAATTAAAGTCGAAAATGACAAAGTTTAAATATTTATTCAGAAATCAACCGGACACTCACTTTTAAATAAGTTTGTGGTAAAATAAGACATCTTTATAAATTAAGAAAAGGGTTGGAAATAAATAATGAATACGCTACTACTCATGCTTGTCGCTGGTCTTGTCGCTGGGGCATTAGGATCCATCTTAGGGTTAGGCGGCGGAATCATTGTCACTCCCGTTTTAACTTTAATGATGGGTTTAGATATTAAATACGCAATTGGTGCCAGTATTATTGCTGTTATTGCAACAAGTTCAGGTGCCACAATTGCTTTTTTAAAAGATGACGTTTTAAATCTACGAGTTGCCATGTTTTTAGAAATCGCAACAACAATTGGTGCCGTTGGTGGCGCCATGTTATCAGGTGTCTTTAACACCTCAGTACTTTTCATCTTATTTGGCGCTTTCTTACTGCTTTCCGTTTACAATATGATCAAAAAGATTTTTGTTGGTGAAGAAGTTTTAAAATCAGCTGAACCAGATCGTTTATCAACAAAATTCAAATTGAACAGTTCTTACTATGATAAGCAGCTTAAAAAGCAAGTTGATTATCAAGTCGAAAATGTACCAGGCGGTATGGCAATTATGCTTGGCGCCGGTGTTGCTAGTGGCTTATTAGGAATTGGCTCTGGTATTTTCAAAGTTATGGCAATGGATACTGCAATGAAAATGCCATTAAAACCCTCAAGTTCCACAAGTAACTTAATGATGGGTGTTACCGCTGCTGCCAGTGCTACTGTCTACTTCTTCAACGGCTCAATCAGACCGGATATCGCGGTTCCATTAGCCCTGGGTATTTTGGTTGGCTCATCAATTGGCTCACGTGTCATGCAATATTTACCCGCAAAAATAATTCGTTTAATTTTCGTACCTGTTCTAATCTATGTCAGTGCTCAAATGATTCTAAAAGGATTCGGGGTGTCTATCTAATATGACTGAACACAATACCACATCAGCTGAAATGGCTAAAATTGAATTAATGATTGGTCAGATATTAAGAATCGGGGTCTTCGTTTCCGCAACTATCATGATTATCGGACTTATCTTATCATTAGTTACCGGTTCAACTGGCTATCCCGGCAATACTTTTCCAACTTCTTTTTCTGCCATTTTTTCAGGAATTGGCGCTTTGAAACCTTACGCAATTATGATGCTTGGCCTATTTTGTTTAATATTGACGCCAATTCTCCGAGTTGTCATTTCAATTTATGCATTCTATAAAGAAAAAGATTATTTATACGTTAGGATTACTGTTATTGTTTTAGTTATTTTAATCGCTAGCTTTTTCATTGGCGAACACTAATTAATAAAGGGGAACATTTTCATGTCAAGTCGTCGAGAAGAATACCAAAGGTCTCAAACTGAACAACCACATCTACGCGCAAATGATCAAGCGCCATTGCCAAAACGTGAAAGAAAAAGCAATCATAAAAATCCTCGTCGTCGCCGTTTAATTTGGCTCATTATTTTGATTCTTGTCATTTTCGGTGGTATTTATGCCTACAAAAAATACGCAAATGCTAAAAATGCAGCTGACAAAGTTTACACATCAGCCCAAATTACTAAAGCTAGAAACGTTTCAGACGTCTTAAAAAAAGGCCGCCCTATTTCAATCTTACTTTTAGGTTCCGATGATGGTGCCGTGGGACGTTCTAATAGCGGTGGTAGAACGGATACCTTAATTGTCGCTACACTTAATCCTAAAACAAGTTCCATGACTTTAGTGAGTTTACCACGAGATGCTGAAGTTGCTGTCTCAGGTTATGAATCAAACTTTCCAAGCAAATTAAATTCAGCTTATGCTTACGGCGGTATCGCAACTTCCGTTAAAACTGTTGAAAAGTTCTTGAACGTACCAATTGATTTCTACGCAACAATCAACATGGGTGGTTTAGAATCATTGGTTGATGCTGTGGATGGTGTGGATGTGAAGTCCCCATTGACTTTTACCTATGATAAGGCAAGTTTCAAAAAAGGCGTTAAAACTCACGTCAATGGTAAACAAGCCCTTGCCTATGCCCGTATGCGTCACGAAGATCCTTTAGGGGATTACGGTCGTCAAACGCGTCAACGTCAAATTATCATGGCTGTTGCCTTAAAGAGTACCAAGCTCCAAAACTTATTAAGCGAAAAGTTCCTAGACACAATGTCATCTCAAATGAAAACAGATTTAACATTCAATGATCTCGCTGTTTTGGGTACAAATTATCGCAAAGCCACACATCATTCTAAATCTGATCATTTACAAGGGACTGGCACAATGATTAACGGCGAATCTTTTGAAGTCGCCAATGAAACTGAAAAACAACGCATCACTGATAAATTACGAGCTTCACTTGATTTAGTCCATGCAGAAACTGGAAATACATTATTAAAAGATCAAAAAATCAACACAACTCGTAACTAATACAAAAAAAGGGTCGTCAATTAATTGACGACCCTTTTTCATATAAAAAACAACTCACCAAAACGGTAAACAGTTCATTTTTTTAAATTAGTCTTTGTTTACGTTTACTGCTTGGGGTCCACGGTCACTATCTTCAACGTCAAAAGTTACTTTTTGACCTTCGTCTAATGTTTTAAAACCGTCGCCTTGGATTGCTGAGAAATGTACGAATACATCGCTACCATCTTCGCGAGTAATAAAACCAAAACCTTTATCTGCGTTAAACCACTTTACTGTACCTTGTTCCATGAATAAAATCCTCCTTGTGCCTATTTGACACGTTTTATTTATGACTCTCGAATCGTCCCAGTTGGTATCGTTTCCGAAGACACTCACCAACTTCATTTGATTCGAGAAGCCACCTAAATTATATCACGTCCAATTACAAAAATAAATTCAAAAACACCACTTATCCTTAATTATTTTCATCTTCAAGTGGTAAGGCTAAATCATCATTTTCTTTCAAATGACGTGGTTGATATTTGCCCATTAAATAGCCCTGTATCAGTTGCATGACTTCGTAACGGTCATTTCCTGACAAAACTTTATCGCGATATGAGAGTGTTGCCGTCCGTGCGAATAAATCTTCAAGATCAACCATTTCATTACTCGTTTGACCTACTAAAAAATCAATTGAAACGTGAAAAAAATCAGCTAATTTTCTAACTTCCAAATATGAAGGCGTATTAATACCACGCTCCCAACTCCCAATTTGTGGGCCAGAATTCAAATTCTGCGTCGATTTTTGCGATTGATTCAACCCAACAGCTAATTGCGTCAATGTTAATCCACTACCTCTGCGCAATGCTTTCAGCCTTTCCGGAAACATAAACAACACCTCTTTTAGTTAAGCATACCTCTTTTTCAAAAAAAATGTCGGCTTTTACCCAAATAAACCACCCACATAATAGGTCACAACCATCGTAATTAACCCTACAACGACGTTTCTTAACATTGCATGTCGAATATTGTTATGCCCTAATATGCCACTCGTTGCACCCGTTAAAAGCAAGGCTAAAGCAACGCCTATAACGGTCATTGGAATCATAAATCTCGTGGGCAATAAGGTAATCAGGAGTAACGGTACTAATGAGCCAACCACAAATGAGACCATTGATGACATTGCCGCATGTCGTGGATTTAAATACTCGCCAACATCAATGTTGTTAACTTCTTTGCAATAATTTTCTAATTCATTTTGAGCCATTAATTCATTAACCGCGTCTGTTGCAACCACTCGTGATAGACCCTTAGCTTGATAAATATCAATTAAACGTTCAACCTCAAGTTCACGATTTTCTTTCAATTTTTTGGCAGCTAATTCAATCACTGATTTTTGTGTATCTCTTTGTGCAGAGACCGAAACGTATTCACCACCGGCCATTGAAAAAGCACCTGCAAACATGCCTGCTAATCCCGCTAAAACAAGATAGTATTTTCCTTGACTGGCACCTGCCATCCCCAGAATAACCCCCGCAACTGAGATAATGCCATCATTGGCACCTAAAACGCCCGCTCTTAAAATATTTAATTTAGTTGATAAAGCCATTCCGACTTTGACTGCGCGACTATCCATCAATTTATCCACTCCATTTCCAATAAATTAAGTATATGCCAATTGAGAACGATTATCAGTTAGTTTTAGTTATTCTATCAAAGAACCTGATTGCCTTATCTTAAATTGGGCGCAACCTTTCCCTTTTAACACTAGAAATCGAAAGAAACTGCATTTCAACCCATTATAGGCTATAATTAAAACAGTTGTTCGAAAGAGGTGAATCAGATGTCTGACTCAAAAAAGTATCCAATTAGTCCCTATTTTGAAATCAAAAGTAATCATCCTTGGTACCTTGATGCTGAAATTGAAGGATTAGCGCATTACAGTCAAAATTTCAAAATTGCACTGCAGAATATAACTAAAAATGAAAATATTAATAAGGGCTGGCGTGATGAAGATTTAGAAAAGAACATTCAGTTGCTACTCCTTATTGATTACGAAGAACTTGAGGTCTGGAAATACCCTGTTGATTTGTCATTTGATAACCTATCTTTAAAAGAAGATATTGTCTCATTAAGCGAAAACAGTCGTATTGCTCTTTATTTTGAGGACGATCAAGCAGTTATGCGTAAGCTTGGCTACCTACCAAAAGAAGATACCTTACAAGTGCATAACATTATAGCAGAACTAGCCGATTATAAGCTGGCCACTTATTTAACAGGTGGCCCTTATAAAAAGCTCACATTTGAAGATAATGAACTTGAAATTGAAAATGGATTTGAAGAATTCCGTTTGAACATTTTAATCTACTAAAAAAGCATTCTCAGCTGAGAATGCTTTTAATTTACTTATTTTTACCTTTTTTACTAAAAATTGACTTAGCTGAGCGCTTTAGAATATCACTCATTCCAAGTGCTTGAACCATATTAGCCGGGTCAACATAGTTACGAATGGCCCGCAACACAGTTTTAGGCTTTTTAGAGGCAAATGTAAATGTCCCACTTTTTTTTGTTTTAATAGCATAACGTGGAATCCAATGTCCTTTAAACATCACAGATGCGATAACTTGTTCAACCTCATCCCAAGGAATTTGGATATACTTACGGGTATCACTTTGATTGTAAAATTCAAACCCTTTATCGCCAATCATAATTTTCCCATAGTCCGCTAATCCTGTGAAAGCAGTCGCATCTATTGTTAAGTCTACTTTTGTATTAATTGATTGAACCATATCGTATCGACTCCATTTTCTGTTTTGACGTTGGTTAATTATACCGTGATTTAATTGATTAAACCAATTAAAAAAACTCGGGATATTTTCCCGAGTTCAGTTTTAATTTTATAGAATGTGAAGAACATGAGCACCAATACCAAATACGAATAAACCTAAAATGATAATGATTGGTGAAACTTTCTTCTTCAATAACCACATACATAAGAATGTAAGTAATAACCCAGCTAAACCTGGAATTAATTGATCCAAATTTTGTTGTAAGGTTGTTACTTTATCTGGTGTTAATGATAAACCTTTACCCAAGTTATATTGTGTTAAGGCTTCTTGAATACCTGCAGATCCTTTTGGTAAATTAGCCCAGTCAATGAAAGCACCTTTGGCTAATTTAACTGTCGAAACCACTGGTGTGAACGTAATTGAAACCCATCGTTGAACCAAGGCCGCAAGAACAAACATCCCTAAAATCGAAGCACCTTTAGTGATATCTTTTAATAAACCACCTGAAAGATCTTCTGTAATTTTAGAACCAGCTTTGTAACCAAATTCTTGTGTATACCACATGAATCCCATACGGATAAGGTTCCATGCAACGAAGAAAATAATTGGTCCAAGAACATTACCACCAATAGCTAATGAAGCGCCTAAAGCACCTAACATTGGACGAACAGTAAACCAGAAAACGGGATCGCCGACACCGGCTAAAGGACCCATCATACCAATTTTAACACCTTGAACTGCAACGTCATCAATGTCAGCACCGTTAGCACGATCTTCTTCAAGTGCTAAGGTAACACCAAGGATTGGTGATGCAAGATAAGGATGAGTATTAAAGAATTCCATGTGACGTTTTAAAGCTGCTGAACGATCTTCTTTTGTTTTGTATAATTTTTTAATAGCTGGAATCATAGAGAATGCCCAACCACCATTTTGCATACGTTCGTAGTTCCATGAACCTTGAATGAACGTTGAACGCCATGCTACAGCTAATCGATCTTTTTTAGTTAATTCAATTTTATCTGCCATAATATTTTTCCTCCCTCTTCTAGTCTAATAGTCGTTTAGAATTTCGCCAAGTGGATCACCGGAACTACTGTTACCACCGCCACCATTTGATGAACCACCCATTTTTTCGAGGTTCAAGTAAATAAGAGCAAGGGCAACACCGATAGCACCAATAGCAATCAATGTTAATTGCGTAATAGCTGCGACTACGAACCCAAGAATGAAGAATGGCCATACTTCTTTTGTAGCCATCATGTTAATAACAAGTGCATAACCAACGGCAACCACTAATCCACCACCAATGGCCATACCATCAGTTAACCAAGCGGGCATTGAGTTCAAGAATCCGGCAACAGTTTTTGCTGGAATAAAGAGAAGTGCTCCTGCTGGGATAGCAATACGGATACCTTGCATACAAATAGCAAGAATATGCCATGCTTCTAACTTACGGATATTACCTTGTTCTGCGGCAGCATCCATTATATGAACAATAGGAACAGCCAATGTACGAACAACCATTGTTAAGAATAATCCGGCAACGGCTAAAGGAACGGCAACAGCGATAGCTGCAGGAACACCTTTAACACCTTGTCCACCTAATACTAAAATAATTGCTGATGCAACTGCGGCAAGTGCAGCATCGGGAGAAACAGCAGCCCCGATATTTGCCCAACCAAGTGCGATCATTTGTAATGTACCACCAAGAACAATTCCGGCAGTGAAATTACCAGTTACTAAACCGATTAAGGTACATGCCACTAGTGGTTGATGGAATTGGAATTCATCTAAAATTCCACCGATACCAGCTAGAAAGGCAACTAATACTACTAAAATCATTGATATAGCTGACATAATAAGCCTCCTAAATTAATTTCTTTTTATTGTGTTCTTTAAGCTTTAGATAATTCTTCCTTAGCTTTTTTAAGAATGTTAGCCATGTTATCTTTTGAATCATTAGGCACTTTACGGACATCAAATTTAACGCCTTTTGCTTCTAATTTTTCAAAAGTTTCAACATCTTCTTTTCCCATTGATAATACGTTGTTAACAACTACTTTACCAACTGAATGAGCCATTGAACCAAGGTTAATTTCGTCAAATGTCATTCCGCCATCCATAGCTGTTAAAACATCTTCTGGACTTTCAAAAAGAAGTAATGCTTTCATTCCACCAAAACGAGGGTCTTTTGAGACTTCAATCATCTTAGCAATTGGCACAACATGTGCAACAATACCAGGTGGTGAAGCTTGCTCGATTAGGTTTTTACGAAGTGTATCCTTAGCAACATTATCAGAAACAACGATAATGCGGTCAGGTTTAACTGATTTAGACCATGCTGTCGCAACTTGTCCATGCAATAAACGTGAATCAATACGTGTTAAGACGTAATTGATTTTACCATCGCCGATAACAGTTCCTTCAGGAATTGAACCAGTAGGTGCGTTTGTTGTTGCAACAGTTGCTTCTTTTGGTGCTAAATCTTCTGGTTTAATCTTAACGCCGCCTTTTGCTTCACCTAAGATACTTGCAGCAATTTCTTGTGCAGAATCCATTGATAAACGTGCTGCATAAGCTTCAATTAACATTGGTAAGTTCAAACCTGTAACAATTGCCCATTTATCCTTATGAGCTTCAAACAAGCCGTTAGCTTGATTAAATGGTGAACCACCCCATAAATCGACCAAGAACAATACTTGCTCTGGATCATCAAAAGTAGCAATTGCTGCTTCAAGATGGGCTTTCAAGTCGTCTGGTCCTTCATTAGGCATGAAAGTGACTGCTTGAACATTCTCTTGTTCACCAAAAATCATTGAACCGGATTGCATGATGCCTTCGGAAAATTTACCGTGACTTGCAATTACAATTCCAACCATTTTTAAAACCTCCTAAATTTTTATCAGATTCTTTCAGAACTTTAGCAAAAACGCTTACATTTATAATATAAAAGCAAAAAATTTCAAAATCAACTTAAGCGTTTTGCCTCTGTCCATCCACAATCCAATTTAATTTTAAATGCCACGAAACGACAAATAAACTATCGTTTACATAACGTCTCTGTTGATAAGTATAGCACAATCATTACGATTTACTATTAAAAAATTAAATCTGTACACGTTTACAATTATACCTTTTAATTGAATAGTTACGCTATATCCATTTCTATAATGAGATTTTGAACGTTTACATGTCTTGTTTCATTCAAAATAAACCTATCTATACCAATTTGCAAAAAAAGTTGACCTATCATAGGAACTATTTCTATTTTTCGCTATAAAGTGACCTAAAAATAAGTGCAACTATGTTCTTAACCGATGTCACTCTCTATACTACAATCCTATTTTTTATAAAAAAATAAGTACTGATGCACATGCATCGGTACTCATCTTACTAAGATCTATTCAAATTTTTTTATTGTGACATTTTACATTTATACCTCAACTACCTGATTAGCAGCCAAAAGATATAAATATTTATGGGCCACTTTCATGCCTGTCATACTCGTTAATGCCTCACCGTATAAATTCAATTGACCACGGTATCGAGTGGTTATTTTTTCAATTCCTTCTATAGTACTGTCTTTAGATACTTTATCTGTTTTATAATCGAACAACACTAATTCACCATCTTCAACAAAATAACCATCAATAATCCCATGAATCAAGACTTTTTCATCAGGTGACTCTATATTTTGAAACAACTCACTGGCTGGCAACAACATCGAAAAAGGGGCTTCACGTTGAACCGCACTTCCAGCCTTCAAAACAGATTTGCCCAAATCAGATTGAAAGAAATTAGCAATATGTTGCCCATTAATCAGCGCTGCAACCTCTTTAGTTAAGACTTTAGCTGCTACTAACCGCTCAATTTCAGTTTGAATCCCTGCTAAAGTGACTTCGCCCGTCAAATCGAGCTCCTGTAACACTAAATGCGTGGCACTACCAATATCACTACCCGTTGGTACTGTTACCCCCTGCATAAACTTCGGTACAGCAAGCTCGCTGGCCACATATCGATTGCCTTGCCCGTCTACACTTAATTGATTCATTTCACGACTAGTCGGATCATCAAATAATCGTTTCACTTCTGATACTGCTTGATAAGCAGTTGTTTTAGTCAAATGCTCAAACGGGTATTGAAAATTCAAAACTTGCTCAATTTGATCAACATCAATATCACCAAACGTTTCAGGCATCTCACTAGTTGTCGTTTCTAACCAATCTGTCTGCGAGACTTCTTCGCTAGCCACGCTCAGCTGTTTTAAATCTGTTTTCTGATAAAATTTAACACTAAATTGTGTTTCATCATCACTTAATAACAACGATGCTGCTGGCATATCTGATAACAACGCTGCGTCAAACAGTGGATGTCTCACCAATGCCATCCCAATCCAATCCATGAAGTTTTTAATCCCACTTCGTGCTGTCGCATTCAGCACAAGTTGCTGACTTTGGAATGCCTTTTGCCAATGATTAATTGCTGTTTTTTTATTCGCATAAGCACCCACAATAAAGAGTCGTTGTTCTGCACGCGTTAACGCAACGTACAACAAGCGCATTTCTTCAGCTTCCGATTTCGCAATGGCAGCCGATTTCACAATCGTTTTTTGTAATGTATCCATCATGATACGATTTTCGGGATTCAAATAAGTCATACCAAGGCCAGCATGATCATCAATTAGATAAGGCTTGCGCATCCCCATTTGATTAAACTGATGCGTGGCATCCACAAGAAAGACCATAGGAAATTCAAGACCTTTACTCCCATGAATAGTCATCACTGACACCGCATTCTCCACATTTTGCACAGGTGCTTCAGCTAAATCTTTATCTCGTTCCTGCATTTTTTCAATGAAGCGTACAAACTGAAATAACCCTTTAAAACTACTATTTTCGTAAGCATGTGCCCGATTATATAACGCATGTAGGTTAGCTTGACGTTGACTTCCAGCAGGCATACCCCCAACGTAGTCCAAAAACCCAGTTTCTTCGTAAATCTGCCAAATCAAAGTTGCAATCTGATTTTCATGCGCAATTTCACGAAAACCTGACAATTGGCTCAAGAAACGATTTATTTTATTATAGAGATTTTTTGCGAAGCCACTTTCTTTAAACGCATTAAAGTTTTGATAGAAAGTCAATACTGCTTGATAGTAATCATCTGTCCTGTTGCCGATACGCAGATAAGCCAATTGATTCTCGTCCAATCCAACAATTGGCGACCGCAATACACTGACCAATGGAATATCCTGATAAGGATTATCAATAATCCGCAATAAAGCCATCATAATTCGCATTTCAGTCGTTTGAAAATAACTTTCTGCATCGTTCACGACAACTGGAATACCCATTTTTTTGAACCTATCAATAATCGCTAAATTATTCTTACGGGTTGGTACCAATAGTGCAATATCACGATATTCAACCGGACGTTTTTCTGAAGCGCTGCGATCAAAGATTTCCGTTTTATCCGCAATCAGCTCCTGAATTCGTTGCCCAATCAAAGCTACTTGCCCTTCTGACTTACCGTCAATTTCAAATTGCTCGTTAGTTGCTTCAGTCTCATCATCTGGATTATCGAAACGTTCAGGTTCATCAGATTCGTAAATTAAAACTTCAGCCTTCTGTTCAACGTCAGGATAGTACGACGCTCCAAAGGCTAACTGAGCATCGTCATTATAAGCCATTTGCCCAACTTTTTCGTCCATAATTTGCGTAAAAATTAAGTTAGTAAAATTCGTTACATTCTTCACAGAACGAAAATTTTCAGCCAAAATAATCCGGTTACCCTCGCTGTTTTTATTCTCATAAGCTTGATACTTACTCAAAAACAAACTAGGATCAGCCAGTCTAAACCCATAAATAGACTGTTTCACATCCCCCACCATAAACATATTGACAGGGTCTTTCGTTGTAATTCGCGTTAATATTGCTTCCTGTAATTGGTTAGTATCTTGATATTCATCAACCAGCACTTCTTTATATTTAGCTTGGAGTGCCGCTTGCGTTTGAACAGATGTCTCCGATTCACTCGCCAAAATAGTCAATGCTAAGTGCTCCAAATCATTAAAATCAAGTATGTGACGTTGGCGTTTCTCTTTGGTAAAGGCGTCACTAAATAACCCAATCACATCGACTAATTTTTCAATCAATTTTTTGGATTCCGTCATAATTTCCAACGTTTCCGTTTCATTTAGCACGAAAAATTGTTCAGATAAATGAGTTAACCGTTTTTTTATACTATCTTTCAGTTCTTTAATCCGGTCTTTCGCTATAACCTGTTCGTCTTCTAGGTTTTTTGCTGGCACACTTGGCGCACGCTTCAACTCATACCCACGAATATTATCTCGGAGCTGATTCCAAGGCGCATCATTTTCAACAGATTGAATAATAGGCAAAAGCTGCTGGCTTTCTTCTTCAGTCACAACAAGATGTTTATTCAAGTCAAATCGAGTTGCCAAATCCAACGCTGTTTTCAAATCAGCTTGAATTTGCGTTAAATCAGCTTGAACTAATGGTTTAATATTCGTTTGGTAGAAAGGACTACCAACCAAATCATCCCCCACATCGTACGCTGCAGATAAACTAGCCAACCAAGCAGCAGGGTTGGGTTTCGAACTCGCAAATGTAAATAAGCTGAAAACGAGTTCAGATAATCCCTCATCATTGCGGTCGTTTGAAAAATTTTGCGTTAAGCTTTCAAAAACGGCATCATCCGCAGCATACAGTGTTTCACGTAATTCTTCCCAGACGTTTTCTCGTAACAAAGCAGCTTCCGTCACATCTGTTAACATTCTAAAAACGGGATCCAAATCAATCACATAGTAATAACGTTTGATTAATTGTAGACAGAAGGCATCAAATGTACTGATATTAGCAACTGGTAATTGCATGAGTTGTTCCATTAAATATTGTTTTTGTTCTTGATTATCTGCTTCATTGATTGCTTTTTGTAAAGCCACTTGAATTCGTTGACGCATTTCTTTGGCAGCAGCTTCCGTAAACGTCACAACAAGTAACTCATCAATAGTCGTTTTATTTAAGATTTTTTTTATCACACGTTCAACTAAAACGCGGGTTTTCCCTGAACCGGCAGAGGCCGACACAAGTATATTCGTCCCACTTTCATCGATGGCACGTTGTTGGTTAGGTGTAAATTCAAATTTACTCAATCGTATCGTCCTCCCCATCTGTCAGGCGTTCTTTGATGTCTTCCCAACTTAATTTACTAATTTCATGATAATTATTTTCAGGTAACATCGCGTCAAATTGAAAAATTGATTTATACGGTGAATACTGCAAAGCCGTTTTTTTTGCATTCCAACGTGCAGGACTTAAGGCCGTTGCCCCTGAAAAAATATCGTTCGCTGCTTTCATAATTAACTTTTTATTATGTCCTAAAAGTAAATTCAAGTCTTCTTGTGTAATCAACTTCTTTGAACGAGATGAAGGCGACGTAAACCCTTTTTTCGTTTTTCTAAACGGATAAATCATTGAATAACCCGTTGATTCATCTGCAAAATCTGTATCCAGATTACCAAGCAACTGGTCATCTTCCAATAATAAACCATCCATTTGATTCGCTTTTAACAAGGTATCAGATAACCCATTTTTCTGCACATCTTCAATTTTCAACTTAGGATTTTGTAAATGCATGTAAACTGCGCCAGCTGCTAACGTCTGCAGATCATTCTCTGGTGCAATCATATCAGCATTTTCAATCAGAGCTTGTAAATAAGTCAGCATTTGCATGGATAATCCATAAAAGGCATCACTAAAATCAAATTTTCGAATACCTGATTTATAATCAATAATTCCGAGATATTGCTTTGAATCAACTTTCATATAATCAATGCGATCAATTTTACCGCGGACTTTAACTGAATGTCCTTTAGGTAATTCATAAGCCAAGGCTTTCAATCCAGATTCAGCCCCAACATGTCCAAATAGGACTTCTGTTTTTAGCGGTTTCATCTTAGTTTGTTGACCTTGTTGCCACATGGCATGCGTCACTTGTTTCAATAATAAGCTTAATTGTTTAGCGATGTAGCCCATGCGGCTTGAACTACCAAGAATTTGAAATTGTGGTAACTCTCGCATATCTTTTAAAATCACATTTAAATAATCATCTAATTGTTCTTTAGACACATCAGCATAAATCTGGTTGGCGTCGGTAACGGCTTTCATCAATTCATCCAATCCCATATGGAAAAACTCACCCGTACTTGCAGGTGATAGTTCAAAAACATCACGTTCTTTCAATTTTAAACCGTATTGTAAAAAATATTCGAACGGATTATTATAGAACGTTTCCAATTTTGAAATTGACGTATTCATCTGCGTCCCGTATAAGTCAGTCACAATTTCTGGGGTTAAATTAACGGGCACATTTTTATAATCCAAACTACCTAATAACTGTTTCGTCAACGATCCTATTTCCAAATCAGCTAACAATTGACGTAAAATATATTGCCAACTATCGGGCATTGGCGATAAAGTCGTTTTCGCAAGATGAGACACCACCACCAACGATGATAAGGTACTCCGCTTCGTCCCAATAAAGCCAAGCGCTGACTGTTCTGTCAGTTCAGGACTAGCTGCTAAATGTTGAACAGCTAAATTAAAGTGCGCTTTAATCATCATGAGATAAGGTGACGGATTTAAATTCTTTTCGCCATCATTACCACTTGGATATGAAAAAATAAGTTGTTCACGGCTACCTAAAAAGGCAAGGTAGTTCACAAATGGTTCAGCCGCCATTTGACTGATAGCAGAATCTGATAAATATTGATCATCAGATAAGTGATCAGCCATTTCTACGCGGTCATTATCCGTTAATAATTGCGTCTGACTTACCTGTTCCGGCATAACCATATCCGTTGACCCAATCATAAAGGTCATTTTTCGATTGTTCATTTGAACCATCCCTGATTCAGAAATAACGACTTGATCCAAAGTAGAGGGAACTTGTGAATAACTTGCCCCTTCAAAACCAGCTTGAATCAAAGCCATAAAGTCATCAACATGGAACGTTTGTGTCCCTAACGTGTCCACATATTCATCCAACATCCCCACAAAAGTCTGCCAAGTTTGTTCGGGTTCTTCAGATTGAGCCACATTTCCAACAGCCAAATAGCGATCACGCCAACTTAATAACCGCTGTGTGACACCCTGTTCAACAAGGAATTGATAAATAATCTTGGCGCCTGCTTCACCTGTCTTCGCTTGATCCAATTGCTTGAAAAAAGGTGGCAACGCCTGCTTTACAAAATGTCTAATTTGATTTATTTGCGTTGTAATTGCTTGATCCTTGTCCGTCTGTTGCTCATCTGCATCTGTGAAATCGAATCGGTAAAAAGTCCAATCATCTTCACGTAACCATTGAGAACCAGAAAAGCCATATTTTAAGACCATATTTTCAGTTAAATCAACGGCACTACGATACTGCTCAATTGGCATTACCCTATTTTCACTTTGTGGGATTAATAATTCTGTTTTCAATAAACGCATCATTGCGCTATATTGGTAATGCTTCGCTTTTACTTCAAATAACGCAGCTAATAATTCAACTAATGGATGGTCGGCCATCGCATGCTGTAAATCGTTAAAATACGGTACTTGGAATTCATTGAATACTGGTGGGATCACCGTTTCATAGCTATCTAAATGACGTGTTAAAATCATAAAATCACGGTAGCGATAACCTTGCGTTGCCACCAACTGCCTTATTTTTGTTGCAACTTGTCGAATTTCGATATAACGACTATCTGCTTCAAAAATTTGAATCGAATCAGGCTGAGCCAACACTTCCGATTTTGATTTAACTAACCGTCTCGACGCAATCCAAAAATCTTCTAACCGGGATAAATCTGGATTCTGATTATCTTTAGTTTCAGCATAACTATCTGTTAATACTGAAACCTTAGCTTGATGGGCTTTGGCATTCAAATCGACATATAAACGACTTGATTTATAAAATAAATCAGACTTCTCTACAACCTCATGCGCATGACCTTTATCTAAAACCAACCCGATGGTTACTCGTTTGGCGCCTTTAATTAAGGCCGTCACAAGTTCTTGTTCTTGCGCCGTGAATTGTGAAAAATGGTCAATGTAAAAATAACTCGTCTTTAAACGATCATCTGTTAAATAACGACTCAATTCCGCTAATAAATCATTATTTTCAATATAACGATTAGCCATCGCAGCATCAAAGGCACGATAAATAATTTGTAAGTCATGTAATTTAGCACCTAAATCACCTGTTGTTGGAAATGATTCAGCAATTTGCGCTAAATTTTCAGCGGTGACACAGCCAACTTTGAGTTCTTTCAGTTGACTCACTAGTTGTGAAATAAACCCTGTTTGCGTTTTTTCACCTCGAAAAATGGTTAATTCTTCTTCATGTTCTGAAATAAGATGATAGACCAACATGTTCAATCCAGATTGTGACAACCGTGGTATCTGGTAATACGGTGTATTTTTCAAAAAGAACCATGCCAATCGGGTAAATGATAAAACTTGAACATTCGATTGTGCAAAGAGATTTTGTTCAGCAAGTTTTTCTGCCCCTAACGCTTCAAGAACACTAACTTCCGCTTCAAATTTAATATGATTAGGAACGAGATAAAAAAACTGCGCCGTTGGATCAATCCCTTTTGATTCTTTTAACTGCGCAACAAGACTTTTTTGATGATCTGTACTCGCTTTCCCTACGACAAATTTCAAACTCATTTTAACGCCCCTTTTCATCCACTAAATCGTTCTTATTCTACTAATATACCATATTGCTATTTCTCATTTTGCTTCCTCTTTACCTAACTAATATATGCCCAATATATATATAAAATAGAACTAATAAGATCTTAAATAACATTGGAGAAAGACGACTATCATTAGCAGATCATAAGGTAACCGACGTGTTTTCATCTGCCTAAATGATACGGAAATAATTGAAACATAAAAAAGAGAATCAACAGAGTATTAATAACTAACAAAAAAATAGGAACAATTGATTGTAATTTCTTAGACATAAAAGAACCTCCAGTAGTTGTTATGCAAAACAAGTATACCATTGAAAACTTTTAAAATTTGTTCGGATGAGACTCATCATTTAAGCTAACAATAATTAGCAAAAGCCAAAATAAAAACCGCTAGCAAACTCACAAAAGTGACTTAACTAACGGTTTATTTTAATCTTTTGCTGTGAATAATTTATCAACTGAACGGTTTTTATGAATCAAATCAATTGCTTGACCAAAGAGATCAGCAACTGATAAACGAACTAATTTATCAAGCTTTTCTGCTTCTGGTACAACAATACTATCAGTCACAATGACTTGTTTAATATTATCATCAGACAAAGCTTCAATTGCGCCATCTGACATAACAGCATGCGTTGCACAAGCGTAAATGTCTGTTGCACCTGCAGCATTAAGTGCACGAGCTGCATCTGTCATCATTTTACCAGTATCAATCATATCATCGATAATGATACAACGACGCCCTTTGACATCACCAATAATAGATGTTGCTGCACTATTGTCAGCAAAGTCAGAACCACGTTTATCGACAATGGCAATCTGAGCTTTGAGCTTTTCAGCCATATTACGAGCACCTTTAACACTATTATGATCCGGTGAGACCACAACAACATCATCTGTAATGCCTTTTTCAATAAAGTATTTTGATTGGATTTCCAATGACACTAAATGATCCACTGGAATGTTGAAGAACCCTTGCAATTGAGCAGCATGGAGATCAAGTGTAATGACACGAGATACGCCTGCTAATTGAATGAAATTAGCAACTAACTTAGCTGTAATAGGTTCACGTGAACGTGCCTTACGATCTGAACGTGCATACCCATAATAAGGCATCACAACATTAATGGTCCCGGCACTGGCACGACGTAATGCATCAACCATAATCAAAAGTTCCATTAAGTTTTCATTAACAGGATTTGAAATTGATTGGATAATATAAATATCTGCACCACGAATACTTTCATCGATGTTAATTTGAATCTCGCCATCACTAAAATGTTTCACGGATGCTGTAGAAAGGGGTGTATTTAAAACGTGAGCAACCTTCTCTGCTAACTCTACGTTAGAATTAAGTGCAAATAATTTTAATTGACCTTTTGCGAATTGACCCGACATGATAGCCTCCGTTATTATTCTATATTTTTTCTTTATTATTCTATTATAATGAATTTACGTGTAAATTACTATCATCTGTCTAAAAAGTTTTACGATTATCTGAATACTTATCCAAGAGCAAACGACATAGCACCTATTTAATGGTAAAATAGAGGAACACGAGTTTAAAATACAAATTAATTATGGAGGATACAAAAATTGTCTAGTGGTACAGTTATCATCAATTTGCTTGTCATCTTGGTGACGTTAGCTGCAGCAGCGTTCTTCGTTGCCGCAGAGTTTGCCCTCGTTCAAGCACGTCCAAGTGCTATCGAGGCTGATATTGAAACAGGTACCGGAAATCGTAAAAAGCAAGAAAGAGCACTAAAAATGCTTGCTCATCTGAACGAATATCTCTCAACAACACAAGTTGGTGTCAGTGTCGCCGGTATTATCCTTGGTTGGGTCGGTGAAAAAACCATTGAATTCTTGCTAGTGGATGTTCTCAAAATCTTCCATTTTGCATCAGAATCAGGTTTAAATATTATTGGGGCAATCGTTGGTGTCCTAATCCTGACCTATGTTGAAGTTGTTTTCACGGAAATCGTTCCTAAAAACATTAGTATCGATATGCCAATCAAAGTTTTAATGGTTGTCCTCACACCATTACGTTACTTCCATCTCGCCTTTTATCCATTAGTTTGGTTATTGAATAACTCAGCAACACGAGTTGCCAAAATGATTGGTATTACGCCAACCGATGAAAACAGTGAAGTCTTTACCCAAAAAGAAATTCTAGCCTTATCACAAAATGCCGTTTCAGGTGGTGAACTTGATCGAGACGATTATGTCTACATGCAACGGGCTTTTGATTTAAACGATAAAATTGCCAAAGATATTATGGTTGATCGAACAAGTCTCTACGTCGTTGATATTACGGATACCGTTCATGATGTTATCAAGGACTACTTACATCAAGGCTACAGCCGCTTCCCAGTGGTTGCTAATAATGATAAAGATAAAATTCTTGGTTATGTTTATATCTATGATTTGGTTAGACAAGCCGAGATTGATGATACGATTTTAATTAGTAAGATGCTTAGATCAATCATTACGGTTCCAGAAACAACGCCTATTAGAACCTTGTTAAGCCAAATGATTAGTAAACAAACACCTATCGTAGTTGTGCTTGATGAATATGGTGGGACAAGTGGGATCGTCACTGATAAAGATATCTACGAGGAACTCTTCGGAACAGTTAAAGATGAAATCGATGACGTTTCAAGTGAGTATATTATCAAAAATGATGACGGCTCATACAATGTCAGTGGTAAAACTACTCTCTATGATTTTGAGCGCTTCTTTAAAATTCAGAATAAAGAAATGAAAGCGTCAGAAAGTGTGACACTTGCTGGTTTCATTCTTGAAAATCATAAAGTTAAATTAAATGCTATCATTCAATTCGATGTCTTTGAATTTAAGATTATTGAATTCAAACGTAACTACATTGATTGGTTCCAAGTAAAACACCTACCAAACCCAGTAGAATCAACTGAAGAAACAATAGCTGATAAAGATTAATAAAAAAATAAAGGCTACTAATGACAGATTTCTTATCATTAGTAGCCTTTATTTTTTGGTTCATTATTAACTAACTCTAAGGTGCATCTACCAATGACCAGTTCAGTCCAGCGGTATAGGTTCCTCTATAATCTGAACTATGCGCCACCATTAAAACACCTTGATCAGCTGTCCAATTAATAGGCACATCTTTATTATCAACCGTAGCCGCACTGTAGACAGTCATCGGTTTTCCAACAACGAATTCAGTTTCATTAGTACCAGACTTATACATCAAAGCCTCTTTTAATACATGCCCATCTTCTGATGTAAAAGGAGCAGTTAACGTTAAATCAACATGCCAATTACTACCAGCTGCTCGAGTATCCTTCACGCTAACATCCCAATCGCTACCTCTGTTAATAACTACAGAATCGCTACCTGTTGGTATCTTGGCAGTCTCATAGGTAGCCGTCTTAGAAATATTAGCGAACTGTAGCGCACCTAAAACATTAACCGTGACTGTTTCAATATTAGATGATGCGCCCTCTGCATCTTTTGCATAAATGCTCACTTTATGTGTCCCTATGGCTAATTCTTTAGTGGGGACTGTCCCTGAATAATCATAATCTTTATCTTTAGGATCATTTTTAAGATCACTTTCAAATGAAACAGCATCACCACCATCTATTGTATAAAATAAACTGGCAGTATCACTATCTACATCTTTCCAAGTTCCTTTAAAGTCATAATCTGTCCCGTTATCAAGATCTATTGATTTACCTGCATCCGCTAACGTAAGCGTAGGGGCTTCATTTGGTGAAATTTCATAACTTAATGCATTGGTCGTCACAACAGAATTATCACCTTTCAAGGTTCCAGAACTTTGATTGACCATTCCTGCGGCTCCAGCTGTTACGTCAAAAGTAATATAAGCCGCAGTATTCGCATCGGTCGAAAGTTTACCCAATTTTCCTAAATTAATCTTGTCTAAGGTTTTATCAGTCCAAGAAGAATCAACCAGTGTCGACGATTTCTCTGTGCCTTTTTGGTCAGTTTTGACAAGTTTAAGTGTTCCTGGTTTATATATAACATCTCCATCTAGCTTAAAGTTAGCAAGAATTTCTTCCCAATCTTGTTTACCATCTTTATAATTAGCACCAATTTTATAACTTAAAGTATCGCCGGAACTAACTTTATTACCTGTAATATCTTGACTTGCGATAACTTTCTTTGAGCTATCAGACACAGTTGCCGTACCATCTGCATTCACTAGTCCAGGAACCTTAGCAAAAGCGACCTGATTATTATCTGTTTTAGCACCCGTTGATCCAGTGAATCCCCAGACAACATTTGTGCCACCAAAGACATCTTGCAAATCAATATCTTTAATCGTGACAACAGGATTAGTGGCACGATTATCACCATAATAATATTGTAGTGTCCCAGTTTTCCCCTCTGCACTAGCGGTCCACTTAACGTTGAATAAATACCATTTATCATTCGACAAAGGATCAATACTTTGGACATCATTATGATTTAACACACGATTTCCTTCACCTTCATCTCTATAGGTTGATTCTTTACCAGGATATCCCCACGCAAGATGGTTCACTTTGCCAAGTGTTTTACCAACATCCCAATCAAATCCATCATTATAATGCGCATCAAATTCTACAGCGAAACTATTCTGAATACCGTTAAATGGTCCGTAGTGTTCTTCACTAGCCCAGACCCCCATTTGAGAACCCTGTGCGCCTTTAAGAATTGTATCTCCTTGCTCAGCAGAATTTTGCATGACAAAAGCCATTCCATCAGCAGCCGAACTCCCCATACCACCAAAGTAAACATACATTGATGCTTCAAAATCTTTAGTTAAATCTAATTCATTACTAGGCGTTGACCAAATAGCTCCATTTTTATGTAGACCACGATCTGGTGTCACTTGAACATAATAATGTTTTGTATTCGTATCTTCAACCACGGAACTATCAGATCCCTCTGGTATTGTAAAAATATTGTCCAGTTTAATACTTTCAGGTGGATTCCCCTCTTGACCTGCTTGAACATCTTTTTCGCCTACTAACATGCAGCCAAAAATGGCACTTACGATCCCCATTGTTAAAATTAATTTCTTCATTTTTTAGTTCCCCCGTTTTTACACACTCAATTTTACGTCTATTGATTCTGTCACTACTAAATCATACATGCTGACCTAATAGGCTGGTCCATTCACTAACGACCAATCAATAGTTGCTGAGTATGTCCCGATATAATTAGCCATTGGAGAAACCGTTAAACTAGCAGTATGAGGCATATTCCAAGTTCCCATCCCTTCGCTCTGGCTTGCTGTAACAGTTGGTTGTGCGGCATCATTAAGTGTTACCTGATTGTTCAGTTCACTAGGTGATACACCGTCACCATTACTCGTTGCTTCACTCGTGCCTATGGTTAAAACAGCTCCTTGCAATAAATGCGCACCGTCTTCTTTACTTGTTTGAAATGGCGATTTCAATGAAACTTGTAGCGACCAGCCGGAACCCGTTCCACGTGCATCTGAAATCTGTGCATCAACAGGTGTCGTGCCATCATCTGCTGTCCCCTTAGCCGTCACCGTTGTTTCCTCACTACTTAATTTTTGCTGACCAAAAGAAAAATATGGGGCTGACATAATTGCGACCCCACCATCCCCCGCTTCTAAAGTTGCCGTCGCTTGAGTAGTGCCTGTCAATACTGGATCACTTGCCGCAAAAATCTTCGTCGTCATTGATATGATTGCCACGCTGATACAAAAAACGATCAAAGTTCCTGTAATTATTTTCATTTAATGTTCCCCCCTGTAACGATATGTATATATAAATGAAACAGACATAAAAGTCCTGCTACACTTACAATATTGTTTCTTTATACTTAATATTTTAATGGAAATATTATTATATATATAATTTTAACATTAAATACCTCTTAAAACAATCAAGCGTTTACATAATAATTATGTTAATTAACTTATCAATTTTTTAAAAAAAGAGAGAGTTGTTATTAAATAACAACTCTCTCAATTATTTTTCTAAAAAGCCATAATAGCTTAGTTATCTAAGCAACTATACCCTTATTATTTTTCTATGCGTCTTCTTGTTTTTTATCACGTTTAATGTAAAAAATAAGTAGGCCACTAAGGACTAGGATTAGTCCAACCATTGTAGCAGCAACTGATTTGCCTTCGTTTGTTTGTGGTAAGACACCACCTACAACTGAAGAACCAGTACCCGTTTTACCATCAGCCTCTTTACCGGCAACAGCTTTGTTACCAGTAGTTGTTGCTCCACCATTCCCATTACGATCAGGAATTTGGTTATCACTAGGCTTAGTCACTTTATCTACTTTTTTAATCGTAACGGTTGCTTCTGTTGTCCCCGAATAACTTGCCGCATTAACTTGCTGATTAACATTAAAACCGATAAATCCCAAGAATAACATTGTCATTAACACAATGATTTTTTTCATGAAATCTCCTTCCAAAATAGATATCTTAATTCAAGAAAAAACATTACACAGTGAACGACCACTAGTATAATGTTTAAAATTAACCAGATTAATTATCTTTATTTAGGAGCATCTTTCAATGTCCAGTTCATTGTTGATGAGTATGATTCAGCTTTAGCAACACCAGTAGGAATTGTTAATGAAATATCTGTTTTTTTGATATTATCAACTGTAATACCACTACCAATACCATCCTTAGCAGTAAGAACTGCTTGTGCTTTATCATTCTCTGTCAAACCAGTTGAAACGGCTGTTTTAACGCCTTCTGCAGCGTCAACAACTGAAACATCACCTTTACCAAGTTCAACTTTTGCACCCGTTAAAACATCACCATTTTTGGCTACAAAATCACTTGCTGCGACATCAAGTTCCCAGCCAGCATTTGTCCCACGAATATCACCAACTTCAAGAGAAAGCATATCAATTGCATTAACTGTTGTTGCTTTTGAAGTAGGAATTGTAAGATCAGTCCCAAAACTAATTGCGTCTGTTGCATACACAATTGCAAGGTTACCTGTATTACCCGTATCACCAGGATCACCAGGATCCGTTGGGTCTGTTGGATTTGTTGGATCAACTGGGTCAATTGGTTTTGTTGGATCTCCTGGAATAAATGAAACTGAAGCATCTGTTGATGCACTTCCATCTGCATTACCTGCAGCGCTAACGTTGCCCGAAACGACAAGCCCAGCACCTAAAATGGTTGCTGATAATAATGTACTTGTTAGAACTTTTTTCATCATTAAATTCTCCCCTCAGAATCTTTATGCTTTACTTAATTAATTTTTAAATTATGCTTTTGGTCCACTAGCAAGTGTCCATGTTAATGTTGATGAGTAAGCAACATCTGCTTCAGCACTACCAGCAGGAACTGTTAATTTAACGCCATCTTTGGCAATTGTATTAACGTTGACTCCGGCACCAGTACCTTCAACAGCGCTAAGAACGACACCACTCGTAGTTGTATCTTTAAGTTCATCAGTAGTAGCTGGTGCTGATGTTCCACTAGCAACAACATTTGAACCAGCATCTAACGAAAGTACTGCTCCTTTTAATTCGCCCTTGTCGCCAGTTAATTGGTCAGACTTAACTGAAAGATTCCAGCCAACATCTGTTCCTCGAACATCCCCAACTTCAACAGCAACATCTTTATCAGATTTTAAGACATCTTCTGTTGTTTTAATTTCATTTTCTGTACCAAAACTAATTGCTTTAGTAGCCCAAATAATTGCAAGTGTACCAGTGTTACCAGTACCACCATCACCAGGATCTGTTGGGTCTGTTGGTTTTGTTGGGTCAACTGGAGGAATGACAGTTTCGTCATCCCCAGCTTTAAATTGAACACCTGTTGTTGTTGTTGCTGGATCTGGTACTTTATCAGCACTTACTTGACCTGATACTGCTAAACCAGCCCCCAAAATTGTTGCTGATAATAATGCACTTGTTAATACCTTTTTCATGATTAAATCCCCCGATTTTTTTAAGTTTACTATTTTAATTGTTTAAATGTCTATTTATTATGCAGGTGCGTCTGTCAATGTCCACGTAACGGCTGCTGTATATGTTCCGACCTTTGCAGAGCCAGCAGGAATTGTTAAAGTTGCACCATCAGCAGCAATTTTATCAACTGTTAAACCAACACCCTTATCTACTCCAGCTGATAAGGCAGTACCAGTCTTCGTAACAGCTGATGCTGATGCAGCAGTTGATGAATCACCACCATTAGCAACAGTTACAGCACCAGGAGCGAAAGCTAATTCAGCACCCTTAAGTACTTCGTCGCCATTTGTAAAATCACTTGTTGAAGCATTAAGTGTCCAACCAGCTGCTGTACCACGAGTATCAGCAACTTCAAGAGCTACATAATGGTTTGCGTAAAGAGTTTGTTTGTCAGAAGAAATTTTAACAGCAGGTGCATCATCTTGTGAACCATCACCAACTGTTTTGTCTGTACCAAATGAAACAGTTTTAGTAGCATATGCAATTTCTAATGGACCAGCTTCACCAGTACCACCATCACCACCATCAGGATCGTCAGGATCAACATCTGGATCTGTTGGGTCCGTTGGATCAACTGGTTTTGTTGGGTCTGTACCAGCTTCGAATGTAACTGATCCATCTGTTTTTTCACTTTTTGGATCTGTAGCAGCACTTACGTGACTTGAAATTGCTAAGCCAGCCCCCAAAATTGTTGCTGATAGTAATGCACTTGTTAGAATTTTTTTCATATTATTATTCCCCCGAATTTTTTAAGTTTATTATTATTTAGGTGCGTCTGTTAATGTCCACTTCAATGTTGTTGTGTATGCTACAGCATGTGCAGAACCACCAAGAACATTTATATGAATACCAGCAGTAGGTGTTGCATCTGCAGCAGTTGCATAGTTAACTTCAGTCGTTCCTGCACCATTTTCTGGTGTTGCATTAATACTTGCACTACCATCTAAAAGGTTATCTAAACCATCTGCAGTAATCTTATCTGTTGCAGCTGCACCATTTACCATACCAGCTGGTAAAACAAGTGAAGCACCTTCTAAATCACCAACTGTTTTATTTGTTAATGGTGTTCCCGAAACAGAAACATTCCATCCGGCAAATGAACCACGAAGATCACTAACCGTTACATCAAGACCTGCTTTTGATGGAAGATCAACATTATCTGCTGAAATCTTATTTGTTCCAAAATTAAGTGTAGGAGTTGCATCCTTAATTTCTAATGAACCACCACCATCAGGATTTTCCCCTGCTGTAAATGTTGCTGTTGCATCAGTTGTCTTTGCTGCGTCATCAGCTGATACGCTGTTCATTGTTCCAAGACCCACAACTGCAGCCCCCAATAAAGTTGTTGCTAATAAATATTTTTTCATAATAATATCCCCCCGTACTGTTTATTTGTTTATCACCATAACAGAAGTATACCGGAAGCATTTAACTTAAAACTGTCAACTTTTACTAGTTAAGTGTAAAATTTTGACATTTCCAACCAGCACACTCGTTATTTGTTCTCTGGATACTCTTGAAAGTAGCTAATCTAGCTGAACTAGACTGACTTTGAAAGAAATACCTATATCCATTTCAATGTTTCGTTTCTATATGTTTATGGTGCACTTACTAACGTCCAGTCTAATTCAGCTTTGTAAGTTTGTGCTTTTAACTGAGCTGGATCAGCCTTCAATAGAACACCGGTCCCAGCTTCATAAGTTGTATCAATACTATCTTTTACGCCGGTACCCGTTGTGACATCAACACCGGTGACATCGATAACCTGTCCATTATCTTTTGAATCACTTTTAAAAATCAAAGCATTAGGATCAGTACTACCATCAGTCCCCTTCAAGCCATCAGTCGCAACCTTCAACTTCCAACCGCCAGCATTAACCGCAGCCAAGTTAACATTCAATCCAGCTTGCGGACTCATTACTGTTGTCTCACTTGGAATTTTGATTGCCTCACCGAAATTAAGATTACTGATACTGTTAATTTGGAAAGTTGGTTTAACAACGACATCATCAGCAACATGAATTTTAAAGGTCTTTACATCAGATGTATTCTTTTGATCATCTTTTGTATAAACTGTCATCGTGTGATCACCTTTTGCTAAATCCTTCATTGTAAAGTTATCTTTATGGTTGTTATCTTTATCAGTATTGTCATAACTACCCATTTCAACTTCTTTACCAGTAACACTATCTTTATAGTAAGTTGTTAATTTGGTTGCATACTCATTTGCCTTAACGGTGTAGTTCAAGGTGTATTGAGGATCAGCGGTTGGCACATCGACTGTAGTAGGACTATCGTCCAAATCCACTACCGGAGCTGGAATTGTAACCTTTGTTGTTGCTGTTCCTGTAGTACTCTGAACGCCATCAGCTACTCGTTCTGCAACAACGCTATAAGTATTTTTTCCTATTTTAAATAACTTATCAGGTACCTCACCGGTAAACGATGCTTGCTGACCATCATCGGATAAAGTTTTCAGTCCAAACTTATTCCGTGGAAGTCCCAAATCATTATTACCTAAGTCCTGCTTATTACCATCTGCATCCGTAAATGTAGCTGTAAATAAAACATCCTTTAACCCTAATTCTGCACCATGTGCTTCATCGGAGTAAAATCCCGAATATGATTGCGTTGCATCATCATCTAAATCCGCAATGCTAAGTTCCGTAGGATATTCCACATCATCATCTATACCATTCATAAAGATGACACTAGTGTCATCTCGAACCGTAGCCCCAGACTTCTTTACAGCTTTCAAATCTGTACGCTTATCTGCCACTTTTTTGTTACCTGTTGTCGCCGTAGCAGTATCTGCCTTGGTTGTGGTCGTTACCGTTTTATCGGCCTTCGTATTATTAATTTTTTTATCCAACGAATCTTTTTTAGTGTCAGCACTCGCAACAGTAGCTTGATTTGTTTCTGTTGCGTCACTAGCAGTTTTAGCAGAATCTTCTACTATACTTGAACTTGCATCACCAACAACACTTGATGATTGCTTGTTCAATGCCATGACATCACTAATCGTTGGCGCTGCCTGGATTGTTTGTTGAAACGCCCCTAATCCAATAAGAATTGGCACTGATAGCAGCATTGCTTTAACTTTTATGTTCATAGTACCGTTCCCCCCATTTATCACTGCTACTATGATACATGATGTTTTCTAATAAAAACCGTCAAAATTTTAGGTCTTACTTGCTTTTTTTGACATTTGTCTTTACACCCCTTTAAAAACGCCCTTAAATCAAAAATTGATTGTGCTTTCATTACCTTTTCTTTATAATTAGACTTATCTTATTTCATTTTAAAAATGAGTGAACATAGATAAACAAAACGTCACTTAATACAATGGAGGATTCTTACTTTGCTTGAATCAGAAAAAACGTTACGGTGGTATAACGTCGCGTTAGTTGCGTTCGTTTCCGTCTGGGGACTCGCAAATGTTTTTAATAACTTTGCAAACCAAGGCTTAACCGTTATTACATCATGGATTTTGATCATGATTTTCTACTTTGTTCCTTATACAATGATTGTTGGACAATTAGGTTCAACTTTTAAAGATGCAGAAGGTGGGGTATCTTCTTGGGTGCGGGCAACTTCAACTAAGAGACTTGCCTACTATGCTGCTTGGACTTACTGGATTGTACATATTCCTTATTTAGCTCAAAAACCTCAAAGTATCTTAATTGCTTTCAGTTGGTTATTTAAAGGAAACGGTAATTTCGTTAACGATACCTCTGCAATGACTGTCTCAATTATGGGCTTGGTCATCTTCCTTTTCTTCTTGTGGGTAGCCTCAAAAGGGGTTGCAACCATTAGTCGAATTGGTAGTGTCGCTGGTACAGCAATGTTTATTATGTCATTATTATTCATTCTTTTAGCTGTCACAGCACCCTTCATGACAAGTGCGAAAATTCAAACACCTGATATGGGTGCCATTAAATCATATCTCCCTAATTTCAACTTCGCTTATTTCACGACAATCTCAATGTTAGTCTTTGCCGTTGGTGGTGCTGAAAAGATTTCACCTTATGTTAATAAAACAAAAAACTCAGCCAAAGAATTTCCAAAAGGAATGTTAGTCTTAGCTGCCATGGTTGCCGTCTGCGCAATTCTTGGTTCATTCGCCATGGGCTTCTTATTCAATGGGAATAACATCCCTGATGATTTAATTACCAATGGTCCTTACGAAGGTTTCTTACGTCTTGGGACTTACTACCACGTCGGTAACTTATTCATGATTCTTTACGCAGTTGCCAATGCAATGGCTCAAATGTCAGCTCTTGCTTTCTCAATCGACGCACCTCTAAAAATTCTTTTAGGTGATGCAGATGCAAATTACATTCCTAAAGCTTTATCAAAACGCAACAAAAAAGGGACGCCAGTTAATGGTTATGCCTTAACAGGTATCCTTGTCAGTATCTTAATCATTGTTCCCGCAATGGGAATTGGTAACATGAACGAATTATTCAAATGGTTATTGAACTTAAACGCCATTGTTATGCCTATGCGTTACCTCTGGGTATTCTTCGCTTACATGTTATTGAACAAACAATACAAAAAATTCAAATCGGAATACAAATTTGTTAAAAATCCGGTTGTCGGTTACATTATTGGGGCATGGTGTCTTCTCTTCACAGCCTTTGCTTGTATCTTAGGGGTTGTGCCTAAGATTACCTATGCAGATAACCCATCAAGCTACATTTTCCAACTTGCATTAAACATTGCAACACCTATTATCTTCGTTGCTCTAGGTTTAATCTTGCCAGCAATTGCACGTCATACAAACAAAAAAGAAGCTAAATAAACACACTGAAAACACGGTTCTTAAAGAATCGTGTTTTTTTAGTCCCTTTCTTTTGTAAACGTTATCATTAAATGGCATAATAGGTTGTGCAAGATACTTATTCATTAATGAAAGTGGGGATTAAGTTATGTCAGAAAAAATCAAAGCATCAATTGCCATGTTGAAAGTATTACAAGATTGGGAAGTTAAAAATGTCTACGGCTTACCTGGTGGCTCATTCAATACAACAATGCGCGCTCTAGAAGCCGAAAAAGAACACATTAATTATGTCCAAGTACGCCATGAAGAAGTGGGCGCAATGGCTGCAGCTGCAGAAGCAAAACTAACCGGTAAAGTTGGGGTTGTCTTTGGTTCAGCTGGTCCCGGTGCCACACATTTATTCAACGGTTTATATGATGCTCAACAAGATCATGTCCCTGTGCTTGCTTTAATCGGACAAGTTGCTTCGAGTGCTATGAACATGGATTCCTTCCAAGAAATGAATGAAAATCCTATGTTTGCCGATGTTTCTGTCTACAATAGAACGGTCATGACACCTGAAAGTTTACCCCGTGTCATTGACCAAGCCATTCGAACAGCCTACCAATACAAAGGGGTTGCGGTGGTCACGATTCCAAATGACTATGGTTGGATGGATATCGACGCTGATAGTTATTACGCATCAGGTCACAATTATGCAGCACCCATTCTACCCGAACCAGATGATACTAAAATTAAAGAGGCTTTGGCCCTTATCAAAGAAGCAAAACAACCTGTTTTATTCGCTGGAATTGGGACAAAAGGGGCTACTGATGAAATTATCGCCTTTTCTGAACAGTTTAAAATGCCCGTTATTATTACAGCCATCAATAAAGGAACAGTCCCAGATAGTTATCGCGCAAACTTAGGGTCAACTTACCGCGTTGCAACAAAACCTGCTGATGAAGCCATTGCTGCCGCTGATTTAGTTGTCTTTGCGGGTGCCGATTTACCTTTTGCACAAACAAAGAAAATCTTAAAACCAAATATGAAATTTATTCAAATTGATATTGATGCTTCGAAAATTGGTAAACGTCATGCTGTTGATGTCGCTTTACTCAGTGATGCTAAGAAAACATTAGCTCGTTTCGTTGAATTGGCTGACGCACCTGTTGAAAGCCGTCCATTCTTCGATGCAACAATTGAAGATATGGCAAATTGGCGTGCTTACCTCAAAAAATTCGAGGATAAAACAACAACGCCACTTCAACCTGCTGCCGTCTTTAAAGAAATCAACAAACATGCCACTGGCGATGACATTTTCGCAATCGACGTTGGTAATGTCACAATGAATAGCTTACGTTATTTAGATATGAATCCTAACCAAAAATTCACAACATCTGCTTTATTCGCTACAATGGGTTACGGTATGGGGGCAGCAATCGCTGCTAAATCAGCCTATCCTGACCGCCAAGTCTTTAACCTTGTTGGAGATGGCGCTTTTGCGATGGTGGTTCAAGATCTATTAACCCAAGTGAAATACAAACAACATGTGATTAATGTTGTCTTTTCTAACCAACATTTTGGTTTTATTCAAGATGAACAAGAAGATGAAGGTCAACCTTTCTATGGAATTGATTTCAATGATGCCGATTGGGCACAAGTTGGAAATGCCATGGGTGCCATAGGTATTCCCGTTTCTACTCATGACGAATTGGTTGCCGCATTTGAAAAAGCTGAAGCTTCAGAAGGTCCCGTTCTCATTGATGTCAAAATTACTGACGAACGTGCCATTCCAGTTGAAGATTTGGCCGTTGATCCCAAAAACTTCTCAGCAGAAGAAATCGCTGCTTTCCGTAAACGCTACGAAGCAGAAGACTTACTTGTCTTAGACGATTTAATCGAGAAATACTCAAAATAATGCCCTCACGAATTATGAAGAACTTATCTCATTTGATAGGTTCTTTTTTTATTCATTAGACCCTAGATAATGGTACAATACTAGGCATACAAACCTTATAGGAGGCTACGATTATGACAAAAAATCACCAACTTGTTACTCGAAATGAAGTTCCCGAAGCATTAACTTGGGATTTAACGGCCATTTATCCAAATGCCATTGCTTTTCAGACGGATATTGACTTGGTTCGTGACCTCGTTCAAGCATTCGATATTGCTTATCATGGTCATCTAACCGAAACAGTGCCAATTTGTGACGCCTTTAATGCCTTAGAAGACATTTACACGCGCTTATCACATATTGAACATTATGCTTTTTTGCAGCAAGCCGTCGATATTACGAATCCAACTGCCAACCAATTAATGCGTGATTTTGAAGCCTTATCTGCTGAAATTTCCACAAAATTAGTTTTCTTTGATATCGAATTATTAAAATGCCCAGTAACTATTTTAGATAAAGTCGTTACGGCTAATCCAAAATTAAAAGCCTACATTCGCCAATTAAAGAAACAAAAAGCCTACCAATTAAGTCCAGAAGTTGAACAAGTACTCGCTACTTTCCAACCTAACTTCTCTGCACCAGAAGCAATCTACGGTCAAGCACGAGCGGCCGATATGGATTTTGCTGATTTTGAAGTTAACGGGGTCACTTACCCCATGTCATTTGTTTTATATGAAAATACGTATCAATATAATCCAGATATGGCCGTACGCCACGCCGCATTCAAGCGTTTTTCAATGACTTTAGCCCAGTATAAGCACACAATTGCGGCTAATTATTATAATCAAGTGTCACTAGAAAAACGTATTGCCACTTTACGTGGTTATGATTCCGTTTTCGATTACTTATTGGCCGAACAAGAAGTTGACCGTTCATTATTTAATCGTCAAATCGATACGATTATGACTAAGTTAGCACCTGTTATGCAGAAATACGCTGCACATATTAAAGACGTGCGTGGCTTAGACAAAATGACCTTCGCCGACTTACAAATTGATTTAGATCCTGATTTTGCGCCAAAAGTTTCAATCGAAGAAGCTAAAAAGTATGTCAATGATGCCGTTGCCCCACTTGGTACAGATTATCAAGCGATGGTTACCCGTTCATTCCCAGAACGTTGGGTTGATTTTCCACAAAATATCGGTAAAGAAACTGGGGGTTTTGAAACAACTCCTTATGGTAAACATCCCTACATTTTAATGTCATGGACAGATGAATTAGCTGACGTTTACACGTTAATTCATGAACTTGGGCATGCTGGTCAAGCTATCCTGACACAAGATAACCAATCAATCCTTGGTAGTGAGCCATCTACTTACTTGGTTGAAGCGCCTTCTACGTTCAATGAATTATTATTAACGCGTTCGATTGAAAATCAGTCAACAGATCCTCGCTTAAAACGGTTTGCTTATTCAAAAATGTTAACAAATACTTATTTCCATAATTTTGTGACCCATTTACTTGAAGCAGCTTACCAACGTGAAGTCTACCAATTGATTGATGCTGGTCAAGGATTCGACGGCGACCAACTAAGTGACATCAAACGTCATGTACTCGAAAAATTCTGGGGACCCGATGTTGAAATCAATGAGGGCGCTGAATTAACTTGGATGCGCCAATCACATTATTATATGGGACTGTACTCATACACTTATTCAGCTGGACTTGCCATTTCAACGCAAGCTCATTTGAATTTATTAAAAGATCCTGAAGTCGCAACTGAATCATGGCTCAATTTTCTAAAACTTGGTGGTGAATTAGCCCCAATCGAAGCTGCCAAAGTTGCTGGCGTTGATATTACAACTGATGAACCATTGAACCAAACGATTCAATTTTTAGATGAAACCGTTGATAAAATCATTGCTTTAAGTAAAGAAATTTAACTTCCACAAAAACCTTAAACTTAAAAAAGTCTAAGGTTTTCTTTAATTTTAGTGTTTTTTCATATTAAATTGGTTATACTAAAAAAAGTTAAAAAAAAGTTTTGGAAGGAATCTGTTTTTATGAATATTATTGAAATGATAAAGGTTATTGTTTTAGGGGTCGTTGAAGGGATAACAGAATGGTTACCGATTAGTTCAACGGGGCATATGATTTTAGTTGATGAATTTTTGAAACTCAAAGAGAGCGCTGCTTTCATGGATATGTTTCTTGTTGTGATTCAACTTGGCGCTATCATGGCGGTTGTTGTCCTTTATTTCCACAAGTTAAACCCATTTTCACCTCGTAAATCTCAATTAGAGAAACGAGACACTTGGTCATTGTGGAGTAAAGTCATTGTTGCCGTCTTACCAGCCGCTGTGATTGGCTTAGTTGCTGATGACTGGATGACCGCGCATTTGTATAATTTCCCAGTTGTTGCTTTAATGTTAATCATCTACGGTGTGTTATTCATCGTTATCGAAAACAAAAAAGCTAACACAACCCCATCAATTACGACATTTAATCAAGTTAGCTATCGAACTGCTGCATGGATTGGTGTCTTCCAAGTCCTTGCCTTAGTTCCCGGAACATCACGTTCTGGTGCAACTATCTTAGGTGCTATTCTTTTAGGAACATCACGTTTTATCGCTGCTGAATTCTCATTCTTCTTGTCAATTCCAGTGATGTTCGGTGCCAGCTTACTTAAAATTTTCAAATACTTCCATAGTGGTCATAGCTTTACTGGTGATCAAACGTTTGCCTTGGTTCTCGGCTGCGTGGTGGCCTTCGTTGTTTCAATTGTCGCTATCAAATTCTTGATGGGCTACATTAAATCAAAAGATTTCAAACCATTCGGTTGGTACCGTATCATTTTAGGTGCTTTATTATTGATTTACTACTTCTTCATCAAATAAAAATTAACTCGATACATAAATAAAAACCAAGGAAAAAATCATGATGATTTTTTCCTTGGTTTTTATTTTGCTTTAGGTTTAGTTGTCGACTTCTTCTTAGCTGCAGGTTTCTTAACAGCCGTCTTCTTAGCCGTTGCTTTCTTAACAGCGGGTTTCTTTGCCGCTGTTTTTTTCTCGGCTTTAACAGTCGTCGCTTTTTTAGTTGTTGCTTTCTTTTTGGCAGCTGGTTTTTTCTTAGCAGCCGTTTTCTTTTTAGCTGGTGCCTTCTTTTTCTTTTCAACGACAACAGGTTCTTTTTCTTCAATGACCGGTGGATTCTCTAAGAAAGCCACTTTTTCAGCAATCATTGTTGTCATTGTTACATTATAATCACTTGGATTTTCTAAATAACTAGTAGCTGAGGTCACCTCATCAATTCTCAACTTAGACACATTAAGAATAGGTGATTCAACGATTAAATAAACATTAATGTCAGCTTCATCTGAGACCTCATTAAAGAATCCCGGCATTTTTTTGTAATAACGGAAAGGTAAATTAATAATATTCGTTTCCAACGTAAAAATAGCCGTTCCTTCTGGGTATTCAATCATTAATTGAATCTCAGCTAACTTTTTATCACGCAAGCTTTTTTCTAAAGCCGCATAGCTTTTTGCAAATAATGCTGGTATCCCAACAGATTGAACTTCTGCTGGTGTTGCTGTATAAAAAGTCTTATCATAAGCTTCTTCTTCGATGGCAGTCATAAATTCTTCAACGATCATTTTCATTAGTCATCCTCCAGATTCGGTATTTCTTTCTAGTCCATCATATCCTAGATGGTTATAATTGCAAAATAAAAATAAAAAAAGATCAGAATAAAAGCTATTCTGACCCTTGATTATTATGAAGCTGGTGTGTGACTTAATGTCCAGTTAACTTCTGCTGTATATGAATCCTTGTGAACTTGGCTTGGATCAGCCTTAATTAAAACACCCGCATCTTTGGTCCATGACTTTGTTGTCATTGTTTGGCTCGATGCCCCTGACGCTATCTCAATACCGGTTGAATCCAATGTCTGCAAAGTATCTCCAGATTTATCTCGATAAACAATGGCATCTTTAAGCGTATTGCTCTTAGAAGTAAGGTCAGTTGCTGAAGCTGTTAACTTCCAAGTTCCAGGCAACGATGTTTCTAAATCAACTGAGAAATCAGTTGGACGAGACAAAACGGTTGTCTGTGCTGGAATTTTTTGAAGCCCAAAATCTAAATTACCAACTGTTGTTATCTCTATTTTACCAGAAACAACAACCGTAATTGTTTTCACATCAGATTTATTACCATCTGAATCAATGGCATAAACAGATAACTCATGTTTCCCAACTGATAATGTATTTGGTAATTCATACTTTCCAGAATACATTTGACCAATTGTTTGTGAGTTATCGTAAGTTTCCATTAACTCATGAGTAGTTGACCCTTCTTCATAATATATCTTAACCGTTTTACTATCATCTGTTACTTGATATTGTAATGTGTATGGTGCATCAACTGTTTTACCTTCATCAGTTAATGCAAATATTGGCTTTTGTGAATTAACTTTAATTGTTGTTTTTGCAACAGGAGATGTATCCCCATATTTATCCACTGCATAAACCGTATAGGCATTATCCCCATACTTTAAATCAGCAGCAGGGACGGTATCTTGAAAGTCACCACTATCACCTATCAACGTAATTGTTGGGTGCTTTGCAATTTTATTTCCATTAATTGTGGCATAGAATGTCACCAAATTATCTGGTTCAGTTGTAGCATTCGAAGATTTCAACGTTCCTTTTATTGTTGCATCAGTCTCATACTCAACAGATGGTGAATTCAATCCCTCAATTGATAGGTTCGCTGGTTCCCCAATTGTAAAACTTGCATCATTTGATGACGCAATTGCATTTGATCCATAGAAATCGCCACCAAGACTTGATACAACGGTATCCTTATCAACTTTATTAGCTGTCCCAACCATTGTAATAACTGCCACATTATTTGCCTTCGTTAAGTTATCTTTCATTTTTTTTGTGATTAAGTCAATTTTACTCGTTACCGTTGTATCAAATGTTTCCTTATCACCATTAGCATAAGTAATCGTAGCTGCCTTATCTAAGGTAATATCATTAGGAACTCTTAATGCTGCTTTAATTGAACGCCAGTCTTGTAACCCACCTTCATAATTCAAGGTTGTTTGAAACTTAATTTTATCGCCACTTTTAACGTAACCATTATCAGTAATATCTTTATCGTCTTGGCTCACATCAGAAACTTTTTGAGTTGCCTTTGCCGAAACTAAATTAGGTACCTGTTCAAACATAACAATATTATTTTCATATTTCGCACCTGTTGCACCAGTAAATCCCCAACGTACCTTACCATTTGATGCAAATTCTTTTTTATCAATTGTAGCTGTTTGAGGTTGACCTTTTTGTTGATCATTTGACAATGGGTCCTTGTCATCAATTGTGTAGGTCATTGTTCCTTCTGTTGCAGAATCTGATGAATAAGTTAACGTCACATGGTGCCATGAACCATTTGATAACCAACTATCTGATCCATTAATAATGCCTGCATGCGACATCTTATTATAATAACCAATTATGAAGTTTCCCTGACGTTCATATGTCCCACTCTTCGCGGGATATCCATTTGCCAAATGATTATCGCCTATTTTGATATTATCAAATCCACTGCCTTTACTTGATGAACCATTCCGATGTGTATCAAATTCAAGTGCCCAACTATTTTTTATCGCACTATTTTGAATATTATTATCACCTGTATCACTTCCCCAAACACCTAAAGATTCCCCACCAGCTGAAATTGCGGCTAGGCCTCTTGCATCATTTTGTAGAACGAGAGCCATTCCATCACCAGCTGCACCGTACTGATTTCCAAAATACATCCACATTGATGTCGTACTATTAGCATTTAAATCAAATGCATTAACATCTGTTGACCAAATTGAACCAACCTGATTTTTATTATCCGTAATTTTAACAATTGACTTAGTAGCATCTGCAGACCCTGCCGCAACAGCATTACCAGCATCATCAAGATTCATAACATTTGCGATACTTGTTGAACTACCAGTACCTGGTGTGAAAATATTATCCATAGTAATACCATGTGGTGCCGTCTTAATTGCGTTAGCATAATCATCAGCTGGATCAGCACTCACTGATTTCCCAATAAAGATTAACGTCATTAACGTTGTTATTAATAATGTTCCTACTTTTAATTTTTTCATTGTAATGCCCCCACATTCTCTTTAAATATATTGATACATTATATATATATTTCGTCTTATTAACTGCTTAACAACAATATACCATAGCTTATTTCAAAAGAAAATCAATATCTACGCGTTAACTCACAGAAATTGACATTCCATAGAAAGCGTTACCAATATATGCCGTAAAAATAAGCTTTCAAAAACAGACCGACACCTGCGAAATATTAGCTTCGCTGGTTCAGTCTGTTTTATTATAGGCCTATTTTAATTTAATTCCCAATAAAGCCACCAAAATTGTCGCTTGGTACGCATTAATTGTTAATCCACGTACTAATTTTGGATCTAGTACAACTGTTTCGAATTCACTCTGTGAGAAATCGACAGCTTTCATATTCGTTTCGATAAAGTCACAACCTTCAATATTACTCTCAGGGAATGTCAGACTCTTCTTAATCTCAACAGCTTGAAAGCTAGCTTCCTTTAAATCACATCGCCTAAATTCAACAGTTTGAAAATGAGCAACACTAAAATTTGAATAACTTAACTGACAGTCTTTAAACTGCATTTCTTTAAAAATGGTCCGATTAGAGAAATCGCACCCCATCATACGACAGCCTTTGATTTCACTACGAAAAAAATAACTCTCATTAAATTCAGCGTTCAAGAATTCACAGTGATCAATCACAACGTCCAACCATTCACTGCGAACAAAATCAGTTTGTTCAAAAATACAGTGGTCAAAAGTCACTGAATCAACTTTAATTGGCTCAACTGACGCTTCAATTGTACAGTTATGATAAGTTGTCTCAAAAGTAACCTCATCAAATGAAAGTGTTTGTCCCTCTATAACTTGATTATTCAAAATAAATTAACCGTCCTCGTCTTATTTATCTAAATTGTCATTCATAAAGTTTACCACTTTTTTAGCATAACGTTTTGGATTCTTACTGAACGCTTCCGCATGGTCAGCATCTTTCACGACCCATAATTCTTTCTTACCAGCTGAAGCTTTATAATTGTCATAAACCATTGACGTTGGCACAAAGCCATCGGAATCGCCATGAATAAATAACGTAGGCAATTTATTTTTCTTTAATTGTTTCACTGAATCTGCTTCTTTAAAGGAATAGCCTGCACGCATTTGTGTGACCCAGCTTGATGTTGTAAGCAAAGGTTCTTTGGGTAAGTTAAATTGTAATTTCAATTGGTAAGCTAATAAATCTTCCACATTAGTGTAACCACAATCTTCAACAATGGCTTTAACTTGTGAAGGTAATTGTTCCCCACTCATCATCATGACGGTAGCACCACCCATGCTGACACCAAATAACCCAATTTTTTGATTTGACCCTTTATCAGCGATTAATTTTTTGGTCCACTTAACATAATCTAAGCGATCTTTCCAACCAAAGCCAATATAATCCCCCTGACTCTTACCTTGTCCACGGTCATCAGGGGCTAAGACGTTATAACCTGCTTCATGGAATAATTTAATGTATGACGCCATACTTTCTTTGTCACCCATGTAACCATGCGCCACAACAACTGTTTTAGTTGATTTCGTAGCAGCAGGCACATAATCAGCGACCAATTTCAAATGACCACCTGCTGATTGTTCTGTCCACGTTTCTTTTTTCGTCCCTTTCAACCATTTCTGTGCCTCTAATGTTGTCTTAGACGTACTACTTGATGTCCCAGTTAATGTTTTTTCTGTATTTTGGATGGCATAGTGATACAGGTAGAAGCTTGCTCCAGTAATCGCAACCGCAAATACGACCAAAATGCTGACAATCCAAATAATAAGTTTCTTTTTCATGATTAAAGACTCCTTTATAATGTTAATGACATTAACATATCATACCATTTGTCTCGTCTAAATTCATGTTTAGATAAAAAAATAACCTTGATAATTTTAAAATTATCAAGGTTATGCCCACTAATTACTTAACTTGTTTCACTTCTTGTAATACTTTTTGCATTACTTGTGCTTTAGTTTGTGCTTCAAAAGCAGCAGTTGCTTGTTTCACAATCTTAGCTTGATCCGCTTTTGAGATTGCTGCATTTTTCATCATTGCATTGGCAACAGCTGTCTTAACAAATGTTGCGCCGTCTTTTGCTAATTGCGCTTTACCAGCCTTAGTTGTTAATTTGGCTTGTTCAGCTTTAGCAATCTTAGGCATTGCTTTTGCTTGGTTGGCGGTTAACACAACAACGTTTTTCTTAACGTAGAATGTATTCGTCCGCTTTATTAAAACTTTGTTGTTATCAGCAACGCCGAATAATAATTTGTAGAAATTATTTTTGTAAACCCAACGTGTTTCTTTAACCACTAACTTATTACGCTTAGCATTTTTGACAATCTTGCTAGTCGTTTCATCTGTTTGTGTCTGTTTGGTTTTCTTTTGTGAAGCCGAATTTTTGTACACAACTACTTTTTCAACACCATTAGTACCAATTGGTTGGTACACAAGTAGATTCATAGCTTTCGATGTTGATGCTACTTTCTCAGTTTTAGTTGTTGTGACTTTTTCCATGCCATAATGTGTGCTGTAATTAGCAACAATCATACCACCAAATACAATCACACAAAGTGCGAAAATACCACCTAATGTATAACTAAGTGCGTTATTTTTGATTAAGTTCCATGTTAGGAAGAATAAAATAACGGCAATAACTAATAAAATAATAATCATTATTTTGTACCTCCGTTACTTGTTACTTGTTTTTTTGATTTTAAGAAGAATGCAAAACCAAGACCGATGACACAGAAGACAATTGCGATTGAAAAGGCAGCTTTGTAACCGCTCAATGTTGCATTAATCGCTTGGTTCTTGTAAGCCAAAGGATCTGCTTTAAGTAATGATTTACCAGGTAAGGCATCTGTTGTCACATTTGTTAAAACAGAAACCATGACAGCAGTAACGATTGAACTGGCAATTTGACGTGCTGTATTATTAACAGCTGTCCCATGTCCCATCAAATTAGATGGTAATGCGTTCATACCAGATGTCGTTGTGGGCATCATCACCATTGAAATACCGAACATCCGGATAGCGTACATGACAACAATATATAACGTTGGTGTGTCTTTTGTTAAGAAAGCAAAAGGAATTGTTCCAAGCGTTAGTAAGAACATACCACCGGTAGCCAATTTCTTAGCACCATATAAATCGAATAAACGACCTGTGAACGGACTCATAACACCCATCATCAATGCACCGGCTAACAATGTTAACCCTGATTGAAAAGCACTATCACCACGAACAGTTTGTAAGTACATTGGCAAGATCATTTCAACACCAATCATAGCCATATTTACAATTGAACTTAACAATGCAGCAATTGTGTATTCTTTAGAAGCAAATACGTGCAATTCTAAGAATGGTGTTTCCATTGTTAATTGACGCCATACGAAGAGTGCAATAAAGACCACTCCGATTGCTAAGAAACTCAGAACTGAAGCACTCCCCCAGCCATTATCCCCAACCGTTGAGAATCCGTATAATAAACTACCGAATCCAATTGTTGAAACAATTAATGATAAAATATCAATTTTTGATTTGTGTGTTTCAATAACTGGTTTCATAAACCAGAAAGAAGCCACAAGAACAACGGCAACAATTGGAATAATCATTCCGAAAAGATCACGCCATGTTGCATTATCAACAACCCAACCTGAAAGCGTTGGCCCAATAGCAGGTGCTAGTCCAATAACCATCCCAGCAAGTCCCATTGAAGCCCCACGTTTTTCTGGTGGGAAAATTGATAACATAATCGTTTGTAGCAATGGCATTGTTACCCCAACACCAACAGCCTGAACTAAACGTCCAGCAAGTAAAAAGCCAAAGTTAGGCGCTGTGTATGCCATAATTGTCCCAAGTTCAAATATTCCCATAGCGCCGATATATAACCATTTTGTGTTAACACGGCTACTTAACCAAGCACTAACTGGAATTAAAATCCCATTAACCAACATGAATCCTGTTGTTAACCATTGAACAGTTGACGTTGTCACATTAAAGTTCTTCATTAACGTTGGATAAGCTGTTGCTAAAATCGTTTGATTCAAAACCGTACAGAATGTACCAATTAATAAAATAGCAATTAACATGGTACGATTATATGGTTTTCCTTTTGCATCTAGTCCATTCATTTATATGACCTTCTTTTCCTCTAAAATAGCTTCGGTTACTAATATAAGACTATTTACAAAGTATGTCAACCATCTTGACAAACGTTTTAAAAAATATATAATCAATATAGTAAATATAACAAGGTTAAAACCGTTATCATTAATTAGAATTTTTATTCAGGAGGTAAATTTATTTGGCAGATATGAATGATATTGCAAACATTCAAGATTACGCAAAAAGAATGGCCGTCATTATGAAAAATGACACGTTCTCTATCGGAATCGGTGAGATTGCTGAAACAACAGGACTGACACAGAGCCAAATTAGATACTGGGAACAAAAAGGGTTCATTTCTTCTATTAATACGAATAAAAATCAAAATAGAAAATATGCTTACCATACCTTATCGATTATTCGCTTAATCAAATCTTACTTGGACTCTGGATTCACGCTCAAAGTAGCAGCCGAAAAAGCCAATGCTCATAAAGAAATGGGTAAAATGGTCCGTCAAATATTTACGGATCGCTTCGTTGGCGTTGAAGAACTTGATGGCTTACCTTGTATTAATCTTGGTTTCTTCGATAAAGAAGAAACGCAGACGCTATACATTGTGATTAATGACGACTCAACTGAAATCAAAGTTGTTCCGGTAAAATAAATAAAACTTTCAACACTCACTAAAAATTAGAGTGTTGAAAGTTTTTTTAATTTTTACTGTAACGACGTGCACACCAAAATGGTCCGGTTAATCAACCAACCTTTCAGGCATCATATCTTCTAAAAATTCAACAGCACCATCGCTGACCATTAATTTTTCTCGATCACCTTTAGCCAAAACTCTTTTGATTGTATCTTCTTTTCCATCAAACATCTTAAACGTCCAGTTAGGATCAATTAAAAGAGAACGACCAACCGCAACTAAATCTGCATTTCCTAAGACCGCGTTGACATCCTCTCCAGTACGAACATTACCAATACCAATTAAAGGAACTCGGCCATTAATTTTTTCTTGAACATAAGCCATTCTTGTTTTTTCATTGAAACTTTTATTTCTCGAAATACTATTATACTTACCCAATGAGATATGTAGATAGTCTAATTTTTTATCCGCAAGTCTATCAATTAAAACCATTGTATCTTCCATACTAATACCCGGATTTTCAAATTCTTCGGGTGAAAAACGATAACCAATAATAAACTTTTCAACATCCGACTGATCAACAACTTCAATAACACCATTAACGACATCATCGATGAATTTAAATCGCTTATCAAGCGTGCCACCCCATGCATCATCACGTCTGTTTGAATGTGGTGAAAAAAATTGTTGTAGAAGATAGGTATTCGCTCCATGTAATTCGACACCGTCAAATCCAGCTGCAATTGCTCGTCTTGTTGCTGATTTAAAAGATTCAATAATTTCTAAAATTTCAGTTTCAGATAATGCCTGAGGCGTTTCCGCATTTGGACGTTCTGCTGCAATGGCACTAGCCGAAACTGTTGACTTTCCTCTAAGAATGCTTGAATTCGTCATTCGTCCTGCATGGAAAATTTGTAAAATAGCTTTACTTCCCTCTTTTTTGATAGCAGACGCTAATCTTGTTAATCCAGGAATGAACTTATCATCATATACAGCAAGTGAGCCTTCCCAACCTTTTCCATTCGCTTGTACACTGGTAGCGGCAGTAATAACGGCACCAACTTCACCTGAATGCAGCGCATAATAATCCGATTCGTCATGTGTGACAACTTCATCATAATAACTCATTTTTACAGTCATTGGTGCCATTAAAATTCGATTTTTCAATTCTAAACCTCTACCAAATTTAAATGTATCTGTCATATTTTTTGTCATGGTTACTCTCCTATTTAGTTATTAATTTAATATTGTAACTTATCGTTAGGCGCATTGTCTCACTTAATTAAAAATTTCTCCATTTTAACAATCCTTAATTTTTTCTATTATTTAGACCCATTTAACAACCTTTTCTTCCCAGATGGGTATAATAAAATTAAAATAATAACAATTGAGAGGTTCCTACTATGACATTCAAAAAATTAATTTACACAGCGGCAATGACAACATTAGCCGTCCTTAGCTTAGGTTCAGTTGCTCATGCTGCAACTGATGACTCATCAAGTTCTGCGTCATCAACAACAGGCACAACCACTAACTGGTCGAATCCAGTGGTAACACTAGGAACGAGCTTAACAGATACACAAAAATCAGGCACACTTTCAACGTTAACCTCAAGTTTAGAAGGTAATACCTCTTACTCGACCTTAACCGTCAACGGCGCAACCTTAGTTAAATATCTCAATAGTTCAGGTGGGACATTTACCACAGATTCTGGCGTTTGGTCATCTGCGATGGTTCAAAAAACCAGCAGCGGTTCTGGGATTAACGTTAAAATTTTAGACTATAATGGCGCGAACAATATTACAACCATTACTGAAAATCAATATAAAAATGCCGCACTAACAGCTGGCGTAACGGATGCTAATATCTACGTGACATCTGCCACACCCATTGATGGATCTGGTGCTTTAGCTGGTGTGTACGCTGCCTTTGCTCAAAACGGTGATACTTTAAACACCAAACAAGTGACTGCTGCGCAAGATGAAATGTCGACTTTAAGTGATATTACACAAGCCAACAAGAATAAAGATGGCTATACTGATTCACAATTGAACAATGCCGTAGCCGGTGCTAAACAAGACATGGCTAAAAAAGGGAGTTCAATTACAAATAACCAAATTACAGTGATTGTGAACAATCAAATTACAAATAATAACTTAACAAATGTCATCACTGATAGCCAAAAACAGCAAATTGTCGCTACCTTAATTAAGATTCGAGATTCAGGTGCTTTAGATTCATCAGATTTTAAATCACAAGCAAGCAAAGTCGCAACAAATATCCAAGATGGCGCTAAAAATATTTTCAGTAAATTAAATACTTCTGGAAATCGTAACTTCTTACAAAAAATTTGGGACGCTATCGTCTCATTCTTCAGCGCTATCTGGTCAGCTATTAGCTCATGGATTTCATAAATAGAATTGAAAAAGCACACTACTTTAAACTAATTAAAGTAGTGTGCTTTTTCGTATGATCACTTAATTAACTTGCTGAAGCGTCTGTTAATGTCCAATCAATTTCAGAAGTATAAACTTCATTTGCATGAATTTCACTTGGTGCCACATTCAATAGAATACCTGAATCTTTTGACCATGTTTTTGCAATCGTCTTTATTTGTCCAACACCACTATCAATTGTTGTACTTATCGCATTCAGTGGTGTTAGCTCTCCTTTATCAGAATCACGGAATCCAATAGTTGAGTCTTTTAAAGTACTCTTATCACTCTGTGCCGTTAAAGGTCCTGCCGTCGCAGATAACGTCCAATTTTTTGCTGCTGACGTTTCTAAATTGAGCGTATAGTCTGCTGTACGATCTAAAACACTTGTTTGAGCAGGAATTTTATTCTTAAAAGTAATCGTATCATCAGATGACACACTCAACGATCCGATAACAACTGTAATTGTTTGCTCATTGGAAGTATCCTTAGCAGAATCAACAGAATAAACGGTTAATTCATGACTACCAACTGCAAGTTTAGACTCATCCAACGCAACTGTATGATCATCTGTAGAACCTGGTTTACTATTATCGTATTTTTCTAGTTGAACAGGCGTTCCATCTTTACCCTCTTTGTAGTACGTCGTAATAGTTGCACTATTATCGACAACTTGGAACGTAAATGTATAAGGTGCAATAACTGTGTCATTGTTATCGTTCAAAGTTAAAACTGGGTGGATATTAATTTTTTTAGTATCATCTTTATCCGTTTTATCTGTTGTATTGCCATCTACATCTGTTGCTTGAACTGTATATGTCTTTTCACCAGATGTTGTTAATTTAGCCTTTGGTACCGTTACACTAAATGTCCCATCTGTTGCGACATCGCCTTCAATGGGTGTCTTATCGCCACTAATCGTGACACTAGCTTTAGCACCTTTAGCAATATCGCCGCCCAAACTAGATTTGACAGTTCCTGTGATTGTTGCATCCTTACCATAATCAACATCGATATCTTTAAGATTATCGATTGATAACGTCATTTTAGGAGCGGCTTCAATCGTATAACTAACCGCATTTGAATCAATCATTGCGTTACTTCCGATTATCTGTCCTGCTGGACTAGTTTGTGGTGTATCTTCAGTCACAGGTCCGACAGTTCCAACATATGCTATTTTCCCCGTTGGATTATCTTTAGAAAAATCAGCACCAAATGTTGCACCACTACCAGGTTCTTCGCCCCATATGCTATCAGGACCTAAAATATTGGGCTTATCATCATTCAAGATAGTTTCTGTCCATTTAATATTATCAGCAGGATATTTTAAATAAGCAGCAGGATCCTTCCAATTTTGTTTACCACCTAAATAGGTTGCTTTAGTCGTAAATTTTAATTGATCTCCACTTTTAACTGTCCCAGTCCCATCAGCAGGGAGATCCTTATTTTGAGTTACATCTGTAATAGTTTGTACCGCGGTCGCATTTACCAGACCAGGGACTTGTTCAAACATTACTAAGTTATTTTCAAAATTATCCCCAGTAGAACCGGTAAAGCCCCAACGAATTTTACCATCTGTTGAATTAAATTTTGATTTATCAATTGGAACTGTTGCCGTTTGCCCAGGTTGACTTACATCATCAGTAGGATCCAATGGTTTTGTCTCTGAAATTGGGGCTTTATCATCAATCGCATACGTCATTGAACCATTTTTCGCATCAATCGATTTGTAATTAATTGTGACATGATGCCATTTGCTATTTGATAAATAGCCGCCGTAAGTAATAAGACCTGAATGCTTTTGCGTATAATACGACGCCCCTTTATAAGGGGCAGCATAAGTGTCAGCCTCTGCTGGATAGCCACTAGCAATATGACTATCACCTGCTAGGCCAAAATCAAACGCATTATTCGTATTTGTACCATCATTTTTATGCGTATCAAATTCCAGTGCCCAACTATTTTGAATCGCTGATTTAGCCACATCTCCTGCTGACTTCGCACCGGAATCATTTCCCCAAACACCTAATGTTTCACCTGCAATAGATGAAATGGCTTTATTATTATTCGGATCATTTTGCAAAACAAGTGCCATTCCATCTCCAGCACCACTATTAGCATTACCAAAATAAATCCACATAGAAGCTTTATCATCCGTATTAATATCAAATGAATTAGTATCCGATGACCAAACTGCTGCTTTTTGGTTTTTAGCATCCGTAATCTTAACCAATGTTTTTGATGGCTTACTAGATACTTTATTCAGAGAATCCAATCCAACCATCCCACTATTTGGTGTAACACCAGCCCCCGTACCCGTTTGGAATAACCCAGTCATTAATATTGCTCGAGGTGCTTTACCAAGTGCACCATCATAATCCGTATTAGGAATACCACCTGAAGCACTAACACTTGAAATATTAACTAAAAACAACAAGCCTAAAGTTAATACCGTTAATTTTACCTTATTATTAATTTTCATACCGTTCTCCCCATTGTCCGTAAGTTTATTTAACTATAATATCACGTTAATAGAAATAAATCGTATCAATAAAAGGGGGAGTACTCACAATTTATGACATTATTTTCAAAAGGTTGTTAACAACTTAATTTCAGGCGACACTCATTTCCATCAGATATAACCATAATTTATCACTGATAGCCCTTACATTAATTTATACCATGGATAACTATTAGATTTTTAGCCTAATCAAGCCCATTTTCTGTCAAAAATGCCATAAATTGGTCTGTACATGTTTCTATATAATCATCTATCGCTTTCTTTGAAATTATCTGAGATACTGTCATTTGTGATTTGTCTAAAAAATCTGAATTTAAATCGTTAATAATTTCTGGTATATCGGCATCTACTATTTCAGTGACTCCTGTCACAATTGATGGGACATTACCAATAGGTTTCAGCTGATATTTTTCGATCAGTTTACGATTAAAAAAATGAAAATCTAAATAAAATTTCTTTAGCGCTTGATCTTTAGTATCTGTTTTATTTTCAAGAATAACCCTTTTGTAAATCGTTTTTAGCCATATCTCATCAGAGATTAAGTGTAAGTAGTAGCCAAGTTTAAAAGGACTCAATTCCTTACCATATTCACTCAAAAAAATATCAGGGAACATATCATGTTCGCCGTCTGCTCTTATTTTCATAAAATGCGTTAATTCTTTGGGTGTTTTTGAATTTTTATTGACATCTGGCGCAATACTCCCAATCAAAAAATCAAGTCCAAGATTGGTTTGATTAGAAATATGATTAGCTATCGCATAGTGCATCATTCTTGATCCCATAATTATCTCCTTAATCATTAATAATAACCTTATTGTAGGTCCACGTTTTGTTTAAGTAAAGCGGTTGCATTTGTTTATTAAATAAAAAAGCAACATCAAATTTATCATTTGACGTTGCTCTTATTTAGACATTTTTACGTTTGAAAACTAGGTAGCCTAAGAATAAGAATATGACCGTATAGCCTAAGTTACCCCAAATTAATTGCTCAGTTGATAACTTCGTCAATGCTTCATATGCTTTTCCAAGTGATAATTGATTGCTTAAATTCATCATGTTAATAGGGTTCCACTTCATCCAATCCCACTTGGCAATTGCTAGCACTTGGATGCTTGAAACAATCGATGTTAAAAAGTAAAAACCAACCCCAGCAGCAATTGATGCGCCAGAACTATTAAAGGCACTAGCCAACAATAACACTAAACTGATAATGAGCCATAAGTTAACAAAATTACCTGTCAGTAATGTCATTAAAGCATGGACAGCCGTTTGATCTCCCACTTTTGATGATAATGAAAAGTTAGGTAGAAATAGTAATTTTGCCACAATTGCAGCAACAAAAAGCAACACATTAAGATAAATTGAATAGAGAAAAACAGTTAGCCATTTACTTGCTAAAACAGCCCCTCGTGAGTATTTCCGATAGAGCAAATCTTTAATCGTCCCAAATTGTGACTCCATAGCAACAACTGTACTAGCAGTTGCAATCATAATAAGGAAAAGTAAGAATATTGCCCCGAAGCCTTGCACGAAAAGACCTTTAGCATCAAAAATGGTTGGATTCATTTTTGTGACAATTGCTAATCCAAAAATAAAAATAACAAGTAAAGCTGAAATAATTGGTGTTGATCTCTTTTTTAATAACTTGAATAATTCTTGTTTAACCAAGGTTATCATTAGGCTTTACCTCCATCTTTTTGATCTAATAAATTGAGTAACGATTCTTCCATATCATTTTCTTGATGTCTCACATCATTAATTTGTATTTTATTATCGTAAAGAACTTGGATAATAGCGGCTAAGTTATCCTCGTCATTCATTTTAATCTTGACTGACCGATCAACTTGTAATTCATAGTTGGCAGCTTTGAGAATTTCTTTAGCCTTTTCATTTTCTGTTGTTGTTAACAGAACGTAATGATTATGCCCTTCATTCAATTCCTCAGCAGACATCGCTTGAATAATTTTACCTTTATTTAAAATGATAAAATGGTCAACAATTTTTTCTAACTCACCTAGAATATGGCTTGAGATTAGGAATGATGTCCCACGTTTTGATAATTTCAAGACGAGTTCACGTACATCTCGTGTTGCTTGTGGATCAAGGCCGTTCATTGGTTCATCCAAAATAATTAATCTTGGTCTGTTTAATATGGCCAACGCAATCCCTAATTTTTGTTTCATCCCTAATGAATATGATTTTGCTTTACGATTGATATACGAGGTCATATGCAAATCGGCAACAATTTCATCTAATTCTTCTTTTGTATTCTTCTCAGAGAATAATTTCAAATGGTCATAGCCACTTAAAAATGGATAAATGCCAGGATACTCAATTAAAGCCCCGACCTCTTCTAGCGCTTGGTGGCTTGTCGTTGATACGATTTTACCATCAATTGTAATTTCTCCTGTTTGGTAACTAACCAAACCAAGAATTGATTTCATAATTGTTGTCTTACCAGCACCGTTAGCACCAACAAGTCCAACTATCTCACCTTCTGAAATTTTAAAATCAATTCCTTTAAGGACTGTCTTTTTGCCAAAGTTTTTAGTCAAATTATTTATTGTTAACATTTCTTTCAAGTTGAATCCCTCCCAATAGTTGTTCTTTCATTTCTATAAATGGTAGTTTAGCATAACTCTCTTGTCATACATACTAACAAGTTTGTAAGGTCAAAATAAGACCCTATTCGTTTTGAATAGGATCTTATTTAATCATTAGGCTTTATTTTTTGAAAAAATTCGTTGTAATTTTTGTTCCACACTTTGTGGGCGAAAAATGACGATATAAGCAGTGATAAATGCTATGATGCCAGAAATGATTGTGCCCCAGATAATAGTCTTCGGATCATTTGCTTCTGAAAAAAGTGAAAAACCAATCACAAAAGCAACATAACCTGTAGTTACAATCAGCGCAGGTATCTTTAAATAATCAAATTGCAGGTACGGACTATTGTGTTCTAAGGATAATTTGTTAAAATAATAGGCCGCAATGAGCCAAGTCATTACCCCTAAAATGAGATAGATCCCGGCCTCATTCCAGGCAGACGTGGTCGGATTATAAATGGATTGTTCAATCAGAACAGTTGAACCAAGAAATCCAAAAGTTGTTAATATAGCTAGTAAAACGGGTCGCACTAAAATACCTATTATTAAGCCCACACCGTATAACGCCATTAATGGCGCCAACGATTGAAGCATTAATATCAACATACGCATTTGCGATACTTTCATGTATTCACTAGGTATCGCAACTTTTATTGCCACAATATTAATGATTGAACAAACGACAATTGATAGAAACGCCGTTCCAAAGATGAGACCCACCTTTCGCCAGAAAATACCTCTTCTAGAAAATGGACTTGAAAATAGAAATTCATTATAATTTGTTTTTAAATCATATAAATTAGTAAAAAGACCCAAGACTACCAGACCAAGCCCACAAAATAACATAAATGAATTGCTATTAAAATCTATTTCTTCGTAGGTTGCACCCATTTCCTGTTGATATTTTTGATATGCTGCTTGATCTAATGAGCCCACTGGTTCATGTTCTTCTTTTGCATCTGCTTTTGTCTCTGCTACAAATGTTTGATAAGTCGAATCTCTTTCATTGCTTCTTTTCATATCTATTGTGCTGCTTGTCGTTGCCAAGGCCATTCCAATAACTGCTCCTATGATTAATGCGATAAAAGCCGTATATCTTCGCCAAATGAGCTTATTTAGCCTTTTATTTACTGTCATAATATCTACCTCTCAGCTTTTTATAGTGATTATACTAGCGACGCTTTGAAAAAATAGTTCGGACGTTTTGCCAGATGTTTTGAGGACGATAAATGACAAGATAACCAATAATCAACGTTATAACACCACTAATTAAACCCGTTCTTATCATCTCACCCATTGTTTCATAGCCACGACCTTGTGCCCCATAAATCAACCCAATATAGATAGTTACAAAAATAAGTAATGGTTTTTTCAGATAATTAAACTGCAAGTAAGGGCCCTCTTGCTCTAATGATAGTTTTTCAAAGAAATAAGCGGCTGCCCACATCATTAACCCAGCTGAAATAACAAGGATAACCAAGGGGAGTTGCACATTTAAAAATCTGTGACTTGCACTTGATGCTGCTGAGTAATCAAGAAAATTTTCTGGTCCATTCCTTAAAAAGTTATTCGTAAATAAAACACAAGTTCCAAGGAACCCAAGTGCTGTTAATACTGCAGCTAGAACTCCATTCACTAAAACACCCACAATCGTTCCAACCGCATAAACAGCAAGAATGATTACCAGATCAACTATTATATCCCATGCAATAAACAAACTTGAGATGTAAAAGAAATGACTTGAGATTAGCATCTTAGCTATTAAAACATCCGCTAACATGCTAATAAGTAAAGAAACAAATGTTACTCCTAACAGTAACCCCATTTTTTTCAAAAAATAACGTTGTCTTGAAAAACCACTCGAAAAAATAAATTCATTAAATTTTGTCTGTAAATCATATAAACTTGTAAACAGTCCTACGCCCACTACCAAAAAAATAAAAACGGTAAACGTACCATTGCCTGCTGCAAGGGTGAATGAATCATTATATCCCAATCCCTTTTGATAGTCTCTATATTCTGCTTGACTCAAGTCAGGTTTCACTTTATTTTCTTTCGCATCCGATTTAGCATTGAAAACAAAATCTTGATAGGTTGTCGTTTTTTCTGCTTCTTTTACGGTATTAATAGCACTAACCGTACTGAACAGCGAAAAACCAACAATTAACAGCACAATCAATGCTACAAACCATTTATACCTCTGCCAAACAATTTGATTCAATCTTTTATTTGCTGTCATTATTTTTCACCTTCAGCATTTTCTTTAGCCGACAGACTTGCTCGGAATAAATCTTCTAAAGTTAAAGGTAATTCTTCGAATAAGGCTGGCTTTTCAGCTTTAATTTGAGCTTCAAGGTCATCTGAATAATGTTCAAATAAAACTGTGACAACCCGTCCTTGAATACTAATTGCGCGACTATTTTCTTTTATAAATGCTGGAATTTCTATTGATTTAAAAACTAATTGCACTTTACGTGCCTCAGAACGTGTATCTTCTAAACGATAGTCGCTGACAATATGAGTTCCTTTTAACACAATTGCGCGATCAATAAGGCGATCCAACTCTTCTAGATTATGTGAAGAAATCAGCACGCTACGTTGATCTTCAGCGACAGCATCGATAATAATCTGGAAAACTTGCTTACGCACAATCACATCTAAACCATCTAAAGGTTCATCTAAAATAACATAAGGGGCACCTGTTGAAAAAGCTAAAATAATATTAAATAACCCTTGCATCCCTTTAGAAAATTGACGATATTTCGTTTGTCTAGGTAACTCATATTCTGCGACCCAAGTATCATATTTTTGACGATCAAATGTCTGATAAGCTAATTCGTAGAATGCCGCAATTTTATCTATTGTATAGCCATCAAAAAAGTTATTCTGTGTGTCCAAATAAAAGAGTTTTTCTTTCAATGCTAAATCTTCTTTAACCCATTGATCATCTATTAAAACATCGCCTTTATCTGGTATATATTGGCCAGAGATTGATCGGAATAAAGTTGTTTTACCAACCCCATTACGTCCAATGAGACCCACTATTTCTCCAGGAACTAGGCTAATATTAATGTTCTTCAATATTTCTTTGTCACCAATTTTTTCTGATAAATTTTTAATTTCAAATCCCATAGCTTAGTCCTCCTTTTTAAAATATGCTGTAATCCAACTTTGAATCTCAGCTTCCTGTACGCCGAGATAGGTCACTTCTTTAATCGCATCTAATAATCCATCACGAATTTTTTGAATTTGTCGTTCATCACGATTATCCTCATTATTAGCTTTGACATACGTACCACGACCCTTAACCGTAACAATCACGTCCTGCGATTCAAGAACTTTATACGCTTTACTGACTGTGTTTGGATTCATCTCATGGATTTTGGCCATTTCTCGGACTGATGGTAATTTATCATCGGTTTGTAAAATACCTTTGAATATATCTTCTTTAATACCTGATATTAATTGTTCATAAAATGGTTTACTACTTGTTTTATTAATTTGCATTTATCTCACCTCTATCATGTGTACTATTATACATAGTACACGAATTTAATACAACCCCTAAATACAAAAAAAGAGAGACTAACAAATTGTTAGTCTCTCTTTTAAATTTAATTTATTAAACCGTAGCGTTCACGAAAGCTTGGAATAAGCCTTCTGGACGTTGTGGTCTTGATAAGAATTCTGGATGGTATTGAGCTGCCACGAAGAATTTATTTTCTGGAATTTCAACAACTTCAACTAAACGGTTATCTGGAGATGTGCCAGCAAAAACTAAGCCTTTATCAGCAAGTTGTTCACGGTATTCGTTATTGAATTCATAACGATGACGGTGACGTTCTTGAATCACATCTTGATTATTGTAAGCTGCGGCAGCAACGGTTCCTGGTTTTAATTTACATGGATATAACCCAAGACGTTGTGTCCCACCCATATCTTCAACATCTTCTTGATCTGTCATCAAATCAATAATGTTGTATGGTGTTTCTGGAACAGCTTCTGTTGAATGAGCTCCTTGAAGGCCAACCACGTTACGTGCAAATTCAATACATGCCATTTGCATACCAAGACAAACGCCCAAGAATGGCACATTATTTTCACGCGCATATTGGATTGAAAGAATCATGCCTTCCAATCCACGGTTACCGAATCCACCAGGAACGATGATTCCATCAGCATTTTGCAACGTTTCAACAACGTTACTTTCATTTAATTTTTCAGAATCGACCATCGTAATCTTAACATCAGCATCTACTGTATATCCTGCATGTTTCAATGCCTCGGCAACAGAAATATAAGCATCTGGTAATTTCACGTATTTACCAACAAGCGCAATATTGATGGTTTTCTTCAAGTTTAAAACTTTCGTTTCAAGTGCTTGCCATTCTGTCATATCTGCTTCTGGTGTTGTTAATTTCAAATGATCAACAACAATTTGATCCATTTTTTGTTTTTGTAATGCCAAAGGAATCGTGTATAACGTATCCACATCCATTGATTCGATAACAGCATCTGGTTCAACATCACAGAAATTAGCTAATTTATTACGCATGTCTTGTGAGATATGTTGTTCTGTACGGACAACTAACATATCTGGTTGAATACCCAATCCACGTAATTCTTTAACACTATGTTGTGTGGGTTTTGTTTTCATTTCACCAGCAGCTTTTAAATATGGGATTAATGTTGTATGGATATAAATTACATTTTCAGAACCAACATCAGCTTTCATTTGACGCAATGCTTCAAGGAAAGGTAATGATTCAATATCCCCAACAGTCCCACCAATTTCAGTAATCACAACGTCTGAATCTGTTGTCGTTCCAGCGCGCATGATTTTTTCTTTAATTGTATTTGTGATATGTGGAATAACTTGAACTGTTGCACCCAAATAATCACCACGACGTTCTTTTTGTAAAACTTCTGAATAAATTTTACCAGTCGTCACGTTTGAATATTGATTTAAGTTAATATCAATAAAACGTTCATAATGACCAAGATCTAAATCAGTTTCTGTACCATCATCCGTTACGAAAACTTCCCCATGTTGATAGGGACTCATTGTACCTGGGTCCACGTTAATGTAGGGATCGAACTTTTGAATAGTTACCTTTAAGCCTCTATTCTTTAATAAACGGCCAAGAGATGCTGCAACAATCCCTTTACCAATTGACGAAACAACGCCACCTGTAACAAAAATATATTTGGTCATTATGAATCTCCTTTGGGTTTAATTTGTGTGGGGATTATGTGTTTATGGCCTGCTCATTATTACTATAAAAAACAACAAGCTCCCTAAGCTGAGTAATTTACTCAGTGTAGGGAGCTTGTATCAACCGTGCGTTTGTCCTCGCAAGAAAAACCTGCGAGGCGCCCAAAAAATATATTACAGGGTTTTGACGAAATCGTCAAGTCCTTTTAATTATTTTCCTCGTCGTCATCTGTATCATCATCTGATATTTCAGATAATTGATCTTCAATACCTTCTGGCAATTCTTCCTCATCATCAGAATCACTGTCATCTGCTATTTCGTCTAAATCTTTATCGTAACCTTTGATTTCTGAATCGCCATCTGTATCATCTGTGTCATCTTCATAAGTTGCATCTAAATCGTCATCCTCAGGATCGTCATCATTGTAATCGATAACGTCATCATCGTCGGCGACATCTGCTAAGAAAGCATTAACCTTCTTGCGTTTTTTACGTTTAGGACGATCTTCATCATCTTCGTCTTCCACATGGGCAACAGCTTCATCAATTGAATCAAAGGGATACCATGAACGTAATCCCCATAAGTTTTCTCCAAGTGAAATGAAACTACCATCCGCATTCAAATCTGTGTAAAATTGTGATAAGCGATCTCTCACTTCTAAATCATTTTTACCAAGATATGTCTGGATTTCATTAGTTAGGTCAGCAAAACCCATGACGTCACCATGTTGTGATAGGATTGCATGAGCAACCTCAATCATTGATAACTCGTCTCTATTTTGGCCATCGAATTGTTTAAGCTCCAACTAGCACACGTCCTTTCAAAAAGTCTACTCTTAATCATACATTTTTATGCTGTAAATTGCAATCGTATATTATAGTCACCCAATAATTCACCATTGGTTGTTAAGCGATAATCAATCTCAATTGCACCTGAAATTGGTTGATCTTTTAACTGACTTTTTAGTCGAATTGTTTCAATTTCAATTGGCATGCGGCCATACGCTGTTTTATAAACGCCATTAATTTTTTGTTTAGCCAAAAATATTAATTTTGTTCGTATGGCATCAGTTTCTCGCGTCAATTGAATTTCACCATCATCTTGTAATTTAAATGTGACTGGGGTGCTTTCGCCAGATTCGTCTTCCTCTTCTTTATACCGGATGTACATTCCGTCACCCAAACGAACAAGTTGCCCTGTTGTTTCAATGACATAGCGCTCCACTTCGCCTTCTTGCGTTTTGATTGTTTCCAAATGAATTTCAATTTGTTTATCTAATGTAATCGCCATATGACCGATTCCTCCATTGCCTTGCTGTTTCATTGTATTATAACTTAGATTCAAATAAATGTCGTTACCTATTATTCATCATTATTTCATGACTAACCCACAGATATTCGTTATAATAGAAGTATTACGAATTTATTTACACCTGATAGTTAACATCTAAATTTTCGAGGAGGAATTTCTAATGCTCGAACAATCGCCATTACTCGCTAGAGAAAAAGTGTTACGTGATCCAATTCACGATTACATTTATGTGCAACACCAAGTTATTTTAGATTTAATTAATACGAAAGAATTCCAGCGTTTACGTCGGATTAAACAACTTGGAACAACTTCGTTAACGTTCCACGGCGCTGAACATTCTCGTTTCACACATTCCGTAGGCGTCTACGAAATTACCCGTCGAATCTGTGATAATTTCCAACGGAACTATCCAACTAAAGAAGCTGGTGACGGTCTATGGGATGATTCTGAAAAATTAGTCGCCCTATGCGCTGCACTGCTCCATGATATTGGCCATGGCCCTTACTCACATACTTTTGAGCATATTTTTAAAACAGACCATGAAGCCATTACCGCACAAATTCTGACTGACCCATCAACTGAAATTAATCACGTGTTAACCCAAGTTTCTGTTGATTTCCCAGCAAAAGTGGCCAGTGTTATCCAAAAAACCTATCCGAATCCGCAAGTTGTCCAATTAATCTCAAGTCAAATTGATGCGGATCGAATGGATTACTTATTACGTGATTCTTACTATACAGGTACGAATTATGGCACGTTTGACCTGACGCGTATTTTACGTGTCATGCGTCCTTATAAAGGTGGCATTGCCTTTGATATTAACGGGATGCACGCCGTTGAAGATTATATTGTGAGTCGTTTCCAGATGTACGTTCAAGTCTATTTTCATCCCATTTCTCGATCGATGGAAGTTATTTTAAGTCATTTGTTGAATCGCGCTAAATACCTATATGAAAATAACCGGTTAAGTGCTGAAGATTCACCTAAATTATTGATTCCACTTTTTGAAAATGACTTTTCATTGAACGATTACTTACAATTAGATGACGGTGTTTTAACAACTTATTTCACGGAATGGCGTCAAAATTCTGATACGATTCTAAGTGATTTAGCCGTTCGTTTCTTGGACCGCAAACCATTTAAATCAATCAAATTTGACGAAGAGACAGCTGATTTATTGCCTACATTAGCGAATTTAATTGAATCAGCCGGCTTCCAACCTACGTATTATATGGCAGAAAATGATAGTTATGATTTACCTTACGATGCGTATGATCCAACCCAAGATAAACCCCGTACCCAAATTGAATTAGCTCAAGCCGATGGCTCACTCGTTGAATTATCTAGCGTGAGTGCCTTGGTGGCTTCAATTACCGGAAAAGTTTCAGGCGATCGCCGTTTCTTCTTCCCAAGAGAATTATTAAAATCAGAAAATGATTTATTTGCTGACATTTATACCCAGTTCAGAAGCTACATTAATAATGACCACTTAATTCATCCAAAGGAGATCACACAACATGACAATTAAATTAATCGCCATCGATATCGATGGTACACTCGTTGATGACCAAAAAGAAATCGCCCCAGAAACTATCGCCACCATTAAAGCCGCTAAAGCTGCCGGTATCAAAGTCGTTCTTTGCACTGGACGTCCTTTAACTGGTGTCACAAAATACTTAGAAAAACTTGATTTAACGACGGATGATGATTTCGTTATCACCTTTAATGGTGCTTTAGTTCAAGTATCTGGTTCCGGTGAAAGTTTAATTCATCATACTTTAGATATTAATGACTATTATCTACTTGAAGAAACAAGTCGTGAGTTAAACGTTCACGCCCATGCTGAAGATCAAAAATTAATGTATACGGCTAATGCTGATATTAGCGAATACACCGTTGCTGAATCTTTCTTGGTACAAATGCCACTTCGATTCCGTAAACCTGAAGAAATGGCTAAAGACATTGTGATTTCAAAAATGATGTATGTCGATTATCCTGAAGTTATTTCTCGTGTTGTTAACGACTTACCTGCAAAAATTACTGATCATTATTACTATGTTCAAAGTGAACCTTATTTCTTAGAAATCCTAAACAAAAATGCTAGCAAAGGTAGTGCCGTTATGGGCTTAGCTGACAAATTAGGTTTCAAAAAAGAAGAGGTCATGGCACTTGGTGATCAAGGTAACGATTTATCAATGATTCAAGCTGTTGGCTTCGGTGTTGCCATGGGTAACGCCATTCAAGAAGTTAAAGATAGCGCTCAAGCAGTTACTGCTACTAACGTTGAGTTAGGTGTTGCTAAAGCTATTCAAAAATATGCATTGAAAGATTAAAAATTAAAAGCTCCAGAAAAGTTAGACAAATCTAACTTTTCTGGAGCTTTTTTTATTTCTAGTTTCGTTGTGAATTAGACTTACCATTCAGATTAAGTGTTCCACCTTCATAATGTGCCCAACAAGAATAAATCTCAACCGTTTTCGTTTCTTTATCAATCGTATAAACAACACGATTTTGACCATTCATAACCAAGTTCATTGTTTCTTGTATTGCATCATAGTCTCTCTTACCCATTAAAACAGCACTGCGGTTATCATCAGCACCTGCAATAATGACGGGCATAGCGTCTCTATTGGCATTTTTTATAAGTGAAAATAAATTTGTTCTAGCTTTAGTTGGATTAATAATTTTCCCCATTTTATCGACTTATATATGTGCTTATAATAACGAATTAAAAATCATTCCTCAAAAGGTCCAATTTAACTTCAATTTCTTGAGGAATCGGAATAGATGGATCAACATTTGGATTATTCAGATGCGTATTACTATAAATTTTGCGGTACTCAGAAGCAGTCATTAACGTCCGCTGTTTAAACATCCGCATAAAATTTTTAGGGTCATTAAAATAAGCTAAGTCTGAAATTTGGTTCACTGATAAGGTTGTCTTAATTAATAAGATTTTAGCTACTTCTAGTTTTAAATTAATTAAGTAACTGCGGAGATTGCCATGTTGTTCACGTTTAAAAATTCGCGTTAAATAATCCGGATTAAGCTCAAAATGGTCAGCAATTGATTGCACTGAAATTGTACTACTCATATTAGCTCTAATCCATTCAATTATTTTGTTTGTAAGTAACGTTGATTTATCAGTCTTGTTAGATAACGACGTTAAATAAATATTACTTAACTCAATAAGAATCGTTTGAATTAAACAATCACATGAATGCTGACTATAATGATAAGAATTATTTGTATTTAATAATTGGTTAATCAAGATAACAATCCCATTTGCATTATCCAGCTTAAATAATTTCGGCAATAAAACTAAATCATTTAATTCCTGCGTAAATTGATGATGTCTTATTTTTGGAAGTGCTAATTGAATAGATGATGCCTGTAAAGGTAAGTCTTTCCAACTAGCAAAAAAATGGACCCAGTAAAAATCTATTTTGTCAGTTGCGGGCTGACTACCCTGAATTGTCACATTGGGTGGCAATAATAAGCATTCATTTTCATGCACCATTAACTGCTGACCATCAATTTTCAATTCTAATGTCCCCTGAATACATAGAATCAATTCAAAATCACGGTCATGATGCATTTTTTTATGCGTCCATCCGGGTTTTGAAGTAAATTCCCCTGATTTATAAAACAAAATTGGCTTGTTTAAATTAATTGCATACATATTAACACCATCCCTTTTTCAACAAGTCGGATTTATCCACTTATTCTCCATCTTAAGGTATTTTTAACGCGTTTGCAAACGGTTACAATTTAGTTATTCAATAAATAACATAAAAGGTGGAGGAAACAATGGATAATAATAAAGTAGCTAGCAATCATTTAGAACCAAAAGCAGAGTTACCCTTTCATAGGAAAATTACCTATGCCTTTACAGACATGTCTGGTAACTTGCTCTATTGTATCATTAGTAGTTTTGCATTATATTATTTCACAGAAGTATTAGGACTTTCTGTTGCTGCAGCGGGTATTATTCTATTAGTTGCACGTTTCTTTGATGCTTTTGATGCACCTATTTGGGGGATCATTATTGATCATACCAAGAGTAAATATGGTCAAAGTCGTCCTTGGTTCTTATGGATGGCAGCCCCCTTCGCTATCTTTGTATGGCTATTATTCACTAATTTTGGATTCACAGGTAACGCCAGGTTTTGGTATGCTGGGATCGTTTATATTTTAGCAGGAATTGCTTATACAGGGATGTCAACGCCTATTACCGCTGTTTTACCCAATTTAACTTCTAACACCAACGAAAGAACAATTGCCAATACGTTCCGTATGATTGGTGGCAATGTTGGGAACTTCTTAGCTATCACGTTCATTTTACCCCTAGCCACTTTATTAGGCGGGAGTAGTAATTCTAGTAAAGGTTGGTCAATAGCCGTCGGTATCTATGCCATTGTTGCCGTTATCTTACTGGTCATTGCCTTTTGGGATATGCGTGAAAAAAATATCGAACGTATTAAATCAATTCCAATCAAGGAAAGTTTCAAGGCTGCTAAGAAAAATTGGCCTTGGGTTTTAGTTGTCATAGCTAATATTCTATTCTGGATGGGGTTAACAAGTCGGACTTCAACACTTGCTTATTACTTCCAATATAATGTTGGCGATAAAAACCTCATTTCAGTCTTTAATGGCATCTCAATTATCCAAGTATTGGGTATGGCTATGATTCCCTACTTGGTTAAAATATTCAATAAGTACGGGAGTACGATTTTAGGATTTGCCATTGCTTCAGTGGGTCAGATTGGCTTAGCCTTTTCTCACTCTAGCATGACAATGATGATTATTTTCTGGTGTATTGCTAATATTGGTAGTGGTATTGCTTGTTCATTATTTTTCCAAATGGTTGGCGATACAGTTGATTACGGTGAATGGAAAAATGGCATTCGAGCAAGTGGATTCCTAACTGCTATTGGGAGTTCGTTCTGTATTAAAATGGGGGCTGGTATCGGTGGCTTCATTCCATCAATGATTATGAATGCATTTGGCTACCGTGCTGACCAAACGCAAACGACTGCCTCATTAGGTGCCATTAGCTTCTCATTCATTTGGTTACCTATGATTATCTTTGCACTGGGCATTATTCCAATGTTACTATACCGTAAATACGAAAAACATGAATCAGTCGTTAAAGCCGATTTAGCAAAACGAGCAACATCCATTTAAATAATTTTTTAGGAGAATTTACTATGAAAAAAATTGAAATTACCTCTTCATTTTGGCGTCGCTATCGAGAATTAATTGTTAAAGAAGTCTTACCCTATCAATGGGCAGTTATGAATGATGAAGCCGATATTGATATTGCCCATGAACCAGGTGGCAATGAAGCTGATTCAAAAAATAGTCATGCAATTGCTAACTTAAAGATTGCTGCAGGTCAAGAAACTGGTCATCACTTTGGTTATCCTTTTCAAGATACAGATGTCTATAAATGGTTAGAAGCTGCCGCATACAGTTTTAATTATCATCCAGATGCTAATTTACGTGAAATCACTGATAATTTAATTGATTTAATTGCTGAAGCACAAGATGAAGATGGGTATCTATCAACCTTTTTCCAAATCGATGCCCCTGAAAGAAAGTTCAAACGCTTAAAACAGTCTCATGAATTGTACACAATGGGTCACTATATCGAAGCTGGAATTGCCTATTATCAAGCAACTGGGAATAAAAAAGCCCTTGATATAGCCATTAAAATGGCAGATTGCATTGATAATCATTTTGGATTATCAGCTGGCAAAATCCATGGCGGGGATGGTCATCCAGAAATCGAACTCGCTTTAATGCGTTTATATGACGAAACACAGGAGTCAAAATACCTAACCTTAACACAATTTTTTATTAATCAACGAGGTCAAGACCCAGAATTTTTTGATGATCAAATTAAACTGGATGGTCTTGATAATGACTTAATTGATGGGATGAAAAGCTTTCCAGATACTTATTATCAAGCAGGAGAGCCTATCATTGATCAAGAAACCGCTGAAGGTCATGCCGTTAGAGTCGTCTATCTATGTACCGGAATGGCACACTTAGCACGAGAAACTGGCGACAAAGAATTATTAGCTGCCTGCCATCGCTTCTGGAATGATATCGTCCAAAAACGGATGTATATTACTGGTGGCATCGGTTCAACTAACATAGGCGAAGCATTTACCTATGATTATGATCTTCCAAACGATACCATGTATGGTGAAACGTGTGCTTCTGTCGGCATGGCCTTCTTCGCTAAACAAATGCTAGGTATTGAAGCTAAAGGTGAATACGGTGACGTTCTAGAAAAAGAACTCTTTAATGGCACTTTAAGTGGCATGTCATTGGATGGGAAACATTTCTTTTATGTTAACCCACTCGAAGCCGATCCAGTGATTTCAAAAAATAATCCTTCAAGAAATCATGTTCTAACGCAACGTGCGGATTGGTTTGGTTGTGCTTGTTGTCCAAGCAACGTAGCCAGATTAATTGCTTCAGTGGATACCTATATCTATCATGAAACAGATAACGTTATTTTATCTGATCAATTCATCGCTAATAAAGCGGAATTTGATAACGGCATTACAATTGAACAAACTAATAATTTCCCATGGGATGGCGACATTCAATATCATCTGGCAAACCCTAACAGTCAGACATTTAAATTTGGAATTCGTATTCCAGGTTGGTCACAAGCTAACTACCAAGTTACTGTGAATGGTAGCCCTATTAAAAGCGACCTACAAGATGGATTTATTTACTTTACTATTGACGGAACTGAGTTAGATATCCAATTGACGCTCGATATGAGTGCTAAATTTATGCAAGCTAATGAATTAGTTCGTTATGATTTTGGTAAAGTTAGCGTCCAACGTGGTCCAATTGTCTATTGTGCAGAAGAAGTCGATAATGAGGCCCCTCTATGGAAATATCGCGTTGCTGTGGAGAGTCCTCTTGAATCAAGTTTTCAAGAAACGTTGCTCAATGGTGTCGTTCAAGTCAAGGCTAAAGCAAAACGAAGCGAAATCAAGACTGATCAAGCTTTGTATGCTGAATATCAAAAACCAAACGATATTGAAACAAGCCTGACTTTGATTCCTTACTATGCTTGGGCAAATCGTGATGATGGTCAAATGTCAGTTTGGTTAAATCACTAATAAAGCCACAAAAAAAGCTTTCCATTTATGATAATGGAAAGCTTTTTTTGTGGCTTTTCTAATTAAACTTTTAAAAGCATAAATACGGCTATAGTATAAATTATAGCGAATATTGATAATAAGCACATCAGCAAAACACCTAATAAAGTGTAACCAAAATTTTTTTGAAAAAATGGTAAAGCTCCAATATAAGTGCATATTTCCATGATGCCAGCACCAGATAACCAAAAATCAAGAGCTGGATATTCGGCTACTAACCATGGCGCAACCAAAATTAATACGATACTAACCGCACCAAACCATTTCATCCAGTAATTATCCGATATAAATATTTTTTTCATAATAATTCCTATCTAAGATTTTTATTTTTTTCAATATACGCGCTGCACAAGAATATAGCCACTAGCACTAATTCTCATTTCATTTAAACTGACACTTGCTACTAGATGATGCCCTCCATAAAAAAACAAACCTTTAAATAGCACATTTAAAAATAATTGTTACATGCTTATTATTTCTCCTTTTTTATCGTTTTGACTGCTTATATTAAGCTCTAAACTTTTTTGATTTAACTTGATTTAAAAGCACTTAATGATGTTATTTTTAATAAACCAATCAATCCGTCTAAAAGAAATTTTTAGATTTCAAATAAATATAGATACTAATGATGACCAACATCCAATAGACTAATAATAGGTAAAGATTACTTTACATCGACGTAAAATCATTGATTTAAAGCCATTTAAAAGGTCATCAAAAAAGCACTACTGAAGTGAACCCCCAGTATTGGACCAAAATCCAATACTGGGGGTTATTTTTATGGTTAAATATTTTAAAGTTCAAGTCGTTAAGGATTATCTTTCATCATCATTAGGATATAAACTAATTGCTCGTAAATACAATATTAAAAGTCGTTCATTAGTGATTTCATGGGTTCAACGATATCGAGCCTTTGGCTCATCAGGATTAGATGCCTCGACATCTAAGAAAGTTTTTGGTGGCTCTTTTAAAGTAGATGCTTTAAAATGGATGAAAACGAACAGAGCTTCATATCCAGAAACTGCTCTACATTTCAACATCTCAAATGTAGGGACTATCTGGCAATGGTAACATATTTTTGAAGTTGAAGGTATCAACGCTCTGTATCGATCCAAAGGACGGTCAAAGATAATGACAGCTGATAAACAATCTAAAAATACAGATAAAAAGACTAGACTTGAACGCCTTGAAGAAGAGAATGAACTCCTTAAAATGGAGAATGACTATCTAAAAAAACTAAAAGCCTTAGTTCAATCACGAACAGACAAAAAGCACAAATAGTCACTGAATTAAGGCGTAAATACAAGCTTGTTAATCTATTAAAATTAATTGGCATAGCAAAAAGTTCGTATTTATATACGCTTAAACATAAGGAGCCTTACGGCTCCATCGACAACAAGAATATTGAAGAAACAATTAAATCTATCAAAAAGAGTCATCCAGCATATGGATATCGACGAGTTACTGGAGAGTTAAAAAATCTTGGATTTACAATTAATCATAAAAAAGTTTATCGATTGATGTGCGACCTTAATTTATTATCAAGAGCCTTTAATAAGAAATCACGCAAATATAATTCATACAAAGGAACTGTTGGAACAGTTGCTAAAAATTTAGTAAGGCGCCGATTCTATACAGATCGCCCTTATCAAAAACTAACAACAGATGTTACAGAAGTTCGTTGGGGAAATAAAACAATTGAAGAACGTGCATACTTTACATGTATTTATGATTTATATTCAGGTGAAATATTAAGTTCTAATATTAGTAAGAGTCCAAGTATAAAGTTTACAACTAATGTTTTAAAAGAAGCGATTAAACAAATTTCAAACAAATTATCTTACCGAACGACTATTCACTCTGACCAAGGATTTCAATACCAAAATAAAAAATGGGTTCGTATTTTAAAAGAAAACAAGATATTTCAAAGTATGTCTCGCAAAGCCAATTGTTTAGATAACGCTGCGATGGAAAGTTTTTTCCATATTATGAAAGCTGAAGCATTCTATCAAAAAGAAACCGATACCTATGAAACGTTAGTTTCACAAATATCGATTTGGGTGAAAGATTATAATTTTTTAAGAATTAAAACAAAACTGGGTTATAAAAGTCCGGTTGAATACCGACTTTCTACAACTCAGAAAGTCGCATAAAGTTTCGTCCAATATTTGGGGTTCACTTCATACCACAAAAGGCAGTGCTTTTTTTAAATATATCTATCATCAATCTAAAAATTTACTTTGCATCTTTTTTTATCTTCTGCATCGTTCGCCAATCCCAATAAATAGCAACTATTGAAATAAGTGTCATTATCGGAACGAGTGGTCGAGCATCACTCCAAAGCATCGCTAGAATAACGCCAAACATTGGTACAATAATAAAGTAGCGATACATCCCAAATTTAATAAAAATCCAGTTTTGATATGATTTAGGTATTAAACTACTAATAATCAATACAACGGGTAATAACCACCCTACAATATCATCTCTCATCATATGTCACATACCCAATAAAAAGCGCTAATAATCCCATAAATAATTCTCCAATTTTATGAAACAGGTCATAATTATCAAAAATTGCAAAAGTACACTGCATAATCCCTATTCCAAAAAAGAAAATAATCATTAATTTTCGTTTCAAAATTGAGCCCTCCTAGTTTTTATTTCTACTTTTCAGTATACCTATCTCGTTATACTAGGAGGGGCAACCATTGCTTGCATTCCGCATCTATTGCTTTACATCGACTTCTAAATGGCCATTTTATAGCTGTTTTAAATTGTCACAAATACAGCAACCACAATCATCACAGTCCCAACAATAAAACATCCCCGCATAAATGGTGAGATTTTAAGAGGTCGATTCTTTTTACTACCCACACTTCGAACATCTATTTTACGTTCAGCATAATCTTCTTTAGATTCACCTTTATCTCGTCGCTTAAACCAGCCAGCAAACAATTGTGCCTGACTTAAAATGAGAATAACTCCTAATAGAATTAAAATAATTCCTATGTAGAAATAAGCATTCGATATAAACAAGCTATTCCCTCCAGCACGAATCCAAACAATCGCGATAATTGCAACAAGTCCACTTATTAAAAGTGACACATTTCTTTTGATCTGATTCATATCAGTTAGCTCCTTGCTCACTTTTAATTTTAACTTAGATTATACTACACTGATTTTATTTTTAATAATCATGATCTAATAATTTTTGTGATGCTAGTGTAGGACCCAAATCATATTCATATACATCTCGATAAACGCGTATTAATTTTTTTAATCTGAAATTTATGTTTTCACTATCAAAAGATTCTAAATCTACATTTTGAGCATCAAGCTCATCTTTATAATTTATATTTTAGCACATCGCTAACGCTTTAATGACTTTTTATTAAAATTATGAACATCAGTGCATTCACCCCTGCCAACTCACAATTTCTAGTTCACTTATGCCTTCAAATCCGTTATAATTTAAAAGGCAAGTTAAACAAATTAAAGGAGACTCATCAAACATGTTAAAGGAATTTAGAGATTTTATCACTCGTGGGAATGTGATGGATTTAGCAGTCGCTGTTATTATTGGTGGCGCATTTACAACAATCGTTAAATCTTTCACAACTAACATCATCAGCCCTATCATTGCACTTGTTGTCGGTAAGGTTGATTTGTCAGGAATTGTACTCACAATCGGTGATACAACTTTCAAAATCGGACAATTTTTAGACGATGTCATCAACTTTGTAATCATTGCATTTGTTATTTTCATGCTACTCAAAGGAATCACAGCGCTCAGAAATGCAACCAGCAAATCTAGCAATCAAGAAGATGAAAATTTAGAGGTCACATTAACACCTACAGAAGAATATTTAAAAGATATTCGGAACTTATTAGCTGAAAGAAATAGCGACTTGCCTCGAGAAGCATCTAAAAAGATTGAAGAAAAAATCGCCAAAGAAGATTAAATAAATAATTGCTAACAATGGCTTAATTTCGGTGTTTAATCGAAATTAAGCTTTTTATTATATGACGAATGATACATATTTTTCTCTTTTACATCACAATTTCTTCACAACTGATTGTTATTATATATTCATACCTTAAATAATAACTTTTAAAACTTAATTTGTTTCCCCGAATAGATTAAGTTAACAAATAAGTCATTTCTCCCCGGAAATAACTTATCCTACCCTTTTTCCGTCAGTCTCCCCGGACTGGCGGTTTTTTTGTGAAAAAATAGTCAACGCCTTTCAATTAGGCGTTAACTATTTATCTTTTAATTCTTCTAATCGTTTCTGTATACGATCATATGTTGCGATATTTTTTTGCGCAGCTTCACGAGCTTTGTTGACTGACTTATTTATTGAAAGATATAATTTAATCAGTGCAAAAATGAAAACAAAGATTAATAGCATGTTTCCTATCAATAATGCGCTATATGAAAATAAAATGTCATCGTAACTCATATTAGTTACCAGCCTCTCTATCCAAATCATCTAATAACTCAATAATTTTGTGCTTTTTATTTTTCATTTCTTTATTTAATTTAACCATTTTTTGTGTTTCTTTCCTTATTTGAACACTAAATACTAAACAGCTAATAATAAATAAAATAAACACTACCCAAAATAGGTTTTCTAGAATCATGATGTTCTCCTTTCAAATAATAATTATTTTATCACAACAAGTAATTAATAAATTGCTTTTGTTTTTTCTTTTTTACGTCACAATTTCTTCACAACTGATTGTTATTATATATTCATACCTTAAATAACAACTTTTAAATTTTAATTTGTTTCCCCGAACAAATTAAGTTAATAAATAAGTCATTTCTCCCCTGGAATTACTTATTCTACTCCTTTTTCCGTCAGTCTCCCCGGACTGGCGGTTTTTTTGTCATCAAATTCCATATTAAAAGACTATTATTACCTATCGTACTTGATTAATTTAGCCATTTTATGCTAGGATGATTACTGTTATAGGTTAGTTCCCGATAGGATTCACTGTCATGTGACGTGAAGATACCTCGTAACCGCAAAATAAGAACATGAAAATTGTTCTAAAATTAATGGGGGAATTAAAGATGTCAGAAAGACACTTATTTACATCAGAATCAGTTTCAGAAGGCCATCCAGATAAAATTGCAGATCAAATTAGTGATGCCATTTTGGATGCCATTTTAACACAAGATCCAGAAGCACGTGTCGCTTGTGAAACTTCAGTAACGACCGGTTTAGTACTGGTCTTCGGTGAAATTTCTACGACCGCTTATGTTGATATTCAACATGTCGTTCGTGAAACCATTAAAGAAATTGGCTATACGAATGCCAAATATGGCTTCGATGGTGATACTTGTGCCGTATTAGTCGCATTAGATGAACAATCACCTGATATTGCTCAAGGTGTTGACGATGCTATTGAACGCCGCGAAGGTGGTGTTGATCCACTTGACCAAATTGGCGCCGGTGACCAAGGTTTAATGTTTGGTTATGCCGTTGATGAAACACCTGAATTGATGCCATTAGCCAGTTCATTAAGCCATAAATTAATGCAACGTATGGCTCATTTACGAAAATCTGGGGAATTACCTTATCTTCGCCCAGATGCCAAAGCTGAAATTACTGTTGAATATAATGAAAACAACATTCCTGATCGTATTGATACTGTTGTTATTAGTACACAACATGATCCAGATGTTTCATTAGAACAAATTCGAAAAGACGTTATCGAACACGTTATTAACGACGTTATTCCTGCGAAGTACCTAGATGATCAAACAAAGTATTTCATTAACCCAACTGGCCGCTTTGTTATTGGTGGGCCACAAGGAGATGCTGGCTTAACGGGACGTAAAATAATTGTGGATACTTATGGTGGGGCTGCTCATCATGGTGGTGGGGCTTTCTCAGGTAAGGATGCAACGAAAGTTGATCGTTCTGCTAGTTATGCCGCTAGATATATTGCCAAAAATATTGTTGCAGCTGGCTACGCTTCTAAAGTCGAAGTTCAGTTAGCCTACGCAATTGGTGTGGCCAAACCTGTCTCAATTTCAGTTGATACATTTGGAACTGGCAACGTTAAAGAATCAGATTTAACCGCTGCAATCCGCAAGGTATTTGATTTACGACCTGCTGGTATTATCCAAATGTTAGATTTAAAACGACCTATCTACAAACAAACTGCTGCATACGGTCATTTTGGTCGAACAGATATTGATTTACCTTGGGAACATTTAGACAAAATTGATGCATTAAAAGCAGAATTAGGCTAAACTCAAGCCACTAACTTAATAAATTTAAAGCTCAGTTATTTGAAATCCTACAAATAACTGAGCTTTTTTATACCATTTAAATCCACAAAAAAACAGTACAAATTTAATTGTACTGCCCTTTTATCTTAACTATTTAGTTTCATACATGTAATCACGAGTCATTGGTAATGTCTGTCCTGAAGTTCCTTTAGTCATTAAGAACTGCATAACATCAATATTTCCAGATTCAAATGACGCTGCACAAGCTTGTAGATATAGGTCCCACATGCGTGTAAATCGAACACCTTCTAGTTCTTCAACTTTATCTCGTTGTGCCAAAAAGTTTTGACTCCAAAGTTCCAAAGTACGTTGATAATGACGACGTAGCGTTTCAACATCAAACAGTTGCATATCATTACTAATAATATTTGTAACCATTTCATTTAATCCAGGTACATAGCCACCTGGGAATATATATTTATTAATCCAACCATTGTTTGCGCCACCTTGTTGACGTGTAATTCCATGAATTAAGGCAACCCCATCATCAGTTAAATAACGGTTAATATCTTTGAAATATTCCCCAAGGTTTTCTGCGCCAACATGTTCAAACATACCAACTGAAGTAATATAATCCCACTGTTCATTACCTAGTTCACGGTAATCAACTAATCGTACATCAGCCACATTCTGTAAGCCTTCATCTTTGATTCGTTGATTAACTAAATCATATTGTTCCTGACTTAGCGTTACACCAGTCACCTTAAGCCCATATTTTTGAGCGCCTCGTAACATCAGTGTTCCCCAACCACAGCCAATATCTAATAACCGTTTACCAGGTTGTGGGTTAAGTTTAGTAATGATATGATCGACCTTGTCAATTTGTGCTTGTTCTAAATTATCATAGTTACCGTTAGTGAAGTAAGCACAAGAATAAGTTAAGGTGTCATCAAGCCATAATTTGTAAAAATCGTTTCCGACATCATAATGACTTTGAACATCATCTTTACTATCTTTTTCTGAATGACCTTGTTTTGGTAAGAACTTAATGAATTTTGAATTATGGAAAAAACTTCCCGCATTCTCATAAGCCGACTTGATTAACAGTTGAATACTACCATCTATTTCTATTTTTCCATCCATGTAAGCTTCACCCAATGCAATCGAAGCATTACGCGTAATCTCTTTTACAGGGATAGCCTCATGAAGTGTAATCGTTACTTGTGGTTCGCCTTCACCATATACGTCACTGGTTCCATCCCAATAAACCACTTTAACTGGAATATTAAAGGTTTTGCTTAAAAATGTTTTATAAAATGTTTTTGTTAGCATGTCATTAGGTCCTTTCCAAATTTCCGAATTATCTTGATTATTATACGCCATTTTTAATTTTGATGCATATGTTAAGTTCACATAAAAAAGGTTAGACAACTTTCGTCATCTAACCTACTATAATCGGGTTTAAGCTATATCCACTAATACTATTTAACGAAGGGCCAGTAAAAACTTTTATTAAATACCAACTTTAATTTTTCATCGTTATTATATCAATTTTAGTACAATTTTTTAAAATTAAATGACTATAAATTCATATTTTTTTCATACCTTATTAAAAATATTAAAAAACCTGTGGCCACATAATATCTTAGTAGATAAGGAACATTTTCTACTAAGACACCACCATATCCACACAAGATACAAAGTGTCATAGCTATTTTTATCACGTACCATTTAATGGGTTTGTTCTTTATTGTTTCCAAGAAAACAGAGATTCTTTTTTTCATCATATTATCCCCTTCTCAGATATAATCTAATACCCCTCTTAAAACATTTTTATTGTAACCTTGATTATTTTACCCGTCAATAATTTAGTGTTGTTAAAATATAGCTACTTCAAATGTCTAAAAATCCATACAAAAAAAGTTAGACAACTTTCGTCATCTAACTTCCTAAAATCTATTTTTCGTTGTGGAAACGATTTTTAAATAATGGACTAACTGGTTTGTTTTCATGAATTCTCGTGATTGCATCCCCAATTAATTGACCCACTGAAATTTGAACTAACTTATCAATCTTTTTATCTTCAGGTAATCGAATTGAATCGGTTACGATGAATTGTTTAATTGGTGATTTGGCAATTCTTTCAACAGCTGGACCTGATAAAACAGGGTGAGTTGCACTTGCGTACACTTCAGTTGCACCTGCATCCATCAAAGCTTGCGCAGCAAGCGTGATTGTTCCGGCTGTATCAACCATATCATCGATCAAGATACAACGTTTACCTTCAACAGTTCCAATGATGTTCATGACTTCAGCAACATTGGCTTTAGGGCGACGTTTATCGATGATTGCGATTGGTGCCTTCAAGAATTCTGCTAATTTACGAGCACGTGTTACACCACCATGATCAGGTGACACAACAACAGCATCTTTATCTAATCCTTCAGTTAAGAAGTAATCAGCCAATAAAGGTGCACCCATCAAATGATCAACTGGAATATCGAAGAATCCTTGAATTTGAGCAGCATGTAAATCAAGGGCTAAAATTCTTGTTGCGCCAGCTTTTTCTAACATGTCAGCAACTAATTTTGCTGTAATTGGTTCACGTGAGCGTGCTTTACGATCTTGGCGAGCATAACCGTAATAAGGAATCACGACATTAATTGACTTAGCACTTGCACGACGCAAAGCATCAATCATGATTAATAATTCCATAATATTGTCATTAACCGGATCAGACGTTGATTGAACAATGTAAACATGGTCTCCACGAATACTTTCTTCAATATTAATTCTGATTTCACCATCACTAAAGCGATCTACAGAGGTTTTACCTAATTTAACACCAACAGCATCAGCAATTTTTTCAGCCAATGGTTTATTCGAGTTCAAAGCAAAAATTTTCAACTTTGGATCAAAATAATGTTCTGACATATGTGCCTCCAGTTATTTAATTTTCCCTACTTAAAATTTTAAATATTAATCAAGTAAATTGCAAGTTAAAATCCGATAAGAATTCGCTTACTAATCAATTTCTGGTGCTTGAGCAACTGGTAATTTATCAAAATAGCCTTTTTTATTCACTTGGCGACCACGAGCAATACCTAAATCATGTGACTCAACATCATCTGTAATGGTTGAACCAGCCGCAATAAATGCGTGATTTCCTACTTCAAGTGGGGCAACCAAGTTAGAGCCACTACCGATAAATGAATGATCACCTATATTGGTATGGTGCTTGTTAACACCATCATAGTTAACGAAGACAACGCCACAACCAACATTAATATCTTTGCCCAAAGTTGCATCCCCAACGTAAGTTAAATGGCCAACCTTTGTACTCTTACCAATAGAAGCGTTTTTAATTTCCACAAAATTACCAATATGAACAGCTTCACCAATGTGTGCATCAGGACGTAAATGACTGTATGGTCCAATGTTACTTTGTGTGTCCATTTCAGAATCTTCAAGGTATGAAGCCGTAACGGTTACATTATCATGAATGATACTATTGATAATTTCAGAATGGGCCCCAATGAAACAATCTTCGCCAATCACTGTGTTGCCTTTTAAGTAAACGCCTGGTTCAATCACTGTATCTGACCCAATTTTAACATTATATTCAATGTATGTATTCTCAGGATCAACCAAGGTTACCCCGTTACGCATATGTTTTTCATTAATACGACGTTGCATGACCTTAGTAGCAGCAGATAAAGCCACTCGATCATTAACACCCATTGATTCAGAGAAATCTTTCATCCGGTAAGCTGCGACAATTTTACCTTGTTTTTTGAGGATTTCCATCACATCAGTTAAATAATATTCGCCTTGAGCGTTATCATTTGTCACTTCGTGTAAAGCAGCAAATAACGTCTGGTTATCAAAACAGTAAACACCCGTATTGATTTCTTGAACGTTTGCTTCTTGGATAGTAGCATCCTTTTGTTCAACAATTTTTTCGACAATCCCAATGTCATTACGGATAATTCGACCATAACCCGTTGGATCTTCCGCTTGTGCTGTTAGAACAGTAGCAGCAGCACCTTTTTCTTTATGATATTCAAACAATTCGCCAAATGTTTTGGCAGTCAATAATGGGGTATCACCATTAGCAATAATGGTCATTCCTTCTTTATCTTTTAAAATTTTCTCTGCTTGAAGGACCGCATGACCCGTTCCTAATTGTTCTGCTTGAAGTGCATATTCTGAGTGATCACCTAAAGTTTCTTCAACTTGTTCAGCACCATGTCCCACAATTGTGACGACTTCATCCATATTATTTGCTTCAATTTCCGATAAAACATGGTCAACCATTGGCCGTCCAGCAATCGGATGTAACACTTTATATAGTTTAGATTTCATTCTTGTACCCTTACCGGCAGCAAGAATAATTGCATATTTAGCAACTGTCATTAGATAGTCTCCTCCAATTTATATTCTTCTCTAATAATAGCTTAGTCACGCATGTGTTGCAAGATTAGCCAGTATGCCAAATGGCTTAAATTAAGATACATTTGTTCACTATTTATGAAAAAATGGTAGTTAATTATTAAAAATAGTTGTTATATTAGGTGGAAGTTCAAAAATTGACTGATCCACTATTTTTAAATTCATTATTCAGATGTAAAAATATTCAATCACTATTTTACGTTTATCCAACTTAACCATTAATAAATTGATAATATGTACCTTTTTTTGCGATTAATGCTTCATGTGATCCCGCTTCGATAATACGACCATTTTCCATAACGATGACATTATTTGTCTTTCTCGCAATCGATAACCGATGGGCAATAAAAATAATAGTCTTATCGGTTAATGCTATTAAATGTTCAACTAACCGACTTTCAGTAATCGCATCTAAGCCACTTGTTGATTCATCAAAAATTAGCACTTCTGCGGGTGATAATATGGCTCTGGCTATCGTTAATCGTTGTTTTTGACCACCGGATAAAGTATTTCCCTCTTCATCCAGTAACGTTTCAAATTGTAAAGGCATTTTTTCAATATCATACTTAATTTCAGCAATTTCACAGGCTTTAACGATGTCTTCTAGAACGATATTAGCCCGATTTCCAAGCCTTAAATTATCTAGAATAGTTCCTGAAAAAAGATAAGGATTTTGAGGAATATAATTAATAAATTTACGAAGAATTTTCTTATCAATAGTCTTAATATTATGTTGATTTATTGTAATTTTCCCTTCTACAGGCTGAAAAAAATCCACCAATAATTTAACAAGCGTTGATTTTCCTGATCCACTCATACCAACAATTGTTAACTTTTCGCCAGGTTGAATTGCTAAATTGATTTGTTCGAGGACGTTTTCGCCATACCCATAACAATAACTGACATTTTTAATCTCAATTAATCCCATTAGTTGTTCAGACTTCTTAATTAGCCGATTTTCAGTAAACTCTGAATTAACTAAATAAACTTCATTCAGTCGATTGTTGGCTACTTTAGCACTTTGCACCTTAGGTTGTAGATTAATAATATTTTGTAAAGGATTCACAAAATAAGCTAATAAAGCATTATAAGTCATCAGCTGACCAATAGATAGTCGACTATGGATAACCATAATTGCCCCAACCCAAAGAATAATTAAGTCTAAACTAAGTTGAATAAAAAATTTAATAGTTTGCTGTAAAATGTCTATTTTAACGTAGTTAAAATTTTTTTTGAGATAATCAATAAACGCATTATCAATTTTTTGGTATCGTTCATTTTCGCTGCTGAGCGCTTTAATCGTTTCAATCCCATGAAGGTCTTCAATGATTAATGAGTTCAACAACGCATTACTTTGCATTTCTTTTTGATTTAACTTTTCAAATGGCTTAACAAAAATAGTAATTACAGCAATATAAACAGGAATAACCATTAAAGTAATCCAAAATAGGGTACTATTTTGAACCACCAAAATAATTCCCATAATCATAACAATAGTAACATCTAAACAGATTGAAATAATAGAACTTGCAAGTGCATCAATAATCTTATTTGCATCATTAAATCGTGAAATAATTTCACCAATTTTACGTGTCGCGAAAAAAGACATAGGTAATTCAAAGACATGCCTTAAGTAACTTAAAATAATTTCAATCGATAGCCGTTGTCTAAGAATCGCTAATAAAAAGTTTTGGATATATGTAAACATTGATTGAAAGCCGTAAAAAACAAGTAGTCCTAGCGAAACAATCGCTAAGGTGCTTTGCATATTGTTGGGGATATAAGTATCAATTACAGTTTGAAGAAAATAAGAACCCAAAATACTAATAACCATAATTAATAAAGCAGCTATAGAAATATTAATCACTAATTTTTTCTGCTTTAACAAAACAGGAATAAATGACAATAATGAAATCTTTTTAGTTTCTTTAACAGGTTTATACGTTGTCTTTGGCGAAATAAATAGTACAACTCCTGTCCATTCAGATGCAAACTCTTCTTTACTAAGTTTTGTAACCCCAACCGTTGGATTGGGGTCAGCAATTAACAATTTATCGCGTTCTACACTTAATACAACATAATAGTGAAGTAATTCTCCATTTTTTAAAACATGAGCAATAAAAGGAAACGGTACATCTTTCACATCAAATAGACTCATGTCAGCTTGAACTGCTTTAGTTTCAAAGCCTAAGTCTTCAGCAGTTTTCATTAGACCTAGAGCTGAAGTACCCTCTAGATCCGTTTTAGCTTTTTGACGCAAATAAGCTAGCGAATAAGAAGAAGCATAATATTTAAGAATCATCGACAGAGCCGCTACTCCACAATCCATTTCATCAACTTGTGCAACATAAGTATTTTTATAAGATAACATTAACATCCTCTTTAAGTTGTTTTTATATTTTTTTTAAGATTATTACGCTTTTAATAGGCTTTTAATAGGCTTTTAATAGGCTTTTAATAGGCTTTTAATAGGCTTTTTATCTTATTTGCCTTTCCTCTAGAAAATTGCCTGAATAAATCAGCTCCAAAATAAATTTCACGTGATTTAAAGTTAATTTCGGTCATATTTTTTAAATTCACTAAACAATTGCGATTGATACGAAATAACATTGGCTGTTTTTCTTCTAAATCGTTTAAGTTACCGTAAAATTCATATCTTCCATTTTTTGTATTTAAAAAAACACGATGTGGTAAATTTGACGGTTCGATAAAATAGATGTCTTGCCTATCAATCGAAAAGGTTTGTGAGCCAATTGAAAAAGTAAATGCTCGTTGTTGACTATCTCTTGTGGCATCAATTCTTTGTCGTGCAAGCGTCAATAATTCAACAACTTCTGCACGATAATCATCTAATGGTTGGTCTTTCAAAATAAACCCTAATGTTTCAACACGACGTTGAACCGTCAAAGGAATCATTTCATCGTGTGTTGTCACAAAAATAATTTTAGCCTGTACATCACTTTCGCGAATTTTCTCAGCTAAATCAATCCCATCTATTGAATTTTCTAAATCAATATCTAAAAAATAAATGCCTTGTTTTGGATTAAATTTTTCTAGATATTCAATTACTTCAGTAGGCCCCTGCGTTTTTAATTGGATTTTAAATAAATCATTATGAAAAAGAATATAATTTTGTACAATTATCTCTAGTTGATTCAATTGTACAATTTGATCCTCACAAAGAACAATTGGATAAGCCAACACTATACCTCCACTATTTTATTAGAATGACTTGAGTAGAAAATAATAAATTTTCCCGTTGATATTGCACAAATATATTGGGATATTTTTGATTAAAGTCTTGAATCGTGTTTAAGCCGAGGCCTAAATGCCCTTCTTTTGTAGATAAGCCTTTATTTTGTAACTTATCTATTGAGATATTTGAATTTTTGTAAGTATTCTTAATTAAAAATTCTATTTGCGAATCGTCCTGATAAACCATTAAATTAATTACCTTATCGGTACTTTCTGTTGCTGCTTCTATCGCATTGTCTAGTAAAATTCCTAATATTCGAACACAATCAAATGTTGGAATAGGTACGTTATCTACCGGGGTCGAACATTCGAAATGACATTGTATCTTTAATTCTCTTGCTTGATGAAATTTTGCAATTAAGAGACTTTTTATAAAACTATTGTGAATATTATAAAACGCTTTATAATCAAACTCATCCTTAGAGAGATACGTGTCTGAATAATGTTCAAGTTCTTCAATTTGTTCGACTATTTTAAAGTCCTGTCCGGAGCTAACTGACTCTCTAAAGCTAAGCAATAAATTATTGTAATCGTGTCTAAATTTAGCTATCTTTTGTTGCTTTTTTTCTAATTCTTCTGTATATGTTTTTAAATTATCTAATTCTTGTCTTTCTATTTGAGCTTCATATTTTTCTTTTTGCTTATTGAGGATTCGTAAAAACAAAAAAAATACAAACCCAGTTTGGATAATTAAAAAAATTATAATGCCAATGACAAAATGGTCATAAGCCGCATAGTAATGAGCCGCATAAGTTATTAATAACGTGACGAGAAACAAATATATTAACAAAAATACTGATGATTCAGAACTAAATTTTTTTATAAATTGATACATATGCATTTTTTGATAAAAAAAGTAAAAAAGCCCGATTAAGGCTATTTTTATACCGATTTGTATAAAAATTTCAAAAAAACCGACTATGTGATCATTAGAAATTACTGAAACCATTACAGTTGAGCTGACGATATCAACAATATATAGAACTAGCATACACACTATTAAGCTACTTAAAAGGTAATAATCCTTTTCATGTTTTCGCTTTAAAAAAATATAGCCGAATACAATTAGAATAATATCTGAGAAACTACTGTACAATCCTACAAAAAAAGTGATTGGTAAAAAAATAAGCGTAAATAATATCCGGTTCTTTTTTGTTCCCTGCTTATTCAGCATAAAAAATAGCACATAAAATAAAACAATATCTATGAAAAATCTTAATATGTATGCTTTTGTATCTATTGTTAGCAACAGCAACCCCTCCTTTTTAAAAAGTATACCAAATTAGAGAGTTATTTCAGAAAATTTTAGCATTTTTTAAATAACGATATAACACATCGTCCAATATTCTTAGCTGATTCACCAAAATCTGCGGACTTTTTCCCCCCTTTAATCGACTTCAACTCATTTTTTGTTAATTGTTTTTTTTGAATATCTTTTAATTCCATTATTGAGTTCCTTCTTTCTTTTATTGTATTTAGTATGTCATATTTTTATTCTTATTTAAAAATCATTCCTGAACCCCATAAAAATTATTCCTCAATGGTAATTTTAATATATTATAAGGTTCAAGAATCTTTTCACTACCGTTTAAGAAGACTTTATCCATAATCAAATCATTTATGTTAAATTTCATTTGTACTAAAAATAAAGTAGTAACAAAGGAGAAATTTAGGTATGAAGAATGTAAAAGAATTAAGTATTATTGAACTAAAAGAAATTAAGGGGGGAAAATATTACGGTAACGGTGTTAGCTGTACAAAACATTCTTGTAGCGTAAACTGGGGACAAGCCGGAACTTGCGGTATTACTCACTTGGCTAATGGTGGCCATGGAAAATGTTAATACAAAAAAGGCAAGCAGAAATGTTTGCTTTTTTTTCTAAGTAATTTATAAAATTGGAGGTAATTTATTTATGTCAACTGATTCTAAGAATGAACAAAAAGTAGCAAAAAAATATATTTATGACTTAATTTCTACTTTAAAATTACGCCAAAATCAATCACCAGAACTTCTAGATATCATTGATGTCTTGTCACAAGTTTATAAAAAATTAGATTCGGCCAAAAATCCACCCGCACTAATTAATAGACTTGTTAACTATATACGCAGTATCAGCATTAAAGGTAAAATTCATTTCCCATCAAATGAAGAAAGTTTAATCATAGAATTAGGTGTTATTGGTCAAAAAGCTGGCTTAAATGGTTTATATATGGCTGATTTTTCTGATAAATCACAGTTTTATAGTTATCTCGAAAAAATGCCTAATCGAAATTAAATTTATCAACCATCTAGCAATTATATAAATAAATCAAAGAAGAGATGCTTTCATGAAAAAATATTTAGCTTTTTTACTTGGCGTAGCTAGCCTACTAACTTTGTTTACAGTATACACATCCGTAAATGCTCAAATAATTCCACGGAAAACAGTTTCTACTCAAATATCTCCAATAAATGACGGGGTAACTGAAGAACAATATGAAAAAAATATTACTGGAGTTACACCAATTTCTTTAAACCAATATCTTCAAAAAGTTTCAAATGGAGATAAATTTATATCTTATATTGGTTTCAAATCTTGTCCACACTGCCGACGATTGTCACCCATTCTTAAAGAATTCATCCAAAAAGCTAATCAACCAATATACTATCTTGACTATGGACAAACTGGAACATTTACAACTGCAACAAAAACTATGATAAATAATTTTTATAATAGTTTTAATCAACCTTTTGAATTTGCTGGTACGCCTACTGTCGCTCTTTACAACAAAGGTAAACTAATTTCGATGACAGTTGGCGATGACACTACATTAAATGATTTAACCTTGTTACTAAATGATTCTAATTCAAATAATTAAACTTAATCTATCTATGCTTAAAATTATAATTAGTCTATTTTTAAAAGAATACCTTTATCTTTTAAGTTGAAAATCCATGAATATAAATATTAGACCAAACTTTAATATCGAAGCTATTTTCAGGTAATCAACTAAAGCATGTTTTCGATGTTCTATCGGATTCATGCTTTTTAATTTGGGCTATAAAAATACCTTGTCATGATTAGACTTTATTGTCCAATCATGACAAGGCACTGGTAGTACTTACTAATAACTTTATTTCTTAAACGTTTTTGATAAGTAATTTCCTTCACTAACATGAATCGTTTTGTCTGTATGATTAATTTTATCAACTTTCAATAATGAACTGTAATCATCAACGATTCGATCACCATTAAAGGCACCTTCAGCGAAGACGGAAATGCCGACTAGGTTAGCTTCGAATTCTTCAATCAAACTCTTCATTCCGTTAACCGTGCCGCCACCCTTCATGAAATCATCAACGATTAACACATTAGCACCACGTTTTAAGCTACGTTTTGAAAGTTCCATTTTTTCGATCCGTTCACTTGACCCAGACACATAGTTCACACTAACCGTTGAGCCTTCAGTGATTTTTGAATCACGACGCACAATAACAAATGGGACATTCAAGAATGTTGAAACACTTTGGGCAATTGGTACCCCTTTAGTTGCAACGGTCATAACGGCATCAATTTTCTGGTCTAAGTACTCCGTCGCAATTAAGCGACCCACTTGACGTAAAACATCAGGACGACCAAGTAAATCAGATAAATAGACATAACCACCTGGTAGTAAGCGGTCTTTTTCTGACAATGCTTCCGTCATTGATTCGATAAATTCACGTGCTTCTGCTTCATCAATAGATGGAATAAAACGGGCACCACCAGCAGCACCAGGAATTGTTTCCAAAATTCCTGTACCTCGTTCTTTAACAGTGCGTTTTACAATTGCGAGATCCTCACTAATTGATGACTTAGCTGACTCATAACGTTTGGAAAAATACGTCAAAGAAACCAACGTATGTGGTCTTTCTAGTAAGTAACGGGTCATATCAATTAATCGATCGCTTCTTCTTGCTTTCATTTATATCAGGCCTTTCTTTTTTAAACATTTCTAGTATTCAAGCGTGTTTTCAATTATAACCTGTTTTCCCGAAGATTAACAGTAAAAAGCCAAAAAAAGTTTATCAAAGTTCGTCTTTTAATGGTTTTTTAATAAAAAAACAAGCTATTTCTTAAACTAGCTTGTTGATTGTTAATATTCGGTTTTATTTTTGTTTATCAACTCGTAATTTAACCGAGATTAATTTAACAAAACTACAAATAATAAAAATGGCAATAAACAATAGCGTAATTGTTGCTCCAGGCGGTGTATTGAATTGGTATGAGGACATCAAGCCGCCCACCATCCCAATAATACCGACGATCACACCAATTAAAATAACTAGGTTAAAACTACGACCCAAACGCATCGCAATTGCGGCTGGTAAAATCATGATTGCGGAAACCAGTAATGCCCCCGCAATTGGCATCATAATCGCAATTGTGACCCCTGTAACCGCGTTAAAAATGATTGACATCAATCTAACGGGTAACCCTTCAGCAAAAGCTGTTTCTTCATCAAATGTTAGCACGTACATTGGTTTTTTGAATAGTAAGAAAAGAACTAAAATTAAAACCGTTAAAACAGCTAAAATAATGACTTGTGCCGAACTAATTGTGACAATTGATCCGAATAAATATTGTTGCACGCTCATTGAACTTGCACCTTGATTTAAGCTCATCAAAACTAACGCAATTGATAATCCAGCGGACATCATAATGGCGATTGAAACTTCTGAATAGGTCCGATATAGGTTACTCAAAAATTCAATTAAGACCGACGCAATCAGTACAACAACTAAGGTCGTCACTGTCGGATTAATATTAACAAACAATCCCAATGCAACCCCAGCCAATGAAACATGTGACAGCGTATCTGCTAAAAGCGACTGTCTTCTTAAAACTAAGAATAAACCGAGTAACGGCGTGATAACTGCCATCAATAATGAAGCAATTAAAGCTCGCTGCATGAATCCATAGAGAAACATCTCCATTGTGAGTCCTCCTTTCTAACCAACTTAATGTGGCGATCAATATAGTCTGAAACATCTTCATGATCATGCGTAATCATCAAAATACCTTTATGATGCGTATGTGCTTCGTGTTGTAATAATTCATAGAAATCATGACGAGATTGTTCATCCATCCCTGTCGTCGGCTCATCTAAAATGAATAAATCAGGATCTGCCGCAAAGATACGAGCTAAACAAACACGTTGTTTTTGACCACCAGATAATTCACCAATTTTATGGTTTCTGAAGTTCCACATATTGACCGTTTCAAGTGCTTTTTTGATATGCTTACGATCATTTTTAGTTAGCCGTTTTAACCAGCGATTCTGTTGATAACGACCCGATGAGACCAATTCATAGACGGTTGATGGAAAGCCCGCATTAAAAGATGATATTTCCTGTGGAATATAACCAACGCGCATTTTTTTATCTTCTAAATTAGTTTTAGAAATTTCAGCAGTTCCTTTTGCAGGATGTAATAACCCAAGGACATTTCTGATTAAGGTTGATTTTGCTGCACCATTTTCACCAGTTAAAATAACAAATTCGCCTGAATCAATGTGGAAGTTGATATCTTGTAACACGGGTTCTTCATCATAATAGAAAGTAAGGTCTTTGACTTCAATATATTTCATCTGTTCTCCTTATTTAACAACCGTTTTTAACGATTTTAAATTGTCTTGCATGACTGAAAGGTAAGTTTCTCCACTTGCAATTTGAGCTTTTGATAGCCCCTCAATTGGATTTAACCCTTTGACCTTAATATCAGTCTCTTTCGCCAACATATTCGCAATTTTACTTGAGTCATTGGCTTCAGTAAAGATTGTATCAACCTTATACTTTTTAATATACGTTTGTAATTCCGCTAAACGGCTTGGGCTAGGTTCTTCATCAGACGAAATCCCGGCAATTGCGACCTGCGTCAGCCCATATTGTTTTGCTAAATAAGCAAATGCTGCATGTTGGGTAACAAACGTTTTATTCTTAGCCTTTTTTAATGTTGTTTCATATTCATGATTCAACACTGTTAATTTTTTCAAATAACTATTTGTTCGTTTTGTATAGTAGCTTTTATGCTTAGGGTCTTGTTCAATCAACTCTTTTGAAATATTTCTAACCATTTCTTTAGCGTTCACAGGATCCAGCCAAATATGGGGATCATAGTTACTAGTTGATTCAAATGAGCTAGCCTCTTCTTTATTAGCTAATTCAGCATCTTCACTTTTTAGTTCGGTATTCTCATCAATCATCTTAATTGAATGACTGGCATTTAAAACGTTAGTCTGTTTTTCATCAATACTTGATTTCAAACTCTTGACCCACGTTTCCATGTTATTACTGCTATAAATAAAAACATCTGACTTTGAAATTTTGCCGATATCCTTCGCGCTAGGTTCATAATCATGTGGCTCTGTGCCAGCAGGCATCAACATTGTAACGTCTGCTTTATCACCAGCAACTGCTTTAGTAAATTCATATATGGGGTAAAATGTCGTAATAACCTGTAGCTTACTAGACTCTTTTTTAGTTGCTGTTTGCCCACACCCGGCCAATACAACGACTAATAGCATGAGCAATAAGCCCGCTAAAACCGATTTTTTATTCATGATTTCTCCCTCATTTTTCAAATCGTAATCTAAATAGTAATCAATACCATTACCAACAAGCATTAGAATATCATTTTAGACGAGGTGACGTCAACTTTTAATCTGCCTTAACTATCGGTTAACTAAGGTTTGACAGGTTAAGTTCGTTCGTTAAATTTTTGTGAATACTGAAACAATAGAATAGTAACCGTTTACAACGTCTGTTAATTAACAAAAAAAAAAAGTACCACTTTATCAGCGATACCCTTTTAAAAACTAATTATTTTTGGGTCTACAATATCTGTTGTTGGTAATAGAAATTAATTCTATTACTAATAACAGTTTTTTTGTATAATGACAAAAAAAGACCCAAAAGCCATAAGACTTTTGGGTACGGTTTATCCAAATCCATTATCGTTCAACCACCACAGATGAATTAATAAGAAAGAAGGAATCTCCGCATGTCTAATCATACTAAATTTTGGCTTGGAATAGAAGACAATAATCTAATGATTATTGATTATGAGACATCTAATGATGGTGTCACCAGGTTTAACGGTATTCTCGATTACCAGCCGAAGGCTTGTCCCAACTGCGGTATTAAGCACGAAGGTCAGATAATTAAGTATGGTTGGCGTCAAACAACCATTCGTTATCCTAAGGTATTAGGAAAAAATATTATTTTGTCTCTCAAACGCAGATATTTTAAATGTAACGAGTGTCAATCATACTTTTTAGCTCAAACTAGTGCAGTCCCTAAGAACTGTACGATTTCCAATACTTCTAGAAAACTCTGTTTAACTAAATTGACAGAACCCGTTTCTTTAACTCACATTGCTGATGAAATTTCGACTTCTGATTCCTTTGTAGGTCGTATTCTCATGGCCTCTGAACGGGATTTTAAACCTAATTATAAATTTTTACCCAATGTTCTACTCCTTGACGAAGTCAAGAGTACTAAATCTGCTACAGATGCCATGAGTTTTGAATTTATGGATGCTAGTAATCATGAATTAATCGATTTTTTATCTTGTCGACGACTCTACCAAATACAACGCTATTTTTATCGTTATTCAGCTACAGCTAGAAAAAACGTGAAGATTATTGTGACTGATATGAATTATACCTATCCTAAACTAGCCAAAGAAATCTTTCCTAATGCGATTGTTATTATCGATAAATTTCATATTATCAATTCAGTGAATCGTGGATTCACCAAAACTAGAATCAAACTTATGAAAGAACTGCCAACATCATCACAAGACTATAAGGCCCTAAAACGTTACTGGAAGCTCCTATTAAAACCGGCTGAAAATCTGGATTACAAGAATTTTAAAAAATGGACCTACTTTCCATACTTAACAACAGAAATTGATATCATTGACCATTTACTAAGTTTAAATCCAGAATTGAAAAAGGCATATGAACTCATGAACCAAATTAGATCAGCCCTTCACCTAAAAGATTGGAAGTCCTATGATTCAGCAATTAAAAACACCGAAGGTTGTTCCGAAGAAATGACTAAAAGTATTGAAACGTTGTTTCTTCACCATTTTGAAATTAAAAATACCTTTAATCATCATTATTCTAACGGTCCTTTAGAAGGCACAAATAATAAAATAAAGGTCATTAAACGCGTTAGTTTTAGTTTTAGAAACTTTTATAGATTTCGCATCAGAATATTTTATACCCTTAAGATTCATACAAAAAAAGGCCTAATCACTAAGTGATTAGAACCTTCATAATATTATCCACCAACAACAGTTGACGAAGAACCTTATTTTTTAATTTCAACGTATGCTACGTCAAACATTTTAGCAAGATCAACAACTTGTTGTTCCTTCACGTTCATTGAAATAACAGTATGATGACCACCACCATTTTCAATCCATGAGTGAACGCCTTCTTTAAAGGTTGGTTCTGGAATCCATAGTTGACGAGCTACTGGCAAGTTAGGTGCTTCAACTTCTGGTTTTTGACCTTCAACAGCGTTAATTAATAGCTTGTATTCAGTACCAAAATCAGACATTGAAACAACAACACCTTTACCATTTGAACCATCAAAGATCAAACGAGCTGGATCTTCACGGTCACCAATATCTAATGGATGTACTTCCACACGTGGTTTTGTTGAAGCTAATGTAGGATCAACTTCTAACATATGTGAACCAAGAGTAACTTCATGGCCTGCACGTAAATCGTATGTGTAATCTTCCATAAATCCAGTTACTTTATTATGTGAAAGAACTTTCATCAAACGATCAATTGCAGCCGTCTTCCAATCACCTTCACCAGCAAAACCATAACCTTCAGCGTTCAAACGTTGAACAGCCATACCTGGTAATTGTTTCATACCCCAAAGATCTTCGAAGTTAGATGTGAATGCTGTGTAGCCGCCACGTTCTAAGAAACGACGTAAGGCAATTTCAATTTTAATTTGTTCTTTAACATGTTCTTCGTAGAAAGCAGGATCATTGTCACCAACAACCATATCGTACATGCCTTCACATTCTTTGTATGTTGCGTTAATTTCAGCGTCTGTTACTTCTTTCATTTCAGCAACTAAATCACCAATACCAAAGTAATCAACAGTCCAGCCAAATTTGATTTGTGCTTCAACTTTATCACCATCTGTAACGGCAACATTACGCATGTTATCACCAAAACGAGCAACTTTAATGTTAAAGCTTTCGCCATAAGCAACAGCAACGTCCATCCAGTCAGCAATTTGTGATTGAACTTCTGCATCTTTCCAGTAACCAACAACCACTTTATTGTGTTTTTGAAGACGTGCATTGATAAAGCCGTATTCACGGTCTCCATGAGCACTTTGGTTTGTATTCATGTAATTCATATCAATTGTTGACCAAGGAATATTTTCACCAAATTGTGTTGCTAAATGTAGTAATGGTTTTTGTAATAATTTTGTTCCGCGAATCCAGTTTTTAGCTGGAGAGAACGTATGCATCCAAGTAATCACACCAGCAACTTTATCTTCAAAGTTAGCTTCTTTCATAATTTGAGTAATGACTTCAGCAGTTGTAGCGACTTCTTTAAAAACAATTTTGTATGGAAGTGATCCATTAGCATTTAAGTTCTCGATAATTTTTTCTGCATCACTTTGGACAACATCTAAAACATCTTGACCGTATAAACCTTGACTACCAACAACGAACCAGAATTCTTTTTCGCTAACTTTTAACATAATATAATTTCTCCTAATAGTTTTCTATTTTAAAGACCACGTTCTAGTGTTTAATTTGACCGTAATAAGCATTTTTACCATGTTTTCTTAAGAAATGTTTATCCAATAAGTATTGAGGCATGTCAATTGCATGTGGATTTAATTGCAATGTATGATAAGTCATTTTTGCAACTTCTTCCAAAACAACTGCATTATGAACAGCGTCTAAAGCTGATGATCCCCATGTAAATGGACCATGATCATTAACTAAGACAGCTGGAATTTGGTCAGGATCAAGATGACGTTTTTTAAATGTTTCAACAATCACATCACCCGTTTGTTTTTCATATTCTGTAACAACTTCAGCTTCGTTCATAATACGACTTGCTGGAACTGAGCCGTAGAATGTATCAGCATGCGTTGTGCCAGCAGCTGGAATATCCAACCCTGCTTGTGCAAATGAAACAGCCCAAGGTGAATGTGTATGAACAACACCTTTAATATTAGGGAAATTGTTGTATAGAATACGATGTGTTTCCGTATCGCTTGAAGGATTCATATCTCCTTCAATTTTTTTACCTTCTAAATCAACAACGACCATGTCTTCTGGTTTTAAATCATCATAATCAACACCAGATGGTTTAATAACGAATAACCCTTTTTCACGATCAATTCCACTCACGTTACCCCATGTAAAGGTAATTAAGTTGTACTTAGGTAACAGCATGTTAGCATCGTACACTTCTTGTTTTAACTTTTCTAACATAATACTAGTTCCTCTTTTCTTCCTTAATTGTTTTTATTGCTTCTGACTCAACTGACAAGCCAGCTTCATACCTAGATATAAATTTGTTGTAGCCTTCAACACCTTTGGGTTCTGGGCTTAATGTCATGCTTTCTGGATCTACGAAAACTTCTTGATCTAAAAAGTCTTCTAAGCTTTGACCATTATTATTTCTCTTAGCAAAAATTGCTAAGACTGCCATTCCCCAAGGGCCACCTTCACCGGCTGTACTCATAACAGTAATTGGAATGTTCAGCGTATTGGCTAGTACTTGTTGACCAATAACAGCTGTTTTCAAAATACCACCTTGAGCAATCATAACGTCGGTTTGGATATGTTCTTCTTGGCTTAAAATATCCATTCCAATTTTTAGTGGCGCAAATGCCGCATATAATTGTGTTTGAATAAAGTTAGGTAACGTAAAGTTACTATTAGGTGTTCTTACAAACAATGGACGACCTTCAGACATATGCGTGATGTTTTCACCTGATAAATAACTGTAATTAATCAAGCCACCCGCATCAGCATCAGCATGAGTTGATTCTAAGAATAAGCGTTCATACAACTGATCAGGCGTTAACTGAACACCTAACTTCGCTGCAAATTCGCCAAAGATAGAAGCCCAAGCGTTAATATCTGACGAGCTATTATTCACATGAACCATTGCAACTGGTGCACCACTTGGTGTTGTCACAATATCGATGTCCTTGTAAACTTTTTTCATTGGTTGATCTAAAACAGTCATAGAAAAAGCAGATGTCCCTACTGAGATATTACCTGTTCTTTTACGAACACTGTTTGTCCCAACCATTCCTGTGCCAGCGTCTCCTTCAGGTGGTGCCATCAAGCTACCACTTTCAAGTTTACCACTAGCATCAAGTAATTTAGCCCCTTCGTCTGTTAATGATCCGGCATTCTCGCCAGCTCTTAAAACAGTGGGTAAGATGTCTTTAACATTCCAGTCATACCCAGCAACTTTTTTAATTTCACTGAATTTATTTAGCATATCAGCATCATAAGTTCCTGTTTTTTCATCAATTGGGAAAATACCTGAGGCATCCCCAATTCCAATGACTTTTTTACCAGATAACTTGTAATGAACATAACTTGATAACGTTTCTAGATGAGAAATATCATTTACATGAGCTTCATCATTTAAAATAGCTTGATATAAATGCGCAATACTCCAGCGTTGAGGAATATTAAAATTCAACAATTCTGTTAATTCATCAGCTGATTGTTCTGTATTATTATTGCGCCATGTTCTAAATGGCACTAATAAATCATCCTTTTCTGAAAAAACAAGGTATCCATGCATCATGGCACTAACGCCAATTGAATCAATTTTTGTTAATGGTTCATGATATTTACTTTGAACATTTGCTGCCATTTGTCTGTAACTTGTTTGAATCCCAAGCCAAACTTGTTCAAGCGAATAAGTCCAAAGACCATCCTCTAATTGGTTTTCCCAGTTGAAACTCCCTGTCGCAATTGTCTTGAAGTCATCCGTCACTAAAACCGCTTTTATCCGTGTTGATCCTAATTCAATTCCAAGTGATACTTGACCTTTTTTAATTGCTTGAATTGTTTTTACTAAATCCATGTCAATTACTCTCCTAACTTATATGTTACTTATATTTTATATGTCTTTTTTTCTTTAATGAATACCTTGTAATTCGGTATTTTAATAGCGTACTAATGTAGGTTAGATTCGTTTAAGAAAAAACATTTCTTAAACCGCTTACATTATCAACAAAACTATTTTCTCATATTCATCCGAATAAATCAACTTTTTATTTATTCATTCGGATGAATAAATAAAATATAAAAAATAAGTCACCTAATTATCAGGCAACTTATTGATTTCGTTTTTGAACACTTTCTCGGCTAATCAGCTTAGCGTCGTAGACAACCGGCTCAACTTTTGTATTTTTATTTTTAATCATTTTCAGCAGCATCATAGCCACTTGACGGCCCATCTTTTCTTTTGGGTGCCTAATTGTTGTCAATTTTGGTGACATGTATTTTGATAATTGATAATCATCAAATCCAATAATAGAAACATCCTCTGGAATTTTCATATTCATTGATTTCACAATATCCATCAATTTAATAGCCAACTGATCATTGTAACAAATAATTGCCGTTGGCCTATCGGAACGGTGTAGTATTTTTTCGATTTTTTGATAAATATTTTGTAAAGGGTCTGTCGATTGATACATCAATATCTCACTTTGATATGAGATTGCAGCATGCCCCATGTAAGCCTGAACAAATCCGTTCATTCGTAATAATCCTTGTTTATCATCGACTTTAAAAACGCCTAGTATCTTTTCATGCCCATTCTCTATTAAATATTCAGTTCCCATTTGACTACCCTTAAAATCATTTAATTCCAGATACGGAATATCAATATCATCATAATGTGCATTAATAAATAAGGTTGGTATTTTAAGTTCTAATATTTTTTCATATAAATCTTTATTTTTATTAATAAGCGCACTCTGAGTTGGCTCAATAATCAACCCCGACAAATCCATTTCTAACATTTTCAAGAGACTTGTTCTCTCTTTATCCGGAGTATCTAAAGTGTTACTCAAAATAATTGTGTACCCCTCTTCAGAAATAACACGATCAATGCCTGTGATAATACTTGGAAAAATATAGTCTGCAATATGGGTTGTCACAACCCCAATCATTTTATTATTTTGTGTCGCTTTTTTCCCCGTATGCCAATCATTAACAAAGATACCGCCACCTTGAATTCGATAGACGTATCCCGCATTTTCTAAGTCTCCAATTGCTTTTCTCACTGTATATCGACTAACTGAATACACAGACATCAATTCTGATTCCGTCATCAGTTTATCATTAATATCATATTCACCCGCTATAATTTTATCTTTAATTTCACGATAAACATGCTCATACTTGTTTTCCATATCTTTCACCACCCATTTATAATTATCTTACCATATCAATTAGCGCAACACCGACAATATACTAACTCTTTTTCATGATTTAATAAAAATTAAGTCTTAAAAGCATTTATTTATACGAATAAATAAAGTTGTTGACATTCGTCCGTATAAGTTTTATATTTTATTTGTGAAAACGTTTACAAAAAAATATCAGGAGGAGATATTATTATGCATTTAAAAGTTTCTAACACATCTACAGGGATTATATTAAACAAAAATGTTCAAGGCCAGTTTTCCGAACATTTAGGCCGAGGGATTTACGAAGGATTATGGGTTGGAAAAGATAGTTCCATTCCTAACAGAAATGGTATTAGAAAAGATGTTGTTGATGCATTAAAAAATATTCAAGTTCCCATTTTACGTTGGCCAGGTGGATTATTCGCTGACGAATATGATTGGAAAGACGGTGTTGGGGATTCTAAAAAACGTCGATTAATTGTTAATAACTGGTGGGGTGGTACTACTGAAGATAATTCATTTGGAACGCATGAATTTATGGAATTATGCGAACAAATTGGTTGTGATCCATATATTAATGCTAACGTTGGCTCTGGTACGATTAAAAATATGGCCGATTGGATTGAATATATGACAGCAAATGAGGGCTCATCATTCTCAAACTTAAGAGCTAAAAATGGTCACCCAGAACCTTGGTCATTGAAATATCTGGGTATTGGTAATGAAAATTGGGGTTGTGGTGGTAATATGCGTCCTGAATATTACTCTGATTTATACAAACAATTTCAAACGTTTGTTCGAGACAATCAAAAAGAACCATTTAAGAAAGTTGCATGTGGACCCAATGTAGATGATTTCCATTGGACAGATGTTGTTATGAAAGAATCAGCTCCATTTATGGATGCTCTAAGTCTTCACTTTTATGCTACAACAGGTATTGTTTGGGAAGATAAGGGTGATGCTGTTAATTTCGAAGAAAAAGAATGGAATTCATTATTATACAATGCACGACGGATGGATTATCTTATTACACAACATTCAAGAATCATGGATAGATATGATCCAAATAAACGTGTTGAATTGGTTGTTGATGAATGGGGAAATTGGTTTGAAGCAGAAGAAGGATCCGTTCCTGGACATCTCTATCAACAAAATACCATGTTAGATGCTATTGTTGTTGCATTAACAATGAATATTTTTTATAAACATGCAGATAGAGTAAAAATGGCAAATATCGCTCAAATGGTTAATGTTTTACAAGCAATGGTTTTGACAAAAAATGATCAAATGATTCTCACACCTACTTACTATGCATTCGATTTATACAAGCACCATCAAGATGCTGAATTAATCGAATCATACCATGATCTTGGTGATGATATTACTTACACTATCTCACAAAAGGATAATGAATATATTATCTCTGCTACTAACATGAGTGCTGGCGAAGATCATGAAGTAGATATAGAGTTGGCAGGCGTACTAGGTGACATTAGTTTCTCAAATTGGTTACATTCTAATAAAATGAATGCTCATAATACATTTGATAATCCAGATTCAATCCAATTATCAGAATATAAAGATTATTCTTTAAAAAATAATACATTATCTATTCCCTTACCAAAAATGTCTATTGTGACTATTAAAGTTCCTTTTAAATAAGCTAATAAATTAAGGAGAATATTAATTATGAATACAGTAAAAAAAGAATCAAAACATTTTTGGGGATTTGCGGGAGCTCATTTTTCATTTTTCTTAATATGGGCATTAAATGGTAATTTAACTATGTGGTTAGGGCAAGTTGCCCATCTGAATGGTGTTGAAATAGGATTAGTATTTACTTGGATGTCAGCTATTTCATTAGCATTTCAACCAGTATTTGGAATAATTTCCGATAAATTACAATTCAAAAAGACACTATTAATAGCTATTTCTTCTGTTGGTATATTTATTGGTCCATTTATACAATGGCTATTTTTACCACTATTACATCAATCAGTTTTATTGGGAACTATAATCGCTGCAACGCTTTTTGCTTTTGTTTTATCTGCAGGTGTAGCTGTTATTGAACAATATATCGAACGTGCATCAATTGCTAATCATTTTGAATATGGTCACTCTCGTCTAGGAGGCTCTCTAGCTGGAGTTGTTGCAGCACTTGTTGGATCAAGAATGTTTGTTTGGAATCCATATTCAGTTTTCTGGGCAGAATCTGTAATTGCGCTTATTTTAACGCTGTTATATATTTTTTCAACTAAAGTTAATATAGATACCGACAATTCAGATGCTGCTACCACACCAAAAGACAAAATTAGTAAGGCAGATGTTTTTGCTATTTTGAAATCTGTAAATTTCTGGATGCTCTCAATTTTCTTTGTTGGGGCTGCTGCAATTTATGATGTATTTAACCAACAATTCATTTTTTATTTTGAAACATTTTTCAAATCAAATGCCGATGCAATCGTTATGTTAGCAAATATGAGTTCTATTGCTACCGGAATTGAACTAGTTTTAATGATCCCAATGCCTTTCATTATTAAAAAAATAGGTCCAAAAAACGGATTAATTTTATTTGCTGCAATTACTATCATCCGAATTTTCGGATCATCAATGGCAACAAATTGGTATGAATTAGCTGGATTAATCTTGCTATCTGGATTAGAAATGCCTTTACTTTTGATTAGTGTCATGGAATATATCAATGAAGCATTTGACGGTAAAGTTTATGCAACAGTTTATGCTTTAGCATTTAACTTTGCTAAACAAGCATCTTTAGCTATTTTTTCTATGATAGCTGGAAGTTCATACGATACTATTGGATTCAAGCACACTTATATTTGGTTCGCAGCTTTAGTGCTGATTATAACTATACTTACTTTCTTTATATTAGAAAATACTAGAAAACCAGGATATGAAATTAAAAAACTTTAAATTCTAAAGGAGAAAATACAATGACTTATAGTACCCCATTAATATTGCAAAGAGCCGATCCATATATATATAAACATACAGATGGCTATTACTATTTTAGTGCCTCTGTACCAGCTTATGATTTAATTGAATTACGTCGTTCTAAAACAATTGAAGGTTTACAAAATGCAATGCCACGAACAGTATGGCGAAAACACCCTACTGGATCTGGAAAACAAAGTGAACTTATTTGGGCGCCCGAAATTCACTTTATAAATAATAAATGGTACATCTACTATGCAGCCTCTCATACTACGGAATTCGATAAAAACGGTATGTTTCAACACAGAATGTTTTGTATTGAATGTGACGCATCGGACCCCATGATTTCTGAAGATGACTGGACCGAAAAAGGTCAAATTGAAACACCTCTGGACTCTTTTTCCTTAGACGCCACAGTTTTTGAACTTCAAAATAAATTATATTATGTTTGGGCTCAAAAAGATTTTGATATTAAGGGAAATTCTAATTTGTATATTGCTGAAATGTTAAATCCCTGGACTATTAAAGGTACGCCAATTATGCTATCAAAACCAGAATATGACTGGGAAACACGTGTATTTTCAGTTAATGAAGGACCAGCAGTATTGCACAAAAATGGTAAATTATTTATGACTTACTCTGGAAGTGCTACAGATGAAAACTACTGTATGGGTATGCTCGTTGCGAATGATTCTGACGATATTTTGAATGCAGATTCTTGGGTTAAGCAAAAAGAACCAGTATTTGAATCAGACATTGCTAATGGTTTATTTGGACCAGGTCATAATTCATTTACCATTTCAGAAGATAATAAACATGATTTAATGGTCTATCACATTAGAAACTATACTGATATTAAAGGTGATCCGTTATATGATCCAAATAGACATACAATGGTTCAAGAAATAAGTTTTGATAATCGAGGGTATCCTGTATTTGGAAAACCCACTAAATTTGTTCAAAATTAAATACTCTAAAAAATACGTTGTTGATGATAGAATCTTCTATCCATCAATAACGTATTTTTGTTATGAAACATATTCTATAATTAGTCAAACAGAACTTAAGAGGTTAAAAATAACCATTTAACAATAATTAAACCTTTAAATCTCAATAAATATACTCTTTTTTATGTATCTTTCAATATCTATTCATCATTAACCTACCATGATGATTTAGTATCATCCTAACGTTTTCACAATCTAAAAAAATTATTCTTTGCGAAATACTACCTGCTCATTAATTTATGCGAACAAATAAATATATTGACATTTATCCGTATAAGTTTTATTCTTTTATTAAGAAAACGTTTCCAAAAAATTAGGAGGTCTCTATCATGACGATGGAAGCATTTACAAATCCACTTATTATTCAAAGAGCCGATCCATTCATTTACAAACATACGGATGGTTACTACTACTTTACTGCATCAGTACCAGCTTACAATTTAATTGAAATTCGCCGTGCAAAAACAATTGCCGGTTTGGCCCATGCTGCTCCAAGAACAATTTGGTTTAAACATGATGAAGGCGAAATGAGTAAATTAATTTGGGCACCGGAAATCCATTTCATTAACAATAAATGGTATATCTACTTTGCAGCTGCAGCTACAGAAGATATCGTTGATAACCTATTCACGCACAGAATGTACTGTATTGAATGTGATGCAGAAAGCCCAATGAACGATGAAGATTGGGTAGAAAAAGGTCAAGTCGTTACTGACAAAGATACTTTCTGCTTAGATGCAACAACATTCGAACATAACGGAAAATTATATTATGTTTGGGCTCAAAAAGATAATGCTATTCGAGGTAATTCAAACCTCTATATTTCCGAAATGGAAAATCCTTGGACTTTAAAAACAAAGCCATTAATGTTAACAAAACCTGAATACGATTGGGAAACAGTTGGTTTTTGGGTCAATGAAGGTCCTGCTGTCATTGAACGAAATGGTAAAATCTTCATTACTTATTCTGCAAGTGCAACAGATGAAAACTATGCAATGGGTATGATTTCATGCGACTCAGACGCTGATGTCCTTGATATGGCTAATTGGGAAAAATCAAAAGACCCTATTTTCCAAAGTGACTTATCAACTAATCAATTTGGTCCTGGACATAATTCATTTACAGTTTCAGAAGATGGCAAAACAGATATCCTGGTTTACCATTGTCGTGATTATACAGAAATTAAAGGCGACCCACTTTACGATCCAAATCGTCATACCAAAGTTCAAGAATTTTCTTGGACTAAAGATGGTAAACCTTTCTTTGGAAAACCAGTCCCATACAACTACTTATAGACGGAGGATTATAATATGAATAATACATCAACATCACCAAAAGAAAATAAACATTTCTGGACCTTTGGAGGAGGATTCTTCTTCTACTTCTTCGTTTGGGCCATCGTCCTTACCTTCTTACCTATTTGGTTAGAAGAACAAGCTGGTTTAAACACTAGTGAATCAGGTTTCGTTTTCTCAGCAATGGCATTCGTTGCATTAATTTACCAACCATTTTTCGGTATCTTATCCGATAAATTAGTCTTTAAAAAGAATCTATTTGGCACTATCGTTGTTGCTGCAATGTTCATGGGACCTTTCTTCCAATGGGTCTTCATTCCCTTATTAGACATTAATGTTATTTTCGGTGCAATTGTAGCCAGTTTTTATTTGAGTTTTGTCTTTTACGCTGGAGTCGGTGTTATTGAATCTTATATTGAACGCGCAAGTCGTGCTAACGGATTTGAATATGGACGAGCTCGTTTATTCGGCTCAATTGCCGGTGCTACAGCTTCATTAGTGGGTGGTATCATATTCGTTATGAACCCTTACAGTATTTTTTGGTTAGGAACAGTTTCAGCTATCATTTTATTTATTTTAATGTTTACTTTCAAAATTAACACAAATCATTTAGACCGTGTTGTCGGAGAAAATTCAGTTCCATTAACAAAAGAAACCATTTTAAATATCTTCAAAATTAAAAACTTTTGGATGTTATCACTTTTCATTATTGGTTCTGCATGTATGTATGATGTTTTCGATCAACAATTCCCTAACTATTACAAAACGTTTTTCGATTCAGCTTCATACGGCACAACAATGTTCAGTCGGTTAGTATCCTTACAAACTGGTCTTGAAGCTATCGTTATGATTTTCATGCCAGCATTAATCAACAAGATTGGCGCAAAAAAAGGCTTACTTTTGTTTGGTCTTTTGACATTCGTTAGAATTTCAGGGAGTGCAATTGCACCAAATGCCCTTATTTTATCTTTAGTTAGATTGATTGCAGCATTTGAAATGCCATTATTACTTGTATCAATTATGAAATATATCACTGGCGCATTCGATATGCGTCTATCAGCAACGATTTACTTACTCGCATTTAATTTTGCTAAACAGTTATCAATCATGATTTTTTCTACTGTTGCTGGTACAATGTATACATCACTAGGCTACAAAGATTCTTACTTTATTATTGCCGCAATTGTCTTAACAATCACATTATTCTCAGTATTCTCACTGAAGAATGATCATATCTCAGTTCAACGAGAAGCAGCTGCCTATAAAAAACAAAAGGAGTAAACTAATGAAATCTGATAAATTAAAAATTGATCCAGAGGAATTTGCTAAATTAGTTATGCAATCAGAATCATGCTTGCGTGATACACCAGAAGCGACTGCAAAAGCAAATTTAACCTTATTCTTAACTGCAAAAGTCTTAGCAGAACGTTTCAACGATATTGAAGAAGAAGCCTTCAAACCTGACGTTTTAGCAGATTACGATATGACAATTGCACGACTACAAACAATGGCACTTTCATCATTCAGTAGCCATAAATAAAAATAATGGATTAACTACGAGATATCTCATAGTTAATCCATTATTTTTTTATTACCATATTAAGGTAATTTATTACCAGCAGCACGATAAATCTCATACCATTCTTGATGTGTTAATTCAATTTCTGAAGCATCAGCAATTTCAACGATTCGACTTGCATTCATTGTCCCCGCAATCACCTGCATTTTAGCTGGATGACGTAAGATAAATGCCGTCGCAATTCCAGTATTGGTTGTCCCTTTTTCTTTAGCCAAACGGTTTAAGACTTCATTCAATTCGGCAAACTTAGGATTGTCCAAGAATGTCCCCTCAAAAAAGCCGTATTGGAATGGCGACCATGCTTGAATCGTCATTTTTTTGAGACGTGAGTACTCTAAAATACCACCATCACGGTTAATTCCAGCATCATTAACCATATTCACATTGGTTCCCAAATCAATCATCCCAGTATGCATAACGCCAAATTGAAGTTGGTTTACCAACAACTTCATATCTAAAGCTTGTTGTAATAATTCAACTTGTCCTGGATAAAAATTACTAACCCCAAAGTGACGAACCTTACCAGAGACTTGTAATTTTTCAAATACGCGCGCAATTTCTTCAGGTTCCATCAAGGTATCAGGTCTATGTAACAATAAACTATCAATGTATTCTGTATTCAAGCGTTTTAAAATGCCATCTACACTTTTTTCAATATGTTCAGCCGTAAAATTATATTCCACACCTGGCACAATTCCACATTTTGATTGAAGAATAACATCTTCACGAGAAAGCCCAGTTTCAGCAAATCCTGCTGAAAAAACTTCTTCAGCTTTCCCTGCACCATAAATATCGGCGTGATCAAAGAAATTAATTCCATGGTCAACTGATGTTTGAATCATTTCTGCTGCTTGTCTGGTCGATAATTCTGGCATGCGCATGCAGCCTAATCCGACAGATGAAACTTGAAGATCACTACCACCCAAATTAATCATTTTCATTTTATTGCCCCTTTTCATATGTTGCTTCAATTTTATCAGTTACACTTATAAAGCGCTATCAATAACCATTGTAAAATATATTACGTCTACAGTATATTTTACATAAAGCAAAACACAATACTAATTATTAAATATAATGATTAGTATTGTGTTTTTAATATTATTTTATTTTTTTAACTTTATTCAACGTTGTCGTCACAATAAAACTGAGGACCAATATTCCTAAAAGCATCGTAAATGTTTGTCCGTATGCTAATACTACATGATTTTTTATTGTATCCGCCGTCGCTATTTTAGTCTCACTAACTAAATTTTGACTCAATACATTAGTTAACCAAACAACTGCTAGGGAATTAATAATTTGCATTGCTGAATTAATTAAAGGTGTTAGTCTCGAAACAACAGCCTTTGGTGCAGAACTAAGATTATAAGTACTAATCTGCATCATTGTCATTCCTTGTCCTAACCCTAAAATAACAATCGTGATTAACAATGTTGTTGTATTCGTTTGTAATGTTAGTTGTGCTAAACGAATAATCCCGACAAACATTAAACTAATACCAGGTAAAGCAGCAGCCCTAACTCCCCAACGATCAAATAATTGCCCACCTATAAACATCCCTACAAAAGAAGCCAACGCCTGTGGTGCAATCATTTCACCGGCATGTAAAGGAGAAAATCCTTTAGCTGTTTGTAGGAAAAGTGGAATTAATAAAGTTGCCCCAAATAATACGATTTGATTTAACCAACTAACTAAAATTCCCCTTCTAAAACGATCTGCCTTAAATGCACTTAACGCCATTAAAGGATGTTCCTGTTTTAGCTCAACATAGACAAACGATATTAATAAAATGATCCCAATTAATAATATCGATGATGTTGTCCAATCTGTTAAAGCATAGTCTCCTAAACGATGAACGCCGTAGATTAACGTCACAAAGGCTAATGGTGATAATATTGCTCCTAAAATATCTAACCGCTCATCTTTAATCAATGCTCGCTTAGGTAAGTATCTCAGAACACAAATTGCTGCAACAATACCAATTGGTAAATTAATATAGAAAATTGCATGCCAGCTGGCGTAGCTCAATAACCATCCAGCTAAAACTGGTCCTGCAATTGGTGCAATTACCATTGGTAAGCCCAATAATGCCATTAACGAACCACGTTTATCGGCTGGTACTAATTTCCAAGATTCTGCCATACCAATTGGTCCAACTAAACCACCTGCCATACCTTGCAAGCAACGAAATACAATCAACATTTCAATTGAATTTGACATTGAACAAAGAACGGAGAAGATAGTGAACCAAAGGATTGCAAGAAAGATAACGCGCCTTGCACCAAATCGATCAGATAACCATCCAGCTATTGGTGTAATAGCTGCTAAAGCAAGTGTATAACCTGTTACAGACCACTGTACTGTACTAAGTTGCGTTGAAAAAACGTGTTGTAATGATGGGATTGCCACATTCATAATTGTTGTATCCATCATTACTAACAACATCGCCAGAGCAACTGTTAATATTGCTGGTAAAACTGCCTTTAAAGAAAATTCTTTTGTTTCTACTTTTGCTTTCAAAATTTAAAACTCCTTTCTAGAACATCGTTCTATAGCAATCACTCTAACACCGTTCTAGAAAGAAGTAAACCTTTCTTCATAAAAATAATTCGATTAATTATCATAAATATGCTTAAATCACTTTAAAATACTGCCTTTTTATCTAGTAATTAAATAAAAAAAATCATCCGTTAGCTAAACTAACAGATGATTTCGATTTAATTATTTTGTTGTTGATCTAACCCCGCTATGATTGTTTGTAAACTCCAAGTTAAGGCTGCTTCTGTCCCCATTTGTTGGAACAACCCCTTCTGATAGAGTCTTTTTAAGATTGTAATCTGTGAGCCTATTTGTTTATTTATCGCCAATTTTCCAATTGGCATTTGTGTTACATTTATTTTTTGAACTAAAAAATCACGTTCAAATGCTAAAATATAATTCAATAAAATTGAAATAGCATTAAATTTTTCACCATCACTCAATTTAAGGTCATCAATTACGACAAGAAGTTGTTCAGTTACCAACCAATAGTTATCGGTATCTGGCGGTAAACTAAGCATTAATTCTGCCGAATAAGGCCTTTTTCTCAATTCTTGCGCTAAGATAATACCATCTTGAAGTAATCGTTCTTGCCAAGTTCCATTCTTTTTAAATCTTTTTCCAGCAGAACCTGCTACCTCATTTATCAATTCATTAAAAATAGCATTTTTATTTTCAAAATGCCAATATAATGTTGATACCGATAAATCCACCTTTTTAGCCAACTTGCGCATAGAAAAAGTGTTAATCCCATCTTCTGCCAACAATTCCCAGGATGCTTGCACAATTTGTTCTTGATTTACTGAATCTGCCATAATCATTCACCTCTATATTATATAAATACTATCAGTTTAGTAATCACCTACATTATGTATTTTTTAGCTAATATATAACTTAATTTCCGCTGGCTTAGTCTCACTAATCATATCTCCGTTATGTACTGACAACGTAACAGCAGCACGCGTATTCAACGCATCATAAAAATTATCACTAGCCATAATCACAAAACTAGCTGGTTTACCAACTTCAATACCATAATGATCCATAAGATGCATCGCTTTAGCACCATTAGTTGTTACGAATCTATACGAATTCATAATTTGACTATAACCCATAATTTGCGTGGCATGTAACCCCATATGTAAGGCGTCCAACATATTTCCGTCTCCCATTGGATACCAAGGATCTTTAATATCATCCTCACCAAAAGCTACATTTAAACCATTTTCATCCAACTCTTTAACCCGTGTTAATCCACGACGTTTTGGATATGTATCAAAACGGCCACCTAAAAACATATTTACTAATGGATTCGCAATAAAGTTCATTTCTGACATTTTTAATAAGTGCATTAATTTGTATAAATAAGCATCATTATATGACCCCATTGCCGTGGTATGCGAAGCGGTCACTTTGTCTTTCATCCCTGTTTCTAATGCCAATGTCGCAACTGTTTCTAGGCTACGAGAACTGGGATCATCAATTTCATCTGTATGTGCATCAAACAATAAGTTATATTTTTGTGCTAATTCAAAGGCAAAATGAAGGGATTCTACTGCATATTCACGATTAAATTCAAAATGAGGAATCGCCCCAATTGCATCTACTCCTAACTCAGCAGCTTCCGTCATTAATTCTTTACCATTTGGAAATGATAAAATACCTTCTTGTGGGAAAGCAACCAACTGTAATTCCATCCAAGATTTCACTTCTTCACGAACTTCAATTAAAGCTTTCAAAGCCACTAATTGTGGATCAGTTACATCAACATGCGAACGGACGAACTGAACGCCGTGAGCTGCCTGCATTTTCAATGCTTTAATCGCACGTTCTTTCACATCTTCACGAGTTAACGTTTTTTTACGCTCAGACCAAATACGAATACCATCAAATAAGGTTCCAGATTCATTCCATTCCGGTTCTCCGGCTGTCAAAGTTGAATCCAAATGAACATGCGGATCAACAAATGGTGGTAACATCAATTGATTGGTTGCATCAATAACTTGTTCGTCAGAATTAGGTTGTAAATTCAATCCAATTTCAGTGAATATTCCACCTTCTACGCGAACATCCTGTAATTTTGCTTCATTTTCAATATGTACTTGCTTAATTAACATCGTTATCACTCCTCATTAAATTCTTTATCATCCAAATTGTACATGACTCACACCTATTTTAATATTTATTTAGTCAAATAAAAAAGAATTAATCCTAAGAGCCACTTAGAATTAATCCTTTAAATTTTGTTATTAGTTTTTTTCTGATTCTAATTTAGCTGATTCTTCTTCGATAAATTTAAAACCTGATTGTTTTTTTTCAGCTTGTGGATGTTTAGCACGTTCGTCCATTGCTTTTTGAGCCATTGCTTTGCGTTGTTCTTTACTCAACTTTGCCATTGCTATCGCCTCTTTTGATTTGGACAGTTAAATGTCTTTTAACTTCACTCTTAATTATAGTCCTCTTTCAGCAAAGTGGCACAAATTAAATAAATTTTATTAACAAATTGACATCACATTTTTAAAAATAACTTCAACTCTAACAGGGTACACTCGTCATGTTAAAAATAATAGCCTACGATTTATCTACAACATGTCCTCCAAAACCATGACGCATTGCAGCAACAACTTTACCTGTAAAATTCGCATCAACGTTTCTCATCGATTCGTAGCGCATCATCACTGACAATGCAATAACTGGCGTTGGAACTTTGCTATCAAGTGCTTCTTGTAACGTCCACTGCCCTTCACCTGATGAATGCATGCGTCCAAGCAGTTCGTCTAGATGTGCATCGTCAGAAAATGCATCTTCTACAAGTTCCATTAACCAACTGCGAATAACTGACCCATGATTCCATAATTTAGCTACGGCTTCATTATCATAATCATATTGGCCACTCTCAAGAACGTCAAATCCTTCGCCAATTGCTTGCATCATTCCATATTCAATCCCATTATGCACCATTTTCAAGTAATGACCAGAACCTGCTGCCCCAGTATAAAGATAACCATCTTTTTCAGAAATCAATTTAAAAATTGGATCAAGATATCGATTAAATGCATCCGCATCATCCCCACCAATCATGAAGTTTCCACCATTACGAGCGCCTGATTGACCTCCTGATGTCCCGCAATCAAAAAATTTCATTCCGGCTTCCGTCACGATTTTATTATGTCTAAGTGAATCTTTAAAATTTGAATTACCGCCATCAACAATTAAATCATCCTTGCTAAGCAGTCCCGTCAATTTGACGATAGTCGCATCTGTTGGTGCACCAGCTGGCAACAACAACCATGTAATCTTAGTAGAACCTAATTTAGAAACAAAGTCTTCAAGACTTGAAGCTGAAATTGCACCCGCATCTTCCGCAGCCTTTACGTTTTCAGTTGCTAAGTCGAATCCAACAACCTCTATTCCATTATCAAGCATATTCTTTGTTAAGCTTAACCCCATCTTACCAAGTCCAATCATTCCAACACGCATATTAATAATCCTTCTTTCAGTTATTTTCTATTTTAAATTAAATTTTTTATTAACTTACAAATAATATTATTATTCACATCATAAACACACTTTCCTCACGTTTGATTGAGGAATTTAGATGTGTCTGCTGAAGTCTATAGTCTAACCCAAAAATAATCTGCCATTATTTAAATTTTAACTAATCACTACTTTATAAGTCTTGTTGAAAATCCATTGGTGTATACAGTTTTAATAACTTGCTAAATATGAATTGTGCAATAAATCCAGCAACAATCGGTATAATTAGCCACGCAAAAATTCCAATTAACGGACTAATAAAATGGTTCATAACTGACGAAGGAACTGTAGAATCTTTAACTATTGATTGAATGGGCGAAACTAATCCGATAAAACCAAATCCCGCAGTAGTTGGTGTCCCCTGAATGTTAAATAACGCAACAGGAATACTTGATATAGCGGCTGATAATAAAAATGGTAACATCGTAACCGGCTTTGCAAATACTGAAGGCATCATTCCCTTCATCGCCCCCAAAGCAATTCCAACAGTAACTCCCGTTTTATTAACTTTCCACGAATTAATTAATAAAACGATTGTTGTTGCGACAACACCCATGGCAGCGGCCCCAGAACCAATACCCGACAAACTAATTGCCAAAGCAATTCCAACCGTTGAAACTGGTGTAATAATAATAATTGAAAATGCCATAGCAATTAATATTGACATTGGAACAGGCGCAAACTTTGTAAACACCTCAACTAATTGACCAATCCACGCCGTAACGTCACCAACATAAGGCGCAATTACTTTACCAAGTAGACCAACGCCGCCACCCACAAAAATTGGACTTAGAATAATCGCGACTGATCCAAATCCTTTTAAATAATGGGCAACTAACCAAACAGTTACAACAGCAATAGATGCAACAATCATCGCATTAATGACATCGCCTGATCCAGAAGCAATATAAGTATTCATGGGCACCACAGAGTTTACTCCCGTCACCGGATTTTCCCATCCGACAGGTGCAACTGCCCATTTAATTGAGCCTGATGACACCATTGTAGCAATTGCAACAACCCCAACATCTAAAATTTTCATTTTAAATTGTAAGGCAACAGCCATACCAATTAAAAAGGGAATTAACGATGTAAATAGCGTTAAAATAGCACTTAAATCTGTTCCAAATGCTGTTGTACCCAACCCTGAGTACTGAATAATGTATTTCATAACAGCCGATGGCAAAACACCAATCAAGATTCCCTGCGCAGAACCAGATAAAACTTTAAAAAAGAAATCTTTCAAATGTAAATCGGTTTGGCCATTAAAAGCAACTGGTGCACTTTCTTTTGCCATACGTACATATTCTGTATCTTTTTTCTCTTCAATTTTATTGGACATACTGTTTTACCTCTTCCAAATTTTAAACCCTGATATCCCCATAACCTTTCTACACTTGTTCAAAATAATTAAAAAAATTTATTAAATATGTTTCTAAATCAAAAGTAAGTTAAATTTTTAACGATATTTTTGTCCGTACATTTAACACACGGGCAATATTAATTCTATTATTTTATCTATCGTTATTGTTTATTGGGCATATTCCTTACATGCTATAACAAATAAACAATAACATCTATTGAAAACGCTGTCAAAAATATTGTCCGATGCCGCTAATTATAACTTATCGTTATATTAGTTAATCATCCCAAGAGGGCTGTGCCCTAAATCTCTGAATTAAAACTTGCGATAAATTTCCAATCCTATAAACGATTAAAATGATATTGGAAATTTCTATTAAAACTAATGGGCAGATTAAATTTTAACAAAAAAAGAAACCTGTTATTAAAAAACAGATTTAGATCGGCATTATCATTAGTTTCAAGATCGCCCATTCGTTGTTTGAGTAATTGTTTGTAATCGCTAATTTCACTATCAACAATCTGCTTAGCTAAATCATATTTGTCTAAATAGTGCTTATAAAAGATCCCTTTTCCAATATCCGCTTTATTTGCTACGTATTCTTAAATATAAGACTTCACTTTATTCCTTAACTAGTTTAAATTTTTCTACCTCTTTGCCGTAACTCGCTTCATTACGCCATCAAGTATAATATTTAATTGAACCAAAAATTGAGATTCAATCGACATTTCTGGCATTTTAAAAATACTTGGTATATCAACCATCTCAACCGGCGATGCGGTGTTGGAAAATAGATATTCGTCCGCTACAAAGGATAAAATAAAATTATTGATCATATTTCCAATCATAGCTGATTCTTCACCGGTACCTAATCGCTCCAAAATCGTTAAGAACATGGCTATCATTTGCATTCTGACTGGTGTCATTGGACTTGTTTCCGTAAAAATTTTCCATGAATCTCTGATTTTCTTCAATTCATCCCTAAGAACTAATGAAAATGATGCCATACTATCGTTTTCATCAACACGTGCCAATACTTTCTTTGAAATTTCTTCAGAAATCAGCTCCAAAATATCCTGTTTATTTTGAACATGATTATACAAAGCTGGTGCTTTAACATCCAATCTGGTTGCAATAGAACGCATTGAAACAGATTCTAGGCCTTTTTCATGCAAAATTTCAATAGCTGATTCTACAATTAATACTTTAGTTAATTTCATATCTGCCTCCATAAATTAATGCTGTTAATTAATTATAACACCATTACAGCTAAATAATTGACACAATTAATTAACAGTGTTAATATAAAATCCATAAGTTAACACTGTTAATTAGAAAGGATAATTTCATGACAATGCCTATCGCTTTGGTTATTATGACTGCGCTTATTTGCATCACAACTTTTATTACACTTGTGACATTAAAAGGAATGGATATGAAGTAGGAATTAAAATAAGCGTAAAAAAATATGTTGTTGGTAGAGAAACCTATCAACAACATATTTTTTACGTTATTAAATTTACTGAAAATCGTATTCAATAAGACCCGAATAACCGCTTCCTACTTATTTTTTCTACCCTTCAATTGTGCAAGTTGCCCTTTGAATTCATCGCGGAATGTTCCAATATTTGAATCAACTTCCGTAACAACCGTATAATCAGCCCGCTCGCCATGTTCGCCAAAGTCCAATCCTTGTTTTTCCTCTTTTCCAGAAACACGCATTGGCACAATGGCTTTTAGAATCACTGCAATCACAATCACCATAATTGAAACGAAACCAATTGTCAGTACAGTTGCAATTAACTGCGTCCCAAATAACTTAAAGCCACCACCATAAAATAATCCGTTGTTAGTCACGGCCGAATTAACTGATTTAGTCGCAAAAAGTCCAGTTGCAATGCTACCAATAATGCCACTTAACCCGTGAGCACCAAAAGCGTCTAACGTATCATCAACACCTAATTTTATTTTAAGATAATTAATAAAGAAGTAACTGGCACACGTTCCAATAATCCCAATAGAAAATGCACCTGCCACAGTAACATACCCACAAGCTGGTGTTATCGCAACCAATCCACACAAAGTTCCAGTACAGACACCAACCAACGTCGGTTTACCCGTTCTAAAAACATCAATCATCATGTACGAAATCATCCCTGAGGCCGCAGCAACCGTAGTGGTCATTGTCGCTTGAATCGCAACATTGGAAATACCAAACGCACTTCCAGCATTGAATCCATACCAACCAATCCAGAGAATAGTTGTTCCTAATAAAACCCAAGGTAAATTATAATGTTCTGGTTCTTTATATTCGGCACGTTTACCCAGAAAAATCGAGAGAATAAGAGCTGTAATCCCCGCATTTATATGTACAACAGTTCCACCCGCAAAATCAAGCGTACCCATTTTGGCAAGAATGCCATTTGCACTCCAAACCATATGAACCATAGGATAATAAACTAAAATTGACCAAAAGATAATGAATAGAAATAAAAATTTAAATTTTATCCGTCCAACAACGGCTCCAACAAATAGAGCAGGTGTAATCACAGCAAACATCATCTCAAAAACGGCAAATAACCCATCCGGAATCTTCGTTGTCGTCATAGACATCTTTGTCATGCTAAAATTTCGGAGAAAGAATTGGTGCAAATCACCAAACATTCCAAAATGATCACCATGGAAAGCGAGGCTATACCCACAGAAAATCCAAAGTAGAATAGCTAAACCAGTAATAAAAAAAACTGAAAGCATTGTATTGACAACATTACGCTTTGATACGAGTCCACCATAGAAAAACGCCAACCCAGGCGTCATAAACAATACCAAGATACTTGCTAAAACTAAAAATGATGTATTTGCTTCGTTCAAATGCGTCCTCTCCCCTACCTTTAAAGTAACAACTACTTCTTATGTCATAAAACATAACATCAAGAACTCATATCGTCAAGTAGTTCAGATGAAATGGTCTTAAAATTTGGTTATTCGTCACTTAAATCCAAATTTTCTACTCAAGCGTGTCATATTTTTTATCATTTAATCAATATAAATAGAAAAAGGTCTCAGATAACTAGAATTAACGTTATCTAAGACCTTATTTATTTCAAAAATTTATTATTTTGTTGGAATAGTTGGTGTTGCTCTAAAAGCATTTACAGTTTTAATATCTAAAAAAGTACCACTACTAGCGTAGCGTTCACTTCAAATTTGCTTGTTTCTATTTTTTAAGATTATCTGCCAAAAAGTTTACAATATCTGGTTTCACAGCTTCTAAATAGCCCTTAGCGTGTTCAGATCCTACCATGAATCTAGTTGTTACAGGCACATTCAATTGCGTTAAACGTTCCGCAAATTTTAGCACGCCACTGTTTGGAACAAATTCATTTAACGAATTAGCTAAAAACACAGGCCCTGTTTTTTCAGTAATTTTGTGGTAAGGTGTCGCAATACTTGCTAACGATAAATCACCATTCAAATAATTTAAACTAAACCATTTGTAAAAAGGATCATTGGCACCATCTTGATTAATACCAGCTGTTTTTTGTAGTTCATCCAAATCTTGCGTTTGATTTTGAGCAGCAACAACACTTTGGTGTAATTGTAACCATTCATCAAAATCTAAAATACCAGATAATGAAATAGCTGGAAATCCATATTTGATACCCATTTCAACTGACATATTACCACCAGCTGAAGACCCTAAAACGGCCACATTATCAGACAAACCTTGTTTAGTTAGCCAGTTCATCAACTGATCCATATCTTCTAAAGGTGCTGGATAAGTATTGTCTGGTCCGATTCGATAATTAGGCGCGACCACTAAGTACCCTTCTTCGCCAAGAAAATGGCCAAGGTCAGTCTCTGTCTTTTTATCCCCACGGAACCAACCGCCGCCATGAATATCAATAACCGTCCCAACGATAGGTCTATCATCAGGTTCATACATATCAAGCGTCAATTCGGCTTTATCGCCATATCTAATATCATTTTTAACTTTAATCATTAGTCATCAGCTCCTAATTTTTGAATGATTAAAATTTGAGCCAATAAATCATTCTTTGCCTTTTCATAATTATCTAAATCTTTTTGAGTCGTGAATTTTGAATAAAACGCATCTAAGCCGTTTGCCGCAAATTCATACTCGAATCCATAAAGACGGTCATAGGCATCTGTAAACTTAGCTAATGTTGGATGTTGTTTTCCCGACAACTGTAATGCCATTTGAATAGCGCGAAAATCAGTATAAGCTAGTTCAAATTGAACCGCCCAAGCCCGCATAAAATCGTGTTTAGCAATAATATGTAAATAATGATGCTCTGCCGTCCACTGTAATTTATCTAACGAATCTTTGACATCTATCATATTAGAATCCCCCTATTAACCTATCATTTTTAACGCATATACAGTGTAACTAAAAATTGATTTTATGACCAATAATTTGACTTTATTTAGTAAAAAAATAACCCTTCATTTATTTATTAATTTAAAAAATACCGACCAAGTAACCAGGTTAATCCAAACCCTGTCTACTTAATCAGCATTTTATTTTAATATAGAAAATCCACTCTTATTACGCGGGAATACCGTCAATAAAGCTTTCTACTTCTACTCTTGTTTTGCGTTCTTTATTGACTAATCGTCCTGTTTCTTTCCCATTTTCATAAGCAATAAAACTTGGAATACCGAAAATGCCTAAATCCATAGCTAAATCTATATTCTCATCTCGATCTACACCTAAGAATGTATATTCTGGATATGCTGCTTCAATATTAGCCATTTCAGGTTTAATAAAAGCACAATCTGGACACCATGTCGCAGAAAAGAAGAGCATATATTTACCATCTTTAAGTTGATCCATCAATTCTTTTTCATTCGTTACTTTTTCGATACTTTTCATTTTTATTACCTCCTGCTAACTTACTTTAAGTAAGTATACATCAAATTAACCCATTTACAATCATAATATGCTCATTAATAATCGTTATCTCCGATTAATTTAGTTTTTTTATTCCCAAGATATAAACTAAACGCAGAATATAACAACACAACGATGACAATCCATTGAATAACACTGGTATTAATGCTTTTTACCAAAAATACGGCAATTAAAACACCGATAATTCCGAAAACAGAAAATAACGTTATTTTTCTTGAATATTGATCTAATTTAATAAATTGCATACTTCCAATTGGCAAAGAAAATGCGCATCCACCCATCATAATTGGAAATGCAGCAATTGGATCCATGCCCATCGCATAAACAGTTGCCATCGTTAAGGAAAATGACCCAATGCCAATATTATTTAAGGCGCCATAAACAAATAATAAAAATCCAGTCACCACTAGTTTCCACCCAAATAGTTCCGTGGCAGTCCCATTCGCAGTAATTAACCCAACTTTACCTGCAATAATCAGCATTGTTGCCACAAGTAATCCAACAATCACAAATGATCTAATAGTCCTTTCAGGTAACTTAACAACAAATCTTGGCCCAATATAAGCGCCCATTACCTGGCAAATGATACAAACAAGCAACGTTTTAATACCAACGCTAATACTTGTAATATAAGCCAACGACATAACAAAGATAGGAATAACATCCTGCGCATTTAAGGTTCCCGGCAGCTTTTTCATAGAAACCCAATTAGCTTTTGGAAATATGGCCGTTGATATCGCAAAATCAGATATGCCAAACGTTGAAAAGAAAAAAATGACAATTTGTGTTATCGGCGTCCAGATTGAACTTGCTGGTTCTTTCATAACATCTGATTTATGTTTGATTAAATCTCGTACAAAAAAATAAATAAATGTAAAATTAACACTAATAATTGCTGCAATCAATATTTTTTGCATGCTTAAATCTCCTTGTTCAATTTACTCATAAAAAACATTCATTATATCGAATACTTCATTTTATACTATATAATTAGTATTTTAAAGATTAAACCAAATATGAGAAAATGTTATTAAATAACCAAAACAAATGAAAAGACTAACCTCTAATAATAAATAGAGATTAGTCTTTTCATTTATAAGGATTAGTTAGACACTTCAAGTACAGTTTTTAGAGATTTTCTCCATTTGTTTCAATTACATTTTTATACCAAACAAATGAATCTTTTTTATAACGTTTCATTGACCCATTACCTTCGTTATCACGATCAACATAAATCATGCCATAACGTTTTTTCATCTCTCCAGTTGTAAATGATACTAAATCAATCACTCCCCACGGCGTATAGCCCAAAACTTCTACACCATCATAATCGACTGCTTTTTCAATAGCCTGAATATGTTCTTTTATATAATTTACACGTTCAGGATCATGAATTTTATGATTCTCTTCAAGCTTATCAATTGCGCCAAACCCATTTTCAACAATAAATAATGGTAGTTGATAACGATCATACAATCTATTCAATGTATAGCGTAATCCGTCTGGATCAATTGCCCAGCCCCAATCGCTAGATTTAATATAAGGATTAGGAACTCCATTTGGTAAACCACCATTTACAACATCTCCCAAGTGATCTGCCTCAGCATCTGCTTTAACAACTGTTGACATATAGTAACTAAAACCTAGATAATCAACCGTTCCTTTTTTCAATATCTCCATATCACCTTCTTGAATTCCAACATCATAATGATGACGTTCGAACTCTTTTAGTGCATAACGTGGATACTCTCCCCGAACATGAACATCTGGAAAAAAGAAACGCTGATGCATTGCCTCTTCAGCAGCCATAATATCTTCTGGGTCACATGAATAAGGATAAATTGGCACGTGCGAGACCATACATCCAATTTCAAAATTAGGGTTAATTTTTTTACCAACGATAACAGCCTTAGCGCTGGCTAAAAGTTCATTATGTGCAACACGATACATAATTTCTTTTGGATTTTCACCGTCATTCACAATAACTCCGGAATTCGTCCACAAAAATATGGGATTATTTGTATCCATTTGATTATTTATTTCATTAAATGTCATCCAATATTTCACTTTAGATTGATAACGTTTAAAGCAGACTGATGCAAACTTTTCAAAAAAATCAATTAATTTACGATTTCTAAATCCACCATATTCTTTAGCTAAATGAAGTGGCATTTCAAAGTGTGACAAAGTAATGACAGGCTGAATCCCCTTTTTTAATAACTCATCAAAAACGTCATCATAAAATTGTAATCCAGCTTCATTTGGTTCACTCTCATCGCCCATTGGGAAAATGCGTGACCACGCAATAGATGTCCGTAAGCACTTCAATCCCATTTCAGAAAATAATTGAATATCTTCCTTGTAATGATGATAAAAATCAATTGCTTCATGGTTCGGATAAAATTTATCTGCTTCTACAGTTTCTGTAATTTCACGTGGAACACCGTTTGCTCCCGCCGTCATTACATCAATTACACTTGGTCCTTTTCCATCAGCATCCCAGCCGCCTTCAAATTGATGAGCAGCTAACGCACCACCCCATAAAAAATCTTTCGGTAATTTCGCCATAGTTATTTTTCTCCTTTTGGAATTAATTCCATAATTGGTTCTCCATGATGAATTTCATTTTGCGTATATGCGATAACGTCTTCATAGTCATCTGAATTAGTCACAATCACAGGTGTCACAACTGAATAACCTGCTTCTTTTATTTTATCTTGATCAAATTCAACAAGTAGATCACCCATTTTCACATGATCCTGATTTTGAACTTGCGTTGAAAAATATTTCCCTTTTAATTCAACTGTATCCATTCCAATATGAATTAAAACTTCCACACCATCAACAGACTTCAACCCAATAGCATGTTGGGTTTCTGTTGTCATAACAACCTGACCGTCAAATGGTGCATAGATTTTATTGTCAGTTGGGTCGATAGCAACGCCTTTACCCATTGCGCCAGAAGCAAAAACTTGATCTTTTACCTCCGATAACGCCATTACTGTCCCAGTTGTAGGGCTATTAACAACACCTGGTGCATTAATTACTGGGGCACTCATAACTGGTGCTACCTTAGCTGGTGCATCATCTAATTGTGCTTCCATAGTTGCTACTTCACTAACTGTTTCACCTGTTCCAAATATTTGAACTAGCATTACTGAACCTATAATAGCAACACTACATCCAATAACCATCCCGATAAATGAACTTGGAATTTTAGGACTAATTGCATTCACAATTGTTAGTAAACTTGGTAGTCCAGCATAAGCAAAGTAATTCGAATTAAAGAAACTTGTAATTAATGCACCGACAGCCCCTGAAATACAACCAAAAATAAATGGCTTTTTAAATCTTAAGGTAACACCATAAATTGCTGGTTCTGTAATCCCAAATAATCCTGTAATAAATGCTGAAAGCGAAATATTTTTTAATTCTTTATTTTTAGATTTAATAAATACACCTAAAACGGCACCAACTTGCGCAACAACAGCAATTGTTTGAAATGCTTGAAATGAATCCATGCCATACATTTTAAAGTTAGCCATGACCATCGGTGTAACTCCCCAATGGATACCAAAGATAACAAGAACTTCCCAGAAACCACCAATGATAACGCCTGCTAAAGGTGGTGCAACTGCAACTAAATAGTTATAACCTTTTGCAATACCTTCAGCTCCAAGAGAAGAAAGTGGTCCAATAATTAGAATTGTTAACGGAACCATAATTAATAAACATAATAATGGAACAACAAGCTCTTTAACAATTTCAGGGACTTTTTTATTTAAAAATCGTTCAAGATAAGAAAGAATCCAAACTAAAAATAGTGGTGGCAATACAGATGACGTATAAACTGTTTGAGATAATGGAATCCCCATAAAATTAATACTTGTACCACTTGCAATAGTTCCAGCCATCTCTGCCCACGTGGGACTGACTAATGCTGCACAACATGCAACAGCAATTAGACTGTTTGTTTTAAAATGTTTAGACGCCGTTATAGCAATAAATATTGGTAAAAATGTAAATGGAGCCCATGAAATAAAACTCAGAACTTGGTATGTACCACTTTTAGGAAAACTTGGCATTGCTAAAGTAATTAAAATTAAGATTCCTTGAATAATACCTGCTGCTGCTAATATATAAACAAAGGGTGCAAAAACAGCAGACATCGTTGCAATAATTCGATTCATTATACTCATTTTGGGAGCTTCTACTTCTTCCACTCCAGAAGAGTCAATCATTGCTGAAAAAGCGTCATAAACTTCCCCCACATGTGGTCCAATAACCACTTGGAATTGTCCACCACTTTCAACAACAGTAATAACACCCGCCATTGCTGATATTTTTTCTTTAGCGTCTGCTGGAACTTCATGTAATACCAATCGCAACCGGGTTGCACAATGTGTTGCTCCAGCTAAATTTGTTTCACCACCAACTGCTTCTAAAATATCTGTCGCTAATTTCGTATAATCTCTAACCTTACTTGCCATATTTTTTCCTCCTCAGATAAAAGCACACTACTGCTAAATAAAAAATTATGTATCCCCTTACAAATATTTGTATATGTACATATTAATTGTACGTGTACACTTTGTCAACAAGTTTTTGTAACCCTTTTCACACGGATGTACAAGAACGTGGCATTGTTATACAATAAGGCCTATAGAATTTTAATGGAGGAATCGCATGTTAAAGTATCAAGAAGTTGCTGACCAAATCGAATTAGCAATTAAACATAAAAAATTAAATCAAGGAACGCGACTACCTAGTCTAAATGAATTAATAGCTCAATATGCAGTCAGTAAGACTACTCTTATAAAAGCTCTCACAACTTTAGAAGATAAAGGAATCATTTATCAAGTTCAAGGTAGTGGCACTTTCGTTCGTCGTCAGAAAAGAGAAGGCTACATTGCCCTAATGACAAACATGGGTTTCACGAAAGATTTAAAAAATAGTAAATTATCTACAAAAGTAATTGATTTAAAAATTGAAACCCCCAATGCTAAAGTAGCTAGGGAATTAAATTGTGCTCCGGATGAAAAAGTCTATTTTATAAAAAGAATTCGTTACATTGATAATCATGTTCTCTGTATTGAACAATCATACTACCGAAAAAAAATAGTTTCTTACCTCAATCGAGAAATTATTAGTGATTCTATTTTTAATTATCTAACAGAAGTTCTAAAGTTAAAAATAGGTTTCTCCGATAAGTACCTGCAAACAGATACACTTAAAGAAACAGAAGCACAACTTCTTGAGCTACCAAAAAATTCGCCAGGGTTCTATATCGATGAACTCTTTTATACAGTAAATGGTGAACCATTTGACCTTTCTCAAACTATTTATAATTATAAACATGCTAATTTTTTCATTCAAAGTGGACAAAAATAGATTTTTAACATAACTCATACTAAAAATAAAACTTAGAATAATCACTTATTTTTGTGATTACTCTAAGTTTTATTTTATTTTGCTTCTATAACTTTAATATTTTCATTGATTTTTTGTTCAACTTTGCGATGTTTCGATGAGACTCCTTCAGCAAAGAACAAGACACTGCCAATAGCTAATACATAAGTTAATCCAACTGTTGCACTATTCCAGAATGAGGCACCGTAGTAGAGAATGCTGCGAGCACCATCATATAAGAAGCGCATTGGCAACCAAGGAAGAACCCAATCTTGATAAAACTGAGGGACTAACGGTTGTGCCATCGCCAATAAAGGAATTGAGAAGAATAGTAAGAGCACGAATACAATAACCCCTGGAAAACCAATCCACGTAAGTACTCCTGAAAATAACATGATAAAAGCAAAACTCGTAAACGATAAAAATGACGCAATTGTTATAAAATGCGTAAAATTAAAGCCTAGAATCCAAGTGGCATAAGTAGCAGTTGCGAATCCAGTTAAGACTGCAAGCGTAATTGCTGAAATAATAAAAGATGATTTATATGAAAATTTATGCTTCATCGATTTAAATTCTAGTGCATCTCCAGCGTAGAATAACAACAAACTGATAACCATGCTGGCAATCCAGATGGGCTGAAAGAAAGAACTATTTGCTGCCGATAAGCCAGAAGTTGAATGTCTAACAATTGTTTTTACCGTAATGGGGTGATTCAATTTCAAGGCAGTTGCGGCAGGAACACTACTATTATTTTTTACCATATTGGTTAAAATTCCAGCTGAAATACCCCCACCCATTTTTGTGATAATTGTTGATAACGTTGACCCTACTGTTGTTGATAATGTTGCATTTTTTGCTTCATTTGTCATGACGGTGATACTTGCAGCTTTTTTTGAAGTTGGATCAGCTAATTTTCCAATCGCCAACGAGAAATCTTTTGGAATGACAATAGCAGCATAGTAATGTTGCTTGTCCATTGCTTTGTTAAGCTTTTTTTCACTCTTAACAACATGCCAATCCAATGTTTTATTTTTACTACTAGTTAAATTTTGTACAATTTTATTACCTTGGTTACCATTATCTTCGTTAACAATGGCGACAGGAACATCCTTGAGTTCTGATTTAACAGACGGAATTTGCATCACAACCATAATGAATGTAAGTAAAACTGAAACTAAAATAGCAAAGCCAAAAAATTTATTTTTAAACATAATTTTATTCCTTCTTTCTTTTTGAGTGAGCGCTCAATCAATTACAAGTTTGATTATAGCTCATTTAAAAGTTTAGTCAACCCTAACTTTTAAATGAGCAGTCCAGAAATAATTATTTTCCCTTTTGTTATCGCTACCAATTGTGGCATAATAAGGACAGCGATAGGATGGTGATTATTATCAAAAAGTCTGAATTAAAGCTGTATGCCGACTCGGATTTATTTAAAGATATGACAGATAAGCAAATACAAATTTTAATTGCTTCAATTGAATTATTTTCAGAAAAAGGTTACGCAAATACAAGTACCAAAGAAATTGCTAAAAAAGCTGGTGTCGCTGAAGGTAATATTTTCAGCAAATACACTAGTAAACAAGGGTTATTGAACGCTATTATTACACCAGTTATTAAATCTATTTTGCCAACTGCAATGCATGATTTACTAAATGAATCCACAGATCATTCAAAGATGACTTTAGATTCATTAATTCGCCCCTTACTAAAAAACAGAGTTACCTTTTTGCAAGAAAATGCTAAAGTTCTCAAAATTTTCATTTCAGAGTTACTCTACGATAAAGCTGTTGTTACCCAATTATTGGAAAATGCGCCCGCTCCTTACTGGACATCAATCAACTCAACTATTGACGTATTAAAAGAAAAAAATTTAATTGTCGATTGGGATAATCTCGAAATTCTTAAGGTTATCTGGTCAATTATTGGTGGTATTGTTTTAGGGTATCTCTTATTTGATCAACCATTAACAGAAGAAAGTATTACTCATTCAACTGACGCTTTAATTAAGGCTCTTAGCGTTTAAAGTGAACTCTCAATTATCTGCAAAAAAAATTTTAATATTCTACTACGATTATCAATACATTTAAAATACCAACGTTCTCTCCCTGGTATTAATAAATAGTTTACAGAAAAGGAATTGAACAGTTATGAAATTTGGTATTAAAGATATTGCAAAAGAAGCAAATGTTTCACTTACAACTGTTTCGCTAGTTCTAAACAACAAAATATCACGCATTTCAGAAACGAAAAAAAAAGAAATAAAACAAATAGCTGAAGATAATGACTATCGTCCAAATTCAGCAGCAGTCGCACTAAGTACACACATTAGTTATAATATCGCTTTAATTGTCCCAGATATTACAAATCCATTTTTTGCTAAACTAATAAAAGTTATAATCAAAAAATTAAATGAAAAAAAATATAATGTATTAATATTTGATAGTAATAACTCATATAATGATGAAAAATCTGCCATTAAAAGTTCAATATCAACAGGCACAGATGGATTTCTTCTAATACCCTCAAATGAATTATTTTCAATAGAAGTCATCGAATTTAATGAATTGTTTTCCAATATTGATAAGCCGCTTGTATTACTTAACGCATACACAGACAAAAAAATTAGCTATGTAAATTTTGACAACATTAAAGGTGCCGAATTAGCTACTCAAGAATTAATTGATCACGGACACAAAAAAATTGCTTTTATTAAGGGACATGATCACTTCGTAAATGCAATAGAACGATACCAAGGATACCAAAATATACTTTTAAAAAATAAAATTAGATTTGACAAGAACCTTATTTTTTCTGGTGATTATAGCATTCAAAGTGGTTACGATATTGCTCCTAATATACTCAATAACCCTAACATAACGGCAATTGTTAGTTCAAATGACCTAATGCTATTTGGTATAATTAAGTGGGCAAAAGTAAATCAAGTAAACATATCCAATAAGATATCAATGGTTGGCTTTGATAATAATCCATATGATGAAATTTTAGAATTACCTCTAACAACAATAGATCAAGATACTGAAAAAATGGCAACAAAAGCGATTAAAATGTTACTGCATAAAATTCAACATCCTTCCACAAAAGTTGAACATGTAGTTATTGATCCCATCCTCATACAACGCGAATCCGTTCATGATCTAATAAAATATTAAAAAAAATGTTGACAGTTCACAAATTAATGATATTATACAAATGAGATAGAAAGCGGTTTCAAAACGCTTTTTTTATTTCCGATTTTGGTAAAGCGCTTTACCAAAAAATAATGGAGGTTTAATTATTATGGCAAAAATACTTTTAGCAGGAGAATCTTGGATTTCTTCCACAACAGAATACAAAGGTTATGATTCATTTACAAGTACTAAATTAGAAATTGGCTGTGAATACTTACTAGATTCACTACGTTCTTTAAATCATGAAGTTGTTCATTTACTTGCACATGACGTACCTGAAAAATTCCCCTGGACAATAAGTGAATTAAATAAATATGATGTAATTATTTTATCTGATATTGGTTCAAACTCGTTCACACTATCTAATAAAGTTTTTTCAGAGGGACAAGCAACTGTAAACAGACTGCAATTACTAAAAGAATGGGTTCAACAAGGTGGTTCCCTAATGATGGCTGGCGGTTATTTATCTTTTGGTGGATTTGAAGGAAAAGGTCATTATCATGGCACACCAATTGAAGAAATTTTACCCGTCAATATTTTACCCTATGATGACAGAATCGAGTGTCCACAGGGAATAGTGCCCGTAGAAAATAATAGTAATAGTATTAGCTCCGATTTAGGCACACTCCCTATTATTTTAGGATATCAACAAGTAACTCCTAAAATAAATAGCAATATTCTAATGACTATTGGAGAAAAAGATCCTTTCTTAGTAACGGGAGAATACAGCAGCGGCCGTACTATGGCATATATGACGGATATCGCCCCCCACTGGGCATCCCAAGAATTCATGGATTGGAAAAACTACGGAGAATTTTTTTCACGTTGTATTAAGTGGCTTACAAATGAATTATAACAATTAGACATAAATTAATTTTTTTAAGGAGAGATACTAATGAATGATTCAAAAAAAAAATTGAACTCAACTGAAAAAAAAATTGTCGTTCCGTTACTTTTATTAACTACAATTTTCGTAGGAATGCTTTCACCCATGCAATCTGCCGTAAATGGTCAAGTTGGTAAATTTTTAGGTGATGGTAACGCATCCGCAGTAATTTCATTTGGGTCCGGGTTAGTAGTAATGACCATTATTATTCTAGCCCGCAGAGGTACAAGAAAACAATTTTCATCAATCCCTAAAAAGATATCATCGCGTTCAATTCCTTGGTGGAACTGGTTGGCTGGGTGTTGCGGAGCAATGGTCGTATTTTCTGAGGGAGCAACCGCTTCAGCCTTAGGCGTTGCAACATTTCAAACAACCTTAATTTCTGGTATGGTAATTTCTGGTTTAGTCTGCGATCGTTTAGGAATTGGCGGTCAGTCCAAACAACCTTTTAACGTACCAAGAATTTTAGGTGCAATTCTCGCAATCGTTGCTACTGTTCTTGTTGTTATACCAAGTTGGCAAGCACCAAAAGTCCTTATTCTCGCAATCTTACCATTTCTTGCAGGATTACTTGCAGGATGGCAGCCTGCAGGTAACTCTGCGGTAGCTAAAGAAACCGGTTCAATGTTAGTTTCTATCACTTGGAACTTCATAGTTGGCTTTGTCATTCTCGGTGCTGTTCTACTTATCCGAGTTCTAATAGGACAGGTATCATTTACTTTTCCAGCTAATTGGTGGATGTACCTAGGTGGGCCACTGGGCTTACTATCAATTGGTCTTATGGCTTTATTAGTCAGAGGCCTAGGCCTTCTACTGTTAGGCTTAGCCTCAACTGCGGGCCAATTGATTGGTTCAATCTTAATAGATCTCCTCATACCTTCATTGGGCAGTCAAATCTACCTAGTAACAGTAATTGGTGCTATTGTCGCGTTAATAGGAGCCGGTATAGCCATGCTCCCATCAACTTCTAAATACTCAAAAGCATCAAATATAGAGTAGTCTTAACGAATTTATAGAAGTATTTCTCAATTAAAAGAAGGGAAGTTATGGATATGTGTACAGGAATTGAACTTATTAGTAATCAGGGAAACCCTTATTGGGGACGAACCCAAGACTTCGAACAACAATTTGAATATTCAGGCGTAAAAATTCCAGTAGGTTATAAATTTTCTTCAACCTTTACTCCATTTATCACAAAAATTAATGTTATGGGAATAGTTTGGGCAGAGGATATCCATACTTCTCCTGTTTTATTAGATGGAATAAATGATTACGGAATTTGTGGTGGATCCTTCTATTTCGATCATAACTACCTCTACGCTGAAACAAAAAAAATTCGTGCTCAATCAAAAATTGCAATTCGTGGAGAAGAACTATGTACATGGATTTTAACGCATTACAAAAGCTTAGACGAAATTATAACTAGCGTTAATAAAGACATTGGTATAACCAATGAAATAGGACCCATGATGAATATGTCAGTCCCCCAACATTGCGTATTTCAAGATGAGACTGGTCGTTCCATCGTCGTTGAGCCGTCGGTAAAAGATGGATTTAAAATATTTGAAAATACTCTAGGCATTTTTACAAATGCTCCTACTTTTGATTGGCATCTTACTAATCTTAAACATCAATTAGAAAAAACTACCGAAAGAAAGTACTCGTATACTAATAATGAATTAATCACCCCCATAAATTTTGATGAAACTGCCGGAGGACTCCTTAGTATCCCAATGGATTACAAACCCGAATCACGATTTTTACGGGCTTCAATCTCAAAATTACTTTCCGTTACCGTTAATGACGATAACGCTCTAAATCAAATATTTCAACTCCTAACAACGGTTAATACTCCAAAAGGAGTATTAAGAATTAAACAAGATGTCTCTACCATCGTCGCTTGGACACAGTATACTTCAGGGTACGATATTAAAAATAAAATATTATATGCGTTCACGTATAATAACCGTAACATGCAAGAATTACAATATGGTGACCCTAAAGAATGGGGAAAAGATATTAGATATTTTAGCTTCAACAGTATCCAAACAACAACGCCTTTCATTGAAAAAAATACTTGGAAAGCAGGAGAAAATACCTTATCATAAAGTTAAACATATCAAATTAAATGCTGAAAATAGATCGATATTCATGGAGAGTGTCTCCATAAATATCAATCTATTTTTATTTACCAATTTCATAGAAGATATAAAACTTCAAAATATACAAAGCTTTTCATTATTCTTTCATTTATATATAGATAATTTTTATATCAAATATATTTTAACTGACATATTCTTTCAAAATTACTTATTAAAAACACTTATTTTCACATTATCAGTATAAAGCGTTTACATTTTAGTAAAAGTTTAGTAAACTGTACTTGTTAACTAAAAGAATACGATTACATTGAATAATCGTTTCTTTCATCAAAAAATCTGCTACATAGAAAGAGGTCATCAGAATGAATGCAAATAAATTAACGATTAGTGCTGAGCAATTTGCAGCTGCCATTATTGCCGGAAATCCTAAGCAAACAAACGAAGATAACAAGGTTTACATCAAACGTCAATTAACGTTGTACCTTGAATCAGTTTTGTTAGCCAATGATTTTAATTCATTAGAAGAGAACCAATTAGGTTCTGCTAAAGAAAAACAACGACAAGACATTTTAAATAAGATTATTGAGCATAGATACAATTAGTTTTAAATAAATTTGAAAGGGCTTAACTAATGAAAAATATGAAAGATCTCAAACAATATAGTTCTTATGCTTTCGGGGCATTTGGACATGATGCATTTTACGCAACACTTAGCACTTATTTTATGATTTTTGTAACAAGTCAATTATTCGATACAAACAATGCAGGTTTTAATGCCAAAATGATTGGTTATGTAACCTCTTTAATGGTTATCATTCGAATTGTCGAAATCGCTTTCGATCCATTAATCGGTGGTGTTGTCGATAATACCCGTTCTCGTTGGGGTAAATTCAAACCTTGGTTATTAGTTGGTGCAATTGTCAGTTCAATTGGTTTAGTTATTATTTTCACCGACTTTGGTGGTTTGGCAACAAGCAGTCCTTATCTATACTTAGCTCTTTTTGCAGTCGCATTTGTTATTTTAGATATTTTCTATTCATTTAAAGATATTTCATTTTGGTCAATGCTACCTGCTTTAACTTTTGATTCTGAAAAAAGAACTAAATTCGGGGCAGTTGCTCGTTTTGGATCAACTTTAGGTGCACAAGGTGTTATTATCATTATCGTTCCAATGGTTGTCTTCTTCTCAAAATTATTCTCAGGGACACATGGTAATACACAAACTAAAGCCGGTTGGTTCGGCTTCGCTGTTGTTATTGGTTTAGTTTCATTCTTCGGTGCTTTAGCAACTATTTTAGGAACTAAAGAAGAAAAGAATGCGATTCGTGAAAACACTGAAAAAATTCGTTTCCGTGATGTTTTCAAAGTTATTGGTAAAAACGATCAATTAATGTGGTTATCACTATCATATTTCTTATTCGCATTTAGTTATGTTATTACTAACTCACTTTTGATTTACTACTTCAAATATGTTTTAGGTCGTTCAGCAGCCTTCTCAATTGTCGGAATTTTGACAGTTATTTTAGGTATTATCTCAGTTGCTTTGTTCCCAACTTTAGTTTCATTGATTCATCGTCGCGCCATCTATCTTGGCGGAATTGTGGTCATGTTATTGGGTTACATCCTCTTCTTATTTGCCGGTAGTAATCTTATTGTCGTCTTAATTGCCGTTGGGTTATTCTTCTTCCCATACCCACTTGTTTTCCTAGCAGCCTTAATGACAATTACTGATAGTGTTGAATACGGTCAATTAAAAGGTGGCACGCGTCATGAATCCGTCACTTTAGCAGTTCGTCCTTTATTGGATAAATTAGCTGGTGCTTTCGCTAATGGTGTTGTTGGTTTTGCTGCAATTCATGCAGGAATGACTGGTAGCGCTACAGCAAGCGATATTACACATGGTGATTTACTACAATTCAGAACGTACATGTTCTTTGTTCCAATGGCATTATTACTTGTTGCTGCATTTATCTTCATGTCAAAAATTAAATTGACTGAAGCTAAACATGCTGAAATTGTTTCTGAATTAAAAAAGAATTTAGATTAAAATAAACAAAAAAGCGGCGATCAGATTTTTATCTGGTCGCCGTTTTGCTATCTAATCGTTCAGTCCTTTGCCTTCAAGAATCTTAGGAATATATTTGATAATTCGAGCTTCACGCGTTTCTGTTCGCTTAGCATCTGCGAAGTAACGGGCATATGTTTTTTGACGACCTGGCGTTAACGTTTCAAAAAATTCTTCTAGTTCGGGCATTTCATTCATTTTTTTCTGAAATTCAACAGGTAAAACAAGTTCCGTTGGCTTGCCCTTAGGAACTTTCAAGCCTGCTTTTTCAGCGTTAATTGCTTTTTGAATATAATCACCGATTTCTGCCTTCAAATCTGTCACTTCTTTTAAACTATGAAATCTGATTTGACGACCAACTTCAGTATTTTCACCCGTTCGAATTAAAATACCTTTACCGTCGTCAATCAGAGTCCCTTTTAAGAAAAGTAACGCCATATATTCTTTAAATCCTTGAATTAAGACGATATTTTTACCATTCAATGTATAACAAGGCTTTCCCCATTTAAAGGTTTCAACTAGACCTGTTTCAAGCGCAAATTCTCTTAATTGACTCATTTCTTCTTTCCATTGTGTTGCTTTTTCTAAATATAAATCAACTTTTGGATTCTTTTTAATTTCTGTCATTATACTAACCCCTTTATTTTATAGTCTTTTATCTGGATTCAATTGTAGCCCGATTAATGAGCATAATAGGAAGAACGCCGCTAATAAAATCGTTTTTGTCCCCATTATTGGTACCATAGCGCCCATTGAAACTGCCCCAAAAAGAAAAGCTAGAACAACACCCAACATGCGCCAACCTTTAGCCATCGCAATCACATTGTTTTTAACGATTCCATCATAAAAACTTTCAGCCATCGTTCTCAAATTACCGGTCATCATAAATGACGTAAATGGCCCTCCATTAATTTGTCTAAATTCTTGAAGTTGTGCTGCCGCGACCATTGACACAATTCCCGTAGATAACTGTGTTGGCCAACTTTTTGGAATAACTGCAACAATAATTAAAAGAATAGCTTCAATGCCAATCACAAATCGTTGTCGCTTATTAATAGAATCTTCTTCCTTAAACCGATGTTGTAAATTCCGAGTCACAATAATACCAATCATAAAGGCAAAAATTGGAATCAGATGATTAACTATGGCATCCCACTTCATTTGGCCTAAATTCGTCCCTAATATAATTAGATTCCCCGTTTGCATGCCCGCGAAAACACCATCGTGTACAAGATACGTGTACGCGTCAAAACCACCACCGGCAAATATCAATCCAGCAAACAGCAGCCTATCCAGCAGTGACATTGGTTTTTTCATCAAATCCTTCTTTCAGTCTATACTTAAAATTGTTCTTTCAATTTTAAGTATACTAAATTATCAGAAGTTAACAAGAATTATCCATTCAAAAAGGTTATCAAGCGATTTTTTTCACTTTAAGGCTTATAATAAAGCTAGTTTTTACATATATCAAGGGGGATTATTTTTATGCATTTAGCCATTATTGGTGCTGGACCACGAGGCATGATAACACTTGAACGACTTATTGCTTGGCAACAGACAAACCATTTAAACAAACCACTTACAATTGATTTATACGATCCACACGGTGTTGGCGGCCGTGTATGGACCCCAAAACAACCTCATGAATTAATCATGAACACAGCGGCCCAACAAATTAGCTTATTCTACGGGACAAGTGTCCAATCTGTTGGACCAATGGTTACCGGCCCTAATATTTTTGAATGGGCACAATCCGCTGCGCATCATTTTATCGAAAAAAATGATTATTCAGTCGATTTTTTAAATGAAATTACCCATTTAAAACCGAATGATTATGCTACAAGAGCCCTTTTCGGCGTTTATATTCAATGGTATTACGCTGAGTTACTTAAACGTGCACCTAAAAATATAAAAATTAATTTAAATAAAGTTACGGTTACGCAAGTTTCTAAACTATCGGACCAATTTGAAATCACAACTGCCTTGCCTTCAACTGACATTGTTGATTATGTCATCATGTCCCTAGGAAATCTTGAAAATGAATTATCTGCCGGACAACAAAAATTGGCTGATTTTGCAACAAAAAACAAGTTAACTTATGTCTTACCAGGATTTCCAAACGAAACAGAACTCGACCACATCACACATGAAGACACCGTCATCTTACGTGGCTTAGGTTTAAGTTTCTTTGACTTAATCACACGCTTAACCGTTGAACGCGGTGGCAAATTTGAGCGTTTAGAGAACGGAAAATTACAGTATCATGCAAATGGTAGCGAACCGCATATTGTGGCCGGATCACGCCGTGGATGGCCTTATCATGCAAAAGGTGATAATCAAAAAGCACCTGGTGAGGAATCCAAAGCTCATTTTATAACAGCTGCTAAAATGGCCGTCTTTTTGGAAAATGGTTCAGTTCCCTTTGCTGAATTTTGGCAATTATTAAGTCATGATGTTGAATACCATTACTACTCACTACTTGTCGCCGAAAGTTATCCAACAATTGATTTAACAACCTTTCAATTAGATTTCTTAAGAAATCCTGAAATGACTATTGAACGTTCAATCATTATGGAGGCTGATAAATTCAATTGGGCTCATTTAGGCAATCCAATGACCAAAAAGCCTAACACAGATTTCAAAACAATCATGTTAGAGCACTTACAAAAAGATGCCACAGACGCAAAACTTGGAACAAAAACCGGTCCATTGACCAGTGCACTTGAAGTCTTACGTGACTTACGTCTTCCCGTTAGACAGCTAATTGATAACCGTCTTTTAACGGACGATGAGTATTTAACAGACTTTTTAGGCTGGTTTAACTCACTAAATAACTTTTTAACAATTGGACCACCTGCTATTCGAATTGAACAATTACGTGCACTTGTTGAAGCCGACGTTGTCACACTATTGGAACCTGGGATGGTCGTCGATACTAAAGATGACCAATTTGACACATATAGTGCCAATACGCCAGACCAACATTACTTAGCAACCACTTTAATTGAGGCACGAGTCCCTGCTGTTCATGCCACAACGGCAACAAGTCCATTAATGAAACAGTTGCTTGAAACTAAAATTGCCAATCCATTAATTTTAAATCCTACTAAAGGTGCACCAGTAATAGATGGTGCCGTTAATGTTGACCCCGTCAACAATTTATTGTTAGATGAAAATCAGACACCACAACCCGGATTGTACTTCTGGGGTGTTCCAACGGATGGTGTCCACTGGTTAACTGCCGCAAGTCCAAGACCTTTTGTGAATGATGTTAGTTTACGTACAGCTAATGACATTGTTAAAGATATTTTTGAAAAAGAAATAGCTAAAAATTAATCAAAAAGAGTCACATATTCTGTTTCAAAACAGAATATGTGACTCTTTTTTCTATTGCAACTATTCTTGGTAATAGATTTATTAAAAACAAGAAAATGAGTACTCTACGGTTTAACTATTCATGATAGACTTATTAATTTTTCTTTTTTTACATTTAAGTTATCCATTTTAATATTTAAAAATACTATTTAGTTACTAATTCAAGTGGTGAACTAATTTTCTTATCTAGTTTTTTACCATTAAAGTGATCATAAGCGGCCTTAATTGCAATTTTACCCATTTCTTTAGGTTGTTGTGCAACAGTTGCCGTAAGTTTACCCATTTTAACTGACTTTAATCCATCTACACTACCGTCAAATCCTACAATAACAAGATCTGATTTTCCTGCACTCTTTGCAGCTTCAATTGCCCCTAGAGCCATTTCATCATTTTGAGAGAATACACCTTTAATATCAGGATTAGATTGTAAAAGATTTTCCATTACTGACAAACCTTTTGCACGGTCAAAATTAGCTGATTGTTTCGTTACAACATCTAATTTTCCTTTAACATTTTCATCAAATCCTTTACCACGTTCACGTGTTGCGGATGCACCTGGTGTTCCTTGTAATTCTGCTACTTTAGCATTTTTACCAAGCTTCTTTGACATATATTCAGCAGCCATTTTACCACCTTTAACATTATCTGATGCTACAAGTGTCAAAACTTTTCCACCAGTACTTGAACGATCCAATGCAATAACAGGAATATTTGCGTCATTCGCATTCTTGATTTCAGGTGTAATTGCATCAGAGTCAACTGGATTGACAATAATAATATCTACCTTTTTCTGAATTAAATCTTCAATATCATTACTCTGTTTAGCACTATCATCTTGTGCATCCATCACCTCAACATTCGTTCCATTTTTAGTAGCAACAGATGTTATACCTGATTTAACAGAAACAAAAAACGGATTACTCAATGTTGATAATGAAACTCCAATTTTCAACTTTTTAGGTGCAATTTTTGCTGTCTTAGTTGTTTTATCACTGCTTCCATTATCTAATGATGCACCACAACCTGCCAATACGACTACTGCCAATGCGAAAACTGAAACTAACGTTACTATTTTTTTCATTATTATCTCCCCTTAATTGTTATTTGTTTTTTTTCGATCCAATAATACTGCAATAATAATAACTATCCCTTTAACAATTTGTTGGTAAAAACTTGATACTCCTAACAAGTTTAAACCATTGTTTAATGTTCCAATGATTAATGCACCAATTAAAGTTCCAAAAATACGACCCTTACCACCCGATAAACTCGTCCCTCCTAAAACTACGGCAGCGATTGCATCCATTTCATATGAAGTTCCTGCATTAGGTTGAGCTGAATTCAATCTAGATGTCAAAATAACACCCGCTATAGAAGCCATTAATCCAGAAATCGTATAAATAATTAATTGAATTCTATCAACTTTTACTCCAGCAACAAAGGCTGCTTTTTCATTTCCACCTAATGCATATGTTTTGCGACCAAACGACATTTTGTGCAATACCATAAATAAAATTAAATATGCAATTACCATGATAAGGATTGGCACAGGAATACCGAATAAGTAACCTCTCCCCATAAATTGGAATAAGAAACTATTACTTAATTTTTCACCTGTAATTGGGTTCCCATTAGTAAATACATATGTTGCTCCCCGAAAAATAGTCATTGTAGCTAAAGTTGCTATAAATGGTGCCATTTTCCCATATGCAATTAACAATCCATTGACTGATCCAAATAGAGCACCAGCTAAAATACCACCTAAAATTGCAACAAAAGCTGGATATCCAGAAACCATCAATTGAGCCGAAATAGCACCACTTAATCCCAATATTGACCCAACGGATAAATCAATCCCACCAGTTAAAATAACAAACGTCATTCCAAATGCAATTAATGCATTAATTGAAACTTGTCGTAATAAGTTTAATAAGTTTGTTGAAGTTAAAAAGCTAGAATTTAAAGCGCTTACAATTATAACTAAAAATACTAACGCAACAACTGGCCCTAACTTAGAAATAAATTTTTTAAAATCAAATCCCTTTTTTTCTTCACTTTTCTTAACATTATCCATTTTTACTACCTCCCGTTGCTAACGCCATCACTGATTCTTGTGTGGCTTTCTTAGTTTCAACAATTCCCTTTAAATTTCCTTCATGAATAACCGCAATTCGATCACTCATCCCTAAAACTTCTGGTAAATCACTTGAAATCATAATAATTGCTACTCCACGGTCAGTTAACTCGTTCATTAAATTATATATTTCACGTTTTGCGCCAACATCAATACCACGGGTTGGTTCATCCAATATTAATACTTGCGGGCCTGTACCAATCCATTTCGCTAACACCACTTTTTGTTGATTACCTCCTGACAAACTTCCAGCCGTAACATCAGCATTCATTGCTTTGACGTTTAAACGTTTCATTAGCATATCAACAAAATCAGATTCACTTTTAGTATCAACAATTCCATGTTTAACAAACCCCTTAACACTTGGAAGTACAATATTATCTGATAAAGAAAAATCGAGAATCAATCCTTCGTCTTTACGATTTTCCGTTAAAAATCCAATTCCTTTATCAATCGCATCTTGCGGATCCTTTATATGAACTTCCTTACCTTTAATAAATACATGACCATCTGTAATAGGGTCAATTCCAAAAATAGAACGCATTATTTCTGTTCTACCTGCACCCATCAAACCTGAAAATGCCAATATTTCACCAGACTTAACATCAAAATTTATATCATTAAATTTTCCTTTATTTGATAAATGTTCTACCCTGAAAAATTCTTCACCTAATTTAGGTAGTCTATCCGGATAAAAATCATTAAGTTCACGTCCAACCATGTCATGAACAATCTGTTGCATGTTTGTCTCTGAAATTTTGTATGTGCTAATCGAAATACCATCTCGCATAACAGTTACTCGATCACAAATTTCAAATATTTCTTCCATTCGATGTGAAATATAAACAATTGAAACGCCTTTCTTTTGTAAATTTTGTATAATTTCAAACAAACTATGGATTTCCTTTTCAGTTAAAGCAGCAGTTGGTTCATCCATAATAATAACTTTGGCGTCAGACATAAGCGATTTAGCAATTTCAATCATTTGTTGTTTACCAACACTTAATGAACCAATCTCTACATTTAAATCAATATTTGCTCCCAGTTGTCCAAGGTATTGTTGCGCATTTTGTCGCATTTTATTTTCTTGAATCACACCCATTTTATTTTTAATCTCACGGTTCATATACATATTATCCAAAACTGTCATTTCACTAAAATTATTCATTTCTTGGTGAATAAAACTAACACCATTCATTTCAGCTACCTTAACACTCTCATAATATGTCTCTTTTCCATCAATAAAAATTTGTCCTTTATCAACCTTCAATAAACCAGTTAACATATTCATCAAAGTTGATTTACCGGCCCCATTTTCACCCATTAAAGCATGAACTTCTCCAGACTCTAAAGTAAAATCAACACCTTCTAATACTTTGTTAGGACCAAACGCTTTATGGATACCTTTCATTTCTACTTTCATTTTTTCACCTCATTTATGATCTTATCAAAACACAACTCCACTAACTAGAATAATGTTAGCAAATGGTGTCATTTCACCCGTTCTCACAAATGCATGCGCAGTTTGTAAGTCCTTTTTCATTTTTTCGTGAGGAATAAAATCAATCTGAACTCCACTCATTCTTCTTTTAATTTGGTCTAATATTTCAGGATTTTTTATTTTTATTTCATTAGCTAAATAAATTTTCTGAACTTCTAGTTCTTCTAATATATTATCTAATACATCCATAAAACTTGGAATGCCATTTGTCACTGCCAAATCAATTTTTTCTGTCCCGTCTGGAACTGGCATCCCTGCATCACCAATCGCCAAAGTATCATAATGTCCCATTTTAGAAATAACCCGTGAAAGATTTGAATTAATAACTGCTGTTTTCTTCATAATTATCTATGCCTTCTCTACTCTATGTCTTTTAAATATGGAATTGATGGTTGTGCCCCTAGTTTTTGAACTGTTAATGATGATGCTTTATTTCCAAACCGAATTGCTTCTTCAAGATTACTAAAATCTGGGCTCAATTTTGAAATCATTGCACCAATGAATGTATCCCCAGCTGCTGTTGTATCAACTGCTTTAACCTTAAAAGCTGGAACCATACCAAATCCAGTGCTTGTATAATAAAATGCACCTTTGCTTCCCAATGTAATAACAACTATTTTAACTCCTAATTCCAACATTTTTTTTGCCGCCTGAATTTGGCTTTCTTCATCTTCAACCTTAATTCCAGTAATTATTTCACTTTCTGTTTCATTAGGAACAATCACATCTGTTAAAGATAATAATTCTGCTGATATTTTTTCCTTGGCAGGAGCTGGATTCAAAATAGTAATCACATTAAATTTACGTGCTTCTTCAAATGCCAATATCGTTGCAGAAACATTACTTTCAAGTTGTCCAACTATAAAATCGGATTCTCGAATCGGCAAATATGCTGCTTTAACATCTGTATCTGTAATTTTGTTATTTGCACCCGCATATAACAAAATACTATTCTCACCTTCTTGATCTAACAAAATGTACGCTTGCCCCGTTTTTACTTCTGAGCTTTTTACAATAAATTCTGTTAAAATCCCATCTTCATCCATGTTATTTAACATGAAGTCTCCGTTTTGATCTTGACCAACCTTACCTATAAAGGTCGTTTTTGCACCAGACCTAGCTGCAGCAATCACTTGATTTGCTCCCTTACCACCACCGGCATTACTTTGATCAAACATACCCAATGTTTCACCGGGTAAAGGTAATCTTGGAATACGCAAAATCGTATCAACGTTAATGCTACCTATAACTGTTATTTTGTTCATAATTAATCCTCCAAAATTTTTAAAACGTTTTACTAAATATGTAAAAAAATATAACTTACAAAAATAATGATTCATTAATAAAACGTTTTACTTAACAAAATCACTATAACATCATTTGTAAGCCCTTTCAACTATTTTTTAAATTTTTTTCGTCGATTCTCGAATCATTAACTCAACATTTAATTTTTCATGCCTAATTGGTAAGTCTGAATTAGCAACACGAGCCATCACAATTTGTGCAGCTACTTTACCAATTTTTTGAATTGGTTGAGAAACAGTCGTTAATTTAGGTGATAAAAATTCAGTCATTTCAATGTTATCAAATCCTACTACGCTATAGTCATTTGGAATTGACTTTCCCGCTTCAAAAAGACCACGGTATAATCCAATAGCCAATTCATCATTAATAGCAAATATCGCAGTTGCAGTTGAATTTATAACTTCATCAACAATTTGATACCCCCCCATAGGATTCATAGGTGTTTCAATCAAAATTAATTTAGTGTTCTCATACTTAGTTACTTCCTCAGTAAAACCTGCCAACCGATTATGTATATTTTTAGGTCTTTGTTCCAACGAAGGTAACACAATCACAATTTTTCGATGTCCTAACGATAAAAGGTGTATTGCTGCTAACTTGCCACCTTCGAAATCATCAATCTGGATTCCATCACTCACATTGTTTCCCGTTTTTTGATCCAACAAAATAAATGGCTTTTTCTTAGCAATTAAACTCTTACTAATTGCATCATTACTCACAGCAGAACTAGCTATAATGAATCCATCAACTGATCGTCTTGATAACTCCTCTAAGTAGCGAAATTCCCTTAACTGATCACCATCTGCACTACAAAGAATAGCCATAAAATTTTGCTCGTACAACGCCTCTTCAATACCATGCATCATACTATTGAAAAAAGGATTTGAAATATCCGGAACCAGTACACCAATGGTATTAGTTTGCTTTAAAATCATACTTTGGGCAAAAAAATTAGGCTCATAACCTAAATCAGATTTTGCTTTTTTTACTTTTTCAATGGTATCTTTACTAAATCGATCCGATTTTCCATTTAATATCTGGGAAACCGTCGTGATTGATACCCCAGCAACACGAGCAACATCTTTAATTGTTGTCTTTTGACCACTCATATGATCTCCTCATTTTTATTTAAATTTTAAGTTATGTTAATCATATCTAAAAACCACAAAATAGCAACGTAAATAATTTTATACTTAAAACGGACTGTTATCTCGACCATTAAAAGCCAACATATCAGTCCGTTTTATCTAGCTAATCAGATAAAATATCTTTTGCATAGGGAATTGAATTTTGAGCCCCTTTTATTTGAACGGCTAACGACGATGCTTTGTTAGCATAAGTCATTGCTTCTTCAAGATTACTATAATCCCGTTCAAGTTTCGAACTTAATGCGCCAATAAAAGTATCACCCGCAGCCGTTGTATCCACTGCGCTTACTTTAAAAGCCTTAACGAAACCAGACTGTTCTGACGTTGCGTAAAATGACCCTTTATCACCAACTGTAATAATAACTGCTTTAACACCCATTTCAAATAGCACCTTGGCGTTGGCTTCCATCGACGCTTCATCAGTGACTTTAATTCCTGTAATAATTTCAGATTCTGTTTCATTAGGTACAATCATATCTGTAACAGCTAATAATTCATCTGGAATATTTTTGATTGCTGGTGCTGGATTTAAAATCGTTTGAACCCCATTTGCACGAGCAATTTTGAACGCTTCAATGACAGAAGGAATCGGCACTTCGAATTGCGCAACAATTCTATCAGATGCTTTAATACTAGCTTCAGCGGCTTGAATGTCTTCAACCGTCACATCTTGGTTTGCGCCACCATAAATTAAGATACTATTTTGACCAGATTCATCTACCATAATATAGGCTTGACCAGTTCCAGCCGTCTTTGATGTTGTCACATGGTCAATATTCATATCATCTTTTTTTAAGGTATCCATCATAAAATCAGCAGCACCTTCATTGCCAACTTTACTAATAAAAGTTGTGTCTGCACCTGATCGAACAGAAGCAATTGCCTGATTAGCCCCTTTACCACCGCCAGCAACAGCCATTGAATCCATAGCTAAGGTTTCACCTGGTTGTGGAAACCGTTGGACATTTAAAATAGTATCTACATTCGTTGAACCTAAAACAACCACTTTTTTCATTTTGCACTCTCCATTTCTAAAATAATGTTTGAATAAGGTGACATTTAAATTTCCCTTCAATTATCCATCCCTCTACATTATCCAATTGTTCTAGATTTGGGTCAATCATTTCTTTTACCAAGACACTTGCAACAATTTTTTCAAACAAAAAATGTTCCCCATTAATCAGGAAACATTCTTTAATTCTCGCTATTTAATCAATTTTTTTAATAATTTTCGCAGGGATTCCCGCAACAATCACATTATCTGGTACATCTTTTGTTACCGTGGCACTTGCTGCAACAATCGCATTTTTACCAATGGTCACCCCAGGTAAAATAGTTGCGCCAGCACCAACCCATGCATTTTCTTTAATGAGAATTGGGCTAACTTCTAAGCCGCGTCTTTTCAATGGATCAATCGGATGATTAACCGTTATTAAACTAGCTTTGGGTCCAATTAAAACGTGATCTTCCAACGTGATACCGCCCAAATCCGTAAACATTGTCTCTCGATTGATAAAAACATCTTTACCAACAGAAATATGCTTACCAAAATCGGTATAAAATGGGGGTAATACCGTAAAAGAATCATCAACCTTTTCGCCAATTATTTGACTAAAAATAGCCTTTATTTCTGACTCTTCATGATAGCCAGTATTTAATTCGGCAACATTTTTTTCGTTGTCATGTAAAACTTTATGAATGTCAGCATAGACTTCATCTTCAGGTAGAATCGTTTTTTGAGATAACTCTTGTTTAAATATATTTTTAGCCATTTTAAACCTCTTGTTGTGTTGGACAAATCACTAATTCACTTACTGAAACACGGTCTGGTGTGTCAATTGCATAAACAACACCTTGAGCAATATCATCAGCCGTTAGACCCCATTCGAGTTGCGCTTCATGTAAGCCCTTAGCCACTTTTTTATCACTAATTGTATTGTAAAGTTCCGTTTGAACCGCACCTGGTGAAACAATCGTTGATTTAATATTATTTACACGTTGTTCCTGTCTCAATCCTTCCATAATGGCCCGGACAGCAAATTTAGTACCACAGTAAACGGCTGAATCAGGGTAAACAACATGACCTGCAACAGAGTCTGTCGCAATAATATGACCTGATTTTTGTTCAATCATAATTGGTAATACCGCTGAGATTCCATTTAAAACACCCATGACATTAATGTCGAGCATCTTTTTCCATTCATCACGACGGCCTTCACTTAATGGTGCTGTTGGCATAATCCCAGCATTATTATATAAGACATCGATTTTACCAAACGTTGATATGGCTAAATCAATCACTTTTTGAACATCATCAAAATTTGTAACATCTGCTACTTGATAGACAATTTCTGTTGCTTTGTTAGCCTCTTGAATCGCTTTTAATCTATCTTCACGACGTGCTGCTAAAACTAATTTAGCCCCTTTTTGAGCTAATAAATTAGCTGTTGCTTCACCAATTCCACTTGAAGCACCCATAATCACAATAACTTTATCTTTAACTGACATGTTATTTCCTCCATTAATTCGTTTTTATTTACTGACTTCAGCATAACCGTTATACTGAGAATGTCTAATACCTATCATGAATCACCAACTATACTTTTAACCTATAGAGGAAACTAATATGGAATTACGTGTCTTAAACTACTTTATCGCTATTGTCCAAGAAAAAAATATTACAAAGGCAGCTGAAAAATTACACTTATCTCAACCCACTCTTTCTCGACAAATCAAAGATTTAGAAGAAGAAATTGGTGATCAATTATTTATTCGAGGTAACCGCGAAGTCATCCTGACTGAAAAAGGCGATTACTTGTATAATCATGCAAAGGAAATCATCAAATTAGTCGATAAAACGGCAGCCAATTTAATGACCCCAGATGTGATGAGTGGCGAAGTATTCATTGGTAGCGGCGAATCACAAGCCATGCGATCAGTATCAGATACTCTATTTGAGTTACACAAAATTTATCCAGAAATCAAGATGAGCCTTTACAGCGGAAATGCTGACGAAATCATGCAAAAATTAGATGCAGGGACTTTAGATTTTGGATTTGTTATTAACCCGACCGATAAACAAAAGTATGACACTATCAAAATATCTGCAACAGATACTTGGGGACTATTGGTTAACCGTGCCAATCCCTTAGCCAACCAAAAAACCATCACACCTGCCGATATAAAGAGAGAGCCTTTACTTGTATCACAGCAATCACTAGTCAGTCATCAAATATCTGAATGGCTTGGTGACAGCATTTTGAATTACCAAGTTATCGCAACATATAATTTATTATTTAACGCATCCCTATTTGTAAAATCCGGAACTGGTTCTGCACTCGCTATCTCTGATATAATCAATACTAATGGCACGAATTTAACCTTTATTCCATTAGAACCAAAGCTGGAATCGAGTTTAAGTTTAATTTGGAAAAAGAATACTATTCTTTCAAATGCGGCACAGAAGTTTTTAGAAAAATTAATTCAACAGGAGAAAAAATGATAAAATCTATTATGCATGATGAAACATTTCTCGCACAAAAAGCCGAAATTGCAACGAAAGCTGATAGCTCAATTGTTACTGATTTATTAGACACGCTGGAAGCTAACAAAGAAGTTTGCGTTGGCATGGCTGCCAACATGATTGGCGTCAATAAACGAATTATCGTCTGCCAATTTGGTGCTCTAAATGTCCCCTTTATCAATCCAAAAATCACAAAAAAATCAGGCCATTATACCATTAATGAAGGTTGTCTATCATTAATCGGCGAACGTCCAGCACAACGCTATGACTCAATCACCGTTTCTTACTTAGATAAATCATTCCAACCTCAGACACAAAAATTTTCTGGCTGGATGGCACAAATTATTCAACATGAAGTTGACCATTGTGACGGTATTATCATTTAAACAAAAAAGTATCGAGAATTAGATTCTCGATACTTTTTTCATTACTTAAAATTAAGCTTGTGCAGTTGGATAAATAGTAAACTCATTAACATTAACTTCTTCAGGTTGGTCAATTGCAAATTTAACAACACGTGCAATTGCGACTGGATCGATACCCACTTGTTTGTAGAATGACGTCATGCCAGAAAGTGTTTGTTCATCAGTAATCGTACTTAACAACTCTGTATTAATTGCAGCTGGATATAAAGTTGAAGTTCTGATATTCGTTTTTTCCATAGCACTTTCTGTCCGTAAAACTTCCATTACGTTACGAACAGCAAATTTAGTTGCGCCATAAACCCCAGAACCTGGGAATGATTTAATTCCGGCAACAGAAGATGTTGTAATCACATGCCCGTGCTTTTGTTCAATAAATGTGGGCAAGACGGCAGCAATCCCGTTCAATACACCTTTAATATTGATATCAATCATGTCGTTCCATTCATCCGTTTTTAAAGCTGATAAAGGTGAACTAGGCATGATACCAGCATTATTAAAGATGACATCAATGGCCCCAAATTCTGATTGAGCTAAAGCCACTAACGCTTTAACATCCTCTGCTTTAGTAACATCAGTTACGGCATAAGTCGCCTGCCCACCGTTACTTTTGATTTCTTTAACAATTTTAGCTAATTTTTCTTCACGACGAGCACCTAAAACAACTTTAGCTCCACCTTCAGCTAACATTCTAGCTGTTGCTTCACCGATTCCGCTTGATGCACCTGTAATCACAACTACTTTATTTTCTAATGACATATTTTTGTCCTCCATTCGATTTATAAACTCAGTTTACACGTTAAAGTGCACTCTAAGTCAATCAAAAGGACTAATTATTTAAACGATACGCAGCATGATATAAGGGGCCAACATATTCATTAAATGCAAAACCAGATTTAATCCCAGCTGTTACGAAATCTTTCGCTTTATAAACCGCTTCTTTAACTGATAATCCATTTGCAAGACCTGCAGTAACTGCCGCTGCAAATGTACACCCCGCACCATGATTATACGCGGGTATAATTTTATCAGTCTCTAAAACTTTGAAATTAGTCCCATCGTAAAATAAATCAATGGCTTTCTTTCCTTTTAATGCTTTTCCGCCCTTGACAACAACATTTATTGCTCCTAATTCATGAATCTTAACGGCTGCTTGTTTCATATCATCAAGTGACTTTAAAGTTCCCATCCCTGATAAGACACCTGCTTCAAATAAATTAGGTGTCGTAACCGTTGCTACTGGAATCAGCAAGTCTCGAATGGCATCTGCCGCTTCTGGATTCAGTACTTCATCTTCACCTTTGCAGACCATAACAGGATCAATCACAACATTTTTAATTTCATTTTCTAAAATGTTTTCACGAGCTATTTCCGTAATTGCAACACTTCCAAGCATACCCGTTTTTACGGCAGCTATTTTACCACCAGCACCAGTTGTTTTCAATTGCGCTTTAACTAACTCAGAATCCATAACGGTGACATTGTGCGACCAACCTGCATCTGGATCCATCGTAACAATGGAAGTTAGCGCAACCATTCCATAGGTATCAAACTCTTCAAATGTCTTTAAATCAGCCTCCATACCAGCACCACCACTAGCATCACTACCAGCAATTGTTAAAACTTTAGGAATCATTTTTGTCATATTGAAACTCCTTTTTAAATTATTATTTATGTTCAAAAATTTTTATATTTTGGTTTTAAAACAATATATCCAGTTAAAATAGTTATTATTGGACACAAAATTGGAAAGAATGCATATGGTAAAAATTCGAATGGATTTATTTTCAATGCACCAGAAATAAATGTCCCGCTAACTCCCCATGGAACAAGTGAATTAACAGCAGCTCCAGCATCTGCCAGTGTTCTAGTTAAATATTTTTTATCAATATTATTTTTTTCAAAAGTTTCTTTAAATGTTTCACCAGGCAAAATTATTGATAAATATTGTTCACCAATCAAAAAATTAATACCAATTGAACTAATCGCAGTTACCAAGATAAGGCGACCAATATTATTTACATATTTTGATAATTTATTTATTAACGTCGTTACAATCTTAAATTTAACTAGCAGACCTCCCAACGCGAGTGCCAGAATAATAAGACTCACAGAACCCAACATACTAGTAATCCCCCCACGTGTGAGCAAACTATCAATGTCTTTTGATCCTGTGTGAGCAACGTACCCATTCATCACAATATAGCCTATCCTTGCCGCCGTAATATGAGAGCTATTAATAATATTTAACCCTATTGCAACGATAGATCCAGTAAGCAACGTAGGTATAGCCGGTACCTTTTTCCAAGCAAAAATAAGTAAAATAAGCACCGGCAAAAGTGTAATAGGAGAAACCCAAAAATGATTTTCCAAAATTTTACTCATTTCAGCTATTTTTCCTAAACTACTTCCTTGTGGCATCCTACCAATTACTACGAATCCAACTAAAGAAATAATTGCAGCTGGAACGACAGTCCAAAATTCATTTTTTATATGATCAAAAAGATTAACCCTACCAATACCTGATGCCAAATTTGTTGTATCTGATAATGGCGATATATTATTCCCCAGAAATGCTCCTGATACAATAGCACCAGTAGTCATCGCTGAATTATATCCAAGAATACCACCAATACCCAAAAATGCAATACCGATAGTTGAAATTGTCGTAAATGAGCTACCAACTGTTAATCCAACAATAGAACACGTTACAAAAACTGTTGGTAGAAACCATCTTACTGAAATAATTTTAAAGCCAAAAACCATTATAGTTGGTATTGTTCCCGCTGCAATCCAAGACGCTACAAGAACCCCTATTAGAAGGAAAATAATTATTGGAATTATACCAGGTTTCACACCTTCCACAATACCATCATGTATTTCATCCCATGAAAACCCTTTAATTTTTCCATAAAACATCAAAACTGTAAAAGCCAATAAAATTGGTACATGTGGTGTCATTTGTTGTCCGATAATAAAATAACTCAAAATTCCAAATATAACAATTAATACCCCTAGTGCCTCAACAAATGAGATCTTATATTTTTTCATTTTGCATACCTCCAATTATTATCACATAAAAAAAGCCCGCTACACCTTTAGTATCATAAGTGAAGCGCACTTTTCCGTTACAAGTTATTTATCATTCTTTTTAGTTCTTGCATATATTAAAAATGGTGGTATTAAGAATACTATTGTTACAGCCGCAACTAAAAATCCGTTTAATGCAGTTGATGAAATTAATGTTGCTAAAACTACAATAAATATTGCAAATAATAACATTGCAGCTACAACATAGGCCAACCCGTTACCTGATTTTCCAATACGGTAAGGACGTTCTATATCTGGTTGAGTATGTCTCAATTTAATTAAAGCAATTGCAATCAGTACGTACACAACACTATAAATAACCGTTGTAGCATTCGTTAAAATTAAGAACACCGCATTTACGTCTGAAATAAATCCATACAATAACGCAAAACAAGAAATAACAATTGATTGTGTTAACACAACATTTTTGGAAACACCATATTTATTAACTTTAGTATATCCAAATTTTTCGGGAAGTAATCCATCTTTTGCAACTTGAATAATTGTTGCTGAAGGACCCGTAACCCACGCAGATAATTGCAACATCACACCAATAAATACCATAAAACTAAATATATTAGCAATAATTGTTGGTAATCCTAATACTTGACAGTAAAGCAAGATAGGTTGTGTAATGTTTGCTAATTCCATTTTACCTGCTGGAACAACATTTGCAACTGTCAACGCATTTAATACATTTAACAAAACTAAACCAATCAATGCAATAAATACACCTTTTGTATAGTTTTTAGTTGCATCTTTTAATTTGGGAATATATACCGATGACATTTCAATTCCAACAAAAATAAATGAAATCCCTGCCAAATATTTTAGTGTATCTAAATTTTTTAAACTAGGAATAACTTTTGCCCATGAAAATGCTCCAAGATACCCATTTGCGTTAATACCCATTTTTGCTAATGATGCAAATCCAAGTATGAACATTACCGCCACTGGAATATAGACACCAAGCCAAACACCGATACTTCCACCTACTTTAGCCATATCAAATTTTATATTCAATAATGTAACTATCCAATAAAAGAACAGAATACAAAATAAATTAAACCAATGATTTGCGCCCAAACTAATGTTTCCAAAAGTATTTCCTAACAGTGGGCCAATAGTTGAAGCCACCATTACCATCCCTGGAAACATTTGAACCCATAATAACCATGCTACTACAAAACCCCATTTTTCACCTAGAGCTTTTTTTACCCATAATTGTGGGCCTCCAGCTTGAGGATACATTGTTGACAATTCACCGGAAACAATTGAAATTGGTCCAGCAAAAAAAATGATAGCGAATAATGAAAATGAAATTAAAGTCCAACCAACAGCAGCGAGCGTTGGAATACTTCTAACTGTTGCGCAAAGCGCCATAGTCATCCCAACAAATGTACCTAAACCAATTTTTTTAGTTGTATCTGACATTTTAACACCTCTCCTTTTTAAACAAAAAGTTAAAGACCCACATCAAAAAGTGAACCTTTAACTAAAATATTATTCTAAAATATTTTCCAATTTAGATTTCATTGCTAATTTTATTTTATTAAAGTACTCATCAGCAACCTTATCATTATTTAAATATGGCGTCATAACAGAAGCTCTTAAAACTGTTACTTTTCCTACTTTTTCCCACTCTGTTTTACTAAACCCAAGACCAGAAACATACTTAAATGGGCTATTACCATAATCTGGAATTGCAAAGTCAGTATGTGATGTCATAAATTCATTACTATACAAACTCCCCGTTACAAATGATGCTTGATCATAAAAATCATGATTTAATTTATTCATAATCGTTAAATCAGTATTACCAACTTCATTAAATGTGTAATCAACCATATTGAAATCGGGATTAATCAAAGGTGTTACCTTAATTTTATGTCCTCTTATATTGAATTCTAAATCACTTAAAAATTTATAGAATCTAGTTGCTGATTCTATACTTGCACCAATCAACTTACCATAACCAGAAACATTTAATGGCAATACATGGTGAGCTGCCCAAACAGCGGCGGCAGTAGCTCCAGCTTTTGATCCTTCAAGAATATATGCACCCAGCATTGATGGTGCTACTGAATTCTTTTCAAAAACATATGTTGCAAAGTAAGAAATAATATTACGCATCCTAATATCTTTAATTCCAATACCACCAGCAGAATATGGAATATATCCCATTTTATGTGGATCAATCGTTACAGATTCACATTCACCAATCGCAACGAATGCATCATACACATCACGCTTAATTGTTACATCAGAATTAAAAATATTATATTCCTTATATGTGTCTTTCAGCTTCTCATAAGGAATAACTTCATTATTCTCATCCAAGAAAATTGAGCGCGCGTAGCCACCATATGCAGCATCCGCATGAATATAGAAATAAATATTTTCCTTAAATAGTTTCTCTCTCAATTTAACAATTTCATGAATTGGATCCACTGCGCCTTCTTCTGTAGAACCTACAACACCTACAACACCTAATATTGGTGTTTTATCAGCTGCAAGACTTCGAACTAAGCTCTCCAATTCTTTTACATCAATACGATAACTATTATCAACAGGAATAGGTACAACTTGATCCAATCCAATACCAATAATATCAGCTGCTTTTAACCAAGAATAATGTTTTGTTTGAGGAACTAACCATTTTCCTAACTTAGAAAGATTTTTACCACTACGGGCTGACTTAGTCTTTATTTCATCAAATTGTTCATCCGTAACGTTGTCTAAAATATCTAAGACATCTTCCATTCTCATATTTAACAATTCCCACTCTGTTTTACCAGAAACTACGTCTGGTACAACTTCAGAAATTGCTAATGGAAGAGATTTCATATTACGTGCATACCATAAACCTTCAAGATTTGCTAAAGATCCATCCGCAACTATATGTCCCCATCCATTTTTTAATCCTAATAATTGAGCAAATTCAGCTCCAACTTCTTCTTCCATTTGTGAAGTTGCAGGTGATGATTCATAAGCAACATTATTACCATTCCATAACATTGCAAATTGATATGCAAGAATAGCAGGCATTAGCGTTTCAGTATTCATATGACCTAAGTAACGACCCGCTGTGTGCCATGGAACTGATTCTGAACGTAATTTTGATGATACCTCATCTAAAACGCTCTTCATCTTATTCACAGAAGACGTAAATCCCTCTGTTTGTTTATCTTCCTCCGAAATAACAGGCATATCTTGTGGCATATAATTTTGACGCCATCCAACATGTTCGTCCACCAATTTATTCAACATTTCCTTATATAAACTGGCATTTTCTCCCTTATCACCAATAAATAAGGCTTTCAAATCCATAGAATCTTTTGACATGACATATAACCTCCAAATTTTTTTTGAGAAATTTTAACAAACGACCAACCAATGGAAATACAAATTGTAATGTATGCGCTTTATATTGCATTCATCAATTACATTTTATATCAAACCGTTTGCCTTAACTCCCTTGTGATTACCCTTTCATGCTAACACTTTTAAAAAAAACACAATAAAATTATATAAAAAATGAATTTTTATTCATATAAAAAAGAAGCTAAATATAAATTAGCTTCCCATTGGTTTTTTTATAGGAATGTCATGTCAAAATGATATTCATTCTATAAACTATTTAAGTTGATACTATTTAGAAATTTCCGCGACAAAGTAATTTTTCTTACCACGTTTTGTGATAACTAATTTACCTTCAAAATTAGCACTCGGATTAACAATAAAATCTAATTCCGTTATTTTATCTCCATTAATTGATATTGCCCCATTAGTGACATCTTCGCGCGCTTGACGTTTAGAATCCACAACACCTGTATCAACCAACCAATTAACAATATTTTTAGACTCAGCATCAACAGAAATTTTAGGCATTTTTTCGAATGCAACTTCCAATTCAGCGACACTTAATTTGCGAATATCTCCTGAAAAAAGAACTTTAGTTATTTTTTCAGCTTCTTTCAATTCTGCATCACCATGAACAAATCTCGTAACTTCAGAAGCTAGAGCTAATTGAGCAGCTCTTTTTTCAGGTTCAGACACCAATTTACGGCCTAATTCATTAATTGTTTCCTCATCCAAGAAGGTAAAGAATTTTAAGTATTTTAAAACATCTCTGTCATCTTGGTTTAACCAAAATTGGTAAAATTCAAAAGGTGAAGTTCTTTTCGGATCAAGCCAAATTGCACCTCCAGCAGTCTTGCCAAACTTAGTACCATCTGCTTTTAACATAAGCGGAATAGTTAATCCAAAAACAGGCTCATCTGACCCTTCAACCTTATGAATTAAATCTATACCACTGGTAATATTTCCCCACTGATCAGCACCACCAATTTGAAGTTGAACATCCATTGTATCGTGTAAGTGTTTAAAATCAATTGACTGAAGAATTTGGTATGTAAACTCGGTGAACGAGATTCCACCTTCTAGACGACTTGCTACAATATCCTTAGCTAACATTGTATTTACATTAAAATTCTTTCCGTAATCTCTCAGAAAATCTAATAAAGAAATATCTTTTAACCAATCACGGTTATTAACCATACGAATATCAGCTCCGGCTCCAAAAAGCTTTTTCATTTGTTTCGATAAACTATCAACATTTTCTTGAACTTGTTCAATAGTCTGCAGCTGTCTTTCAGTTTTTCGACCACTAGGATCCCCAATAGTACCTGTTCCTCCTCCTATTAAAATTATAGGATGATGACCCATTAACTGAAATCTTTTCATCATCATAAAAGGAATTAAATGTCCAATATGCATACTTCCACCAGTAGGATCTACCCCACAGTACAATGATATTTTTTTACCTGAAACCAATTTTGCTAGACCTTCCGCATCTGTTTGCTGATTTACAGCATCACGCCATGTTAATTCATTAATAATATTATTTGTCATTTTAGTATCCTCCTAATAATTTTTTATACAAAAAAAGCCCCTTCGACTGCTACCAGTCAAAGGGACGAATACACCGTGTTACCACCCTAATTGCACGCCAACCTAGTTGTACGTACCACTTCATTACACTTGTTAACGAAAGTGACCCGCGGTATTTTACCCAAGATGTAATTCATTAACAAAGTTTTGATATCTCACATTATCCGATATCTTTCTGAGCAGAAAACATGTTAACTACTTTTCTTGTAACCGTATTTCTTATCTATGGCTATACTATAAATCTATATTATGAGAATGTCAAACATTTACATTAAATTTTTTTAATTTTAAAAAAACAATAATTACAATTCTAATTTTTTAAATTTTTCACTTATTTCAAATCAAATTTATTGCACATCAAAATTTTAAATTAATCATTAAAAATAGCTATTACTCATACCTATACCAATTATGAAAATTACGCAATTAATTTAATGAAATTTAATTACACATTTAATTATTTATACAATTAAATGTATTTAATTTGTATATTTAATTATTTTTATATAGTCTTGCTTGTGCACTTTTAATCATTTATATTTCGATGAAATTAGCTTATTTATGCATATTCTATTAATTTAGAAAATAATTATTGTTAATAAATACTACTTTCTAAACCGAATAGTCCAATATTAATAATAATTTGTACTCTATTATTTTGGTACTCACTCAATGCCAATAAAATAAAAAACATACACATTAATTTTAAAGTTATTTATATTTGTATCAAAATTTTTTAGCAATACACCTTCCAATTAAAAATATTTAAATGTCTAACTTTTTTGTTGCACTTCCAATTTCTGGTCAACACTTTTTGTCTCTCTTAATAAGAAAACAGCTGCTAAAATTCCAATAATCATAATAACTAATGCGGTTAAGACAACCTGAATCATACCCTTATCAAATGCCGTTAGTACAATACTTTGAACCTTATCAGCATAAGGCGTCGCAATCATCTTTTGGCTCCATGCAACCATGTGCCCAGAAAAAGCACCTGCGTTGACTAAGGCTTGATGAATACCATTCGATGCTGCATTAGGTAGCTGGCTGGCACTGAATCCTGTTGCTAGGCTTGATTCATAGGCTTTAGTTTGTGCTAACCCAAGGATAACAACCCCTACTGTAATACCAATTTGACGGAAAACATTTAGTAAGCCAGATGCCATCCCAATTTCTTTAGGATTAATATTATCCATAGCCGCCGTATTAATCATTGGATTAATGATTGCATTCCCTAATCCTGTTAAAACAAGAAGGGGCAATAATTGCATATAAGTAAAATCAGTTGTTGTCACTTGGCTAAACGTAAATAAACCTAGTGAGGCAATGATAAATCCAAATGCAATCATCCATTTTTTACCGAACTTGTACCCCAGAGCACCCGTAAAAGGCCCGATAACAAGCGACCATAAACTCATTGGTAATTGATGCAATCCAGTAGAGAAAGCCGAGTAACCCATATAATTTTGCATCAAACTCGTTTGGTAAGCAGCTAATGCAAAAATACCCGCACCAAGTGTAAAGGCTAGAATAATGACCCCTACAAAATGACGATTCGTTAATAATTTTAAATTCATCATCGGTGATTTAACTTTTAATTCCACAAAAACGAAGACTGCTAAAATTAAAATTGAAGCGATTAACCATCCCATAACGCGCATATCTGTCCATGCCCAATGCATGTGTTGTTCTTTTTGAATTAACCCATATATACCAGAGAACAATCCAGTTGCTGAAAGAATCATACCCATAAAATCAATTGATTCTCCAGCGCCATATGCAGGTGTTTCTTTTACATTTCTGAAAACCAAGTAAACCGCAATAATCCCAACTGGTAAATTAACAAAGAAAATTGAAGGCCAACCAAAGTTTTCAACCAAGAAGCCACCAACTAAAGGTCCGATTGCTGTTGAAAAGCCAATAACTGAACCTAAAATACCCAGTGCGGTCCCACGTTCACGTCCTGAAAAGTTAGAGGCCACCAATGCCATTGATAAACTCATCATGCCTGAGCCACCTATTGCTTGAACGGCTCGACCAATATCTAGAACAAGCAAATTTTGTGCTAGCCCATTCACAACTGATGCGATTGTAAATATGATCATACTTACAATAAATATTTTTTTCCGACCAAACATATCCCCTAATTTTGAGACAATTAATAAACTGACTGCGAACATTAACGTATAAGCATTTAAAATCCATTGTAAATTACTAAAGGTGGTTTTAAAATCAATGGCCATACTTGGCAATGCAACGTTCACTACTGTGACATCTAGAAGTCCCATAAAAATACCTAAACTCATAGCGAATAAAGCTACCCAGCGATTTGTTTCTTTTTTCATCTTTTATTCTCCATTTTCTGTATCTCATTTATTTGTGTTTGAAGCCAATCCATCTTTGTTTCAAGAATTGCCATTACAAAATCAGTTGACCGTATCTGCCATTGATAGTAATCCTCAACAGTTGGATTGGCTTCCCTTAGATCCGTTAAATGTTGTTTAACAACAATATAAACATGTAAATCATCATCTAGTTCATTAAAATAATCCTGTAAAATGGTCATTTGATCTACCGCACTAATATAATTCATCCCGCGCATTTTAAATCGATAGGTATCATCCCATTTCGAATCATGAACAACCGGTTTTTCCATTAATTCTTGGAAATAGCCGCGTCCTAGTTCAGTAATATGTGCGATTTTAGTGCCACGCGAATCTTTATCTTCGTCAAACCCAATATACCCTTTAACTTCTAATTTATCCAAAACAGGATATAAAATACCATTTGATATTTTTCTTCTTGGCGACATTGCATTCTCCAATATCAAACGGATTTTGTATCCCGACATATTTCGACTCATCAATGCTGATAGAATTAATAATTCATACATAATAATTTAAATCCTTTCTCCAATCGTTCTTTTAGACCTGTCTATTAGACTTATATAAGTATAGTACTTTTAGACCTATTTGCAAGTTTTTTTATCTCTTAATTCATTTATCCGCTTACAAGACTGATTCTTTGCCAATATTTTTTTATTATGCTAAGTTTAAGGTACAATAATTTAATAAATAAGGAGATCTTACAATGGTAAAATTAACAGAAGATATGAAGAAAATGATTTCGGAACAACTCAATTTTCTCTCAACCGCAGATGAAAATGGACTTCCACAAGTTGGTCCTAAAGGATCAATGCGTGTTTTTGATGATACTCATTTAATTTACAATGAAGAAACGGCAAAACAAGCCTTACACAACCTTCAAGATAATGGTCATGCCGCTGTTGCCGTTGTTGATCGTCCTAATCTAAAAGGATTTCGTTTTGAAGGCACAGCACACTTAATTAATTCTGGTGACATTTTTGATGATGCTGTTGCATTCGGACAAGAACGTCATTTACCAGAAACACATTACGCAGTAGTGATTGATATTGAACGCATTTACAAATTAGATGCTGGTCCAACTGCTGGCGACTTAATCGCTGATTAACTTTTATATGAAAAAGGACTAAATCCCGTAAAACATGGGATTTAGTCCTTTTATTTTTTTAATCCTGAGCTAATTGTTCTAAAATAGCTAATCCAACACCATCTTCTGCATTCGTTTTTGCACGATGGTTGGCAACATCTTTATTTTCTTGATGGCCATTCTCCATTGCATAACTGACACCTACAGCCTTCAACATTGAGATATCATTCAGATTATCCCCAATTGCCATTACTTCTGACATTGGCACACCCAGATCATCTGCAAAACGTTTTAGCGCAATTCCTTTTTGTGCGTTACTATGATTAACTTCAAGATTATTATCTCCTGAAGACGTTACAACAAGTGAAGTCGTTTCTTCAATTTTTCTTTTAATCACTGATAAATCATCCGATTCGTCAGTTTTTCGAATAAGAAATTTAAATAAATCTAACTCTGAATCCGTAATAATTTCACTATAATCATCTACATAATGAATGGGGCTTAATTGTAACTTTACAACAGCTTCATCATATCTAAGTGGATCATCTGAATAAACACCATTTGATGTCATCACTTTAAAAAAGGCTTGCTCTTCTTTCAAGAACTTAATAAGACTTTGTGCCTCTTCTTTTGCAATTGGAAAACCATGAATTTGTTCTCCTGCCTCAGTGGTTGTCGCACCCCCATTAAAATTAATCATTGGCGCGCTGATACCAGCTGCATCAATCAATGGTTTGACTTCATCGTAACTCCGTCCGGTTGCAACAACAAAAGTGACGCCTAACGCTTGAGCCTTTTTAATAGCTGCTACATTACCCTCAGAAATACTATTTTCATTATTTAATAATGTGCCGTCCATATCTGATGCGATAATTTTAATCATAGTGGCTGTACACTCCTATTTATTATATTCTTTCAATGCTAAAGCAAAGTTACCTAACGTAGCTGAGCCATTACCCTCACTCATAGGCATTGTGATGTATTCTTCCAAATTAGGAACATCAACATATCCGTTCAATAACCCTTTGAATTGTTCACGAACTTTCATTAAAAAGGCCTCACTCATAATACCACCTCCAAAGACTATCTTATTTGGACGCAAAATTAAAGTTTGTTGTACTGCAGCCTGCGCAACATAGTATGCAACGATATCCCAAACTGGTTCAGTCAGCGGAATAAATTGGCCCTTTTTCCCTGTCCGTGCTTCAAACGTTGGTCCAGCTGCTAATCCTTCTAAACAATCTTTATGATAAGGACAAACGCCTTCAAAATCAACATCATCTGGATGGCGTTTAACAAATACGTGTCCCATTTCTGGATGACCAATTGTCCCCAACATTTTACCATTTACGATGGCTCCCGCGCCAACACCTGTTCCAAACGTATAATAAACCAATGAATCAACTTTTTGTTTTGCTTTCTTTGCTGACACATATTCACCATAGGCTGATGAATTAACATCCGTCGTAAAAGCGATTGGAAATGAAAAACGTTTTTTTAAGTAACCTAAAAAATTAGTATCCGTCCACCCTTTTTTTGGTGTTGTTGTGACATAACCATATTTAGCAGATTCTTGACGCAATTCAATTGGACCAAAAGAACCAATTGCCAGTGCCTTTAGTTCAGGAAATTTTTCAAAAAATGCGACCGTCTGATCAAGGGTCTCTACTGGTGTCGTTGTTGGAAATGTCACTTGTTCTTTAACACCATTAATTTCATCACCCACGGCACAAACAAACTTAGTCCCGCCAGCCTCAATACTCCCAAATAAATCTTTTGTCATTATGTACGCTCCCCTATCCATTATTTAACTGATATTGATAAACAGCCCCGACTAAATTAGCTTCATCTTGAAAATGACAAGCTTGAATATCAACTTTCAAGTCAGTAAATTCATGACTAATTAAAATTCGATCAACAAACTTTTTAATTTCAGAAACTAATCCAGCGCGACGCGAAATGCCACCACCAATTAAGATTCTATCTGGATCAAATGTTACAGCAAGATTATAAATACCAATGGCAATCGCTTGGTACATGTCTTCAATTACCTCTTTGGCATGTACATCACCTGAATCTGACTTTATAAATATTTCTTCGCCCGACAAATTTGTCTTATTTTTCTCATTAAATCGTGTAGCCATATTGACAGGACTCGCTAATTGGCTTAATGTTTCACCCGTTTTAAAGTTAATAACCGAGTTCCCGTATTCCCCACCAAATAAATGTGCCCCGGGATGTAATTTTCGATTATTCACAATTGCGCCACCAACACCAGTTCCAAGAATCATAAAAGCACTGTCATCAACGTCTTTAGCATTCCCACGCCAAACTTCAGCAAGCGCCACACAATTAGCATCATTTTGAATCGATACTGGCTTGCCTATTACTCCAGCAAGTTCATCCCTTATCGGAAACCTATGAATATACGGTATGGCACTCAGTCCATAAATAATTCCTGATTCAACATCAACTGATCCAGGAGCACTGATTGCTAAACCTTTTAAATCAAACGGAACTTCTTGACACCACTTCTTGATCATAGATTTCATTTCATCCCATGTCTCTGGTGTCCTCACCCCATCCAAGGTTACAAGCTCATCATTCACCCAATATCCCCGTTTAATCGATGTGCCACCAATATCTAAAACTAATAATCCATTTTCCACTAACTGTCACCTCAATCATCTTTATTCATACCTTAATAGAATAGCATTCAAGGTCACTAGTGTAAACGGTTGCAACGAAATGATAATCCTAAAAAGGACCTTCATTTTCTTTTATGACTAACTAGCCCAAAAGAAAGAGGTCCCTCACGATTCTAATTTATACTTAAATTTTATTTATGCTACGATTTTTTTGCATATCCAAGCTTAATTTCATCTTCACAAACAACAGTTAATCTTTAGTTTTCATCTGCCGTACTAAACCCAGATAATTGGTTCGAAAATAACGAAAGTTTACTTGCAAAACTTGGATGATCATTATTAGATTGAACAACTTGTTTAAGCGTACTTAAATCATCCGTAATAATCCCATCAACACCCATAAATAGCATACTTTGCATAACGTTTTCATCATTCACAGTCCAAGCATAGACATCTTGATTTTGCTTATGCGCTTGGCTCACAAACGAATCATTTAAAGTTGTTGCTTCCATTGTATACGCATTTGCTGGCGTTTCTGGGAAAGAAATATTGTACGGTATTATAAAACTAGTGTAGAGTTTTGGTGCCTGTTTTTTTATCTGTGAAACGACATCATAACTTAAAGAATGAATACGATCTTTATTAGCCAGTAATCTTTTTTGATATTTTTCCACAAAATTTTTAGTCATATTTGGACTATCTTGTGGAGACACCTTAATTTCAACTAATAATTTTTGATGGTATCGTTCAGCTGCCTTTAAATAGTGATCAAAACTCGGAATTTTAGCCGAATAACCATTTTCACTAACCGTTAGTGCTGTTAATTCAGCCAATGTCAGATCATGAACATTGCGGTTAACACCTGCCAAGGCTTTCAAGTTAGGGTCATGCATCACGACAAATTGTCGATCTTTTGTCTCTTGAATATCCATCTCAACATAGTCAGGTTTCTCAGCAGACGTTTTTTCTAAAGCTGGTATAGTATTTTGTACCCCATTTTCATTATCCACCCCTCTATGCGAAATAAGGGCTGGATAATCATCTAAAAGTCCTTTCAAATAAACAAAATTATAAGCAGAAGCGGCACCTGCAATTAATAAAATAACAACAACGACACCTATTTTCCGAAGCCATGTCAATCGTTTCTTTTTAGAATCATTTTTTTGAATAGGCTCTAATTGTGGCTGGTGGCGTTCAAAAATATCCAAAGCAATACCTAACAATAAAGTAACACTCAAAGCAAGAATAATTTGTCCAACAAATTCTAACAATAATAAATTAAATACAGCTATTGGCAATGCCTGATTTTGAAAATGGTTATCCACATAATTTTGAATTAAATATAAACCCGTTTGACTAATTGCAGCTAAAATAGCTACAGACATCGTAATAGTTAAGGCCTTAATTAAGGTAACAACAAATCTTCCACGAGACGCATCCCAACTTAATTTAATGAGCCGACCCGTTCTTTTTTCTGAACTAAATAGTAAGGTTGGTAAAAAACTAATTAAACGTATAGAAAAGAAAAAAGCTAATCCATAAACGACTAGTATCGGACCCCATATCTTGGGGCTTGTCCACATATCTTGGATTATAAAGTCGGGAATCGTTACTTTACTCAATAAAGAAGATTTAAATAAAACTTCTCCAAATGGTAAAACCAAGACAAAGTACCAAGTTACAAGCAGTGTAGTCATGGGACGTAACGCAAGAACGTCATGAATAGATTCTTTTAATAGAACTTTATATCCAATTTTTAAATCATAACGAATCGATCGAATACTTCTGATCATGAAAGCCATCTGAACGTAAACAATTCCTAAAATAATTAACACTACTAGAATCAGTTCAATCAGCAGTATTGGCTGATGTGTAAGTACAGAGACAAGATTGGTATAAGTTAAATATTCAACGTGGTTGCTACTCAGAATTTTACCCATCAAGAACGTTAATATTGGCTGAATAATTTGTGCTAAAACAAAATTAGTTCCTATTACTAAAAAAAGATATAACATCCAGTGACGAAAAAAGACTCGATAACTTTGATTTAAAAAATGCAATGTTCGACGCATGACCATCCTCCAATCAGATATTTAATAGATACCTTATATAATATCACAAACTTATTTTTTAACATTTATAATAGCTCTTATAATAGTTATTATATTAATCAGTTATTAATGTTAATCAGTTTAACAACTGGCTTCTTATACTTATCTAAAATGCCCAATGATACTATTAGTAAAGCATATTAATATACTTACAAAACGTAAAATAGTAAACTATATTTAAATACTAATATTTAATTTTTTATAGTTAACTATTAATAAGTCCATAATGATGACTTTAAAAGCTTTACTAAAAAAGGGGGATTATTATCATGATTGAATCATATAAAAATTTTTGGAACAATATCACTAATTTTTCCGATACAGCACATAGATCAGACTTCTGGTGGCCAGCTGTTATTAATGCTATTCTAGGCTTTTTAATTGTTAATATTTATACAATTTTGGCGGGGCATCCTATAACGGATATCTACAATTTTAATGATCTTGCTTTTGCTACTGGCAGAAACATTGTCGTATTCCTAGTATGGCTTGCGAATTTATCAGTATCTGTTCGTCGTTTACATGATACTGATCGTTCGGGTTGGTGGATCTTCATTCAAATTATCCCATTAATTGGGACCATCTGGTTCTTAATTTTGATGGTTTTACCAGGAAAAGGAAATCGCTGGAGCTAATTTATTAGGTCCAAAATAACTGTTGTTGGTGATAGGAATTCTATCGCTAGCAGCAGTTTTTTTATAAGATAATACAAAAAAAGAAATCTATTATTAACTAACAGATTTCTCAATTGCATCTTCACCAACATATAGTAATAACATAAAATTTTCCCATTCAACTCAAATGATAATTTAATTCTTCAAGAAAACCGTTACGGCAGCAGCAATCACAATCAATACCAACCCAATTGCAATAACTAACCATTCCTTACCTGTTTTTTTAGTCCGCATTACAAGAATCCCTGAAATTGTTGCACCAACAATCGATACTTGAGAAAGAACAAATCCAGTTGCTAATCCAAGCATTGCAGGTTGGGCAGAAACTAAGTAACCCAAAGCTGCCATCGCAAAAAAGAAGCCTGAAAAAATTTGTTTGTACGTAATACTTTGTGAAAAGATATTATTCTTATTCTTCATTACTTCATAAAGTCCAAGAATCAATCCAAAGGCCGCCATACCCATTGCTTGCGCTAAGAACATATGCATCCCATCAGTTCCTTTAGTATACTGTGGGAGGATTCCATAGAGAGAGTAACCTACTTGAGCAATTAATAAGACACCAACTGCCTTTGTCAATAATTCTTTATTACCAGCAGATTTCTTTTCTTGATAAGTAGTTAAATAAGCACCAATCAAGATAATGATAACGGCCATAAATCCATAAGTTTTTGATGAAACTGGGCCCCAGTTACCATTTTCAGGCATTGGCGCTGGGTTCAAAATCGTTTTCACACCATTTTCACGAGCAATCTTGAAACCTTCAATAACTGCTTCCATTGGTACTTCTAATTGTGTAATTAAAAAATCTGATTCAGCAATAGCAGCTGCGTGTGCACGTACATCAGAAGCTGTCATATCAGCATTAGCCCCACCATAAATATGAATAATGTTATCGCCTGTTTCAGCTGAAACAGTAATATAAGCTTGTCCTGTCTCCTCAGTTTCTGAAACCATTACATGATCAGTACTTAAATTTTCAACATTCATATTTTTTGAAGTATCAAATTCCTTACCAACTTTAGTAATCATGTTCGTCTTTGCACCAGAACGTGCAGCAGCAACGCCTTGGTTTAATCCTTTTCCACCCATCGCTTCAATTTGATGATTTGAAGTATGCAAAGTTTCCCCGCTTTTTGCAAAACGTGGTACAGAAATAACCTTATCAATATTAGTTGATCCTAAAACAGTAATAATTTTTGCCATTATCTTTATCCTTCAATTCTCTAGTATTTTTATCCGACGTTTCTCATTGATTTATTCATCCGCGATAAATTATGAAGCGTCTTCAATTAATACAGTATAATACATTCTTTTTATTTCGCAACCGCTTTCCATACTTTTATTAAAACGTTATCATTATCATAAAAATCATTACATTTATTTTTTAAAATGCTTTATAATACTAATGGGAATATTTTCAACTCGTATGACACTTATCTAAATTAAACCTTTAAATAAGTGATCAGCGTTTAAAATAAAGGAGTTCATTATGTTAAAGCAAAAAAAAGTTTGGGTTATTTTATTATTTATCATCATTAGCATTGGTCTATTATTTTCTCTCTCACAGAGGTCACATACACCTGCCAGCCCTAACCGACAAAATAAGTCATCAAAAAAAGTAAAATCCGCTACTCCAAAAAAGAGTAACAAACAGAAAAAGGTCATCTCAAAAAATAAGGTGGATAGTTCTAAATGGCAATCTTTTAAAGGACAAACTGAGTTTCCAATTTTAATGTATCACAGTATTTCTGTTGGTAATTCACTGCGCATCCCTAGAGCACAATTTGCGCATCAAATGCAATGGTTACATAAAAATGGGTATTACACTTTAACACCCGCTGAAGCTATCGAGGTTTTTAAAACGCATAAAAAACCTGCCGCTAAAATCGTTTGGATTACCTTTGATGATGGTTATAAAGATAACTACGAAGGTGCTTATCCTACGCTCAAAAAGTATCATCAAAAAGCCACTATTAATTATATTACGAGTCATTTTGGTCATAAAAATAAATTAACACTGCCACAAATGAATGAAATGCGCCGATCCGGTTTAATCACGATTGAAAGCCACACTGTCCATCATGAAGAACTCAATCAAATGACTGATGCGCAGCAAACTTTTGAATTTGTGAATTCAAAAAAATGGTTAAATAACAAATTCCATCAAAAAACCACAATCATTTGTTACCCTGTTGGCCGCTTTAACGATCAAACACCAAAACTTGCAAAATCTGCAGGCTACAAACTGGGCCTAACAACATCGCCTGGACTAGCCAATGAAAATCAAGGCCTATTCACCTTACATCGGGTTCGTATTTCACCCGATTTGTCTGATATGACGTACAAATATCTTTTAGAACATGGTATGTAACTATTAAAAAAGGGTCCAAATCACTGCTAGATAAACAGTGATTTGGACCCTTTTCTATATTCATTTTTAATCACGATTGAAAGCTAAATATTCTTTTCTTCTTAAATTTTTGATACTCATCATCACGACAAAACTTACAAGATAAAGTAATGATAGGAAAATCATTACCGCCATAACGTTATAGTGATCCAAGATAAATCCAATTACAACCGATGAAAATCCACCGACTGCACGACCCACATTAATAATCACATTATTAGCTGTTGCACGGACTTCCGTCGGATATAAATGACTCACTACCGCACCGTATCCTGCAAACATGCCATTAGCAAAATAACCTACCAATGCACCTGCTAAAAGCATCATCGCCGTATTTGTTGGCATTGTTAGAATGTAGACACTTACTGCTGAGGCCAATAAGAAAATACCATAAGCCAGACGAGCCCCTAATTTATCTAAAACCCAACCAAACGTTAACATACCAGCACTCATCCCGATAATTGTCGAAATCATCCACGTAGATGAACCAGCTATTGTTAACCCCAACTGTTTCTGCATAATTGCAGGTAGCCAATTCATTAGTCCAAAATAACCAGCTATTTGAACAATTGCCATAAACATTAATCCCAATGTTTGGTGTGCTAATTGACGTGTCGCAAACAAAGCTTTAAATTGACCTTTTTTATCATGTTTACTTGTTTCAAATACTTTACTCTCCTCTAGATGACGGCGAACAAAGAACGTAATCAGTACTGGTATTAGTCCAAATAAGAATAAAGCTCTCCAACCAAATTGTGGTAATATAAAAGCTGCTAAAACCGCTGCTAGGATAGCCCCAATTTGTCCGGCAACCCCAACAAATGCTGAGACACGACCCATTTCTTTTTTCTTAAAACTTTCCGCTAAAATGGTCATCCCAATACCATATTCGCCACCTGCTCCGATACCCGCAAAGAACCGACAAATATAAATAGCCATTAAATTACTTGCAAAAAACATAGCCGCCGTCGCAAATGCAAATATAAAAATAGTATAGGTGAACGTTTTAATACGTCCAAATCGATCTGCTAATATGCCGAAAAATACGCCACCTAGTAACATTCCTACATTTGTAATTGATGAAATCAATCCAGCTTGTGGCCCACTTAAATGAAATTCCGTAATAATTGAAGATAATGCAAAGGACAGGAACAAGACATCCATATTCTCTAATCCAAAACCTGCAGTTGCTGAAGCAACAACCTTTCCTTGATAACTGGTTAATCGATTTTGGTGCTGTTTCGTCTTTACTGTCTGTTGCATATTCAATTCCTCCTAAAATGAGCGCTCACTGTCGCTCTTTATTTTATATCTTCTAAATTTTAGCCCTAATACATTTACATTACAAGTTAATCCTAATTTATTACCTTAATTCATTGATTGTTCAGATTTCATTTTCTTATTTTACTGGCGGGTAATACCATGTCAAACAATTCAAGGCACCACCCATCGTTGAAATGTCACCAACTTTAACAGGAATAACTGGTTTATCTACATTTTTGCGAATAAACTTTAGCATCTCATGATCCTGCTTCAATCCAAATTGTGGGACATAAATACTATTCGCGGTTTCCAACATATTAATATATAATCCTTTAGCAGAATATATCTTTTTATCATACTGTCCTTTCTCTGTGTAAGCTGATTTCAGCTCAACGAATTCAGCATCCGGCATTTCTTTCAAAATTACTTTCCGAACTTTAGCTTGAAATACCGTATCTTTTTGAAAATCACTAATAAACATTTTTTTAGGACTAATAAACTTAATCATGCCATCAGCATGTGCCAAAGGATCCTCTTCTTCTGCTGGAATAATAATAACTTTTTTAACCTCTAATTGTATCTTTAGCATTTGAATAACTTCTTTTTTCGTCAATTGATTATTATCTTCAAAAACACGATTCGTCATCACAACAGAATCTTTTTTATTCCAAACGACATTACCCCCATCTACAATTAATTTAGATGAATGCGTTTCTATTTTATTTTTATCCAAAAATCGATTAAACATTTTATCCAGATACTTTGCATCTTTCTTTGGTAAGTAAGACGGTTGATAACGAAATTTAACCATTTTATTGGTCACTACTGGGGCCACATCACGTAACCAAATGTCGTCATAATCCGTATTAATCCTTTTGGAAACCTTAGAGTCCTTGGTCAAAGTTCGAACAGAGTCCTGTCCTTTAGCCTGATTTGCAAATTGATTACTAAACTGAACTAATTCTGGATACAGGGGTCGATAGTAGTGATTCGATTTTAGTGGTAACGCCGTAAAAATAACCCCGCCCTTATTCATTTTCACTTTTTGTTGCTTAGTTGTGAACCACATCATTAACCCTCCTAAAATAATGACACAGGTGACCACAATTCCAATCCAGCTTATTACATTTTTCTTCATAAATCAGATCCCCTTTTAATATTTTTTTACAGTGTATCACGCCTTTTCTTTATATATTTATAATAAATATATAAGTCTGCTACAACTCATTTAGTTGCCTATTGACACAGCTTTTTTATAATAATTATTATAAATATAATCAAATAAATACCACAAAAAAAGACCGTTAAAAAGGACGGTCTCAAGTTTAGATTAAAATGTCCTATTTCTCTGTTTTTGTTGCATTTGCAACAAAAATGTTTTATATTTAATATCATATTAAGAAAAGAGGTCCCTTATGACAGATATTCTTAGACCAATCGGTGTTATCGCTCGAGCACTTGATTCAATTGCAAATATTGAATTCAAAGCATTCGACTTAACCCGTGGCCAATATCTTTATTTAGTTCGTATTTGCGAACAACCCGGTATTATTCAAGAACGTTTAAGTGAATTAATTAAAGTGGATCGAGCTACTACTGCCCGTGCCTTACAAAAGTTAGAAAAAAATAATTTCATTTCACGTCAATCTGATGCTAAAAATAATAAAATTAAACATCTATTTCCAACCGAAAAAGCGTTAACCATCTACTCACATATTATTGCCGAAAATAATTATTCAAATCAAGTTGCACTGAACGGCTTATCTGAAAAAGAACAACAACAACTTGCTGAGCTGTTAATACGTGTTAGTGACAACGTTGCCGCGGATTGGGAACAAGTCAAAAAAGGTAATTCTAGAATCTACTAAAAAGGAGTTCATTATAATGACAAACCATCGTATTCAATTAATTAACCTAGATCAACTTACCAAGCTACAAGCCATTAGTCGGGAAACTTTTTCTGATACTTTTGGACAAGACAATACACCCGATGACTTAGAAACATATCTAACAAATGCGTATGGTACCAAACAACTATCCAACGAAATACAACAACCAACAACTGCTTTTTATTTTATTTATGTTGAAAATCAAGTTGCTGGTTATTTAAAATTGAACTGGGATGGCACACAATCTGAAGATTACGGCTTAAATACCTTAGAAGTCGAACGTATTTATATTAGTTCTAATTTTAAAAGACTCGGATTAGGGACCGAACTAATCAATCAGGTACTTATTACAGCTCAACAACAAAAAAAAGATACTATTTGGTTAGGCGTCTGGGAAAACAATCAAGCCGCTAGACATTTTTATACAAAGCTTGGTTTTAAAGAGATTGGTGAACATTTCTTCCAACTAGGTTCTGATCAACAACGAGATATTATTATGCAAAAAAAGCTTTAATTAAACAAAAAAATCACAACCCAACCCTATCCTTTGTTCACTAATATATCTAACAAATCTTTATCGCTTTACTCCTACGTCTAATAAATCTAACGATTGTGAAGTTATTTTTATGTCCAAATATTCAACTGATTTTAAAAGATATCTTAAAAATACAATTTATCATAAGCATACGAGACGCTATAGTCCTTAGAGGGAGCACAACATAGAAAAAATTGCACCTAATATTATTAATCAAAATTTAAATGAATCTACGCCTTATCGTGGTATACACACTGATTTCACTTGAATAAAACAGGATAAACCGTTAATAGTAATTTCATGTTACTATTTTTTCTCAATCGTAAATTTCCTAAAGAAACAATTCCATTTTGACCATCATAAGAAATTAAAACGGTCGGTTCAAACCCTTTTTCCAATCCGTGTGCTCTAATATATGTCCCTGTGTGATATAATCCTCCGCAATACGTTGATTGAGACCCTGGTATATTCAATTCTTTAACCATCGACTCTGGTAATATGTTCCCTTTTAAATACTGACTCAATACTTTAAAAAGATCTCCACTCGACATAAACAAATTTCCAGTTCCTTTTTCATAATTATATTGAACTGCATTCAGCTCCCATATTTTTCCATACTTACCTTCAGTGGTTGATTTGTATCCAATTGCTCGTTCTTTACTGTTAATAATATTTTCCTCAAAATCTGTATGTAATAACCCTAATGGCTGTTTGATTACTTCTACAAAATAATTTTCGTAAGATTTACCAGTTAATTTTTCAATAACAAAAGATAACAATAAGTAATTAACAGGTGCATATTCATATGTCCCTACACCATTGAGCTTTATATTTTTTATTGCATAATTGTACAACTTTTTGCCACTCAAATTTTCCTTTTTTGGAGCTGATTGAATACCATATCCGGACATCATTTGAATCATTGACCTCAAGGTTACATTCTTCCCATTTGGTACATCTGGTAAAAAGTTACTCAGCGGTTCATCCAAATTATGCTTTGTCTGAAGTAACGCTTTTCCCAATAAAATTGTCGTCATTACTTTTTGAATAGACGCAATTCCGTACATACAATCTTTATCATTTGGCATTTTTTTACCTATGTTAGCGTACCCTATACCTGTATTAGAAAATACTTCATTATTTTTAACACCATAAAATGAACCAACAAAATCAGCTTGTTTCATTTTATTTTGAAAATTATTGTTAAGCACTTGAAGATCCTTATTTAATTTTGGAGGATTTCCAGTCTTTGTTTCTTCTGCTTTAATTTTTTTATCTGCTCTTTTATTTACTTTTTCAATCACTGATTCTTTCCAAAGGTTTTCTTTTTTGAGCATCATTGGTCTATAAATAACTAAAAGGCCTGCCCCCATTACTATTAACCCTAAAATAATACCAGCGAGAAATATATTTATATTTTTTTTCATTTTAATTACAAAATCCTTTTTTATATTCATTTCAATTATTAAAAATTAAATTAAGCACTTTTTAACGATAATATCTATAATTATTCACATTTTACAGACATTAGCCACGCACATTAAATCCTTATTTTTTACCTTTTTATAAATAACTTTTCCCTAACCTTTTTACAGTATACACACCTTATATTTTCAAATAAACTTTATAAAAAGCTGTCATAAATCAACATTTTTTCTGCAAAAAAAAGATCGTCCAGAAGGACAATCTTCCATTTCAATATTAAAGTTTGATTTTACTTACGATGTTTAATTTGTCATCAAGATCGTAAACAACTGGTTCGCCAGTTGCCATTTCAACGCCCATGATGTCTTCATCAGAGATGTTTTCAATGTATTTTGTAAGGGCACGTAATGAGTTACCATGTGCAGCAACAATAACGTTTTTGCCTTCAAGTAATTTAGGAGCGATTTCGTCTTCCCAGAAAGGAATAACACGTTCCAAAGTAACTTTTAAATTTTCGCCACCTGGGATAGCTTTAGGATCTAAATCAGCATAACGACGATCGTTAGCTGCTGAACCTTCGTCAGTTGCACTTAAAAGTGGAGGTAATGTATCGTATGAACGACGCCATACAAGCACTTGATCTTCACCGAATTTTTCTGCTGCTTCGGCTTTGTTTTGGCCTTGTAATGCACCATAATGACGTTCATTTAAGCGCCATGATTTGATTTCAGGAACCCATAATTGGTCTGAACCTTCAAGTGCGTAATGTAACGTTTTGATAGCACGTGTTAAAACAGATGTGTAAGCTTGATCAAATTCGATTCCAGCTTCTTTAATCTTTTTACCAGCTGCTTGTGCTTCAGCAACGCCTTGTTCGCTCAAGTTAACATCTACCCAACCTGTGAAAAGGTTAGATAAGTTCCATTCACTTTGTCCGTGACGAATAAATACTAATTTTGCCATAAGATAAAATCCTCTTTTTCTATTTTTAGTTTACTGGTACATTTTACACTGAAATGACCTAAATTAACAGTCTAATTTAAGCGATTTAATTTCGCAGTTTTAAGGCCTTTTAACAACTGATCAACGGCCATTTGTACCGTGCCCAAATCAGTCGCCAAATTTATCCGAATAAACCCGGGTGTTTCATCGCTAAACCACTGACCATAATCGACAGCTAAGCCGCAACTATCCTGAATGAATTCCTTCATCCGTGTCGGTTCTACATACGCTGAAAGATCAATCCACATCAAGTATGTGCCTTCTAATTCGCTAATTCCAATGTCCGGAAATTTAGCCGTTAATTGATGACTAACTTCTAAATAATTTGTTCTCACAATACTAAGAATTTCATCTAACCATACGGCACCTGAACGATAAGCGGCCTCACCGGCAACACGACCCATTAAACTACCTTCTGGTTTGTTCAAATGGTGCACTAATTTATCATATTTAGCCCGCAATTGAGAATTTGGGATAATGATATGTGAATTTTGTAAGGCAGCTAGATTAAACGTTTTCGATGGCGCATTAACAACGACCATATTATCCCGGTAACGGCCTTCATCAATTGATAAAGCTGATACGAAAGGTTTATTACCAACAATCAAATCTTGATGAATTTCATCTGAAATAACCATTACATGATTTTCACAACAAATTTCAAGTAATCGTGTTAACTCAGCCTCTGTCCAGACACGACCCACTGGATTATGTGGTGAACATTGAATGAGTAACTTAACTTGATTGGCTTTAATATCCCGTTCAATTGCTTCAAAATCCATTTCATATTGGTTATTTTCATGTTTTAAAGGGGTTCTAACAACACGACGGTTATTGTCTTCAATCGCACTATAAAAGGGGTAATAAACGGGTGTTTGAACCAAGACACTGTCACCTTGTTCCGTCATCAAATCAACTAATTGATACAATGAATTAACAACACCCGTTCCAAAACGCATCCATTCTTTGTGCATCTCAATGCCATAACGAGATTGTTGCCATTCAAAAAAGGCGTCATAGTATGAATCTGGAATTGTTGAGTACCCAAAGACACCATGTTGTACGCGTGCCATAAGAGCATCGGTAACAGCTTTAGGCGCTTTAAAATCCATATCTGCGACCCACAATGGCAATAATTTATCGTCACCATATTGTTCCGTTAAATCGTCCCATTTAACAGAATTGGTATTTTTTCTATTCACTCTGAATTCAGCTAAAAATTTATTTTTCTTTGCCATTAGTTTGCTTGCCTTTCCTTATTCCTTTAATTTTAATGCCTCGTCTTTTAGTTCCAGGAATTGCCTTAACACCCAAAATGTCCAGGAAGAATGTAAAAATAGGAATTCCGACAATCAAGCCCCATGTACCAAATAACTCTTCACTAACTAGCAAAATCACAAAGGTGAAGAAGATAGGTAATTCTGTCCGACTCGACATGAATTTAGGGTTCAAAACGTACGATTCTAATAGATGAACCACCATTAACATAATTAAAATGTACACAACATCTCGAATACCACCAACTGAATAACCAACTAAACTCAACGGAATACATGAAACTAGTACACCGGCAACCGGAATTAAACTTAATAAGAAAATGAGAATACCCAAAGGCAATAACTGGGGTATCTTCATAAAGTACAAACCAGTTACGGTAATAACTGTATTAACAGTCGCGATAAAGAATTGTGCCTCAATAACGACACCAAATGACTTAACAAATTTTTCTCCAAAATAGTAAACATCTTGAAAAAACCAGCCAAAATCGCTTGTTAAAAAGTTTTTTAAGAAATGAGACATCTGATCTTTTTCAATCGTATAAAAGAAACTCAAAATTAATGACAATAAGAAAGTTGCTGCCATAAAGCCAACGCTTGTAACGTATTTAAATACAAGCGTAAAACCACTCTTTAATTGTGGCACAATTTGAGATTTACCAAGGTAGTTAACAATCCATTCCATCATGACATTGGTATCTTTACCCGGATTATGGTAAAAGGCAAACACATAACGCGTCATGGCTGCCGTTTGCGTAAATAAAATCGGTAAGTATTTCGTAACCGCTAAATAAAGCAATGCAAGAATTGCCAAATAGACGGCAATGACAATCAGTCGACTGTTAATCGGCAAATGTTTTTGAATAACATTTATCAAACGAACAACTAAATATGTAAAAATAAAGGTTAACAAAACGATACTAATGACCGATTTTGCAAGGAAGATAATCCCCATAATGATACACAAAACAACAAAACGACGTAATTTAATATTTTCAATAAAACTTTGCCAAATCTTCACTAGACCCACTCCTTTAAGTACAGTCTTCATTGTACAAAACATTCAATCGAATGTCTGTATTTCTTACTTTTTTATTCTAAAATATTAATCTTTTTTTAAAATCAGCGACTTGTTGAATCTGAAAACTTATGGTTAACTATGGTTATTGACTCTATGAAAGGAACAACATTTTATGGCTGAATTAATTTATAAACAACTGATTAGTAAACTTAAAAAAAGAATCGCTGCGAATGAATTTCCTGACATGAAACTCCCTGATGAACGTAGTTTAAGTGAAACTTATGCTATTAGTCGCAGTTCAGTAAAACGTGCTTTAAGTCATATGGCCGGTGACGGTATTATTTTTAAAAAACGTGGTTCTGGCACCTTTATCAACCCTCTTTATTTAAAAAATAAAACGGTCTTCAATTATGAGGGGTCTAACTTGGGTGTCACAGATGGCTTTGAAATGAACGGTAAAAGTCCAAAAGTTAAGGTGTTAAGCTTCGAAGTCATTGCGCCATCAGAAGACTTACAACGGAACCTTTTCTTAGATACCGATGATTTTGTCTACAAAATTGTCCGACTTCGTTTATTCGAAAAAATCCCTTTTATGATTGAAACAGGTTATATTCCAATTAAAATTGTGCCTAATTTATCTCGAGCAATAGTTAAAGGCTCAATTTTTAACTATTTAGAAGACGCTCAGAATCAAGCCGTCACTAAATCCTCCCTTTCAATTTATGCTGAACCATCTACAGAAAATGATCAAGAACTACTTCATTTAAAACCAACCGAACCTGTCAGCATTATGGATGGTATTTTTTTCTTAGATGATGGTACGCCATTTGAATATTCAAGCATGAGATTCCATTATAAATTTTCTAAATTCAATACTTTTATGTCCGTTAAATAGCTGATTTGACGGCTTTTTATTTACTTTTTAAAAAAATTGGTACGTTCCAATGAATTAAATGATTGACTTCTGTTTTAGGTTTGTTATTATGGACATATAGAAAGCGCTATTAGTTTAGCAAATAAAATCTTAGGGAGTGTATTATATGACAGAAACTGATTTTTCATCTAAATCGTATTTAGATAAAGTTGACGCTTGGTGGCGTGCAGCAAACTACCTTTCAGTTGGCCAACTTTATTTAAAACAAAATCCATTATTACAAACTGAAGTCGTACCTGAAGACCTCAAAGTTAACCCTATTGGTCATTGGGGAACAATCTCAGGCCAAAACTTTATTTACGCTCATTTAAACCGTGCAATTAACAAATACAACTTAAACATGTTCTATATTGAAGGACCTGGTCATGGTGGCCAAGTTATGGTTTCTAACGCTTACCTTGATGGTAGTTATACAGAAATCTATCCTACAATTACTGAAGACTTAACTGGTATGCAAAGATTGTTCAAACAATTTTCATTCCCAGGTGGTGTCGCTTCTCATGCTGCTCCTGAAACACCAGGATCAATCCATGAAGGTGGCGAATTAGGTTATTCATTATCTCATGCTGCTGGTGCTATTCTTGATAACCCTGACGTCATTGCTGCTACAGTAATTGGTGATGGTGAATCAGAAACTGGCCCATTAGCAACAAGTTGGTTCTCAAATGTCTTCATTAACCCAGTTAATGATGGTGCTGTCTTACCAATCCTTGATATGAATGGTTTCAAAATCTCAAATCCTACAATTTTATCACGTAAATCTGATGAAGATTTAACAAAATACTTTGAAGGTATGGGTTGGGATCCAATTTTCGTTGAAGGAACTGATCCTGAGATCATCCATCCTGAAATGGCTAAAAAAATGGATCTTGCTATCGAAAAAATTAAAGCAATCCAAACTGAAGCTCGCAAACACCCAGCTGAAGAAGCAACAATGCCTAAATGGCCTGTTATGATTGTTCGTACACCAAAAGGCTGGACTGGTCCAGAAGTTTGGAATAACGAACCAATCGAAGCTTCATTCCGTGCTCACCAAGTGCCAATTCCTGTAGACCAACGTCACATGGAACATATTGACGCACTTGTTAAATGGATGAAATCATACCGTCCAGAAGAATTATTTACAAAAGATGGTCAATTAATTCCTGAATTAAAAGCAATGGCACCTAAAGGCAACCAACGTATGGCAATGAACCCTATTACTAACGGTGGGATTAATCCTCAAAAATTAGTTATGCCTGACTGGAAGAAAAATGCTGTTGATACATCAACTCCAGGTGCTGTTACAGCACAAGATATGATTGTTTTCGGTGACTTCGCTCGTGATATTATCGAAGAAAACCCTAAAAACTTCCGTATCTTCGGACCTGATGAAACAAAATCAAACCGTTTGAATGCTGTCTTTGAAGCTACTAACCGTCAATGGTTAGAACCAATCAAAGAAGGTAACGATGAATGGCAAAGTCCTGTAGGCCGTGTTCTTGATTCTCAATTATCAGAACATCAAGCTGAAGGTTGGATGGAAGGTTATGTCTTAACTGGACGTCACGGTTTCTTCGCTAGTTACGAATCATTCTTACGCGTTGTTGATTCAATGTTAACACAACATTTCAAGTGGTTACGTAAAGCCAAAGAACAATCATGGCGTAAACATTACCCATCATTGAATGTTATCGCAACATCAACTGTATTCCAACAAGATCATAATGGTTATACTCATCAAGATCCAGGTATGCTTGGTCATTTAGCTGATAAGAAACCTGAATTTATCCGTGAATATACACCTGCTGATGCTAATAGTTTATTGGCTGTTATGAATACAACACTTCAAAGTGAAGAAATGATTAACTTGGTTGTTTCAAGTAAACATCCTCGTCCTCAATTCTATTCAGCTGATGAAGCTCAAGAACTTGTTGAAAATGGATTAAAAGTTATTGATTGGGCAAGTACTGCTAAAGGCGACGATGTTGATATTGTTATCGCTGCTGCTGGTACAGAACCTAACTTGGAATCTTTAGCTGCTGTTGATCTTTTAAACGCAGCCTTCCCAGAATTGAAGATTCGTTTCATCAACGTTGTTGATATCTTGAAATTACGTCATCCTAAGATTGACCCTCGTGGTTTCTCTGATGAAGAATTTGATGGTTACTTTACAACTGATAAACCAGTCGTATTCGCATTCCATGGCTTTGAAGCTATGGTTCGTGACATCTTCTATGATCGTCACAACCATAACATCGCAATCCATGGTTACCGTGAAAACGGTGATATCACAACACCATTCGATATGCGTGTCTTGAACCAAATGGACCGTTTCAACCTTGCTAAAGATGCTGTCTTACAAGCTGGTCATTTAGGCGAAATGGGCGATGCATTTGTTAAAGAAATGGATGCTAAGATTGCAGAACATGAAGCATACATTCGCGAACATGGTGATGATCTTCCAGAAGTTAACAACTGGAAATGGACATCATTAAGATAATAAAAAATTAACGTAAAAGAGGTTCTTCGTCAACTGTTGTTGGTGAATGATATTATGAAGGTTCTAATCACTTAGTGATTAGGCCTTTTTTTGTATGAATCTTAAGGGTATAAAATATTCTGATGCGAAATCTATAAAAGTTTCTAAAACCAAAACTAACGCGTTTAATGACCTTTATTTTATTATTTGTGCCTTCTAAAGGACCGTTAGAATAATGATGATTAAAGGTATTTTTAATTTCAAAATGGTGAAGAAACAACGTTTCAATACTTTTAGTCATTTCTTCGGAACAACCTTCGGTGTTTTTAATTGCTGAATCATAGGACTTCCAATCTTTTAGGTGAAGGGCTGATCTAATTTGGTTCATGAGTTCATATGCCTTTTTCAATTCTGGATTTAAACTTAGTAAATGGTCAATGATATCAATTTCTGTTGTTAAGTATGGAAAGTAGGTCCATTTTTTAAAATTCTTGTAATCCAGATTTTCAGCCGGTTTTAATAGGAGCTTCCAGTAACGTTTTAGGGCCTTATAGTCTTGTGATGATGTTGGCAGTTCTTTCATAAGTTTGATTCTAGTTTTGGTGAATCCACGATTCACTGAATTGATAATATGAAATTTATCGATAATAACAATCGCATTAGGAAAGATTTCTTTGGCTAGTTTAGGATAGGTATAATTCATATCAGTCACAATAATCTTCACGTTTTTTCTAGCTGTAGCTGAATAACGATAAAAATAGCGTTGTATTTGGTAGAGTCGTCGACAAGATAAAAAATCGATTAATTCATGATTACTAGCATCCATAAATTCAAAACTCATGGCATCTGTAGCAGATTTAGTACTCTTGACTTCGTCAAGGAGTAGAACATTGGGTAAAAATTTATAATTAAGTTTAAAATCCCGTTCAGAGGCCATGAGAATACGACCTACAAAGGAATCAGAAGTCGAAATTTCATCAGCAATGTGAGTTAAAGAAACGGGTTCTGTCAATTTAGTTAAACAGAGTTTTCTAGAAGTATTGGAAATCGTACAGTTCTTAGGGACTGCACTAGTTTGAGCTAAAAAGTATGATTGACACTCGTTACATTTAAAATATCTGCGTTTGAGAGACAAAATAATATTTTTTCCTAATACTTTAGGATAACGAATGGTTGTTTGACGCCAACCATACTTAATTATCTGACCTTCGTGCTTAATACCGCAATTGGGACAAGCCTTCGGCTGGTAATCGAGAATACCGTTAAACCTGGTGACACCATCATTAGATGTCTCATAATCAATAATCATTAGATTATTGTCTTCTATTCCAAGCCAAAATTTAGTATGATTAGACATGCGGAGATTCCTTCTTTCTTATTAATTCATCTGTGGTGGTTGAACGATAATGGATTTGGATAAACCGTACCCAAAAGTCTTATGGCTTTTGGGTCTTTTTTTGTCATTATACAAAAAAACTGTTATTAGTAATAGAATTAATTTCTATTACCAACAACAGATATTGTAGACCCGTAAAAGACCAACTTTCGATTTTATAAAATCGAAAGTTGGTCTTTTTTTATTTTCCTATGCCTTTTCAGGTTCTTCAACAACAACAGTTGACGAAGAACCTGAAAGCCTTATCATATAAACGTTTGTTTACTTTGTGTTTATTTAATACCTATTCTTCTGTTAATTGACCATCTCGCATGAAGAAGGTTTGATCCGTATAAGCCAATACATCTTCATCATGTGACACCATGATAATCGTTTGTCCGGTTGCTTTAGTAATATCAGCCAACTGTTGAGCAACTTGCTTAGCTCTGGCACTATCCAGACTAGCCGTTGGTTCATCAGCAAAGATTAACTCTGGCTGACCAAACAAAGCTCTAGCAATTGCGACACGTTGTCTTTGTCCACCTGATAAACTACCAGGATATTGATTTCGTTGATCCCACACGCCTAATTCACGTAACATGGTTTCAGGATTTTTATTTTCTTTTTTAACATGCATTTTATTCACTAATTCAAATTGTTCTAAAACAGTTAAAAATGGCACTAAATTTGACCCCTGTAAAATAAAGCCAAATTCATTAAATCGTAAACTAGTTCGTTCCTTTTCACTTAATTTACCAATTTCTCGATCTTTGAAATAAATATCGCCTTCACTTGGCCCTTGTAAACTGCCCATAATGGTTAGCAACGTCGTTTTCCCTGATCCAGATGGTCCTGTTAAGCCAATAAACATTCCTGGTTCAACAACCAAATCAATATTTTTAAGCGCTAACTTAGCACTATCACCTTTGCCAAATGTTTTAGAAACGTTAGATAATCGCATTAAACTCATTTAGACACCTCCAATTGCATCAAGTGGATCAACACGTAAGATTTTAAAAATTGAAAATAGTGAGCCCAGAATAATCATCATTAATAAAACAACTGAGAACCCAATAACTAAGAAGGCATTATTTAAAAACGGTACGGCAGCAGGCAAGGATAACGCCGTGACCACATCTGCAATAATTCCCAATCCAATTCCAGCTAAACCTAACAACGATGATTCCCAGATAAGGCTCTTGACTAAGGTGCTACTTGAAATTCCTTGAGCACGCAAGACGCCGTAAACTGCTGTTTTTTCAATCGTTAAAATGTACATAAAGATGCCGACAATAAACGCAATAATAACGAATAATGCCCCAATCATTAACGTAAAGGTCTTTACTTCAGGACCATATCCAGGAATGTTATTGATTAATTTTTTCATCGTTAATGTCGCAAATTGTTTATCTTTTTTGATTTTGGCCGAATTTTTCAAAACAACGGCACTTATTTTTTTAGACGTATCGTTCGATCCATAACGCAACATCTGATAATCCGTTAAGCGTAAGTAAACGACTGGTGCTGTTGTATATTTATTCCCAGTCGTTATCCCAACCACTTTATAGACTTGATCTACGTTATTAATCTTTATTTTCTGTCCTAATTTAGTTGCTTCTAACCCATTATCAACAACCACTTCATTAGCCTTTTGTGGCATTCTTCCTTGAACTAATTTGGGCTTCAAAAATTGGTTAAATTGAATACCAAATACACTAATGTCAGCTTTTTTTTCATTGCTTCGACTAGCAACACCCATCATTTGTCCTAAATAGGCACAATCAGCACTTGCGCCTGAAATTTTAGGAAGTGTATCCATTTGTATCTCAGAAGATGCTAAATTATCATTCGCATACTGGTCGATAACCACACTATCTGCGTGCCAATTATCAATCGACGAACGGTTATTATTCGCAAGTCCAAAAGCTAATCCCGTTAAGAAAAAAATCAGATAGGATACTAGAAAAATAGTGAAAATGATAAGTCCGTATCGAAACTTGTTATGTTTAATCTCTTTAATAGCTAAATACATCTAACATTCCTCCTTTTTTACTATGAAATACCTCTTTAATTTTAAGAAAAGAGCATGATTCCCAACAAAACTAGGAATCATGCTCTTACAAATAATTAACTTATTTATAGTCGCGTGCTGCGATAGCTTTAACACTCATTGTTTCTTTAACAGCTTGTTTAATGATTTTAGCAACATCTGAATCACTAAATGCATTAGGATTTACGCCAGCAAATTTAATTGAATCACGTGCTGCCTGAATACGAGATGCTGAGATTTTCTTACCATTGCCATCCACAAACTCTGATGAACTTGTTGTGTATTCGTTTGAACCTGAATACGATTTTGCAGCAGCCTGTTCTTCTGATGTCAATGTAGCTGATGAACTCGTTTTTGCACTAGAAGCAGGATTACTGTACCCTTTTGCACTAGAAGAATCACTACTACTGTCGCTACTATTACGACTACTTTGTGACGTTACCAAACTTTCTGAACTACTTGTTGGATAACCAATAGTTACTAATTGTTTATCATTATTTTGTTGTAAGGCTGTTGCCTTTTTCTTTAAATCTGAGTAATAACTTTTATCGATATTACTATCTTTTAAAATTTCAGCTAATTTTGTGTTTGATTCTGTATAACTATATTGCGCATTTAAGTTCATTGCAGCATTATAATCTTTTGTAAATGATGCCCGTTTTTTAATCACTGTTGTTAATTCTTTATTTAAATTTGTTGCTCGCTTCTTAATCACAACTGATGCGTCATGGTCTGCTAAAACGACGCTAATTGAATCCTGTGCCTTAGCATACTGACGGGCTTCGACTTTATCGAGCGCCGTCCTATAATGCATCACTTGTAATTTATAAGCTTGTGCTGTTGCATCATTTGACTTTTTTTGTAGTGCAACGTCAAAAGAATTTTCAGCTTTAGTATATTCTGCATTCTTAATGGCAGTTTTACCTTTTTTCATTGCTATATTATAATTTTTTGCAGCTTCTGCATGCTTCGTTAAACCGTAGCCACCGAACATCCCTACGATAACGATTACAACTAGTCCCCATACCCATTTCTTCATCTTAACCACACCTCTTAATATCATATTTAACTTACGGTTATTATATCATGGAATGCCCTTCAACCACTAATCAGAAATAAGAATTCAGTCTCATAGAGAAACTGAATTCTTATTTTTTTAATTTATATTTATAAGATGAGTGATAATAACATTATTGCGCAAAGTCCGAGTACAACGGATAGACCCATTGATCTCGTTCGATAAGCTATCGCAAATACAATTACGGCAGCTATTAATTTTGTTACGTTATCTACACCCACAAATTGGAATTTTGAATTAATAAAAAGGTCTTTAAAAACTAATGCCGAAAATAAAGCAACAGGTACATATTTCATCCATTCATTAAACCATTCTGGAATTTCTCGAGATGAAAAAACTCGTAATGGAATAAATCGAGGTAAATAAGCAACAATTGCAGATAAAACAATTAATAAAAGATGCTCCATTGATGTCATTTCCATAATTATTTTTCCTCAGAAACTTTAGATTTTCTATTTATTGTGTGTCGACTTGCTCTAGGCTTAATCGTATTCAGCAACTTATTACGTTTACCTTTTCTGACGATTTCATGTTCTATAATGAATCCAATAAAAGAGGCTAATAATGTTGCAACAACTAATCCCATTGTACTTTGGAATAGGGCCATAAAGACAATGGCTAATATACCTGATAGGATACTAATAATAATCGTTAAGTAATTTTTAAGTTGCATGACAATCATATAAATAAATAATGACGTTAATGCAAATTCAACGATACTTAAATCAATTTTTAATCCAGCACCAATTAAACTACCGACAACATTACTCATTGCCCAAAATAGTAATGAATAATGTTCAACCATTAAGGCATCTTTTGGTTTCCATTCTTTATCTGTTGCAAACTTCAAATAATTAACTGCGTAATTTTCATCGTTCATTGATGCCGCAAATATGTATAAGAATTTACGACTAGTCCCTCGAATATATTGCGATAAACTAGCGCCTAATAACGCGTAACGCAATTCAAGGAAAAATAACATTGTCACAATTGAAAGGATTGGTGAGTGAATTGTCAGCATTGATGCAATCAAAAACTGTGCACCACCTGAAAAAACAAGCACGGAAACTAATCCTGCTAGTATCGTATTGAAGCCTGCTGCATGTAATAAAATCCCACATGCGAGTCCAATTGGAATATAACTCAGGCAAAGTGGCATCACAATTTTGAAAACTGTCAGCCAGCGTTTTTCCTTTTCTTTCACGATAGTCCTCCAATAACATAAAATGGTTTTGCGCTATAAATTATAGCATACATCTATTTTTTAATACTCTTTATTTAATAAATCTAATCAAAAAGTTATCCAATAATGCGCTATTTGCTAAAAATATGTCTGGTTCGACGATACGACCCGTTAAGATTACCATAAAATTTGTATCTATAAATACCCTACCCACAACTAGTTATCTAAAAAAGAGGTTAGCGTTAAATAAGCACGCTAGCCTCTAGTCCTACTTAATTAATTCTAATCCTGCATAATTAATAACAACTTTTTGTTTCAATTCTTCAGCTGTTTCATTCTTAAGAAATTCTTTATCGAATTTAATAATAGCCGAATTTTTTAATTGTTTTTCAACGACGCCAGTAAAGAACTCATTATTTGTTTCGAAGCTAACTCGTGTATCCACTGTGAACGGGGTACCTTTTTCGTTAACTTCAATATTCTTTTCATCAAAATGACTTAACATAATTTGACCTCCTATTGGTTTAAACATTAATATTTACAGTATAACGCTTTTCCACTATTATTACGACTATTAGCATTATCTAAACCCAACTTATATTTTGACTTTATGACTTAACATCATGGCCGGAATCAAAATGACGATAACAAGTGCTGTCGACCACATGAAGCCATACTGATACGTATGCGCTAATTGGGCAATATTAGAAACATGATGGTTTGTGTTATACGCTGTCACAGCTGTGGCTAAGACGGCTGTCGCAAATCCAGATCCAATTTGTTGGAATAGATTTGAACTAAGTGATGCTGCAGCTGAATCTGATTTATCTAACCCAACATAAGCATCTGCCTGAGTAGCCGATTTGATTGCTGAGCCACCGATACCTCGAATGAACATGACTAACGCAATTAATACATAAGGACTCGATGCATCAAAGTACATGAACGGAATTGTTCCAACTAATGTCACAGCTACACCAATGATTGTGACCCAACGCGCACCTAATGAATCAATTAAATTACCAATGGCTGTTCGTGAAACTAACATGCCAATTGATTGTGGAATCAGTGATACTGCAGCAATGATGGTACTTTCACCACGAATATCTTGGAAGAAAAGAGGTAAGAGTAACATAGGCCCTGATGTAACAAATCCTGATAAGAAGATACCTAACATTGAACCCGAAAAGTTACGATGTTTGAATAAATGTAGTGGCATAACCGCCTTTTCTTTATTCATTCGTGCATAACCTATATAAATGAACGCAAGCATCATTCCAACACCAACATAAGCTAATGTGGTGGCATTATTAAACGTCCCTTTCGTACTGGCCTGCACCACACCGTACACAATTGTCGTGGAGATTGCGATAAGCAAGGCGACACCGACATAATCAAATGGCATGGTCTTATTCTTTGGTGCAACTTGTGGCACTTTAAACGTGAGTAATATTGCAGCAACGATAACAACTGGCACATTGACGAAGAAAATCCAGCGCCATGATAGATATTGAACTAACAAACCACCAATAATCGGACCAACCATTGGACCCAGTGTCATTGGAAGACCAATAATGGCCATCATACGACCCATTCTGTTACCACCGACTGAATCAACTAATAACGTAAACATGACTGGCATAAGTAAGCCACCAGCGAAACCTTGAATCAAACGGAAAATAATTAATGACTCGATATTCCAAGAAATACCTGATAATAATGAAGCAACTCCAAAAGCAATTTCTGCCCAAAGATAAACAGTCTTACCTGAGAAACGCATCACTAACCAACTTGAAAATGGTACAGCAGCACCCATAGCCAGAATGAAGCCGGTAACAGTCCATTGAACAAGTGCTAAACTGGCGTGAAAATCGATACTTAATTGGTTAACTGCAATATTAACCATTGTGGAATCTAGCATTGGCGCCATGATACCAAGCACCATAATCCATGACATAATAACCAATTCACGTGGAATTGGATCAAGCTTTGTATTTTTAGTTTTCATATAAAAATCTCCTAATAGTTATTTTAGATACACTGTGTATCTTTCTACGAAAATAACTATAACCTTAATTGTTATAAAATGCAAACTTTAATTACATCGTGTATCTATTTTAAGTTCATTCTGTATTTATGTTATACTTAATTCACCTAAAATGAAGGGACTTGAAGACTATGATTGATAACGAAAGAGCAACTCGTATGACGAAAAAAGAATTGACCCAGGCTATTTTCCAATCGGCTATTACTATTTTGAATGAATCAGGTTATGAAAATGTAACTTTTTCAAATGTGGCGCGACTTGCCAAAACAGGACGTCCTGTTCTCTATCGACGTTGGAAAACACCCTTTGATTTGCTTTTAGATGCCGTTACTTACTTCTCTGAAGATGAAGTGACTGACTATTCATCTATTGATTTTTCTGGTGAGACACTTCGTGATAATTTAATTTCGGTACTTAGTCATTTCGATGCATCCCCTCAGTTCATGCGTGCCTTCTTATTTGAACTAGGCCGAGACACCCCCTCTGTTCAAAAATATTCAACTCAAATGCGTCAACAAAATTTATATTTAATGGAACAATTACTATCGCAAGCTCAATTAAATGGCGAAATTCAGCACACTGTCACTGATGATATTAAGCTCTTACCTTTTAATTTATTGCAATACCAAGCCATGATGACGCCCAATGATATGACTACCCAATTTGTGACCGATTTTGCAGTCCGGATTGTTGATCACATCGTTTTACCTGCTATTTTGGCACAGCAAAAAGAATAATAACCAAAAAAAATAAGGCCACACAGAAATTAATTCTGCGTGACCTTATTTTTGTAGCACTTATTTTTCTAAATCTTGTAATTTTTGATTATCATCTAATTGTGATTTACCAGCAAGTCCAATATTTTGGAGAACTTGCATTGCAATCCATAGTAGAACTAATGAAACGACAGCGAAGATTACAAGAACAAAGACACTCGTTCCAATTTGACCACTACCCATTCCAGATGTTAATGATTCACGGAATCCTAAGGTAGAATACGTCATTGGTAAGAAAGGATGAATAGCGTTAAAGAATTTATTCGTCACTTCCATTGGGAATGTACCACCAGCACCACCAAGTTGTAACATCAGAAGAACCATAGCCACGAATCGACCAGGGTTATCGAATGCCATAGCAAGTGCCATAACAAGGTACATCGACGTTAATGAGAAGACTGTTGCAATTAAGTATGTTTCAGCAATACTGTTTGCTTGTAATCCGAAGATAAGCATACCAGTAACTTCAATAACCGCCATACCAATGGCAACAACTGTTCCGATAGCAACTTTACTCCAGAACCATGCAGTTGCTGATTGACCTTCTGTTGAAATCTTACGAATTGGGAAAGCAAAGTTAAAGACGATTGCCCCAACATATAACGCAAGTGAAAGAACATATGGTGCTAAAGCATGTCCGTAATTAGGGACATAACTATAGTTCTTATGTTTCAAGTCTGAAGGTGCAGCAAACATTGAAGCTGTTTTATTAGTTGCTTTAATGCCGTTTACAGTATCTGAACCTGTTTTAAGCGCAGTAGCTAACGTTTTTGAACCCTTTTTAAGTGATTTAGAACCATTACCCAATTTATCTGAGTTATCATCTAGCTTTTGAGTACCATCAGCCAATTGGCTAACACCTGAAACAAGTGTTGGCACTTGATCATTCAAGCTAACTAACCCATTTGACAATGTATCTGATCCAGTCGCTAATTGACCAACGCCTGATGTCAATGCTGGTACTGAACCGTTCAACGTTGTTAATCCTGTACTTAATTGACCTGAGCCTGATACTAGTGCACCACTATTTGCTGCTAATTGTGATGAGCCATTTGCTAATTGACTTACTCCTGATGTCAAGGTTGGTACTGAACCATTTAATGTTGATAGGCCTGTACTTAATTGACCTGAGCCTGATACTAGTGCACTGTTGTTTCCAGCTAATTGTTTAGAACCAACATTAGCAGTTGAAACTCCAGCTGTGTATTTTTGGACACTTGGAATCAATCCAGGTGTCTTGCTTGTTCCATTTAATCCAGTTTTGATTTGGCTTAACCCATCATTCAATAATTCTGTTGCTTGGATGGCACCCATAGTAGATTGTGTATTTCCTTGTTGTGTTAATCCAGTTTCAACAGTTGTCAAACCAGCGACTAACTGAGTAATCGCATCACTTGAGAGATTCAGGAGTTCCCCTCCGGCTGCTAACTTAGCAACGCCATCTTTTAATTTTTGTAACTTAGGTTTTAATTCTTTAACAACTACTAATTGCGTTTGAATATCTGTCAATTTATCACCATTGTCAGTCAATGGTGTTGTCATATCAGATAAGTCTGTTTTAATCGTTGCAACGTTGCTTCCTGATGCTGTTAAACTTTCGCCTGCAGTTTTAAGATTGCCTCCTAATCCAGTTACGGAATCAGCAATACTCTTAGCCAAGGTTTGGTTTGATGCTGCTAAAGTTTTAAATTCAGCTGATTGTAAGAAACTAGCCAATGCAGCCATGTTACCTTGTGCTCCTTTAAGTTGTGCAGCAACGCTAGAAGCGTTAGTTGTACTATAAAGACTATTATTTAAAGCACTCAATTGTGAACCAGCATCCGTTGCTTTAGCCCCAACTAGTTTTGTATTAGCCCCAATTTGAGTCAAGTCTGCTGTTAATTTGTCAGCATCAATATCAGGTGTATCTGCACCATTTAATTCAGAATTTAATTTTGTTATTCCATCATCTAATGCTGTAAGACCCTCTGTTAATTTTTCTTCACCAGTTGTATTATCCGAACCAACAGTAGTTAGGTTCTTTAAGTCCTCATTAATTTTAGTAGCAGATTCTTTTAGACTTGCGGTCAATGCTTGATTACCAGCTTGAACTTGTGCAACACCAGTTCCCAACTCACTTGTTCCCGCGTTCAATTTTTTAGAATTTGAACTTAATTCTCCCAAACCGTCACTCAATGAAGAAACACCATTCGTGTACGTTTTAACACCACTTGCCAATGTTGTTGAACCATCATTTAACTTCGTAACACCTGATGCTAGTGCACCAGTGCTTCCATTCAATGTTTGTAATCCGGTATTAACAGTGCCAACACCATTCGTGTACGTTTTAACGCCACTTGCCAATGTTGTTGAACCATCATCTAACTTCGTAACGCCTGATGCTAATTCGCCTGTACTTCCATTAAGTTTCGATAATCCAGCACTTAATGAACCCGCACCTGTTGTTAATTTTTGAACGCCATTTTTTAATGGCACAACACTCGTTGATAATGTTTGAACACCATCGTTAACAGTACCAACACCAGTAATATAGCTATTTAACCCATCATTCAATGTTACCGTACCATCAGATAATGTTTTTGAACCAGTTGCAGCTGTCTTAAAGCCTTTACCGATTGTTTTAACTTGATCAAAAATAGCCGTTGCGTATGATTTCGTAACTGATTCTCGAATTTGACTATTTAGTTGTTTTGCTGCTGCTTCACTAATAACTTCACCAATGTAGTTACGTGATGCATTGGTATCGTAAGTGATTTGCATTTTCTTAGGATTTGTATCCAACAATGTTGCAGCGTTAGAAGAGAAGTTTTCAGGCAACGTAATAGTTGTATAGTACTTGTTGTCTTTCATCCCCTGTTTAGCTTGTTTTTCGGAAACAAATGTCCACTTCAATTGGTGGTTACTCTTCAACTCTTTCACAAGTTGGTCCCCAACATCCAAGGTTTCACCGTTATATTTAACGGATTTATCGTTGTTCACAACCGCTACTGGTAGCTCACTTGTTTTACCATATGGATCCCAAACTGATTTCAAGAAAAAAACAGCATATAGAATGGGAATGAGCATAATAACGATTGTTGAAAGAAGAATAAGTTTATTCTTTCCAACAAATTTAAATTCATTTTTGATCATTTTCATTGAAATTGGTGCCCCCTTAGTTAATTATCTTTACTTATGTAAACTTTTATCGATACGTTATAATATACATCAAATGTCCACGAAGGACAAATTTTTTTTACTTTTTATTTTCTTTTTAATGTTTCTTTAATTTCGTGTCACTAACTTAACCTAGATAGACAAAAAAATCATCTTAAAATACAGATGATTTTTATTGGTTTAAAATAGATTTTTGAAGAAGTTAGCAGTTGCTCGCCACATAATAACGAAAACATTCGCTTTTTCAATTGCTTTTTCGTTTGTTCCAACAACAGAAAGTGATTTTGCGCCATCAACATAAGTTAATGCACTATCTTTACCCGTTAATTTAAGCGTACCAATATTACTGTTAGCCTTAATTGGTGCTTCTAATCCTGTCTTTTTAACTAATTTTTCATTTTTTGAAACTTTAGCTGAAATAACATTCTTAACTGTTTCGCCTTTTTTTAACCAAACTTTTTGGTCAGATTTAAGCGTTACTTTTGTTGTTAATTTTTTACCATGGAATACAGGTAAACTATCGGCATTTTTAAATGTCGTACCAGCTTTGATTGTTTTAACATTAAACACATCAAAAACATATGACATAATTTTTTGTGTATCTTTAAAACGACTCACATCTGTCTGACTTTTATGCGATGATCCTAAAACCACCGTAATAATTCGATGTCCGTCTTTTTTGACAGTCCCTGTGAAACATTCACCCGCTTTATCTGATGTCCCTGTCTTCAAGCCATCAACAGGTAATTCAGTATAAGCCTTAGCTAAACCAGGTAACATCCAGTTCCAATTTTCCATTAAAGTTTGGTCAGATGTGCCTTTATCGAAATATTTACGTTTAATACTGGTTGTTTTCAAGACTTCTGGGTATTTTTTAAGTAAATTTTTAGCGATGATTCCCATATCTTTAGCTGTCAATGCATTTTCATCTGACTTAGCTGAACCAGGGTAACGATCATTTTTACTAATATCACTATTTGTTAGTCCAGATACATTATAAAGTTTTGCGTCTGTAATACCCCATGACTTAACTTTTGCGCGCATTAACGTAACGAAATCTGCTTGTGTTCCAGAAACTTGATGAGCCAATGCCATAATAGCACCATTAGCTGAATAAATTAAACTGGCATCATACAATTCTTTAACTGTATATGTCTTCGTTTTACTCAATGGCACATTTGACAATGAGGTATCCTGACTGATTTTATAAGAATCATTATCAATTTTAACTTTTTGATCCCAAGTTAACTTACCACTTTTAATTTGGTCCAAAATAATATCAATCGAAACTAATTTCGACATCGATGCAATCGGTAAGACCGCATCAGCATTCTTTTCATAAATAACCTGACCCGTATCTGCATCAATTGCTAAAGCGGCTTTTGCCGTTAAGTTAATCGCAGTTGAACTTGTTGTTGCTGCTGATACTTGTTTAACATCGTGAAGTCCAATTGCTGTGACCCCAGTAAATAATGCTGCACCTGAAATAAGGCCAATTACGAATTTCTTTGTCTGTTTTAAAAATGTCATTTTCCTTTACCCTCTAACTTCTCTTAGTCCTTTAAGAATACCTAATAATACCTATTCTTGCAACTGTTCTTCTTGCTTTCTAATCAGCTTTTTGTCCTTATTAAGTGGTAAATGAATCACAAAACTAGTCAGATCATCATTTGAAATAACATAAATATACCCGCCATGAAGTGTCACAATACTTTGAGCAATAGCGAGTCCTAAGCCCGTACCTCCTGTTTTTTGGGAACGCGATTCTTCTACTCGATAAAAGCGATCAAACAACTGGTTAAGTGATTGTTCAGGAATTTTTGGGCCATCATTAGACACTTTTACGATAACTTCCTGACCAATTTTTTCCGCATCTAAATAAATATGTTTCCCACCAGAACCATATTTTAAGGCATTAGAAATTAAATTATTGAACACACGACCTAATTTGTCAGTATCAGCTTCCATCATTAATGGATTAGGGGTCGTGTCGCTAGTAATAACCATCCCTTTATTTTTGGCTTCAAACTCAAAACTAGCCGCTAACTGCGCTAACATTTGATTCATATCGAAGTCAATCGCATTAATCGGCGTCGATGTTTGACGGACTTTTGTATATTCAAATAGATCTTCCACCAAAACTTTCATTTGTTTTGATTTTACAAATGCCGTATGTGTGTAAGATAGCAAATCCTCTTGTGAATTATATTGATTATCTTCTATTAAACCTAAGTAACCAATAATTGACGTTAATGGGGTTCGAATATCATGACTAACATTAGTAATCAGCTCATCTTTCGAATTCTCAATTCGACGTTCCTCTTCCATCGATTCAATCGTACTTTGAACCAACGCATTAATACTTGAGACCACCCGTGCCATATCCCCTTGTAATTTAAATGAGATTTGATGATCATAATGACCATCCGCAATATAATGTAATTCTGAAATAACATGTCGTAACTGCATTTGTCGATAACGTCGAATTAATCGCCAATAAAGAACAACAACATCCACAATAACCATGAACGCAATAAAAACGTTGCCCCAACTCCAGATATTGAAATCATTGGGTCCAAATGTTAATGCTGTCTTTATTTGGAATATCCCATTTCTAAGTCCTGGATTAGAAGCAATCGTTTGATTTAATAAGATAAAAATTGATAAATTCAGTAAAACTAATAAAATAATCGTGATGAATCCTTCACCGATTAATTCACTTTTTTCTCTACCGGTTAATTTCAAAGATATCCCCTCACTAATGCATTTCTATCTTGTACCCAACGCCCCAAACGGTTTTGATAATATCATCACCATTTGTCGCTGCTTCTATTTTATCACGCAAATGACTAACATGAACCATGACTGTTTTTGCTGAAATAATTGATTCTTGTTGCCATACTTGCTCAAAAATATCATCAGCAGAATAAACATGATTTGGATGTGAGGCTAATAAATATAAAATTCCGAATTCTAAGGCAGTTAATTGGATATCATTTCCCTCAACCGTTTGAACTTCATGAGAATCTTTTTTTATAATTAATGGTCCAATTTCAAGTGCAACATCAGGAACTGGATTTGAATTCTGACTACGACGGAGCAATGATTTTACACGAGCCATAATTTCTAGTGGATTAAATGGCTTAACAACGTAATCATCAGCCCCCGTAATCAATCCCCGAATCTTATCCATATCTTCTGTTTTGGCAGAAACCATCAGAATTGGTATCTCAGAAGTTTTACGAACTTCTTTAATAACATCCATTCCGTTCATTTTAGGCATCATCACGTCTAGAATCATTACGCCTATTTCTGGCATTTCTTGTAATTTTTCAATCGCTTCAAGACCATTTTGAGCAGTGACAGCTTCATAACCTTCATTTTTTAAATAAATAGAGATTAAATCAACAATTTCTTTTTCATCATCTACAACTAAAATTTTCATTGGATGTCTCCTGACTTTTCTTAATTATAATTACATTGTATCAAATATCCCCCACGATAACTTTAAAGAATTGCTTAAGACTACTATTTGTAGCAACAAAAAAAGCTTCCATTATAAAAATGAAAGCTCTCTTCTTTAAAGAAATTAACCACGTGCTAATAAGTAGTTGAACAAACCACCCATTGTTTTGTCTGATAATTCAATTTCTTTACCAGCTTCAGTTACTTTAGTAATTACATAATAATCTTCAAATTCGGGTACCTCTAATTGCATCATCGCAACGAAAGCGGCAGCCGTTTTGTAAGTTGCTTGTAAATCTTCCCCATGAACATAATCAATGACTAACATTATTTATCCCCTTTTCTTTAGACTAATTCTGTCTTTTTAATAGCATCAACCGTTTTTGTTCCGGCTAATTGCATGTCAATTGTTAATTCTTTAGCTAAATGTTCAAAGACTGATTGAACCCCTTGTGCACCACCCAAATGAAGACCATAAACCATTGGGCGACCAATTGCTACGACATCTGCGCCACTAGCAAGTGCTTTGAAAATATGTGAGCCACGACGAATTCCACTATCAAAGACGATTGGTACACGTTTGTTAACTTTTTTAGCGATTGATTCAAGAACATCAAATGCTGCTGGTCCACCATCTAATTGACGACCACCATGATTAGAAACCCAGATACCTTTGGCACCGGCTTCAATAATAGCATCAACATCTAATGGTGATTGAACCCCTTTTACAAAGACAGGTAAGTCGGTGTAATCAGAGATTGTTTTGATATCAGCTAAACTTAACGTTTGTTTAGCGTTCGCATAAATTGCAGCAATTCCTTGTCCTTCACCTTCACCATATTCAGCTAGGTTAGCCATAGGAATAGGGAATGTGAAATTATTAATACTATCAGCTTCACGATTACCACCCAATGTTGAATCAGCTGTTAAAATAATTGCTTTCATCCCAACTTTTTTAGCTTGATCTAATAAGAAACGGTTAAATTTTTCATCTTTACTCATGTATAGTTGGAAGAATTGAGGACCACCCGTTCCACCAGCGCAAGTTTCTGCAATTGTTTTGTTAGAATATGTGCTGAGTGACATAATTGAACCAACTGCAGCTAACCCTTTAGCAGTATCAATTTCACCCTGTTCATGAGCCAATCCTTGTGCTGCGATTGGTGCTGCAATCATTGGTATTTTTAAATCAATACCCATAAATGTCGTTGATAAATCTGGATTATCAATATTTTGCAATACACGGGGTGCGATGTGTTTATGATCGAATGCAACTGTATTTTCACGTAACGTCCATTCATCTTCAGCTCCACCAGCGATATAACCAAAAGCACCTTTTTCCATGCCCTCTTCTACTAATTTTTCTAATGATTGTACATTTGTAATTTCAATTGAATGCTCTTCTTGACTTGCTTGATATGCCATAATATTTTATCCCCTTTATTTAATAACCAAAGTATAGCTTCTTATTATAAATATATCCAGAAATAACACTTATTTCTAGATAAAATAATTAACACACCTAATTGCCCTATTTTAAAAGAATCGGCACTATTTCATCTGTTGGAAATAGCCCGATACGATTACCACTCACACTGTTTATCCAACTGTCATCCATTACTAAAATGCCAGTTGCAATTCTTTCCGCCAAATGTTATAAAGTTATTGTTCTATAAGAATAATTATATGGAGGAGATTAAGGTGTTAGTTAAGAAATTAGGGTTATTCATTATGTTATGTTCTTCACTTTTGGTTACTGTTGGATGTGGGAACCAAGCACCAAAAAGTCAGCACGAAAGTTCCAAAAGTACTCAAAAAGCCAGCTCTGAAAGTGCTCAAAAAGCTAGTTCTGAAAGTGCTCAAAAGGCTAGTTCCGAAAGTGCTCAAAAAGCTAGTTCTGAAAGTGCTCAAAAAGCCAGTTCCGAAAGCACCAAAAAGGCGACTAACCTCATCGATTCATCATTAATAGGAACTTGGTATGGCTATAACTCATACAAATCTAAAATTGATACTATTAAAATTACTGGTAATAAAATCACCACAAATGGCGACATTACTGAATTACATCCTACCAGTGAACGAACTGCTGCTGACAAAGCACTCTTGGCAGGTTCTAGTACAGCTGGAAATAGTAAAGCGGACACCTATAGAATGCATCACTGGGGCTCATTTATATCAATGCGAGATTCTGATGGCCGAAAATGGCTTGACGTCAGAGGCTGGTATCAATCCGCGGGTGATGGTACTTACTACGGCGTTAAAACAAGACTTATTAATGGGCACAATACCCCAGTATTAACATTAGCAGGTGGTGCTGGTATCTGGGCGAGTCAACATTTTTATCCAACTATGGCAGACGCTAAAAAAATGACCGATACTAAATTTAACGACGAACATACACAAGATTAAACGATTCAATAAAAAAACAGGTTCGATTTCGGTATAGAAATCGAACCTGTTTTTTTCTGTCCTTTATTAATTAATAACCTAGCTTAAACTTCTTGAGCCGTTGGTCGCACAATAATATCAGAAATAGTCACATGTTTAGGTTGATCAACAATGTATGCCACTGCATTTGCAATGTCTTCTGCATCAAGAACATTCATTCGTAGTTCTTCAGGGCTTGTCCCTGCGAACATCTTTTCCATTTCTTTTTGCATTTCGGGATTATCCAAGGTTGCACTCAATTCAGTGCCAACTGCACCAGGTGACACAATTGATGACCGAATGCCATGCAATCTTTCTTCTTGTCTTAACCCTTCCATGATGGCTCTAACCGCAAATTTAGTGCCATTGTAAACGGCTGATTCTGGATAAACGACATGTCCTGCAACTGAATCAGTGGCGATAATTAACCCATCATTTTGTTTTTGCATAATAGGTAGGACGGCACCAATCCCATGTAATACACCCATCACGTTAATTTGTAATTCTTTTTCCCAGTTTTCAAACTTAGCCTCAGAAAGTTTTTCTCGTGGCATAATACCCGCATTATTATATAAAACATCAATTCGGCCATATTTAGCTATCGCAAAATCAATTAATGCTTGAACACTTTTTTTATCAGCGACATCTGTGACTTGATAGCTTGCTTGATCCCCAATTTCTTGAGCTAATTCTTTTAATCGATTTTCTCTACGTGCACCTAAAATAACTTTAGCACCTTTGCCAGCTAATTTTTTAGCTGTTGCTGCGCCAATTCCTGAAGAAGCTCCTATAATAACGATAATTTTATTTTCAATAGCCATTTATAATTTCCCCTTTATTTTGAATTATAATTAATACTTATATATTATAATTCAAAATCAGATCTATGTATAATACCTATATAACATGCTCATCTATTCATAGATCGCATAGGAAAATAATCTTTCCAAATAAAAAGCAGGTCAAATATCTTTAATTAAAAAGAAATCCGACCTGCTTTTAATCTTTATTTAACTGAGTAATTAGGTGCTTCTTTAGTAATTTGAACATCATGAGGATGTGATTCAATTAAACCAGCACCTGAGATTTGAACAAATTGTGCATCATCTTGTAATACCTTCAATGTACCAGCGCCAACGTAGCCCATACCTGAATGCAAGCCACCAACCATTTGGAAAATGATATCAGCTAAACTACCTTTGTATGCCACGCGGCCTTCGATACCTTCTGGTACTAATTTATTAGCTTCATTAACGCCACTTTGGAAGTAACGATCAGAAGAACCATTTGATTGTTCCATGGCTGCTAAACTACCCATACCACGGTAAACCTTGAAACGACGACCTTCATAAATTTCGAATTCGCCAGGTGCTTCATCAGTTCCAGCTAACATGCTACCTAACATAACAGCATTTCCACCAGCAGCAAGCGCCTTAACAATATCACCAGAGTACTTAATACCACCATCAGCAATAATTGTCTTGCCATATTCACGAGCAACCGCAGCGGCGTCGTAGATAGCCGTTAATTGAGGTACACCGACACCTGCAACAATCCGTGTTGTACAGATTGAACCAGGACCAATCCCAACTTTAACAACATCAACACCAGCATCGTATAAAGCACGAGTTGCTTCACCAGTTGCCACATTTCCAGCAATTAAAGTTGCTTTTGGAAATTTTGCTCTAATTTCAGTAATTTTACGAATAACACCAGCTGAATGACCATGTGCTGTATCGATAACTAAAGCATCAACACCAGCATCCAGTAAAGCCGTCGCACGTTCGAATGTATCACTTGTCACACCAACAGCGGCGGCAACAAGTAAACGACCATGTTCATCCTTAGCAGCATGAGGAAATTCAACAACTTTTTCAATATCTTTAATTGTGATTAACCCAGTCAAACGACCAGCATGATCAACAATAGGTAATTTTTCAATTTTATTTGTTTGGAGAATCTTTTCTGCTTCTTTAAGAGATGTTCCTTCTGCAGCAGTCACCAAACCTTCTTTAGTCATCACACTGTCAATTAAAACTGACATGTCAGAAACAAAACGCAAATCACGATTAGTAATAATACCAATCAATAAACGATTTTCTAAAGTTTCAACAATTGGCACACCACTAATGCGGTAACGTTTCATCAATTGTTCAGCATCCGCAACAGAATGTTGGGGTGTTAGATAAAAAGGATCAATAATAACGCCACTTTCAGAACGTTTTACTTTTCTAACTTCTTCAGCTTGTTGTTCGATGCTCATATTCTTGTGAATAACACCTAATCCACCTTGGCGAGCCATAGCAATCGCCATCTTAGAATCCGTGACAGTATCCATACTAGCACTTAAAATTGGGACGTTTAATTTGATATTCTTAGCTAATTGTACGCTGATATCAACCTCGTTCGGTAACACATGACTTTCTGCAGGTACTAACAATACGTCATCAAAAGTAAAGCCTTTTTTTACGAACTTCGTTTCCCAATTTGACATCTTAAAACCAACTTTCTAATTTTATTTTGTTTACTAACATAACAGATAAACTTAACATTGGTCAAGGCTATTGTTCGATTCTTATTAACTTATAATTGTTCGTGATTCTAGCAAAAAAGAGTCCAAACCTGAACTCTTTTACTAAATTTGAACAACTTAAAACATTGTTCGATTGATATTAAAACGACGTTTAACGTAAATTCTGATTGCAAATGAGATAGCTGCAATTACAAGGTAAACAGGAGCTGGTAACATTGCATTAAGTGGCCCTGGAATCAATGCCACTAACATGTATGCAAGAATCCAAATAGCAATAAAAGCGACGAAAACAAGCAACGTAATCCAGAAAGCTGGTTTGTCTTCTTTTTTGACATTTGGTCCATATTTTAGGTAGAAAAGTGCGGCACCAATACCACCCAAAATTGAAGTTACAATTAACGTTAATAAGCCACCTGCACCAGCATTTTGCGCTTGTGCACTCGTTTTGCTCATTAATCCCATGATACCGTACATACCAGCAAAGATTAATAACATCATCAACCCATTATCTAAAGCAGTTAACCAAAAACTGCTTGTGGGTGCTGCTTTTTTCTGAGGTCCCATGATGATGTCAGCAGCTTTAGCACTAACGGGCCCATATAATTTCGTTGCAGTAACACCCTTACGTTGTTCTGTCCGTAATTCTGCGACAATCTCACTAACAACAGTATCTCGTTTTTCATCACTAATTTCCGAGTCTGTCAAAATACCATTCAAACGGTAAACATAATCTTCATTACGTTTTGTTAATCCTGCAAAAGGACCTTCAGATTGTAATTTAGTATCCTTTTCTAAATGTTCTTTTTGTTTTGCTGCAGCTGTGGCATTTCTGTCTTCAACTGATGTTTCTTCGACTTTATTTTCATCTGCCATGATTAACAACTCCTACTGACTTATTTTATTTAGACGTTAAATCTGAACTCAATAATATCGCCATCTTGCACGACATATTCCTTACCTTCGGAACGTAAACGCCCAGCTTCACGAACAGCTGCAACACTTCCATTTTTATCCAAATCATCAAATGACATTGTTTCAGCACGGATAAAACCACGTTCAAAATCTGAATGAATAATTCCGGCAACTTGAGGTGCCTTCATCCCTTGTTTAAAGGTCCATGCACGCGTTTCAGCACCACCCGCAGTGAAGAATGTAGCCAAGCCTAATAATTTGTAAGAGGCTCTAATTAAACGATCAAGTCCTGATTCTTCAACCCCAGCAGCTTCAAGGAAATCAAGCTTATCTGCATCATCTAATTCAGCAATTTCTTCTTCAGTTTTAGCAGAAACAGCTAAACATTCTGACCCTTCTTCTTTTGCGAAAGCCTCAATTAATTTCACATACTTGTTAGCACTTGGATCAGCCATATCATCTTCAGCGATATTAGCGACATAAAGAACAGGTTTATTGGTTAATAGGAACATTCCTTTAACATATTTCTCTTCTTCTTCATCAAATTCAATTGAGCGAACAGCATGTCCAGCTTCAAGAACGGGTTTGATTTTTTGCAAGATGCTAAACTCAGCCAATGCATCTTTGTCTTTTGTTCTAGCAACTTTTTCAACTTTAGCATAGCGTTTTGTGACACTATCTAAATCTGCAAAAACAAGTTCCAAGTTAATTGTTTCAATATCATCCATTGGATCAACTTTATCAGAAACGTGGGTAATATTATCATCATCAAATGCACGAACAACATGCACAATTGCGTCAACTTGACGAATATTTTCTAAGAATTTATTCCCAAGACCTTCACCTTTACTTGCGCCTTTAACAATCCCGGCGATATCCGTAAATTCAAAAGTTGTATGAATAATTTTCTTAGCTGGAACGACTTCATCAATACGTGTCAATCGTTTATCTGGAACTTCAACCATCCCAACATTAGGATCAATTGTCGCGAATGGGTAGTTCGCCATTTCTGCGCCTGCTTTTGTAATTGCGTTAAATAAAGTTGATTTACCTACATTTGGTAATCCTACGATTCCTGCCGTTAATGCCATAATTAGACGTCACTCTTTTCATTTATTTTGTATTATCTTCTGGTGTTGCTTTTTCTAACAATTTTTTCATCTTTTTTTCAAATTCCCGTCTAGGTAATAGAATAAGATGTCCGCAGCCTAAGCATTTAATGCGAATATCCATCCCCATCCGAACAATTTCCCAGCGATTAGTCCCACAGGGATGTGGTTTTTTCATTTCAACAATATCATGTAAATCATACATAACTGACTAACCTCCTAATCTAATGAAATATCAAGTAAGTCTAAAATACGATTCAAATCATCCGTTGATAAATAATCAATTTCAATTTTACCTTTATGATTCTTTTTACTTTGTTGAATCGAAACCTGCGTTCCAAATTTCTCTTTCAACAAATTTTCACTTTGTTGAACATAAATTGATTTTTCAACTTCGTTCACTTTTTTAGTGTTCTTTTTACTTTCACCATTCATTTGGGCAATCACTTTTTCTAACTCACGAACCGTTAAGTTTTCCTTAACGGTTCTTTTAGCTAATGCCCCAATTTTTTGTTTATCCTTCAATGACAACAACGTTCGCGCTTGCCCCATTGATAATTGATCCGCTTGAATTAATTCCTTAACTGCATTTGGTAAGCCTAACAAACGCAAGTAATTAGCGATGTATGGGCGACTCTTACCTAACCGTTCTGAAACTTGCGATTGTGTTAGATTTAATTTTTCCATCAATGTATTGTAAGCTTCTGCCTCTTCTAAAGGAGACAACTCTTCACGTTGTAAATTTTCCAAAATGGCAACTTCCATCATTGATTCTTCTGTCATCGTTCTAACAATTGCGGGAACGTCAGTCAAGCCAGCTAATTTAGATGCACGGAAACGACGTTCACCAGCAATAATTTCATAGCCTTTAATGACTGATTCTCTTACAATAATCGGTTGAAAAACACCTGATTTTTTAATAGAAGCAGCTAATTCTTTCAATGCATTTTCATCAAAAGTTTTACGCGGTTGGTACGGATTAGGACGAATTTCATCTAGATTCAGACGAACAACAGATTCTTTTGTGTCATCATATTGATCAAGCTCATCTTGAAATAATGCGTTAATCCCTTTTCCAAGGCCTTTTTTATTATTTGCCATGCGCTTTTAACACTTCCTTTGCCAATTCCATATAGACCTGAGCGCCTTTCGACTTAGGATCGTAATCAATAATTGCCATCCCATGACTAGGTGCTTCGGACAACCGGACATTTCGCGGAATAATTGTTTCATATACTTTTTCTGCAAAATATTTTTGAACTTCAGAAACAACTTCTGCGCCTAAATTCGTGCGTGCGTCATACATTGTCATCAAGACCCCTTCAATGGCTAAATCTGGATTAAAATGTTTTTGCACCAAACGAATCGTGTTAAGCAATTGGCTCAATCCTTCCAAAGCATAATACTCACTTTGAACTGGAATTAAAATTGATTTACTAGCCGTAAAAGCATTAATTGTAATCAAGCCAAGTGATGGTGGACAATCAATCAAAATGTAATCATATTGATCTTCAATTGTTTTAATGGCATCTAATAAACGTGTTTCACGAGCCATTTGTGGTGTTAATTCGATTTCAGCCCCAGCTAATTGAATCGTTGCCGGTACAATATCTAAGCCTTTATGGCTTGTAGCTAGGATGGTCTCCTTGATTGGATATTCATTGACTAAAACATCATAAATATCTTTTTTAATTGTTGATTTTTCAATACCAACACCACTCGTTGAATTACCTTGCGCATCTGTATCTATTAATAAGACACGTTGACCTAATTCAGCCAAACAAGCACCCAAGTTCACGCTTGTCGTTGTTTTACCAACGCCGCCTTTTTGATTTGCTAATGAAATAACAATTCCCATGTTTGATTAACCCTCCTTTTTTGATTCAACTACATCAATAATGATACGGTATCCTGAATCAGTTTTTTCTTGTTTTGATTTAATTGTCACACCGTTATCTTCTATAATCTTAACGGCCTGCTTCAATGTATTAACCACCAATCGTTTATCAGGATTACCCTTTTTCACGATTTTTTCTTTAGCTTTTTTTGCTTCCGGTTTGATTTTATCGTTGGCAATCAATTTTTCAGTTTCTTTAACCGTTAATTTTTCTTTTAAAATACGTTTTAATAATTTTTTTTGAACGTTCGCTGTTAAATTAACCATTGCCCGTCCATGACGCTCCGAAATTTGTTGCGACATAATTGCTGTTTGTACTTCATGCTCTAACTTCAACAAACGTAATTTATTTGCGACAAATGCCTGACTTTTACCCATATCTTCAGCTAATTTTGACTGTGATAGCTGATTCAAGTCCATTAATTTACTGTATGCCTCAGCTTCTTCGATTGCCGTTAATTCTTCTCGCTGTAAATTTTCAATGAGTGCCATTGATGCCGCTTGGTCGTCATCCATCTTCTGAATAATCGCGGGAATTTCTTTCCAACCTAATGAAGATACTGCTCGAAAACGACGTTCACCAGCAATGATTTCATATTTTCCAGTTTTATATTCTCGCAAAATGATAGGTTGTAACAACCCATGTTCCTTGATAGTTTGTGCTAATTCATCAATTTTTTGATCATCAAAAACACGGCGAGGTTGAAACCGATTGGGCACGATTTTCGTAACAGAAATGTCACTAACTTTTGTTTGATTCGTTTCATCTTCTTGCTGATTTTTACGATTTCCTAAAAATGAAAATGCCATTTTCTGACGACCTCCTGACTATCTTTTAGCTACAAGCGGTGTCCGTCCAGGGACGCCCGCTTTTCTAGGGTATTTCTTAGGACTTAATTTCACTTTATCGACCACTAATAAATGACGTTCATCATCAGAGATTGGTAAATTAAACTCATGATTAGCTACAACTTGTCCGCCTAAAAGATTAATAGCGTACTCAGCATCCGTTAATTCTTCATCCATTTTTTGAGCTTTTAAGGCAATAAATTGTCCATTTAATTTGACTAAAGGTAAACATAATTCAGATAGCACACTCAATCTGGCAACTGCACGAGCTGTCACAATATCATATTGTTCTCTATATAAACTCTTTTTACCCGCAAATTCTTCAGCGCGATTATGAAAAAAAGCAACCCCTGTAATATCTAATTTGTCCGCCAATTCATTTAAAAAGTTGATGCGCTTGTTCAACGAATCAACAATAGTCACCGTTAATTGCGGGAAAGCAATCTTCAGTGGAATTGAAGGAAAGCCGGCACCTGCGCCGACGTCACAAATAGATAAGGGCTCGCTTTGTAATTCTTTTGAATAGAAAGCAGGCGTTAAAGAATCATAGAAATGCTTCAAATAAACGTCTGATTTTTCTGTAATAGCTGTTAAATTAAGGTTTTCATTTGTCATTACTAAAAATTCATAGTAAGTTTCAAATTGTGCCATTTGTCTGTCTGTTAATTTAATGTCTTTTTCGGCTAATGCTTGACGAAATTCTTCTGGATTCATATGACTGGCCCTCCGTTATTTGTGAAACAAAACGATGTTTCACGTCCTGCTTAACTTTAACGTATTTAGTCCAGAAATACAAGCCACCTATAAGATTCTCTAACCTACTAATTCATCAAATTTTTTAAGTTTTGAAATTAATAGTTCAACAAATTTTGCACGGTCAATTGATAATAAGACTTCTGTATTTTTTTCTAGGCCTAATAAATCAAATTTATCAACAATCGTTTCGCCTCGAGTGAGATCACCGTTAACTTCAACATCAACGTGATAGTGACCACTTGTAAATAATTCTGGATGTAACATCCAAGCGATTGTGCAGGGATCATGTAAAGGAATCCCTTGGAATCCCCATTTTTCTTGACCATAGTAGATACCGTAAAATTTCAATAATCCGTAAGCAGACTGTGCTACTTTATTATTAATTTTACCGATTTCTTCAATTTCTGAATCCAAGATTTGTGCTTGATGTGTTAAATTCAATCCAGCCATAACCATCGGAATAGAATCATTTAAAACCATTTTTGCTGATTCTGGATCCACGGCAATGTTGAATTCTGAACCCGGTTTAACATTTCCAACGTCAGTTGAACCACCCATGAAGACAATTTTTTCAATTTTACTTTTCAACTCAGGGTAAACAGCTAAAAATAAAGCCATATTTGTCATCGGACCTGTCACAACCATTGTGATTTTTTCAGCACTTTTAGATACTATTTCAGCAATTAATTCAATGGCTGTTAAGTTAGTTGCAGGAATCTCAGATTTAGGTAATTCTGTCCCATCAACCCCTGTATCACCATGTACAGCATCAGCAATCATTAATTCTTGAAGTAAAGGTTTTTTATTTCCACTAGCAACGGGCACATCAGTCCGTTCCATCAATGTGAGTAATCGACAAGCATTATCAAATGTTTTATCAGGTGTTTGGTTACCCGCAGATGTTGTTACTGCACGTAAATCAAATTCTGGTGAAGCGACAATCATCATTAATGCTAATGCGTCATCATGGCCTGGATCACAATCTAAAATAATTGGTGTTTTTGTCATAATAAAATCTCCTCTTCTAATTAACTTATTTTTTTCTGCATTTTTAATGCAATTAATAAATATATTTATGATTCGCTTTATTAAAATTCCAGAATGGTACTTTTACAACACCTTGAATTTTTGATTCATCAACAAATCCCCAATAACGACTATCGTTGGAAACCGAACGATGATCCCCTAAAACAAAGTACTTACCTGCAGGCACTTTAGTAGCAGTTCCGTCTCTAGTCCATTTATTATCCATGGCCAAAGAACTAAATGTCCAATTTTTGGCATCTAACCCTTGAACCCTTGTTCCAACTGTCTTTTGATCCGTTGAAATGTAAGGCTCTGAAATTTTCTTTCCATTAACGTACACATGGTCATTTTTAAATGCCACTGTATCACCAGGCATCCCAATTACACGTTTGACGTATTCTTGACCGTCTGTTGCATTAGGATCCACACCATAAGCATCAAAAACTACCGTACTAAAACGTTTAACATCGATTACTTTAACAACAGCAACGTGTTCATTATTAACCAAGTTCGGTTGCATTGACGGCCCATCAACACGCACCATTGTGACAACAAATGTTTTTAAAAGCATTGCAATAATTAATCCGACTACAACTGGTATGACCCAACTCATTATTTCTTTAACTATTTTTTTCATAAATCCACCTAATCATTATGTATTTTTATTCCCTTTATTTAATTAATTATACGCTAACCATTTAAGGACTTTCAATGTCTAATAATTCAAATGATATCAGACAATGAAATCCCTTTCTATTAAATTTAAAATTTCATTTGCAACTAAGTAAAACGACTGGTATAGTTTTATTTAGTTCTACTAGTAAGGAATCGTAAGCTTTGTGTAATGCTTTCGTAACATTTCACAAGACGCCACATTAAAAAAATAGTGAGTAAATTGCTTTTAAATCAGCTTTATTCACTATTTATAAAAAATAAACAAGTCTTATCAAAAATACATAAAGCATCACGGGCGTTGTTGTGTAGGCGTTAATCAGTCTATGTTACAAAATTGTGATGAATTGTAATATTTTTTGTATTTGATTGCAACACGAACTAGTTATAATAGATGGTATTAAGTATAAATTAATAAAAAAAAGAAAGTAGATGTGACTCACTTGAATAACACAGTTAAATCATTATTACTCGGTACAATCGGTACTGCCGGTCTCCTTCTTGCATCTAATGCAAACGCCAATGCAGCAACTGTTAAAGTTCAAACAAACGATACTGTATGGACTTTTGCTCAAAAGTACGGTGTTTCAATCAAAACAATCGAAACTTTAAACAACATTGATTCAGGATCTCATATTATTACACCTGGTCAATCATTGAATATTCCTGCAAAAGATAGCAACGCTAAAACAAGCACTGATACTGATACTTCTTCTGCTTCTGATACTACTAGTTCAGCAAGCAAAACATCTATTACTGTTAAAACTGGTGATTCATTATGGTCAATTGCGAAAGCAAATGGCATTTCAATCACAGCTCTTCGTTCAGCTAATGGATTTGCTGATAGCTCAGCACTTATCTTACCTGGTCAAAAATTAGCAGTTACTGGTTCAAAAACTGTTACTGCTACAGCACCTAAAGCAACACCAGCTAAAACTGTTAAGCCAGAAACAGCTAAAGCAACAGAATCTGCAGTTTCTACAGATGGCAAAACAGTTACAGTTAAGAGTGGCGATTCATTGTGGTCAATTGCTCAAACTAACGGTGTTACTATCTCAGCATTGTGCGATGCTAACGGTTTAACTTCAAGTTCAATGATCAATCCTGGTCAAACTTTGAAATTAACAGGTTCAGTTGCTAAAGTTGCTACTACAACTCCTAAAGCAGCTACTGCAAACAATACTGCTACTACAAGTTCAAATACAACTTCAAACAGCACTACTGCTGCAAGCGAACCAGCTGCTACTAACACAAATACTGCTTCAAATACAACAACACAAACAGCAAGCTATTCAGCAAGTAAAGTTATCTCAATTGCTAAAGCATACATAGGTACTCCTTATGTTTGGGGCGGATCAACTCCTTCTGGTTTTGACTGCTCAGGTTTCACACAATATGTATTCGCTAAAGTTGGTATCAACTTAAACCGTAATACTATTGGACAAGAATCAAACGTTACTAAGAAATCAGTTTCTGCTGCTCAACCTGGAGATTTATTATTCTGGGGAGCACAAGGTTCTTCATACCATGTCGGTATTTACTTAGGTGGTGGCCAATACATCGCTGCTCCAGAACCTGGTCAAAATGTTAAAATCGGTGCATTAGCCTATTACCCTGCTTCATTTGCTGGTACCGTTAACAACTAATTATTAAATTCTATTGAAGCATTAACCTTTTCGGTTAATGCTTTTTTGTACCTGAAATGTATAAAATATTGGTTCTCCATCACCAGTTATTAAAGTCCTAACAATTTATTATCAAAATCTCATATCGTGGGGATTGAGATTTTATTTCTTATTTTTCTCCAACAAGTAAATAATTGCTGGAAGAATGGTTAGTGCACTGATTAACGCGAAACCTGTATCTAATACTGTTATTAACCCAAAACTTTGAAGAGCGGGGAAAGAAACGAAGATAATCGCTGTAAATCCACCCATAACTGTTAATGCGGAAACTGTTATTGCCTGTCCCACTGATGAAACAGCCCTCACAACTGCATCTCTTGTCTTCATCCCTGAATCGAATTCTTCTTTGTACCTTTCGAGTATCAGAATTGTAAATTCAGTTCCAATTCCTAAAACAAGTGAACTAAGCGTCATTGTTAATGGATTGTATGAAATCCCAAAGACATATAATACCAATGGTGATAATCCAAGCACAATTAAAATTGGAATAACTGGCATTAGAGCTAAACGAATATCCCGGTAAACCAATAATAAAACGACAAAAATAATCAATAAGCCAACAAACATGATTAAATTATGGTTAGCGGCCATGTTCACTGATCCGACTATCTGCATAACCTGGGCTCCAGCTGGAGATATATCAACAGAACCTAAGTTTGCTTTTTTAATATCCGAGTTAATATGATTCATCAAGGTTAGCTGTTTATCCGTAGATAAATTCTTTTTAATTTTGAATTGAATGGTTGCGTAGCGTTTGTTATCACTGTAGCTTGTCTGACTTGCTGCAGAGGGTAACGTTGCAATCCCTTTACTAATCTCATGCTGTGTTGCCTTTTCTGGATTAACACCAGCCGTTTTTAGTAATGTTGCGATTGAAGTCACATCTGAAATTCCAGAGTATTTACTATTTTCACTAGCACCAAAACTTTGAATCGTTTGAATATCAGATTTATCTATCTTTCCATCTGATTTCACTAAATAAGTCAGGTAAGTCGTTGATCCAGCTTCTTTTTGCAAATATTTAGTATTTTTTAATGCTGTCATATTTTGCGGAATCATTTTCATTAAATCAGTTTCCGTGCTTATTTTATTCTCAGCTGCGAATCCGAATCCCATCAAAATTAATCCAACAAATAAAATAGCCTTAGCATGATGTGTCACCCAATTAGCGTAACGACTTAAAATTTTAGCCAATTTTGCGGGGCCAACTTCTTTAGGTTCTTTTTTATTTTTTCGCTTTTTACCATCTAAAATGGTCATTGTTGAGAACATCAATACAATTTCAGCAATATAAGATGAAACGACCCCAATTGCTAACGTTAACCCAAATTATTGCATCATTGGTGCCTTTGATAAGAACATCGTCAAAAAGGCAAATGTCATGACAATCAAGGCAATTCCAACAGCTGGTCCCATGCTTTTAATTGATTTTTCAACAGATTGATCCACATCTTTACTTTGCCTGTACTCTTCCTCATATCGATTATGGAATTGAACACCAAAATCAGTTCCAAGACCAATAATAATAGGTAATGTCGCCATAGTTGCCAACGTTAACGGAATTTTTAATAATCCCAAATGTCCATATTAATCCAACGGTCACAAATAGTAGTGACAAAAGACGTCGACGAACTGGGAAGACACTAGCAAGAATGACAATCATAAGTACAACGGCTAAGCCAAACATGGTACTCATTGTACTAACAACAACATCATTAACTTGACCATTAACAGCAGGACCACCCGCTAATCGAACTTTGACATTTTTGCTAAAATGTTCTGCTTTAATTATCTTATTGGTCTCTTTTGATAATTTAACATATGAGTTCATATCTGTTTTGTCTGATGTATTAACAACAAGCAGCATGTTTTTAGCATTGTTTGGTAGTAATTGATTAAGTTGTGCTGGCATCTTACCGTTATCAGAAAAGACTAAATCATGAACTAAATCAGAATCCATATTTTGGACTTTTGGCAACATTCCAACGACAAACGTCTGCATACTCTGCTTTTGCTGACTTGTTAATTGCGATAACATATAAGCTTGAATTTCATTTGTTTGTGCATGTGATAACGAGCTAGTAAGCGCCTCTTGCGATGTCGCACCCGCTTGAATCTTTTGTGCCATTGCTGCTTGTTGGCTTGTTGAAAGTAGGCCAACTGTATATTTTTGTAGCGCAGCTGTTTGTGTTGCATTTAAGCTGGAATTAACTTTTGTTGTTAATTTTTCCTTTTGCTTAGTGGTTAAACTATTCATTAACCCTGTTTGTAATTTGGCTGAACTTGTTAAATCAGATGAACTTGTTCCTGCATTTTTAAATTGTTCATTCATCACTGACACAAGATTCATTGATCCTTTAACATTATCAACAGAATTTATTTTCTTAGAAAAATCGGCAACTTTTTTTAAATTATTGCTTGAAAGTAAATCCTTTTGGTTACCCGAGAGTAGGACGTAAATACCGTCCCCACCGAAGTTTTTTTGGTACGTTGCAGTATCTTTATAAACTTTAGAATCTTTACTAACAAATATTTCATTACCCATTGAAATTTTAATATTTGCTAACCCTATTCCTAATATTAGTGTGACAATTAAAGTCATACTAATACTTAATTTTGCATGTTTACGAATCATAGTTGCAAATGAATGAAATACTTTTGACAAAATCGAGCCATCTCCTTTTAATTTAATTACTAGAATGCTTATTCTACTTATAGTTAAAAAATGAAACAACCAATAAAATAAGCCATTCGTTGCAAAATGCAACAGATGGCTTATTTTGTATTACTTTTATTAAAATTTATCAGACTGATTAGAACTTTTATAATCTCTTCAGCATTTTGTTCCATCCCATTATCTATCCACTTATAAAAAATGCCAACGACGCCACCTGCCAGCATATAGGAAATGTATTCTGACTGGGCCGACTTCAAAACGGGGTTATAGAACTGATTTCGAATATCATCTTTACGTTCTATTTCATTCGGCAATTTAATAATTTCATTTGCAACTATTTCAACTAAAATGGGATAAAGCTCAGAATTATTATTAATGGTTAAATTTCGAATCAATCGTTCTTGTTTTTTAATAACCAAAATACTTTGGCGAATAAATTCTTCATTTGTGAGCGCCCTCATATTTTCATTAAACATGCTTGAAATTGACACATGAATTGCTTCTTCTAAAAGATCTTGTTTATCACGATAATAGCGATAAAAAGTACTTCGATTAATTTTAGCAGCTATCGTTATTTGTTCTACAGTAATATTACTCAAAGAAGTTTTTTCTAGCATTTTAATAAACGTATCAAGTATATTCTTTTTAGCTCTTTGCTGTGCATTTGTTGCTACCATAATAGGTCTTCCTCATTTTTCATCAGTTTACTACTTGATTCAAAGCTTACACTATTACCCCTATAATAGAAAGTTCCTGCCGTGTAACACAAGGCACAATGTTTCACATGAAACAATTGTTTAAGCAAAGAATAATCCAATATAGTACGTCACAAGCATTGTTATGAGCCCTGCTATGACGTTACGTAAAATAGCTGGCATCTTTCTTGCATTACCCAAAGACGCACTAATAAAGCCTGTTAAAGCCAATGCCAGCGTCACGACTACAACTGTGCCCCACATTTTCATAGTGCCAGGCAAAAAGGTCATTGCAAGTAATGGAAAAATACCACCTAACGATGACGCAACCATTGATGAAAAAACAGCATCCCATGGATTTAGATAATTTCCAATTTCGATACTGTAACGTTCCCTCACAGTGCCTTCCAGCGCATTATTTGCCATAATATCATCGGCTGCCTTAATGGCTAATACTTTGGAAACACCCTTTTCTAAGTAGGCAGAAATTACCATTTTGCGTTCTTGTTCAGGCTCGTCAATTAGTCTTTGCTTTTGCGTTTCAACAACTGCTTTTTCCGTATCCTTTTGCGTGCTAACGGACACATACTCTCCAGATGCCATCGAAAATGCAACTGCTAACAAATCTGACATTCCAGCAATAAAAACAGCAAATGGACTTGATGTTGCCGCTGCCACGCCAAAAACTACCCCTGCCACCGTCAAAATACCGTCATTTGATCCTAAAACCCCGGCACGTAATATATTTAATTCTGCCCCTAATGATATTTTCTTTCTCTCTGCCATTATTTTCTCCTTTTATGCGAATAAATGTCCAATAAAATAAGTAATCGCCATCGTCAAAAGTCCAGAAATAACATTTCTAATAATGGCTAATTTTCGACTAGAATTACCAAGTGTTGCGCTACCATAGCCCGTCAAAATTAAAGAAAAAATAACAGCCACTATCGTCATTTGAATTCTAATTTGTTTGGGAAACAACGTTATCGCGAATAACGGTAGTGCAGCACCAACTGGGAATAATAACATTGATGCAACCGCCGCATGCCAAGGATTCGTATAATGTTCTGGGTCAATACCATATTTTTCCTTTGCTGTTACCAAAACAGCATCTTTTTCCATAAGTTCAGTTGCTATCTCCATGGCAACATTTTCAGAAATACCTTGCTTTTGATAATACGTAACTAAATCGCTTTTCTCAGAATTAAAATGTGTTTTAATTTTTTCAGTTTGCACGTCCATGGCCGCTTTTTCTGTATCTTTTTGTGTATTCACAGAGACATATTCTCCAGCAGCCATTGAGAACATTCCCGCGAACATTCCTGCAATACCAGCAATAAAAATCCCAAAATTACTAACAGATGCACCTGCCACTCCGAGCACAATCCCAGAAACCGAGATAATACCATCGTTAGCTCCCATCACGCCAGCACGTAATATATTAATTTTTTCTGCTAAATTTATTTTTTGCAACATGGTTATCTCCTTTGTTTATTTCGCAAAATTAAATTTTGCAAAACCTTTACCTGTCTCATATCTCTTCTAACTATTAATTTTAGTGCCTCCATGAATATCAGTCAAAATTATCATCCGTTATTCCTTTATTAATACGTAAAAAACCTTATTATACCGGCAAAAAACCTTTAAAAATTAATTTACCTTCACTTTTTTTAATTGAGAACCATTGTTATTTAGACTGTCTCACTAGGAAATACAGATTTTACTTTAATTTATATCTATTTGGTGTATCATAAACATATTCGGGCCCTTAGCTCAGTTGGGAGAGCGTCTGCTCCGCAAGTAGAAGGTCGACGGTTCAAATCCGTTAGGGTCCATTAAAATATAAAGAAGCGAGATCACTTAATTAAAAGTAATCTCGCTTCTTTATACTTTATTACAGTTTAGTTCCCACTCGCTTCATCAAATTCATCAGCTCCTGACATAGGTACGGCAATCGAAAAACCTCCATTTCTATTTTCGAATGCATAATAAAGATTATCACTAGAATTTGCTACGAGTACCGTGTTGACCTTCACTAATCTTGTTGAAGTATCAAGTCTGACCTTTATACGTTTAACTTCAATTTCTTGATAAGAAACTCTTTCAGAACCATTTGGAACTTCAGCTCCGCCATCATTTGACTCCCATGATATTGTGCCATCTCCCGATTGATTATCCAATGAAAATGAATAAACAGGACCACCATTGCCTATATAAAATTGTTTAGAATTTAATTCTTCCGTTGAAACAGAATACGGTCCTATCACTGATGTTTTTTTATACTCTACATCATCTGGTACAGAACTTGACTCACTAGAAATTGCGCTGGAAGAATCTTCAAAGGAACTGTTAGAACTAACAGATGAAGTATCAGATACCACAAAATTTTTATCTGTCGTTTGAATTATCAAAATTACCCCAACAATTAATAGAATAACAATAACCGCTAACATCATTTTTACAGAAATTCCTTTATTTGATTTAGGTTTCGCATGCTTTACACTCATAACTTATGCTTAATCCCCCTTTAAATAATTATATATGCCCTTTGATTCTTTTTAAATTATACCCATTTCATTAATTTAAAACTACCTGATTTTTAAGAAGTCCCTCCCTAAGAGCTCTATTTATTTCAAATTTATATAAACCCATTTCATTTCAACAAACACCTTTATATTAACGATTGACAAAACTTGACACTATCGTTAAAATTAATTTTATAAAAAAGACTATGACCCTCACATAGAAACCAAAATTAATTTTTTTAAAATATCAGTCTTATAATATAAATATTTTTGTTGTAATCTAAGCATTAGCTAATAAAGGCTAATGCTTTTTTTATGCAATTTTTTATAAGGGAGATTTTATTTATGAATGGGACAGAAGTACACGATAATTTGAAAATGCTACAGGATTTAAAATTTTTAATTTATAAGTTTAGTGACTATCGAGTTGATTTTCACAATTTTGATATTTTAACTTTAGACCTACCCACCAAACAAATTGATCTATCTTTGGCTTATCAAACACACAAAAAAGATCACACTATTGAAGAAATAGCATGGTCCATCATTAAAGATAATCATTTATAAACGGATTATTTTGAGCAATAATTCAGCTGTTGCTTCACGCTTATCTTCTGGCAAAGAAGCTAGATAATTAATTAAATCAAGCGTTGCAACACCTTTTAAATTTTTATCAGTAAAAAAATCAGCTAAAGTCAGATCTAATGCTTCAGCAATATCTGATAATTTTTTCATCTTAATATTGTCTAACTTTCCACGTTCTATCAGAGAAATTAAACTAACAGAAGATTTTGACTTTTCAGCCAATTGCTCAATGGTCATATTCAATAATTTTCGTTTAGCACGAATCAATATTCCTATTTTTTCAAGCATCTTAAACTCCTAATCAGAAAGGTAATCTCTTTATGGTAAAGGATTTCAAATAAATCAAACAGAGTTGTAGTTATCGTTTTATAAAATAAATCTATATACAATAACCTCTTCGATTGTTAAAATAAGTTAAGGTTCAATTAAGGTACGTTCATTATTCGTTGATTCGGTATTAAATCCGATTTAAAGGGAGGCTCTGTGGGGAGATTACGAACGATAACATTAAAATTGAGATACATAAGTAGTCGTATAAGCGCACATAACATCTCAACCAATTTCCAAAATTTTTTATATTTTTATTGATTTAGTCATTATTTTAGAACAAATTATGCAGGAATTTAGATGCCTGCTACAGATCCAAATACTACTCAAAAGGAGAACTAATGATTAAAAAAGACTATATCTATCATGCTCCGCTAGATAATATGACCGGAAGTTCTACCAAAAAATTCTGTCCTAATTGTGGAACTGAAGTGTCACAATCAGACAATTTTTGCCCTAACTGTAACTTTAATTTACGTGTTGCACCGGTTCAACAACAAGTACCAAACCAACAAGAAATGCCAGCTAACCAGACACGTTCTGCTAAACCACCCATTTCAGGTAAAACAAAATTTTTCAGAATTTTAATTGTCGCAATCATTATTATTATTTTGGGTGGTTATTATGCTGGGACCAAATATTATTCAAAAGAGAATCAGATTAATCGAATGACAGAGGCTCTAAAAACTGACAAAAATATGAAAAACTATTTTTCAACGTCAGATACTGCATTAAAAATTACTGATTCATCTATGAAGCCTGCATCAGATGCTTGGAATAGCGCGGCTTCCCTTAAAGAGTTTAAAAATGGCTTAACGAGCTCAACAAACACTTCTAACCAATTCCAATTAAAAGAAAATGGTAAACATTGGTTATTATTCCCTAAATATACAGCCAATTTTTCAACCGTTTCCGTTAAATTATCAACAAATACTTCTGGCGCTGTCATTAAAATGAATGACAAGAAAATTGCCACAGCTAACTCTGATGATTACAGTAAAACTATCACAGGCTTAGTCCCTGGTAGTTACAAAATAGAAGCAACTGGCGCTGTTGATGGTACTAAATTAAATAATGAATCAACCGAGATACTCAACAGTCCAACTTCTAGCGTAAATCTAGATTTAAGTACCATTACGTTTAGAATTAAAAGTATCGCAAAGGCCGATATTTACGTTAACTCAAAAAAAGTCGGCACAACTAATGGCTCTGGAACCGCAACAATTGGACCTATTGCCTCTTCTGGAAACAATATTTTACAACTTAAAGAAAAAGTTGGTGACAACACGCTTGTTACAAGTAAATATAAAATTTCAGGTAGCGATGACGATAATAGCGTGACGCTAGATAGTTCTGATGAAGATGGCTATCAAGATAGTTCTGAAAGTAATTTATTCAATATTACTTTCCCTGACATGTTAACCCTAGACGATGCCCAAAGTTACATGGATAATTTATTTTCACATATTAGTGATTACACTAGTGAAGGTGACGATTCCGACGAGGATTCAAGCGACAGTTACGGAACAATTGGTAGCTTCTTCGTTGGTGGTGAAAGTAACGCGGATGCTAAATCATGGATTAAAATTGCTGAGAGTTACTACAATAATGATTCAATTGAAAGTGTCGATTATGCTACTAAAGTCAAAACGATAACACCTACAGCTAAGAATAAATTCGATGTCACTTATGATGTGACTTATACTTTTGATCTCACTGATAGTGATGATGACTATTCAACTAAAACACAAGTCTTCGAATATACCGCTAAGGTCAATTATTCTAATAATGATGATTTCTTAATCAATTCAATTACACCAGCAAAAAAAATTAGTGAAAAAACTGAAGATAACTAAACCTTGGAGGAAATAACAATGAAAACATGTCCTAACTGTGGGTCTCAACAACCAGCAACCGTAAAATTTTGTACAAACTGTGGGTTCGCCTTCCCGGCTGAACCTACTCAAAAACCTGCTCAAAAAGCAGATCAACAACAAACACAAAATGTACCAGAACCAACAAAATTCCAACAACAATATGCACCCGAACCAGAAACTAGAAGCCAAAATGAAAATGTTGAACAAGCCAAAGCTTTCGCAACAAATTATTGGTCTTATTTCTTAAATGCCATTAAACATCCAACAATTTTAGAAAATGGTCATAAATATTTTGGCTTTGCGACAATTATCTTGTTCGCATTATTCAATGATATTTTTGTAAAATTATTGTTAAATAGCGTCGCTTCATCAGTTTCTTCAGCTATAGGATAGTACAAACATGTTCTCAGAATTTTTTGGTGGTTCAAGCAGCTCAGCTGTTAGCCAAGGTGAATCAACAGTTGAGAGCGGTCTCTATGTAAAACTATTCTTCTTGACGTTACTCGTTTTTGCTGTTTATGTCTTAATTGGCATTTTCGTTCGTAACGTTGTGTTGGGTGATAAAACCGACACACTATTAGCCTTTACAAATCGTTTCACACATTATTTAATGGTCAATCTTGCATTATCGGTTCTTAGCATGATTTTAATGTTAGCTGGTCTTAAAGCTTTTGCTGTGTTCTTATACTTTTTAATGGCAATTATTATGAGTGTGGCATTTATTCTAGCAATTATTGTTGATACACACCCACTTAAAATTGATCGCCTTTACGGTGTTGTTATTGGTCAATTACTATTGGCATTTGTTGTCTTCCTTGTTATGACCGTATTTGCTGTTAGTTTAGCATCAAGTTTAGCGTCAATTATACAAGCAGCGGGACTATAAAAATTCCCTTCGGCAAGATAACTCATTAATCTTTCAATAAAAAAAGGCGTCAATTAAGTATATTATACTTAATTGACGCCTTTTATGCATCCCTATAACTTTAGTTATTAACCTTAGCAATCTTACCCTGTTCGATATAAACAGCGAGAATCGATAAATCAGCGGGATTAACACCACTAATACGACTAGCTTGAGCTAATGTTTCTGGTTGGATTTTAATAAATTTTTGACGTGCTTCCGTCGCAATTCCTTCAATCGCATCGTAATCGATGTTTGTTGGAATTTTTTTAGCTTCCATACGTTTTAATTTCGCAACTTTTTCTTGCGCTTTTTTGATGTAACCCTCATATTTAAATTGAATTTCAACTTGCTCAATAATTCTATGATCTAATTCATGGTCAGGGCCTGGCATGAATTTGGCAACATCTGCATAAGTCACTTCAGGACGACGCAAGAATTCGTTAGCCAATACGCCATCTTTCAAGGCAGCACTGTCATGTTCTGCTAAGAAAGCATTCACGTCATCAGTTGGTTTAATACGGAATGATTGCAATCTAGCTTTTTCAGCTTCAATTTCAGCTTTTTTGGCTTCAAAAATAGCTAAACGTTCTTCTGAAATCAACCCAATATCATACCCTTTTTCAGTTAAACGTAAATCTGCATTATCATGACGTAAAATGAGACGATATTCAGCACGAGACGTTAATAAACGGTAAGGTTCATTGGTCCCCTTTGTTACTAAATCATCAATCATAACGCCAATATAAGCATCACTACGATTCAATGTAAAATCTTCACGGCCTAAAGCACGTAATCCAGCATTAATTCCTGCTACCAAACCTTGCCCAGCAGCTTCTTCATAACCAGAAGTTCCATTTGTTTGACCCGCAGTATATAGATTCTTCACTAATTTTGTTTCAAGCGTTGGGCGTAATTGGTAAGGCGCCACAACATCATATTCAATCGCATACCCTGGACGCATTAATTCAGCGTTTTCAAGGCCCTTAATTGAATGAATAATATCTTGTTGAACTTCTTCTGGCATTGATGTAGAAAGGCCTTGAACGTAAAATTCATCCGTTGAGCGACCTTCTGGTTCCAAGAAGAGTTGATGACGAGGTTTATCAGAGAATCGGACAATCTTATCTTCAATAGATGGGCAGTAACGTGGACCCACACCTTTAATAATTCCTGAGAACATTGGTGCACGATCAAGATTAGCATTAATAATTGCATGCGTCTTTAAGTTCGTGTACGTTAACCAACAAGATAATTGATTTTTAACATCAATATAAGCTTCATCAGGTGTTTCAAAACTGAAGTGATTAGGCTCAACATCACCTGGTTGCTCATCAGTCACACTGTAATCAATTGTATTCCCATCAACACGAGGTGGTGTCCCTGTTTTGAAGCGTTCCAAATCAAAACCAAGTGCTTCAAGATTTTCAGATAATTTAATGGCAGGTTGTGAATTATTAGGACCTGATGAATAACTTAATTCACCAATAATAATTTTACCTCGAGCAGCCGTCCCAACCGTTAAAACAACACTTTTAGAACGGTACTTTGCGCCAGTATTTGTTACAACACCACGGCATTCACCATCTTCGACAATTAAACTATCAACAGTTCCTTGACGTAACGTCAAGTTTTCTTCTTTTTCCATTGTATGTTTCATTTCGCTTGAATAAAGATGCTTATCAGCTTGGGCGCGTAATGCTCTAACCGCTGGCCCTTTACCCGTATTCAACATACGCATTTGAACGTAAGTTTTATCAATATTACGACCTATTTCGCCACCTAAGGCATCAATTTCGCGTACAACAATTCCTTTAGCAGGACCACCAATTGAGGGATTACATGGCATAAACGCAACCATGTCCAAGCTAATTGTAATCAGTAATGTTCTATTGCCCATTCGTGCAGCAGCAAGTGCTGCCTCTGAGCCGGCATGTCCAGCACCAACGACAATGACGTCGTAGTCTGGCGCATCATAAGTTTTAATGTCCATTTATATTTACATCCTCCTATTTGCTGACAATTATTTACCTAAACAGAATTGACTAAATAATTCCGTGAGTAATTCATCCTGATAACTATCACCAGTGATTTCACCAAGTAATTCCCAACTTCTGGTCATATCAATTTGAACTAAATCAATTGGCATCCCTGCAGCAATTCCGGTTATAACATCATCTAACGCAGTTTCAGCTTGATTTAATAAGCCAATATGACGAGAATTCGTAATCATGATTGTTGTTTGACTGTTTTCGATCCCACCAAAAAATAAGTTAGCAATCTTTTCTTCAAGTTGCTTCATACCTTCGTGTTTCAAGACAGAAATTGAAATAATTTCAGTTGGATCAACCATGCTTTCTAACTCTTTGCGGTCTAAATTATCAGGTAAATCTGTTTTATTTAAAATAACAATTCGTTTATCATTTTGCGTTAATTTAATGAGTTGTTTATCTTCAGCAGATAAGGGTTCGTTGTTGTTTAAGACAAGCATTACTAAATCAGCTTGAACGATTGCTTCTTTAGAACGTTCAACCCCAATTTTTTCAACTTTATCTTCTGTATCCCGAATACCAGCTGTATCCACTAACTTCAAAGGCACACCCATAACATTAACGTATTCTTCAATCACATCACGCGTTGTTCCGGCAACATCAGTTACAATGGCTTTATCCTCATGTAATAAATGATTCAAAAGACTCGATTTACCAACATTAGGACGACCAATAATGGCCGTAGCTAATCCTTCACGTAACACTTTACCTTGTTGCGCAGTTTGTAGTAATTCTTGCACATATTTCTTAACATCTCGTGCTTTTTCAAGCAATAATTTAGTCGTCATTTCTTCACCAGCATCGTATTCTGGATAATCAATATTAACTTCAACTAATGCTAAAACATCTACGATATCTTTACGTAAATTACGAATTAAACGTGATAAATTACCATCTAACTGGTTCAAAGCCACTTTCATTGAACGATCCGTTTTAGCACGAATTAAATCCATGACAGCTTCAGCTTGAGATAAATCAATTCGACCATTCAAAAAGGCCCGTTTTGTAAATTCACCAGGTTCAGCTAATCGCGCACCATTACTTAATAGTAATTGTAAAATTTGGTTCGTTGGTACAATCCCACCATGACAGTTAATTTCAATGACATCTTCACGTGTAAATGTTTTTGGCGCTAGCATCACCGAAACCATGACTTCATCCACTTCTTCATCCGTTTTAGGATTTAAAATATGACCATAATTAATGGTATGGCTATCAACATTAGCTAAATTTTTCCCTTTAAACACGTTGTTAGCAATTTGAACGGCGTCTTCCCCACTCAATCGAACAATTGAAATGGCCCCTTCACCAGGTGGTGTCGAAATAGCGGCAATTGTATCAAATTCTGTTAGTTCTGGCATGTCTTTAAATGCTCCCTTCATTTTCTTATTATCAGTCAGGCAACCTTGTTCTTTAAATTTTTTCAAACAAAAAAAGGGCCCACTCCACGCCATAAAAAGGACGTGGATAAAGCACCTTCACTACTTTATCTAATATTAAGTTCAATGCCAATAATATACTTGCTTTACTGGCATTTGTCAACAAATCTGTTTAACTAAATTGATTCGTTTAACTACGAATAGACCGATTTTCTAATTTACTAGTAATTATTTTCAATTCTTGAACATAACCTAGATATTCTTCTTCAGTCATATCAAACGAAGCAAAACAGCTAGCCATTTGTTCCATAATCTTACTTTTACTTTTTTTCGCTTTTTCAGTTAATGAAACATTTACGCGACGTTCATCTTCAGAATCTCTAGCACGTATAATCCAATCATCTTTTTCCATACGTTTTAGAAGTGGTGTTAATGTCCCATTATCCAAATGTAACTTTGCCCCAAGTTCCTTCACCATAACGGGGGCTTTTTCCCACAATGAAAGTAACGTTATATATTGCGGATACGTTAAATTAAATTCCTTCAATGATTCTGTATAAAATTTATTGTAATCTTTTTGTGCTGTATAAATGGAAAAACAAAGTTCATCTTCTAATTTGTTCGGATTATGTTTTAAAGTCATATGTGGTGGCTCCTTCTATTACTGACTAATTCGTTTTATTCTTAGGTGCAACAATAACTGATCGTTTGGTTCCTGTTCCAACCGATGTTGTTTTGATTCGATTATTTCGTGCTAAATAAAAATGAATTTGCTTACGCTCATTAGCAGGCATTGGATCCAATTGAATGGTTTCACCTGTTCGAATAACATCCTTAGCAACTTTAATTGTTAACCGTTCAATCGTTTCTTCACGACGCTGACGATATCCACCAACATCTAGAATAACGTTCATTCGACTAACTGCTTTTTGGTTCATGTTAACTTGTGCTAAATACTGCAAGGCATTTAAGCTCTTACCATGTTTACCAATTAGTAAGCCCTGTTTACTCGTATTGAAATCATAGGTTACCTGACGACGTTCAAATTGAACGTTGATTTCTGTATCAATCCCCATCAATTCAGTAATATCAGCTAAATAATACCCAACATCATGAACTGCTTTTTCATTAAGCTGACTTCTAGCAGCTTTTTCTTCTGCCGTCAGCGGTTTTGATGCAATAATCTCTTTTTTTTCATCAATTGTTTTTTTGCTTGTCGGTTTTTTCACTATTTTTTTTTCAATTAACTCAACTTCCGCCTTTTGACGGCCAAAAAATAAGAATCCAGACTTGCCTTCATTGATTATTTTGATCTCGACCTGTGTTTTTTCAAGCTTTAAAGTAGCCAAACCACCAGCTACAGCTTGATCAACATTTTTTCCAGTAAATATGGGCATGTCCATCCTCCAAATATAATTATCATCGTTATATTATAGCACTAAATGCCCCCTTATCTATACCCTTTTTTGGAACGACTTTTTTTAAAAGTTCTATCATTTGACAAAATCTATAGGCCCCAGGCTATAATGACATATAGAAGTAAATAAAAACACTTGGAGGTTTAATTCTATGAATAAATTAACAGATACATATGAATTAGCAAATGGCGTAAAAATTCCAGTTGTCGGGTTTGGAACTTGGCAAACACCTAGTGGTGATGTTGCTAAAGCATCAGTAAAATCGGCCTTAGCTGCTGGTTACAGACATTTAGATACTGCTGAAATGTACCATAATGAAAGTAGCGTCGGTGAAGGTATCATCGAAAGCGGTGTTGCCCGTAAGGACATCTTTTTAACAAGCAAATTAGCTAACACGGCGCACACTTACGATGAAACACTAGCGGCCTTTGCACAAACATTAAAGGACTTGGACGTTGATTATCTTGATTTATTCTTAATTCACTGGCCTAATCCTGCTGCTTATCGTGAAGATCATTGGGAAAACCATCTTCAAGAAACATGGCGTGCCTTTGAAGATCTCTATAATGAAGGTAAAATTAAAGCAATTGGCGTTTCTAACTTCCGTCCTCGTCATTTCAAAGTTTTAGAAGAAACACAAACGATCACCCCAATGATCAATCAAATTAGATTGGCCCCTGGTGATACCCCTAAAGAAACCATTGATTACTGTCATGAACACAATATTCAACTAGAAGCATATAGCCCATTAGGAACTGGTGCTATCTTCACTGAACCAACAATGGTTAAAATTGCCAGTCGTATTGGTCATAGCGTTGCACAAGTTACGTTACGCTGGTCATTACAAAATGGCTTCTTGCCACTTCCAAAATCTGTCCATGCTGATAGAATTGAAGAAAATACTCATTTATTTGATTTTGAATTATCTGATGCAGATATGGCAGAAATTAACTCACTTGAAGGTGTGGTTGGTTACGCACAAGATCCAGATACAGTAACTTTCTAAATTGTTTCACGTGAAACAAATGCGTGCCCAGAAATTCTGGGCACGCATTTTTAGTATTATCTATATTTTGTAGATGCATCAGGCATAATTAAAGCACAAAGAATGTAAACTAAAATACCAGGAAACGCAACACTCACAACGCTCAAGATGATATAACCTATTCTTGTTATTGTTGGATCCCAGTTAAAGTACTCAGCAATACCACCAACAACCCCTGCAATAACTCTATCATTTGATTTTGTTAATTTTTTCACCTTAATAACCTCCCTGTTATTACTTTTCTTAATTATAACTAAAATAAAAAACCAAATCTACTAAATGAGATTTGGTTTCAGACACTTATTTTTTATTACGGCCTTTATAGGCTTTCTTTTTTGCTTTTTGAATAGCTTGGACTTTTTCTTTTTCAAGACGAACTTTTTCTTCACGTTCACGCGTAATTTTGAACGGATTGTTAATCATTAACGTTTGTCCAACTGAAAATGCATTTGTTATAACCCAGTACAATGACAAAGCTGATGGTAAATTGATAGCTGTAACAAGAATCATTACTGGCGTACCATAAACCATGATTGATGACATTGAATTAGCTTCTGGTTGGGCCATAACACCCAATTTAGAAACAAAGTAAGTTAAAATTGCAGCCAAAATAGGTAAGATGAAGTACGGATCTTTATCACCAAGTTGTAACCACAAAAATTCACCTGTTTTTAAAACATTAGTTCTTAAAATAGCCTGATAAAGAGCAAGTAAAATTGGCATTTGCACTAATAATGGTAAACATCCAGCAACTGGATTAATACCTGCTTCTGCATACAATTTTTGTTGTTCTTCACGTAATTTTTGGACAGTTGCAGCATCTTTACCAGAATGCTTAGCTTGAAGTGCCTTCAATTGAGGTTGTACTTCAGCTGTTTTACGCATACTTCTTGTTTGGTAAATCATTAATGGTAACAAAATAACCCTAATGATTATGGTAAAGATGATAATACCAACACCATAGTTTCCACCAAATAATTTTGAAAGGAAAATAATCGCTCTAGAGAAACTAAGGATAATACCACCATCCCAGATTCCTGTACTATTTTCCGTTATTGGCGTTGTACTACATCCTGCTAGGACCAACATCAACCCTAACATACTGAATAGGACTAAAAATCGCTTACTCTTCTTTTTCACAAGAATACCCTCGCTCACTTTATTAGTCTAAAATCTTAGCTATTTTTAAAACATGCATCATTTGTTTTTTTGATTCTTCTTGCGACAACCAAGCAACAGATGGTCTAGCAATAACCAAAAAATCACAATCTTGTTTAAGATCTGGTTTCAATTCTAATAACGATTGACGAATACGACGCTTAACCCAATTACGGGCAACCGCATTCCCAATACGCTTTCCAACTGAAATTCCGACTCTAAAATGAACTTGTCCTGGTTTTTCCATCATATAAATAACATATTTCCGGTTCGCACAAGATTGACCCTTTTTAAAGACGGTTTGAAACTCTGCTTCCTTTTTAACGCGATATGATTTTCTCATGTAATATCTCCAGTTAATTAGGTTCTGTATCTTTGTAATAAAAAAAACCACTGAAATCAGTGGTCTATGCAGACAATACTTTTCTACCTTTACGGCGTCTACGTGCTAAGACGTTACGGCCGCCTTTTGTACTCATGCGTTTACGGAAACCATGGACACGTTCACGGTGACGTTTTTTAGGTTGGTATGTTCTTTTCATAATTTAGGCACCTCCTTAAATACTTAATGTTTCAACTAATCGGTATCTCAACAAAACAAGACACCAGTGATGTCAATTTCACTTACCGGAATATAATACCATACTTCTTTCTTCTATGAAAGAAAATTATGAGAATTATCTATAAATTAGTTATCCACATTTTCAAAGGATTTATTTTTTTCTTGTGGATGACTTGTGAAACACATCTCACGTTCCACAGTTCGGGTCACAGCCTTTTTCACAATAAACAGCCTGTTAATAAGTTATACACACCCTTAACTATTAATTGTGAACAACTCTTTAAAAAGCTATTAAATCAACGCTTACATTCCTACCTTTTTTGTGGATAACTGGTTGCTGTTGGGGCTACTGTTTCTTTTTACCCAACCTTGTGGAAAACTTATTAAACCCCCTGTTATTCTTTTTTGCACAATTTTTTAAACCTGTGGAAAACTCCGCTTTAAAATGCTAAACTAGAGTTACGATTTATTTAGACAAGGAGGCTTTTT